>JBCNQE010000009.1:0-213826 GCA_039592975.1 Ralstonia sp. | reverse complement strand
GTGGCATTCTCGAAGTGCAGCCGAAGAAGGTGACCGTGCTGGCCGATACCGCAATCCGCGGTCACGACCTGGACGAAGCCAAGGCGAACGAAGCCAAGCGTGCGGCCGAAGAGGCGCTGCAGAACCAAAGCAGCGACATCGATCTGGCCCGTGCACAAGGTGAACTCGCCGTGGCTGCTGCCCAGTTGGCAGCAATCGCTCGCCTGCGTCGCAAGCGCTAGGCAGTGTGTACCGGTTGGTGTCATCGACCGGTCCAGACGAAAAAGCAGCCCCGAAGGGCTGCTTTTTTTTTTCGCCCGCCCACGGTGACGGGCGGGTGTGTCAGCGGTGCTCGCCTTCGTGTTTCTCGTCACCGCGGTGGCCACCCTGCGGATGCGGTTGGCCCTCGTGGTGTTCCTGCCGCGGCGGTTGCGCCTGGGGCTGCGGTTGGGGCGGCCGGGCTTCTGGCGGGTGCTGTTGAGGCTGCGGTTGGGGCGGGTGGAATTCCGGCGCGCGCGACTGTGGTTGTGGTTGCGGTGGGCGCATCTCTACAGCGTGTGGCTGCGGCGCCGGACGCGGGGCTTCCATGCGTGGCTGCGGCGGACGCTGCTCGGGCTCGGGGCGTGAGTGCATCTGCGGTGGCTCGCTGTGCGGGCGCTCTTGCATTGTCGGGGTCGGATTGCCGGTGAAGCGATTCGGCTCCTGGCCTCCGCGCTGCGGTTGGGGTTGAGTTTGGGGTGCTGGTGTGGCGGCCTGCGGCGGTTGCGGGCGCGGCTCGAAGGCGCGGCGTTCGTCACGCGGTGTACCCGGTGCGCCTTCGTGCTGCGGTGGGCGCGTCGTCATCCCGGCCGGGCCTTGCGGTGCCTGTCCGGCTTGCGGCTGCCCCGGACGCTCCTGCGGTGCGGCTGCGCCGGGCAGCGGGCGTGGGCGATTGATCGCGCCGGGCGCCATCAGCGCCTGCGGACCAGCGCCAGGCTGAGCGCCGTGCGGTGCCTGTGCACCTTGCGGGTTCGGCGAACCCATCAGTCCCTGCGGACTATTCAGACCGTTCGGACCGCGCTGTTCCGGTGGACGGCCCGGTTCGTTGCGGGCGCGTGCGGGCTCGTTGGATACGGCACGCGTCAAACGTAGACCTGCTGCCTGCGCAGCTGCTGGCGTGGGCAGCGTTGCTGCGTTGGGCTGGCCACGCACCGGTGCAACGCGCGCGCCTGCGTTACCGCCGGTCCATGCTGGGCCGGCGCCCGGCAGCGCTCCGCCTTGCGAATGGAAGCGCTCGGCCAACGCGTCATGTCCGCCTGCAGGTGCTTGCGGTGCACGTACGGCAATGGCTTGACGCGAGAACACCTGTGCCGGCGGCAACGGATGCGCGCCGTTGGCGGCAGCCGCGCCCACCAGGCTCGCCTTCACCGGTGCCAGCGCAGGCGTTGACACAATCTGTGCGTGCGCGAGTTGTGCGCGCATCTGCTCAGGGCGCAGCGTCGTCATCGCGGGGCCGACTGGCTGGCCGCTCACGAACGTCTTGGCCGGTACGGCCGTCAGCGCGGCTGGGTTGTTGGCGTTGACGTACGTGACCCGGTTCACATTGGTGATGTTGGTCACGTTGTTGTTGATGATGGTCTTGTTGACCGTGACGTTGTTCACCACCACTGTCTTGTTGATGTTGGTGACGTAGGTCGGGCTGGCGGCATACACGGGGCGATACACCTCGCCCGGGGCGAGCGGGAACCACGCGACGCCTGGTGAACCGATCGAGATGTGGATCCCCCAGCTGACACCGCCGCCACCGCCTCCGCCCACAAAACCGACCAGCGCAGGCGCATACACCGGGCGCGGTACCACCGGCCCCGGCACCCAGCACCACGTGGCGCCGACATAGGCCCAGCGGCCATAGTGGAACGGCGCGAAGCCCCACGGCTGATCGTCCACCCAAGTCCAGCCCCACGGTGCCACCCACGCCCAATGGCCCGTGCGATAGGGCGCCCAGCCGGTTGGCACCGCGCTCGGCACCCATACGGCGCCGTAGCCGTCTTCTTCGCGCCATGAACCATAGCCGTCCAGCGCTTCGTAGCCGGTCATTTCGCGGCCGACGTAGCGTGCAGAGATAGACGCATCTTCGCGAGCGTCGCGCGATGCGGCCCAGCGGTCGAAGCCGTCGCGGCCGGGGTTGTCCATGCCGCCAGCCTCGGCGAGGTCGGTGCCGCCAAAGCGGATCTGCTGGCCAGCGCCAAGCGGCGTTGAGCGATCGTCGCCATAGGCGGTGCCCTGACCGTGCCAGACGGTGACGGTGGTGCTGGAACCATCAGGCGCCACGTCGAGGCGGTACTCGCCCGGCGCCTGTGGCCTGAACGCGAGGTTGGGCGTATCGATCTCGATGGTCTGGTCGGGCGGTAGCGCGCGCACGCGTACGGACAGCGCGCCCTGCGTCAGCTTGACTTGCGTGTTACGGTCATCTAGGTCGACCAGGGTGGCGCCGGTGTTTTGCCCCAGGCGCAGCGCGGTGGAACCAACGTGCAGTTCGCTGCGGCTGCCCTGATCGGACCACAGGCGGTCGCCCGTGGTGAAGGGGCGGTTGAGCGTGGCGCCGGCCCAATCGTCGGAGCCGGCCGGCGCGAAGCTGACCGCGCCGGAGAAATCGGACAGCCGCGCCACACGCGAGGCAGGATCGGCGGCCAGCGCAGCCTGCGAGCCGCATACCAGCAACACGGCAGCAACGCCAACGGCACGCAGGACATGCGGCAATCGCAGGCCAGCCAGACGCACGGCACTACGGGAAGGAGCGGACATGATGAGCCCTCGTTTTTTATGGCGGCGGGTGCCGCGTGGATGTCTCCATTAAACGCAGCAGCGGGCACGATGCCGACTTGGTTTTGTAAGAGCGTGTTTCGGGGAGGGCGCGTCAGAAAGCGCCTGGACAGAACGTCGGGCGCGCAAATTGCGCAGGCAAAAAAAAGCGCGCGGGCCGGGGAGCGCCGCGCGGACGGGAAATCCCTTCGAGGGGTCAATTCGAAAGGAGGGGTAACTTGGCATCGCCGTCGTGCCCGCGCGCGGATGTCGGGTGGGATGCCCGTCTGGCGCACAACAATTGGACACAACTGCAAGGTGCGAAGGCATTGTGGGCGACGAGGTAGGCCTCAGAGGTAACAAAGTGTGTCGGATTGCAATCGAATGCAAGTGTTGCAAGCGACCCCATGACGTGATGCAAACGGCGCTTAAAGAGCCGTTTGCGGGAACGTCTGCTGCACCTGCTCTGTCTCAGCACTTTGCTTCAGAGGCTGGCAAACCGCGCGGAGAGCGGGGCTTCGGGGCGTGGGCTGAGTTAGGGCGTCGGGTTCAAGGAGGGAGGCATGCAGCAGCATGCGGCGGGTCAGGCAGGTCGGGCGCAGGTAAGCGCTGGCGTTTTTGTTACCTTGATGGCGGCACTTTGCGGGGCGGGCGCTGCACATGCAGGCGCAGAGGCGCCTTCGGCAGCGCCCCAGGCGGCGGCAAGTGCGCCGGCCGCCTCCGCCCCTGTTGCGTCTGCGCCAACGGCGGCGCTTGCCAAATCCAAGATGCCGCGCGAACGCCACGCGGGCACGTTCTGGCAGGGCGCGATCAGCAATGGCGCCGAAAACCCGGGCTGGAACGTTTGGCTGAGCGTGTACGACCCGCCGCCTGCCGACCAGGACAAAGATAAGGACCCCATCGCCGACACGCTCACCGGCGAGGCCTACGATGATCGCCCGCAAGGCCGCGCGCTGTGGGCAATCGAGGGCCGCAACGCGCCAGAGCGCCGCTTCATCTGGCGCGAGCGCGCCGACGCCATTGACGGTAACGGCCGGCCCATCGCCCGCGAGGGCGGCACGCTCTCCGGTGCCTTCTCGGCGGACGGTGCGAGCGCCACCGGCACGTGGAGCGACGGCGGCCGCAGCCAGCCCTTCACGCTCAAGCGCGTGGCGCGCTATCGCGAAGTCACCGGCACGGCAGGGCAGGCCACCATCACTGAGCGCTATCCCGTGACTGGCGATGCGGCCATCGACGCGTTGGTGCAATCGTTGCGCGTTAACCGCTGCGAGCAATACGACACGGAATGCGTCGTGCGCATCAGCGCCATCAGCGTGGCGGACACCGTGAGCCTATTGCGCACCGTGTGGGCCTACAGCGGTGGCGCACATGGCAACTACGGCTTCGCCGCCGGCAACTGGCGGCGCGGTGCGCAGGGCTTCCAAGCCATCACGCTGGCGGACGTACTGAACCCCACGTCGGCGTGCCTGCAAAGCTTCAACGCGCAGATCGTCAATGCGCTCAAGCGCGAAGGCGCACCCGATGCCGCACGCGGCGCGCTCAAGGAGAAGGACCTGCGCAACGCCGCGTTTCCGTTTACGCTGCAAGGCAACCGCATCGTCGTGCACTACGGGCCGTATGAGGTGGGCCCGTATGCATCGGGCGCGTTTCGCGCGGCGGTGCGTCTGGATGATCTCGGGGCCGCGTGCAAGCGGCCCACTACCTGAATCGACTGCTCACCATGTCTGCCAATCCTTCCTACGTCGACGAACAAGCCACCATGCGCCGGCTGCTGTCGGGCAAGACCATTGCCGTGGTCGGGCTGTCGCCGCGCCCCACGCGGCCGAGCTATGACGTGGCGCGTTACCTGCAGCAGGCCGGCTATCGCATCGTGCCCGTCAACCCGCAGCATGCCGGTGAGGACGTGCTCGGCGAGCCGTGCTACGCCACGCTGGCCGAGGCGGCGACCACGCTGGCGGCTGCCGGCCAGCGCATCGACCTCGTTGATATCTTCCGCCGTGCCGAACACGTGCTGCCCGTCGTACAGGAAGCGATTGCCGTGGGCGTGGGCGGCATCTGGGTGCAGCTTGGCATCGTCAACGATGAAGCCATGGCGGCGGCGCGTGCCGCCGGCATTCCGGCCGTGCAGGACCGCTGTACCAAGATCGAGCACTGGCGACTCGGCATCGGTCAGCGCGCCTGATCGCATACCACTGGCCCAGGCTACACTTCGACGGTTATCGCATCCTCTTTCCACCATGGCCGTCGATCCGCAGATCCTGCAGTTCTATCAACGTATTGCCGAGTGCTTTGGCGCCTTGCCGCCGCCGCAAGACCCGCCGGCCCAGCGCGCGCGTTTCGAGGCGATTGCCGCGCTGTCGAACCATCCTGATCCCGAGGGCGTGGAGGCCTCTGATCTGAGCTTGCCGCTGCCGGGCCGCACGCTCGATGCCATCGTCTTCCGGCCCAAGCACGTGGCGAAGCCGCGCCTGCTGGTGTGGTTCCACGGGGGCGGATGGGTGGTCGGCGCACCGCGTACCACGCATCGTCTGCTAGCCGCATTGCTTGCGCAGGACACGGGCTGTGCCGTCGTCAGCGTGGACTATCGCCTGGCGCCGGAGCATTCGTTTCCCATTCCGGCCGACGATGCACGCGATGCGTTGGCCTATCTTGCAGAACAGCGCGCGCAGCTTGGCTTCGATCCGGCATTTCTTGCCGTGGGTGGCGACAGTGCGGGCGGTCATCTTGCTGCCCAGGCCACGCAGGTGGTGCGCCCAGGGCTCGTCAGTGCGCAGTTGCTGGTCTATCCCGTCACCACGCCGGCATTCGGCAGCGAAAGCTACAACGCCTTCGCGCAAGGGCCCGGTCTCACGCGTGACGAGATGCGCTGGTATTGGACGCAGTTCATCGGCGCCGACGCGCTGGCCAAGCTGCCATCCGAGCACGATGTGCGCGTCGACCTCATGGCACAGCGGCCGGCGCACACGCCGCCTGATACGGTTGTCATCGTGGCTGCGCACGACGTGCTGCGTGACGATGGCCTGCGTTACGCCGACCACCTCGTCGAACACGGCGCACAGGTCATCACCATCGAGGCGTCCGGCATGACCCACGGCTTTGCGCGCATGCAGTTCGAGGCCGAACGCGCACGCGAATGGATGCGCCGCGCGGCGCACGCCTTCGTGGGGATGATCAGCGAGGAATAAGCGCAGAAATGCGCGGAAGATCAGCGCGGCGGGGTGCGGCGCGGGCGGAACGCCGCCATCACGCGCCGCGTGACGAACAGCGAGAGGTAGTCCTGCACGCGGGCATCGGCGGCCAGCATGCGTAGCGTTTCCTGATATTGGGCACGGACGAGATCGGCAGGTGCGCCGGTGTCGTGTGCGATTTTGTCGATCTGCTCGTCCTGGTCTGCGATGGCGGTGGCCATGATTGCTTCCCGTTGTTGCGTTGGCAGTGACACGCAAGGCTAGCTTGCGCGGCGCGTGACCACTATAGGTAACGGCGCAGAACAATCCAGCCTTGTTGCAAAGCTTTCAGCAGGCCACTTGCCCGGCATCAAAACGGTGCCGCTGCCTGTGCAGAGACTGCACCGGCAAGTCTCATTTGCCCCAGTTTGCGGGCATGCTCTGCAGGCCGATGGCGGCACCCGATGTATCCGTCACGCGGGCCAGTTCACGATACGCAATGGCCTGCACGCGCTCGGGTAGCGGCACAAACTTTGCGCGCGCGGCGAGTTCGTCACCGTGGAAATAGCCCCACGTCAGAAACTTCAACGCCGCCAGCGTGCGCGGGCCGGACGAACTCACGGCTGGTACCACGATGAAGGTGCCCATGGTGATGGGCCACGTGTCCGCACCGGGCAGGTTCACTAGCGGTGCGGTGAAGTCGCCCTTGCGGTTCCACGCGCTCTGCACCACGGCTTCGCGGAAGCCGTTCACCTGCGCGCTGACGAAGCGGCCGGCTGCGTTGCGCAACTGCACGGCGTTGAGGTCGTTGTCGAGCACGTAGTTGTAGTCGACATAGCCGATGGCGCCGGGCGTTGCCTGCACGGTCTTGACCACCTCGCCGCTGCCCTTGGCGGCAAGCGTGTCCGCCGGCCATGCGATGGTCGACTTGGTGCCGTAGGCGGTCTTCCACTCGGGGCTGACCGCGCTCAAATAATCGGTGAAGTGGTACGTGGTGCCCGAGCCGTCCGCACGCACCACGGGGCGGATCTTCAGCTTGGGCAGCGTCACGCCGGGGTTGAGGACGCGCACTTCGGGGGCGTCCCAGCTTTCCACCTTGCCCAGGAAGATGTGCGCGAGCACGTCACCGGTCAGCTTGAGTTGCCCGCGCGCCACGCCCGGCACGTTGATGAACGGCACCGCGCCCGTCACCACCGACGGCACGCACACCAGGCCTGCCTTGGCGGCGTCGGCGCTTGACAGCGGCACGTCGGACGCGCCGAAATCCACCGCCCCTGCACGGATGCGCTTGAGCCCCTCGCCCGAACCTACCGCGTCATAACTGAGCGTGACCCCGGACGATGCGGCATACCCCGCAGACCAGATGCGATAGACCGGCGCGGCGGCGGTCGACCCCGCCCCGTGCACTTGCGCGTAGGCGAGAACGGGCAGGCCCGCAGCGGCAACCGCCAGGGCAACAACAACGTGCTTGAACATGGAAAGACCGGCGAAAAGCAGTGGGAGCGAAGCCGGCGATTGTAGCGATGCAGGGGTGACAAGACCGCGTGTGGGGCCGCTATTGCAGGGGTGGCCGTTGTAATCCGTTCCGCAAACGTTGGGTAGGTTGGGGCAGACTGATATTTCCACTATAGTGGAAATATGGAAGACAACGACATCATCCGCGCCCTTGCCGCCCTCGCGCACAACCTGCGCTTGCGCGTGTTCCGCATGCTCGTCGTGGCGGGGCCGGAGGGACTCACGCCTGGGGCCATGGCCGAGCAACTGGACGTACCTGGGGCAACGCTCTCGTTCCACCTCAAGGAACTGATGCACGCACAGCTCGTGACGCAGGAGCGCGACGGCCGCAATCTCATCTACCGTGCCGCGTTCGATCACATGCAAGGCGTGCTGGCTTTTCTGACTGAAAACTGCTGCCAGGGCGAGCCCTGCGGTGTGGAAGGCGCTGCCTGCCAGTGCTGACGGTGCCCCATGACGACCAACGTTCTGATCCTCTGCACCCACAACTCCGCGCGCAGCGTGCTGGCCGAAGGCATGCTGAACCACTGGGCACAGCGCCTAGGCAAGGACGTGCGCGCCTACAGCGCTGGCAGCGCACCGAGCGGTCGCCTGAACCCGTTTGCGCTGGAGGCGCTCGCCCATGCCGGCGTCGACACCACGGGCTATCACAGCAAAAGTTGGGATGCGTTTGCAGCCGAGGGTGCGCCTCCCATGCGCATCGTCATCACCGTGTGCGACAGCGCCGCAGCGGAGGCCTGCCCGTACTGGCCCGGTAGTCCGGTGAAGGTGCATTGGGGCTATCCCGATCCGTCCAATGCGTTGGGCGGCGATGCGGGCAAGCGGCAGGCTTTTGAGCTGACGCGCCAGGCGCTCGGCTACCGGATGCTGCAACTGCTGATGCTGCCGCTCGATACGCTGGGCCACGCCGAGCTGCAGGCCCATCTCGAACGCATTGCGCGCAGCTGAACACCATGGCGGATTGGCGCAACCGATGGCTGGCCGAAGCGCTGGGTACGGCCTTGCTGCTGGCAGTCGTCATCGGCTCTGGGATCATGGCCGAGCGGCTGGCAGGCGGCAACGCCGCGCTGGCGCTGCTGGCCAATACGGCGGCCACGGTGGGCGGGCTCTATGTGTTGATTGAGGTATTCGGGCCCGTCAGCGGGGCGCATTTCAACCCGGTCGTGTCGGCGGTAATGGTGGTACGGGGCGAACTACCGCGCCGGATGCTGATGCTGTACATCGCGGCGCAGCTCGTTGGGGCGGTGCTGGGTGCCTGGCTGGCGCACGCCATGTTCGACATGACGCTGTTGCAGTTTTCCACCAAGGTGCGTGGTGGCCCTGGGCAGTGGGTTGCCGAAGTGGTGGCGACGGCTGGCTTGCTGCTGGTGATCCTGCGCGCGCCGGGCGGGCGTGCCGCTTCGCTGGTGGCTGCGTACATCGGCGCGGCGTACTGGTTCACCGCATCCACATCGTTCGCCAACCCGGCAGCGGCGTTCGGACGCATGTTCAGCGATAGCTTTGCCGGTATCGCCCCGGCCAGCGTGCCGGGATTCATCATCGCCGAGTGTGTTGGCGCGGCCATCGGGCTGGGCGTGCACCTCGCGCTGCAGCCGCGCAAGGGCGGCACACCCCAGCCCAATGTCATCGAACGTTCAGGCGACTGAGCTGGCGGCGTCTTCCTTCACCAGGCCTTCCGCACGCATCGCGGCTTGCACGGCGGGGCGTGCGGCCATGCGTTCCATGTAAGCCTGCACGTTCGGGTACGCCGTCATCGGCAGCGACAGGAAGTTCGCCCAGTTCAGCACGGTGAAGGCATACGCGTCGGCCACACTGTAGTCGCCGGCCAGATAGGGCTGCTTGGCGAAGCGCGCGTCGAGTTCTGCAAAGCGCTTGGCGAGCTTGTCCTTGGCACCCTGGCGCGTGACCTCGGGCGTGTCCTTGTACCAGAGCGGCCCAAAGCCCTTGTGCAGCTCGGTGCTGATAAAGGTCAGCCATTCGATCACCGACAAGCGGCGCGTGCTCCCGGCCTTGCCGATCAGTGCCTGTGCGGGGTCGAGGTCGGCCACGTATTGCAGCAGCGCGGCGCCCTCAGTGTGGCGGGAGCCGTCGGCCAACTCCAGCAGCGGCACATAGCCACGCGGCGAGATCGTGTAGTAATCCGTGCCGTCCGCCGTGAGGTGCTCGGCCAGATTGACGGCGGTCAGGTCAAACTGCGCGCCCACTTCACGCAGGGCGATATGCACGGCCAGCGAGCAGGCGCCGGCGGAGTAATAGAGCTTCATAGACGTTCATCTCCAGGTTGGAACAGCCACTGCGTACGCAGGCAGCAGCGGCACTGACGACACTGTAGGATTGCGTGTACGCCAATGGAATACGCACCAAGGAAAGTCATGCTTGCACAAACGCAATACCGCCTGAGCGCCGCCGACCTGGAGGTGGTGCTGGCGATGGCGCGCACCGGCACGCTCGCGGCAGCGGGCGAACGGCTTGGCGTGGATGCGTCCACCGTGTTCCGCGCGGTGCAGCGCATCGAGCGTGGGCTGGGGCAACGGCTTTTCGCTCGCTCACGCACGGGGTATCTCGCCAACGAGCTGGCCTTGTCGCTGGCGGAGCGCGCCGAACAGGTGGAAGCTGCGCTGGAATCGGCGCGGACGGTGGTCAATGCCGCGCCTGATCAGGTCTCGGGCACGGTGCGCATCACCACCACCGACACCATCCTCGTCGGCCTGGTCGCGCCCGCGTTACAGGCCCTGCGCGCCGAGCACCCGAACCTTGCCTACGACTTGCGCGCCAGCAACGAGCTGGCCAGCCTCACGCGCCGCGATGCCGATATCGCCGTGCGCGCCACACGGCGTCCGCCGCAGCATCTGGTGGGCAAGCACCTCGGTTCCATCCGCGTGGCGCTGTATGCGGCGCGGGGCAGCGGCATGACCTACGCCGACGTGGAAGCGGGCCGCACACCGTGGCTGGCCATTGACGACGCGATCCCCGATCACCCCTCCGTGGCCTGGCGGAAGCGGCATTTCCCGAAGGTCATGCCGACGTATTTTGTGAACAGCCTGCAGATCCTGGCCGAGATGGTGGCGATGGGCATGGGGGTCGGCATCCTGCCCGTGCTGATGGCCCAGGCGCGTACCGACCTGACACTGCTGCGGGATCTGCACGACGCCAACCAGTCGGAACTGTGGGTGCTGACCCATCCCGAGTCCCGCCACCTGCGACGGGTGGCGGTGGTGTATGGGCATCTGGCGCAGGCGTTGCGCCTGCCGTGAGTGCTTAACCGCCCCGTTCTACGCGGCGCTTCATTGGCGAGTTCTGGAGGGTTATGACGAAGCGACGGGCTGCTCGCCGGGCGCGGGGTCGTCAAATCGCGAGCCCGCATCCCGCAGCGCAGCGCGGCGGCGCAAGTCTTCTGTCGTCTCGCCGTTGCCGTCAGGCCGCCAGCCGGGCGGCCGCAGCAGATAGCCGAGCACCTCACCCGCCGAGCGCGCCGTCTTCAGGTCTTGCCACAGCGCGCGCCAGTGACTGAACTCGATGATCAGTAGGTTGTACGTACGCATCGGATGCACGAGGCCGTAGCGGCACGGCACGTCTTTGCGTTCGGGGATGTAGGTACCGAACAGCCGGTCGAAGAGGATCAGCACACCGCCGTAGTTGCCGTCGAGGTATTCGAGGTTGGCAGCATGGTGCACGCGGTGTGCCGAGGGCGTGTTCAGCACCCACTCCAATGGCCCGAGGCGCGGAATCCACGTGGCGTGAATCCAGAACTGGTACAGCAAGTTCAGCGACAGCAGCATCAGCACGATGCGCGGCGGCATGCCCACCAGGGGCGCCAGGGCGAAGAAGGCCAGGGTGCCCGTCAGCCGGCCCGTCCAGCCGAAGCGATAGGCGGCGGACAGGTTCAGGTCATTCGGCGAATGATGGATGGCGTGCGTGCACCAGAACCAGCGCACGCGATGCGCGGCGCGGTGATACCAGTAGTAGCAGAACTCCTGGCCGAGAAAGCATGCGGCCCAGCCAGTCCAATGGTCCATCGGCAGGGTCCACAGGCGGTGCTGGTAGACCCATTCCAGGCCCTGCGTCCAGAACGCCAGCGGCAGCAGCCAGCGCAGTGGGTACTCGCGTACGAGGAAATCGACCACGGAGACACCCGCAGCCTTCCAGTCATAGCTGGCCCAGCCGTTTTTCAGCGACAACACGATCGCCTCGGCCAATGAAGACACCAGCACGATGACGACGGCGATCTTGAGGATGGTCAGCAGCACGGCCATGGCGCTGGGCTCCGGTGAGGGATGCCGGCGACGGTACTGCAAACCGGGCGAGGGCGGCAATCCGGGCCGATGCTGGTGTGTGTTACAGCGTATTCACCGCGCCCAGGCGTTGTTCCGGTTGTGCAGAAAGACATGCACGCCGCCACTCTTGTCTTGCGCCACGCCCGCGCTGCCCCATGGGTAGTTCGTCGCGCCGCCGGGGTCCTTGCCCAGCTTGCGCGTAACCCAGCGGCGGTGCTGTTGTTCCACCCTGCCGATGTCGTCGTACGAAGCGGCCTGTTCCAGTTGAAAGAACACGCTGACGAGCGCGCCGCGTTCAAACCGCAGACTGACCGTCACGGCTGTGGCGGCGTCCAGCACGGCCATGGTGGCGAACTGGCAAGGCACCTCCTCGCCGCAGAGGTGCACCTGTCGGACGGGCCCGACAGCAAAGCGGCTCGGGAGCGCCTCGGCGCGTGTTTCAGGGGTGATGCGGAAATCGGCGAGTTCGACTTCGCCGTTGGTCGGGTCAATGTGGACGGTGTCGTGCATGCGGTGCGTTTTGATGAAAACGAATGGGCCGGACCATCAGCGGGCAGGTTGGTGTTATAGCAGCCACCCCCCTCGGAAGGGCGGGCTCGACCGGCTCAAGTTCCCCCAGTCGATGCCGTAGCAGCTTGAGTGGCCCCGACAGCCGGCAACTCATCTGGTGGGCGCTACGGTCATACCCGTACGCAGACTGATTCACGCAGGACTCCCCTAAGAAGAATCATGATTTCCTCGCTCCGCACCCGCATCCTTCTGATCTCATCGGCCACTGTGATCGGCGCCCTGGCCCTGTCCGGCGCTGCCACCTATTCCATTGTGCGCAGCAACACAATGGAATCGATTGACCAGAACCTCGCCGCCATCGCCAGCGGCAACACGCTCGCCATCGACAAATGGGTCGCGGCCAAGGCGCAGGCCGTCAAGGCCACCGCCGCCGTGATCGACCATGGTGACCCGCAAGGCTTCGGCAAGCACATGGGCGACGCCAACGGCTTCCCCATCATCACGGTGGGGTGGACGGACAAGTCGTTCATCTCCACCAGCGCCACCACGCCCAAGGACTACGACCCGACGGTTCGCCCCTGGTACAAGCAGGCGATTGCCGCAGGCCAACTGCTCGTGACCAAGCCCTATGGCGACGTGTCGACCGGTGTGCCCTACGTGTCGTTTGCCGCGCCGATGGTGAAGAACGGCGAAACCACGGGCGCGCTGTCGGGCGCTGTGCCGCTGGATGGCGTGCGCGAGGTGGTGTCCGCCGTGCACCCGACGCCGTCGAGTCTGGCGTTCGTGGTTGCCAAGGATGGCCAGGTGATCGCCCACCCCGACGCCAAACTGATGCTCAAGCCGGCCACCGACGTGGCGGCCGCGCTCAATGCCGACGCGCTCGCCAAGCTGGCCACCGCCACGGCACCGCTGGAGCTTGAACTTGCCGGTGCGCCCAAGCTGCTCAAGGCGCAGGCCGTGCAGGGCACCGACTGGTATCTGGTGATTGCGCTCGACAAGGCCGAGGCCACCGCCGGTTTGCGCAACGTCGTCAAGGCGCTGGGCGTGGCCATCGTGCTACTGACGCTAGCCGCCGTGGGCATTGCCGCATTCTTCACCTCGCAATCGTTTCGCCGCCTGTCGGAGGTACGCGATGCGATGGACACCATCGGCGCTGGCGGCGGTGATCTCACGCATCGCCTGCCCGTGGTCGGCAACGATGAAGTTGCACAGATCAGCGCATCGTTCAACACCTTCATCGACAAGATTGGCGAGGTGCTGCTGGAAGTGCGCGCCAGCGTCGACAGCATGAAGTCGGCCACCGGCGAGATCGAGATGGGCAACCGCGATCTGTCCAACCGCACCGAGGTCTCGGCCAGCAACCTGCAGGAAACCTCCGCCGCGTTGACGCAGCTGACCACCAGCGTGAAGAACTCCGCCGATGCCGCCGTGCAGGCCACGCGCTTGGCCAGCGAGGCCAGTGATGCCGCCACGCGCGGCGGTGAAGTGGTGTCCAGCGCCGTGAGCACGATGGATGAGATCGGCAAATCGTCCGCCCGCATCACCGAGATCATCGGCGTGATCGACAGTATTGCGTTCCAGACCAACATCCTCGCGCTGAATGCGGCAGTGGAAGCCGCCCGCGCCGGCGAGAACGGCCGCGGCTTTGCCGTGGTGGCCGGCGAGGTGCGCACGCTGGCCCAACGCAGCGCCACGGCCGCGCGCGAGATCAAGGACCTGATCCAGGCATCGGAAGCCAGCGTGCAGACCGGTGCGCAACGTGTGCAGGCCGCCGGTGCGACGATGCAAGAGATTGTTCAGGGCATCGAGCGCGTCGCGCGCATCATCGGCGAGATTGACGGTGCGATGCACGAGCAAAGCGCCGGCATCAGCCAGATCGATCGCAGCGTCGCCGAGATGGACCAGGCCACGCAGCAGAATGCGGCGCTGGTGGAGCAGTCGACGGCCGCCTCGGCGATGCTCAATGAGCAGGCGCAGGGTCTGGCGCGCACGGTGGGCTTGTTCAAGCTGCGCGCGCACTGACGCTCGTACCCCTCTTCATCGTGCCCGGGCCGGGTGCACCATTGCCTAGAATGGAGCCCCGGCAATTTCCGCGCGCATCCTTCCTTTTTTGGCGGACGTTGCCTGACCTCAACGCTCCGCCCGTATGCCCAATGTGCTGATCCTCGGTGGCCGTGCGCCTGTAGCGCTCGACCACGCCCGCCGTTTTGCCCACCAGGGGTGGACGGTCTGCATTGCCGACAGCATTCCGTGCCAGATCAGCGGGGCCTCCAAGGCGGTGACCGCAACGTTGCGCCTGGCTCCGCCGCGCTACGCGCCTGCGCAATTTGTGGCCGACCTCGCGCGTATCGTGCGCGAGCATCGAATCGATCTGTTGGTGCCGACGTGCGAGGAAGTCTTCTACGTATCGCGTTACCGGCACCATCTGCCGAGCTGCGTACGCGTGTTGGCCGACGACTTCAGCAAACTGCGCGCGGTGCACAGCAAATGGCAGTTCCTTGAACTCGCGCAGAATTGCGGAGTGGATGTGCCGGTCTCCACGCGCGTGCAGTCGTTGGGCGAAGCGCGCGCCTGGGCAGCCGGTCGGCCGGTGGTGCTCAAGCCGGAGTACTCGCGCTTTGGTGTGCATGTGCGCCTGTATCGCAACGGTATCCCTGACGATGCGCCGCCGCTGGCCAATCTGGGCGCGTGGGTTGTGCAGACGCTGGTGGCGGGGCAGGAGTTCTGCTCGTACAGCGTGGCCGATCGCGGCAGGCTGGTGGCGCATGCGCTGTATCGCCCGGACTGGCGCATGTCGACCAGCGCGAGCTTCTACTTTGCGCCCGCGCGCATCGATGCCGTGCGCAACTTCGTCGCCAACTTTGCACGCAAGCTTGACTTCACGGGGCAGCTCTCGTTCGACTGGATCCAGCAGGCCGATGGCCGCGTGAGCCCGCTCGAATGCAACCCACGCGCGACCAGCGGTAGCCACCTGTTTGGTCTCGATGACGCGTTGCCCGCCGCACTGGCCGGCACGCTCGATGGCTGCATCGAGCCCTCGCCCGGTACGCCGCGCATGGCGGCTGCGGTCATGGCATCGGTCGGGCTGTTTGAGGCGGTGCGCCGCGGCAAGCTGCACCAATGGCGCCATGACTGGCGTGCCGCCACCGACGTCCTCGGCACGCCGGGTGACCGCGGGCCGCTGTGGGGCGGCGTGCGCAATCTCGCTGCGTATGCGCGCCTGGCCATCGCCCAGGGCTGCAACATGCGCGAAGCTGCCACCCAAGACATCGAATGGGACGGCCAGGAGTTGCCCGAGGTATGAACGCGCCTGGCGCCATCACCGCCGCCATGCATGCGTGTTTTGCCGACAAGGCGGCCGCGTTCTTGCACGTGCATCGTGGGCAGGCGTCGCTGCCGTTCGTTGCCAATCTCGTCACGCAGGTCGATGTGGTGGAGGCGGGCGGCTTGCCGTTGCCCGTCACCGTCAATGGCAGCGACGACCGCGCGGACAATGCCTGGGTCTGCTCGCCCATCACCACCTACGGCCGCTATGCGGCGGAAGAATCCGAGCGGTTGATGCCGCGTGTGCTGCGGCCGGTTTTGCGTGGCGCGATTGGCTTGGCCGATGCATGGATGCGGCATGCGCAGTTGGATCGCGCTGTTGCCGTCAACAATTGGTTGGTGAGCACGAATCTGTATCCAGCGGCAGCGGCGTTTGACCTCGACGCACTGGTGCGCATGTGCCGCGCGCGCTGGCCGGATCATGCGATCTGGCTTCGCTCGCTGAACACGTTGCAGCATGCCGACTGGCTGCGCGCGGCCACGGCTGCCGGCTTCGATCTGATCCCCACGCGGCAGGTCTACGTGTTCCGCGATCTGCGCAACGCACGCCAGCACCAGAACCTGCAGCGCGACCTGAGCTGGCTCGATAAGACACCGCTGACCTTCGTGCCGCACGACGCATTCACTGACGCCGATTTCGCGCAAGCCGAGCGGCTGTATGCGCAGCTCTATCTCGACAAATATTCGGCGCTGAACCCGCGCTATACGGCGGCGTTCCTGCGTGCGTGGCACGCGGCAGGACTGCTCGATTGCGCGGGCTTTCGTGATGCACAGGGCGTGCTGCGCGCGGTGGTCGGCGTGTTCGGGCAAGGGCCACTGCTGACCGCGCCCATCGTCGGTTACGACACGACGTGGCCGCAGTCTGCCGGTCTGTATCGCCTGTTGATGGCGCACGTGCTGCGCCTGACGATAGCGCGCGACGCCGAGTTGAACCTCAGCGCCGGCGCCGCGTACTTCAAGCGCCTGCGCGGCGGCGTGCCGGCCATCGAGATGAGCGCCGTCTACACGCAGCACCTGCCGCCTGCCACGCGTCGCGCGATCGCCGTGTTGCGCAGCCTCACCACCCGGATCGGCGTGCCGATCATGCAACGTTTTCAGCTATGATCGCCGCTGTCTGGAATCCCACGCTGCTGCGCGGTTGGTATCCCGTGGCCCAGGCGCAGCGCCTGCATGACAAGCCGATGCGGGTGATGCTGTTCGGCCGCGCGGTGGTGCTCGCACGCTTGCCATCCGGCAAGCTGCTGGCACTCGATGATCGCTGCCCCCATCGGCATGTGCCGCTGTCGGATGGCGCGCTGGTCGGCGAGACGCTGCAATGCAAGTACCACGGGTGGACGTTCGGGGCGGATGGCCGCTGCACGACCATGCCCGGCCTGTGCCCGAGCGCCGACGTACCCACCGTGCAGGTGAATGCGTGGCACGTGTTTGAGCATGACGGGCTGATCTGGTTGAGCGCGCGAGCAGCGGGCGACGCCGGCCCGGCTGCGCTGCCCGCGTTCCTGAACCGCCTGCTGCCGCGTAGCCGGCGGTTCTTGTGGAGCACGCTCTGGCAGGCGCGCCCGGTGGATGCCCTGGAGAATTTTCTCGACCCGCTGCACACGCATCTGGTGCATCCGGGCCTCGTGCGCAGCCACGGCGCGCGTCAGCCGGTGACGGTGACTGTCACGCAATCCGCCGAGGGCCTGCAGGTGGACTACACCGGCCAGCCGCAGCAAAGCGGTTGGCTGTACCGGTTGTTCGAATCGCCGCGCACGATGGAACGCGCACACTTCGGTACCGCTGCCCCCGCGACGGCACAGCTCGAATACCGCTATGCCAACGGCAGCGCGCTGGTTTTCACGCTGCATTTCACGCCCGAAGATGCGCTGCGCACGCGCGTGTTTGCCACGCTGCACGTCGAGAACCGCTGGGCGCCGGCCTGGGCCGTGCGCTGGTTCGTCTGGCCGTTTCTGTATCGCGTGGCCGAGCAGGACCGCCGCATGGTTGAAGCGCAGGCCGCGAACAGCGTGCGCTTTGGGCGGCAGGATGGCATCTCCACCGAGCTGGATCTGGTGCGGCCGATGCTCGATGCGGTGTGGATGCCGAACGGCGAGCCGGTGAGGGCAGGGGAACGGGTCGTGCAGATGTGGCTGTGAGCCGCTGACCGCCTATGGCAGCGTGCAGTCCACCAGCGCTGAGAGTGCCTCCGAACCGATCGTCACGCTGCCCGCAAACGGGCGATCGTGCAGCACCAGCAGAAAGAAAATCATCCCGAAGCCGGCGGTGAACAGCGTCAGCGCGATGCGCCGTTCGCGAGCCGCGCTGCGGTGCAATTCGGCAATCACGAAGGCATTGGTGAACAGCAGCCACGCCATGGCCGCCAGCTTGACGCCGCTCAGTTGGCGCTTGGCCAGTTGCAGGCGCGTGGCGCGCGCGTTGTCGATGGTGTCCAGGCGCTTTTCCAGTTCATCCAGCTCATGCGCGATGTGCTGGGGCGCATCGATGCGGCGTACGTCTACCGATGTCGTGCGTGTGGCCTGCGCGCTTTCATGGCGCGACGCCCACAATGCCTCGCGCAACTGCGTGAAAGCGCGGCCGGTTTTCGGGCTGGAGGCGCGGTGGGCCATGGCGGGCCATTCGTCCTGGATGGCGCTGTGCACATACACCAGCAGCGCCGTCTGAATGGGCGTGGCCAGGCTGGTGGGCAGTGCATCGAGGATGCGCTGCGCTTCGGCGGCGGCAATGCCTTCGCGCTCGACGGCGGCCTCAGCGCGGGCATTCTGGGTCCAGATATCGCTGGAGATAAAGCCGATGATGACGGCCGTCGGCACCAGCAGCCCCGTCAGCAGCGTGCCAATGACGGTCGCGCCCGGACGCGCCGGCCACAGACGCGCCACGCCCGCAGACCCCGCCGATGCCGCCGCCGACACCCCCCCCAGCGAACCAAAGCACACCGCCAGCAGGGCCGGTGTGGAAAGCGTGAACAGCCAACTGTAGTAATCGAAATGCAGCATGGTGCGCGACGGGCCCGCCCTGAACGATGGGGCGGGATGCTCTCATGCACGCGGGCGGCACTCAATGAAAGCGCCGTGCCGCGCGCGCAAATGGTGATGGCGTCGCGCCGACTGATCGCTGCGTCTCAGCCGGTCTAGCGTGACCGCCCGTCGAAGTGCGTCACGGGCACGCTCTCCAGATCGATGTCCTCCAGGCAACGCACGTTCACCGCAATCATCGGCGTGCCGTCGGGCATGGCGCCCTCGGCATACGGATGGATGCCGCAAGTCGGGCAAAAGCGGTGGTTGATCACGTGCTTGTGGAAAACGTAGGTACGGGCGTTGCCCTCGGGCGTGAGCAGCTTCACCTTGTCGCGCGGCACGAACCACAGCAGCGACCCCTTGCGCTGGCAGATCGAGCAGTTGCACGCCATGGCACTGTCCGGATGGCCCTCGACCTCGAACGCGATGTGTCCGCAGTGGCAGCTCCCTTTGTGTGTCATGCCGGTCTCCTGGTTGGGTGGGATGGGTGCCGTCCACTATAGGCAAACCGCATGGCGACCGACGACGCGCTCTTGGGAGTCGCCCTAGTCTCCGCGCCGGCGCACCGATGCGACAATCGCCGCCAGTGCGCCACACGGGAGGAGATGCCATGCGCCACCATCGTTCTGTTGCTGTCTTGCGGGCGGTTTGCTTCGCCGCCGGCCTTGTCGGATGTGCTGGTGCGTTTGCGCAAGCGTCGGCGCCCGTGGCCCCACCGGCTGCACCGCCGCTCGCAGCGCAGCTCATCAACATGGGCAGCATGACTCCGGACGAGATCGGCCCCGTCATCGCCGAGATGGGTACGCTGCGCACCAAGACGCTGGTGAGCACCGCCAACGGCACGGTGGGCATTCAGGTGGGTACGGTGGCCAAGCACACGCACACCTATTCGGACGAGATCCAGTACGTGATGTCCGGCACGGCCACCGTCTGGCTCGACAACGGCCCGCGCGAGGTCAGGGCGGGCGATCTGCTGGTCATTCCGCATGGCGTGGTGCATGGCACGCTGACGACGAGCACGGATTTCAAAGCCATGGCGATCAAGCTGCCGCCGCAGCGCGCTGGCGATACGCACAAGGTGCCGTGAAATGCGTGGGGCTTGGCGTGGATCAGGCCGGCGCCAAAACACCTTCCCTTACAATGGCGCCCTCATCCCGAGTCCTCCGCCATGTCCGCACCGCTCGCCAACGACACCTTCCTGCGCGCTCTGCGCCGCCAGCCGACTGAGTACACACCGCTGTGGCTGATGCGCCAGGCGGGCCGCTATCTGCCTGAGTACAACGCCACGCGCGCGCGCGCCGGCAGCTTCCTCGGGCTGGCCAAGTCGCCGGCATATGCCACGGAAGTGACGCTGCAGCCGCTGGACCGCTATCCGCTGGACGCGGCCATCCTGTTCTCCGACATCCTCACCGTGCCCGATGCCATGGGCCTGGGCCTGTCGTTCGCGCAGGGCGAGGGTCCGCGTTTTGCCAAGCCGGTGCGCACCGAGGCTGACGTGGCGGCGCTGTCGGTGCCGGACATGTCGGAGCTGCAATACGTGTTTGATGCCGTGGCGGAAATCCGCCGCGCGCTGGTGCAGGACGGCCGCCAGCGCGTGCCGCTCATCGGCTTCTCGGGCAGCCCGTGGACGTTGGCCTGCTACATGGTGGAAGGCGCGGGGTCGGACGATTTCCGCACCGTCAAGTCGATGCTCTATGCGCGTCCGGACCTGATGCACCGCATTCTGGAGATCAACGCGCAGGCCGTGATCGACTACCTGAACGCGCAGATCGATGCCGGCGCCCAAGCCGTGCAGGTGTTCGACACCTGGGGCGGTGCACTGGCCGACGGCATCTATCAGGAGTTCTCGCTGGCTTACATGCAGCGCGTGGTGGCGGGCATCCGCCCCGGCGCCGATGGCCAGCGCGTGCCGGTCATCCTGTTCACCAAGGGTGGCGGCCTGTGGCTCGAAGCCATGGCTGACACCGGCGCCGATGCGCTGGGCGTGGACTGGACGGTCAACCTGCAACGTGCCCGCCAGCGCACCGGTGGCCGCGTCGCCCTTCAAGGCAACCTGGACCCGACCGTGCTGTTTGCCGAGCCGGAAGCGATTCGCGGGCAAGTCCGCCGCGTGCTGAATGACTACGCCGCCGGTGGCGGCAGCGACGGCCACATCTTCAACCTCGGCCACGGTATTTCGCAGTTCACGCCGCCCGAAGCGGTGACGGTGCTGGTGGACGAAGTGCACAGCTACAGCCGCACGTTGCGCGCCAAAGCTAAGCAATAGATCAATGTTGCAGTGCGATAGTGTTTGAATCGACCTGCTACGGTGCGTGCAGCCGAGGGCACGAGTGGAATCGTCGCCGCTTTGGTGCAGTTAGGGTGAGTGGCCACTCGCGTGCGGGTGGCCCAAGCTGGCCCGGAACCCCTGTCAAGCGATTTATTTCGCACGTTTTTGTGCAGACTCGGGCTGTCAAGACTTGACTTATGCACAAAGCTGTCTCGGCTGGTTTTTATCGCGGCGCAGCAGTGGATGCATCGCGCACACATCGCATAAGTGTTTGATTTTTTTGAGATAAAGGCGAATGCGCCGCGATCGCGCAGGCCAGAAAAGCGCTATGTGGACGGCCTTTCGCGAGCACAACCAGCGACTTTTCAACAAAGTTATCCACAGCCTGTGTGGACAGATCAAAAAGGCGCCATTGATCAGGGCGCCAAGACGCAAACCTCAAGTAATACGTGAGGATTGGCGGCTCGGCCAAGTCACTGTGCTGGCAAGGGGCGACGGGCCAGCCGCTTTTTCCAGGTGCGCGATAGGCCGCCGCAACGCAACAAACTCTTTGCAACTCAACCGTTTGCGCTCCGCATGACCACCACCCACGTCGACGCCGCGTTTTCCGATGCCAAAGCGTCGGCCGCCTTTGCGCGCGTGGTGATCGATACACCGCTCGATGCTGTGTTCGATTACCGGTGCGGCCCGACGTTGCCGCCGGTCTTGCCGGGGCAACTCGTTGTCGTGCCGTTCGGCAACCGCCGCGTGGTGGCGCTGGTCGTGGAGACTGCGGCCACCACCGAGGTGCCGCAAGACAAGCTGCGCGATGTCGAGCGCGTGCTCGAATGGGTGCCGCCGCTCGATACCGAATGGCGCGCGTTGGCCGAATTCGCTGCGGGCTACTATCACCGCGCACTTGGCGAAGTGACGTTGCCAGCGTTGCCGCCGCTGTGGCGCACGCCCGGCAGCTGGGACAACCTAGCCCGGCAGGCCACCGAAACCGTCTACGTGATGTGCGAGCCCACCGCGACCATCGGCGCCGCATTGCTCGACAGCGTGCCCAAGCGCGCCACCGGCGCCATGCGCCTGGCCGAAGCGCTGACGGGTGACGGCGAGCTTTCCACCAGCGCTGCCGTCGCCCTGCACGGGCAGGCGGTGGCCAAGCTGCGCGACTGGGCTGCCGTCGGCTGGTTGCGTACGGAACTGCGGCCGAAGGCGCTCCTGCCACAACCGCTGGAGTTGCCCGAACCGTCTGTCGCACCTGCCCTGAATGCCGAGCAGGCCGCCGCCGTGGCCGCCATCGCGCAGGGTGGGGCGAGCGGCGCGTTCAGCCCATTCCTGCTCTACGGCGTGACGGGCAGTGGCAAGACCGAGGTCTATCTGCACGCCATCGCCGACGCCCTGGCGCGCGACCCCGCTGCGCAGGTGCTGATGCTGGTGCCCGAGATCAACCTCACGCCGCAACTGGAGGCCCGCATCGCCGCGCGTTTTCCAGGCGTACCCATGGCTGCGTTGCACAGCGGCCTGGCCGAACAGCCGCGCGCGCTGAACTGGCTGGCCGCTCATCGCGGCGAGGCGCGCATCGTGCTTGGCACGCGGCTGGCGATGCTGGCGTCGCTGCCCAACCTCGCGCTCATCCTCGTCGACGAAGAGCACGATACGTCGTACAAGCAGCAGGAGGGGCTGCGCTATTCCGCGCGGGACTTGGCGCTGTGGCGGGCCAAGCAGCGCAACATCCCCGTCGTGCTGGGCTCGGCCACGCCGTCACTGGAAACCTGGTGGCGGGCGGAGCAGAGCGCCACCACGCGCCTGACGCTGTCCCAACGCGCGCAGGCCGAGGCGGTGCTGCCGCGCGTGTCGCTTATTGACCTGAATCTGGAACGCCGTGCGGGGCGCGAGATCCGGGATGGGCTGTCCAAGCCGCTCGTCGATGCGATTGCCGATCGTCTCGCGCGTGGCGAACAGAGTCTGCTGTTCCTCAACCGCCGGGGCTATGCGCCGGTGTTGTCGTGCGATGCGTGCGGGTGGCTGTCGGGCTGCCCGCGCTGCTCCGCGTACCTGGTGCTGCACAAGCCGGAGCGCCGCCTGCGCTGCCATCACTGCGGCTACGAATCGCGCATTCCGCACCACTGCCCGGATTGCGGCAACGTCGATATCGCCCCGCTCGGGCGCGGCACGCAGCGTATCGAAGAGACGCTCGGGGAGCTGTTTCCCGAGGCGCGCGTGGCCCGCATCGACGCCGATTCCACCCGCCGCAAGGGCAGCGCCGAAGCGCTGTTCGATACCGTGCACGAAGGCAGCGTCGACATCCTGATCGGCACGCAGATGGTCGCCAAGGGGCACGACTTCCAGCGCGTGACGCTGGTGGGGGTGGTGGCGCCGGACCCCTCGCTGTTCTCGCACGACTTCCGGGCTGGCGAACACCTCTTTGCCTCGCTGATGCAGGTGGCGGGGCGTGCGGGCCGCGCTGGGCTGGCGGGGGAGGTGCTGATCCAGACCCGCTACCCGGATGCGCCGGCGTTGCAGGCGCTGGTACGGCATGACTACGGCGGGTTTGCTCGCCAACTGCTGCGCGAGCGCAAGCAGGCCGGGCTGCCGCCGTTCGCGTATCAGGCGCTGCTGACCGCCGAGCACAAGGAGGTGGCCAGGGCGTTGGAGTTCTTGGGCGCCGCACGCGCTGCCGGTGAAGCGCTCGCCGCTGAACTGGGCGCGCCAGTGTTCTTGCATGACCCCGTGCCGATGACGATGGTGCGGTTGGCGAACCGGGAGCGGGCGCAGTTGCTGGTGGAGAGTGGCTCTCGGGCGGCGCTGCAGAAGCTGCTGTCCACCTGGACTGACGGGTTTGCCAGCATCAACAAGACCGTGAAAGGGGTGCGCTGGCAGTTGGAGATTGATCCGCTACGGATCTAGCCGACGGTTCTACCCCGCGCCGGTGCCCCAAAACCAAGCTTCCATCACGTGCGGTTGCACCAAATTTACCCCTTTCGAACCAAGGGGTTGTACTAGGTTGCACCTCCTAAACCGTCGGGCGTAATATCCGCTTCGATTTGCCGGCCACAAGCTTTGGCAATGGCAGCTACGGATAGGAACCCACATGGCTACAACCACCCTCGGGGTCAAGCTGGACGACGCTTCGCGTGAACGCCTCAAGCGCGTTGCGCAGTCCATTGACCGCACGCCGCACTGGCTGATCAAGCAGGCGATCTTCACGTATCTGGATCAAGTGGAGCGGGGGCAGCTGCCAACTGAAACAAACGGCACAGCGGCGGATGGCCTCCCGTCCGCCGCCGCTGCTGTCTCGGACGTGCACGACGGCGAGGACGCCGCGGTGCAACCGTTTCTGGAATTCGCGCAGAGCGTGCAACCGCAGTCGGTGCTGCGCGCTGCCATCACGGCCGCCTACCGCCGGCCGGAAACCGAAGCCATTCCAATGCTGCTGGAGCAGGCCCGCTTGCCGGGCGCGCTCGCCTCGGAAGCCAAGCAGCTTGCCCGCAACCTCGCCGGCAAGCTGCGCGCGCAAAAGGCTGGCACGGGCCGCGAGGGCCTCGTCCAAGGCCTGATCCAAGAATTCTCCCTGTCGAGCCAAGAAGGCGTGGCGCTGATGTGCCTGGCCGAAGCGCTACTGCGCATTCCCGACAAAGCCACGCGCGACGCGCTCATCCGCGACAAGATCAGCAACGGCAACTGGCACTCGCACCTGGGCCAGAGCCCGTCGCTGTTCGTCAACGCCGCCACCTGGGGCCTGCTGCTCACGGGCAAGCTGGTCGCCACGCACAACGAAGCCGGCCTGTCGAAGGCGCTCACGCGCATCATCGGCAAGAGCGGCGAACCGCTGATCCGCAAGGGCGTGGACATGGCGATGCGCCTGATGGGCGAGCAGTTCGTCACCGGCGAAACCATTTCCGAAGCGCTGGCCAACGCGCGCAAGTTCGAGGCCGAAGGCTTCCGCTACTCCTACGACATGCTCGGCGAAGCCGCCATGACGGAGGAAGACGCGCAGCGCTACCTGGCGTCGTACGAGCAAGCCATCCGTGCGATCGGGCAGGCATCGGGCGGGCGCGGCATCTATGAAGGGCCGGGCATCTCGATCAAGCTGTCGGCGCTGCACCCGCGTTACAGCCGCGCGCAATACGACCGCACGATCAACGAGCTGTATCCGCGCGTGAAGGCGCTGGCGATGCTGGCGCGTGAATACGACATCGGCATCAACATCGATGCGGAAGAGGCGGACCGCCTGGAGCTATCGCTCGATCTGCTGGAGCGCCTGTGCTTCGCGCCCGAGCTGGCCGGCTGGAACGGCATCGGCTTCGTGGTGCAGGGCTATCAGAAGCGCTGCCCGTTTGTGCTCGACTTCATCATCGATCTGGCTCGCCGCAGCAAGCACCGCCTGATGATCCGCCTGGTGAAGGGCGCCTACTGGGACAGCGAGGTCAAGCGCGCCCAGGTCGAGGGCCTGGAGGGCTATCCGGTCTACACGCGCAAGGTCTATACCGACGTGTCCTACCTGGCCTGCGCACGCAAGCTGCTGGCCGCGCCGGACGCGATCTTCCCGCAGTTCGCCACGCACAACGCGCACACGCTGGCCGCGATCTACCAGATGGCCGGCCAGAACTATTACCCCGGCCAGTACGAATTCCAGTGCCTGCATGGCATGGGCGAGCCGCTGTACGAGCAGGTGGTCGGCAACAAGCCGGGCAAGCTGAACCGCCCGTGCCGCATCTACGCGCCGGTCGGTACGCACGAAACACTGTTGGCATATTTAGTGCGCCGTCTGCTGGAAAACGGCGCCAACACCTCGTTCGTGAACCGCATTGCGGACGAGTCGATTCCTCTGGACGACCTCGTCGCCGACCCGGTGGCCGTGGTGGAGAAGATGCACGCCGATGAAGGGACGCTCGGCATGCCGCATCCGAAGATTCCGCTGCCGCGCCACCTCTACGGTGACGTTCGCGCAAACTCGTCGGGCATCGACCTGGCGAACGAGCAGCGCCTGGCGTCGTTGTCGTCCGCCCTTCTTGCCGGCACCAGCACCGTCTGGAATGCCGCGCCGACCATCGGTGATACGCCGTATGTCGGTGGCACGCCGCAACCGGTGCGCAACCCGGCAGACCTGCGCGATGTGGTTGGCCACGTAACGGAAGCCACCGAAGCCGACGTCGATGCCGCACTCGCTGCCGCCACGGCCGCCGCGCCGATCTGGCAAGCCACGCCGCCGGAAGCGCGCGCTGCGCTGCTCGATCGCGCCGCTGACCTGATGGAAGGCGAGATGCAGCACCTGATGGGGCTGATCATCCGCGAGGCAGGCAAGACGCTGTCCAACGCCATCGCCGAAGTGCGTGAAGCTGTGGACTTCCTGCGCTATTACGCGGCGCAGGTGCGCGGCGGGTTCTCGAACGATACGCACCGCCCGCTGGGCCCGGTTGTTTGTATTAGCCCCTGGAATTTCCCCTTGGCCATCTTCACCGGCCAAGTGAGCGCAGCGCTGGCCGCCGGCAACCCGGTGCTGGCCAAGCCCGCTGAGCAGACCCCGCTGATCGCCGCCCAGGCCGTGCGCATCCTGCGCGAAGCCGGCGTGCCGGCTGGTGCCGTGCAACTGCTGCCGGGCCGCGGCGAGACCGTCGGTGCCGCGTTGGTGAAAGACACGCGTACCAAGGGCGTCATGTTCACTGGCTCGACCGAAGTCGCGCGCATTCTGCAGCGCACGCTGGCTGGCCGCCTGGATGCCAACGGCGCGCCGATTCCCCTGATCGCCGAAACCGGCGGCCAGAACGCGATGATCGTGGATTCGTCCGCGCTGGCCGAGCAGGTGGTGGCCGACGTGCTGTCGTCCGCGTTCGATTCGGCGGGTCAGCGTTGCTCGGCGCTGCGCGTGCTGTGCCTGCAGGACGACGTGGCCGACCGCGTGCTCGCCATGCTCAAGGGCGGCATGGCCGAACTGGCGATGGGCAATCCGGATCGTCTGTCCGTGGATGTCGGCCCCGTGATCGACGCCGAAGCGCGCGACAACATCGTCGGCCATATCGAAGGTATGCGCGCCAAGGGCCGCCGCGTGCATCAGACGCCGGTGCCCGAAGCCTGCGCACACGGCACCTTCGTACCGCCGACGGTGATCGAACTGGATAGCCTGTCGGACCTGACGCGCGAGATCTTCGGCCCCGTGCTGCACGTGGTGCGCTGGAAGCGCTCGGGTGACAACGCCGGCCTGACCAAGCTGATCGAGCAGATCAACGGCACGGGCTACGGCCTGACGCTGGGCATCCACACGCGTATCGACGAGACCATCGCACACGTGGTGGACCGCGCCCATGTCGGCAACCTGTATGTGAACCGCAATATCGTCGGTGCCGTGGTGGGCGTGCAGCCGTTCGGCGGCGAAGGCCTGTCGGGCACCGGCCCGAAGGCAGGCGGCCCACTGTATCTGCTGCGCTTGCTGTCGACCTGCCCGCAGGACGGCATGCGCACCGCGCTGCAACTGACCGCAGGCACGGGTACGGAACTCGATACCGATGCTCGCCGTGCGCTGCTGGCCCCGTTTGATGCGCTGACGGAGTGGGCGCGCAAGCAATCGCCGGAACTGGCAACGCTGTGCGACCGCCTGGCCGCTGCTTCGGCCACCGGTGCCACGGCCACGCTGCCGGGCCCGACCGGCGAGCGCAACACCTACACGTTGTTGCCGCGCGAAGCGGTGCTGTGCGTGGCAGCCGATCCGGCCGACTGGCTGCGCCAATTGGCAGCCGTTCTGGCCGTCGGCAGCGTCGCCGTTGTGCAGGAAAACCCTGCCATCGAAGCGGTACTGCGCGGCTTGCCGGCGGCAGTACAATCGCGCGTCCGCGTGGTCGGGTCGACCGACGAAGCGGCGTTTGATGCTGTACTGCACCACGGCGATTCGGACCATCTGCGCGCCATCTGCGAAGGGCTGGCACGACGCGCCGGGCCGATCGTGGGCGTACAAGGCCTGGCGCATGGCGGGGAAGGGCTGGCGCTGGAGCGCCTGCTGATCGAGCGTTCGCTGTCGGTCAATACGGCCGCGGCGGGTGGTAACGCCAGCCTGATGACCATCGGCTGACGGGGAGCACGAGCAGGATTCGCGGTTTCACCCACACGACGGGTGCGGGTGGAATGCGAAGCGGGAGGAGGGCGATGGTGATCCCGTCGCGCTATTGATCCAAATTGCGTTTGATCTAGGAGACGCACAAATGAAATTGAAGCAACTGTGTCTGGCCGCCGCACTGTGCGCGCTGGGTGGTGCCGCATCGGCCCAGGAAGTCATCAAGCTGGGCTTTGCTGCCCCGATGTCGGGTCCGCAAGCGCAATACGGCACGGACATGAAGAACGGTGCGACCCTGGCCGTTGAAGAGTTCAACGCCACGCATCCGAAGATCGCTGGTAAGGAAGTCAAGTTCCAGCTCATGGCCGAAGACGACCAGGCTGACCCGAAGACGGGCACGGCTGTCGCACAGAAGCTGGTGGATAGCGGCATCAAGGGCATGCTCGGCCACTTCAATTCGGGCACCAGCATCCCGGCGTCGCGCGTGTACAACCAGGCCGGCATCGCGCAGATCGCCATGGCGACGGCCCCGGAATACACCAAGCAAGGCTACAAGACGACCTTCCGCATGATGACTTCCGACACCCAGCAGGGTTCGGTGGTCGGCTCGTTTGCCGTCAAGAAGCTGGGCTACAAGAACATCGCCATCATTGACGACCGCACCGCCTACGGCCAGGGTCTGGCGGACGAGTTCGAGAAGGCAGCCAAGGGTGCCGGCGCCACCATCGTGCGTCGTGAGTACACCAACGACAAGGCCAGCGACTTCAAGGCCATCCTGACGCAGATCAAGAGCAAGAACCCGGATGCCGTGTTCTACGGCGGTGCCGAAGGCCAATCCGCGCCGCTGCTCAAGCAGATGCGCGAACTGGGCATCAAGTCCACGCTGATGTCGGGCGAAATGTCCAAGACCGACGAATTCATCAAGCTGGCCGGCCCGCAAGCGGCCGAAGGCATGGTGGCATCGCTGGCTGGCCTGCCGCTGGAGCAGATGCCGGGCGGCGCAGGCTACAAGCAGCGCTATGAGAAGCGCTTCGGCACGCCGGTGCAGACGTACTCGCCGTACGCCTACGACGGCGCCATGGCCCTGATGAAGGCCATGGTGGCTGCTGGTTCGTCGGATCCGGCCAAGTACCTGCCGATCCTGGCCGCGACCAACGCGCAAGGCGTGACCGCCAAGCACTACGCCTACGACGACAAGGGCGACCTGAAGGACGGCGGCATCACCGTCTACAAGGTCACCGGTGGCAAGTGGACGCCGCTGGAGAGCGTCGGCGGCAAGTAAGCCGATCGGATTCCTCCATTCGCAGTACGAAAACCGCCCTCCGGGGCGGTTTTTCTTTGGCTGCGACAAGACGCTCAAAACACAGACTTGTCGACTTCTGCATCGAAAATCTTCGATCTATTATTAAATATCGTGTAACGCGATCTTATCGCGTGTCAGTGCTTGGCTGACTTTTCCGGATGGGGGCTTCGGGTACCATGTCGGCCATGACAGGACTTCACGATCTCTTCCCTGCGTGGCCGCCCGCTCCTGGCGGCCTGTTCTGGATCGGGCTGGCGCTGGTGGGTGCGGCGCTGTGCGGTGAATTCGCGCGTGTGGCGCTCAAGCTGCCACGCATCGTGGGCTACGCGGTAGCGGGCCTGGCGGCGGGCGTGCTTGGACGCCCGCTGATCGACGCCGACATGCTCGACCAGACCCACATCCTCATCGAGATGGCGCTGGCGCTGGCGCTGTTCGAGCTAGGGCACCGGCTCTCATTCGAGTGGCTGCGTGCCAATCGTTGGCTCCTGCTGACCAGCGGCTTTGAGAGCCTGCTGACCTGGGGCCTCGTCACCTGGATCCTGCAGGCGATTGGCGTGGCTGTGCCTGTGGCGGTGGCCGCTGGCGCCATTGCCGTGGCCACCTCACCCACCGTGCTCCTGCAACTGAAGAATGAGTTGCGCGCCGAAGGCCAGGTGACGGAGCGGCTGCTCTCGCTGGGGGCGCTCAATAGCATCTACGCCAGCGTGTTGGCGCCGCTGACGGCCGGTTGGCTGCACAGCGAATATGGGCATTGGGGCGCTGCGCTGCTGCATCCGCTCTACCTGTTGGCGGGCTCCGTCGCACTGGCCTGGGTGGTCGGCAAGGTGGGTCATGCCCTGTACCACCGCATGACGGGCGATGACCACTATGCCTTCCTGGTGCTGGTCGGCCTCGTGTTGTTTGCCTTGGCGCTGGCCAACTTGCTGAAGCTCTCGGTGCCGCTCACGCTGCTGCTGGCTGGCGTAGTCTTTAAGCATCAGGATGACCACCCGCGTGTGTGGCCGTCGCACTTCGGCAGTGCAGGCAGCATCTTGATCGTCGTGATGATCGTGTCACTCGGCCTGCCGCTCAAGGCGTCGGATTGGGCGATTGGCGGCGTAGCGGCGTTGGCGTTGGTGCTGGCGCGCTTTGTCGCCAAGCTGGCCGGCACCACGGCGCTGGGTTCGTTCTCGGGGCTGTCGATGCGCCAGAGCGTGGCGCTGGGCCTGGCGCTCGGGCCGATGTCAGGGTTGTCATGGTTGCTGATGCACGATACTGCGGCGCTGTATCCGCAAACCGGCGGACCGCTGGCCGCCATCATCCTGTGCACGCTGGCGATCCAGCAGATCGCTGCGCCGATCCTGACGGCATGGTCCCTGCGGTGGGCCGGTGAGGTGCGTCAGGAAAACGGAAACCGCTAAGAGGCCACCATGTCGCTCGAACCCTTCTCGAAATCCGAAGCCCTCACGTTTGGCGTCGAGCTGGAGCTGCAGCTTGTCAATCGCCACGACTACGACCTCGCCTCCGCGTCGCCGGACTTGCTCCGCATGCTCAAAGGCAAGGAGTACCCCGGCGACATCAAACCGGAGATTACCGATTCGATGATCGAGATCTCCACCGGCATCTGCCACAGCCACGACGAGGCACTCTGGCAACTGCGCGAGATGCGCGACCGCATGGCCGATGCCGCCACGGCGCTGAACATCGGGATCTGCGGCGGCGGTACGCATCCGTTCCAGCAGTGGAGCCAGCGCACGATTTCGCAGTCGCCGCGTTATCAGTACATCTCGGATCTGTACGGCTATCTGGCCAAGCAGTTCACCGTGTTCGGGCAGCACGTGCACATTGGCTGTCCGAACCCGGACGACGCGCTGTACCTGCTGCACGCCATGTCGCGCTACGTGCCGCACTTCATTGCGTTGGCGGCGTCGTCGCCGTTCGTGCAGGGCGTGGATACGGGGTTTGCTTCCGCGCGCATGAACTCGGTCAGCGCCTTCCCGATGTCGGGGCGCGCGCCGTTCGTGCTCACGTGGGACGCCTTCATCGCGTACTTCGACAAGATGCGCGCCACCGGCGTGATCGAGAGCATGAAGGACTTCTACTGGGACATCCGCCCCAAGCCTGAATTCGGCACGATCGAAGTGCGCGTGATGGACACACCGTTGACGGTAGAGCGCGCCGCCGCCATCGCCGCCTACATCCAGGCGCTGGGCCGCTGGCTGCTGCTCGATCGCCCGTTTACGCCGGTGGAAGACGACTACCTCGTGTACACCTTCAACCGCTTCCAGGCATGCCGCTTCGGGTTGGCGGGGGAATACGTCGACCCCGCCACGGGCAACCGCGGTGCGCTGGCCGATCACATCCTGGAGACGAGCAAGGTGCTCTCGACGCACGCGGAGGCGCTGTCATCTGAGGGCGCGCTCGACATGGTGCGCGAGGTAGTGGAGGCACGCGATACGGATGCCGAGTGGATCCGCCGCGCCCAAAATGAAACCCGCAACCTGCACGAGACCGTGCGACGGGGTTGCGGGCGTTGGACGCAGGCCTTGGTACAGCCCGCGTAGTTACCGATCCGTTAGTGCGCGGGGCGCACCGCCAGCACGCGGCGCGCAAACGCCCAGCACACCAGCGCAAACACGATCAGCCCCAGCCACTGCGCCGCGCCTTCAAACGACGCGCCGACGACCGCCAGCGGCGCATCCTTGCCCGTGCTGCCAATGATGGCCGCCATCAGCACGCCCACCAGGCTTTCGCCCACGATCAGGCCCGACGCCAGCAGCACGCCGTGGCGGTTCGGCACTTCGGCATAGCGCTCGTAGGGCACGCCAGCCGCTTGTGCACGCTTGGCCAGAATCTTCTCAATGATCCAGGCCAGCACCGCGCCCGTCACCAGGACCGTGCTGATGGTCGGCGGCAGGTAGATACCGATGCCGACCGCCAGCACCGGCAGACGTGCTACACCGCCACGCTGCTTGAGCGCCCAGTCGATGGCGATCAGGATCACGCCGATGACGATGCCGGCAATCACCATGTTCCATTCGAGCTGGTGCGTGAAGATGCCGGTGGCGATGGCCGTCATGAGCGTGGCCTGCGGCGCGGCCAGTGCCTGCGCCGCGTCCATGCCGGCACGTGGCAGCGCACCTGGAAAACCATACGCGTTGTAGAGCAGCTCCAGCACCGGCGAGATGACCGCTGCACCGGCCACGCAGCCGATCAGCAGCGCCACCTGTTGGCGCCACGGCGTGGCGCCGACCAGCCAGCCGGTCTTCAGATCCTGCAGGTTGTCGTTGGAGATGGTCGCCACCGCCACCACGGCCGACGTAGTGAAGATCGCCAGCGCAATGCCCAGCTTGGCACCTTCCGGCGAGCCCATCAGCCCGTTGTCCGCACCGATGGCCAACAGCAGCAGCGACACCAGCGTGATGGCGATGATGCCAATACCCGAAATCGGGCTCGACGACGAACCGATCAGTCCGGCCATGTAACCGCACGCCGCCGCCACCAGAAAGCCGAACACCACCGCGAAGATCACCGCGCAGGTGATCAGCGTCCAGCGCGAACCGACCGACAGCATGGTCGGCGCAAGGAAGGCTGCGAAGGTGATCACCAGCACCACCACCATTGCCAGCGTGACCAGCAGGATCCAGCGCGGCGCCATGTCTTGCTCGGTGCGCTTGGCGCCATCGGCTTGCGGGCGCAGGCTGCCGAACGAGCGCTTGACGCCATGCACCACGGGGCCGATCAGCGTGGCCAGCGTCCACACGGCCGCCACGGCAATCACGCCTGCACCGATGAAGCGCACCTGCGTACGCCAGATGTCGGTACCGAATGCAGAGAGCGCCTTGCCCGCCGGCATCGGCGTGATGGATGTCAGGTACGGTACGGCGATCCCCCAGGCGATAACCAGGCCGACGAGCATCGCCAGCCCAGCCACCAAGCCGATCAGGTAACCCGCACCCAGCAGCGCCGTCGAAAAACCGAGCGGCAAGCGCACCACCGCAGCGCCCGCAGCGAACCACCAACTCGCGCCCTCGCCAAGCAGCCGGAGGCCACTGGTCGCAAACGCAACGATGGCTGCCACGATGCCGCCTGCAGCGAGATCGCGCATGCCGGTGGCGGCAGGTACGGCGTCGTCGCTGGCGGCATCCGAGCCGTCCGCCGACTGGCCGCTGCCCACGCGCAGGATTTCCGCCGCCGCCACGCCTTCGGGGTAGGGCAGATCACTCTGCACCACCATCGCGTGGCGCAGCGGGATCGTGAACACCACGCCCAGCATGCCGCCGGCCATGCAGACCCCAAACGTTTGCCAGAACGGAAAACCTTGCCAGTGCCCGATCATCACCAGGCCCGGCAGGATGAAGATGATGGAAGACAGCGTCCCAGCCGCAGACGCTTGCGTCTGCACCATGTTGTTCTCAAGGATGTTCGTGCCGCCGAGCATGCGGAGCACCGCCATCGAGATCACCGCTGCGGGAATCGCAGAAGAAAACGTCAGGCCGACTTTCAGGCCGAGGTACACGTTCGACGCCGTGAAGATCACGGTGATGAGCGCGCCGAGGATCATGCCGCGCAGCGTCAGCTCTGGCAGCGTTGCCGCCGGAATGTGCTTGGGGGGATGGAGGGATTGCATCCTGCGGGTCTCCAAAGAGGGGGCTTGTGGCGCGGATTATAGGAGGGGAGGGAGGGGGTGGCGTGTTGGTTTTTGTTTGGTGGTTCCTCTAATTTTTTCTTGTGGTGCATCCCTTGTTTCATCCCCTGCCGGGGCTGACTCACTTTCTTTGGTCTTGCCCAAAGAAAGTAAGCAAAGAAATGCGCGCCCGAGATGGCGACCCCCCTCCTTGAATTTCCGTAACCGGGCGGAGATGGGGAAAACTCGCTTCGCTCAGACAGTTCCCCATCTTTTTTCCGCCCGCTTACAAAAATCCAAGGCGCCATCAAGGGCAGGAACGTCAAAAGAAAAAGGCCAACCCCTCGCGAGGTTGGCCTTGTCGTTTTGGCGGGTGCCCAGATGGTTTGGCTTTTGACTTTCAGGCCCTATGCGGCGCCTTGAATTTTTGTTGCAAGGAGGAAAAAGAGTGCAGGCCTGTTTGAGCGCAGCGAGTTGCCTGCACTCCCTCCCTGCGACATAAATTCAAGGGGAAGTCGCCGGATCGGGCGCGCCTTTCTTTTGCTTACTTTTCTTTGGCAAGACAAAGAAAAGTGAGTCGGCCCCGGCAGGGGACGATACCGGGGATGGACCAGTAGCAAAAATCAGCACTCCACGATATTGACGGCCAACCCACCCCGCGCCGTCTCCTTGTACTTCGTCTTCATATCCGCCCCCGTCTCCCGCATCGTCTTGATGACGGAGTCGAGCGACACATAGTGCGTGCCATCTCCACGCAACGCCATGCGCGCCGCATTCACGGCCTTCACCGACGCCATCGCATTGCGCTCAATACACGGAATCTGCACCAGCCCCCCAACCGGGTCGCATGTCAGGCCGAGGTTGTGCTCCATGCCAATCTCGGCGGCGTTCTCCACCTGCGCAGGCGTACCACCCAGCACAGCCGCCAGCGCGCCAGCCGCCATCGAACACGCCACGCCCACTTCACCCTGGCAGCCGACTTCGGCACCAGAGATCGACGCGTTCATCTTGTAGAGCATGCCGATCGCGCCAGCGGTGAGCAGGAAATCCACCACGCCGTTGTCATTGGCGCCGGGCACGAAACGGTCGTAGTAGTGCAGCACCGCCGGGATGATGCCCGCCGCGCCATTGGTCGGCGCCGTCACCACACGCCCACCGGCAGCGTTTTCTTCATTGACGGCGATGGCGTACAGGTTCACCCAGTCGATCACGGAGAGCGGATCAGACAACGTGCGCTCGGCCTGCACCGTCAGGCGCGTGTGCAATTCCGCCGCGCGACGACGCACATGGAACGGTCCCGGCAGTTCGCCCTCGGTGCGGCAGCCGCGCGTCACGCACGCCTGCATCACGTGCCAGATGTTCAGCAGGCCGGCACGCACGTCCGCTTCGCTGCGCCAGGTCAGTTCGTTCTCGAGCATCAGGCGGGCGATGGATTTGCCCGTCGATGCGCACATCGCCAGCAGCTCCTTGCCGCTGCGGAACGGGTGCGGCAGCTGGTCATGCGCGGCCAGCACCTGCGTGTTCGGCGCGCCGGCCGTGACGACAAAACCGCCGCCGACCGACAGGTAGCGTGCCTCGCGCAGCCGTTCACCCGCTGCATCGAACGCATGGAACTTCATGCCGTTCGGGTGCTCGGCCATCGCCTCGCGGCGGTAGAAGGCGATGTGCTCCTTCTCGGTAAAGCGCACGGGGTGACGGCCCAGCAGGGCGAGCGACTGCGACTTGCGCAGTTCTGCCAGCTTGTCTTCGATGGTGTCCGGGTCGATGGTGTCCGGCGCCTCGCCCATCAGGCCGAGGATCACGCCGCGATCGGTGCCGTGGCCCTTGCCGGTGGCGCCGAGCGAGCCGTACAGTTCCACGCGCACGCTGGCCACTTGAGGCATCAGCCCATCGGCTTCGAGGCCGGAGGCGAACATCAGCGCGGCGCGCATCGGCCCGACGGTGTGCGAGCTGGACGGGCCAATGCCGATCTTGAAGAGGTCGAAAACAGAAACAGCCATGGGGTGGGGCTCCGGGGATGTCTTGCAAAAGGAGCGGGGCGGCTTGTGGCCGCCCGCGCACAGGGGATTCAGATGCAAACGGCCGCCCCGTGGTGCGAGGCGGCCGCCTGTGGCGCAGCGCGATCACGGTCGCGCCTGGGTCGCCGGCTTAGTCTTGCGCGTACTCGCTCATCGGCACGCAGGCGCAGAACAGGTTGCGGTCGCCGTAGACGTTGTCGGCGCGGCCAACCGACGGCCAGTACTTCTGCTTGCGCAGCGACGCCACCGGGTAAGCGGCCTGTTCGCGCGTGTACTTGTGTTGCCAGTTGTCGGCCATCACCACGGCAGCGGTGTGCGGCGCGTGCTTGAGCGGGTTGTCTTCACGGTCGAATTCGCCCGAGATCACCTTGTCGACTTCGCCACGGATGGCGATCATCGCGTCGATGAAGCGGTCGAGTTCCACCTTCGGCTCGCTCTCGGTCGGCTCGATCATCAGCGTGCCGGGCACCGGGAAGCTCATCGTCGGCGCGTGGAAGCCGAAGTCCATCAGGCGTTTGGCGATGTCTTCGTTGCTGATGCCCGATTCCTTCTGCAGCGGACGGATGTCGAGAATGCACTCGTGCGCCACCAGCCCGTGCGTGCCGGTGTACAGCACCGGATAGTACGGGGCGAGACGCTTGGCCACGTAGTTGGCCGACAGGATGGCCGTCTCGGTGGCGGCGGTCAGGCCTGCCGCGCCCATCATGGCGATGTACATCCACGAGATCGGCAGGATCGAGGCCGAACCGAACGCTGCCGCCGACACGTTGCCGATGTTCTGGCTAGCGTCTTCACCCGACGCCGCGCGCCCCGGCAGGAACGGCGCGAGGTGCGCGCCCACCGCCACCGGACCAACGCCCGGGCCGCCACCGCCGTGCGGAATGCAGAACGTCTTGTGCAGGTTCAGGTGCGAGACGTCGCCGCCAAAATGACCCGGCGCAGCGGTGCCGACCATGGCGTTCATGTTGGCGCCGTCCACGTACACCTGGCCGCCGTGGCTGTGCACGATTTCGCAGACGCGCTTCACGCCTTCTTCGAACACGCCGTGCGTGGACGGGTAGGTGATCATGATCGCCGCGAGGTTCTTGCTGTGCTCGGCGGCTTTCTTTTCCAGGTCGGCCAGATCGACGTTGCCGCGCTCATCGCAAGCAACCACGACCACCTGCATGCCGGCCATCTGCGCCGATGCCGGGTTCGTGCCGTGCGCCGACGACGGGATCAGGCACACGTTGCGGTGGCCTTCGCCACGGCTGGCGTGGTACGCGTGGATGATCAGCAGGCCAGCGTATTCGCCCTGCGAGCCGGCGTTCGGCTGCAGGCTCACGGCGGCGTAGCCGGTGGCGGCGCACAGCATCTGTTCGAGCTGATCGATCATCTCGCGGTAGCCCACGGTCTGGTCGGCCGGCGCGAACGGGTGGATGTTCGAGAACTCGGGCCACGTCACAGGCAGCATCTCGGCGGTGGCGTTGAGCTTCATCGTGCACGAGCCCAGCGGGATCATGGTGCGGTCGAGCGCCAGGTCCTTGTCAGCCAGGCTGCGCAGATAACGCAGCATTTCGTGCTCGGAGTGGTGCGCGTTGAACACCGGGTGCGTCAGGTACGCGCTCTGGCGAACGAGCGACGCCGGATACGCGTCGGCAACGCTGGCTTCGGTCTTGTCGAAGTCCGGTGCCGTTGCGTGAGCGGCGTGCGCGAAGACGTCCCACAGCGCGATCACATCCGCGCGCGTGACGGTCTCGTCCAGCGAGATGCCCAGCTTGGTGCCATCGATCTGGCGCAGGTTGATGCCGTGCGCCTGTGCGGCGATGTGCAGGTTGGCGGTGCGCGGGCCAGTGGCGACCGTCAGTGTGTCGAAGAAGGCATCGGCTTCGAGCGTGTAGCCGACGGCGCGCAGGCCGGCAGCCAGCGTGGCGGTCAGACGGTGCACGCGCTGGGCGATGCGCTTCAAGCCTTGCGGGCCGTGGTAGACGGCGTACATCGACGCCATCACGCCCAGCAGCACCTGTGCGGTACAGATGTTCGACGTGGCCTTCTCGCGGCGGATATGTTGCTCGCGCGTTTGCAATGCGAGGCGATACGCCGAGTTGCCTTGCGCATCGATCGTCACGCCAACGAGGCGACCCGGCATCGAGCGCTTGAACGCGTCGCGCACAGCCATGTAGCCGGCGTGCGGGCCGCCGAAACCGAACGGCACGCCAAAGCGCTGCGTGTTGCCAATCACCACATCGGCACCCCATTCGCCCGGCGCGGCCAGCAGCGTGAGCGCCAGCAGGTCAGCCGCAGCGACGACCAGACCACCGGCAGCGTGCACGGCGTCGGTCAGCGCTTGGTACGTTGCCAGATCCCCCAGCAGCGCACCATTGGCGCCCGGGTACTGCAGCAGCACGCCGAAGGCGTCGTGCTGGACAGCGTCGGCTGCCGGGCCCGTCACCACTTGCACGCCGATCGGCTCGGCGCGCGTGCGCACGACTTCCAGCGTTTGCGGCAGCACGTCGTCAGCCACGAAGAACACGGTCGACTTGGACTTGCCGATGCGCTGCAGCAGCGTCATCGCTTCAGCGGCGGCGGTCGCTTCGTCCAGCATCGACGCGTTGGCGATGTCCATGGCGGTGAGGTCGATCACCATCTGCTGGAAGTTCAGCATCGCTTCCAGACGGCCCTGCGAGATTTCCGGTTGGTACGGCGTATAGGCCGTGTACCAGGCCGGGTTCTCGAGGATGTTGCGCAGGATCACGCCCGGCGTGTGCGTGCCGTAATAGCCCTGACCGATCAGGCTCTTCACCACACGGTTCTGCCCGGCGATGCCGCGCAGCTTGACCAGTGCGGCCTCTTCGGTCAGCGGCTGGGTGAATTCGCCCAGCGGCATGACGTCTTGGCGGCGGATGGCGGCGGGGATCACGGCGTCGATCAGCGCGGCGCGGCTTTCGTAACCGAGGGCGGCCAGCATGGTGGCCTGCTCGTCGGCCGACGGGCCGATGTGGCGGTGCGAGAAGGCGTCGCGCGCCTCCAGGTCAGCCAACGTGGGGCGTTCGGCGGACAGCGCCGAGGAAGCGGGGTGCGGAGCGTTCATGGCAAGGGCTCGAATCAAACAAAAAAAGCCGGTGCGCGGGTGAAGCGCATCGGCTTGTGGTGTGGCTTAGCCGATCTTGGCGGCGTACTGCTCAGCCGACAGAAGGGCGTTCACATCGTCGGCGTTGGCCGGCTTGATCTTGAACAGCCACGCATCGTAGGCGCCAGCATTGACCGACTCCGGTGCGCTAGCAGCCTCTTCATTCTTGGCGACGATTTCGCCCGACACCGGGGCGTAGATGTCGGAAGCCGCCTTCACCGATTCCACCACGGCAATCGCTTCGTCCTTGGCGACGGTGCGGCCAGCATCCGGCAGCTCGAGGAACACGATGTCGCCGAGTTGTTCCTGCGCGAAGTCGGTGATGCCGATGGTCAGCGTGCCGTCGGCTTCAACGCGGATCCACTCATCGTGTTCGGTGTACTTCAGATCGGCGGGGATGTTGCTCATGAAAGGTTTCTCCGGAAGATTTGGAATGATGGGAATTCGGGTTCAGCTGACCAGCGCCTTGCCATTGCGCACGAACGGCAGTTTAACCACAGTCGCGGTCAACTTGCGGTCGCGGATCTCGACCTGCACGTCGGTGCCGATCGCCACGTCTTTGGGCAGGCGCGCCAGCGCGATAGACAGCGACAGGCTCGGGCTGAAGGTGCCGCTGGTGATCTCACCGTCACCGGCGGAGGTGATGACTTTCTGATGGGCGCGCAGGACGCCGCCCTTGTCGCGCAGGATCAGTCCGACGAACTGCTCGCGCTGGCCGCCGGCTTGCAGCGCCGCCTTGCCGGTGAAGTCGCGCTCGCTTTGCAGATCGACCGTCCAGGCCAGACCCGCGTCGAGCGGCGAGACGTGCTCGTCCATGTCCTGGCCGTAGAGGTTCATGCCGGCTTCCAGGCGCAGCGTATCGCGCGCGCCGAGGCCCGCCGGGCGCACGCCGGCTTGCAGCAGGCGTTCCCACACGCCGGCGATCTGCGCGGCGGGCACCACCAGCTCGAAGCCGTCTTCCCCGGTGTAGCCGGTGCGCGCGACCATGATCTCGCCAATACCGTCGATGGTGACGAAGCCCGCGTTGAACGGCTTGAGCGCGTCGCCCACGGCCTGCGTGCCGGGCAGTGCAGCGTAGGTTTTGGCGCGCGCGTTCGGGCCCTGCACGGCGACGATGCCGAGTGCTTCGCTGCCCGCATTGTTATCGGAACGGCGCGGCGTGATGGTCACGCCCGTGCCGGCTGCTTCGTTCTGCGCAACGATCCACGCCAGATCGGTCGGCGCGGTGCCGGCGTTGACCACCAGGCGGAACCAGTCTTCACGGAAGAAGTAGACGATCAGATCGTCGATCACTCCGCCCTTGGGGTTGAGCATGCACGAATACAGTGCCTTGCCCGGGGTCTGCAGCTTGTCGACGTTGTTGGCGAGCAGCCCACGCAGGAAATCGCGCACGCGCGCGCCGGTGAGGTCGACCACGCACATGTGCGAAACGTCGAAGATGCCGGCGTCTTGCCGCACGGCGTGGTGTTCTTCGATCTGGGAGCCGTAGTTGACGGGCATGTCCCAGCCGCCAAAGTCGACCATGCGGGCGCCCAGCGAGCGGTGGATGGCGTTGAGCGGCGTGTGTTGGAGCGTCATGGAATCTCTCGGCTGAGGCGCCGCCGCTGTGGCTTGGGTGCGGCGCGTTATTCGGGACCAGAAAAGCAAAAAGGCCACCTGCGCAGCCTGATGCCTCATGGTGACGCCATGAAGATGCAAGCCGCGCAGATGGCCCCTCTGTCCTTGGTACCTGAGAGATTGCGAAGCGAAGCGCATAGCGGTGCGCGCCGTTCGTGAGCCCCTTCGGTGGGCGCCTGCAGTGGTCGTGCAGCGCCAGCTCTCCAGAGTGCGGTCAGACGCATGTCTGGCCGATCCGCCCGGTCCTGGATGCCTGAGAGTTTTCGGGTGCTACCCCTTCGGCGGCGACAGGCCTGATGTGGCTGACGCGCTCTCCCGGATGGATGCGCGGAATGTACGGAAGGGGGCTGGGATTGTCAATCCGGACAAATCGGCGGCGCATTTTGACGGCAACGCTGGCCAAAAAACTGGCCGCACTCGCAAGGCGTGGCGATATCGCCTAGCCCCCGGTGCGGCCGATCGCGGGTCGTCGGATACGCGGCGCAGTGGCCGCTCACTTGCCGCTTAGTTGCCGATCTGGCGGCTCACCTTGTTTTCCTGCTGATTCAGCGTGCGTTGCTCTTGCTTGGTGATGTGGCCACCGTTCTGGGCGGCCATATCGCGCTCTTCCTGGCGGATCTGGCGGTCTTCCTTGTGCAGCGCCTTGGCTTGGCTCTTAGTGATCTCGCCTTCCTTCACCTCGTTATGGATGCGCTTGTTCTGGTTGGCGAGGCGGTGGTTCACTTCAGCACGGCGCGGGTGATCCTTCTGCCATTGCGTCTGTGCGAAGGCACCCGTGGTGGCGGACAGGGCGACGGCGGTAACAGCCAGGACTTTGACGATGCGGTTCATGATCTTCCTCCGGTGAGCGACTGACCGATTCAGCCGCTGTCCTGCCCATAACGGTCCGTTTCAGCCGGGGGCTTACGGCCGTCGTGTAACAGCGCGTAAGCCCTGTAACGGCTTCGGGAAAAGCGAGGGGCGCACTCGTTTGCGCCCCTCAAAAGAAAACGGGCGCGCGGTGGAGGCCGCGCGCCCGTTTCACTTCACATCATCAACGTCGGTGCATTACCAGCCGTAACCCGCGCCGATACCCACGTTGTACTCCGAGCCGCCGGCGGTGGAGCCGCCGATGGTGACCGTAGCGCGCGAACCGATCTTGCGCTGGTAACCAATCGCCAGAGCCGCCTGCCCGCGATACACGCCCGTGCCGATGGCCATGCGGTTGTCAGTCTGCAGACCGGCCGCGCTGGCCACCATGGTGGACATGGCTGCGCTCATCGCACCCACACGGTTGACCTTGGTGTCGACCTGGCTGACCTGGCTTTGCAGGCTGCCGATGCTGTTCTGCACATCCGCAACCTTCGCGTCCACGCGATCGAGCTGGGCCTTGTTGACGGCGTCGGTGGCTTGCGTAGCTTCGGCCACATTGGTGATGGCGCGCTCCTTCCCGGCCGAACCGACGGAGACGGTGTTGGCGCGATCGGCCACCGAGTCGGCACCCAGGGCGACGCTGTTTTCAGCGCTGGCAACGGCATTGGCACCCGTTGCCGTGGAGCTCTTGCCGCTGGCCACCGCATTGGCACCCGATGCCGTGGCGTAGTTGCCCGTGGCCTGTGCCTCTTCCTTCTTGGTGGTATCGCCGTTGCCGCTACCGGCAAACTTGTCGTTGCCACCGCTACCGCCGCCGATGCTGCCGCCTTCCAGGGTGCCCACGCGGCCATCCAGGTTCTTCAGCGCGTCGCCAACGTTGTTGTAGTTGTTGCCACCAACGCTGTAGTTTGGCGGAGTCCATACGCCGCCAGTGTAGGAGGCACCGCCACCCAGCGAGTTGGCGAGGTTGGAGCCCACGCCAGTCAGTTGGCCGAAGTTGACTGCATCCGAGTCAGCCACGCCGTTCGCCACGTTTTGCAGACGCGTCGCTTTGCCGCCCTTGTTGAACGTGACGCTGGACTTGTCCGCGTCGTCATAGACAACCACGTTCGCCAGCTTGCCATCGTCACCCACCACGCCAGCGGCCTTGAGCTGCTTGACGTTGACGGCATCGGTGTCGTCTGTACCATCGGCAACGTTCTTCACTTGAACCGCGCTGCCGCCCTTGTTGAGCGTGACGGAGTTCAGCTTGTTGCCCGCGGCGTCGGTGTCGTACTTGACGGCGAGCGCGTCCAGATCGCCGATCTGCGTACCGACCTTGTCGATTTTCTCAGCGTTGCTGACGATGTTGTTGTTGAGGTTGTCCAGCGCATCGCCCACGTTGTGATACGTGTCTTGGCCAGAGATGGGGTCGGGGCTCAGCACGTAAGTCGGCTTGGTGATCTGGCCGGTGACCGGGTCCACCTTCGCGCCACCGCCCAGCGCATCGGCAGTGGACTGGGCCGTGGCACCGAGTTGGCCGAAGTTGACGGCATCGGTTGCTTCCGTGCCAGCCTTGACGTTCTTCAGCGCAACGGGTGTGCCAGTGCTGCCGAAGCTAACTTCAGTCTTGGACGCATCGGTGTAGGTCACGACGTTGGCAACCTTGCCATCGTCACCCACTACGCCTGCGGCCTTGAGCTGCTTGACGTTGACGGCATCGGTGTCGTCTGTACCATCGGCAACGTTCTTGACTTGAACCGCGCTGCCGCCCTTGTTGAGCGTGACGGAGTTCAGCTTGTTGCCCGCGGCGTCGGTGTCGTACTTGACGGCGAGCGCATCCAGATCGCCAAGCTGTGTACCGACCTTGTCGATTTTCTCAGCGTTGCTGACGATGTTGTTGTTGAGGTTGTCCAGCGCGTCACCCACGTTGTGATACGTGTCATGGCCCGAAATCGGGTCGGGGCTCAGCACGTATGTCGGCTTGGTGATCTGGCCGGTGGCGGGGTCCACCTTTGCGCCACCGCCCAGCGCATCTGCCGTGGCCTTGGCGTTGGCAGCGTTGAGGGAGTTGGCGGCTGCGATGTCGGTGGCGGCCTGATCGGCTGTCGTCTTGACGTCGCTGAGCTGGCCAAAGTTGACGGCATCGTACTTTGTCGCGCCATCTGCAACGTTCTTGAGTGCAACCGGCGTGCCGGCGTTGCCAAGTTGGACTTCGGTCTTGCTGGCGTCGGTGTAGGTCACAACATTGGCGATCTTGCCATCGTCACCCACCACGCCAGCATCCTTGAGCTGCTTCACGTTGACCGCGTCGTTGTCAGCCGAGCCAGCGGCAACGTTGCTGACCGTCACCGGTGTGCCGTCGTTACCCAGCTTCACTGCGGTCTTGCTGGCGTCGGTGTACTGGACGGCGCTGTTGCTCAGGTCACCGATGGCCTTGGTGTTGTCGTCGGCCTTCTTTTCCACCGCGCTCAGTTGGCCAACGTTGACGGCATCGTTGGTGTCCGTGCCGTCTGCGACGTTCTTGAGCGCAACCGACGTGCCACCGTTGTTCAGGGTGACACTGGTCTTGCTGGCGTCGTTGTACTGGACAGCGTTGCCGGTCAGCGCGCCGAGATCGTCCTGCACCTTCTTGACCTGACCGTAGTTGGCCGCGTCGGTGTCAGCCGTGCCGGCTTTCACGTTCGTGATCTGACGTTCCTTGCCGGTCGATCCCACAGACACGGTGGAGGCGCGGTCTGCGTAGGAGTCAGCACCCAGCGCAACCGAGTTTTCAGCGTCGGTGCTGCTATTGGTGCCAATTGCTACGCTCGATGCGAAGTTTGCGGAAGCGTATTGGCCAACAGCAATGGCTTCTGTGCCAATCGCCTGAGAATTATTGCCCACGGCAACGCTGCCATTTCCGCCGGCCCCGGCACCAGCGCCGAGTGCAGTGGAGGCCTTGCCGCTTGCGTTGCTAGCGCCGCCTACCGCCAGTGCGTCCTTGCCCGTTGCAGAAGCCGGGTCGGCCTGAGCGTCAGCGTTGTATGACAGATACTTGGTTGCCTCAACGGCCTTCTCAGCCGCATTCTTGACGTCGAACAGCTGGCCGCCGTTGACGGCATCCTTGCTGTTCTCAACCACGGCACCGTCGGCGACGTTTTTGAGCGCAACCGGCGCGGTGGTGCCAGCGTTCAGCGTGACCGCGCCAGTCTTGCCACCGGTAGTCGGGTCGATGTCGTACTGGACAGTGTTGGCGTTCAGCTTGGCAATGCCGGTGCCGTTTTCTTTGATGCGGTTGTTCAGGTTGCCAAGAGCGGTGCCAACGTTGTGATACGACTGCGTGCCATCTGGATTCGTGGGTGTGGTCAGGTCTGTTGAATCGACGCCCAACCTGTATGTCGGCGCTGTGATTGCAACACCAGTGCCAACGAGGTCGGCAGTTGCCCCGCCACCCAAGGCGTTGGCGATCTGTCGGGCTGTATTTCGCACTTGGCCGACGTTGGCTGCGTCAGTTAACGATTGGCCATTGGCCACACCCGTAAGGCGGCGATTATCGCCGTCGTGGTTGGAAAAGCTGACCTCGGTCCCCAAGGTGTTATCGCCGATATAGATTGGGCCAGTGCTCTCTTCCTGATGGATGAGGCTATCGGCCGTTTGCGCCATCGCTCCGGGTGCAGAAAACAGTGCCGCGCTCGCAACCAACGTAGCGCCTACCGCCTTCACTGCAGCACGCCCCCTCCCACGCCCGCGCGCAATCTCCGAAACCGCCATCCATACACCAATCGCCTTGTTGAAGACGACCCGATACGCTTTATTCATGTCCATCACCCCTGCGGATATCAATTGAAATTCGGCGCCAATGCAAAACGGATGATTGGCGATTGCAGAGTCTGTAGAAATCGCGTAGCAAGTTCCGTGGAGTTGTATGTGAATTGCAATGAATGATGGAAATCGTCGAATCAGAAAGATCTGATGCAGAGGATGCCTGGTGTGCGATGGCAACGAAGTGCGCTCTGCGCAGCGCCGTGAAAAATCCCCGATCACTCCGCCACAATAAATTCCAAAAACCAGCAAATTCTGATTTTTCTATTTGACGATGATCAATAAAGCCATTTCGGCTTTTAGTTAGGCGCTATGTGGCAATTGGAAAAAACAATTCAGCACAGTAAAAGCGCGTGAAAGTTGGTTTGATGCCCGACTCAGAATCAATAAGAAAACGCCTATGCGCGGGCGCCTCAGAGCCTGCCGGATCGCGCCACCCCCGCGTGCTACCATCGCCCTCCGCTGTGTCTTCCCGCCTGTTTGCCCCCATGTCTTCCGCCTCCTCTGGCTTGGCCCACGGGCTCAACGCCGCCCAATCCGAAGGTGTGCACTACCTCGACGGCCCCTGCTTGGTGCTGGCCGGGGCGGGCTCGGGCAAGACGCGCGTGATCACGCAGAAGATCGCGCACCTGATCCTCGACAAGGGCTTCGAGCCCAAGCACATCGCCGCCGTCACATTTACGAACAAGGCGGCCAAGGAAATGCAGGAGCGCGTGGCCAAGCTGATGGAAGGCCAGACGCGCGAAGACGGTAAGCGCATCCCCATCAAGCAGTTGACGGTGTGCACGTTCCACTCGCTGGGCGTGCAGATCTTGCGGGCGGAGGCCGAGCACGTGGGCCTCAAGCCACGCTTTTCGATCATGGATTCGGACGATTGCTTCGGCATGATCCAGGAGCAGCTGGCCACCACCGACAAGCAGCTCATCCGCCGCGTGCAGAGCACGATCTCGCTGTGGAAGAACGGCCTCGTCGATCCGGAAACGGCGATTGCCGAGGCGCTGGCCAACAACAATGTCGATGATCACCAGGCCGCGCTGGTCTACCGCAACTACGTCGCCACGCTGCACGCGTATCAGGCGGTGGACTTCGACGATCTGATCCGCCTGCCCGCCGAGCTGTTCGCGCGCAATGAGGAAGTGCGCCTGAAGTGGCAGAACCGCCTGCGCTACTTCCTCGTCGACGAATATCAAGACACGAATGCCTGCCAGTACCAGTTGCTCAAGCTGCTGGCGGGCGGCTCGCACCTGCGTGCGCCGGCCTTCACGGCGGTGGGCGACGACGACCAGGCCATCTACGGCTGGCGCGGCGCCACGCTCGACAACCTCAAGCTGCTGCAGACGGATTTCCCGAACCTGAAGGTGATCAAGCTGGAGCAGAACTACCGCTCCACGGTGCGCATCCTGAATGCCGCCAACGCGGTGATCGCCCAGAACCCGAAACTGTTCGAGAAGACGTTGTGGAGCGAGCACGGCATGGGCGATGCCATCAACGTGACCAGCGCCAACGACGAAGAGCACGAAGCCGAGAGCGTCGTCTTCAAGCTCTCCGCGCACAAGTTTGAGCGCCGCGCCCAGTTCCGGGATTACGCGATCCTGTATCGCGGCAATTTCCAGGCGCGGCTGTTCGAGCAGATTCTGCGGCGCGAGCGCATTCCGTATGTGCTCTCGGGCGGCCAGAGCTTTTTCGACAAGGCCGAGATCAAGGATCTGTGCGCGTACCTGCGCCTGATCGCCAACGCGGATGACGACCCTGCCTTCATCCGCGCCATCACCACGCCCAAGCGCGGCGTGGGCAATGCGACGCTGGAAGTGCTGGGCGCCTTCGCCGGGCAGGCCAAGGTGTCATTGTTCGAGGCGGCGATGATGGGCGGCATCGAGGCGCAACTCGCGGCGCGCCAGCTGGAGCCGTTGCGCGTGTTCTGCGAATTCATCGTGCGGTTGTCGGATCGCGCTGCGAAGGAGCCAGCCGCCACGCTGCTCGACGAGATGATGGAAGGCATCCACTACGAGGCCTACCTGTACGACACCTACGACGAGCGCCAGGCCCAGAACAAGTGGACCAACGTGCTGGAGTTTCTCGACTGGCTCAAGCGCAAGGGCACCAAGCCCGAGAAAGACGACGCGGAAGATGCTACCGGTTTCGATAACGCCGATGGTCTGATGGACACCGGCAAGAACCTGCTGGAGCTGACGCAGACCATCGCGCTGATCAGCATGCTCGAAGGCAGGGAAGAGGACCCGGATGCGGTGCGCCTGTCCACGCTGCACGCGAGCAAGGGGCTGGAGTATCCGCACGTGTTCCTGGTGGGCGTGGAAGAGGGCATTCTCCCGCACTGCCGTGAAGACGATGACCTGACCGACGAGAAGATCGAAGAAGAGCGCCGCCTGATGTACGTGGGCATCACGCGCGCGCAGCGCAGCCTGCATATCAGCTGGTGCAAGAAGCGCAAGCGGGCGCGCGAGACGGTGGTGTGCGAGCCGTCGCGGTACATCGCGGAGATGAAGCTGGGGGATGACGCTGGGCCCACGCCTGAGGATTCGATGCCGGCTATGTCGCCTAAGGATCGGTTGGGAGCGTTGAAAGGGTTGTTGTCGGCGAAGAAGCCGGTCGCGACGTAGCGGCGCAGCGGCGCACAATCCGCCCGCGACAGCGTTGACCAACGTTGATGCATATCAACGCGGCGCCCAAGGGGGCGTTTTACGATGAAACATCGCCCCCATACCGTTCTCGCCCATGTTTCCGTTTGCCAAGCCGGCCGACGCTCCGTCTGCCGCAAACGACGCGGCCTTCTGCTGGTCTGCGCCGCAAGTGCGCGACCTTGCCCAGCGTTTTGATACGCACGGCCCGCGCTACACGTCGTACCCAACGGCGGACCGCTTCCACAACGGCTTTGGCAACGCCGACTACCTCGACGCGCTGCACCGCCGTGCCGCGATTGCGCCGGCGCTGCACGCGCCGCTGTCGCTGTATATGCATCTGCCGTTCTGCGCGAACCTTTGCTACTACTGCGGCTGCAACAAGGTCGTCACGAAAGATCGCACGCGCAGCGCACGGTACGTGCAGACACTTGCACGCGAGATGGCCATGGTGGCTGACCAGATCGGCCCGTTGCGCCGCGTAACGCAATTGCACTGGGGCGGTGGCACGCCCACCTTCCTCACGCACGATGAGATGCGCGCCGTCATGGCGGCCACGCGCCAGCATTTTGATCTGGCCAGCGACGGCGAGATTTCCGTCGAACTGGACCCGCGCCACGCAGATGACGCCACGCTCGCCGTACTGGCCGAGATCGGCTTCAATCGCGCAAGCCTCGGCATACAAGACTTTGACCCAGAGGTGCAGCGTGCTATCCACCGCACGCAGAGCGTGGAAGAGACGCGCCGCGTCGTCGACAGCGCACGGCGCCTCGGTTTTACGTCGATCAGCTTTGATTTGATCTACGGCTTGCCGTATCAGCGCACGGAGACCTTCCACGCCACGCTGGACCGCGTGTTGGAAATGGCGCCGGATCGGTTGTCCGTCTACAGCTACGCGCATCTACCGCATCTATTCAAGCCGCAGCGCCGCATCGACATGCTCACGCTGCCCACCGCTGACGAGAAGCTCGATCTGCTAGCGATGACGGTGGAGCGCCTCGTCGCCGAAGGCTATGTCTACATCGGCATGGACCACTTCGCGCGGCCCGACGATGCACTGGCCGTTGCGCAGCGCGACGGCCGTCTGCAGCGCAACTTCCAGGGCTACTCCACGCACGCCGATTGCGACATGCTGGCCTTTGGCGTCTCCGCCATCAGCCGCGTGGGCGATGTGTATGCGCAGAACGAAAAGGACCTCGACGCGTACTACGCGCGCATTGATGCCGGTGAGCTGGCGGTGCTGCGCGGTATGTCACTCACGCCGGACGACCACGTGCGCCGCGCATTGATCGGCGAGCTGATGTGCGGGTTCGAGTTGGATATGCGCGCATTCGGCGAGCGGCACGGCTTGGATTTCAAGCGCAGCTTCGCCAATGAGTTGAAGGCGCTGGCACCGTTGGAAGCGGCCGGCCTGGTGAAGGTGGGCGATGAGCGCATCGTCATCTCGCCGCAAGGGCGCTTGCTGGTGCGGCGCATCGCCATGGTGTTCGATGCGCATCTGCAAACTGCCGGCACCGAACGCGCGGTCGAGGCCGAGGGCAAGCCCGTCACCCTCGTCCCGCGTTACTCCAAGGTCGTCTGACCGACCCCGCTTACGCTGACACGGGTTCGGGCTGCTGCGCGCCCGTTTCCGCGTGGGCAGCACCGGCCGTCTGCGGCCAGATCTCGGCCAGGCGCAGCAGGTTGGTCGAGCCCGCCTGCCCGAACGGCATGCCCGCCGTGATGGCGATCTGATCGCCCGACACGGCAAAGCCTTCACGCGCGGCAGCGCGGCACGCCGCATCCACCATTTCATCCACGCTATTCACATCGGGGCTGACGGTGCTGTGCACGCCCCAGGCGATCGCCAAACGGCGTGCCGTGTCCAGACGCGGCGTGATGCTGACGATCGGCGCTAGCGGGCGCTCGCGTGCGGCGCGCAGGCTTGTCTTGCCGCTGGATGTATAGGTGACGGTGGCCACAGCACCCAGGATATGCGTGACATCACGCAGGGCCGCGCAGATGGCGTCCTGCCGCGTGGGCAGCGGGGCTTGGTGTTGTGCATCGATCAGGTTGCGGTACAGCGGATCGCGCTCGGTCTCGGCGATGATGCGGTTCATGATGCTGACGGCCGCCACCGGGTGCTTGCCGCTGGCCGATTCGGCCGAGAGCATGACCGCGTCGGTACCGTCATACACGGCGGTGGCCACGTCGGACGCTTCGGCGCGCGTGGGCACCGGGGCTTCGATCATCGATTCGAGCATCTGCGTGGCCACGACCACCGGCTTGCCGTGCTGGCGCGCGATGCGCAGGATGCGCTTCTGCACGCCGGGCACGCGCTCGGGCGGCAACTCCACGCCCAGATCACCACGCGCGACCATCAGCGCGTCGGAGGCCTGCACGATGTCTTCCAGGTGCAGCAGCGCTGCGGGCTTCTCGATCTTGGAGAGCAGGCCGGCGCGGTCGCCAATGATCTCGCGGGCGGCGATCACGTCTTCGGCGCGTTGTACGAACGACAGTGCAATCCAATCCACGCCCAGCGACAGGGCGAAATCCAGATCACGCAGGTCTTTCTCGGTGAGGGCGGGGATGGGGATGACGGCGTCCGGCACGTTCACGCCCTTGCGGTCCGACAGCGGGCCGCCGTCGACCACGCGGGTGACGATGGCGGTTGGGTCTGCGGCTTCCACGGCCAGGCGGATCTTGCCGTCGTCCAGCAGCAGCGATTGGCCCGGTGCAGCGGCTGCGTATAGCTCCGGGTGAGGCAGATGCACACGGGTGACATCGCCCGGCGTCGGATCGCGATCGAGCACGAAGCGATCACCGTGCTTGAGTGTGACACGGCCTTCGGCGAACGTGCCGATGCGCAGCTTGGGGCCTTGCATGTCGGCGAGGATACCGATGGGGCGGCCGGTTTCGGCTTCCACTGCGCGTACGGCGTCGTAGCGCTTGCGGTGGTCTTCGTGCGAGCCGTGGCTGAAGTTCAGGCGGAAGACGTCTGCGCCGGCGTCGAAGAGGGCGCGGATGGTGTCTTTGTCGCTGCTGGCGGGGCCTAGGGTGGCGAGGATTTTGGTGTTGCGGAAGCGGCGCACTTTTTTGCTCCGGTGGGTTGTTTGGTTGGGCCTTGGTGGTCCACTCCCTTTCACCCCCTGCCGGGGGCGACTCACTTTCTTTGTCTTGCCAAAGAAAGTAAGCAAAGAAAGGCGCGCCCGAGATGGCGACCCCTTCCTTGAATTTGTGTAACCGGGCGGAGACGGGGAAAACTCGCTGCGCTCAAACAGTTCCCCGTCTTGTTTCCGCCCGCTTACACAAATTCAAGGCGCCATCTAGGGCAGGGTACGGCCACACCATCGGTGTGCTGACCTAGCCGGCGCTGGTTTGTTGTTCTGTTGTTCGCTTTGCTTCGCGTTGTGTTGTTGGTTCCTACTGCACTCGTGGTCGATGGTTTGGCCTTTGACGTTCCTGCCCTTGATGGCGCCTTGAATTTCTGTTGCAGGGAGGAAAAAGGAAGGGAAACTGTTTGAGCGAAGCGAGTTTTTCCCTTCCCCTCCCTGCGACATAAATTCAAGGAGGGGGTCGCCATCTTGGTCGCGCCTTTCTTTGCTTACTTTCTTTGGCAAGACAAAGAAAGTGAGTCAGCCCCGGCAGGGGATGAAACAGGGGATGCACCAACAACACCAATCCATCCCAACACCCCAATCCACTCACCCAGTAATCAAAATCGCCCGAAAATCATTCACATTCGTCCGAGTCGGCTTAGTCACAATCAAGTCGCCAAGCGCATCAAAAAACCCATACCCATCGTTGTTGTCGAGCAACTGCTTAGGCTTCAAGCCAAGCGCCTCGGCCCGAGCAAGACTGTCCGGCGTAAGCATCGCCCCAGCGTTGTCTTCCGAGCCATCAATCCCATCGGTATCGCAAGCAATCGCATGCACACCCGGCAGGCCATCCAACGCCACGCCCAGCGCGAGCAGGAACTCAGCGTTACGACCACCGCGCCCATTGCCGCGCACCGTGACGGTCGTCTCACCACCCGACAAAATCACACACGGCTTGGTGAACGGCTGATTACGCGCCACGATCTGCCGCACGATGCCGGCATGCACTTCCGCCACATCACGCGCTTCCCCTTCAATGCTGTCCGACAGGATGTGCGCCTCGTAGCCCAGCGCACGCGCTCGCGCCGCAGCCGCTTCCAGCGCGTCCTGCGCCGTAGCGATGACATGGCTGCGATGGCCGTTGAAACGCGCATCGCCAGGCTTGGGCGTTTCACCCGCACCGGTTTCCAGATGACGGCGCACCGCTTCGGGCACGTCGATACCGTATTTGCGGATGACGGCCAGCGCATCGGCACAGGTCGTCGCATCGGACAACGTCGGGCCGCTGGCGATGAGCGTCGGGTCATCGCCGGGGATGTCGGAGATCAGCAGCGTCTCCACACGCGCCGGTGCACAGGCCAGCGCCAGGCGCCCACCCTTGATCGACGACAGGTGCTTGCGCACGCAATTCATCTCGCCGATGCTCGCGCCGCTCTTGAGCAGTGCGCGGTTGACGGCTTGCTTGTCGGCCAGCGTCAGGCCCTCGGCCGGTGCAGCCAGCAGGGCGGAACCACCACCCGAGATCAGGCACAGCACAAGGTCGTCTTCGGTCAGGCCCTTGAGCAATTCGACCATGCGTTGCGCAGCGCGTTGGCCAGCCGCATCGGGCACCGGGTGCGAAGCCTCAACAACTTCGATGCGGCCCTGCGTGCCCGGCGCGCGACCGTGTTCATAGCGCGTGACGACCAAGCCCGACAGCTCGCCTTGCCAATGTTGTTCAACCGCTTCCGCCATGGCCGCCGCACCCTTGCCGGCACCGATGACGATCGTGCGACCGCGCGGCGGCTTGGGCAGGAAGGCCGGCAGGCACTGCGCAGCACTGACCGCAGCCACCGCGGTATCAAACAAGTCGTGCAGCAGCGCACGCGGCGATGGGGTAGGCAGAGCGGCGCGCAGAGCAGCCTGTGCAGAGGAGTCGTTGTGCATGGCAGAAGGCGTAAAGACAGCAAAAAGAACTGCCGCCGCCCGAAGGCCGCGACAGTGCACACAACTTAGACGCGCATTTAGGCGATCTCGTGGTTCGACATGATCTCGATCGCGCGGCACAGCGCCGAGTGATCCTGCTTGCCAAGACCGTTAGCGGCGCAGGTGTTGAACAGCTCTTGCGCGGTGGCGGTGTTCGGCAGGGCCACGCCCAGTGCCTTGGCGCCTTGCAGGGCCAGGTTCAGATCCTTCTGGTGCAGCTCGATGCGGAAGCCCGGATCGAACGTGCGCTTGACCATGCGCTCGCCGTGCACTTCCAGAATGCGCGAGTTGGCAAAGCCGCCCATCAGTGCTTGACGCACCTTTGCGGGGTCGGCGCCGGCCTTCGATGCGAACAGCAGCGCTTCCGACACCGCCTGGATATTCAGCGCCACGATGATCTGGTTGGCCACCTTGGTGGTCTGGCCGTCGCCGTTGCCGCCGACCAGCGTGATGTTCTTGCCCATGAGTTCGAACAGCGGCTTCACGCGATCGAACGCGGCTTGCTCACCACCCACCATGATCGTCAGCGAGGCGGCCTTTGCGCCCACTTCGCCGCCCGATACCGGGGCGTCCAGGTATTGCGCGCCGGTCTTGTTGATGCGTGCCGCAAAGTCCTTCGTCGCGATCGGAGAGATCGAACTCATGTCGACGACGATCTTGTTTGCGGCGGCATCCTTGCCGGCATCCTTCAGTGCCTTGGCGGCGCCTTTCTCGCTGAAGAGCACGGCTTCAACGTGCGGGGTGTCGGGCACCATGATGAAGATGATGTCGGCGCGCTTGGCGACTTCTTCTGCGGTGGTGCAGACCGTCACGCCGGCTTCCACCAGCGCGGCCGGGGCCGGGTTCACGTCGTGCACGAAGAGCGTGTGGCCTGCTGCGCGCAGATGGCCTGCCATGGGGGCGCCCATGATGCCCAGGCCGATGAAACCGAGGTTGAGATTTGCGGTTGCCATGGTGAGGGGTCTCCTTGGTTTAGATGTTGGTGGCTTGGTTTTTGAGGTGGGCCTTGGTGGTCCATCCCCCTTTCACCCCCTGCCGGGGGCGACTCACTTTCTTTGTCTTGCCAAAGAAAGTAAGCAAAGAAAGGCGCGCCCGAGATGGCGACCCCTTCCTTGAATTTGTGTAACCGGGCGGAGACGGGGAAAACTCGCTGCGCTCAGACAGTTCCCCGTCTTTGTTCCGCCCGCTTACACAAATTCAAGGCGCCATCTAGGGCAGGGTACGGCCACACCATCGGTGTGCTGGCCTAGCCGGCGCTTGTTTGTTGCTGTGTTGCTCGCTTTGCTTCGCGTTGTGTTGCTGGTTCCTGCTGCACTCGTGGTCGATGGTTTGGCTTTTGACGTTCCTGCCCTTGATGGCGCCTTGAATTTCTGTTGCAAGGAGGAAAAAGGAAGGGGAACTGTCTGAGCGAAGCGAGTTTTCCCCTTCCCCTCCTTGCGACATAAATTCAAGGAGTCTTTCGCCATCTCGGGCGCGCCTTTCTTTTGCTTACTTTTCTTTGGCAAGACAAAGAAAAGTGAGTCAGCCCCGGCAGGGGATGAAACAGGGGATGAACCCTTCCCGCCGGAACAAGGCAAACAACAAATCAAGCAACCTTGTGAGCAGAACGCCAGCCAAGACCTTCAACCGTCCCAGCCTTAGGCTTGTACTCACACCCAACCCAGCCCGAGTAGCCAATCTCATCCAGCCAGTTAAACAAGAACTGGTAGTTGATCTCGCCCGTACCGGGTTCGTTACGACCAGGGTTATCGGCAAGCTGCACATGCTTGATCTTGTCGAGATGACGCTTCAGCGTGCTGGCTAGTTCGCCCTCCATCCGCTGCATGTGATAGATGTCGTACTGCACGTACAGGTTGGACGCATCCACATCGTTGATCAGGTCCAGCGCCTGCTGCGTGCGGTTCAGGAAGAAGCCCGGAATATCAAACGTATTGATCGGCTCAACCAGCAAATCAATCTTCTCGGCCTTCAGCGTCTTCGCCGCGAACTTCAGGTTCTCCACCAGCGTCTTGCGCGCAACGTCTTCGCTCACCGACGCAGGGCGAATCCCCACCAGACAGTTGAGCTGCTTCACGCCAAGCACCTTGGCGTACTTGATCGCCTCGCCCACGCCTTCCTGAAACTCGCCCACACGATCCGGCAGCACTGCGATGCCGCGCTCACCGCCATCCCAATTACCGGCCGGCAGGTTATGCAGCACCAGGTCGAGCTGGAAGCGATTCAGACGATCCGCAATCTGGTCTGCATGAAACGCGTAGGGGAACAGGAACTCCACCCCGCGAAAGCCCGCACGTGCGGCAGCTTCAAAGCGATCGAGGAACGGCAGCTCGTTGAAGAGCATGGTCAGATTGGCGGCCAGCTTTGGCATGGTGTTCTCCTTGGTGATTACGCGGTCGCGCCTTCTTCAGCGAGGGTGTCTTCCAGATCGAGCACCTCTTCAAACTCGACCACGTTGTCGATCTCCGTGCCCATGGCGATGTTCGTCACGCGCTCGAGAATCACCTCCACCATCACCGGCACCGAGAACTCGGCCATCAGCAGGCGAGCCTGCGCAAAGGCCGGTTCGATGTCTTCCGGCTTGAACACGCGGATCGCCTTGCAACCGAGGCCTTCCACCACCTTCACGTGATCGACGCCGTAGCCGTTCAGCTCAGGCGCGTTGACGTTGTCGAAGGCGAGCTGGACGCAGTAGTCCATCTCAAAGTTGCGCTGTGCCTGGCGGATCAGACCCAGGTACGAGTTGTTCACCACCACGTGGATGTACGGCACCTTGAACTGCGCGGCCACCGCCATTTCTTCGATCATGAATTGGAAGTCGTAGTCACCCGAGATGGCCACCACGTCGCTGTTGGGCGAAGCCACCTTCACGCCGATCGCGGCGGGAATCGTCCAGCCAAGCGGGCCCGCCTGGCCGCAGTTGATCCAGTGGCGTGGCTGGTTGACCGACAGGAACTGCGCTGCGGCAATCTGCGACAGACCAATCGTCGACACATAGCGAACGTCGCGCGGGAAGTACTGGTTCATCTCGCGGTACACGCGCTGCGGCTTGATGGGCACGTTGTCGAAGTCCGAGCGACGCAGCATCGTGCGCTTGCGCTTCTGCACGTCGGCGTTCCACGACTTGCGGCACGGCAGCTTGCCGGCGGCCTTCAGCTCGCGCGCCACTTCAATGAACTTCTCCAGCGCCGCCTTGGCGTCCGACACGATGCCCAGGTCCGGACCGAACACGCGGCCGATCTGCGTCGGTTCGATATCCACGTGCACGAACTTGCGGCCCTTGGTGTAGACATCGACGCTGCCCGTGTGGCGGTTGGCCCAGCGGTTGCCGATACCGAACACGAAGTCGGATGCGAGCAGCGTGGCGTTGCCATAGCGGTGCGAGGTCTGCAGACCAACCATGCCGGCGTTGAGCGGGTGGTCATCGGCCAGCACGCCCCAGCCCATGAGGGTCGGGACCACGGGCACGTTCACCAGCTCGGCAAACTCGACCATCAGCTTGGCCGCATCGGCGTTGATCACGCCGCCGCCGCACACCAGCAGCGGGCGCTCTGCTTCGCACAGCATCTCGATGGCGCGCTCGGCCTGGGCACGCGTGGCTGCGGGCTTGTAGACCGGCAGCGGGCTGTAGGTGTCGGGGTCGAATTCGATCTCGGCGACTTGCACGTCGAACGGCAGGTCGATCAGCACGGGGCCCGGGCGGCCCGAGCGCATCAGGTGGAACGCTTGTTGGAACACGCGCGGCACCAGGGCAGGCTCACGCACGGTGACGGCCCACTTGGTGACCGGCTTGGCGATCGATTCGATATCGACGGCCTGGAAGTCTTCCTTGTACAGGCGCGCACGCGGCGCTTGGCCGGTAATGCAGAGGATAGGAATCGAATCCGCCCAGGCCGAGTACAGGCCGGTGATCATGTCGGTGCCGGCCGGGCCCGAGGTGCCGATACACACGCCGATGTTGCCGGGCTCGGCTCGGGTGTAGCCCTCGGCCATGTGCGAGGCGCCTTCCACGTGGCGGGCCAGCACATGGTCGATGCTGCCGGCCTTACGCAGCGCCGAGTACAGCGGGTTGATGGCGGCACCGGGCACGCCGAAGGCGGTGGTGATGCCTTCTTTTTCCATCACCGCAACTGCGGCATCAATCGCTCTCATCTTCGGCATGGGGGTGTCTCCAGGAAGGGGAAGGTGGGATCCGTTTGAGTTGATCCTATTCCCGCATGCCGATATGGATAAACGCAGCTTTCGTCAGTTGATTACGAACTCCACGTACCGATTGGTTTCTCGTGTTGCAGCAATTCGGAGGCAATCAATGCACTGAAGAAGCTTGTAGCCAAGCCATTTCCGCGTGGTTTTATGCGACGCAAAAAATCGATGGCCGTTGCGAGCATCGATCACATCACTCCTCGTCATTTCAGTCATTCGTCACAGGTGATATGCGCTGGATAGTGGCAATCCGTGTACGGAATGCTTCCTACAATGTCTCGACATTGCGAACTGGAATGATGGAATGGACAAGCTCAAGCAGATCGAAGCGTTCATCGCCGTGGTGGAGCACGGCAGCATGGCCGCCGCCGCGCTCACGCAAGACGTGACGCCCGTCATGATCGGCCGGCGCATCAATGCGCTGGAGGCCCGCCTGGGCGTGAAGCTGCTGCACCGGTCCACACGCCGCATTGCGGTGACGGAGCAAGGCGCGGTGTTCATGGAGCAGTGCAAGAAGGCACTGGGCGAGTTGGATCGTGCTGAGCTGCTCGTCGCCGAAGGTCGCCACAAGGCAACGGGGCACCTGATCGTGTCCGCGCCGGCCGCGTTTGGCCGCAAGCACGTCGCGCCGCATGCGCCGAAGTTTCTGAGCGCTAATCCGGACGTGCGCATCTCGTTCAACCTGACCGACCGCGTGGTCGACTTGGTGCGCGAGGGCTACGACCTGGGAATCCGCATCGGCGGGGCGATCGACCCGAACTTCGTGGCGATCCGGCTGGCGTCAAACAAGCGCGTGGTGTGCGGCACACCCGCGTATTTCGCCAAGCACGGCGTACCGCGCACGCTGGATGACCTCGCGCGCCACAACTGCCTGGCGTTCAACCTGCAGGGCGGCCAGCAGCGCGGCTGGTACTTCCAGCAGAACGGCAAGGCCGTCACCGTGAAGGTCAATGGCAACCTCGATTGCAACGACGGCGAACTGCTGCACCGCTGGATGGGCGAGGGCCTGGGCCTGGGCTGGCGCTCCACGTGGGAGATCCAGCCTGAGCTGGAATCCGGCGCGCTGATGACGGTGCTCGATGATTACGCGCTGCCCGACTACGACATCCTCGCCGTGTACCCGCAGCAGCGGCCGGTACCGGCGAAGATCCGGTTCTTTATCGAACACCTGAAGACGGTGTTTGGGCAGCCGGGGTATTGGTCGCGCCTCGGGTGAGCGGGTTTACCGCTTGGTGTCAGGCATCGGGTGGGGCAGCGTGTCCTTGGTCTCGATCAGGGACAGTTCATAGTCGACCCAGGATTTGGCGAGACTGCCGGCGCCATCGACTTGATCACGCAAGCGCAGGAAGCGCGCCTTTGCCGCGTCGAACTTGCCCAGGCGGCGCTCCAGCTCACCGGCCACCAGCTGAAACGTCAGGATGTTGTCGGGATTGGCATCCGGCTGTGCGAGCAGTGCTTCCAACGCGGCCAGCGTTTCGGCCGCGTATTGTTTGTACTGCGCTTCGCCTTGCGCCTCCCAGGTGGCTTGCAGCAACGTGTAGGCGACCTCGTCCGCCGCCCTATCCAGCTTGCGTTGAAGTTGCGCGGCCAAGTAGTAGTTGGTGTGCTTGTCCTTGAGCGCCGCGTACTCCGGCGAGTTGACGTAAGCCGTCAGCTTGGCCAGGTTTGCGTCGGAAAGATGGTGCGAGAACATCACGAAGCCGTTCGACGGGCATTTCGGCAACGGCGCCGGCGCCGCGATGGCACCGTACGGCCGCAGATCGAGTTCGCGCCCGAACACCGTGCCCGACACCGCCTGCTGGGCATGGAACGCCTCTTTGCCGATGGGGCAGACAAATTCGGTGTCCTGCATCGTCATGGCGTTCGCCATGATGGGAAGGGCCAGCACGAGGCCGAGAGCAAAGCGCATAGTGAATTCCTGCGTAATGAAAGGGCGCAATTGAAGCACAGCCGTGTGATTGCGATGTGATGGGCCGTGCAGGCGCGGCAACCACGCCACAGTCGCGCTGGCCTTAGCGGACGACTACACGCCCCTGCGTCAGATCGCGCAGCGTATCGCGCGCCACGGCTTCGTCCGTCACAGGCAACCGCACCGTCAGCGTGACGCCCGCATCGTAGGCGGCATCGAGCAGCGCATAGCCGTGGTCGTCGATCCACCGCCGGATGCGCGCTTCATCAGCGTAATCGGTAGCAAGGGTGAGGGTGGTGCGCGCGATGCGCTCGACCCGTTCGGCCTGCATGAGCGCGGTGGCAATAGCATCGGTGTACGCGCGCACGAGGCCGCCCGCGCCGAGCTTCACCCCGCCGAAGTAGCGCACCACCACGCCCAGGGTGCTGTCCAGATCGTGATGGCGCAGCACTTCCAGAATCGGTCGGCCCGCCGTACCAGACGGCTCGCCATCGTCCGACATGCCGGACTGCCCGCCGGCCAGCAGCGCCCAGCAGACGTGCGTGGCCGTCGGATGCTCGGCGCGCAACTGAGCCACCACGGCCATCGCCGCTGCCCGGTCTTCGACCGGCACGGCCAATCCGATAAAGCGGCTTTTTTTGATGTCGAGCTCGGCCGATACCGGCGCGCGCAGTGTGTACGTTGCCACGCGTGCTCAGGCGAGGAGGGCGGCCACGAGGTCCGTCGCGCGGCCACCCGGCGATTCGAACTTCAGCGAACTCTCGGTGTGCGCCATGTGCTCTTCCATCAGGGCGATGGCGCCTTCCACGTCGCCGCGCTTGGCGGCTTCCAGAAACGCGGTGTGCTCGTCGGAGGAGCGCACCGCATCGTAGGTGGACTGATACAGCATGGTGATGACCGAGCTGCGGGCGGAGAGCTCGCGCAGCATTTCCTTGAGCACGCTGTTGCCGACCACGTCGGCCATCAGCAGGTGGAAATCGGCCATCAGGCGATTGCGGCGCGGTACGTCGGCGACGTTGCCGCTGGCGGCCACCTTGTGCTCTTCAGCCAGGTGCTTCTCGAGCCGCGCATAGTCGGCAGGCGTGGCCTTGGCGATGAACTCGCGCGCCAGCGCCACCTCCAGCACGCGGCGCACGGCAAACACCTCGCGCGCCTCGGTCTCGTCCGGCTTGGCCACGAACGCGCCGCGGTCCGGCTCCATGCGGATCAGCTTGTCCTTGGCCAGCATCAGCAGCGCCGCGCGGATCTTGGTGCGGCTGACGCCATAGACCTTCGCCAGCGCCTCTTCGCGCAGCTTGGTGCCGGGCGGCAAGCGGTGCGCGACGATCGCCTGGGCGATGTCGTCGGCAATGCCTTCGGAGGAGATGTCGGCGGCGGTGGTTTCGGTCATGGGGCCGATTTTACCGCCGTCCGACAGGAGGGCCGCTTCAGGCATGCGGCAGCGTGTGGGCGGCCGGCGCAGCCACGCCATGGCCGTGCGCAATCGCCTCGCCTTCTTCGGTGATGTCGATCTTGCCGTCCAGCACCGCATTGGCGCGCACGCGGTCGATGTCCTTCTCCCACGCGGCAATCACCACCGTGGCGACGCAGTTGCCGATCAGGTTGCCCAGCGCGCGGGCAATGCCGATGAACCAGTCGACAGAGAGCACCAGCACCAGACCAATCGCCGGGATGGCAGGAATGACCGACAACGTCGCCGCCAGAATCACAATGGCCGAACCCGGAATGCCGTGCGCGCCCTTGGAGGTGACCAGCGCCACACCGAGGATCAGCAGCAGGTCTTGCAGCGCCAGCGGCGTGTTGGTCGCTTGGGCGATGAATACCGCAGCGAGCGTCAGGTAGATCGAGAACGCATCGAGGTTGAACGAGTAGCCGGTCGGAATCACCAGACCCACCACCGAGCGCTTGATGCCCATCTTCTCCAGCTTGTTCATGATGGACGGCAGCACCGCATCGGACGACGCCGTACCCAGCACCACCAGCAGTTCGGCGCGCAGGAAGCGGATCAGCTTGAAGATGTTGAAGCCCGCCAGCTTCAGGATGCCGCCCAGCACCACCACCACGAAGATCGTGACCGCCGCATAGAACAGCAGCACCAGAAAGCCGAGCTGCTTGAGCGAACCCGCGCCGTACTTGCCCACCGTAAAGGCCACGGCGCCCAGCACGCCCAGCGGCGCCAGGCGGATGATCACGGCCATCATGCGGAACAGCACATGCGACAGTTGATCGATGAACGAGACCAGCGGCTTGGTGCGCTCACCCAGCAGCGACAGCGAGCAGCCGAACAGGATCGACACCAGCAGCACCTGCAGGATGTCGCCCTTCACAAAGCCGCTGACGAACGTATCCGGAATCAGCTTGAGGAAGAACGCCGCCACGCCGGTCGATTCCACTTGCTTGGCGGTGTCCATGTAGGACGCCATCGCCGCGGGGTCGAGCGTCTTCGGGTCCACATTCATGCCGTGGCCCGGCCCGAACACATACGCCAGCACAATCCCCAGCGCCAGCGCGATCGTCGTAACGATCTCGAAGTAGATGACGGCCTTGCCGCCCACGCGCCCGACCTTCTTCAGCTCGCCGGCACCACAAATGCCCACCACCACCACCGAGAACACGATCGGCGCGATCAGCATCTTGATGAGTTTCAGAAAGCCGTCACCCAGCGGCTTGAGGTGCTGGGCGAAGTCAGGCGCCCAGACGCCCAGCGCGATGCCCACCGCCAAGGCAATCAAGACCTGCCCGAACAAGGGGCGCGTAAAGCGTTGCATGGTGAATCCTCCTTTGGATTTCAGATGTCATGAGCCTCCTATCTCGTCTATCGCGATTGTCGGAAAAGCCCTGTCACGCTCGCTGCATCGCACCAAATTGTTGTCGCGAATTGTTGAGCGGTGACGGCATCATAGGCGATACATTTTTTGTATGCAATTCTTGAATTCACGTGCTAGGATCGGTCCATGCAGTCCTGCGAAGCCTTGTGCTTCCGCCTTCTACGCTGCACTTCCCGGCGTTCCCATCGCCACAGTTTCGACTGTTCTGACGCGCTGTTTTTGTTCGATGGGCCTGCCGTATAACATCCAGAGACAAATACCAAGGAGTTTTCCCATGGCGCTGCCTACGCTCGATCCGAACGCCCCAGAATTCACCCGCCGTTACCCGAACCTGGCCGACCCACGCCTGGGTGCAGAAGCCCTGTTCGCGACTGACGAATTCTTCGCGCCGAAAGACCGCATGCTCAACCCCGAGCCGGCGGTGTTCATTCCGGGCAAGTACGACGACCACGGCAAGTGGATGGACGGCTGGGAAACGCGCCGTCGCCGCAACGGTGGTTATGACCACTGCATCGTCCGTCTGGCCCGTCCGGGCGTGATCAAGGGCGTCGATATCGACACCAGCCACTTCACCGGCAACTTCCCGCCGGCCGCGTCCATCGAAGCCGCCTACCTGCCGGACGGCGAGCCGACCGATGCCACGCAGTGGACCGAGATCGTTCCGTCGACCACGCTGCAAGGCAACAGCCACGCCTACGTGGCCGTGACCAACACCGGCGCCTATACGCACCTGCGGGTGAACATCTTCCCGGACGGCGGCATCGCCCGCCTGCGCGTGTACGGCCAGCCGCAAGTTGACTGGAAGGGCGCCGACCGCACCAAGCTGTTCGACCTGGCCGCCATGGAAAACGGCGCCTACGTGGTCGAAGCCAACAATGAACACTTCGGCCCCGCCTCGCGCATGCTGATGCCCGGCCGCGGCGTGAACATGGGCGACGGCTGGGAAACGCGCCGCCGCCGCGAGCCGGGCAATGACTGGTGCGTGATCGCGCTGGCGCACCCGGGCCGCATCCGCAAGATCGAAGTCGATACCGCGCACTTCAAGGGCAACTTTGCCGACCGCGTGTCCATTCAGGCCGCGCGCGTGGTGGGCGGCACCGACAGCTCGCTGAAGACGCAAGCGATGTTCTGGCAGACGCTGCTGCCCGAGCAGAAACTGCAGATGGATCTGCAGCACTACTACGAAGCCGAAATCGCCGACCTGGGTCTCGTCACTCACGTGCGCTTCAACATGTTCCCGGACGGCGGTGTGTCGCGTCTGCGTCTGTGGGGAGTGCTTGAATGAGCCAAGACGCCGTCGCCCGTATTGCGCTGACCATCGAGCCGCTCACGCGCGAAGCCTTTGCGCCGTTTGGCGACGTGATCGAGCTGGAGGGGTGCAAGCAGTTCCCCATCAACCAGGGCACGACCACGCGCTTCCATGACCTCGCCAACGTGGATGTGGGCGAGGGCGGCCGGGCGCTGATCAACCTGTTCCGTGGTCAGCCGCGCGCGTTGCCGTTCGAGGTGAAGATGCTGGAGCGCCACCCGCGTGGCAGCCAGGCGTTCATTCCGCTGAACGACAAGCCGTACCTCGTGGTGGTGGCGCCGGCGGGCGAGTTGGATCCGTCCAAGCTGCGCGCGTTTGTCTCGCGCGGCTGGCAAGGCGTGAACTACGCGCGCGGCGTGTGGCATCACCCGCTGTTGGCGCTGGGCGAGGTGAGCGATTTCATCGTCGTCGACCGTGGCGGCGAAGGCCATAACTGCGATGAGCAGGACTTGCCTGAATCGGTGTGGTTGACCGAAGAGGCGATGCAAGCCGCGCAGTAATCTCCCCGCACTCAGTGCAATCACCTGGGCCCCCGCACAACGGGGGCTCAGTCACTTTCGAAACCGACAAGGAGACATCGACATGACTCAGGCCCAACTCACCAGCCCCAGCGTCGACGCAGACATCCGCGCGTTTGTCGAACGCGCACATCCGCAGCAGATCGCGTTTCTGCGCGAGCTGGTGAAGGTACCGTCGGACAACCCGTCCGGCGACTGCGCCCCGCTCGCGGCGCGCGCCAAGGCGCTGCTGGAAGCGCTGGGCCTGACGGTCGAGGCGCATGTCGTCCCGCAAGCGCAGGTGCACGCCGTCGGCATGGTCAGTGCCACGAACCTGATCGTGCGGCACACCTTCGGCAGCGGTGGCCCTACGGTCGCCATGAACGCACACGGCGACGTGGTGCCGCCCGGCCAGGGCTGGACGCACGACCCCTACGGCGGCGAGATCGTCGAGACCGAACACGGCCCCACCATGTTCGGCCGTGGCGTGGCGGTGTCCAAGTCGGATTTCGCCACGTACACGTGGGCGCTGCTCGCGCTGATCGAGGCTGAAAAGCGCGGCGCCAAGCTCAACGGCACGGTTGAACTGCACTTCACGTATGACGAAGAAACCGGTGGCGACATCGGCCCGAAGTGGCTGCTGGACCAAAGCTTGAGCAAGCCTGACTACGCCATCTCGGCGGGCTTTGCGTATGGCATCACCTCGGCGCACAACGGCTGCCTGCACGTGCAGGTGACAGTGCGCGGCAAGCAGGCACACGCCGCCATGCCGCATACCGGTATCGATGCCATCGAGGCGGCCACGCACATCCTCCAGGCCGTGTACGCGTATCGCGCAGAACTGGCGACGCGTAAATCCGCCGTGTCGGGCATTGACCATGCGACGCTGAATGTCGGTTTGATCCAGGGCGGTATCAACACCAACGTGGTGCCCGACCTGGTGACGTTCCGCATCGACCGCCGGATGATTCCCGAAGAAGCTGGGCGCGATGCGGAAGGTGAACTGCGCGCGGTGATTGAGCGCGCCGCCGCCGAGCGGCCGGGCATTACCGTGTCGGTCGAGCGCATTCTGCTGGCTGAGCCGTTGGCGGAATTGCCTGGCGTGCAGACGCTGATCGGTGCACTGCGGCGTCATGCACTGGATGTGTTTGGCGGCGATGTCCCTGTGCATGGTGTGCCGCTGTATACCGATGCGCGGCATTACACGGCGCATGGTGTGCCGACAGTGCTCTATGGCGCTGGGCCGCGTACGTTGATGGAAGCGCGTGGGCACAATACCGATGAGAACCTGCGGTTGAATGATCTGCGGGGCGCGACTGTTGTTGTTGGTTGCGCTGTTGCGGAGTTGTTGGGCGGTTGATTGTTGGTGTTTTGCTTTTTGTTTTTTTGCTTTGGGGCCGGCGGTTGTCGGCTCTTTTTGCTTTTTGGGCTTGGTGGTCCATCCCTGTTTCGTACCCTGCCGGGCACGACTCACTTTTCTTTGTCTTGCCAAAGAAAAGTAAGCAAAAGAAAGGCGCGCCCGAGATGGCGACCCATCCCTTGAATTTCCGTCACCGGGCGGAGACGGGAAAAACTCGCTGCGCTCAAACAGTTTCCCGTCTTTTTTCCGCCCGCTTACAAAAATTCAAGGCGCCATCAAGGGCAGGAACGTCAACGGCCAAACCGTTGGCTTGCGTGAGCCGTCAGGTTCTTGGTTGCGCTGTGTTCCGCTTGGCTTTGCTCGCTATCTGCAGCCGGTTTTGCTCGCTTCGCCTCGCGTCTTGCTGCGTACTTACCACTGCGTTTGTGCTTCGATGGTGTGGCCGTACCCTGCCCTAGATGGCGCCTTGAATTTCTGTTGCAGGGAGGAAAAAGGAAGGGGAACTGTTTGAGCGCAGCGAGTTTTCCCCTTCCCCTCTCTGCGACATAAATTCAAGGGGAAGTCGCCATCTCGGGCGCGCCTTTCTTTGCTTACTTTCTTTGGCAAGACAAAGAAAGTGAGTCAGCCCCGGCAGGGGATGAAACCAGGGATGCACCACAAAAAGAACCCCCCTTAGCAACCCACGAAATCAACAACACCACCAACCCATTAAGATGACACGCACCAACAACAAAGCCAGTCATCTAAAGCATGCAGATCTACCACAACCCCCGCTGCTCCAAATCCCGCACCGCGCTCGAACAAGTCCAGGCCTTCGCAGAAAAGAAGGCCGAGCCGCTTGAGGTCATCGAATACCTGAAGACCCCGCCCACGCTGGCTGAGTTGAAGACCCTCGCCAAGCAGCTCGACACACCGTTGCGCAGCCTCGTACGTGAAAACGAAGACGAATACGCGCAACTGAATCTGGCCACTGCCTCGGATGACGCGCTGCTCAAAGCGATTGCCGAACACCCCAAGCTGCTGCAGCGCCCCGTGCTTGTGCGTAACGACAAAGCCACCATCGGCCGCACACCCGAAGCGCTCGACGCCTTCCTGAAGTAACGCAACACACCGACGCCCCAAAAGTTGAACGGCCTGCCGATTTCCATCGGACAGGCCGTTCAGGGTTGGCCGTGTCGCCTTGCGCGAGGGCCGGGGCTGCGTCCGTCAAGACGCGCACGGGCTCTGGTTCATTCCAGGCCCATCCATCGGGCCATTTCTGACCCGAATCCGATTGCCAGCATGGCGGCCAGCACCACTGCCAGCGCCACCGCAGTCGACACCACGGTGACTTTCATCACCTCCGCTTCGTCGGTCTCGCTGCTGTGCGGACGATGCAACTGCGCACGCATGTGCAGCGGAACCGCCTTCGCGGACGATTTGCGATGCCAATGCAAGCGCTCCGTCATCGCTCGCAAGTGGTGCGTATCAAACGCGTCACGGGAAAAGCGCATCGCGGTACCTCCCGTCGTTGGCTTGCAGATAGCCGACGCCGGCACGCACCGGCGTCGGGGGTACGTGCGGCCCGAAAACGATACGGCAAGCAAATGGCGTATGCGAGTGGCTTTGCTTGTCGGCGCCGGGTGGCGCAGTCGTCTGGTCGCCTCGCACAAGCCCAGCGTAGACGCGGGTTTGCAGTGCCGCAAGTTGCGTTGCGGCATGGTGCGTACGTCACGCAGGCAAGACGCAAACCGATTGCGGTTCTTCGCGGATTGCGTGACGCGTTCGACGCCCGACGAGCGCCCCAATCAGGCGCTCAATCCTGAGCGGTTTGGTCGGACACTTGTGCGGCGGCCTGCTGCGCCTCGCGTGTGCGTAGCTCTGCGAGCATGTTGCAGAAGAGCGCGCCTTGCTCCTTCGCATCATCCAGCGCGATATGCGTGTGGGGCAGTGGATCGTGCCACTGCGCGGGGAATGCGGCCTTGACGTTGCGTCGATACGGCAGGCCCGTCAGCGCGAAGGCCAGCGTCTTGATGTCGAGCGCCGCCCAGCCAAACGGCGAGCGCCCGGCAAAACGCATCATGTACCAGAACATGAACGTGAAATCGAAGCCCGCCGGAAACGCCACGAACACCGGCTTGCCCGGCAGGCTCTCAACCCACTCCACATAGCGCGGCAAGGCCACTTCGGGGGCTTCGAGGTTGCTGCGGCACGCGGCCCAGGCCTCGGGCTGGGTTTGCCACCATTGCATCTGGATCGGGTGGCCTTCTGCGCCGGGCAGCGTTTCCAGGTTCGCTTCAAACGTGCCAACCAGGGTCTTGTCCGCCAGATACGCCGCGCTCGCGAAGCTCAGCATCGAATGCGGGCCGGGGATGGGGCCATCGGCTTCGATGTCGGTGCTGACGTAGATTTCGGGCCGTGTGTCGGGTGGCTGGTTGCCGCGCTTGCGGCGTGGCTTGTCTGCCGATGCGGCGGGCGCAGTGTCGTTGCTCATGCGCCGCCTTCGCTGGCAAACAGGCGATCGGCAACGTACGGGTTGGTCGCGCGCTCATCGCCGAAGGTGGACACCGGGCCATGCCCCGGCACAAAGGTCACATCATCGCCGAGCGGCCAGAGCTTGGTGCGGATCGCGTGGATCAAGTCCGCATGGTTGCCGCGCGGGAAATCCGTGCGACCAATCGAGCCGGCAAACAGCACATCACCGACGATCGCCACGCGGTCTTCCGGGCTGAAGAAGACGACGTGGCCCGGCGTGTGGCCGGGGCAATGAAAGACCTGCAGCGTGCGACCCGCGGCTTGCACGGTGTCGCCGTCTTCCAGCCAACGGTCGGGCACGAAGGCCTTGGCCGGCGGAAAGCCGAAGCGCTGGCTTTGCGTCGGCAGTTGATCAATCCAGAACGCTTCATCCTTCTGCGGCCCTTCGATCGACACGCCGAGCTGGGTGCGCAGCGCGTCGGCGGCGGCGCAGTGGTCGACATGGCCGTGCGTGAGTAGGATTTTTTCGATGCGCGCGCCGTGTTGCTGGGCGGCCGCCAGGATGCGATCGATATCGCCACCCGGGTCGGTGACGGCAGCCGCGCCATCGTCGCCGATCAGCAGCGTGCAGTTTTGTTCAAACGGCGTAACGGGAACGACGACGACTTTCATGTGATGTTTTGCGCACGTATTGTGGGTGGGAAGACACGGAGAGGACACGGCAATTGTATCGGCCGGAGCCCGCGCCAGCATTGGGCTGGCGCCCTTCGCCGTTACATCGGAAAGAAAATATTACAAAATTGCCGCAAGATGACTGCATGATGCGACTGTTTTAATAGGAAATGTAAATAGTCGAAGGAATCTCGCGTGGTAGACTCGCGCCCATGCTCAAGTTGACCCACCCGTTCTCCCGCCTGCCGGCTGGCCGCACTCTGCGTGCCTGGCTGACGCACAGCACCGCGCTGCTGGTGCTGGCGGGCTGTGCCGCCGTCCCCGGCGAGCCGCCCACGACGGGGCAAACCGGCCCGCAGGCCAACAAGCCCGCCGCACCCACCGCCAAACTGGCCGACCCGCGTGACAACCCCGATGCCTGGGGCACGCTGTCGTTCCGCGGTGTGCCGGAATCCAGTGGCCTGAAGCTGGAAGACGCCAACACCGAGCCCGGCCTGCGCGCCGATCTCGGCACGTTCGAGCAGCGCGGCACGGCCTCCTGGTACGGCCGCGGCTTCCATGGCCGCCGCACCGCCAGCGGCGAGCGCTTCGATATGAATGCCTTCACGGTGGCGCACCCGTCGCTGCCGCTGCAGAGCTGGGTGCTGGTGCGCAATCTGTCCAACGACCGCGTGGTCGTCGCCAAGGTGACGGATCGCGGTCCGTACCACGGCAAGCGCATCCTCGATATGTCGTATGCCGCTGCCAAGCGGTTGGACTTCGTCAAGCGCGGCGCCACGCAGGTGGAAATCCGCCGACTGTCGCGCGCAGAAGTTGAAGCCCTGCGCCCGGAACTCACGCAAACGGATCTCGCCAGCAATGATGGCGACGCCGATGTGGGTGCCGATGAGCCGGCACCGGTCAAGAAAGCCGTCAAGCACCGCGCGAAACGTCGCCGCTAAACACGCGGCAGCTCAAACGCGTCAGTCCTTCCCTTCATTTTTGAGCGCCAGCGCGCTTTGGTATAGCGCGTCGACGGGCGCGCCTGTAATCGCCCCGGCCAGTTTCGCCGCGCGCTTAGCGGGCAGCTCGGCCAACAGCAGGCGCAGCACTTGGTCCGCCGCCATGGCGGTGGGCGCCGCATCCTGTGTGCCTGCGCCTTCCACCACCAGCACGAATTCGCCCTTGGCGTGGGTCGCATCGGCCGCCAGCCAGGCCGGCGCATCGGCGGCGGGCAATACGACGATCTGCTCAAACAGCTTGGTCAACTCGCGGCCGATGAGGATGCGCCGCGTCGGCAGGTGCTCGGCCAGTGCGGCGAGGGTGGCATCAATGCGGTGCGGCGCTTCGTACAGAATCCATGCCGGCCCATGCGCCGCCCACTGGCGGATGGCCGTATCGCGCGCGCCCGCTTTGGTGGGCAGAAAGCCGACGAAGGTGAATTGCCCATCCGACGTATCGAGCAGCTCGCCGGCAGCACTGAGCGCCGTCACCACCGCGCTCGCGCCCGGCAGCGGGATCACACGATGGCCGGCCGCACGCACGGCCTCGACAATGCGCGCACCCGGGTCCGACACCCCCGGCGTGCCGGCATCGGACACATAAGCGATGCGCTCGCCCTGCGCCAGACGCGCGACGATGCGGGCGGCGGCTTCGCGCTCGTTGTGCTCGTGCGCGGCCAGCATCGGTTTGTGCAGGCCCAGGCGGCTAAGCAACTGCCCGGTGTTGCGCGTGTCCTCGCAAGCCACGGCATCGACCAGGCCGAGCACGTGGCGCGCGCGCAGGGACACGTCGGCGGCGTTCCCGATGGGGGTAGCCACCACATATAATGCGCCGGCGGGATAGTGCTGGTCGTGCGCCAGCAGGGTCCAGTCAGGATCACTCACGAGAACTTCTCTTAGTCAGTCGGTTCAAACCGCCCATGCACGCGCCGCAGCCCGTACCTTCACAGCCCACCACTGCCATCACCGGAGATGCCGGTGAAGATCGCGCGCTGCGTTATCTGCAGGCGCGTGGGTTGGGGCTCATCACCCGCAATTATCGCTGCAAGGGCGGCGAGATCGACTTGGTGATGCGCGATGCGGCCGGCGCACTGGTGTTCGTGGAAGTGCGCGCACGCGTGGCACGCTCCACACAACGCTTCGGCGGTGCGGCCGCCAGTGTCACGCCCGCCAAGCAGCGCCGCCTGATTGCCGCGGCCGAAGATTTTCTCGCACGGCAGGCCGACGATGTGCCTGCCTGCCGTTTTGACGTCATCGCCATCGACGGCAACCGCATCGAATGGATGCGCGATGCCTTCGGCGCGGATGCATGAACCTCGCTCTTCTCTCTTCCGGACTTCATTCAAGGACAGCATGAAACCCTCGTCGCCACCGTCTGCCCGCCTCCATCACACGATCAAGCGCACCGTTGTGCTGGCCGCCCTGGCTGGCATCACCGCCACGCAGTTGACCGCGTGCTTCCCGCTGTTTGCCGGCGCCGTGGCCGGCGGCGTGGCACTGGCCACCGACCGTCGCCCGACCGCCACGCAGACCATCGACCGCGGCTTGCAGATGGAAGCCGAAAACACGCTGATCTCGCGCTACGACGGTCGTGCGCACGTCAACGTGACGGTCTACAACCGCAAGGTGCTGCTCACCGGCGAGGCCGGTACCGAGCAGACCAAGCAGGAGATCGGCCAATACGCGCAAAAGCTGCAGAACGCGCGTGAGGTCGTCAACGAGATCGTGGTGACGCCGATGTCGAGCACGTTTGGCTCGCGCACCAACGACACCTACATCACCACCAAGGTGAAGAGCGTGCTGGCCGGCACGGAGGGCGTGCCCTGGAACTCCATCAAGGTGACGACCGAAGCGCAGACCGTCTTCCTGATGGGCGTGGTGACCGAGGCCGAAGGCAACAAGGCCACCGAAGCGGTGCGCACCGTAGGCGGCGTGAACAAGGTGGTGAAGGTGTTCGACTACGTGAGCGAAGACGAGCGCAAGCGCCTGGACACCAACGCTACGTCGACCAACCCATCGACGGCACCCGATGCATCGCAAGGCACGCCGGCTCCGGCACAAGGCACGCCGACGGCCACGCAGGCACCGGCACCCGTGACGTCCGCATCGCCGGGCGTGACGGTGTCGCCAACGACCTCGCCGGCGCTGCCGCCGGGCAAGCAGTTGCCGTAAGCCACGTCGACCACGTCGGCTCTTTCGCCACGCAAAGAACGCAGCCACCGCGCTGCGTTTTTTGTTGCCCGGGCGAGCGTGGTAGCGTATGCCGCTCTCACGACTTTGCAGCCCCCCCAATGCCCGTCGTTCATCGTTGCCTTGCCGCAGCCTGGCCTGCGGTGTTCCTGCTCGGCGTCGCCCATGCGGCCGAGCCGCCGCCCTCCAACGCACAAGCCCGCACCTGGGCCGCTTCCTGCGCGAGCTGCCATCACGCAGATACAGCACCCGGGGCCAAGCTGGCCGCGCAGACCTTGCCATCACTCGCAGGCCGCTCGCAGGCCGAGCTGATCGACACGCTGCAGGCGTTCCGCAACGGCACGCGCCCCGCCACGGTGATGGGGCAGATCGCACGCGGTTACGACGACGCGCAGGTCGCCGCCATTGCCGGCTGGCTGTCCCGTCAGCCTCAGGAGGCGCCATGAGCGAATCGCAACTGCGCACGAATCGGCGCGCGATGCTGCGAGCGCTGGGCGCCACCGCGCTGGTGGGGCCGCTGGCCGCCTGCGCATCGCTTTCGAGCATGCGCAATGCGCGTGTGGTGGTGGTCGGCGGGGGCTACGGCGGCGCGACTGCGGCCAAGTACGTGCGGGTGTTTTCCGGCAACCGTGTCGATGTGACGCTGGTGGAGCCGAATGCCGCATTCGTCTCGTGCCCACTGTCGAATCTCGTGTTGTCGGGCGATCGGGACATGGCGTCGATCACCGTGCCGTACGACGCGCTGGTGGAGCGCCACGGCGTGCGCTGGGTGCGCGATCGCGCCTCGGCCATCGACGTAAGTGCCAAGCAAGTGCGACTGGCCGGGGGCGGCGTGCTGGATTACGACCGGCTGATCCTCTCGCCTGGCATTGACTTCGTGCCGGGCGCCATTCCCGGTCTCGCCAATGCGGCCACCGCCGCGCAAGCCCCCCACGCTTGGAGGGCCGGCACGCAGACGCTCGCGCTGCGCCATCGGCTTGAAGCCATGCCCAACGGGGGCACGGTGGCGATCAGCATTCCGCTGGCGCCGTACCGCTGCCCGCCCGCGCCGTACGAGCGTGCGTGCCTGATCGCCCACTGGCTGCAGCGCGCCAAGCCGGATGCACGCGTGCTCATCCTCGATGCGAATGACGACGTGACCTCCAAGGGCGCGCTGTTCAAACGCGTGTGGGCGGAACGTTATCCACAGCACATCGAATATCGCCCGCAATACAACGCGGTGGATATCGACCCCACCGGCCGCGTGCTCAAGTTCGATGTGCAGGACGACGTGCAGGCCGATGTGGTGAACCTGATCCCGCCCCAACGCGCCGGGGCCATTGCCGTGCAGGCCGGTCTGGCGACGGCCAACGGGCGCTGGTGCGAGGTGGATTTCCTCTCGTTCGAATCGAAGGTGGCGCCCGGCGTGCATGTGATTGGCGATGCCATCCAGACCGCGCCGCTGATGCCCAAGTCGGGCCACATGGCCAACCAGCACGGCAAGGTGGCCGCCGCGGCCGTGGTGTCGATGCTCGCCGGCCACGCGCCCGATGCCTCACCGCTGTACGCCAACACCTGCTACAGCTTCACCGCGCCACACGAGGCGATGCACGTGGCCACCGTCCACCGCTACGACGCGGCCGAGCACACCATGGTGACCGTGCCGGGGGCTGGGGGGCTCTCCGATGCGCCTTCGGCAGCCGAGGGCAAGCTGGCAGAGGGCTGGAGCCGCGCCATCTGGTCTGACATGCTGGGCTAGGCTCACGGTCCCGGGCGGCACAAACAATGCGCAAGATTGTGCAAGTCGTGCGGCCCGCACGCGCCTAGAGTGCATCAGAAGGCCGCGCGGGCGGCCGTCTGACCATTCCGACATTCCAATCATCATGTCTCCCAAGGATTTGCTGCTGGCCCTGCTCGTCGTGCTGGTGTGGGGCGTCAACTTCGTCGTCATCAAGGTAGGCCTGCACGGTGTACCGCCCATGCTGCTGGGTGCGCTGCGCTTTGCGCTGGTCGCGTTTCCGGCCGTGCTGTTCGTGCCGCGCCCGAAGATTCCGCTCAAGTGGTTGCTGGCATATGGCGCCACGATCAGCTTCGGGCAGTTCGCGTTCCTGTTCTCGGCCATGTATGTGGGCATGCCGGCGGGGCTGGCGTCGCTGGTGCTGCAATCGCAGGCGTTCTTTACGCTGGCGATTGCGGCGGTGGTGCTGCGCGAGCCGATCCGCTGGTTTCACCTGGCCGGCATGGCGGTGGCGGGCAGCGGGCTGGCAATCATCGGCATGGCGGGCAATGCCGCCACCACGGGCATGACCACCGCCGGCTTTCTGCTGACGCTGTGCGCGGCGCTCTCGTGGGCCAGCGGCAACATCGTCACCAAACGCATTGGGCCGGTGAACGTGGTGAGCCTGGTGGTGTGGGGTGCCGTGGTCCCGCCGATTCCGTTTGCGTTGCTGTCGCTCTGGCTGGAGGGCCCCGAGCAGATCGCGCACAGCCTGGCGAACATCAGCGCCTCGAGCATCGGGGCGATCGTCTACCTGTCCTTCGGTGCCACCATCTTCGGCTACAGCCTGTGGAGCAAGTTGCTGGCGCGCTATGCCGCCAGCCGGGTCGCGCCGCTGTCGCTGCTGGTGCCGGTGGTGGGGCTGGTGTCGGCCGCCGTGCTGTTGGGCGAGCGGCTGGCGCCCGCGCAGTGGCTGGGCGGCGCCGTGGTGATGGCCGGCTTGCTGCTGAACGTATTCGGCGGCCGGCTGATGACGCGCCGGGCGATGGCCTGAGCCAACGCGCCAGCGTTGGACCTAAAAGGTCCAACGATGACCCTCAAAGGTTCAACGTTGAACCTAGAACCTCCGGCGTTGGGCCTAAAACACCCAACGGTGACCCTCCCAGGGTTCACGCATGCCCCAAATAGGGGCATCGCTGCTGAAAAAAGCATCAACGCCGGAGCAAAAAGACGCATTGATGAGGCTCTCGGCCCTCAACGCTGCTGCTTTTTTCAGCAGCGATGCCGCTTTTCTATGCACCCATGACTGTCCAGGCCTCGACGTTGATGCTTTTTGCCTCAACGCCGGGGCTTTTTGCTCCGCGCGTGGCTGTCTGACCAGCGCAGGCGAGCCTCGGCCAAGCGCTTGGGGCACAATATCGCCGCAAGCGGCCCGCAACGACAGGCGGGCCGCCCCTTTTTCCGGAGACCCCATGAAGTTCGCCCCCACGCTCGCCGCAGGCGCTGCGCTGGCCGGCTTGGCACTGTCCGCCACGCCGTCGCTGGCAGCCGTCGATGCTGCCCGCGCGCAATCCATCGCCAACCAGAACGCCTGCATGGGCTGTCACGCCGTGGACCGCAAGCTCGTCGGCCCCGCCTACAAGGACGTCGCCGCCAAGTACAAGGGCGATGCCGGCGCGGAAGCCAAGCTCATCAAGAAAGTGCGTGAAGGCGGCATGGGCAACTGGGGCCAGATCCCGATGCCGGCCAACCCGAAGATCGCCGATGCCGATCTGAAAACCGTGATCGACTGGGTGCTCGCGGGCGCCCCGGCCAAGTGAGGGTAGGGCGATGAACGATGCAATCAACCTGACGGGCGGCGTGAGCCGTCGTGACGTGCTGCGCGCGGGCGCGATGATGGCGCTGCTGGTGTCGGCCGGCATTGCCACGCCGGCCCAGGCTGCGGAGTGGAACAAGGCCGCGTTCTCCGTCAAGGGCGTGAACGAGGTGCTCAAGCAATTGGGCGGCGGTGCGGTGGACAAGGGTGGCTCGGGCGTGCACCTGACCGCCCCGGACATCGCCGAAAACGGCGCCGTGGTGCCGCTGGTGGTAACGAGCACGCTGCCGGGCACCGACCTGATCGCCATCCTGGTGGAGAAGAACCCGAACACGCTGGCTGCGTCGTTCGGCATTCCCGCCGGCACCGAGCCCTTTGTGAGCACGCGCGTGAAGATGGGCGAGACCTCCGTGGTCTACGCTGCCGTGCGCGCCAACGGCAAGTGGGTGCTGGCAAGCAAGGAAGTGAAGGTCACCCTGGGTGGCTGCGGCGGTTAAGCATCAGGACAGGAAAAGGAGCACACCATGGCAGACCCGATGCGCATTCGCGCAATGGAAAACGGCGGCACGACCGACGTGAAGATCCTGATGAAGCACGACATGGAAACCGGCCAGCGCAAGGACGCCGCCGGCAAACTCGTGCCGGCCTGGCACATCACCAACGTGACCGTGCAGCACAACGGCAAGACCGTGCTGGATGCCCAGTTCGGCACCGCCGTGTCGAAGGATCCGTTCCTCAATTTCAAGTTCAAGGGCGCCGCCAAGGGCGACAAGGTGAGCGTCACCTGGGTCGACAACCACGGTGACAAGCGCACCGACGAAACGGCAATCCAATAAGCCCAGGAGGCCGACATGCGACGCAGCTTCTTTCGTGTGACCGCCGCGCTGGCGGCATTGGGCGTGGCCGGTAAGGCTGCCGCGCAAACTGCGCCGCGTGCCAGCGGCGCCCGCTACAAGGTGGTCTACCAGTTGAGCGAAGGTATCGACCAGGCTGTGCGCGCCATCGGCAACCTGCGCAACCATCTCAATGGTGCGCCGGGCACGAAGATCGTCGTGGTGGCGTTCGGGCATGGCATCGACTTCCTCGTCGAAGGGGCCAAGGACGCGCAGGGCCGCACGTTTGATGCGCCCGTCGCCGCGCTGGCCAGCATGGGCGTGGAGTTTCGCGTGTGCCACAACTCGCTGATGGCCTTCAAGGTGCCGGAAGACAAGCTGCTGCTCGAAGCCAAGGTGGTGCCCGCCGGCGTGGTGGAGATCACCCGCTTGCAGCAGGAAGAAGGCTTCGCCTATCTCAAGCCGTAGGCGCTCCATGGCCTGTAGGCGACCCACGGAGGGGACCGTGAAACAAACGATTGGGATGATCGCGCTGGCGGCGGGCGTTGCGCTTGCCGTGACGGCGCAAGCGCAAGACGAGAAAGACAGCACCGCCGCCGGCATCGCGCAGTACCGCGAAATGCTGGCCGATGGCAACCCGGCCGAACTCTGGGAAGCCGCTGGCGAAGAACTCTGGAAGAAGCCCGCCGGCCCCAAGCAGGCCTCGCTCGAAGCGTGCGACCTGGGCCTGGGCCCGGGCGTGGTGAAGGGCGCGTACGCCAAGCTGCCGCGCTTCTTCAAGGACACCGGCCGCGTGATGGACGCCGAACAGCGCCTCATGTACTGCCGCATGACGCTGCAGGGTCTGACGAAGGAGGAGGCGTCTGCCACGCCGTTCTCGTCGCCGGGCAAGCCATCGCAGATCGAACGGTTGATGGCGTACATCACCTCGGAATCGCGCGGCGCAGCCATCGACATTCCGCTCGCGCATGCGGAAGAAAAGCGTACGTATGAACTCGGCCGACGCATGTTCTTCTATCGCGGCGGCGCGTACGACTTTGCCTGTGCGACATGCCACGCGCAGCCGGGCCAGCGCATCCGCCTGCAGGAGCTGCCCGATCTGCTGACGGCCGACGGCGCGCGCTTTGCGTATTCCACTTGGCCGGGCTATCGCGTCTCGCAAGGGGAGGTGCGAACGATGCAGCACCGCCTGTACGACTGCCTGCGCCAGCAGCGCTTTCCGGAACCGCTCTACGGCAGCGAGGTGATCACCGCGCTGGAGCTGTTCCTCGCCCGCAACGCCAACGGCGGCAAGATGGACGCGCCGTCGATCAAACGATGAGGCCGCACATGATTCGACTGACCCTCATCGCATTGGCGCTGGCTGCCGGCAGCGCGCACGCGGCGGATGCGGCCAAGGGCGTCACCGCGCCCAAGCCCGACGTGAAGGCGGATGCCGCGCTCGCCAAGGTCATCCACGAGAGCTTCGTCTCCAAGGGCCCGGCCACCGTGGAAGGCGTGACCGAGCGCGACGACGTGCAGAAGACCTGCAGCCAGTACGCCGACCGCAACGCCGTGCCCGCCGCCGTCGCCAAGACGTTGGAAGACGCGCAGATGAAGACCATCCGCTACCCCGCCGACGGCAAGTGGCTGGGCGACTGGAAGGAAGGCGAGAAGACCGCGCAGAGCGGTCGCGGCATGCAGTTCTCCGACCCGGCCGGCGGCACCAACGGTGCCAATTGCTACGCGTGCCATCGCTTGTCGAAGGACGAGGTGTCGTACGGCACCATCGGCCCGTCGCTGTACCAGTACGGCAAGCTGCGTGGTGATTCGGAGGCGATCCTGCGCTACACGTGGGGGAAGATCTACAACTCCAACGCGTATGCGGCGTGCTCCAACATGCCGCGCTTTGGGCACAAGGGCATCCTCACCGAGCAGCAGATCCGCGATGTGATGGCGCTGTTGCTGGACCCGGCCTCGCCAGTCAATCAGTAACGCCATGCAGATCATTCGACGGTTCTTGATGTGGGCAGCAGCGGCGATGATGTTTGCCGGTGGCGCTGCACAGGCCGTCGAAGTCGGCGATGTGGTGACGATGCCCGATGTGCAATTACTCGACGGTACGCGCGTGCCCGGCAGTGCGTGGCGGGGGCATCCGGTCATCATCGCCACCTGGGCGTCGTGGTGCCCGTTCTGCGCGCTGCAGAACCCGCGCCTGCAGAAGCTGGCTGACGCCACGCGCGGCACGGACCTGCGCATTCTCACCATCAGCATCGACGCCAACCCGCAGCTCGCGAAGGATTACGTCGCCAAGCGCGGCTTCACCTTCCCGGTGACGATGGAGTCCGACGCGCTGTGCGCCGCCACCGGCCCGCGCAAGGGTTTGCCGGAGTTGCTCGTGCTCGACGCCAACGGCCGCGTGGTCCGCAAGGAAGTCGGCGAGATGCTCGAAGACGACGTAGCCGACCTCGCTCCTCATTACGCACACCCGGCCCACAGCCCCAAGCCATGAACCGCCGCGAATTCGTTCAAGCCCTGGCGATTGCCGCAGCCGCCGGCCTGCGCCTGACCGACGCCCACGCAGACACGGTGGTCTATAACGTGCCGCGCTTCGGCAACGTCCACCTGCTGCACTTCACCGACTGCCACGCGCAGTTGCAGCCCATCGAATACCGCGAGCCCAGCGTCAACCTGGGCGTGGCGCTGTGGGCGGGGCAGCCGCCGCATCTGGTCGGGCACGCGCTGCTCAAGCGCTACGGCATCGCGCCGGATTCGCGCGTTGCACACGCCTTCACCTCGCTCGATTTCACCGAAGCGGCGCGCCGCTATGGCCGCATGGGCGGATTCGCGCATCTGGCCACGCTCATCAAGCACCTGCGGGCCACGCGGCCCAATGCATTGCTGCTCGACGGCGGTGATACGTGGCAGGGCTCAGCCACCGCGTTGTGGACGAACGGGCAGGACATGGTCGACGCGGCCCTCGCGCTTGGCGTGGACGTCATGACCCCGCACTGGGAAATGACCTACGGCGCCGACCGCGTGCGCCACGTGGTCGATCACGATTTCAAGAACAAGGTCGCCTTCGTCGCGCAGAACATCCAGACGGCTGATTTTGGCGACCCGGTGTTTGATCCGTACGTGCTGCGCGAGTTGAACGGCGTGCCGGTCGCCATCATCGGCCAGGCGTTCCCGTACACGCCCGTCGCGCATCCGGCAGACTTCACACCCGACTGGACCTTCGGCATCCAGGAAGAGCGGCTGCAGAAGATGATCGACGAGGCGCGCGGCAAGGGCGCCAAGGTGGTCGTGCTGCTGTCGCACAACGGCATGGATGTGGACCTGAAGCTCGCCTCGCGCGTGCGCGGGTTGGATGTGATCCTCGGCGGCCACACGCACGATGCGGTGCCCGCGCCGATCAAGGTCAGCAACCCCGGCGGCGTGACGCTCGTCACCAACGCGGGCGCCAACGGCAAGTTTGTCGGCGTGCTCGATCTGGACGTGCGTGGCGGCACCGTGCGCGACATCCGCTACACGCTGCTGCCCGTCTTCGCCGATCTGCTGCCGCCTGACCCGACGATGATGGCGCTCATCGAGCGCGTGCGCGCGCCGTACAAGGACAAGCTCGGCGAGACGCTCGCCACAAACCGCGGCCTGCTGTACCGGCGCGGCAACTTCAACGGCACGTTCGATCAGCTCATCGTCGATGGCCTGATGCAGGCGCAGGGTGCGGAGATCGCCTTGTCGCCCGGCTTCCGCTGGGGCACCACGCTGCTGCCCGGCGAGGCCGTCACCATGGAAGCGCTGATGGCCCAGACGGCCATCACGTACCCGGCCACCACGCTCACCGAGATGACCGGCGCCACCATCAAGACCGTGCTCGAAGACGTGGCCGACAACCTGTTCAACCCCGACCCGTACTACCAGCAAGGCGGCGACATGGTGCGCACCGGCGGCCTGCGCTACACCATCGACCCGCTGAAACCGATGGGCCAGCGCATTACCGACATGCGCCTGGGCGACAAGCCGCTCGACGCCGACCGCCGCTATAAGGTGGCCGGCTGGGCCGCCGTGTCGCCCGAAGCGCGCAAGGCCGGCGGCCGCCCCGTCTGGGACGTGCTCGCCGACTGGCTGCGCGATCAGCGCGAAGTGACCGCCCGGCCGCTGAATACGCCGCGCATCATTGGCATGGCGGACAACCCCGGCATGGAGACAGGGGCGGGTTGACCCGCGATTGAAGGCGCGCCGGGACTTCGGGTAGACTTATTTTCACGGGCCGATAGCTCAGCTGGGAGAGCGCCGCGTTCGCAATGCGGAGGTCGGGAGTTCGATCCTCCTTCGGTCCACCAACTCATTGGCAAACTTTGCCAAGCAATGCCAAGAAACCCGCTAGCCACAAGGCTTTGCGGGTTTTTTGTTGCCAGCGTTGCCCAAGTTTTACCGTTGACACCCGGGGGCAAGTGGGGGCAAATTTGGGGGCAAGTCACTACCCCGGCGAACCACTTGCCCCCAATGCCCCTCTCCGACATAGCACTACGCACCGCAAAGCCAACAGACAAGCCATATAAGCTGACAGACGGCGGCGGCCTATACGTCGAGGTGTACCCGACAGGGGGCAAGTTGTGGCGCCTCAAGTACCGGTTTGGGGGCAAGGAGAAGCGGCTGTCGCTTGGTGCCTATCCGGTCGTCAGCCTGAAGGACGCCCGCGAGCGACGCGACAACGCGAAGCGCCTTTTGGCCGGAGGCATCGATCCATCCGTCGAGCGGAAGGCACAGAAGGCGGCGACGGTTGAGCGGGCCGCCAACAGCTTCGAGACAGTCGGCCGCGAGTGGTTTGCCAGGTATTCGCCCACGTGGGCACAGAGCCATTCCACGAAGATCATCCGCCGCCTTGAAGCCGATATCTTCCCGTGGCTCGGTGGGCGGCCCATTGCTGAAATCACAGCGCCCGAAGTGCTGACGGTCTTGCGCCGAATCGAAGGCCGAGGCGCGCTGGATACGGCGCACCGTGCTCATCAAAATTGCGGCCAGATATTCCGATATGCGGTGGCTACCGGCCGTGCAGTCCGGGACCCATCCGGCGATTTGCGAGGCGCTTTGCCGCCGGCGAAGCACGAGAATTTCGCCTCCATCACGGACCCGGCCCAGGTAGCAGCGTTGCTCCGGGCAATCGATGCCTTCCGAGGCACGCTGGTTGTCCGCTGCGCCTTACTGCTCGCGCCGATGGTATTTGTCCGACCAGGTGAGCTCCGCAAAGCCGAATGGGCAGACTTCGACCTGGACGCAGGCGAGTGGCGCTACCTGGTGAGTAAAACCAAAACTGCGCACCTAGTCCCGCTAGCCACCCAGGCTGTAGCGGTTTTGCGCGAGCTCCACGCGCTGACCGGGCACGGGCGTTATGTCTTTCCTGGTCGAGACCCCAAGAAGCCTATGAGCGACGCGGCCGTCAACGCGGCGCTGCGGCGCATGGGCTACGACACGCGCACGGAGATCACGGGTCACGGCTTCCGAGCAATGGCCCGCACGATTCTTCATGAAGAGCTGCACTACAAGCCCGAGATCATCGAGCATCAACTCGCGCATTCTGTGCCGGATGCATTGGGCACGGCCTACAACCGCACCAAGTTCGTCAAAGAGCGTCGCGTGATGATGCAGGCGTGGGCAGACTATCTCGACGAATTGAAGGCCGGGGCGACGGTGTTGCAGTTCCCGCATCCTGCGGCGTAATCGACTACTTGACGTGCTGCATCACCGCCACCGGTTCGATTGGCTTGTCGGCGCCGACCGCATTTGGCTGCTGTAGCCCTCGATACAATCCGGCCTATCGTTGCCGACATCTGGCAACGTCTGCCCGATGTTGGCCTCCACCATGGCCGTCCAACATCGGCCTCAAATTCACTCGAACCAAAAGAAGGGATTACCGCCGCATGACATCCAAAGTCGAGATGACCGGCGACGTGCTGCAGTCGGCATACAACGAAACTTGGGAACAGATGGAGAGCGTGTTCAAGTGGGCCTTCAACGTAGCGCTGATCGACATGCTGCCAGAGCTCACACCTCGTTTTGCCGGAGAATTTTGCGAGCCGGGCGGTCGCTACCAGGATTTGATGGATGAATTGCTCGCGCTTTACGAGCATGAGTTCTATGACGAGTCGGATATTGAAGCTTGTGACACGCAACCGAAGACCACCGACGCGATTGACGCCTTCCTGAACAGCGTAACGCCCAAGAGCCTCTACAACACAGAGATCCTGCGGCACTTCGTTCTGGATTGCCTGTTCTTCCTCCAGAGCGCTCAAAACTCCATAGAGCACGCCGACTACTCATATGCTGCCCACTGCCTGTGCCAAGCCAACCTGTACCTGGGGCGCGGGGTGGCAGTCGTCTTGCAGCGGAATGAGGGGAGTCAAAGGGCCAGCAAGGCCAGCCAGAAACGGCACGAGCGGTGGCCGGCAATCAAGAAAGAGATTGTGGAGAAGTACCACAAGTACATAGACCCCCACATATCCGCGTCAGAGGCTGCACTGCAGCTGCACGCTATGGGCGTTCCGTTCCACATCGAAGGAATCACGCGAATCGTCCGAACGGAACGTAGGCAGCTGAAGGAGCGGCAGGCGTAAATGGGTGCAACGGCTTCCTCCAAGCATCCGCAGCGCTCTCACACTTTGATGTCACGCTGAGCCACACCCCACTCAGCCTGTGCGAACTCTGCTCAGCTAAATGCGGTCGCAGCGCAGCAGGCTCCGATACTGCTGAGCAGAGAGCTTTCGCCCTGTTGTTGCTGCTGAATATCCTTGCGCCACTTCCAATCAATGCCCACACAGGGCGAGACGACGCAAGAGATGCCCAGGTACAAGCACAGCAAGACAGCTCTCCCCAATACACGGCGCCCGCAAGCTTCCTTACCCCCCCGTCGAAACCTCACCGCGCTGCCGCCAGCAGGCCGTGGCCGGTGGAGCGACATAGCGCCCTTTGTGGGCGTATCTCGCGAAACCTGGCGTCAGCTGGTGAACACCGGTCGGGCACCGATGCCACTGCGCCTTACCGAACGCTGCACGCTCTACGACTTTGCCGCTGTCCACGCCTGGATTGCCGACCCCGTGAACTATTGCGCCGCGCCGAGCAGCAACGCATCTGCAGGTGCATAAGCTACGTGCATAAATCCGCATAGTTTTCTGCGGCAGCTAACGCCGCGCGGCGCCACGGTGCATGCCGCTTCGAGGAGGTTATGCATCTGCATAAAAACCACTCCATGAAGCGCGCGGGTGAGGCGGGGTCCCAACCGCGCGCACCCGGTGGAATCGCGTCACACACGCCTACCACCTCCCCCGCATGGCATGGGCCGCAGGAGCGCCGTAGCGGCCCATAGGCGCACACGTTTTTCGGCCTCGATCTCGCGCACCCCTTGCATTCACGCGACGCAGCACGCGGCTCTACGGCGTCGTGCCGCGCTTCTGGCCGTCGAGCGCGTTGCCTTCGCCTCGCGCCAGCCGCTGCATTGTTGTAGCCGCATCGGCCACAACACCCTCGCATTGCCCCAAGCCGCGCGGCTAACGAGACTGGCAAGGCTCCGAGCAGTACCGAGCAACGCCGAGCAATTGCGCTCGATTTCAACCCATCGACGAGGAACGCAAATGATCCGTTCGCACATCGAGGCGCCCAACACGCGAGCCGCCACAGCAGCCATACACGGCACGGCGGGCATGTTGTCCGAGCGCTTCATGCGGCTGCCGGAAGTGAGCGCCACGTGCGGCTTGCCCACATCGTCCATCTATGACGGCGTGCGCCGTGGCGACTTCCCCAAGCCCGTGCCACTCACCGGCAAGAGCGTCGCGTGGCTCGCATCCGAGATCCACGAATGGATGGCCAGCCGTATCGCAGCCCGTCAACTCTGAATCCATCCCCTTATGCAAATCGAACGTCCCGAACTGTCCCCAGAAGTACAAGAGGCACTTGAGCGCTACAAAGCCGCCCGTGAAGAGTTCGAGCGCGCCCGTGATGAGGCCGACCGCATTGATGCCGACCTGCAGAAGCACCGCAAGGCCGTTGAAGCAGCAGAGGCCGAGGCGCAACAAGCGCGCGCCGATGCCGCGCAACTGATGCGCAACGCAGGCGCTTCGATGAAGGACATCCACGCACTCAAAGCGAAAGAGCGCGCCGCTTACACGCTCGCGGAGGACTACAGCGCCATCGTTGCCGAGTTTCAGGCTGCACATAACGAAGCGATCACCAAGGCTGGCATCGCCAAGCGAGAGGAGGGCGACTTCTACAACGTGATGCTGCGCGCCCGCGCCGATTCACTGATGGCGGAAGCGGTGCATCTCGTCGCGCCATTGTTTCCCGCGATCCACATGCAAGAGATGGCCAACGCCCACTCCGCCGCCGCGCCCGGCGGTGCGGATTGGAAGCACTTCCATGAGACCGCCCGCAAGGCCGCGCTTGCCACTCTCTTCGGCGTCATCGAGCGAGGGTTTTCCGACTGGACGCCGGATCACACCAGCGATCCGGCTCTGGAAGCCGCCAAGCGACCTGCCGGCCGCGAGCGCTTCAAGGTCGTCAGCGTTGCCGCTTCGCACCGCGACAACGTCCTGCGCCAACAAGCTGCCGCAAGCAAGAACGCGGCCCTATCTCCCTCCGCTTGATCCTCTCTCACCACGCAAAGGAACCGCATCATGACCATCGAACATTGCCCTGCCTGCCATGCCATGACTGCACCGCAAGGCACCGTGACCCGCTCAGACGGCAAACAGGAGACGCTTTATCGGTGCAATGGGCACAGTTGCGGCACGGTGTTCTCGCGCGTGCCGCAGTTGCGGCAACAGCCGGCACGCCCCACGCGCACCTACGGCAAGCAAGCCGGGCTGAAAGCAACGACGCCCGCCATCCTGACCGACTGCTAGGACACAGGCCGGCATGTCGCCGGCCTGTCCTCTCTGAATCGAGCCGACACCATGAGAGTCACCTGCCCGCATTGCGAGAGCGTTGCAAACATCCGCTCCAGCCGCCCCGTCAGCCGTGTCACGCGTGAACTGCATTGCCAGTGCACGAACCTCCATTGCGGTCATACGTTCGTGAGCCTGCTGGAAGCTGTGCGCACGATCTCGCCCAGCAATACGCCTGATCCACTGGTTACCCGGCAACTCAGCGCGCCTACTTCGACGCAAGCCGCGCCGGCCGTTCTCTAACCTCGCGCCCGCCACTAGCTGGCGGGCGCTTCGCTCATCACCTTAGCGAGCCCAGCTTGACACCGCATTCCAGATGACCAAGAATTCGATTGCCGTCGAAACAGCGATGGCCGGGTGTGGAAACCCGAACAGTTCTAGGCGGATAGCCGCCTCTTGCGGCATTTTTTTCGTCCGTTGCGCACGCGCGCGCCTTCAGTTTCCAGGGCGGGCCGGGCGGGGCAGCCTTCGGGCTGGCCGGTTTCCTAGAACGCCGGTTTTCCACCCCCGCCGTCAGGCCCGCCACCCCTCATGTGGAAATGAGCGGCGGGCCTCCCACATCGTTCTAGGAGGCTCCATGCCTAACGCCCTCGCTCGCCCTGAGCTCGTTTCCTCTCCCGACATTCGTAGCCGTGCTCTCACTGCACTACGTGCCGCTGTGCATGCTCCCAGCGACCGCGAGTCGATGGACATTCTCGGTGCCGCGCTGACCGACATTGCATGTCACGCTGCAGCACTCGCGCCGGTAGCTGCTTCGGTTCGTCAGCCAGCACCGGTGCTGCGTCTGGTAGAGCACGCGCCATCCGAACCTGCATGCCGCGCGTCACTGGAGCTTTTGCAGCAGAAGCGCGAGCGCGTGCTCCACGGCGACGTGGAAGGCGTCATGGTCGTCACGATGGACACCGATGGTGGCTATACGTGCGACAGCGCCGATGCGCTGTACCAGAACGACCGCGCGTTGATGACGGTCGCACGCTGGTTGATGGGTACGGTGCTCGGCAAAGGTATGTATCCGGAGGCCGGCGCATGATGAATGGCAATCCGGCTATGCGCTCCTGGTACGACCAGCTCAAGCGCGACATCGACCTACACGACCTAGCCGAGCGTTTGGACCTCAAGCGCAGTGGTGCCAAGGGCAACTATCACAGCCCGCATCACACGGACAGCAGCCCGTCGCTGTCGATCTTTGATCAGGGGCGCGCATGGAAAGACTGGTCGCAAGACGTGGGCGGTTCCTGCATCGACTTGGTGCGCCACTGCATGCCGGAAGTGGCAACACCGCTGGATGCGGCAAAGCTGCTCGGCCAGTGGTACGGCATCCCGATGCCGGCCGTCGCGGCGACAGGCCTGCCGGCACGCAAGAGCACCGAGGATTACATCGCTGAGCGCTGCAGGGCGAACCCAGAGCCTGCAGTAGCCTATCTCGCCGGTCGCGGTATTGACGAGACCGTCAGCCGGCGTGCCATCCAAACCGGGGCGCTCGGCTGGAACACCTGGAGCAGCAACAAAGTGCCCACCGGCGAGCCAGGCCACGGCGGGCCGGCTGCCGCATTCATCGTGCGTGCAGCGGACTCGGCGTCCGTCGTCGCCGTAGACCTGCGCTACGCCGACGCTGCGCTCAATGGCAACGTCAAGACGCAGTGCCAGGGCGAAAAGCTCGGCCACGGCTGGACCAGCGACGCGCGCCGGCTGCAACGCGCACAGACGGTCTACATCGTCGAGAGCCCGATCAACGCACTGTCGGTGGAGTGCTGCCACCTGCCGAACGGCTTCGCGGCCTTCGCCATTCGCGGCACGGCCAACGTCGACAAGATCGACTGGACTTTCCTGCGCGGCAAGCGCGTGCTGATCGCCCTGGACCACACCGATGCGGTGAACGAGCGAACCGGCCAGCGTGCCGGCCTGGCCGCCGCGTGGAAGTTGTCCGAAGTGCTGACGGCCGCCGACATCGGCTCGATGCTGGTCGACATGCAGGATTGGGAAGAGGGCGAGGACATCAACGATGTGCTCAAGGCCCAGGGCGTCGACGAACTCACAGCACGCATGAAGCGCCTAGAGCCGTGGCTGATTCCCGGCATGCCGGGTGGCGGCAAACGCCTGGAGGGCACGCGCCGCATCTTTCTGCCGTTGCACGACTTCAGCATCTACTGGCGCTTCCGTGTGAAGGAAGACTTCACCCACTACGTGCAGAAGTACAAGGATCACGATGGCGACGACGGAGAGATGAGCCGCAGCGAAGAGCTCGGCGATCTGTGCTCGTTCCGCGTGGCCGGCTTCTCACGCTTGCGCATCCAGAGCCACCTAGCCACCATCAACGGCACGCCCGACAACCAGCCCGAAACCGTGTTCGGGATCAGCGCCCAGGTGCCGCGCCACGGTGCCACGCTGCAGCGGGAAGTGGTGGGCAACGACAAGCTCTACAACCTGGAGTGGTGGCGCGGCAAGTTCGGCCACATCTGGATGCCGGGGCAGTTCGCGCGCATGGTGAACGTCCTGGAGCGCGCCGCCGAGCTGGGAGCGCGTGACGTGGTGAACTTCGTGGGCGTGGCTTGGCGGGATGGCGAGCTCGCAGCAATGGAGGGCAGCGACTGCTACTTCCTGGAGCCGCATAAGCAGTGCTTGTACTACAACATGACCTTCCCGCGCGGCAGCCGGCAGAACGCCCGCGCCGTCATCGCGGCCTATCAAGCCACCTTCCGTAACAACGCGGCCGCGATCGCGCTTGCTTGGGGCCTTGGCGCCCACTTGAAAACGGTGCTCGGGTTCTACCCACACCTGCAGATGCAGGCGGAGAAGGGATCAGGTAAATCGAAGCTCCTGGAGAGCCTGCAGACCACGTTAGCGTTTCAGGTGCTGTCAGGCCAGATGCTCAAGACCGACCACCGCCGGCGCGCGTCGGTATCGTGGACCTCGCATCCGGTTGGCTGGGATGAGTTCTCCAAGCTGCCAAAGATGGTGCTGTCCGACATCGACGGCCTGCTGCAGTCGACCTACCGTTTCGAGTTCACCCGCGTCGGTGCGGCCCTCACGCCGTACCTGATGTGCGCGCCTGTGCTGCTGGCCGGCGAAGAGGTGGACGTGGAGAGCCTGCAGTCGAAGATTTGCCGCACGTCGCTGTCGGTGGCGAAGCAAGGCTCCATCATCCCGCACAGCCTGCCGCAATTCCCCGTGTGGGAGTGGATGCAGTTCGTCGCGCAGCTCGACCCGGCACGCATCCGCGATTTGCATGCAGCGTTCCTGGATATGTGCCAGAAACACAGCCGCGCCGAAGCGAGCGACGCCACCGCTAGGCGCATGATGGAGAACTACGCCGCCATCATGACGGCCTGGGCGCTGCTGTGCGAGTTCGCCGAGCTCGACGTCGACCAGGGCGCGTTTGTCGATGACCTGCTGACCGAAATGAACGCGCACATCGCCGAGACCAACGGCACGCGCTTGCCGTGGGTGTGGATCATGGAAATCCTGCTGTCGGAGCTCGATGCCGGCCGCTACCAGTATCCGCACTGCTGGGACACGATCCAGACCGACAGCGGCCGCGAGATGGCGCTGTTCCTGCGGCCGAGCCACGTGATGGACCACCTATCTACGGCGCCGCACCTGCGACCCAAGTTCGATGCGCTGCCGATCAAGACGGCGCGGGTGTTCAAGCAGCAGCTCCTGCAGTCCGGCGTGGTGGCAGTGCAGGGTGGCAAGGCGATGGAGGACGTGGAGAAGCGGATCTTCAACCGGCGCCATGGGCACATGACGGCGCTGAGCCTGGCCAAGCTCGAAAAGCTCGGTCTCTACGCCTCGCCGGCGCCATCGGAACATGGCATACCACGGTAGCGCCTGATCGCCTCCATTCAAAAGAGCCCGCTTGTTGCGGGCTCTTTTGCTTCCAGGTACAAAGCGATTCTCGGCAGAATACCGAAGGATGGCCGACCGGATGAGTTCGGCCAAAAGCGGCCATTCCACGACGCCTCGTAACGTTCTACCGCTCCGGCATTCCACGTCGAATCCACTCTTCGTATTCGACGAGTACGTTGGTCTCAATCGCCCACACCACCAGCAGCACGTTCACGGTCGCTACCAGGACGACCGTCCAGAGCCACTTACGCTCGAGCCGGAACGTCAGCGCCAAAAGCACGGACACTACGGAGAAGATGTCCAGGAAATGCGGCGTCAGCCCAACGTGATTCACGCTCGCGAAGGCGGCGCGATACAGCACGTACATGATGGACAGCAGCGCCGGCGCAGCGGCAATCAAAACCAAGAGCTTGTTTCTCATTTCGCTGGTGTAAAGGTTTGGTCTGGCATCGCCTCTCCGTCGCCGAAGTACCCGTTCTTGCCCCACTTGTAGGGATGCAGGTACACCTCGGTCGAGTCATCGGAAATTTTGACGTGTTTGTCGCGTGACTTGGAGAAGTACGCGTACCCCGTCGTGCCGGTCGTCTGCACACCTTGAGCGTCCGCGAATGCTTGTGCTGGTGTCCAGCTGCGGCCTTCACCGGTCCTCCCTGTATTGCAACCGTAGAGCACCAGCGAGCCGCCTTTGCGCCAGGGAAGCCTGTCCAACTGTGACACCTCCTCCCGCGTAATGGTGCCGTCGCCGGTGCCAGGGATAGCAGCGAACTCGAGTCCACCACGGCCACCTTTGGGCTTGCTGGCGTGGGTGAACAAGTGCCCCTCTGCAACAACGTAACCCCCGTCCTTAGCCAATTTCATCATGCGAGCCCAGGCGGCACGGAAGTCCGCCTCGGTGCGCACCTCAGTGGCCACAAAGGTATCCTGTGCAGGATTCCAATCCGAACGGCGCTTTATCTCTCGCTCTTTGGTCTGCGAGGCTCGCTTGAAAGCGTTGTCAGCCGTGTAGTAGTAGATAGAGAAGTAGAGCAGCTTTGACGGGACGTGGACCTTGATGGTGTTACGGTCGTCGACTGGTGTTAGAGGGAGTTGAGCGGAATGTATGCCACTCATGCTTGTTCATCCGTCAGAACATGAATCTCTGCAGTCTCCGCCTGGTCGCTGCGAACGGCCATCGTATGCCCGGACGCGCTCGTGATGCCTTCGATGGTTCCACCCGACCACGTTATACGGTAGCGCTTGCCAGCAAGGGGCTGCTGCGTTTCCGCATCAAGCAGCTGCGCGCGCTGGTCGAATGCATGCGTGGCAAACGCCATCACCTCCGCAGCGTCGCTGACGTTTCCCGTCCCGCCCGTGCCATGGACCTCATCCGCCACCATATTCACTCCCGGAGCTATCAGCCGCGGCTTCTTCGGACACTTGCACAACACGAGGTCGTAGTGCCGAGCTACCGGAACACCGTTGACGGTCTGGATGGGGAAGGTTTCGCCGGTGATTTTCCCGGTTGATTTGCATGCAGGGCACGTAGCAATGTCGCCCCAGAGCGCAGCGGGCTTGCCATCGATAGTCATGAACGAGCCTGCGCCGGCGGTGATTACCGTGCCTCCCGTCGTCGTCCTATCGCCCAGAACTGCGCAAGCTCGCAATATCGACCTCCATCTCCGTAGCGCCAAAGTCATTGCCGTCCAGTAAGAACGGCGGCCGACACTTTGGGGTAGCACCGGGCGGATGACAATTGAATGTTGTTCAGACCTGCTCTTAGCGTCTCCGAGGGTCGCCGCCCGAGGGAGCGCGACGGACACCCGGACACACGCAAACTGAAAAACCCGTGGCTCCGTGTGGACCCTCACCTAACTCTTTGATTTATAACGAAAGCGGCGCCACGGTTTTGCCACAAAATGCCACGGTTTCGCGCCGATCCGCCACACGGCCCATGTTGCCAGTCGCCCCTACTTCTTTCCTTTTTTCCTTTAAAAATCAAAGAGAAAGAGAAAGAAAAGGAGGGAAGGGGCGTGCCACGGTTTCGAGGGGTTGCCTATTTTTTAGGCCACGGAATTGGAGGCGTGCCACACCCCATTTCGTGGCATTCCGTGGGAGGCAAATTCGTTGTAGCGTAAGGCTTTGCGGGCGATGGGAGCGGCATGCCACGGTTTCACGGGTGTTTTTTGCCTGTGTCCCCCCGGAGCGTGCTAGGTTGGTCCCAAAGGGGCCCTCAATTTGAAGTGCCTTTTGGCCGGGTGAGGTTCCGAGCTCGACCGTTTCGCCGCGCACGGTGTTCGCAAACTGCGAGCTCCTTTAGGGCGTGGCGCTAAGAGGCATATGCCTGAACCGGCCATCTCGCCACAGGCGACTAACTAGGCGATGGAGCGACAACGGAGGTACGGCGGATGCGCATCTTGATCTACAAGCGAACGCACACGGGCGATCCCGATTGCTTCGGGCGCTTCGGTATCAACGACTGCATGGGAAACGTCCGCAACCTTCGCTTTGACGCTGTGATCGGCGTCGGTGGCATCGGTACTGGGCCCCAAAGGTTCGGTATTTCCCGGAAGCTGACCTGGATTGGTGTTGGCCCTCGACGCAGCTCAGGGGGTAAAGGTCGTCGCGGCGACATCGTTACGTTTGAGCACTTCCTACTGCTGGATGCCAATGGTCCAGAATTAGGTAGCGTGGCTCCAAACCTCGCCCGACGCGTCTATGGCGGGCGCACTAGATTCGTGCTCGATGCATTTTCTGGAGTGGAACGCGCTGAGGCCCTTGCTCTCGTGGAATGGGCACGAAAGGTCTCCGTGCTCAGGCCGTCTACTTTGGGCGTACTGCAGACCAGTAGCGACTGCTCTGGTCGATGCCAACCACTAAAGGCACGACGTGATCGCAACCGCGCTGTCACTACCTGTCCGCCACCGGCAACGCGGTAGAGTGCCCCCATGCCAGCCCACTCTCCCCAACCACTGACCGCGATCGAATCCGCAGTCGACCGGTTTCGTGAAGCCCATTTCTGGATTCACACGCTTGAGCAGTATTACCACTTTGCGGATCCGTTCCGATGGCACCTCAATGCCTTCCTCAAATCCATCAAGGAGGTGCCGCAGCTCCTCCAAATGAGTCTGCAGAATCACAAGGGGTTCAATAAGTGGTACCGGCAGGAAAGGGAGAAGCTGACTGCGGATCCATTGATGCGGTTTCTGGCCGACCAGCGGGATTTCGTGGTGCACCGGGGGATGCTGGTGCCCAACAGCCACGGTAGCATCGGCATCACTGAAGGCCGGGGTTTCAAGCTCGGACTGACCTTCCCCGTGCACCCCTTGGAGGACAGTGACCACGCAATGCTTCGCTACCTGCATCACGCGGTCAAGCACGGCGACTTTTTGCAGATCCTAGCGAAGGATGACGATTCCCTCCCCTGCATTCACAGAGTCTGGCGAGTGCCGCCATTTGAAGAGGAGATTCTCGATATCGCAGCGCAGGCGTGGCTTCGCACCGGCGAGACCGTCAATGCCGTCGTTGCATGGCTGGGTGAAACACCGTCGGAACTGTCCCTGGCCTGTCGGCATTCCAGCCAGAGTGTCCAGTACAAGCTGTTCGACCGTAAGAAGCTGAACCAGCAACTACGAGCGTTGCGGTCAAATGCACGCAGGAAAGGAAAAACGAAGATTGAAGCCTGATCCATCCTTCTCCACGCCGGATGCGGCCTGGCGCTCGATACTCTACTTCGCCTACGGCTCGAATATGCTGACGACTCGTATCTGCGAACGAGTGCGTTCAGCCCGCGCTCTTGGCGTAGCAGTTCTCATCGGACATCAACTGCGCTGGCACAAGGCGAGCAAAGATGGGTCCGGCAAGTGTGATGTTGTCGCGGCTGCCGACGGAGACTCTGTCTATGGCGTTCTGTACGAGCTGGCTCGGTCGGAAAAGGCCGCGCTCGATCAGGCAGAAGGGCTGGGTTCTGGCTATTCTGAGCGTCAGGTCGAAGTTACGTTCAAGGACGGCACAGCGATCGCATCGCTCTACTACGCGACGGCGTTCGACCCGATGCTCAAGCCATACACTTGGTACAAGGAGCTTGTGATTGCAGGCGCCCGTCAGCACGGCCTACCACCTCAATACATCCATGCGCTAGAGGGTGAGACAGCAATTCAAGATGCGAACTTTGCACGCCACGCCAAACACATGGCTCTACTCAAAATGACAGGACAGACATGAAAGCTCTGGCGATGGAAGTTGACATGTGGAGCACATGACCGTTGCCCTCTGGGTCGACTCAATTGGGGCCATCTGCATTGCTGGCGTGAACGACCCGCAGCAAACGGCGTCCTTCTCACATCTGGCGCCCCGCTCGGGCCAACGTGCGCAAGTGCATATGTGAACAGACGCCAGTGATAACACGCCAAAGGAGCTCGTATGGCATATATCGACGCATTTAAGGCAAACGAGAATCTGATCCGCAGCTTGGGCGAAGGCAACGCTTATCTTGTCTGGGTTGTAGCAATGTACCTAGAAGAGCCGGATATTGAGGCGCTTGCCTCCGAGGCGCTCACTGACGGACCCGACGACAAGAAAATCGACCTGATTTACATCGACCGTGATAGTCGTCGAATCTTGTTTGCTCAAGGATATTTGGGCGTGGGGAAGAAAGATGCCGCGCCCGCCAACAAGGCTTCGGACCTCAACACTGCCAGCGCATGGCTGCTTTCAGGCGATGTAAGCCAGGTCCCGCCGTCGTTGCAGGCCGCCATTACTGAATGCCGGGAAGCGCTGGCCAACGGAGAGGTTGATAGCGTTGAGTTGCTCTATGTGCACAACTATCCGGAATCAGTAAACGTAGCGAAGGAACTGCAGACGGCCGCAGCCCACTTCAAGAATTCGCTCGATGGTGAATGGGCGGTTAGTGTTACGGCACGAGAACTGGGAGCGGCGCGCATCGAGCACCTTTTCGCAAGTCAGGAATCCCAGATTCAGGTGAAAGACGAACTGGTATGTCCAGCCAAGATCGCATTCACCGAAACTGGACCGAAATGGGAAGCCGCTGTCATGTCGGTGCCTGGCACGTGGTTGCACGAGTTGTATGCAAGGTACGGCGACGACCTGTTTTCTGCGAATTACCGGGGATTCCTCGGCATAAGCCGGAGGAAGCGGATCAACACTGGAATCCGCCAGACGGCGGAAACTAAACCAGCGGACTTCTGGGTCTTCAATAACGGGATCACGCTGATAACACTCGGCAAGAGCGATACGAAAGACGGGCAGACAAAGCTGACTGGCATGTCGATCATCAACGGAGCGCAGACTACCGGCTCGCTAGGTTCCGTTGACGCAACAAAGAACGATCTGAAAGATGTGAAAGTCTTGTGTCGAGTCATACAGTCCACGGATCCTGAGACTATCGGCGACATCGTCAAGTACAACAATACTCAGAACGAGATCACAACGTGGGACCAATACAGTAACGATTCGGAGCAAAACCGCATCGCAGGCGAGTTCACCACGATCGGGCACAACTACGTGCGCAAGCGCGGCTTTCGAGTACAAGGTGATCAGATTGGGATAGAGGAAGTGGCGCAGCCCCTGCTGGCATTCCACGGCCGGCCGCAGGACGCGGCGCGCGGTAAGAACCAGATATTTGACCGCAGACCGCTTTATCAGAATGCCTTCGAAGGTAAGAAGGCTCGCCATATCCTGTTCGTCTACACGCTCGCACGCGCAATCGACGATCTGCGGTTGCAGCTCAAAGCCAAGTCCACGAGTGGGACCATTCTTTCGGTCGAAAGCAATCAGCTTGCCCTCCTCAGAAACCTCCGTTCGAAGCCGTTTTTGATCGCGCTGATGGCCCAGACGCTTGAAACGGTAATTGGCCGAAAGGTCGACCCGCTTACAGTCGCGTTTTCGCCCGATGCTGCGCAGGCCAAAGATAACAGTCTCATCGAACTGGTCGCCCGATGGCTTCCGGTCGTTACGGGACTGACTGCTTTCGTGACAACCATTGTCACGCCGGCGGATCTCAGCAATTCCATCGCAGAAGACAAGTATCTGGAAGCGGTCGCGAGCAAAATTGCAGTGTTGCAATACGCGAGCAGCGTCGCCAATCAGCACAAGGAATTCGCGGCACTTGTTTCGGACAGCTAGAGTGCGCTTGGCATGGTGACGGATCGGGAGCGCAGTTTGCGACCGGCCTGTTAAGGCGGTGAAGAGAGTTCTCAGGCTGATGAGTTGAATGGGGGCTGAGGGTCGGAAGTAGGTAGTCAGATGAATCGCCCCGGCTTTTCTAGACACTAGCGAGCCGTTGGTGGCAACGCAGAACGCTAGGGGGCAATTTTGGGGGCAAGTTATGGAGGTCGAGCCAAAGATTGGCTTAACCACAAGGCTTTCTTGAGGTTGTTCGGTTGCCCTTCGGTCCACCATCCAAAGGTCAAAGGGCTTGGCAATGCGCCAGGCCCTTTTTCTTTGTCGATTCCTCAAAGGGGACCATGCTGGCGCCCAGCGATGGGATAGCGCAATCAAACTGATCGACGATCAATCGGCACTCAATTCGGTAAGGGCCGAGTCGCATCGAAATACATGTCGGCCCCGTGCCGAATCTTGCAGAAACCAACTTACGGCTGGAATCCCCGCTATGGGAATCAATAAAGGCGAGCGGTTCGCGCGTGCGGACGTCTTTGTGGACTACCCCTTCGAGGAGGTGATGTTCCGTTGGGACCACGCCGAGGGAAAGGTCTACCGCAAGTTTTACGGCGAAAGGGAATTTGGGCCGATTCCTCACGACAGCAACCTTTACAACGAAGCCCTCAGGTTCGGTGACGAGATCACGCAAGAGCTATATGACAGAGGCAAGCCGGTTTCACCCGATCGGCGTAATAGCTGAACTGCGCAGTCTTCACGCCCCCGAAGGATAAAGCCCGATCTTTTGCTCCAAGCGCGTCGCGAGCCCACGGTGCGCCTCCCCGAGGGCGGCGAGCAGGCGGGGATTCTAGCGTCGGCCATCTCCCATCGCTTGTCGGTACTGCGCCCGCCAAACAACCGGCCCCGCTGTGGATAACTCCCACCTCCCTCTGTGAATAACTTATCGGACAAGCGTGTTGGTTTTGCGGGGGTGGAATGTCGATGGTGCGCGAACAACTTGTCCACACGCAGATGGCCGTGGATGCGAGTTACCCCACTCATCCACACCGGCACACATTCGGTCCGATGGGTTGTGCGCACTACAAGTCATTGATGCTAAAGGGCTTTTTGGGGATATCCACAGAAACTATCCACCGTTATCTACTACTACTATCTTTATATATACAAAAACGTAAACAGAAACAGACAGCAGGCAGGGTGGTGCCGCCTCATTTGGAAGCGCCGCTGAATTGCACTACGTCACGGCAGCGGCCATCGCCTGAGCGCTGATCACGAGGTTGCGTCCGGCGGCCTTGGCTTGGTAGAGGGCAGCGTCTGCGGTTTCCACGAGTACGTCGGTGGTGATGGGTTCGGCGCCCGGTGCCACCGTGGCGCAGCCGGCGCTGACAGTGACATAGCGCGATGGTGCGGCGGCTTCGATGCGCAAGCGGAGTACGGCTTCGCGGGCGCGTTCGGCCAGCGACTGCGCGTCATCCGCGTTCGTTTCCGGCAGGACGATGACGAACTCTTCTCCGCCGTAGCGCGCGATGAAATCCGCTGGCCGACGCACCACACTCGCCAGCGCCGTGGCCACTGCCGCAAGGCAGGCATCGCCGCGCCGGTGGCCGAAGGCGTCGTTGTAACGCTTGAAGTGGTCCACATCCATCATCACCAGCGAGATCGGATGCCCGCTGCGCTGTGCCGCACGCAGGTGGGCGCCGATCCGCTCGTTGAAGACGCTGCGGTTGTACAGGCCGGTCAGTGCATCGTGCATGGAGGTCTGCCGCAACGACACGTGGGCCTCGAACAGTTGCCGGTACAGCGTGGTGACTTGCCACACCATCACGCAGACCAACACCCCGGGCGCGAACATGCTGAACAAGCGGGCGACATACCAACCGACGGTAAAGCGATCGGGGCTGAGCAGGTTCAGGGTGGTGTCCGTCAGGCAGGCCAGTGCGGCAATCGCCAGCCAGACATCGAGTACGGCACGCAAGCGGCCGCTGGCCAGCACGGCCAGCACGGCGATGACATTGATTGTCCACAGGGCGGCGGCCACCGGGTTGCCGGCCGGAGTTTCGCCCAGCGGAGGCGGCAGGTTGGCCACCAACGCCAAGCCGCACAGCAGCGCGCCCACAACCACCGGCCCGCCAATCAGCAGCCAGGCCCATTGGTAGACCTGGCCCGCACGAATGGCGTCTTGCGACACCCGCTCGCGCACCAGCACGGCTACGATCACGAACCATGGAAAGCCGCCATGCCAGAAGACCCACATCCACACCGCACTGGTAGGCCGCGCGCCCAATAGGCCGGTGGGCGAGAACAGGCCCGGAAACATCAGCAGTTGCAGGGCAACGGCCAGCGCCGTGAAGGCATAGGCGCCGCCGAGCGCCGCCAGCATCGGCTGCCGCGTCACGGTGAACTGCGCGCCCAGCAGAAACGCGGCGATGACGGCCGTGGTAAAGACGGTCAACGCGCACATCGGCATGAAAGGCGGGATGGTGGGCCACGGCAGACTGGCACGTGGCCCGCAGAGCCCCAGGGTCAGGACGATCAACAGTGCGACGGTACTGGCCAGGACCAACTGCGCGCGCGTCGTCCGCTGGATCAGCAAGCTTTCCATCCGCCCCCCGGGGTTCGTTGTGGTCTGTCGGTGTGCGATCCGGCCAGGTGCTGCTGTGGCTCCGGCAACGCCTGGCAATGCGCTTGGGCGATCTGGTGATCCGGCGGCGCGTCGACGTGTCTCCATCATAGGCAGCCGCTCGCGGAGGGAAAAGCCTAGGCAGGGATCAGGGTTGCTGTGCCCCGCCTAAGTTTGGGGGCATAGGCTTGCGGGCAGTCCGGCTCCAAGGCAATTGAAGGGAACGCCCGGTACGGTGCACCGGACAAACTGCCGCACTCGAAATCACGCCAGCCACTGGCCTACGTTGTATGGAATCGCTGAATCACCCCCTGTTTCTCTGGATCAACGCGCCGGCCGACCCGTCGCGCGCCATCGTCTGGCTGGCCATGGCCTTTGCCGAATACGCCATCTGGCTCGTGCCGCTGACCCTCGTGGCCGGCTGGTTATGGGGCGAGCCGACCACGCGCCGCCAGGCGTTGCAGACCGGCGTGGCTGCGGCGCTGGCGTTGCTCATCAACGTGGGCCTGGGCCTAGCGTGGCATCACCCGCGGCCGTTTGCGATCGGCCTGGGCACGAACCTGTTGCCGCATGCGCCGGATTCTTCCTTCCCAAGCGACCACCTGACGGCATTGTGGACGGTGGCATTCAGCCTGATGTGGAACGCGCGCCTGCGCCGTGTGGGCATGCTGCTGGCGCTGCTGGGTTTGCCGATGGCGTGGGCGCGCATCTACCTGGGGGTGCATTACCCGTTCGACATGCTGGGCGCGGCGGCAGTGTCGGCGCTCTGCGCGTGGCTGTGCAGCGGGCGCGTGGCGCATACGCTGTCGGAGCCGCTGCACCGCCTCGGGCTGGCGGTGCATGGCGTGGTGCTGGCGCCGTGCGTGCGGCGCGGCTGGGTGCGCAGGTAGCGTCGGGCGATCACCCGTGCCGGCGCCACGCGCGCCAGAACAGGACAAGGGCGACCAACGTGGCGCCCACGTTGTACAGCATCGCCAGGGCAAAGGCGTGGCCGTAGTGTGCGGCATGGTCGACGACATTCGCACCGTCCGCGCCCTCCACATGGCCGAGCAGCGAGAACAGCAACACCCCCACCACCGTCACGCCCACCGCATTACCGACGGCCTGCATAGTGGTGACCGTGCCGGCGCCCATGCCGGCCTGAGCTGTCTCCACGCCGCTCAGGATGGTGTTGAGCGACAGCGGCAGCACCATGCCCTGGCCGAAGCCGCCAACCACCAGCGGCACGAGCAGCCATGCCTCGCTTGCCCCGGCCTGCGCCATCGTCGCGAGCAGGGCGAGGCCCCCGGCAAACAGCGCCATCCCCAGCAATAACGCACGCTGCCCGATGCGCTCGGTCAGCCGTGGCGCGATCAGCGAGCCGGAAAAATAGGCAACTGCCGCCGGCGTAAACACCAGCCCTGCCATCAGCGGCGACAGCCCGCGCCCAAACTGCAGCAGGATCGTCAGCGCCAGAAAATACGAGCTGATGGCCGTGTAGAACAGGAAGACCGCCAGCACGCCCAGCACGAAGCTGCGGTTGCGGAACAAGGCCATCTCGATGATCGGTACACGACCCGCAGCCGACAGCGCACGCTCCACCCGCACAAAGTGCCGGAACACCACCAGCGAGGCCAGCGGCACGGACCAGGACCACCACGGCCAGCCGGACTCGCGGCCCTGCATGATGGGCACCAGCAGCATGCCCAGCGCCACCGCGCCTGCCACGGCGCCGTGCACATCCAGCCGCGCCGCCACCGGCGCCCGCGACTCCGTCACAAAGGCACGCGCGGCCAGCAACGCCACAATACCGATCGGCACGTTCACCAGGAACACCGCCCGCCACCCGGCAACGTGCCCGACCAGCGGATGCGCAATCAGCAAGCCACCGATGATCTGTGAGACCGAGGCCGCCACGCCTTGCACCGCACCCATGGTGCCGAACGCGCGGCGCCGCGCGTCGCCATCAAACAGCACGCGCACCGAGGCCATCACCTGCGGCATCAGGATCGCCGCGCCCAGGCCCTGGCCGACGCGCATGGCAATCAGCATCCACGGCGTCGTCGCCAGCCCGCACAGCGCCGAGGCCAGCGTGAACAGCGCCATACCCGCCAGAAACATGCGCTTGCGCCCGAACAGATCGCCCAGCCGCGCACCGTTGAGCAAGAACACTCCATACGCCGCGCTGTAACCCACCATCACGAGTTGGATCTGCGCAAAGCTGGCATGCAGCCCCGCGCGGATGTCCGGAATGGCCACATTGACGATGAACAGGTCGAGAATGGTGACGAAGTTGCCGGTCAGCAGGGCGGCCAGCGCCGGCCAATGCCGTGTGGCAGGCGGCGCGACGATGCGGCTGCCCGAAAGCGATTCCGTTGACATGGAGAGGGCTCGATAATTAATATACGGTCGTACGTATACTAAGAGTGAATCGGGCTGCGTCAAGGACCGATTGCGGAAGCCCCACTTGTCCACAGGGTATTTGTCATGAATGAAACCGACGGCCGCCGCCTGCGTGGCGAACGCGCGCGCGCCCAGGTGCTTGAACACGCCACCACCATTGCCTCCACCGACGGGCTGGAGGGATTGACCATCGGCCGCGTGGCCACGGATGCCGGCGTGGGCAAGGGCAACATTCAGGCGCTCTTCGGCGATAAGGAAACGCTACAGCTCGCCACGCTCAATGCCGGCGTCGAGCATTACTTCTCCTCCGTGGTGGAACCTGCGATGGCGCTAGACAGCCCGCTGGCACGCCTGCGCGCGCTGACCGAGGGCTGGTTCGACTACGTGGCCAGCGGGCAGTCGCCGGGCGGGTGCTTTGTTTGCGCGGCCAGCTATGAATACCGCGCACGCCCCGGCGCCATCCAGGATCGCGTACGCAACCACCGGGAAGCGGTGCGTGCGCGGTTTCGTGACGTGATTGCAGCAGGCATGGCCGCAGGCGAGTTGCGTGCGGATCTGGACGTCGATCAACTGATCTTTGAGATTGAGTCGTTTCGCTCGAACGCCAACGTCGCGTTCTTGATGGACGACATGATGGTGTTTGGACGCGCCCGCCGCAGCACGCAGGCAAGCATCAACGCCGCCGTTGCTTGAGCCGGCCCAACCGGGCTTGAAGGGGTAAACCGGCTTGGTTGCCCGGAGCCGTCGTGGTGTGCGGAACGTTATTGCTACGGCCCTCTCTATGTCCGGGGTTAGGCTGCTACACACCGCATCCAGGAAGCCGAAACACCCGGTATCAATTCAGTGGCATTTAGCACGGAGCGCAAAGCCATTAATATGCGGCCTTTCCGCTGCGCGAGAACGGCCGGTGGCGTGATACGGGGGCGGGTCGAATCTGACCTAAAATTTGTGCCGCAACGTTAATTTTTACGGCGACGTTATGGCACATTGGAGCCAGTTTTATTTGCAGCCGTCTCAAAACTAGTCGAATAGGAACCTGCCAACATGAACTGGACCGCGACCCGACCGATCCGTGTGGTCGTGCTCGATGACCATGCGGTCGTCCGTCACGGCTTGGGCGCGCGCCTGAAGCAAGAGGCCGACATCGAGGTGACGGGAATGTTCGCATCGGGCCGGGACATCGTGCAGGCCCTCAAGGACAACGCCGTCGAAGTGGATGTCCTGCTGATGGACTACTCGCTGGGCCCGGCCGAAATCGACGGGCTCAATCTGATCCGCCTGATCCGTGTGCGCTACCCGGATTTGAAGATCCTTGTGGCCTCGGCACACCACAACAAGGCCACCGTCGGGATGGTCATGCATGCGGGTGCCCGCGGGTTTGTCGGCAAGGAAGAGGAGTTGTCAGAGCTGGTCCGGGCGATTCGCACCGTGGCAGCCGGCGGCAAACGCCTGAACCCCACGCTGGCCGCCGAGATGGAGCGCGATACGCTGAACGCCGCACCGGCCGACGGATCTGCCACCGAGTCCTCCGAGCTGTCCGCCCTCGTGGATCGCCCGGAGCTCAGCCCGAAAGAGCGCGAGGTCCTGCGCTGCTGCCTCGACGGCATGTCCGTCACGGACATTGCGGAAAAATTTGCGCGCAGCATCAAGACCATCAGCTCGCAAAAGCAATCGGCCTACCGCAAGCTGGGCATTCGCACCGACACCGAACTCTTCAAGATCAAGCACGAGCTGGAGGGGCAGTGAGCGCCAGCGGATCGGCGCGGCCCCGCCCGCGCGTGCTGGTTGTGGATGACCAGCCGGCCAATCTGCTGATCCTCCAGTACCAACTGCTTGCCCTCGATTGCGATGTCGAGCTGGCTGCCGATGGCGCGCAGGCGCTGGAGAAAGCCGCTGCCGAGTTGTTTCAACTGGTGCTGCTGGACTGCCAATTGCCCGATATCGATGGCTACACCGTGGCCGAGCGCATCCGCACGCGGGAATCCGGCACGGGCATCCACACGCCCATCCTCGCCATCTCCTCCGCCACCGACGAGGAGCACCAGCAGCGCGTGATGGCGAGCGGCATGGACGGCATGCTGACCAAGCCGATTCGCGACGACGTGCTGCGCGACCTGATCGCACTGTGGTGTGACATCGGGGGTGGCTCGCAGGTAGTTACACCGGTCGCGGCCGATGCCGGTCAGGACCTGTGGCGGGTCTACCTGGATTCGCTCGATGAGGATCTGGACAGCTTGGCCCGCGCCGTGGACACCGGCGATCTGGCGGCAGCGCGCCACGCCGCGCATCGCATCAAGGGCGCGGCATTGACGGTGGAGCAGGGGGCGATTGCAGAACGCGCACGCGCGCTCGAAGCCGCGCTGAAGCAAGCCAGCGCAGTCCCGTCGGATGCATCCGATGCCGTGGCCGAACTGCGCCGCCAGCGCGATGCATTACGCGCCGGCAGCACCGTCGGCTAAACGCGACCGAACGCCTGAGCGGATCAGGCGTTGTGCAGCACGCGCAGCAGCAGGTTCTCCAACTGCTTGACCTCGGCTTGCGAGAACCCACGCAGCATGTGGTTCAGCACATCGATGATCAAGGGCCGGATCTCCGGATACAGCGCGCGCCCCTGCTCGGTCAGTGAGACCACCACCGAGCGGCGGTCCGCATCGCTGGGCGCGCGCTTGACGATGTTCTTCTTCTCCAGCCGATCGATCAGGCGCGTCATCGCGCCCGGATCGTAGTGCAGCAGGCGCGAGAGCTCAGCCGGTGTGGTGGCCAGGTCTTCTGCCAGATAGATGACCACCGTCCACTGCGCGGCGGTCAAATCCAGCGACGCCAGGGCGCTGTCGATGTTCGTCACCAACGCATGCCGGACCCGGTGCACGAGCCGGCCGATGTTGGTGTCGCGATCCATGGTGTCAAGCTGGTAGGCGCCTTCGGTGATGGTGCTCGCGGTGGCGGCCTCAGGTGGTGTTTGTACGTCGATACTCATGATGGTGCTCCCCGTTCTGCCGGTGATCCGGCTTGTCAGGCGCGCCTTGCGTTCCCTGTCTGCCCCGGTTGCGCGGGCGTGCTTCATTGCACACTAATCTTCGCTTGCCCAGGCCGTCAAGCCGGGATCGACACCGACGCTCACCATCAAATTTCATTGGATACCGCTCCAAAACGATTGCGGCTGCCAAGGGGTGGGCGGGTTCGTATCATGGTTGAAACGCCGGTGCCGCACGCGGTGCAGGGCATGTGGCGCGATGTGCCTTTCCTCCTCCAAATTCCCTTTTTCAGTGCCATGAATCTCCACCTTCAGAACAAGCTGGCCCTCGTCAGCGGGTCCACCAAGGGCATCGGTTATGCCATCGCTGTAGCACTGGCTGCCGAAGGCGCCCGCGTGATCGTCAATGGGCGTACCGATGCCTCTGTGACCGACGCCGTTGCGCGCCTGCGGGCCGATGTGCCCGACGCGCAGGTCGAAGCGTTTGCCGGCGATCTGTCCGACCCAGGCCAGATCGATGCGCTGGTCAGTCGCTTTCCCACGGTCGACATCCTCATCAACAACCTCGGCATCTTTGACCCCAAACCGTTCGAAGCCATCGACGATGCGCAGTGGCTGCACTTCTTCAACGTGAACGTGATGAGCGGCGTGCGCCTGTCCCGCGCGTACCTGCCCGGCATGCGTGCGCAGAACTGGGGGCGCATCGTGTTCCTCAGCAGCGAGAGCGGCGTGCAGATTCCGGCCGAGATGATCCATTACGGCGTGACGAAGACCGCGCTGCTGGGTCTCTCGCGCGGGCTGGCGGAAGTGACCGCGGGCACGGCCATCACCGTGAATGCCGTGCTGCCGGGGCCGACGCGTTCGGAAGGCGTCGATGAATTTGTCGGCAAGCTCTCGGGTGGCCAGAGTTTTGAGGCATTCGAGAAGACCTTCTTCGAGACCGCCCGGCCGACCTCGCTCATCAAGCGCTTTGCCACGCCGCAGGAAGTGGCCAGTCTGGTGGCGTATGTGGCGAGCCCGCTGTCGTCGGCGACCACGGGCGCTGCGCTGCGCGTGGATGGCGGCGTGGTGAAATCGGCGTTCTAGGCCCGCCGGGATCGGCTCTGGGTCCACGAAACATTGCAATCGCACGCCTGACCGGCACAATGAGCGCCTGAATGGCTTTCGAGGACTTCGATGCAACCGCGTTGGACGATGTGGGTGGCGGCTGCGGCGCTGTCGCTGGTGGGCCTGGGCGCGCAAGCCCAGCCTGCCATCTCTGGGGTTGAGCCCCAAATCGCGTTTTACTACGGGCGCGATGTGCCGGTTCCCGAACTGCAAGCGTTCGATTGGGTTGTGCTGGACCCGGCCAGCGCCGGTACGTTTGACCCAAAGCAGCCATCGCCCACCGCATGGTTCGCGCGGGTCGATCTTGCACAGCAGGCGGATGCGATTCGCGGAAGCAACTGGCCTGGCGGTGTGCTCGATACGGTGTTTGCTCCGTTGCTGGCGCAGGGTTACCAGGGCTTCCTGCTCGACGGGCTCGACACGCTCCAGCGCGTGGCCCCCGACGCCGGCAATGCCGTGGTGGCCCTGGTACGTGCGCTGCACGATCGCGCGCCCCAAACAAAGGTACTGGCTGGCGGTACGGCTTGGCTGGATCGGCTTGCCCCGCAGTTGGCGGGCGTGGTCACCCCGGGGCTCGTACGTGAGCGGTCGGGTGACGCGGGTTTGCGCGACGTGTCCGAAGCCGATCGCGCGGCCCGCATCGCTGCGCTGCGCAGCATCGGCACGCAGTATCACCTGCCCGCTGTCGCGCTCGATTACTGCCCCAGCTACACCCGCGCGTGCTTGCGTGATACCGCCAATGTGGCGCGCACAGCGGGCGTGACCGCCTACGCCACCACGCCTGCTGTCGATGTCATCGGGATCGGCCGCCTGGAGGTGATGCCGCGTCGCGTGCTGCTGGTGGAGCCGCAAGAGCCGGGCACCAGCACCAATACGCTGCCTTCGGTGCTGTATCTCGCCATGCCGCTCAACTACCTCGGCTACCGGGTCGAGGTGGCGGACGCGTATCAACCCTTGCCTACCGTGACGCCGGATCGCTACGCCGGCGTCGTCACCTGGTTCGATGCCAATGCGCCGCACCCGGGCACCTGGGCGGCGTGGCTCAGGCGCGTGGTTGGGGCCGGTGTGCGCGTCGCCATGTTTAACCAGTTTGGCTTGCGCATGGACGCCGCGATGGCGCAGACGCTGAGCCTGGAGGTGGTGCCCGGCGCGCCGCCGGAGGCGCTGTCGATCGTCTCGCGCGATCCGATGATCGGTTTCGAGCTGCAACCGCACCCCGACCGGCGCAGCGCTGTGGGCGTCAAGGTGAGCCCCAATACGCCGGGCGCGAGATCGCTGTTGCGCTTATCGGCGGGCCGCTACGCGTATGACGCGGCGGCCATCATGCCGTGGGGCGGTTACGTGCTGCAGCCGTCCGGCGTGTTCCGCATGCCCGATGTGGATCAGGCGCGCTGGGTGATCCAGCCGTTGGCGTTTCTGCGCGAGGCACTGGCGCTGCCCGCCATGCCCATCCCCGATACCACGACGGAAAACGGCCGTCGCCTGATGACGGTGCATATCGATGGCGACGGCTTTGCCTCGCGCACGGAGTTTCCGCCCGGTGAATTTTCGGGGCAGGCCCTGCAGCGCGAGATCTTTGCGCGCTACAAGGTGCCGACCACGGTTTCCATCATCGAAGGGGAAGTGGCGGCCAACGGCATGTACCCCAAGCTCACGCCCCAGTTGGAGCCGATTGCGCGCAGCATCTTTGCGCTGCCCTATGTTGAGCTGGCGAGTCACACGTTCTCGCACCCCTTCAACTGGTTGCGGACGGCCAGCCCACCCGAAGAGGCAGTGACGCCCACGGCAGGTGCGGCCGACTCCTTTTCGCTCAGGATTCCCAATTACCGCTTCAACCTTGACCGCGAGGTGGCCGGCTCCATCGACTACATCAACACCCGCCTTGCCCCGCCGGACAAGCGCGTGAAGGTGCTGCTGTGGAGCGGCAACGGCCAGGTGCCTCCGGCCGCCGTGCAAGCGGCCAACCAGGCCGGCGTGCTGAGCATGAATGGCGGCGATACGTACATCACGCGTTCCAACCCGAGCTGGACGGCGGTGGCGCCGCTGGGTGTCGACAAAGGCGGCGGCCTCTTTCAGGTCTTTGCTCCCGCGCAGAACGAAAACATCTACACCAACCTCTGGCAGGGCCCGTATTACGGCTTCAGGCGCGCCGTCGAGACCTTCGAGCTGACCGACAAGCCCTATCGCTTCAAGCCGATCGGCATCTACTACCACATGTATTCGGGCACCAAGCTGGCTTCATTGACGGCGCTGCGGCAGGTGTACGACTGGGCGCTCGCGCAGCCGGTCATGCCGGTGTACGCGTCGGACTACATCCGCAAGGTGCTCGACTTCCGCAGCGTGGCCGTCGCCCGTGACGGCGACGCCTGGGTGGTGCGGGGCGCAGGCGATCTGCGTACCGTACGTTGGAGCGCCGACGGCGTGCCGCACCTGGCCGACGCGCGCGATGTGGCCGGCTATCAGGCAGGCCCCGGTGGCACGTACATCCACCTGACGAGCGGCGCCGCACGCTTTTCGATCGACAGCGCCCCGCAGGCGTTGCCCTACGTGCGCGAGGCCAGCGGCCGCTTGTCCAACTGGCGCCGCGCGCCGGACGGCCGTTCGCTGTCGGTGGAGGTGGCCGGCTATGTGCACCCGTTCATTCGCTTCGCCAACGCGCAGGGGTGCCGGGCCACGGTGGACGGCCACGATGCTGGCAGCGCGCTCGGCGCCCCCAGCGGCGATTGGCGGCTCGACCTCGGCGCCGGCGACCCGGCAAAACCGGTACCGAAGCACGTCGAACTGCACTGCAGCCGCTGACACACCGGGCTCGAATGGCCAACAAAACGCGCAGATAAACGTTTGCGCTCAAGCTTTTCCCAGGCGATCCGTTGTTAACTCGACTGACGACCCCGAGGAGCAAGCATGCGAGCGTCTGCGCCCCAGCGCCCATCTTCTGAACGCACCACGAGTCTCGGCACGCGGCTGGCCGTGATTGGCCTGGCCGTGCTGGTGCTCGTGTTCGGCATCTTTGCACTGGCGATTTCGCAATCGAGCCTGCGCACGCTCGAAGCCAACATGCAGTCCGCCATGCACGATCAGGAAGCCGCCATGCGCGACATGATCGCCTTGTTCGACGGCACCATGCGCACCGAGGCAGACCGCTTCCTCACCGCCTTTGCCGATGCGGCTCCTGGCCCGTACACGGTTGACCCGGCGCAGACCGTGGAGGTGGCTGGCAAGCCCACGCCCACCTTCAAGAGCGGCGACACCGTGTTGAACCTCAACTTCACCGTGCCGGACAAGTTCTTTGCGCGCACGGGCGGCACCATCGCCACCGTGTTCGCCCGCACCGGCGATGATTTCGTCCGCGTGACCACCTCGCTCAAGAAGGAAAACGGCGAACGCGCCATCGGCACGTTGCTCGACCGCGCCCACCCGAGCTACAAGGCGCTGATGGCCGGCCAGCCGTTCCGCGGTCTGGCGTGGCTGTTTGGCGTGCCCTACATGAGCAAATACGAGCCCGTGCGCGATGCGTCGGGCAAGGTCATCGGCGCGCTGTATGTGGGCGTGGATGTGCGCTCGGAACTCGCGCTGCTCAAGGACAAGATCCGCGCGCACGGTATCGGCCAGAGCGGCGGCTACTTCGTCATCGACGGCAAGCCGGGCGCGGACCAGGGCAAGGTACTGATCGACCGCAACACCGCGCGCGAAGGCAAGAACCTGCTCGACGCCAAAGATGCCGATGGCCTCGCCTGGGTGCGCGAGATGATCGAAGGCAAGGACGGCACGCTGCGCCATACGCTGGCCGACACCGATGGCGGCGCCACACGTGAACGCTTCACGGTATTCACGCAATACCCGGATTGGAAGCTCGTGATTGCGGGAACAGCCTATGTGGATGAGCTGGAAGCCGATCTGGTTTCCGCCCGCAACCGCTTCCTGCTCCTGGGCCTGGCGCTGGGCGCGCTGCTGGCCGGCGGCCTGTACTGGATGCTGCGTCGCGCCGTGAGCACGCCGCTGGCCGAGGTGGTGAACGTGGCACAGCGCGTGGCCGCTGGCGATCTCACGCATCGCCTGCCCGCCACCCGTCGCGACGAGATCGGCCAGCTCATGCGCGCCGTGAACGGTGTCGGCGATGGCCTGACGGGCATTGTCGACAAGGTGCGCGCGAGCGCGTCCACCATCGCCTCGAGCACCGGCCAGATTGCGGCCGGCAATGCCGACCTGTCTGCCCGCACCGAAGCGCAGGCTGGCAGCCTTGAGCGCACCGCATCGAGCATCGAAGAGCTGGCCGCCACCGTGCGCCAGAACGCCGACAGCGCCCAGCATGCGCACGACATGGTGCAGTCCGCCAGCGAGGCGGCCAACGCTGGCGGGCAGACCGTCGAACGGCTGGTCGGCACCATGTCGGGCATCCACGCCACGGCGCAGAAGATTGCCGATATCACCGGCATCATCGACGGCATCGCCTTCCAGACCAACATCCTCGCGCTGAATGCCGCTGTGGAAGCGGCGCGCGCCGGCGAGCAGGGCCGCGGCTTCGCCGTCGTGGCCGGTGAGGTCCGCAGCCTCGCCCAGCGCAGCGCGGCCGCCGCCAAGGAGATCAAGGAACTGATCAACCGCTCGGTGGAGGAAGTGCAGGCCGGCAACGAAGCCGCGCGCGGTGCGGGCGACGCCATGCAGGACATCGTCACGCGCGTGGAACGCATCGCCGGCCTGATGGGTGAGATCAGCCACGCCTCGCGCGAACAGTCGCAAGGCATTGAAGAGGTCAACCGCGCCGTCACGTCGATGGATGAAGTGACGCAGCAGAACGCCGCGCTGGTGGAGGAAGCGGCCGCTGCCGCCGAAAGCCTGCGTCAGCAAGCGCAGGAATTGCGCGGGGCGGTGGACGTCTTCCGGCTCGCATGAGCGCGGCGGATAGGCTCAGTTTGTGACACCGCGTTGCAATTGACACCGATCTGACGGCCAATCTGTGCAAAGCTGTACCGGATGGAACTGCGGCGGTGCTGGGGTGCTCGCAACGTGCTATCCGCCGGTTCTTTTTGCAACGGAACGTGGCGGGAGACTCCTCAGCTCAAGCGCCAACGCTCATGTCACCTGTCGGTCACGCCTTTCATTCCGTCGTCGCCATTGACGACCACCCCATCGTCCTCGAATCCATTCAGGCACTGCTGGCGGGTTCGCCGCACTTGCAACTGGTCGCCACCGCCGCCGATGGTGCGCAGGGCCTGCAGCTGATTCGCTCGGCCCGGCCCAAGCTGGCCATCGTCGACATGAACCTGCCGGGCCTGGATGGCCTTGAACTGGTGCGCCGCGTGCGCGCCCAGCAACAAGACATCGGCCTGGTGATGACCTCCGCCGAAACCACCGGCAACGAGGCCCGCCTCGCCTTTCTGGCTGGTGCCAACGCCTACGTCCCCAAGTCCGAAGCAACGTCCGTGCTCACCGCCGCGCTTCTGCTGGCCGCGCGCGGCTACCTGTCTTTTCCGACTTCCGCGATGGGCGCATCGGAAGGCGCAGGTCTGGCCACCCTCACCAAGCGCGAAATGCGCGTGAACCAGCTCGTCGCAGAAGGTCATCGGAACACCGAGATCGCCAAGCGCCTGGGCATCTCCCCCAAGACGGTGTCGACCTTCAAGCACCGCATTACTAAGAAGATCGGCCACGCCGCCTGACCGACCGGCGTTCGGGCAAAAAAAAGAGACCGCTGTTGGGCGGTCTCTTAAAGTCGATATGAAGCTGTGAAACTGTCATTCAAGCTTCGGCCCGAATCATAAGCGAAAACAGCGATCCCTCAAGGCTTCAATTTTTATCGCCAATCGACTTATTTTAATAAGCAAATGGCTTACGGCTTGTAAGCCTGTGGATTGCAAACATGTAAGCCTCACTTACGTTGAATCGGTTCGATCGATAAGTAATTGATGTGTATGGAAAATATTTGATGAAAGACTTAGGTTTCATATTTACCACAGCGTGACCCCCTTCATTGTTTGATAGGCGGTGTCGACATACATAATGGCCGCCGATCGCAAATCCTTGCGATAGTGTTTTTCAAGGAAAACGATATGAAGATCAAGCTGTTTGCGGCCGCTGCTGCCGCCCTGGTTTCTGCCGGCGCATTTGCACAATCGAGCGTGTCCCTGTACGGCGTGGCTGACGCTGGTGTTGAGTGGGTGAACAAGGCCCCCGAAAATGGCGGCTCCCGTGTTGCACTGCAGTCGGGCAACATGTCGGGTTCGCGCTGGGGCCTGCGTGGCGTTGAAGACCTGGGCGGCGGCCTGAAGGGCATCTTCAACCTGGAAAGCGGTTTCAATATTGATGACGGCACGTCGGCACAAAAGGACGCCAACGGCAACGGCCGCCTGTTCGGCCGCGCTGCCTACGTTGGTCTGCAAGGCCAGTGGGGTCAATTGACCCTGGGTCGTCAGACGAACCTGCTGTACGACTTCGCGCTGAACTATGATCCGATGGCGATCGCTTCGCGCTACTCGATCGCTTCGCAGGATGCAGCCCTGGCTGGCCGCGCTGACAACGCTGTGAAATACGTAGGCACGTTCGGTGCTCTGACCGCCTCGGCGCTGTACTCGACGCGCAACGACGGTCAAGAAGTCGCTGGCAACTACAAGGTGGGTCGCGAGTGGAGTGCTGGCGTGAACTACGCAGCCGGCCCGTTCGCAGTTGGTGCTGTTTATGACCAAATGAACGCCAACTCGGTCCCTCTGGCTGATGTCAAGACGCAACGCGCCACCATCGGCGGCACGTACGCCTTCGGTCCGGCCAAGCTGTACGCTGGCTACCGTTGGGCACACGCAACCGGCCTGGCTGTCGACACGGCTCGTTCGAACCTGTACTGGCTGGGCGCTGGCTACCAAGCTACACCGGCACTGACGCTGACTGGCACCGCTTACTACCAAAACTTCAAGACGACTGGCGCGGGTAACCCGTGGTTGTTCGTGGTGGGTAGCGATTACGCACTGTCCAAGCGCACCGACGCGTACCTGAACTTGGCCTATGCCAAGAACAGCAACAACGCTGCGCTGCCGCTGGGCGTGAATGGCTTCGGTGACGTGTTCACCGGCGCCGACGGCAGCACCAATAACCAAATGGGCGCCGTGGTTGGTCTCCGCCACAAGTTCTAATCGGCTCCTGTCGATTGATTGAATGAGAAACCCGGGCTTCGGCCCGGGTTTTTTATTAGCGCATCGTGCGCAGGGTCTAGTGCAGGATCACCCGCCGCACCAGCGCCACCAGTGGCGGCCGAATTGAGCGCTCAAGCCCCGGGCGCAGCCGCAGCGGCTTGAGCAGCATCTTGGCCGCCATGTCGATCGGCAGATGCGCCCGCACCACCGCGCTTACGCTGGAGTTCAGCGCGCGCACGTCGGCCTCGGGTACGTCTTCTTCGCCACGCTCGATGCGCAGCACGTTGCGCAGGGCGATCATCGAATCTTCGTTCTTGATTTCGCGCAGTCGCGAGGCGAGTGCCTTGAGCACGCGCATGCGGCCTACGCCTTCGCGTGCGTTACAGGCGTTGAAGAAGCGGAAGAAGTGTTTGTAATGCCGGACCTCATCGGCCGAGATGCGGCTGGCGAGATCGTGCAGCACGGGTTCGTCGGCCTCGGCGGCGGCCTGGGCGATGGCACGGTAGAACGTGGCGGTGCCCATCTCGACCACGCAGCGCGCCACCATTTCCAGTGCCTGCGTCGGCTCGAATTGGTCGATCGAGCAGGTCACGGAGTATTCCTCGAAGAAGCGGGCGTAGCCGAGTTCCCAGTCGAACTCTGGCCAGACGGTTTCGACGTAGCGACGCAGTGCACGGCCGTGCTGCAGCTCTTCGCGCTCCCAGTGGTGCGTCAGCCAGTGCGCGGCTTCGGGTTGATCCGCGTAGTACTGGGCGAGGTTGCCGGCGTAGAGGTCGGAGCCGCTTTCCACAAACGAAGCCGAGACCACCAGGTAGAACAGCGTGCGGTTCTCGCGCACGCGCACGACGTTGATGCCGCTGTAGTCGATTTCCTGCATCGACCATGGCATCGGTTGGCTTGCGGATGGTGTTGCCAGATGAGCCTGTGACACTGCGCGTCCTCCGTTGGCGGTGCCGCAAAAAGCGGGCCGCTTCTAACATGAGAATGAAACATCACGTCTCGTGTTTCAATGACAGATTCGCGTCAACAAAGGTTCCGATCAGCAATCGCTGGCTGGTTAAGTGACGAAACCGTCATGACGACGGCGTTACTTCGGCGTCCGGCACGCCATCCGGTGCGGAGCGCGTACGGGCGTGCCGTAGCCCATAGGTGAAGGCGCACAGGGCAATCAGTGCGCAAGCCACCATCGCCCATTCCACCGCGGCGTAACCGCCGGTCGCTTTCCACAGCAGCGCCCCGAGCCATGGCGCGCTGGCTTGGGCCAGCAGCACGGGCGTCATCATCAGGCCGTTGAGGGTGGCGTATTGGTTGCGCGACACCAGTTCCGGCATGGCGATCGCGCGCAGCATCGTGTTGATGCCGTTGGCCGCCCCATAGATGAGCGCGAAAGCCAGCAGCAGGGGCCCGCTGGAGAGCGCCAGCAGAATGAGTGCCACGGTCATCGCGGCGTACGTAACGGGGGCGACACGGACGGGATGCGCCAGGCGAAAGCGCATCATCGCCAGCCGGCCGAGGACTTGCGCCGGGCCGATGAGGGCGGCGATCAGCAATTGGCGGCCCGTCGGCACCCCCTTTTCCGAGAGCAGCGGGATTAGATGCGCGCCGAGCACCGTGGCGATCAGGCTGATGGCCACGAAGGCCAGCACCACGGCCCAGAACACGGGCAGACGCAGCACCATGCGCCATGCGGAGGCGTGGATCGGCGCGGGGTCATCGGTGGTACTCGCGGATGCGTGCTGTGGCGGCCGCACGCGCAGTCGCAGATGGACGGGCAGGCAGACCAGCACCTGCGCCAGCGCAAACACCTGCAGCGTATGCCGCCAGCCGATGTGCTCCGCCCCCCATTGCGCCAGCGGAATGCAGATCGTGCTGGAGAACCCGGCGATCAGCGTGAGCCCGATGATGGGCCGTTGGTATGCATCACCAAACGCTTGGCGCAGCACAACGAAGGCCGGGTCATACAGCGTGGTGGCCATGGCCACGCCCATCGGCAGCCAAAGCAATAGGAACGCGGTTTGATCGGAGACCAGCGACCACGCCAGCAGGCTGCCCGCTGCCAGCACGGTGCCCGCGCCCATCACGCGGCGCGCGGGCCAGCGGTCCAGCGCACGCCCCACCCAGAACGAGCACAGCGCCCACACCAGCAGCCCCAGCGAGAACCCGCCCGCCAGAAACGGCCGCGCCCAGCCGAGCGTGTCATGCATCGGCGCCAGGAAGACGGTGAAGGTGAAGTACAGCGTGCCCCACGAGACCGTTTGCGCGAGGCCGAGCAGCAGCACAAGGCGCCGGCCTTCGGGAGACACCGGCGAGAGCGTGGAGGTCATGGAGGTGGCAGCGAAGGGGCGGTGGGCCTGCGTGGCGTGTGGGAAATTCTAGCGGCGCGTGCCGAATTGCGCGTGCCCGATCGCAGGGGAGCAGAGGTGGCTAGGCTAATGGCTGCCCGCGAGCGCGCGCAGCGCCTGCGTATCGACAATGTCCACCGTTCTGTAGTGGCAGCGGATCCACCCGGCACGCTGCCACGCCTGCAAGTATTTGGAGATGGTCTGCCGCGAGCGCGCCAGCATGCGCCCCAGCTCTTCATTGCTGGCGGCGACAGTGTGCCCGTCGCCTGCGCGGGCCAGTTGCAGCAGACGCTGGGCGAGGCGCGCATCGGCGGGCATTTCGCTGGCGTGCTCGAACTCGTCGAAGATCAGCCGGATACGCTGGCAGAGCTGCTGCATCAGCGCCCACATGCCGGCCGGATAGGCCGACACCACGCGTGCAAATGCCGCACTGCCTAACAGGACCAGCGTAGTCGGCCCTTGCGCGTGGGCACTGTGCGTGCGGCCGCCGCCGTCGATGAGGGCGATCTCGCCAAACCATTCGCCCGCGCGCAGGACGCCGTAGACGAGTTCGCTGCCGCCATCCGTCGTCCGGCTGATGCGCACGCGGCCACGCACGATCAGGAACATGCCCTGGGCCGGCCCGCCGTGCGGGTGGATGCACTCGCCGTCGGGATAGGCGATCAGCCGCGCCGTGGGCGCGATTTCGGCTAGCAACTCGGCGGGCGCATCGCGCAGCCAGCCTTGGGCCAGCTGCGCGGGCGTCGGCGCCGAGGCGGGGAGGGATGCGGCGTGGGAAGCATCTGCGGGCATGGCGGCAAGGTGCAGCAAGGGCGGTCTGACCATTGTCAAACGCTTGACAGTCTGCGGGCAAGGCCCAGGCAGAGAATGGCCCGACGTTACCCACAGCGGTTATCCACAAGCGTTATCCACAGCAGTTATCCATAGTGGTTATCCACAGTGGTTATCCACAGCAACCTGCGCATCCAGACGCGGCACACCCGACCGATTCAGGCGACGAAGGAGACACCCCATGACGCACGACACCGCCCCCCGAGCGACGTTTTCCCACATGGAGCACGGCACGCGTGAGGACTGGGCCGCCATCTCGGCCGAGTTCATGCCCTACGCCCGTGCGCTGCCCGACCGCGTGCTCGCGCACCTGAAGCTGCTCGACGGTGATTGCGGCGGCTTCCCCATCGACCGCCTCGCGCACTCCCTGCAAACCGCCACGCTGGCCCACCGTGATGGCCGCGATGAGGAATACGTCGTCTGCGCGTTGCTGCATGACATTGGCGACACGCTGGGCAGCTTCAACCACCCGGACATCGCCGCCGCCATCCTCAAGCCGTTCGTGAGCCCCGAGAACCTATGGATGGTCGAGAAGCACGGCATTTTCCAGGGCTACTACTTCTTCCACCACCTGGGGCTGGACCGCAACCTGCGCGAGCAATACCGCAGCCAGCCGGAACTCTTCGAGCGCACTGCCGAGTTCTGCGCCAAGTACGACGCCGCCGCCTTCATGGCCGATTACGACAACCTGCCGCTGTCGTTCTTCGAGCCGATGGTGCGCCGCGTGCTGGCCAAGCCGCGCAACTCCATCTACGTGAAAGCGGGGGAGAGCGAGCTGTCCCAGCCGAAGGTAGAGGCGGCCTAGTTAGGCTTTCACCACGTTGACGGGCGCACCGGCCGCCCAGGCCGCCACGTTGGCGAGTGTGGTGTCGGCAATGCCCGCCAGCGCCTCGCGCGTAAAGAACGCCTGATGCGCGGTGACGATGACGTTGGGAAACGTCAGCAACCGCGCCAGCACATCGTCTTGCAGCACGTCGGCGGAGCGGTCTTCGAAGAACAGGTCGGCTTCTTCTTCGTACACATCCAGGCCCAGGTGGCCGAGCTGGCCCGTCTTGAGCGCATGGATCAGCGCCGGGCTGTCGACCAGGCCGCCACGGCTCGTGTTGATGAGCATCGCGCCCGGCTTCATGCGGGCGAGCGCGTTGGCATCGATCAGGTGATGCGTCTCCGCATTGAGCGGGCAATGCAGGCTGACGATGTCGGACTGCGCCAGCAACTCGGGCAGCGGCAGATACGTCACGCCCCCCGCCGCCAGCGACGCTTGCGGAAACGGATCGAACGCCAGCACCCGGCAGCCGAAGCCGGCCATGATGCGTGCAAACACTTGCCCGATCTGCCCCGTGCCGATTACGCCGACCGTCTTGCCGGCCAGGTCGAAGCCGAGCAGGCCATCCAGCGAAAAATCGCCTTCGCGCGTGCGGTTGCAGGCGCGGTGCAGGCGCCGGTTGAGCGTGAGGATCATGCCGACCGCGTGCTCGGCCACCGCATGCGGCGAATACGCGGGCACGCGCACCACCGTCAGCCCCAGGCGCTGCGCGGCCGCCAGGTCGACGTGGTTGAAGCCCGCCGAGCGCAGCGCAATGAGCCGCGTGCCCCCGGCGGCCAGCGCGGCGAGCACATCGGCGTTCAAGCTGTCATTGACGAAAGGGCACACCACCTCGAACCCCGCTGCAAGCGGCGCAGTGTGCACGTCGAGGTGGGCGCGCTGGAAGACCAGATCGAAGCCATGGCCGCCGCGCGCCTGCGCGGCGCGGAAGCTGTCTTCGTCGTAACGGTGGCTGCTGAAGAAGAGGATGCGCATGGCGATGGAGCGAGCGAACGTGATGCTGAAAGCTTACTCGCCCCGCACCGGCCGTGATCGTGAACAGGCTTACAGGGTCAGCACGATGCGCCCGTCGACCTTGCCGGCCTTCAGATCGGCAAACACCTGGTTGATGTTGTCGAGCTTGTCGCGGTGGATGTGGGCGCGTACCAACCCTTCGGCGGCAAATTGCAGCGACTCCTGCAAGTCGCGCCGCGTACCGACAATCGACCCGCGCACCGTAATGCCGTTGAGCACCGTGGAGAAGATCGGCAGCGGAAAATCCCCCGGCGGCAGCCCGTTGAGCGAGATCGTGCCGCCGCGCCGCACCATGCCCAGCGCCTGCGCAAACGCGCTGCGCGACACGGCCGTCACCAGCACGCCGTGCACACCGCCCACCTCTTTCTGGATGACGGCGGCCGGGTCCTGCTGGGTGGCATCCACCACCAGCTTGGCCCCCAACTCGCGTGCCAGCGCCAGCTTGTCGGGCGCCACGTCCACGGCCACCACATGCAGGCCCATGGCAATCGCGTACTGCACCGCCACATGCCCCAGCCCGCCGATGCCCGAGATGGCAATCCACTGGCCGGGCCGCGTATCCGTCATGCGAATGCCCTTGTAGACCGTCACCCCCGCGCAGAGGATCGGCGCGATCTCTTCAAAGCTGACTTGCGCCGGCAGATGGCCGACGTAGTTCGGGTCGGCGAGCACGTATTCGGCATAACCGCCGTTGACGGAGTAGCCGGTGTTCTGCTGCTCGTGGCAGAGGGTCTCCCAGCCGGAGAGGCAGTGTTCGCAATGGCCGCAGGCGGTGTAGAGCCAGGGCACGCCCACGCGGTCGCCTTCCTTGACGTTGGTGACGCCTTCACCCACCGCCGCCACATAGCCCACGCCCTCGTGCCCAGGGATGAACGGCAGGCTCGGTTTGACGGGCCAGTCGCCATCGGCGGCGTGCAGGTCGGTATGGCACACGCCCGAGGCCTTGATGTTGACCAGAATCTGCCCGCGCCCAGGTGTCGGGACGGGCACTTCCTCAATGCGTAAGGGCTCGCCAAACGCGTGGACAACCGCGGCTTTCATCGACTGGGCCATGACTGGTCTCCGAGTTGGGGGAGTGTTCAGTCTGGTCGACGCCCGGCCAGGGTGGGTTGATGTGAGTCAACGGGCGGGCGAGGCTGTTAGCATGCCGGCATCTTTTGGCTTTCCTGCGAGCAGCGTCCCTTGCCCGTCACCCCCACCTTCCTCTGGCACGACTACGAAACCTTTGGCGCCGTGCCGCGCCGCGACCGCCCGGCGCAGTTCGCGAGCATCCGCACCGATGCCGAACTCAACGAGATCGGCGACCCGGTCGAACTGTTCTGCCAGCCGTCCAACGACTGGCTGCCCGACCCCGTTTCGTGCCTCATCACCGGCATCACGCCGCAGCAGTGCGCCAAGCAGGGCGTGCCGGAATATCAATTCGCGCAGGCCATCGAGCGCGAGTTGGGGGCGCCTGGCACCATCGGCGTCGGCTACAACACGATCCGCTTTGACGACGAAGTCACGCGCCACCTGTTCTGGCGCAACCTGATCGACCCGTATGCGCGTGAATGGCAGAACGAATGCGGGCGGTGGGACTTGCTGGACGTGGTGCGCACCACCTGGGCGCTGCGCCCCGAGGGCATCCAATGGCCCAAACACGAGGACGGCAAGCCGAGCTTCAAGCTGGAGCACCTCTCGCAAGCCAACGGTCTGGTGCACGAGGCTGCGCACGATGCCGTGTCCGACGTGCGCGCGACGATTGCCCTGGCGCGCCTGATCCGCAACGCGCAGCCGCGCCTGTTCGACTTCTGCCTGGCGCTGCGCAAAAAAGACCGCGTAGTGGCCGAGATCGGCAATGCGCCGCGTCCGCTGCTGCACATCTCCGGCATGTATGGCGTGGAACGCGGCTGCATGGCCGTCGTCTGGCCGCTGGGCGGGCACCCGACCAACAAGAACGAGTTGATCGTGTGGGACTTGGCGTTCGACCCCTCCGAACTGTTCGACATGGATGTCGCCACCATCCGCGAGCGCATGTTCACGCGCACCGCCGACTTGGCCGAGGGCACCACGCGCCTGCCGATCAAGTCGATCCACATCAACAAGTCGCCCATCGTCATCAGCAACATGAAGACGCTGCAGCCTGCGCAGGCTGAGCGCTGGGGCATCGACTTCGCAACAATCGAACGCCACGCCGCCATCGCCCAGGGTGCGCCGGACATGCGCGAAACCTGGCGCCAGGTGTACGCCCGCGAGCTGGAGCCGATCGAAGACGTCGACCAGAACCTCTACGGTGGCTTCGTCAGCAATGACGATCGCCGCACGCTCAACGAGCTGCGCACGTTGTCTGGCGAGCAGCTCGCGCGCCTGCACCCCGAATTTGCCGATGCGCGCTTGCCGGAACTGCTGTTCCACTACCGCGCACGCAACTTCCCCGACACGCTGTCCGAAGAGGAATACGAGCAGTGGGAACAACTGCGCGCCGAGCGCTTGTTTGAAGGCGTCGGTGGCTATCTCACCTTTGAAGCCTTTGGCGAGCGGCTGCAGCAATTGGGCGCGGAAGCCACGGAAAAGGGCGACCGGCGCGCGCAGAACATCCTGCAAGACCTGTACGACTACGCGCAGCAGATCGTGCCGGGCTGACACGCCCGCCGTGCGCGTCGAACTACCAGCCCGGACGTCTAAACCTGTCGCTTGCCCCTTTTTGGGGCATGTATGAGCGGAAAACCGTCATGCATGACCGCCCAGGGCTCACGCGTGCGTGAAAAACGGCCACGCGTGAGTGCCGAGGACGCATCCGTGAGCAAAAAACCGGCACGCATGAGCGCCCAGGACGCACGCGTGAGCAAAAAACCGGCATGCATGACCGCCCAGGACGCATGCGTGAGCGAAAAACCGCCACGCGTGACCGCCTGGGGCGCAAGCGTGAACGAAAAGCGGCCACGCATGGCCGCTGGGGGTGCAGGCATGCGCGGAACACCGTCACGCATGCCTGCCTGAGACGGACGCGCCCACCCTGGCGGGCCGGCGCGCCGTCTGCGCTGATCAGGCTGCGCGCTGCGCCGCCGCCGGATCACGCCACTGCGCGAGCAGCTTGTTCCAGCGGATGCGTGCGGCGGCCAGGTTGGCCTCCTTCACATGGCCGAAGCCGCGGATGTCTTCCGGCAGGCGCGCCAGTTCCACGGCTTGCGCCAGCTTCTGCGCCGTCAGGCCCTTCACCAGTTCATCGACCAGCGCACGGTATTCGCCGATCAGCGCGCGCTCGGTGCGGCGCTCTTCGGTCTTGCCGAACACGTCGAATGCGGTGCCGCGCAGACCCTTGAGCTTGGCCAGCAGCTTGAAGATGCGCATGGTGTTCGGGCCGAAGCGTTGCTTGACCAGGTGACCCTTCTCGTCGCGCTTGGCCAGCATGGGCGGGGCGAGCCAGAAGTTGAGCTGGTAGTCGCGGCCGGGCTCGCCTTCGAACTGGGCGCGCAGCTTGTCGAGGAAGGCCGGATCGGTGTATAGGCGGGCGACTTCGTATTCGTCCTTGTACGCCATCAGCTTCGACAGGTTGCGGGCCACGGCTTCGGTCAGCGCCAGCGTTTGGCCTGCGCCAACCACCGCCGTTTCCGCAGTGCGAACGCGCTCGACCACCGCGCGGAATTCCGTAGCGTAGGCAGCGTTCTGGTACGCGGTCAGCAGATCGACGCGGCGGGCGATGAGCGTGTCCAGCGAGGGCAGGGCGATGACGTCCGCCTTGGCACGGGGAGCGTCGTCGGCGAGCTTGAGCACCGCATCGCGGTCCTGCGCCAGGTGGCGGCCCCATTCGAACGCGGTCTTGTTCTTCTCGACCGCCACGCCGTTGAGTTCGATCGCGCGGAGGAGCGCGTCGTACGTCAGCGGAATCCAGCCCTTCTGCCACGCAAAACCCAGCACCAGCGGGTTGGTGAAGATCGCGTCGCCCAGCAGGCGCACCGCCAGCGTGTTGGCATCTTCAAACGCGCAGGCATCGCCTACGGCCGCGCGGATGTCCGCCTCGGCCGAGCTGCCCGGGAAGCGCCAGTTCGGGTTCTTGATGAAGTCGGCCGTGGGGGAGGCCGTGCTGTTGATGATCGCGCGCGTCTGGCCGTGCTGCACTTTCGACAGCACTTCGTCCGAGGCCGAGACGATGGCATCGCAGCCGATCACCAGGTCCGCTTCGCCCATGGCGATGCGCGTGGCGTGGATCGAATCCGGGCGCTCGCCGATCTGCACGTGCGAGAGCACCGCGCCACCCTTCTGCGCCAGGCCCGCCATGTCGAGCACGGTCACGCCCTTGCCCTCGATGTGCGCGGCCATGCCGAGCAGGCCGCCGATGGTCACCACGCCGGTGCCGCCCACGCCGGTCACCAGCACGCCGTACGCACGCTGGATGGCGGGCAGTTCCGGGTGCGGCAACAGCGGCAGGCCGCTCATCGACACGCCATGCGATTCGGGTTTGCGCACCTGTGCGCCTTCGGCCGTCACAAAGCTCGGGCAGAAGCCGTTCACGCACGAGAAGTCCTTGTTGCACGACGATTGATTGATCTTGCGCTTGGTGCCCAGCTCGGTGTCCAGCGGCTCGACCGACAGGCAGTTCGACTTGACCGAGCAATCGCCGCAGCCTTCGCACACCGCGTCGTTGATGAACGCGCGGCGTGCCGGGTCGACCATCGTGCCGCGCTTGCGGCGGCGGCGCTTTTCGGTGGCGCAGGTCTGGTCGTAGATCAGCACGCTGGTGCCTTGCACCTCGCGCAGTTCGCGCTGGATGGCATCCAGGCGATCGCGGTGGTGCACCGTCACGCCTTCGGGCAGCTTGATGGCCGCGTTGTACTTCTCGGGCTCGTCCGTGACGATGACGATGCGCGACGTGCCTTCGGCATGCACCTGCGCGGCAATCTGCGGCACCGACAGCGGGCCGTCCACCGGCTGGCCGCCGGTCATGGCCACGGCATCGTTGTAGAGGATCTTGTAGGTGATGTTCACCTTGGCCGCGATGGAGGCGCGAATCGCCAGCAGGCCCGAGTGGTAGTACGTGCCGTCGCCCAGGTTGGCGAACACGTGCTGGTCGCCCGAGAAGGGCATCTGGCCGATCCACGCCACGCCTTCGCCACCCATCTGGCTGAAGGTGTCGGTGCGGCGGTCCATCCACACGGTCATGTAGTGGCAGCCGATGCCGGCCAGCGCGCGCGAGCCTTCCGGCACGTTGGTCGACGTGTTGTGCGGGCAGCCCGAGCAGAACCACGGCTTGCGCTCGGCGGTGATGCGCGGCTTGGCGAGCGCCTTCTCCTTGGCGTCGATGATGGCGATGCGCGAGGCAATGCGTGCGCGCACATCCGACGGCAGCTCGAACTTCTCCAGTCGCGTGGCGATGGCGCGGGCGATCAGCGCGGGCGACAACTCGTAGTGCGCCGGCAGCAGCCAGTTGGCCATCGGCACGGACCATTCGCCGCCGGCATTGTCGCGCTCGTCAAACTTGCCGTACACGCGCGGGCGGACGTCGTCGCGGTAGTTGTACAGCTCTTCCTTGAGTTGGTATTCGAGGATCTGGCGCTTCTCTTCCACCACCAGAATCTCTTGCAGCCCTTCGGCAAACGCGCGCGCGCCGTGCGCTTCCAGCGGCCACACGCAGCCGACCTTGTACAGGCGGATGCCGATGCGGCGGCAGGTTTCTTCATCCAGGCCCAAGTCGACCAGCGCCTGGCGCACGTCCAGGTACGCCTTACCGGCGGTCATGATGCCGAAGCGCGCCTGCGGCGAGTCCATCACCACGCGGTCGAGCTTGTTGGCACGCACGTATGACAGGCCGGCGTACCACTTGTAGTCGAGCAGGCGCGCTTCCTGCACCAGCGGCGGATCGGGCCAGCGGATGTTGAGGCCGCCCTGCGGCAGGATGAAATCTTCGGGCAGGATGATCTCGGCGCGGTGCGGGTCGACGTCCACCGAGGCGGACGATTCCACCACGTCCGTCACGCACTTCATCGACACCCACAGGCCCGAGTAGCGGCTCATCGCCCAGCCGTGCAGGCCGTAGTCGAGGTACTCCTGCACGTTCGACGGATACAGCACCGGAATGCCGGCCGCCTTGAAGACGTGCTCCGACTGGTGCGCCAGCGTGGACGATTTGCATGCGTGGTCATCACCCGCCAGCACCAGCACCCCGCCATGTGCGGACGAGCCCGCCGAGTTGGCGTGCTTGAACACGTCGATCGTGCGGTCCACACCCGGACCCTTGCCGTACCACATGCCGAACACGCCGCTGAACTTGGCGTTCGGATACAGATTGACCTGCTGCGAGCCCCAGACCGCCGTGGCGGCCAGGTCTTCATTGAGCCCCGCCTGGAAAACGATGTTGTGCCCCGCCAGATGCTTCTTGGCCTTCCACAAGGCCTGGTCCAGTGCGCCCAGCGGCGAGCCGCGGTAGCCGGAGATGAAGCCTGCCGTATTGAGCCCAGCGGCGCGGTCGCGCTCCTGCTGCAGCATCGGCAAGCGTACGAGTGCCTGCGTGCCGCTGATGTAGATGCGGCCACGCTCGAGCGTGTACTTGTCGTCCAGGGAAACGGTTTCGAGCGCGCGGCGTAGCGCGTCGTTCAGAGGGGCATTCATGCGTGCTCCGGGGTGGTGTGTCGGGATCACCGACAGCAGGTCTCTTTTGATGCCGCCCGCGTCGCTTCTTGTGGAAACTGGCAGACAGCCGTGGGTCGGGGCATCGTAGCATCGCGTGACATTCGGAACACCGTGCAACGCAGCAAGAACGGGGGTGGGTTTTCCCGAGGTTGTAGCGTTCTGTGCACGCGTGCACAGCGATGAAGCCGGTCGTGCCGCGAGTTGTGCGGTGCATGCAACGTGATAGGCGGAATCCGCAAACTTCGGTCAAGAAGTCGCGACTGCATCACCCATCGCCTGGACTTTCCTTGGGGCTGTCGCCATCCTGCGCGGTCACGTCCGAATTCCATCCCTTTCGATCATGATCGGCACCGCCTTCATTCACGCTCAGCCCCGGCACACGCTGCCCGGCGTCTGCGCGCGCGTGCACGGCGCGGGCTCGCATGATCGACTCGGCACGCACGCGGCCCTCCGGCACTTCCTGCTCGCCCGGCTTTCGTAAGCCGTGTGGGGCGCCGCCCTTGCTGGCGCACCCGCTCCGCACGGCACCTTCCGCTTTCGCCCCCTCTTCAACTCCGGTCCGGTGCTGACATGCGCCGGCACCGGCACGTCTGCCATTGCCGGACACGACCCGGCACGGCGACGCAGGAACCGCCATGGAACTCACGCAGAACTTCATCAAGGCCAAGCAGCCTTGCGCGGCTGGCTATCGCTGGTACATCCGCAACCGCCACAACGGCACCGATTACCAACACCTGCTCGACAGCCTCGTGCAAGAAGGCCGCATCACCGATGCGATCTGGTTGCTCGACAACTTCGGCCCGACTGACGCCGTGCTCGAAGCCGACGACATCGAGGCCGATGCGCTCATCTTTGCGGGCACGATCGTCGTGCGTGGCGGTATCCACGTGGATGGCGTGTTGCGCGCGGGGCAGGCGATTCGCGCGGGCGGCGGCGTGCGCGCGGGGGAGTCCATCACCACCGGCGGTGACTTGGAAGCCAAGGCAGGCCTGTACTGCGACGGCACGGTCACCGTGGGTGGCGATCTGCGCGTCGGCTGGAGCGTGACCACCACCGGCACGCTGCGTGTGGGCGGCGTCGCGCGCGTGCATCGCGATTTGTATTGCGATGCCGACATCGACGTGGCGGACGATCTGCTCATTGGCGAAGCGCTCGCTGCGCGCGGCAACGTGCGTTGCGGCAAGGGCCTGCGTGCCGGCAGTGAGGTGAGCAGCGAGGCTGCCATCGTGAGCACACACGGCATCCTGGCCGGGGCGGACCTGCGCGCAGGCACGCATCTGGAAGCCGGCTGGGGCATCAAGGCCTGGGGCGACATCGAGGCTGGCGGCGCCATCCGCGCCGGCGAGGGCGTGGAGGCGGGCGGTGCGATCGTCGCTGGGCCGGGCTATGGCATCCACGCCGGACTGAATGTGCGCATGGATGACTGGGCCGCCAGCGCTCGTGTTCAGGCGGCCGAGCCACCAGCGCGCCTCGTCAGTGGCTATTGGGCGGAGGCAGCATGAGCGCCGCGCTGACATTCCCTATGCCGTCACCGGCCTTGCCGACGTTGGCATCGATGGTGCAATCGCTGCGCAAGTGGCTGCAGCCCCTTGGCCTGCGCACCGACGTCGACTTCAACAACGACGACATCGAGCGCGAACTCGACGGGCTGTATGAACGCATGCAAACGCCCGGCACGCCGCTGCACGGCATGACGCTCGATGACGACACCTTGCCGGGCTTCCGCATCCACACGCGCGAGGCCGATGGCGAGATCTATGTCTATGTGGAAGACGTGGCGGCGCGGCGCTTGGCCGGCTACACGGTCTTCAACCGCTTGATCGAGTTGGATAAGCGCGCGGACCGCTATCTGCGTTCACCGCACTCGAAGTACGCCTTGGCGTACCAGCGGCGCGGGTTGGCCTCGACCGTCTTCCGGCGCGCGCTCGACAGTGGCATGTGTCTGATGAGCGGTGCGCGTCAGTCCGTCGGGGTGCATGGGGTGTGGCAGTCGCTCGCCAGGCACTACCCGTCGGGGTATGTGGAGGTGCGCGACAAGCGCCTGCGCTACCTGGGCGAGCAGGTGGACGATGTCGCGCTGCTGGAGGACCTGCACACGCGGCGCGTGATGCTGGGGGCGGGCTGGAGCTTGGCCGAACTGGCCGCCGCCACGAGGATGACCGTCTGATCAGCCGGCGATGCTCTCGATCACATCGCGCATGCGCATCACGAGCCCGTCCATCGCCTCGGCGGGCACGTTACCGTAGCCGAGGACGAGGCCGTTGTACTGCGCGGTGAACGTGCCCGGCAGGCAGAAGCGTGACAGCGGCCGCAACACCATCCCATGCGCGCGAGCAGCGGTGCTCACGTCCACATCAGGCGCCGGCGCGTCGAGCCGTAAGGACAGATGCATGCCGCCCGCGCCGCCCGACACCGTCACCATGCCGCCCAGATGGCGCGCGATGGCGGCTTGTAGCGCATCACGGCGCTCGCCATACAGTCGCCGCATGCGACGCAGGTGCCGCGTAAAGTGCCCCGCCTCAATGAACTCCGCCAGCGCGAGTTGTTCGGCGACACGCCCGCGCAGCATCATCGCGCCAGCCGCCTTGCGCAGCACGGGCGCCAGGGCCGGCGGCACGACCATGTAACCGAGCCGCAGCGCTGGGAACAGCATCTTGCTGAACGTGCCGAGGTAGATGACGGGGGCGTCGGTGGTCAGGCCCTGCACGGCGGACAGCGGCACGCCCGTGTGGCGGAATTCGCTGTCGTAGTCGTCTTCGATGATCCACGCGCCAGCGGCACGCGCATGCTGGATCAGCGCGAGACGCCGCTCCAGACTCATCACCGCGCCGAGCGGGTATTGGTGGGACGGCGTGATGTAGATGAGCTTCGGCGGACGCTGTTGCCAGTCGTCCTCGCTTGGGGCGAGACCATCGGCATCGACACCGATCGGCACCAGGCGCAGGTCCGCCGCCTGCAGGGCCGCGCGCGCACCGTAGTAGCCGGGGTTCTCGATCCAGGCGGTATCGCCCGCATCGGCCAGCGTGCGGGCGCACAGGTCGAGGCTGTTCTGCGTGCCGTCGGTGACAAAGACCTGCGCCGCTTCGCAACGCACGCCGCGCGACACCCGCAGGTATTCCGCCACCGCCTGGCGCAGCGCAACGTTGCCTTCCACCGGCCCGTACCCCATCTGGCCTGGGCCGATGCGGCGCCAGCCGTGCTCCATGCAGCGGCGCCATTGGGCCAGCGGGAATTCGTCCAGCGCGGGCGTGCCGGGCAGGAAGGGCAGTAGATCGCTCATCTCGCCGCTGGGGCGTTCCAGTCCGGCCACCCGGCGCGAGAGCACGGGCGTCGCGTCCGGCATCGGCACCGGTGCCTGCTGCAGACCGACGCGCGCGACCACCGTGCCCTGCCGCCGGCTGAGCACAAAGCCTTCCGCGGCCAGTTGCTCGTAAGCGTAGAGCACCGAATTTCGCGCAATGCCGAGCTCCTCCGCCAGTGAGCGCGACGGTGCCAGGCGCGTGCCTTCCTCGATCTGCCCACTCAGGATGGCCGCGCGCAGGCAGGCATACAGCCGATGCTGTTGCGAGGTCCGTACGCCGCCATCGCCGCGATCAGTACCGCCGCGGGTGGCGGTGCGTTCGTAGTTCGACAGCAAGACGCTGTAGTCCATCCTGGCTCCAAGGTTCTGCATTGTGGTGGGTCTACGCATGGTGCCACGGTTTTTCTATCGTCGGCGCTTTGATCGTCTATCCGGAGCCTGGTATGTCCACCGCTGAAGCCACCACACCGTCCACCGACCGCACCCGTGTTCGTCGTGTCGCGAACCGGGCCCACTATGACGGCACCACGCTGCACGCCATCCTCGACGAGGCCTACGTCTGCCACATCGCCTTCGCCGACGAACACGGCGTGCACTGCATCCCCACGGCTTGCTGGCGCGAGGGCAACCACCTCTACATCCATGGCTCCAACGGCAGCCGCATGCTCAAGCTGGCGGGCAGCGGTGCACAGGTGTGTGTGACGGTCACCCATATCGACGGGTTGGTGCTCGCGCGTTCGGCGTTCAACCATTCGATGAACTATCGCTCGGCTGTTATCTACGGTGCGTTTGATGTTGTGCCGGACGAAGAGAAGGCTGCTGTACTGGATACCTTCATGGAGGTCCTTGCCCCCGGACGTTCACAGCAGGCGAGGCCCGGTAATGCCAAGGAACTCGCTGCTACGACGGTGTTGCGTATTCCGCTGGACGAAGCCGCGTGCAAGGTCCGCACGGGTGGCCCGAAGGATGATGCTGAAGATCTTGATCTGCCCGTGTGGGCTGGGGTGTTGCCGATGGCGTTGTTGCCGCTGACGCCGGTGGTTGACGCTGCGCCTGCTGGTACGCCGGACTATGTGCGGGAGTGGGGGGATAGTGCTCGTGCTTCTGCGGCTGATGCTGTGGTGGCGTGAGCATTGCGATTGGTGCTGGGTTTGACCGTGGTGGTCTGCTTCCCTTTCGTCCCCTGCCGGGGCCGACCTACTTTCTTTGTCTTGCCAAAGAAAGTAGGCAAAGAAAGGCGCGCCCGAGATGGCGACCCCCTCCTTGAATTTTCATAACCGGGCGGAGATGGGGAAAACTCGCTTCGCTCAGACAGTTCCCCATCTTTTTTCCGCCCGCTTACGAAAATTCAAGGCGCCATCAAGGGCAGGAACGTCAAAGGCCAAACCGGCGGGGCATTAGCGCGAGCGCCACGAATGGGCGGGTGTGCGGTGCGCAGTGTGCGATGACTGCTTGAGTTGCAAGACGAAGTCGTGCACTTGCAAGAGAGGGTGTGCTTTCCCTTGCCCTATGCGGCGCCTTGAATTTCTGTCGCAGGGAGGAAAAAGAGTGCAGGCCTGTTTGAGCGCAGCGAGTTGCCTGCACTCCCTCCCTGCGACAGAAATTCAAGGAGTCTTTCGCCGCATCGGGCGCGCCTTTCTTTGCTTACTTTCTTTGGCAAGACAAAGAAAGTGAGTCAGCCCCGGCAGGGGATGAAACCAGGGATGGACCAAAAGAAAACAAAACCACCCAGTCAGTGCACCAGCTGGTTGATCTCAATAATCGGCATGAGCACTGCCAACACGATGAGCAACACAACAACCCCCATCGTCAAAATCAAGGCAGGCTCCAACAACCCAGTCAGGAACAAGGTGCGGCGCTCAAGCTCTTGAGCTTCACCTTGCGCAGCCCGCTCCAGCATCGCCGGCAGATTGCCAGTCGCCTCACCAGAGCGAATCAAATGCACCAGCACCGGCGGAAACTGATTCTGCGCCGCCAACGCCCGCGCCAGCGACGTCCCTTCCCGCACCCGCGTGGACGCGTCCTCAACGTTGGTCTTGAGCGCGACGTTATTCAACGTCTCCCCCGCCGCCTGCAGCCCACGCAAAATCGGCACACCCGCGCTGGTCAAAATCGCCAGCGTGCTCGCAAACCGCGCCGTGTTGTAGCCGCGCACGAGCTTGCCGAACAGCGGCGCCGTCAGCAGCCACTTGTGCCACGACAACCGCAGCGCCGGTTGCTTGAGCAGATTGCGAATCAGCAACCCAAGCGCCGCCAGCACGATCGCTGCCAACCACCCCCAGTTGCGCACGAAGTCCGACAGCCACAGCATGATGATGGTCAGCGTCGGCAGCTTCTGCTTGGTGTTGGCAAACACGCTCACCACCTGCGGCACCACGTACGACAGCAGGAAGATCACGATCGCAAACGCCACCACCGTCACGATGGCTGGGTACGTGAACGCCAGCTTGATCTTGGACGTGAGCGCGTTGCGACTCTCGATGTAATCGGCCAGGCGCGAGAGCACGAGGCCGAGGTTGCCCGAGTGCTCACCGGCTGAAACGAGCGCGCGGTAGATGTCAGGAAAATCCTTCGGATGCTGTGCCAGCGCCACCGACAACGAACTACCACCCACCACTTCCGCGCGGATGGCGGCGAGCAGTTCGCCTACGTAAGCGCGCTCCGCCTGATCAGCCAGCGCGGCAAGCGCTTCATCGAGCGGCAAGCCCGCAACCAACAAACTGGCAAGCTGACGCGTGACCAGCGCGTTCTCCTGCGCCGAGAGCCGCTTGCCGAAGCTGGAACCACCGCGCTTGGTGGCCTGTGCTCCGAGCGCATCGACCACCAGCGGCGTGAGCCCGCGTGCGCGCAGCACGGTACGCGCCTGGCGCGCGCTGTCGGCTTCGATGACGCCCTTGTCGGTTTTGCCGGCGGCGTCGGCGGCTTCGTAGCGGAAGGCTGGCATGTTGCGTGATCTGCTTAGTCGCGCGTCACGCGCAGCACTTCTTCCAGCGACGTGGCGCCCGTGTCGATCCAGCGCTGCGCATCCATGCGCATGGTCTGCATGCCCTGGTTGATGGCGAAGGCCTTGATCTCGGATTCAGCGGCCTGGCGGTGGATCATGGTCTGGATCTCAGGCGTGACAGTCAGCAGTTCGTACACACCGGTCCGGCCCTGGTAGCCCGAGTTGCTGCAGCGCTCGCACCCGACGTGGTGCCACACGGACTTGCGTGCCGGTGCGGCCGGTGCCACGCCCTCCGCAACCGGCGTACCGGCCACGGCTTCGACTTCTGCGGGCGTGAGCTCGAGCACTTCCTCGCGGCGGCAGTGCACGCACAGGCGGCGTACCAGCCGCTGTGCCAGCACACCCAGCAGCGACGAAGACAGCAGGAACGGCTCGATCCCCATGTCGATCAGCCGCGTCACGGCGGAGGCCGAATCATTCGTGTGCAGCGTCGCCAGCACCAAGTGACCGGTGAGCGAGGCCTGCACCGCAATCTGCGCCGTTTCCAGGTCGCGGATTTCCCCGATCATCACCACGTCCGGGTCCTGGCGCAGGATGGCGCGCAGGGCCTTGGCGAAGGTCATGTCGATCTTCGGGTTGACCTGCGTCTGGCCGATACCGTCGAGGTCGTATTCGATCGGGTCTTCCACCGTCATGATGTTGGTGGAGGCCGCATCGAGCCGCGACAGCGCCGCGTACAGCGTGGTCGTCTTACCCGAACCCGTCGGGCCGGTGACGAGCACGATGCCGTGCGGCTGGTTGATCAGGTGGTCGAAGCGCGCCAGTGTGCCCGCGCCCATGCCGAGCTTGCCGAGGTCGAGCCGGCCCGCTTCCTTGTCGAGCAGACGCAGCACCGCGCGTTCGCCGTGGCCGGTGGGCAGGGTGCTCACACGCACGTCCACCGGGCGACCACCGACGCGCAGCGTGATGCGGCCGTCTTGCGGCAGGCGTTTTTCGGCAATGTCGAGCTGCGCCATGATCTTGATGCGCGAGATCAGCGCGCCGTGCAGCGCCTTCTTCGGGCGCACCACGTCGCGCAGCGTGCCGTCCACACGGAAGCGCACGACGGACGCGTTCTCGAACGGCTCGATGTGGATATCCGAGGCGCCTTCGCGTGCAGCCTGCGTGAGCAGCGCGTTGATCATGCGGATGATCGGCGCATCGTCCTCGGATTCGAGCAGGTCTTCCACGGCGGGAATGTCCTGCATCAGGCGCGAGAGATCGACCTCGCCTTCCACTTCGCCGACGACCTGGGCGGCGCTGCCGTCTTGCGCGTTGTAGGCGGTTTGCGTGGCGGTGGACAGGGCTGCGGTGTCGAGTGTCACCAGATGCAGTGCACCGAACACGCGGCCCAGCTCGGCCAGGGCGGTGCGCGACGTTTCGGGGCACACCCACACTTCGAGCGTGTCGACGTCCTGGCGGGCGACGAGCAGCTTGGCATCACGCGCAAACGCGTACGGTACCAGCCGCACGGCTGACTGCGAGGGTGCCTCAAGCGTGCGTGCGTCGGCGATGGGAGCTTGCGTCGTGGCCATGAGTCTTTAACCGCCCTTGCGCGGCGCGTTGCTGTCGTAGCCGCCGGAAGTGGGCGGCGCGAACTCTTGCTGGCGCGGCTGGCTGCGCGTGGTCGATTGCGGCATCGGCATCGGCGCGCCCGGGGGTACCTGCACACCTGCCGGGCCCTTCGGCACGATGGACACATCGCCGTAGTTATCCGCCGGGCGCACGGTGTTCGGCGACGGCAGCACCGGGGTGTCCTTATCCGACGTGGTCGGCAGCATGTTCGGCGAGACAAAGCCCTGCTGCGTGTCGCGCATGTAGTTGTAGCGGTTGTCCGACAGCGCGCCGGTGGCATCCGCTGTGCGCAGGATGATCGGGCGCAGGAAGACGAGCAGGTTGGTCTTCACACGCGTCTTGCTTTCCGAGCGGAACAGCGCGCCCAGCAGCGGGATGTCGCCCAGGCCCGGCACCTTCTGTTCGCCGTCCTGGTAATTGTCTTCCAGCAGGCCGCCCAGCACGACGACCTGGCCGTCGTTGGCCAGCACGTTCGTCTCGATGGACCGCACATTGGTGGTCGGGCCTTGCGTCGCATTCTGCGTGCCAGGCACCACGGCCGACGATTCCTGGAAGATCTGCAGCTTCACCAGCCCGCCATCAGTGATCTGCGGCTTCACGCGCAGCGTGATACCGACGTCCTTGCGGTCAAACGTCTGGAACGGCGTGACGGAAGCGGCCGTTCCGGTCTGCGCATACGAGCCGGTGGTGATCGGTACGTTCTGGCCGATCAGGATCTTGGCTTCTTCGTTGTCCAGCGTGATCAGGTTAGGCGTGGAGAGTACGTTGACCGAGCCGTCCGACCCCAGCGCCGAGAGCAGCACACCCAAGCCCGACGCCTTGTTGAACACGCCGAACTGGCCGCCGTTGAGCTGGCCCACGTTCAGGCTGCCGAGCGCCGTCTGTGCGGCCGAGCTGCCGATGCCGCCGGAGGTAATGGTGGCAATCGTGCCGGCCAGCGTGAGCAGGTTGCCCGAACCGGTGCCGAAGTTGGTGCCGCCGCCGCCGTAGGTATTCGGGCCGCCTGCGCCCACCATCCACTGGATGCCGAGCTGCGACGCCTTGGTGGCGGTCACTTCCACAATCATCGATTCGATGTAGACCTGCGCACGGCGCGCGTCGAGGTCGTCGATCACGGCGCGCAGGTTGCGGTAGACCGGCTCGCTGGCGGTGATGATGAGTGCGTTGGTGGCCGGGTCGGCCTGGATGATGCCGCCGGTGGTGGGCGTGTTGTTCTGCCCGAACGAGGCGCGGAACGACGAGCTGCCGCTACCCGAGCCACTCCCTGAGCCGGAGCCGCTGCCGTAGTTGGTGTTCTGCGTGTTCTGATTGAACTGCGAGCCCGCTGCGCCGCCGGCCGGCTGCGAGGTGGCGCCTTGCGCCGCGCTCTGGCCGCCCGGGCCGGTCGATTGCGCTGCAGAGAGGGTGGCGTCTGCCGCCACGATCGCGCGCAGCGTGGTGGCCAGTTGCACGGCGTTGGCGTTCTTGAGCGGCACCACCCAGATGTTGCCGGGGCGCGCGGAAGGCACGTCCAGCTTGGCGATCAGTTGCTTGGCTTGCGCCAGACGCGCAGCGCTCGATGCACGCACCATCACGCTGTTCGAGCGGGGCTCGGCCACGACGGAAGTGCGCAGGCTTGGGTCCGACAGCGCCGCGCCGGCACCCGCGCCTGCCGCACCGCCGCCCGACGGGTCGAGCAGTTTCTGCAGCGTGGCCGCCACGTCGATGGCCACGGCGTTCTTCAGCTGGATCAGCTCGGTCTCGCCGGCGGCCGGCGTGTCGATCGACGCGATGATGCGGCCGATGCGGCGCAGGTTGTCGGCGTAATCGGTAATGACCAGCGTGTTGTTGGCCGGGTACGCGGTGATCGTGTTGTTGGGCGCGATCATCGGGCGCAGCACCGGCACCAGGTTGTTGGCCGATTCATGCTGCAGGCGGAAGACCTGCGTGACGACTTGCTCGCCGCCGCGCGCACCCGCGTTGCCTACGCTGGTGGGCGAGCCTTGCAGCTTGGCGTCGGCTTCCGGCACCACCTTGGTAAAGCCGTTGCCCTCGACAATCGCATAGCCCTGCATGCGCAGGATCGAGCCCAGCGATTCGAGCGCCTGCGTGCGCGTCACCGGCTTCTCGGTGACGAGGTTGACGGTGCCCTTCACGCGCGGGTCGACGATGAAGTTCTTGCCGGTGGCCTGGCCCACGGCCTTCACCACCGATTCGAGATCGGCATTGACGAAATTGAGCGAGACCTCGTCCCCCGGGTTGCCGCTCTGGGCGGACGGTGCGCTCGGCGGGGCGGCATAGACAGGCATCGAGCCGGCCACCATTGCTGCGCAGCATGCCAGGACGATGGCGCGAACGGTGAGTCGGGAAGAGGCGTTTTGCATGGTCTCGTTCATGGTTGTCGGCACGCTGGCTCGCGCACCGGCTAGGAATCAAAAGCGTAGTCGATGGTGCGACCCGTCACGCGGGCCCAGCAGGCTCAACAGGCCAATCAATTGGGGTTCCGACTCCGGCGTGGCACTCGCCACGCCGTCAAAATGCGCGCCCTGGCCGAGGGTGCCCTGGCCTTGCAGTGTCAACGGCCCGGCCAGCGTCGACAAGGTCAGTTGCGCCGGTCCGCCACCCGCCCCGCCAAACGACACCACGGCCTGATAGCTGCCCAGCGGCCGCACCCGGCTGAGGCTGGATGATACCTGCTCAAGCGTGACGGTCAGCGCGCCCTGGGCGGTATCCGGATGGCCCTGGCCGTGACCAAAATCTCCCGACAGCGGCGTCCACTGCGCCCGCAGCCGGCCGTCCAGCTTGAGCGTGTTAAACGGCGCGCCAATCCCCTCCAGCAACGAGGCCGGCAACGTCATCGCACCGGGCTCGGCCTGCCAGCGTGCCGGCGACACTGTCAGCGTGACCGGCTGTTCCAGCGCGCGGTCATGCGTGACGTGGGCGCGCAGCGTGCCTGTCAGCAGCGGTAGTACATCGACCGACCACGACAGCCGCCCCGGCAGCACGGTCGCATCGGCACCGCCAGTGCCGGCCGTGAGCGCCAGCGTGGCGCTGCCATGCCAGATACTGCCTTGGCTATCAGCCAGCAGCACGCGGTGCCCGGTCGCTTGCGCGATGCGCTCGGCGGCCCAGGCGGCCGGATACTGCGAGACCACCGTCACGCCCACGGCCAGCAACGCCACCATGCACCACAGCACGCGCCAGCCGATGCTCGGCCGTTCGTCGGCATCGGCCCGGCGGCGCAGGCGCAGCGGCGGCAGTGATTCAATCCCGATCGGCACGGTGCGGTCCGTCAGTGGCCAGCGGCGGCGGGGCCTTGCAGCGTTGCCGTCAGGTTGACCAGGGCGGTGGCGCCCACGTACTTGATGCTTGCGTCAATCGCCTTCATGCGCTGGGCCTGTCGCACTTCCTGCAGCCACTCGGCCACGGCGCCGAAGGGCACCTTGTCCAGTTGCACTTGCACGCTTTCGCCGGACATCGCCATCCGCGTGGCTTTCAGGCCATGGTTGGTCAGGCTCGTGGTGAGCGCCTGTTGCAACTCGGCGCCGTGCGGCACGGGCGCGGCGGCAATGGCGGACAGCCCGCGCGCCTCCTGGCCCAGCGTTTCCATTTCCGCCAGCTGGGTGCGCATCTGGGGTAGGGCTTTTTCGATGCGGCGTTGGCCCTCGAACGCCGGCTCCCACAGCAGCAGGTACACGATGACGAGCAGCAGGATCACGCCGCCCCCGGCCAGGATGCGCCGTTCGCGCGGCTCGCGCTGCATCCAGAACGTGGTGGCCGCATCGCGCACCGAGTCCGGCACGCCGATACGCGGCAAGCGGCGTGATGCGGATGCGCCCGAAGCGGAGGAGGAAGAAGTCGCCATGTCGAAGTCGTTATTGGGCGATGGAGACCGTCCAGCGCGAGCCCGGTACGGTAGCTTCGGCGCCGCGCGGCGCCTCGGCGGTGTCCATGTTCAGGCCGACGTTGCGGGCGGCTGTGCGCAGGGCAGCGGTGTCGGTGCCGTCCTTGAGCGTGATCGTCAACGCGCGGCCGTGGTAATCGAGCGCGAGCAGGGCATCGGGTGCGAGGCCCGTGGCTGCTTGGGCAAAACGGTCCGCCAGCGGCAGGAAGTCTTCCGGCGCCGATTTGCCGGCCGCCAGGCGCAGTTGCTCGACTTGGCGGCGCATCTGCGCGGGCGGGTCGAGGATCACCGGCGTATTCGGGAAGGCCGTCTGCAATTGCGTGCGCATGGCGGCATCGAGCCGCTTTTGCTCGGCGCGCAACGTGAGCCAGCGCGCGTTCATGCCGATGAGCTGCACCACCACGATCAGCACCCCCAGTGCGATCGGCAGGCGCCAGCGCCGCCAGTCCACGTTGGCCATGCCGCCGTTGGCGAAATCGAACTGGCACAGATCGGCCTCGCCGGAGGCCAGCGCGGTGCGCGCGCCGGCGGCCCAGGTGGCCCAATCCAGCGTGGCAGCGGCTGGGTCTGTTGACAGGGCGGGCGCGAGTTCGCGTAGTGCGGGAGAGACCATCAGCGTGGCCGGTGTCGGCGCGATGGCGAGCCAGTTAGCGACGTTGGCCGGCATCAAGCGCAGCCCGTACCCATCGGCCGGGCCGGTGCGCACGGTGATGTCGACGGCAGCAGGCGCGTCCGGGTCAGACGGCGGCGCGGCATCGAGCGCGATGGTGGCGGCGGCCACGGCCGTTTCCGCCGCTACAGGTTCGGCTGGCGCGTCGAGTGAGGGCTCGGCGTCATTGGCGGCTTCCGCGTGTGGCACCGCGGCGGCCGGTGTTTCAAACGGCAGGCAAAGCTGCGCCGGCAGCAGATGGCAGGTGCGGTGCTTATGCGCGCCAAAGGTGTCCAGGATGAAGCGAATCCACGCGCGGTCGGCAATCATCAGCGCGCGCGATTGCGGTGCGCGCGGGGCACGCCAGCCGCCGGCCGGCGCGGCGCCCAGGCGCGGGCCCAGAGCGATATGGCACTGCTGCGCATCCTGCACGAGGCGGTCTTCCACCAGGTTCGGCAGGGCCAGACGCAGCTTGGGCAACGCCAGCGGCGGCACGTTGGCCGGCACCAGCAGCACATCGGCGGCGGGCAGCAGGAGGATGAGGCGATCCGCGGCAGGCAGTTCGTCGGTGCGCGACGTGCCTTCACGCAGAATGCGTTGCGACCCTTGTGCGCCTTCCTCGCGCACCAGCGCAAACGGCACGGAGGCGAGCGCACCCGCCTGCCAGCGCTCGGGCGATTGAATGGGCCGGTGCGGCAGGCGCACGTACAGGGAGGTCGTCAAACCGCTCCTCTATTGATAGGGATCTTCAGAGTGTGAATGCGCGCGCTGCCAACAGAAGCGCCGGATTGCGCAAAACCCGCGATGCTGAACGATGCGGATGACAATACGGCGAAGGCTAGGGTCTGTCTACTTGCGGAACCTACGCATAGGCAGGGGTGTTGCGGCGCCGTCATGACGGAATCGCATCCGCGCGGCGGACCCAGACGATGCGGGTGGCGTTATTGTTGACCGGATCGCCACGTGAAACAAGCGCCACTTCGCCGATCCGCGCCCGCTCATGGCGTGCCATGCCGTAGACTAGGAAATAGTGCGTCTGCACGTCCAGAAGGTTGGCGGCGGCGGTGGTGTCGGCCCCGGGCGCGATGCCCCGCAACTGGTTGGTAACGTCGCCGATGTTGCGGAAGTACGCCCGGTCGCGCGCCTGCACCAGCGCGCGGGCGCGGTCCACGCTCAGGTTGGGAATGACGGCGGCCAGCACCTCGGCGCTGGCGGTGTTGGCATTGATCTGCGTGCGGGTGGGCAGCACGATCACGTAGGGGCGCAGCTTGGTGATGATGTCGGCGGTGTAGCCGGGGATGGTGAGTAGGCTGTCGACATCGTCCAGAGGGCGTGAGCTGTTGCCTCCACCACCACCGGTCCCACCGCCGCCGGTGTCTTGGCTGCCGCCTTGCTGACCGCCCTGGGCGCCTTCGACCGACTGAAAACCGCCCAGCATCTGCGCCAGGCTTGTCGCCGTGACGTTGGCCAGGCTTGGGTCCACGTTCAGCGATTGCAGCAGCAGGCCGTACGCCTTGATGCCGTCTTTGTCGCGGCCGGTGACGATGGTGCGCGAACCCAGCGTCTGCATCGTCAGCAGGTTCATCAGGTTGAAGCGCGCCTGGGCATCGAAGATCCGGCCCGATAGATACGACTCTTCGCCGGCGGCATCTGTGCGCAGCGAACTGCCGAGAAAGTCGGACAGCTTGGTCTCCTGGATGGGCACGGCCCAGATCTCGCCCAGGTGGTCGACGGCGCCCGTGCGGCGCTGGTCATCGCGCAGGATCAGCCGCGCCCAGTCGATACCGGCGCGCGCGATCCACGAGGCCTGCGCCTTGAGCCGCTGGTTTTCCACGGCGCGGATCTCCACCTGCTGGCGCCACAGCATGCCCGAGACGATCACCACCGCCAGGGTCACCACCAGCAGCGCCATGATGATGGCCGCACCACGCTGGCGCCCAATGCGCGCATTACGTTGAACGATTCGACGGGAGCATCGCGCCATGTCAGAGCCCCGTCATGCAGATGCGCGTGAAGCGCTGCGGCGCGCCCTGCGGGGTCATGCGCACGAGCAGGGCAAGCTCCACTGCCCGCACCGAGGCCGCCGGCACCACCACGCCGGTGTTGTTGGCCTGCACGCCCGAGGCGGCGGGCGTAGAGGCGGACGGCAGGTCCGTCAGCGTGGTCGTATTGCTGCCGGCCGGAAACAGCGCGGCCGACAGGGCGCCGGCGTTGTCCATCCAGCCGCCCGGTTCGATCCAGGCCCGGGCGCTGATGCCGTCGACGTTGTTGGCGAGTAGGTAGCGCGCCGCGTTGCCGCCACCTTGGCGCAGGTTGTCCAGCGCGTTGCGCAGGTCGCTGCGGTTGGTGATGGGCTGGCTTTGCAGGCGTTCCAGACGGCCGTCGACGGTGCGGTACAGCACGACCTGCCATGCCGGCGGCTGGCCATCGTCGCGGCGGTCGCGCACCAGCAGTACGCGGTTGGCATCCACCTCCACGGGTGAGCGCGACAGCGTGTTCGGATCGGCCAGTTGCGTGCAGTCGGCGTCGAACTGGGCGTAGGCGGTTTTGAGCGCTTCGATGCGTTCGTCTCGCTGGGCCAGGGCTTCGTGGGTGCGCGTCATGCTGTCCAGCCCGCGCCAGGCGATGACGGCCAGGATGGCCAGCAGCGTGATCGCCACCAGCAGTTCGAGCAGGGTGAAGCCGCGCGCGCGGTGTTTAGAAGACATTGCGCGCATCGTTGGGTAGCAGGGTCACGAGCCAGGCCAGGCGCACCGATTTGGTGGCGTCCGGATAGACCGCCACCTCCACCCGCCGGAACACCGGGTTCGGCGTGCTGGCGATGGTCTCTTCGCACCAGAGCTGCGTGTCGCCCTGCGGACACGCAAAGCCACGCGAGCTGGGGTCGGGGAAGGTGCGCGCCAGCCGAAGATTGGCCAGGTGGTTCTCGGCACTCCAGGTGGCGATCATGCGGGTTTGCAGGGAATCGCTGGCGGTGGTCATGCCGCCCATGGCGCGCATGGTGGCGGTCAGCGCCACGGCCACGATGGTCAGCGCCACCAGCACTTCGAGCAGGGTGAAACCACCCGTGCGGGCAGGTTGGGCGAAGCGGGCCGGGCTCATTGCATTTCCGTCAGCACGCGCGGGCCACCGTCGGACAGTACGTCCACGCGCGAACCCTGCGAGGACAGCGCCACGCGCCACGGCAGTCCGATTGCCTCGCGGCCGAACACCAGCCGCTGCGGTGCGCCGGGCGCCGCGGCCGCCCCGGCGACGATCTGCACGTTGTCCATGCCCTGGCGCCAGTGACCCGGCGCGAGCACGTCACGGTTGAGCAGGCGCCAGCCGTTGGGCGTCGATTCATAGAAGCGCCAGCCTTGGGTATCGCCTTCCCACGCCACGGGCAGCGAGGTCAGTTGTGCCTCTTCCTGCGCGAGTTCGATCAGGCGGGCCAGCTTTTGCGCGTCGTCGGCCAGTTGCGAGCGCGGGTTAGGCGTCGCGTTCACCGCCACCACGCCCAGCACGATGCCGATGATGACCACCACCACGAGCAGCTCCAGCAGCGTAAAGCCGCGCAGGTGCCTGCGGTGGCAAGGTTGGCCGGGCATGGCGAGCGGGTGTCCGGTGGGCGAGGGGCTTAGTTGTCCCAGTTGCCGATATCGGCGTCGTTGCCCGTGCCGCCGGCCTGGCCGTCAGCGCCGAAGCTGAAGATGTCTACTTCACCGCGCACGCCTGGGTTCAGATATTGGTACGGATGGCCCCACGGGTCTTTGGGCAGGCGTTCCAGATAGCCACCGGCCTTCCAGTTGTTGGGGATGGGCTCGGTGGTCGGCTTGGCGACGAGTGCGCCGATGCCCTGCTCGGTGGTCGGATAGCGGCCGTTGTCCAGGCGATAGAGCTTGAGCGCCTGCGAGATGGACGCGATGTCCTGCTTGGCGGCGATGATGCGCGCCTCATCGGGGCGGCTCATGATCTTCGGCACTACCAGCGCGGCAAGAATGCCCAGGATCACCACCACCACCATGATCTCGATCAGGGTAAAGCCGCGCGCCGCATGGCGACCCAGTGCGCGTTGCCGGAAAGATGAGCGGAGTTGGCCTTGCATCATGGCGAGAGAGTTGGCAATAGGAGGAAGGAACACAGTATATCTGTGACATATGACCATAGAACGCACGCCGGGGTCCTGCGGTTTCGGCATGCCGACGCGGCCGTCCACGCGCTTCACCGAAACGGCATGAATGGCGGATAGAATCGACGAATTCCTCCGGTGTTTCGCCAATATTCATGAATGCTCAACAGTCGTCCCGCCTGCTCAGTCTCGTACTGTTTGCTGCCCTGTGTGCGCTGTTGACGCATTGGGTGCTGACGCTGTCGTCGCTGCGCTCGCTGAGCGTGCCGCGTGAGGCCCGCGTCGCGCAGACGGATGCGCTGGAAACCGGCGCCGCCGTCACGCTGTTCGGTGGCGGCCCGCAGAACGGCCCGCGCGACGTGCAGGTGATGGGCGTGGTGGCCGACCTGACGGACGGGTCCGGCGCGGCGATCGTCTCCGTGGACGGCGGTCCGCCGCAGGCCGTGCGCGCCGGCAAGTCGCTGTCGTCCAACCTGAAGTTGGTGGAAATCAAGGCGCGCTCGGTGGTGATCGAACGCAATGGCGCGCGCCAGGAGATTCCGCTGCCGGCCAACGCTGTGACCGGGCAGGGCGGTGCAGGTTTGTCGGCCTATCGCAATGCGCCTTCCATGCCGCTGCCGCCTTCCGGTGCGGCGGCCCCGCTGGCCACACCGGCCGCGCCACCCCCGCCGGCAGTGCCCAACAACCCCGCCAATACGGCCATGCCGGGCGCCATGCTGCCGATCGCCCCGCCGCAAATCAACACGGGTGACGATGCCGCGGCCCACAGCGGTGGCATCGTTGGCCCGCGCCATCGCGGCGCTGCGGCCGCACGCAAGGGTGATGTCGCTCCTCAGCCGGCTCAGGAGTAAGCCTGTCTTGGCCCGCTGTGACGTAGCGGGCCGATATTACAGTGCGTGTGATCGGGGTAACAGCGTGTAAAACACGGCAACACGCCGGCATTGTCGGGTTCTAATCGGCATCACAGTCCTGTGAGTCCATGTGAAAAGGAGCTGACCATGACCAACAAACGTGCTGTCCACGCCTTCCTCGCCACCTCGGCCCTGTTTCTGGCCATGTCGGGCATGAGCGCCCGCGCGCAGGATGCCAGCGCACCGGCCGTCCAGGCGCCCGCGACCGCCCAGGCCCCGCAGAACACGGCCCGCGCCGCCAAGCCCGGCCACCACGGCGGTTTGAAGGCGCTCGATACCAACGGCGACGGCCAGATCTCGCGCGACGAGGCCAAGGGCCACGGCTGGTTGGAAAAGAACTTCGACCAGATCGACACCAACCACGACGGCCAACTCAGCAAGGACGAACTGGCCGCCTGGCACAAAGCCCACAAGGGCGAGATGCACGAAAAGATGGCGCAGCGCTTTGACGCCAAGTTCAAGGCGGCCGACAAGGACAGCGACGGCGCCCTGACCAAGGAAGAAGCGCAGGCCGGCCTGCCGCACCTGGCGAAGAACTTTGACCAGATCGACGCCAACCATGACGGCAAGATCACCGAAGACGAGATCCGCGCCTACATGAAGGCCCGCCACGACGCCCGCAAGGCGCAGAAGAACACCCCGGCAGCCGCAGCCATGCCGGGCGGCCCGTCGGCCACCAAGGGCGAATAAGCCTCAGAGCCCTTCCGCAGTTGCAACGCGCGGCGCCTTCGGGCGCCGTTTTTCATGCGCGCAAAAAAACACCCCGATGGCGAACCACCGGGGTGCGGGTACAGCACGTCTGAAGTTTGAGGGTCTTCAGGCCGGCTGATCGTCGGCCTTGAGCACGCCGCGGCGCATCTGGTCGAGCTCGATCGACTCGAACAGCGCCTTGAAGTTGCCCTCGCCAAAACCTTGGTTGCCCTTGCGTTGGATGAACTCGAAGAAGATCGGGCCGAGCTGGTTTTCCGAGAAGATCTGCAGCAGCAGATCACCCGGCGCGCCATCGATCAGGATCTTGCGCTTCTTCAGTTCCGCCACGTCTTCGCCATGGCCGGGGATGCGCTTGTCGACCAGTTCGTAGTACGTGTCGATGGTGTCGAGCAGCTTGATGCCCTTGCTGCGCAGCGCATCCACCGTGGCGGACAGGTTGGTCGAACCCAGCGCGATGTGCTGGATGCCCTCGCCGTGGTACATGTCCAGGTACTCCTGGATCTGACCGGCCTTCTCCGTCCCTTCTTCGTTGATGGGGATGCGGATGTTGCCGCACGGGCTCGTCATCGCCTTGCTCTTCACGCCCGTGACCTGGCCTTCGATGTCGAAGTAGCGCACCTCACGGAAGTTGAAGAAGCGTTCGTAAAACTCGGCCCATTCCTTCATGCGGCCACGGTAGACGTTGTGCGTCAGGTGGTCGATGTAGGTCAGGCCGTGCCCGGTGGGGTTCGGGTTGGCGCCAGCGATGGGCACGAAATCCACGTCGTAGATGCTGATGTTGCCGATGTCGCCGGCCTTGGCGTCGTTCTTGCCGGTCCAGCGGTCCACCAGGTAGATCAGCGAATCGCCGATGCCCTTGATGGCCGGAATGTTCAGCTCCATCGGGCCGCTGTGGGTGTCGAAGCCCCAGGCGCCCAGCTCCAGCGCGCGCTTGTAGGCGAACGCGGCGTCTTGCACGCGGAACGCGATCGCGCAGATCGACGGGCCGTGCAGACGCGCAAAGCGCTGCGCGAACGAATCCGGCTCGGCGTTGATGATGAAGTTGATCTCGCCCTGGCGGTACAGCGTCACGTTCTTGTGGCGGTGCTTGGCGATGGCGGTGAAGCCCATGTTCTCGAACAGCTTGCCCATGGCAACGGGGTCCGGCGCGGCGTATTCGATGAACTCGAAGCCGGCGGTGCCCATCGGGTTTTCCCAAGGCGTGAATTGCATGGTGAGTCTCCTGTGAGGGCGCGCGCTGTGGAGCGCTCAGGTCTTTGACGATCCTCGCAGTGTAGAAGTGTCAACCCAAGCAAAAATTGCGAAGTTGTGCCCGGCTTGCTAAATTTGCGCAAGAAAATTGCCGAATTAATTGGTGCGGAGCAACAAAAATGAACAAGGTGGAACTCGACAAGATCGACCGCAAGATCCTGGAAGTCCTCCAGAACAACGGCCGCCTCACCAACCTGGAAGTCGCCGAGCGGGTGAACCTGTCACCCAGCCCGTGTTTGCGGCGCATCCGCCGCCTGGAGGAGAGCGGCGTCATCCGCCAGTACGCCGCGCTGCTCGACCCGAGCAAGATCGGCCTGGGGTTGTCGGCGTACATCAATGTGCGGCTGGAAAAGCAGGGCGGGGCGCCCAAGGGCAAGGGGCCGTCGGACATCTTCCGTGCCGCTGTGGCGACGTGGCCTGAGGTGGTCACCTGCTACGCCATGACCGGCGAGATGGACTACCTGCTCAAGGTGTTCGTGGAAGACATGGAGCACTTCGCGCGCTTCATCCGTGATCAACTACTCGCGCATCCGGCGGTGATTGATGTGAAGAGCAGTTTTGCGCTGGAGCGGATCAAAGATACGACGGCGTTGCCGGTGGTGGTTTGAGGGTTGGCGGAGTCAGATGGGTTCCAACGAGCCATCGCCGAATGTGAGCGGTGGATGCTCCATGGGATCCCAGGATTTCAATGCTGCGCCCAAGCGATTGATTACCGCAGCTTCAACTGGAACGGCAAAGCGCGCCGCCTCGCGATTCAGCCGATCACCGCGCTTCTCATAGTCGATCTCTAGGGCTGTTGCACCAGCTTCGTTCACCACAAACGTGCGGATCGCCAGCCAGAGATCGGTGTTGTCCCCCTTCGCGCCTCTTTCGAATATTGCCTCGTCACCGATGCTGGTTGGGAACGCCGCCAATCGTGCGCCCCACGCCGTCAGACTGGGCGCGTAATCATAGAACTCGACAGATACGGATTGCGTTGCGCTCTGGAGTGATAGCCGTAGTTCGAGCATGCCGTCGTCGGGATCGCTCCAGAGTCGTTCGAGGGTGAATTTCATCGGGCGTGTCATGGAGCCGGCTCATAGAACGGCTTCAGCGCATTGCTAACATGAGAAGCGACGGTCGGCTCCGTGCTTGCGTACTGCGTGCCCTGCCGATACCGCGCCACCATCGTGAGTGTCTTCCGCAGTTTTTCCGGCTCCAATGCCTTGTCGAGGGCAGCGGATATGCCGATGACATCGCCATCAAGATAGCTTTCCAGTTGCCGGGTGGCTCTTTCAGTATCCGAAGCTTGCAGTGCTTTGAGCACACTGACTCGGGTTGTGGCATCGGCCATCAGACGCGATTCGTAGGTGGTTTGGACAAAAATCAAACCGAACTTGTACGTGGTCCAGGCACCTGCAAGCAAGCCGACGATCAATGTCGCCAAGGCCAAGAGAATCGCATTGCGTTTGCTCATGCTGCAGCCTCAGCCATCACAAGATTCGCATCCCGCACCAACCGCCACATCCCATCTGCCTCCTTGCGCAAGATGGTGAGCGTCTGCCCCGATCGCCGCACCACCTTCCCATCCGGCATGGTGATGACGATGCGCAGCGCGTTACGCAGATAAGCAATCTCACCAAACACCTGCACCTCCTGAACCTCGCCGGTGCCGTCCACCTGCATGTCCTTCATGCCTTGAGACATCTTGGCGAAGGCTTCCTTGCCGAAGGGCGCTTGGCCAGGCGTGAGGAAGAGCACGTCATCGCTCATCAGACTGAGCACGGTATCCAGATCGCCAGCCTTGCTAGCGGCGAGCCAAGTGTCCACTACGTTGCGGATGGCGCGTTCGTCGTTGGTCATGGTGGTGCGGGTGTCGATGAATCGAGGTCTTTCACTCTACACCGCAGGCCCGACCTGCGGCGCGACGCGGCGCTTAATGAAGACGGCGGGCGACAACACCGGAATATGCCGCGCGCGAAGCGTCACCAGCCAGTCGCCGACAGCGTCTTCGCAGGTCAGGCGAAACTGGTTCGCGTCGATCCACTCGACCTCATCCAGCCAGAACGTGTAGTACGCCGCGCCGATGGTGCCGGTGCTGATCGCGCGTGACAGGTCGGGCGCGACGAGCGTGATGGAGACAGCCTCTTCAAACGGGCAGTCGTAGTTGGTGATGAGGACGAAGCCGAGGTCGGTCTGGTACTGCCGCATCAGTTCGTAGCCGGGGATGGCGAGCGTGGGGTGGAGCGCGCCATCGACGATCACGCGCGTGCGCGCCGGCCACCGTTCATACGGGCCGCTGTGTTTCTCCAGGGCGAAGCGTTGGAGCGGCTGCATGGCGGTGGGCGGTGCTGCGCTATTCCCTGCGCATGCCGCACGAAGCGACCTGGCGTGCGGGGTCGGTGGAATCCTTCCAGCCGGGTTCTTCGCGCTTCTGGTATGCCTCCAGGGTTGGATAACCCTTCACGTTCCAGAACGTGTCGTTGTAGCGATAGACCTCGATGACGGCCAGGCCGCAGCGCTTGTGGTGGTCTTCAATTTTGAAGGCAGCGCGTGGTTTGTCGCCTGCAAGGTCTTGCTCGACCACCTTGTAGCGCGTGGGGCCGCATTTGAAGAAGCTGGCGTTCCACTCAATCGTCTTGGGGCGGACGAAGAGCGCGCCGAAGCAGGCGCGGCCATCGCCACGATAGGTGCCGATGAGCGTGTCAGCGGCCATGGCCGAGTGGGTCCCGAGCAATGACAGGACGATAGCGATGCGGCTGACTTGCATGCGGCGGTTCCGACGTTCGGGATAAGCGTGAGTATGTCGTCCAGTTTTCGGGTGTAGGCGGTATTGCCGGAGTTTTGCACGACACGGCACGTCTTGTGTGCTCACGGGCCGCCAACTGGAGATGGCCTTGCGCATGGCCGCCGTGCGGGCGGATTCGGCCTTGGTGGCCATGTGCCCCTCCGCGGTTGCTTGACCTGTAGAGGGGCATGGTAGCCAGCACCCGGCAGCGGCGTGTTAAGGGCTGTTGATGTAGCTGGCTGGCGGCTTCATTGCTTGGCCGTCGGATCATCCTTCGGATTGACGTACTTCACGTCCAGCGGCCCGGTGCCGTGAATCTGCACCACCGTTGCCGTCTTCGTGAACGCGTAGTGGTGCATGCCCCCTGGCAGGTTGTGAAAACCACCGGTCTTGAGCGCGTGCGCGGCGCCCATCTCCATGGTGTCGCCGCTGCCCAGGTACAGCGTGCCGGAGATCACCGTGAGGTTCTCGGTTTGCGTGTGCCAGTGCGGCGGCACCTTGTAGCCGCCGGGTGCTTTCAGGCGGATGACGTAGGGGCCGTCCTTGCCGGGGTCGCCGTAGAGCACGGCCAGCTTCGCGCCCTTGGGCAGGCCTGGTGGCGCATCGACCCATTTGAGATCGGACGGGTTGGCCATGGTCATGTCGGCCATGGCAGTGTCCTGGGCGCCGGCGGGCAGGCTGCCCAGGCACAGCAGTACGGTGGCCGCGAGCAACGGCCATTGCGCAGAGGGGGTCCTCATCGTTGTCTCCTTCTTGCCGCGGCACGGGCTCGCGGGCGACGCGGATGGCCGCCACTGGAGGGCGAGCGGTGCCTCATCGTCATCGTAGAGAGGGCACCCGCGAGGCTGACAAGCACGCAATTGCTCTAGGCGACGCCCAGGCGAAGCAGAACAAAAAAACGCCCGGTCAGTGCCGGGCGTTATTTGCATTGCAGCGCGATCAGACCGTGCGCTTTTGCGGCACCAGCGAGCGCCAGAAGCGCTGGCCAAAGCGACGCACGTCGCGCAGGTTGCGCTTGAGCATGTAATCGAGATCGGCGACCTGCTCGTCGATGGCTTCCGTCAGCAAGCTCATCGTGTCGGCGGGCGGCAGTTCCAGGTAGGCGTCGGCTTCGCCGTAGGCGTATTGCACGCGCATGCCGGCCTTCTTGGCGATGTGCATCATGGCCGCGTTGCGCGACAGGCAGTGCATATACAGCGTGCGCACCTTGTTGTTCTGGCCGTGCATGGCCGCGCGCTGGAACAGCGCACTGCCCACACCCTTGCCGCGCGCCGATTCCGACACCGACACGCCAAACTCCGCCACGCGCCCCTGCGGGTTGTCGCGCAGGTAAGCGAAATGGCCCACGCCGATCAGCGTCAGGCGGTCGTCATACACGCCGAAGACCTTATCGTGGTCGAAGTCGATGCTGTCGACGTACGCTTCGATGACGTGATCGCCCACCACCTGGCCGAAACGCAGCAGGCGGTCTTCCTGGCCCAGGGCCAGCAGGTGTTTGAGCAGGCGCGACCGGTGGTGCGCAGCAAGCTCGCGCACCAGCACGGTGGAGCGCGGCGCACCTTGCGCCGCCTCGGTCTTGTCAATGTCGTCCTGAGTGACGACGCCGATGGCCTTGCTCAGCTCGAGCGGGTTCACGACAACGTTTCCTATGCGGATTGCCCCCGTCCATACGGGTGCAAAAGAGATCGGATGCAGAGGCGGATAGCGCCTGCGGAGACACACAGCCGGATGCAACTGGGTGTTGTGCAACGCACCATGCTATTGTAGGGCAATCAGGGATTTCCCGTAAGGCTGACGTCAGCCTCGTGCCGGAATTTCCCGACAAATCATTGATTTACCGCAGTGGAATGCGGCTTCGGGCTTTGTGGTACATCAACAACGAGGCATTGCTGCGTTGCGCAAAAAGCGGCGCAAACATCGCCCGTTTTGCGCAAATGCTGCGTGCGTCACGTTGGCAATTGCGCCAGCACCCTGTAACGCTGCTCCACATTAGCCGTGCGAAGATGCGCGTTCAAGCCGCGCCGCCTCCTGATTTTCCCTTTCTCGTCCATGCAGCCCTCGCGCATTCTTGTCATCTACGCGCATCCTGCGCCGCGCCGTTCGCGTGCCAACAAACCGCTGGCGCGCGCGCTGGCCAGCCTTCCTGGCGTGGCCATGCACGACCTGTACTGGCATTACCCCGATTTCGATATCGACGTGCGCCTCGAGCAGGAAGCGGTGGAGGCGGCTGAGTTGATCGTGTTCCAGTTTCCGGTCCAGTGGTACGCCACGCCATCCTTGCTCAAGGAGTGGATCGACGTGGTGCTGGAGATGGGCTGGGCCTATGGGCCGGGCGGTACGGCGCTGCGCGGCAAGCACATGATGGTGCTGGCCACCACCGGCGGCCGCGCGCATGCCTATAGCCAGGACGGCACGCACGGCCACACGTTCGACATGTTCCTGCTGCCATTGCAACAGACCGCCGCGCTGTGCGGCATGCAATGGGAACCGCCGCACGTGCTGCACGACGCCGATGATGCGTCGCCCGAGGCGATTGCCGCCCATATCGCCGAGGTGCGCGCCGCTCTGCAACCCTGGCTGCCCGCCGACCACGACCCCTTGGTCTGACGTTTCCGTTTTTCACTGTCCATGCAATCGCACGATCTGCTCGTCAATTTCGTCATTTACCTTGCCGCGGCCGTGGCGGCGGTGCCGCTGGCGCGCCGGTTGGGGCTGGGCTCGGTGCTCGGCTATCTGCTGGCCGGAGTGATCGTGGGCCCGTGGGGGTTGCGGCTCATCACCAATGTGCAGTCGATCCTGGATTTCTCGGAATTCGGCGTCGTGCTGATGATGTTCGTGATCGGTCTGGAGCTGGAGCCGGCGCGGCTGTGGTCGCTCCGGCGCAGCATCTTCGGCTATGGCGGGCTGCAGCTCGTGGTGTGCGCGCTGATGGTTGGGCTGGCGGTCATGGCCATCGGCCACCCGTGGCGCGCGGCCGTGGTGGCCGGGCTGGGGCTGGCGCTCTCATCCACGGCCATCGCCCTGGCCACGCTCACCGAGCGCAACCTGATGCGCACGCCGGCGGGCACGGCCAGCTTCGGCATCCTGTTGTTCCAGGACATTGCGGCCATCCCGATGATTGCGCTCCTGCCGCTGCTGGCGACCGACGCAAGCGACACCTCTGGCGGCCATCACTGGATGGCGGCGGCCAAGGCGGTGGGCGTGGTGGCGGCGGTCATCTTTGGCGGGCGCACGGTGCTGCGGCCGGTGCTGCGCGCCATTGCCCGCACCAACATGCGGGAGATGTTCACCTCGTTCTCGCTGCTGCTGGTGGTCGGTATTGCGCTGCTGATGCACAGCGTGGGCCTGTCGATGGCGCTGGGCGCCTTCATTGCCGGCGTGCTGCTGGCGGATTCCGAATACCGTCACGCGCTGGAAACCGACATCGAGCCGTTCAAGGGCCTGCTGCTCGGGCTGTTCTTCCTGGCCGTCGGCATGTCGATCGACTTTGGCGTGCTGATGCGCCAGCCGCTGGCGGTGATCGGCTTGGTGGCCGTGTTCCTGGCGGTGAAGATCGGCGCGCTGCGCTTGCTGGCCACGCGCTTTGGCATTGCGCGCGGGCAGGCGTGGCTGTTTGCGTTTCTGCTCTCGCAGGGCGGTGAATTTGCGTTTGTGGTGTTCGGCCCCGGCGTGGCGGGCGATGTGCTCGGCGCGGAAACGGCTGCTGCGCTGAATCTGGTGGTGGCACTGTCGATGGCGGCCACGCCCTTGCTGCTGCTCTTCCACGACAAGGTGCTCGTACCCCGCCTGATGGATGGCAAGAAGCGCGCGCCCGATGCCATCGACCCGCAGGACAACCAGGTCATCATCGCGGGCTTTGGCCGCTTCGGGCAGATTGTCGGTCGCCTGCTCTACAGCCAGGGCTACAGCGCCACCGTGCTGGACCATGATCCGGACCAGATCGACATGCTGCGCCGCTTCGGCTTCAAGGTCTTCTACGGCGACGCCACGCGCATGGACCTGCTGGAAACCGCCGGTGCCGACAAGGCGCGCATGATGGTCGTCGCCATCGACGACATGGAAACCAGCTTGGAAGTGGTCGACCGCGTGCGCGAGCGCTTTCCGCACCTGAAGCTGTATGTGCGGGCGCGCAACGTATCGCACGTGTACCAGTTGCGGGACCGCGGCGTGGAGGTGATCGAGCGCGAGATGTTCGAGGGCTCGCTGCTGCTCGGCCGCCGCGTGCTGGAGGGCTTGGGCAAGGAGCCTTACGAGGCGCATCGCATCGCGCAGACGTTCCGCCGCCATACGCTCAATTCCATGGAGCAGGTCTACCCCGTCTACCGCGATCAGAAAAAGCTCGTCTCGCTTGCGCAGCAAGGCCGGGATGAGCTGGTCGAGATGTTCCAGCGCGACCGCGCGCAGCGCAAACGCCTGCGCGAATCCGGCCTGCCGTGGGGCGAGGGCGATGTGCATGGCGACTTAGAAGAGACCCAGCCCGATGCGGATCTCGCCAATGAAGTGGACGGCGGCGAGCCCGGGACGCCCCTCGACTGCCCTGCGCGCGCCGGCCTACGCCGGGAAGGCTGAATTCGGAACGGGCAAGAAAAAGGAGCGCTCCGGCGCTCCTTTTCTCAGGGGGCGTGTATTCGCTACACAGCCACGCTCACATTCCGCCGCAGCTCGCAGGTAGAGAGCGAATCGGCCTCGCCGCGCAGCAGCAATTGGCCATTGCCGACCAGTTCGCGGCAACGCCAGAACACGAACCAGTCGCTGGCGAGCAGCCCGTCGATGGCGCCCATGATGCTGCCGACCACGTCGCGGGCGCTGGCCCAGTCGGTGGGCACGTGCTCCAAGATCACTTCGTCGACCGTGCCATACGACACGGGCACCAGCGTGTTGCCCTTCCACAGTCGCACATCGGCGTTCTCACGCACGGTCTGTTGCCACTCGTACGCCAAGCGACCGATGCGCAACACCGACACCGGCGCAATGGTCGAAAACCGCCGCGCCAGCCGCGCCCCCGAATACATGCCGATGGCCGTCAGCGGGCCCTGGCCGTTGGGCGCCTCAAGTTCACGCGCATCCATGCCGACTTCATTGATGCGCTGGGGCGACTGGTGCAGGTGAAATGCCACCCGGCGCAGCATGAGTTGGTCCGCCGCGCTCTGACCGTGCCAGATGGCCACTTCGGTGGTGGCGTCCCGCAGGTCGGCCAGCGAGGCCAGGCCGTTGCGCATTTCGGCGGCGAAGTCGATGTTGCTGTTGGGGGCGACGCGCTGCCAGAAACCCGAGCGCGCCATTGCCACGCTGTCGACGTCGGCCAGCGGCCCGACGGCGAGATCGTCGCGCAGTACGACTACGGAATCGGGGCGGCCTGCCTGTGCGAGCGCCTGCTTGAGCGTGGCGCCGGCAACATCGCCGTTGACGACATGGATGTATTGCATGGCAGCAATTGTAGCGAGAGTGGCCGCCATCCGCTGTCGTTTTGCGCAAGTCTGTCGGGATTCCTTTGCGTTGCGTCATGGCGCCCCACGGGCGGGGGAAATGGGACGCAGGCAACGCTCAGATGCCCATGCGAAAATCGCCGTTTTGCTGCAAACCATAACGAAAACAGGTGAGGAAACAGTCATGACAGCCCCATTGTTTGCCAAGGGAACACGACCGGCGATGCTGGCCGTGCTGGCAGTGGTCGGTGCGCTGGCGGCGGGTCAGGCCGCCGCCGTGCCGCCCGCGGAAATCTACAAGCGCGCCCAGCAGGAAAAGCCCGCGCTGATCGACACGATGAAGACGCTGGTCTCCATTGAGTCGGGCAGCAAGGACATCGAAGGCCTGGACAAGATTGCCGGCGTGATTGCCGACCGCCTGCGCACCCTGGGCGGCGACGTCAAACTCATCGACCCGAGCGAGCACGCCTACCGCATGGCCGACACGCCCGAGAAGGTCGGCAAGATGGTGCTGGCGCGCTTCAAGGGCGAGGGCAAGCGCAACATCATGCTGATCGCGCACATGGATACGGTGTACTTGAAGGGCATGCTCGCGCAGCAGCCGTTCCGCATCGACGGCGACCGCGCCTACGGCCTGGGCATCGCCGACGACAAGAACGGTGTGGCGGTCATCCTGCACACGGTGTCGATCTTGCAGGCGGTCAACTTCAAGCAATACGGCACGCTCACGGTGCTCATTAATGGCGATGAGGAGATCAGCTCGCCGGGCGCGCGCGCCATGCAGGCCAAGCTGGGCGCGGAGCAAGACGCCGTGTTCTCCTGCGAAGGCACACGCGTGACATCGGACAAGCTGTCGCTGGCGACCAGCGGCATCGGCGCGATCCTGCTGGATGTGAAGGGCAAGGCGTCGCACGCAGGCGGTGCGCCGGAGCAGGGCCGCAACGCGTTGTACGAGCTGTCGCATCAGGTGCTACAGATGCGCGATCTGTCCAAGCCAGACACCGGCCTGAAGGTGAACTGGACGGTGGCGCAGGCGGGTACCAACCGCAACGTGATCCCCGCCGTGGCCAGCGCCCAGGCCGACGTGCGCCTGCTGCGCGCCGCCGATGCCGACAAGCTGGAAGAGACCGTCAACGAGCGCATCAAGAACAAGCTGATTCCCGATACGCAGGTGACGGCCAAGTTCGAGCGCCGCCGCCCGCCGCTGGAAGCCACGCCGGCCTCGCGCGCGCTGGCTGAGCACGCCCAGAGGATCTACGGCGAACTCGGCAAGACGCTGGAGATTGATGACAAAGCCGAAGGCGGCGGCACTGATGCCGCGTTTGCCGCCTCGAAGACTAAGGCGCCGGTGATCGAGCGTTTCGGCCTGGCGAGCTTTGGCGCGCACTCGAACGACGCTGAGTACGTGGACCTGAACTCCATCGTGCCGCGCCTGTACCTGCTCACGCGCATGGTGATGGATGTGTCGCGCGACCGAGTCGGCACGGCCAAATAACCGCACTGCACTGCGGCGCGTAAGCCTTACACGCGCCGCACCAACTCTTCTGCGCGAGGCCGCTGCTCTGCGGCCTCCCATCACCCGGGTGCCGGGTATTCCGCTTGCTTTCCTTTGGCGCATGTCCCCGTTGCGGCCGCGTGGCCGGTGGAGCATGCGTGATGTCAGACGATCGTTCCGAATATTTCCCCCCTGCGCCGAGTGGCCCCGATCAGGAGCCGGACGGCGCACCCGCACGACCGAGCCGGCGCGGTTTTCTGCAGAGCGCAGCGGCGGCGGCGACGGCATTGGCGCTGCCGCATGAGGCGGCGGGTGCATCGGCTTCTGCCTACACACCGGCGCGTCCGGCTGCGTTGGCGCCGGCACGGCCGGTGTCGCTCAACGTCAACGGCAAGCCATATGCGTTGTCCTTGGAGCCGCGCGTGACGCTGCTCGATGCGCTGCGTGAAGTGCTGGGCCTGACCGGCACCAAGAAAGGCTGCGACCGCGGCCAGTGCGGCGCGTGCACCGTCCTTGTGAACGGCCGACGCATCAACAGCTGCCTGACGCTGGCGATCATGCACGAGGGCGACACCATTACCACTGTGGAAGGGCTGGCCCATGGGCAGGATGGTGTGATCGACCGCGCTTCGCTGCACCCGATGCAGGCAGCGTTTCTGGAGCACGACGCCTTTCAGTGCGGGTATTGCACCCCGGGGCAGATCTGCTCGGCCGTAGCGGTGCTCGAAGAAGCGCGGCGCGGCATGCCGAGCACGGTCACCCAGCCTGCTGCGCTGGGCACGGAAGGGCCGGTTGCGCTGACCGAAGACGAAATCCGCGAACGCATGAGCGGCAACCTCTGCCGCTGCGGCGCGTACCCCAACATCGTGGCGGCGATTCGTGTGGTGGCTGCCAAGTCCGGCAGCACCGTCTGAGGAGTCGCCATGCAATCGATTGCCTATGACCGCGCCACTTCTGTCGAGGCTGCCGTGCGCCTGGGCCGCGAGCCGGGCGCGCGCTATATCGGCGGCGGGACGAACTTGCTGGACCTGATGAAAGGCGGCATCGAACAACCCCAACGGCTGGTCGATGTGAGTCGGCTGCCACTGGCGGAGATCCGCGCGTTGCCCGACGGCAGCCTGCGCCTGGGGGCGATGGCGCGCAATGCCGATACGGCGGCGCATCCGCTGGTGCGCACGCGCTATCCGTTGTTGACTGAGGCGATTGTTTCGGGCGCATCGGGCCAGCTGCGCAACATGGCCACCAACGGCGGCAACCTGATGCAGCGCACGCGCTGTCACTACTTCTACGACACGGCGTACCCGGCCTGCAACAAGCGGCAGCCCGGTTCCGGCTGTGCGGCGCGCGAGGGGTTCAACCGCATGCACGCCATCCTCGGCGCCAGCGAGGCTTGTGTGGCGACGCATCCGTCGGACATGGCCGTCGCGCTGGCTGCGCTGGATGCCACGGTGGTGGTACATGGCGCGCACGGCGAGCGGCGCATTCCCATTGAGGCGTTTCATCGGCTGCCCGAAGCGCGTCCCGATGTCGATACGACGCTGGAGCCAGGCGAGCTGATCGTCGCGATTGATTTGCCGCCACCGGTGTTCGGTTCGCACGTGCACTACCTGAAGGTGCGTGACCGCGCGAGCTACGCGTTTGCGCTGGTGTCGGTGGCGGCCGCGCTGGTGTTGCAGGCGGATGGACGGACCATTCGCGAGGCACGCATTGCGCTGGGCGGCGTGGCGCACAAGCCGTGGCGCGCGCATGCGGCCGAGCAGATGTTGGCGGGGCAGCGGGTCGATGCGCAGTTGTTTGCCCAGGCCGGTGCAATCGCCGTGCAGGGCGCACAGCCGCTGCGCGACAACGGCTTCAAGGTGCCGCTCGCCCAGCGCGCGGTGGCGCGAGCGCTCACTGTGGCGGCCAACGTGACGGGAGGTGTGGCATGAGCAATGTCGGTCAACCGCTGGACCGCACCGATGGTCTGCTCAAGGTCACGGGGCAGGCGCGCTATGCGGCGGAGTTTCAGGTGCCGCATCTGGCGCATGCCGTGCTGGTGCTGAGCGCTGTGCCGGCCGGTCGCATCACGCGCGTCGACACGCATGTCGCGCAGGCCCTGCCCGGCGTGCTGTTGGTGATGACGCACGAGAACGCGCCGCGCCTGCCCAATGGCGGCAAGCCTGCGCTGGAGCCACCAGCCGGCCGCATGCTGTCGTTGCTGCAGGATGACCAAGTGCATTACAACGGCCAGCCCGTCGCGCTGGTGGCGGGCGATACGCTGGAGCACGCGCAGGCCGCCGCGCGCATGGTGCGGTTGGAAGTCACGCAGCAGCCGGCGCGGCTCGATTTCGAGACCGCGCGGGCCGATGCGCACTCGCCCGGCAAGGTACAGACGCAGTCCGCGGATACCACGCGCGGTGATGTGGCCGCTGGCATGGCGCAGGCCGCGCAACGCATCGAAGCCGTGTACGGCACGCCCATGGAAACGCACAACCCCATGGAGCCGCACGCCACCATCGCCGTGTGGGACGGCGACGCCCTCACGCTGTACGACAGCACGCAGTACGTCTCGGGCGTGCGCCGCACTGTGGCCAAGACGCTCGGTATGTCGCCTGACAAGCTGCGCGTGGTGTGCCCCTTCGTGGGCGGCGGGTTTGGCTGCAAGGGCTCGGTGTGGTCGCACGTGGTGCTGGCGGCAATGGCCGCGCGGCAAGTCGGCCGCCCCGTCAAACTCGTGCTGGAGCGCCCGCAGATGTTCGGCCCTGTCGGCGGCCGCCCGCGTACCGAGCAACGCATCGCATTGGGGGCGACGCGCGACGGCCGCTTCACCGCCATCTCGCACGACTCGCTGACCACCACGTCGATGATCGAGGACTGGACCGAGCCCTGCGCCATCGTCACTCGCATGCTGTACGACATGCCCAACCAGCGGACCACGCACCGGCTGGCGCGTCTCAATGTCGGCACGCCGACGTTCCAGCGTGCGCCGGGCGAGGCCACCGGCACCTTCGCGCTCGAAGTTGCTCTCGATGAAATGGCCTACGCGCTTGGCATCGACCCGGTGGAGCTGCGTCTGCGCAACGACGCCGCGCAAGACCCGGAAAAGCGCATCCCGTGGTCCAGCAAATCGTTGGCGGCGTGCTACCGCACCGGCGCTGAGCGCTTCGGATGGGCGCGCCGCAACCCGCAGCCCGGCAGCATGCGCGAGGGCAACACGCGCATCGGCTGGGGCATGGCAACCGCCACGTATCCCGCCAACCGCAGCCCTGCTGGCGCCACTGCACGCTATTTGCCCGACGGCACGGCGCAGGTCGAATCGGGCTCGCAAGACCTCGGCACCGGCACCTACACGGTGATGACGCAGGTAGCGGCCGACGCCATGGGTATGCCCGTCGAGCGAGTGCGCTTCCGCCTGGGTGACACGCGTATGCCCGAGGCGCCAGTATCAGGCGGCTCGCAGAGCGCGGCTAGCGTATCGCCCGCCGTGCAGGCCGCCGGCGCCCAGGCGCGCGACGCGTTGATTGCCGCGGCCATTGCCGATGCCAACTCGCCGCTGCACGGGCTGGCTGCTGGCGACATCATCGTGACCGATGGCGTTTTGAGCGCCCGCAGCGGTGCGCGCGAGCCGGTGGCTGCTGTCGTTGCGCGCCACGGCAAGCCGATCGAGGCCACCGCCAAGGTGCAACCGGGCGAAGAGAAGCAGAAGTTCTCGATGCATTCCTTCGGCGCGGTGTTTGCCGAAGTGCATGTCGACGCAGATCTGGGTGTCGTCCGCGTCTCGCGCATCGTGGGGAGTTATGGGGTGGGGCGGTTACTCAACGCCAAGACAGGCCGTAGCCAACTCATGGGCGGCATCGTGTGGGGCATGGGCATGGCGTTGTTTGAAGAGAGCCTGCTCGACCCGCGCTACGGCCGCATCGTCAACAACAACCTGGCCGAGTACCACGTGCCCGTCAACGCCGATGTGCCCGACATCGATATCCTCGTGCTCGACGAGGCAGACCCGCACATCAACCCGCTGGGCGCCAAGGGCATCGGCGAGATCGGCATCACGGGCGTGCCGGCCGCCATCGCCAACGCCGTCTATCACGCCACCGGGCGGCGCGTGCGAGAGCTGCCAATCACGCTGGACAAGCTCATCTGAACGGGCGTGCATGAAAAGGCCCCGCTGGTGCAATACCAGCGGGGCCTAGTGGGCCAAAGGCGGGAACGGAGGATGCCTGGAGACCGGCCCTTAAGCGGTTGCCCCGGTCAGGGCATCAATTCGGTACGGGATACCCGTAGATGGTGCCGACACCTTCACGTGCGCGGCCGGCCGGGTCGCTGCGCATGCCTTCCGCGTACGGATCAAACCGTCCGCTGCGCGCGCCTTCTGTATACGTATCGAAACGCCCCGTGCGGGCACCATCGCTATACACGTCAAAGCGCTCGGCCCGCGCTGCCTGGCCGAACACTTCCACGCGGCTGGCCTGCGCCCAAGCGCCGCCCGCCGCCAGGGCGCCTGCCGCCAACAGCGCGGCCATTCCAATCTGCTTGAGTCGCATGGCGAACTCCTTCTTCAACTGATTTTCGGTGCTGTTTTTTTTTAGCGTGGTCGTTTGATGTCCTGCCACGGTCTACAGCCTAGGTCAGGGGGCATGGCGTATCCACGGTGGTGCAACGAACGGTTTGTTGTGAGCGCCGAAATGATGCCGGCCAGCGTGAATCGCGCCAAAAACGCCTCATCGGCATAACGGCTCGGTCAGTCGTTCCACCTTTTTGCTTAATCAGCAGGGCGTTTGGGGTATCACCCCCAGCATTGATGCACCACAGCAGGGCGCCACGAGCCGGCAAGCCTTGCCGGAGGCCACTTTGGTGCGGTGCACGAAAAGCGATGCGCGCTTACCACACTTCGCAGAATGATTCTGTGAATTGCTTTGCTGCGCATATGGGCTTTTGTTAAATTTGCGCGGCACTTCCGACACGGAAGTAAAGGAACGGAGGAGCCCAACCTCATGCACACGAGGGCGGGCGGTTTGAGACAACTTTTTATTTACGAGCCCACATGAAAAAGTCTGCCATTCTGGTTGCAGTCGGCGCCCTGTTCGCAGGTTCGGCCTACGCCCAATCGAGCGTGACGCTGTACGGTATTGTCGATACCAGCATTCACTACATCACCAACGCTAATGCCAACGGCAACAGCAAGCTGGAGATGACCAACGGTGCTGTGTCCAACAGCCGCTGGGGCCTGAAGGGCAATGAAGATCTGGGCGGCGGCAACAAGGCGCTGTTCGTGCTGGAAAGCGGTTTTGATCCGGACACCGGCCGTGCCAACGGTGGTGGCCTGTTCAACCGTCAATCGTTCGTGGGCCTGTCGAACAAGGACCTGGGCACCATCACGCTGGGCCGTCAATACAACTTCGGCTTCACGATGGGCGGCAACTTTGACCCGCTGGGCGTGGGCAACTACGACGAAAACTCGTGGATCTACTACGGCGTGACCGGCCTGCGCGTGTCGAACATGCTGAAGTACGAAGGCAAGTGGAACGGCCTGTACGTTGGTCTGGGCTACGGCTTTGGCGAGCAGGCTGGCAGCACGGCTAACAACCGCTACGTCGGTGGCGCGGTTTCGTATGAATTCGGCCCGGCCTTGATCGGCGGCTTCTACCAGCAGCAACAGGATTCCACCACTGCCGGTAACAAGCAGAAGGTGTGGGGTATCGGCGGTAACTACGCCTTTGGCCCGGCTAAGCTGTACGCAGGCTATATCGACAGCAGCGACAACACCGGCTGCGTGAACAGCAGCGCCACCTGCGCAGGTGACCGCAGCACCTTCGGTCTGAACCTGTATGGCAATGCGACGGGCGCTGGTCTGGCCCCGGGTGCCACCAAGCGTCGTGACCGCATCGGCATGGTTGGCGTGACGTACCAAGCGACCCCGGCCCTGGCGCTGACGGGCGTGTTCTACTACGACAGCATCAAGGATGCTGCGCTGGACGCCGGCAACGACGGCAAGCGCTACACCGGCGTGCTGCTGGCCGAGTACTCGCTGTCCAAGCGTACCCAGCTGTACGGTACGGTGGCCTACGACAAGGTGAAGACCGGCGCGATTCCGGAACTGCCGGGCGGCACGGGCTCCGGTACCGGCGGCAAGACCAACCAAGTTGGTGTTGGCCTGGGTATCCGCCACATCTTCTAATCGACGCTGTCACTCGATTGGGAACGGAAAGGCGCCTTCGGGCGCCTTTTCTTTTGCCTGCGAGCTTGCCTTGGCATCCGCCTACAATGTCAGCATCTGTGTCTTCTCTGACTGCTGAGCCATGCGTTTTGCACGTACTTCCCGTCGCGCGCTGATTGCCGCTGCTGCGCTCCTGAGCGTGGGTGTCATCCCCGTTCAGGCGCAGGACTACCCTGCCAAGCCGATCCACATCATCGTCGCGTACCCGACCGGCGGTATTTCCGACAACGTGGCGCGCGCGCTGGGCGAGAAACTTTCCGCGCAACTCGGTCAGCCCGTGGTGGTGGAAAACCGGGCCGGTGCGGGCGGCAGCATCGGCATGGATGCCGTGGCCAAGGCGGCGCCCGATGGCTACACGCTGGGCTTCTCTTCCGTCAGCCCGCTCACGCTCAACCCGTATTTCGGCAAGCTGCCATACGAGCCGCTCAAGGACATCGCGCCCGTGGCCAACGTCATGTATGCGCCGATGATCCTGCTGGGCACGCCGTCGTTCACGGGCAAGAGCTTTGCCGACATGCTGAGCCAGTCGCGCGCCAAGCCGGGCTCGATCCGCTGGTCGACCTCGGGCGTTGGTACGGTGGGGCACTTGGCGCTGGAGCAAGTCAAAGCGCAAGCGCGCGTGGATATCACGCTGATCCCCTACAAGGGCGGCGGCCAGCAACTGACGGATGCCCTGGGCGGGCAGGTGGAGGTGATGTCGACCAACGTCGGCCCCACGCTGATGCAGCACATCACCAGTGGCAAGCTGCGCCCGCTGGCGGTGGGCGCACCGCACCGGCTGGATGCGCTGCCCAATGTGCCGACCTTCACCGAGCTGGGTTACGCCAAGGCCAACATGGCGTCGACGTTCGGGGTATTCGCGCCGGCCAAGACGCCGGCACCCGTCATCACACGGCTGAACGCGGAAATCAACAAGGCGCTGTCCGCGCCTGATCTGCGCGACCGCCTCACACAGGCCGCCGTGGTGCCGGTGGGCGGCACGCCGCAGCAGTTCGCCGCCGCCATCCGCGCGGAATACGACAGCAACGGCCGCATCGTGCGCGCCGCTGGCATCAAGGAGCAGTGAGCCCGCCCTGATGCAGCTTCAAGCGGTAAAGCGGTAGCCGACGCCGACTTCGGTCAGCAGGTGCTCCGGCCGAGCCGGATCGCGCTCAAGCTTGTGGCGCAGGTGGCCCATGTAGATGCGCAGATAGTGGCTGCTGTCCGAATGCGCGGGCCCCCAGACTTCGCGCAGCAACTCGCGGTGCGTCATCACCGTGCCGCGCCGGCCGAGCAGCACAGCCAGTAGCCGATACTCGATGGGCGTGAGGTGCACCGCCTCGCCGTTGCGCGTGACCAGGCGGCGCGCCAGGTCGACCTCTACCTCGCCGAAGCGGATGACGCTGCCGCCATCTTCGCCGCGCTTGGCGTGTCGCCGCAGCAGGACACGCAACCGCGCGATCAACTCGCCCACGCCGAAGGGTTTGGTGAGGTAGTCGTCGGCGCCGGCATCGAGCGCGTCGATCTTGTCGCGTTCATCCACCCGGGCCGAGAGCACCAGCACCGGTACCTCCGTCCACGTGCGCAGCTCGCGGATCAGCTGCATGCCGTCGCCATCGGGCAGGCCGAGATCGAGGATCACCGCATCGGGCTGGCGCGTGCCGGCCTCGATCAAGCCGCGCTCGACGCGATCGGCTTCATGGACTTCGCAGCCTTCGGCCTCCAGCGCCGCGCGGACAAAGCGGCGGATGTGCGGTTCGTCATCGATGAGGAGGACGGTGGGCGTGAATGTGAACGGCATGGCACGCATTGTAGAGCGAGCGACCATGAAAAACGGACCCTGCAGGGTCCGTTTTGCTTGGGTGCGATACCGCTTCGCTTAGGCCTTCTTCGCCCAGGCGCTGCACCAGCCCTTGTTGGCGACGTCCTTGCCGGCGAACAGCGGGCAGCCGCCTTGTGCTGCTGTACCGCCTTGGTACAGGGCGCAGTTGCCGCAGTGCTGATCCGGCGTGTGCTTGGGGAACTTGGCCTTGTCGGCCTTGGTGGTGTCGGCCACGTAGCCCAGGGCTTTGGCTTGCGGGTCGCTTTCAGCAACCAGCGGAGCGGCCAGTGCCAGATCCGACATCGACATGACGGCGCCAGCGGCAGCCACGATGGGGATGCTCTTCAGGAATTGACGACGATTGGACATGCTGATTCCTTTTGTGGGAGTGTGTTGTGTGGCGTCCCGTGCCGCGCCCGTGCCAAACACCGGCCCGCCCTGGGGGACTGCGGACGGCGTCGGCGCGCCGCTTTCCGCTCGTGCATTCTGGCACAGCAATCGGCCGCCAGCATCTGCGCGCGGTCAATGTTCCCCATACCTGGATGCAGCAATCACTCACTTTCCGTGGAAACGAGCCGTGTGCAATTGCCTTGGCTATTCCCCATCCGCCCGGCGGGCGATGACAATTTGCCGCACGCTCAGGCCAGCAGCGTGCGCAGCGCCCCGATCAAGGCGTCGCATTCGTCATCGGTGCCGACGGTGATGCGCAAATGCTGGTCGATGCGCGGCAGCTTGAAGTGGCGCACGAAGATCTCCTGCGCTTTGAGACGCGCCGCGAGCGTGGCGGCGTCGTGCGCCGGATGTCGCGCGAAGATGAAGTTGGCCGCTGATGGCACGACATCGAACCCCAGGGCCTGGAGGTTCTGCGTCAGCCGTTCGCGCGTCGTAATGACACGCTCGCACGTGGTACGGAAGTAAGCGTCGTCTTCGTAAGCGGCTTGGGCGGCAGCCTGGGCGAGGCGATCCAGCGGATACGAGTTGAAGCTGTCCTTCACCCGGTTGAGCGCCTCGATGAGCGCCGCATGGCCAAACGCAAAGCCCACCCGCATACCGGCAAGCGAACGCGACTTGGACGTCGTGTGCACGACGAGCAGGTTCGGATAGCGATTAATCAGCGCGATGGCCGACTGCGCACCGAAATCGACATACGCCTCGTCAACCACGACCACCGACGACGGATTGGCCGCGACGATCCGCTCGATGTCCGCCAGGGGCAGGGCGCGCCCGGTCGGTGCATTCGGATTGGGAAACAGGACGCCGCCCGCATCGCCGAGGTAATCGTCGGCGTGGATAGAGAAGTCGTCTGCCAGCGGCACCACCTCACACTGCACGCCGTACAGGCGCGCGTAGGTCGGATAGAAGCTGTACGAAATATCGGGAAAGCGCAGCGGCTTGTCGTGCTTGAGCAGCGCCTGGAACACGTGGGCCAGCACTTCGTCCGAGCCATTGCCGGCAAAGACCTGCTCGGGCTTCAGGCCGTGATGGGCGGCCACCGTTTCGCGCAGCCGGCACGACAGCGGGTCGGGATAGCGACGCAGGCTGTCGCCGGCCGTGCCCAATTCATGCGCAATGGCTTCGGCCACGCGCGGCGATGGCGGATAGGGATTCTCGTTGGTGTTCAGCTTGATCGGGTGCGCCAGCGCCGGCTGTTCGCCCGGCACATACGGCACAAGTTGCTGAACCACATCGCTCCAGTAACGGCTCACTGCTTGACTCCTGATCGGGCAGGGGGCTCGTGACTGCGCGGGGCCGTGTTGGGGCGGAACCGTATGTTGCGGCAACACTGCAGTTCGGGCGCAGGAACGTCCCCGAAACGCCTCAAAACGTGGATTCTTGGCGCGCCCGGCTGGGATCGAACCAGCAACCCCTGCCTTCGGAGGGCAGTACTCTATCCATTGAGCTACGGGCGCACGTCGGCACAGAACATGCCGAAAGGAAGCCCCGCAGAATAGCGTATTTGTCGTCGGGCGTCCATCGCGCCCAGGTGATGGCGCGCGGCGCAACGCCGTTTTCAGGGGTTTTTGACCCAGGTCGAAAAGCGCTGCCTAGGGCTCTCCCGCGTGTCAATGGCCTAGGCATTACGGCTATAATCGCCCGACATTTGCCAAGAAATCATGCGGGGACAGGTCTGTTTGGGCCAATCGGCAATCAGCATTCGGCGATTGCCAGGGTCTTCCTGCCCTCATCGTGACCCAACGCGGCCCCACGCACTGTCGGCAGAGCTCGTGACTCATGCCGGTGGCGCTCGGAGGCCTCCGAGAGCGGTTCCACCATCCTGAGAGTTGAGCATGAGCGACGCGCAACACGACGAACACGAGCCCCTGATCAAGACCCCGAAGCAGTTGATCATCGCGGTGCTTGCCGCGTTTGCCGTTCCGATTCTCGTCATCATTTTGCTGGCCAATTACGTTGGCTTGGGCGCCAAGGAAGGCGCCGGCGGTTCCAGCACCTCGGAAGAGGCCGCCAACGATCGCATCAAGCCGGTCGCGCATCTCGAACTGAAAGACCCGAATGCGCCGCGCGTCTTCAAGACCGGCGAGCAACTCTATAAGGAAGTCTGCGCAACCTGCCACGCGGCCGGTGTGGCCGGCGCGCCCAAGTTTGGCGACGCGGCAAGCTGGGGCCCGCGCTTGGCACAAGGTATGGATGGCCTGACGAAGGTGGCGCTGGCCGGCAAGGGCGGCATGCCCGCGCGTGGCGGTACGTCGCCGGACGATGTGAGCGACTACGAAATCGAACGTGCCATCGTCTACATGGCGAACTCCGGTGGCGCCAAGTTCCAGGAGCCGGCCGCGCCCGCAGGCGCTGCAGCGGCACCGGCGGCTGCATCGGCAACGGAGGCCGCAGCGCCTGCTGCCCCGGCACCCGCTGCGGCGGCACCCGCACCGGCAGCAGCGCCTGCCGCAACTGCGGCTCCCCAGGCATCTACGGGCGATGTCGGCAAGAAGGTCTACGACTCGACCTGCCAGATGTGCCATGCCGCCGGTGTGGCTGGCGCGCCGAAGTTTGGCGACAAGGCCGCCTGGGCGCCGCGCATTGCCGAAGGCAAAGCCAAGATGTATGACATCGCGCTGCACGGCAAGGGCGCGATGCCGCCCAAGGGCACCTACGCCGGCTCGGACGACGATGTCAAAGCCGCCGTCGACTACATGGCCGCTGCCGCCAAGTAAGTCGTTACGCCTCGCCTGAAAAAGCCCGCCCCGTGCGGGCTTTTTGCTGCCTATCAACGCAACGTTGCAGGCGCGGCATGCCGGTTGCTACTCTGTTTTTTGATGTGCGGAACACGATGCAGCGGCGCTGTTATCGCCCGCACATGCCCAGGATGATGCGAACGGAGGTTGCCATGCGAAGGAATCGAACAATAGTGGCCGATTGGGCAACAGGCGCGGCGATATGCGCCCTGATGACGTGCAGCGCAGCGGCCATGGCCGCAGACAACTGGGTGAAGCTGACCCCCTTGGCCGACAACGCCGGCACGCTCTACCTGGACAAGGATTCCATCGAGCGCAACAACGACGGCACCGTACGCGCCACCTCGCGCGATGCCTATGACGCGCCCCGCAAACTCGCCGATGGCAAGGCGTATCAATACGATTCCCGCACGTCGGTTTACGACTGCAAGAACGATCGCATCTTGCCGGTCAGCGCGCTGATCCAAGACAGCCAGCACGCCACCCTGCTGAGCCGCAACATCGACGGCCCGCGCTGGGAGGCTGTGGTGCCGAACTCCGAGGGCGAAGCCGTACTGCGCGCCGTCTGCCAGAAATAGGGCGACTGCGTTATTGCACGGCGGCTGCCGGCGCCAGGTCCACGCGCAGCGTGCCGTCCGCATCCATGCGCGTGGTGCCGCGCGCGGCGGCTTCGCGGTAGTGGTAAAGGTCGAAGCGCAGCGGCCCTTTCGTCGATGTGTCTGTCACGAGCACGCGGCTGTTGGTGACCAGCACGTTGTACATCTTCAGATCGCCGGACTGGATCCAGATGCGGCTTGCGGCATTGGTAGGCGCAGGTGCGCATGCAGCCGGCGCCGGGCCGAAACCGAGCACCAGTCCATCGGGCGTCACGCGCGCCGTCTTCATGGTGCCGATCAGGCGTGGCGGCGGGAACACCGTGTATTGGTCCAGCACCATGTCGTTGCCTTCGAGCTTGGCGCCGGGGCGATCCAGCGGCGCCAGTTGCGATAGCTGCAGCCCCATCGCCTTGAGCAGCGCGAGCGTCTGGATGCCCATCACGCGCGCTTCGGTGGGCGTATAGACGAGGTAGCGCGATTCCTTGAGCTGTAACGTGCCGCGCATGCCGAACGGCAGCCACACGCCCGGAACGTGATTGCGTAGCTTGAGCCCACCCGATACGTCGAGCACGCCATCCCCCGGCGTGAGCGACAGCGCATTGAGCGAGCGCGGCGCGTAGTCGAGCAAATAGGTGTTGAACAACGCATCCAGCGAGTCCTTAGGCACCGTGACTTCACCGCCGAGAATGCGGATGTCGAACTGGCCAGGGTCGTCCATGTCGACCGCCTGGCCCGGCGTATGCGGCACCAACTGCGCCGTGAGCTGGTGCACGTGGAACCCGATGCTGCCGGTGATGCGGAAATCCACATCGCGCATCTGCACCACGGGCGGCGCGGTGCCGGAGCTGCGCGGCGTGGCGGCATCGCTGGCGTTGGCGGCGCCGGAGCTCGGGTCGCAGCGTTGCGTCCACTGCTGGCGGACGGTGCTCCACGCCTTGCGCTGGGCGCTGGCCATTGGCGGCTCCGCGGCGCGGGACAGCGCGCTGACTACGAGGCCGGCCAGGCCCAGCGCCACCATCGCGATGCGAAGCATGAACACGGCAAAAGCGAGGGCGGGGGCGATCATGGCGCGGTCCTCTTGGCGAGCTGCACGGTGGGCTTGGCCGTCTTGGCCGCAGTCAGCGTGTCGAACGACGGCATCAACACGCGGATACCGCCGTCCGGCGAGAAACGCAGCGACCCCGCCACGAGCTGATCCCGATAGCGATACAGGTTGAACACGAACGGCTTCGCCGGATCGGCCACGACGATGTCGATGCGCGCATTCATCGGCATCGAGCGCATGAAGCGGATATCACCCCCGCGAAACAGGATGTACGGGCGCTGTGCATCCGCCGTCTTTGCCAGCGGCGGCATCTGCGGATTGCCGTCACCGATCTGCATCAGCAACCCATCGCGCGTGACGTGGATGGCGGAGAGCTTCAGATCCAGAGCAGGCGGCGGAAACAGCTTGGGCACCTGCATGACGATCTCGCTGCCATTGAGCTGCACCGACGGCGTGGACACCGGCAGCAGATCCGCCAATTCAATATGCGCAGCGCCCATCAGCGCACCAGCGTTCTGGCCTTGCACCTTGACCACGTTCGGGCGGAACACCATGGTCTGCGGATCGCGCAGCACCAGCGGGCCTCGCAACTCGATCGGCACCCACGCCCCGCGCCGATGCATTTCAGCGCGCATGTCGAGCGTACCGTCGTCGAGCGAGAAGCGGAAATTGCGCAGCGGCGGATCGTTGCCGGCCCCACGGGCAAACACCACGGTGTTGAACAGCGCAGCCATGCTCTCGGCGGTCACGCGCACGTTGCCGCTGACCGGTTGCAGCGTGTACGACGACACATCATCCAGCCACACCGGATCCCCCGACGCGCGCGGCACCATACGCAGCGCGAGCTGATCAACCAGAAAGCCGACGCCGCCGTCGAACCGGAAATCGACGTGACGCAGATACGAGATCGCACCAGGCTGGCCCGAATCACGCAGCGTCGGGGCCCGCACCTCGCGCGTGGCGAGGGCGCCAGCTTGAAACGGTGCGCGCGCTTGCGCCCGAGCATCTTCGAGCTGCTTAGCCTTCTCAGCCTCGATGCCGCCATGGTTGTCGCCAGCACTAGCGCAGCTCTGCAGCAGCAACGCCGCCGCCAACACCCCCACAGCCCGAAACCACGAAGCCTGCCCCCGCTCCGCGATGGTGTGGCCGTACCCTGCCCTAGATGGCGCCTTGAATTTGTGTAAGCGGGCGGAAAAAAGGCGGGGAACTGTCTGAGCGAAGCGAGTTTTCCCCGCCTCCGCGCGGTTACAGAAATTCAAGGGGAAGTCGCCATCTCGGGCGCGCCTTTCTTTGCTTACCTTTCTTTGGCAAGACAAAGAAAGTAAGTCGGCCCCGGCAGGGGACGAAACAGGGGATGCACCACGGGCACCAGCAGACCGCCAGCCCCGCACGCGACGCCATATTAGGTCCCACATCGACGCGTCTCCTCGTCGTGAGAAATGCACCGGAGAGGTTCCGGCAACCGGCACGGTCATGGTGGTCAGTCCCTCTGCCGCGCTCGTGTAGAATTTTTTCCATGCCTGCCCGCAAACCAACCGGCGACGCCGGTCCGCCTGCCATTCCACCCGCCCGCGAGTTCACCATCGATGAACTGGCGCGCGCCGCTGACACTACCGTCCGCAACGTCCGCTCGTACCAAGACCGCGGCCTGATCGACCCCCCCGAGCGGCGCGGCCGAGTGGGCATCTACACGCAGGCGCACCTCGGGCGACTCAAGCTCATCAGCCACCTGCTGGCACGCGGCTACACCCTCGCCAACATCCAGGAACTGCTCAAGGCCATCGTCGAAGGCCACGACCTGCGCTCCATCCTCGGGCTCGAATCCGCCATCAGCAGCCCGTGGTCGGACGAGTCGCCCAAGCACTACTCGCTGCTGGCGCTGGCCAAACTGTTCGGCCGGGCCATGTCGCGCGAGGCGCTGGCGCGGGCCATCTCGCTCGGCCTGCTCGAACCCGACGGCCTCGGCTATCTCGCGCGCAGCCCGAAGGCGCTGATGGCTGGCGCGCAGATGGCCAAGGCCGGTTTCCCGCTCGTCGAAGTGCTCGACATCATTGAACGTGCCCGGCCGCACACGCAGGCGGTGGCGGACGATCTCGTCTCCATGGTCGTACGCGAACTCGACAAATACGGCAGCGACTTGCCGCCGGTCGAAGACGTGCCGCGTCTGGTCGACGTGATCTGGCGCATCCGTCCGCTGGCGCTGGTGGCGGTCGAGGCCGAGTTGATGCGCGCGCTTGAGACCGCCGCCAACAAATACCTGGGCGATCGCGTGGCGCAGGTCATCGAGCACTTGCACGAGCCACCAAGCTCGCCGGACAAGGGTTAGTGTCTCCGGCGCGCCCATGCGTGGGGCGCGCTTTCTCTCTTTCTCTGTTTCTAGTTTGATCCCGATCCTGTCAGTACCGCAGGCGTTTTGAATGCCTGCTCAGGATCCGGCTGCACCTGCCGTCGACAGCTTGCGGCGGATCGACGGCGACGGCGCCTCGCCATTGGCAGCGGCATACGCTTCGATCTCTGAGATCAGCTTGGGCAACCGCTCAAGTGCGGCGCGGTTGTCCTCATCCCACGGATGGAAGGATGGCCGGAAGAAATCGAAGAACTCCGGAATGATCTTGCGCAGCGGCGCGGGGTAGATCCACAGGTAGTGGAGCACCGTGCCCAGCCCGAGGAATTTGCGCTTGCAGGTGCGGTCGGCAAAGATCAGCCGCATGTGCACGTAGAACACCATCGACCAGAACAGCAGCGTGGTGGTCAGCATCACGGAGGTGCGCAGGATGTAGCTGCGCAGGCCCGGCTTTACGGCGAGATTCCACACGTCGTAGCTGACGGCCTTGTGCTCGGTCTCTTCCATGGCGTGCCACAACCAGACTTGGCGATAGCCGGGTTGGGAGTTGCGGCCCAGACCATCTTCATGCGCGAGCACCTGACCGGCCAGCATGGCGGTGTAGTGCTCCAGCGCCACCGTTACCGCCAACTGGTGCGATTTGGGCGTGTACTTGCGCAGCACGTTGAGGAACTTGCCGACAAAGCGGTCGATGCGGGTGGCGGGCAGGCCGGCACGGTCGAGCAGATCGTTGTAGAGCACATGCTCGCGCGTGTGCATCGCTTCCTGGCCGATGAAGCCGGCCACGGCCTGCTTGAGCTCGGGGTCGGTCACCAGATGGCGGTAGTTGCGCACGCTGTCCATGAAGAAGCGCTCGCCGGTGGGGAAGAAGATCGACAGCGCGTTCAGGAAGTGGGTCACGTGCGGGCCTCGCTCGTGCCAGTTGCTGATGCGATCAGCCGGCAGGTGAGGATGCACGTCGCGGCGGACTGGCATCATGGGCGGTTCTCCTGGAATGTGTTTTTGGCGAGGAATGCGCAGAGGTCGGTCCCCACGCGCACGGGGTCTTCCTCCATCGGGATATGGCCGAGCGCCGGATACAGGCGCAGCGTGGCGCCGGGAATACGGCGGGCGAATTCACCGGCGTGTGCGGGCGGGATCCACCGGTCGCGCTGGCCCCACAGAATGAGCGTCGGCACATTGATCGCGGCCAGACCACTCGTGTCGACATCGTCAAAGCGGAACTTCGGCACCATCTGGCCGATGGCCTGGCGTGCACCTTCGGCGTAGAAAAAATCGGTGTAGCGGCGCAGTGTCGGTTCGGACACGCGTGACGGGTCGCCATACACATCGCGCGTGGCGGCGCGGATGATGCCCTCGGGCAGCATCCACGGCGAGGTCAGCCGCACGCTCAGGTGGTTGAACAGATCGATGTAGATCGGCAACTGCATCGGAAAGCCGGCCGAATCAATCAGCACGAGCTTCTCGACGCGGCCCGGATGCCGCACCGCAAAGTCCCACGACACCATGCCGCCGAGCGAATTGCCGATCAGCGTGAGCTTGGACAAGCCGAGCGAATCGACAAACGCGTCGATGAAGTCGCGATACAGCGGCAGCTCCATCGTGCGCGGGCGGCCTTGCGCATCGCGCAGCGGGCCGGTGATGCCGAACGGCGGCAGGTCGAGCCGGATCACGCGGTAGCGCCGCGTGAGTTGCGGTAGCACGCCGTCCCACGTGTGCAGTGACGCACCGAAGCCGTGGATCAGCAGGAGCGTGCCATCGGCGTTGGCGGCACCCTCGTCGGTGTAGTGCACGCGCGTGCCCATTAGCGGCAGGTAGCGCGATTGCGGTTTGGCATAGCGCGCGATCAGCACGTCGCGGCCGATGCTGCGCAGGCCGATGCGGCCCGGGCGCAGCATCGCGCGTGCGACGTTGAGCAGATTCGCGCGCGGGGGGCTGGCGAATGGTTCAAGTTCTGCAGTGGTGGCCGTGTTCATTGGCGGCCTCCTATTTGGCGCGGGCGGTGGTCGGCGCGGTGTCCGCAGTGTTGCCTTCCTGCAGGGCCTTCTTGCGCGTGCGGCGGGCTTCGCGCACGACCAGCGCCTGATAGGCAGCGGGCAGCACGCGGGCCATCACGTCGGCGGCGTGGGCGTCGGGGCCGATTAGCACGCGGCGCTTGTTCTTGCGCACGCCATCGAGAATCACCTCCGCTGCCTTCTCGGCCGTGGTGATGAAGAACTTCTCGAACTCGGCCTTGCCCTGCTGTTCGTCGCGCACCAGGAAGCCGTTCATGCTCGGCGATACGCGGCTCGATTTGGCGATGTTGGTCTTTATGCCACCGGGGTGTACGCAGGTGGCGGACACACCGCAGTTCATCAGATCTAGCTCTTGGCGCAGGGCTTCCGTATAGCCGCGCACGGCGTACTTGCTGGCGTTGTAGGCGCCCATGCCGGGCTGCGCGAAGATGCCGAAGATGCTCGATGTGTTGATGATGTGGCCGTTGCCACTTGCTTTGAGCAGCGGCAGAAAGGCCTTCGTACCGTGCACCACGCCCCAGAAGTTGATGTTCATGATCCAGGCCAGCTCGTCGTCGTCCATGCCTTCGATCGTGCTGGACAGTGCCACGCCGGCGTTGTTGAAGATCAGGTTGACCTTGCCGTGAACAGCGTTCGCTTCTTCGGCCCAGCGGTAGACGGCGGCGCGGTCGGCTACGTCGACTGCGTGCGTGGTCACGCGGATGCGGTCGCCTTCGTGGGCGCGCACCAGTTGTAGCGTCTGTGCGAGGGCGGCCTCGTTGCGATCGGCTAGGGCGAGGTGGCAGCCTTCGCGGGCCAGCTGCAGTGCCAGCGCACGGCCCATGCCTGACGCGGCGCCGGTGATGGCGGCGACTTGGTTGTTGAAGGACTTCATTGGCGTGGTCTCCTGATCTTCTTTGCTTGCTATGCGTTGGTGGTGCATCTCTTGTTTCATCCCCTGCCGGGGCTGACTCACTTTCTTTGTCTTGCCAAAGAAAGTAAGCAAAGAAAGGCGCGCCCGAGATGGCGACCCCTCCTTGAATTTTTGCAACCGGGCGGGAAGGGGAAAACTCGCTGCGCTCAAACAGTTCCCCTTCCTTTTTCCGCCCGCTTGCAAAAATTCAAGGCGCCATCAAGGGCAGGAACGTCAACGGCCACACCGTCTGGGTGCACGGGCTGGCGTTCTGGTTGTCCGGATGGTTAGGCGCGGTCGAGCGCATCTTCGTTGGCGATGGTTTGCGCGGCGGCGGGTACGGGGCGCGCGGGCACACGCGATGGCACGCCTTTGGGCACCGGCATCGGCCGCGTGCGGTAATCAGCTAGTCGGAAATGTGCGGTGGCGCGGCGGAACTGCCATGTGAATCCCGGCCACAGCGTGGTGTTCTTGCCGGTCCTCGGGTCGAGGTACCAACTCACGCAGCCGCCGGCCGACCAGATGGCGTTCGACAGGCGCTTCTGAATGCCGTCGTTGAAGCGGCGCTGCACGTCCAGGCGCACGTCGATCGTTGCCACGTTGTGCGCACGCATCGACTTGAGCGCGTCGATGATGTACGCCACCTGCGACTCGATCATGAACACCATCGACGAATGGCCGAGCCCCGTGTTCGGGCCCACCACCATGAAGAAGTTCGGGAAGCCCGACACCGTGGTGCCCAGGTAGGCTTCGGCGCCGCGCTTGTCCCACGCATCGACGATGTCCACGCCCTGGCTGCCGAGCAGCACGCCACGCGGGATCGGGTCGGTGGCGTGGAAGCCCGTGCCGAAGATCAGGCAATCGACCTCGCGCCGCGTGCCGTCGGTGGTGACGATGGCGTTGGGCTCGACGCGCGCGATGCCGGTGGTGACGACGTCGACGTTCTCGCGCGTGAGGGCGGGGTAGTAGTCGTTCGAGATCAGGATGCGCTTGCAGCCGATGGTGTAGTCGGGCGTGACCTTCTTGCGCAGTTCCGGGTCGGCAATGCGGCGCTTGATGTGACCGCGTGCCATGCGCTCGACTGCTTTCATCAGCTTCGGGTGCACCACAAAACCAAGTACGCGCGATTCGAGCATCCAGTAGATGCTGGTGCGCATCAGCTTTTGCGTGAACGGCAGATGGCGAAACAACCACTGTTCGGCACGCGAGACCTTGCGATCGGGCTTGGGCAGGATCCACGGCGGTGTGCGCTGATACAGGTCGAGCCGACCGGCCTTGGGCGCAATCTGCGGGACGAACTGGATGGCCGATGCGCCCGTGCCGATCACGGCGACGCGTTTGCCGCGCAGGTCGTAGTCGTGCTCCCACAACTGCGAGTGGAACGCCTTGCCCCGGAAGGTTTCGATGCCGGGAATGTTTGGCCACGACGGGCGGCTCAGGCCACCCATGCCGGAGATGAGCACGCGGGCACGGTAACGGCGGCCATCGACCATCTCCAGGTTCCAGACGCCAGTCGCATCGTCGAAGGCCGCGCGCGCCAGCTCGTGGTGAAAGCGCACGTGCGGGCGCACGCCAAACTGGTCGGTGCAGCGCTCCAGATACGCGCGAATCTCCGGCTGCGGCGAATACATGCGCGACCAGTCCGGATTGGGCGCGAAGGAAAACGAATACAGGTGCGATTGCACATCGCACGCGCAGCCGGGGTAGTGGTTGTCGCGCCACGTGCCGCCAACCGAACCGGCCTTCTCGAAGACGAGGAAGTTGTCGATGCCGTGCTGCTTGAGCTGGATCGCCATGCCCAGGCCGGCAAAGCCCGTCCCGATGATGGCGACATCGATCAGGCCGGGGGCTTCAGTGCTGGGATCGGGGCGAGGAAAGTCGGACCGTGCGTTCACGTGGTGTCTCCGTGGGCACCGAATGGACGACAGGTCCATATGAGCGCCTCTTAATGTGACATTGTTCGATGTCATCGTAGGAGGTGCTCACCGACCGAGTCAATCGGCCGATTGGAGTCCGACTTCTAGAAGCGGCGTACACACCGCTTGAAACGGATTTCCCTTAGGAATCCGCGACTTGCGTGCGGTGCACAACGCTCTCGCATATCGTTTTGAGGGCGGTCAGCAACTGTCGGATGTGCGCAAGCAGGCGGACCATTTGTGTGCCGGCAGTGCGGACGTCGCTGTCCGTGCCGCTGTGGATGGCTTGGCGAAAGGCTTCCGCTTCGGCATCCACCGAGGGACTACGCAGCAACGCCAGGGCGCCGCTGGTCCGGTGTGCCCACTTGCGCAGAGCAGGGCGGTCGAGGCTGTCGAGCAGCGGGCGCAGCCGCTCGGCATCGTCGTCCAGCGAGGACAGGAAGACTTGCGCCAGGCTTGCAGCTGCTGGGCCGGTGCCCAGGGTACGACGCAGGTCTTCGAGCGAGAGCGGGAAGGTGTTGTCGTCAGCGGGCGTGGTATCCGGTGCCGTGCCGGGCGGTGGCGGGGCGTTGGTCCACAGCGCAGACAATGCTTCTTGCAGCGTGGCGAGGGTGGTCGGCTTGAGCAGGCAGGCGTCCATGCCGACCGCCCGGGCGCGGGCGTGTTCCTCGGCCAACGTGGTGGCGGTGATGGCAACGATGGGCAGACGGCGGCCCCCGGGCTGTTCTTGCTGACGGATCTGCTGAGCCAGGTCGAAGCCGTCCATGCGCGGCATGTGACAGTCGGTGAGCAGCGCGTCGAAGCGGCCTTCGCGCAGGCGTTCGAGCGCGACGACGCCGTCTTCGGCCAGCGTGACGCGGTAGCCGAGCAGGCGCAGTTGCTTGGCGATCAGCTCGCGGTTGATGGGGTGGTCTTCCGCTACCAAGATGTGTGCGCCCAGGGCTTCGCTGGCGGGCGCGGCGACTACGGGGCGGGCCGGTGCGCTCGGCGCCTGCGCCGCTTCTGGTTGCGGCAGGGCCCGCTCGCAGGCGCGCACGAAGGCGTACCAGCTCAGCGGGTTGGTGCTCAACGCGGCACCACGCTCGGCGTAGCTCACTTCGCTGGTGACGCGGATGGCGCCGCGGTCTTTGCGGGCGGCGTTAGTGAATACCAGGTCGGCGTCATCCGCCGACGCCGCGCGCAAGCCGGCCGCCATGGCGAACTGCGTGAGGCTGTGTCGGTCTGCGGCGTCATCCACCACGATGGCCACACTGCGGCCCGCCAGTTGCGGCAGCGCGTAACGCGCATGGATGATCGGCACCGGCAGCTGCAGCGTGATGGTTGTGCCCATACCCGGTGCGCTGTCCATCGACAGCGAGCCGCCCATCAGGCCGGCGAGTTGGCGCGAGATGGCCAGACCCAGTCCAGTGCCGCCGTAGCGGCGCGTCGTGGAGCGCTCGGCTTGCACGAACGGCGCAAACAGCGTCTTCTGCACGTCAGACGAGATGCCGATGCCCGTATCGCTGACCTGGATGACCAACTGAGCCGTGTCCGCGTCGATGGCGGTGCATTCCGCCGTCACCTGCACGCTGCCGCGCTCCGTGAACTTGATCGCGTTGGAGAGCAGGTTGAACAGAATCTGCCGCACACGCACGCTGTCCACCGACACGACGGCCGGCACGTCGGCGGCCACGTCCACGCGCACGGCCAGCGATTTTTCGTGCGCACGACTGGCCAGCAGCCCCACGGTGCCGTCGAACAGTTCCCGCAGATCGGTATCCACCGGGGAGATATCCAGCCGCCCGGCTTCGATCTTTGCGTAGTCGAGGATGTCGTCCAGGATATGCAGCAGCGCACGGCCCGAGTCTTGCACCAGCGACACCATCTGCTTTTGTTCGCCCTCCAGCCGCGTTTGCTGCAAGAGTTCAACCAGGCCGAGCACGCCGTTCATGGGCGTGCGGATTTCGTGGCTCATCATCGCCAGGAAGCGGTCCTTGGCCAGCAGTGCCGATTCCGCCGCGTTCTTGGCGGCTTCCAGCGCGTCGGCCTGCTCGCGCTCCACGGTGGCGTCGCTCAGGTAGCCATTCCAGACCGTGCGGCCGTCCGCTTTGCGCTGCGGATTCGAGCGCGCGTGCAGCCAGCGGATCGAGCCGTCGTCGCATAGATGCCGGAATTGCTGATCAAACGGCGTCAGCTGCGCGGCGGAGGCGTGCACGGCCTCCAGCACGCGTTCGCGGTCGTCTTCATGGATCAGCAGCTCGGGCGTGGACAGAAACGTCAGCAGATCGTCGGGTTGCCCGCCCAGGGTTTCGTGCGCCTTGCCGGCCACGTAGGTCATATGGCCCAGCGCCTGGCCAGGATGCAACTCAAACTGATAGACCAGCGCCGGCAACGATTCGGTGACTTGGCGCAGGCGGTGCTCCAGGCGTTCGGCACGCGCTTGCGCTTCACGGATCTCGCTGATGTCGACCAGCGATGCCACGGTGCCAGCCGGTTGCCCATCGGGCAGGTGGAACGGCTCGATCCAGTACAGCACGTTGCGCGCCTGCCCGTCGGGCGTAACGATGTGCAGTTCTTCGCGCGTGCTCTCGCTCAGGTCCACGGCGTGCTGGTTGATCTCCGACAGGTGTGCGACATTCTCCGTCGAGAACAACCCAAGCTCTTGCGGTGTGCGGCCCAGCAGCGACTGGCGCGACAGACCGAACATATTGCAGAAGGCAGCGTTCACGGCCATGTATCGGTGCTGCGCATCCTTGGCGACCAGCGGGAATGGCACGGCTTCCATTAGCGCGCGCTGAAAGCTCAGCTGCTGCGCCAGGGTTTGCTCCGCCAGCCGGCGCTGATGGTTCTCGCGACGCAGCTGCATCTGCTTGACGAACAGCGCCACCAACGCCACCAGCACCAGCGCCGCCGCCGGCCCGAACTTGCTGAGCACCGCCGAGGCCGTCGGCCCCAACTGATAGCTGACCGACAGCCACTTGTTGCGGATGCTGACCTGCTCTCCTTCCGGCATGGCGAAGAGCGCCCGGTTGATGAGCGGCACCAGCGCGGCATAGCGCGCCGACACGCCCACGCCGATGTTCTCGACCGTATTGGCCGACCCTGTGACTTTCAGCTCGCCCGGAAAGTGATGGCGGATCAGCGCGTCGGCCACCGGCAGATTGACGATGGTGAAGTCGGCGTCTCCGTTCGCCACCATGGCCAGCGCATCGTTGACCGAAGTGGCCGACAGGATGCGGATCTTCGGCACGTTGTGGTGCAGCAGGTTGGTGAGCGAATCACTCGTCGGCAGGGCCACCGTCTTGCCGGAAAGCTCGGATAACGACGCCACCGTGATCGCATCGCTGCGTCCCACGATGACCATCGGCGTGGCATCGATCGGCTGACTAAGCGTGAAGCCATTCGGGCGTGAATCCTGATCGGACAAGCCGAGCAGGATGTCGAGCTCACCGCTGCGCGCCTTGGCGAGCGCGTCCGACCAGTCCCGCACGCTGACACGCTCGAAGCGCAGGCCCAGCGTGCGCGACAGATAGCTCTGATACTCCGGCAGGATGCCCAGCACTTCGCCGCGCGCCTCGTTGAACGTGTACGGCATGTAGTCGGGGTCGGCCGCGTAGCGCAGCGGCGGCAGCGACGCCAGCATGCTGCGTTCGCTGGCCGATAGCTGCAGGCCAACGCTGGCTGCGCCGCCTTGGGTGATCCAGCGCGCGCGCAGTTCGCTCATGGTGGTGTCAGGCAACTGCGCGAGATGCCGGTCGAGATAGCGGATGAGCACGGCACGATCGCGCGGCGCGGCAAAGTGCAGCGCGTCGACCTGCTGGTTCACCAGTTGCACGATCGAGAGGCGCCGAAAGCGCGGCTGCGCCAGCAACTCGCGTGTGGGGTAGGTCACGCCCACGTAGGCATCGGCGGTGTCCTGCAGCACGGCCTCCAGCGCATCGGCGGGGGTGGGAAGGCCGATGACGCGAATGGTGGGGTACTGATGCGCCAGTTCTTCTTCCAGCGAGGAGCCTTGCTCCACCGCGAGGCGCATGCCCGAGGCAAACGGGTTCTGCGCCACTCGCGCGTTGTCGCTGCGCGCGACCACTGCGGTGGGGCGCTCAAGGTAGGGCGCTGAGTATTCCAGGCAGCGTTCGTATTGCGAGCGTGGGGCCACGCTCATCACGATGTCGACCTCGCCCCGGCAAGCGGCCTTGAGCAATTCATCGCGGCGCGTGAACACACGCGGCACGATGCGCACCTGGTCTTGCGGAATCAGGTGCCTGAGCAGATCGCCCGAGAAGCCGCTGAGCCGGTCGGCCTCCACGCCTTCGAGCGGCATCATCGACTCGCCGATCACGCCGACGGTCAGCTTGGTCGGAAACGACGTCATGCGCTGGACGGTGCTCGCGGCGTCTTCCGCATCGGCGTTGCGCGTGCCACCCAGCCAGGCCAGCACGGCCACGCAGACCAGCAAGCCTGTACCGATGCCGATGCGCAAACGGGCCCGGGCGGAGAGCGTGACGCGCGGCTTCATGGCCTCAGGCCTCGCAATTGCCAAGCAGCCCGTGTCGCACGGCAAAGTCGAACAGTGCGGCTTCGGTATCGAGCTGGAGCTTGCGCATGGCGGTCTGCTTTTGCGCGCTGATGGTCTTGACGCTGCGGTTGAGCTGCAAGGCAATCTCGCTGACCGTCTTGCCAGTGACGTACATGCGCAGGACTTCGAGCTCGCGCTTGCCGAGCAGGCGGATGGGGTCGTCTTCGTCGGGCTCCGGCGCTTCAATGCGGCGGATCAGCTTGGCGTCGAGCTGCGGTGAGAGATAGATGCGGTTGTTCAGCGCCGCCTGCACACCTTCGAGGATGTGCTCCGGCTCGTCAGACTTGCTGACAATGACTTTGACCCCCGCACGCAGGATGTTGCTCATGAGCGCGCGCGTTTCCAGCATGGTCAGCACCATGACGCGCAGGTCAGGGTGGCGGCGCACGAGGAATTCGAGCATGACGATGCCGTCGCCATAACGGCTGCCGGGCATGGAGTAATCGGTGATGGCGATGTCGCAGCGCACGCGGCTGAGCAGCGCGAGCAGTTCATCGGCGTCGCCCGCCTCGCCCACCACTTCAAAGCCATCGACTGCCGATACGAGATGGCGCACGGCGGCCACCACACCTGGGTGATCATCCGCAATGACGAGTTGAATGGGGGGCTGCATGTCGACGGGTCTCCGGAAGCGCGTAACGTGCGGCAACCTGTTTGCCGCATTGCTGAGAATCGCCGATGCGGCAAGCGTCGAAAATCGGAAAAGTCTTATTAATAGGCTGTTATCTGCGCTCTTCTGGTGCAAATTTGTCCAAACATGTTGCTTGTGCTGTCTGGCGTGGGAATTCGGGGCGGACATGACCGCGTGGCACAATGCTGGCGATTTCCTGCGTGCCCATTTCCATGACCTCCCATCAGCCCATCGCTTCTTCCGTCGCTACGCGCCAACAGAGCGCCGAGCGCTCCACGCTCGTCAGCGCGGGGGTCAACTGCGTGCTATCCGTGGGGCAGATCGCGGCCGGGTTGTGGTCGCATTCGCAGGGGCTGGTGGCCGATGGGCTGCATACGCTGTCGGACTTGATTGCCGATGGCATCGTCTTCATCGCCAACCGCAACAGCCACAAGGGGCCGGATGAAGACCACCAGTACGGCCACGCGCGCTATGAGAACGCAGCGTCGCTGGGCCTCGGGCTGCTGCTGATCGGGGCAGGGGCCGGCATGATCTGGGCGGCAGTGGAAAGCCTGCGCTCGCCGCAAGGGCCGACACCGGTGCACGGCCTGGCGCTGGTGGTGGCGCTGATCGCGCTGGTCTCCAAGGAAGGGCTGTTCCGCTACATGCTGGCGGTGGCCAAGCGGATCGGCTCGCGCATGCTGATCGCCAATGCGTGGCACGCGCGTTCGGACGCGATTTCATCGCTGGTGGCAGCGGTGGGTGTGGCCGGCAACCTGATGGGCTACCACTGGCTGGACCCGGTGGCCGCCTGCGTGGTGGGCGCGATGATCGGTCGCGTGGGCCTGCGCTTTGGTTGGGAGGCGCTCAACGATTTGATGGACCGTGCGCTGCCGCCATCGCAGGTGCAGACCATCCGCGCGAGCTTGGCGGCTACGCCGGGCGTGATCAGCGTGCACGACCTGCGCACGCGCGTAACGGGCGACCAAGCCCTCGTCGATGCACATATCGAAGTGGACCCGCGTGTGTCCGTGAGCGAAGGCCACGCGATTGCCGTACGCGCCCGTGCCAACGCGCTCGCCGCGCATACCGCAATGGCGGTCCTCGATGTGCAGATCCACGTGGACCCCAGCGAGCGTATCGCGACCGATCCGCTACCGCTGCCCGACCGTGATGCGTTGGTGGCCGTGCTCACCCCGCTGCTACCGCCCGGGACCCCGCTGGATGCGCGCCACTGCGTGCTGCATTACGTGGATGGCGTGGTCGAGATGGACTTGATCCTGCCGGCCGCGCTGGCCGCTGAGCCTGCACGTATTGCAGACGCCATCCACGCAAAGTGGAATGGGCTGGTGCGCCTGCGCGTGCTGGCTTCGGGCGCGTGAACCCCGAGTCCCTAGCGGCATTGATCCGCCGCGGTGGCTGGCTGGATCTTCTCGGGGTCAAAGCGTAGCGGTTCCAATCCTTTTTCCGTCAGCGAGAGCCAGTCGAGCGCGCCCGACGTGCGCAGTAGGCCGACGCTGCCCACGGGCCGCCAGTGCACCGGTTTGCCGTCCGTGTTCATCAGCGTGCCGGACAGCGTGAGCGAGTCCGGGCCCGCCTGCAGTTGCAGCAGGCGGCCGTCGGCGGCGGGTGTGTAGGCGGTGCGCTGGTTGACGGCAATACCCGCCTCACGCACGGTAGCCGGCATGCACGGAATGGACGCACGCACCTTGCCCGCGCTGTCGATCAGATCAGCAAAGCCGTTGCCCTTTGCTACGCCCACCAGCAGAAAACGCTCCACCGCCGGCAGCCACGCCACGCTGTAGGTGTAGTACTGCAGATGCTTGTGCAGGACTTGCTCGCCGGTAACGCGGCCGGTTACCGGGTCCAAGATGGCGATCTTCAGGTTGGCCTCGGTCTGCCCCGGCACGAACTGCTGCCAGGCGAGCAGCGCCTGCGTGGCGCCGCCCGCCACGAGGGGCCACCACTCGCGGCGCTCATGCACCACGTCGACACTGCGCAGCAGCTTGCCGCGCCCGTCGTACACCTTCGCGTAGACGCCGTTGCCGCTGCCGAGGTTGTCGACGCCGCCGCCGTTGACCCAGCCGTCGGAATAGAACACCACGAAGCGATCGCCCACGGCCGTGATGTGGCCGGAGTGTCCGCCGGATTCCACCTGCTGCGGATACGGCTTGATGGGCCGCAGCGCCGCGTCGTAAATGCCATAGCGCTGCGTGACGTTTTCCGGCGCATTCCAGCCATCTTCAAACGACACCATCACCTGGCCCGCACGGTTGCGCGCCACCGTTACGGGCTCCTGCGCCTCGGGCTTCTGGATGAAGATGCGCGGCGCATCCAGCGCACCGGTGTCCGCATGCCATTGCGCGACGTACACATCGTGCGGCCAGCTTCCGCTGCGGTCGGCACCGCGCGGCGGTAGGCCCGAGGCACTGAAGAACACGTTGAACGTGTTGACGGCCGTGGCCGGCACCGCACCAATGCCATGCATGTACTGACGCGGGTCAGGCCCGCCCGCCGTGGCGATGGCCGGTGCGGCTAGCTTGCAGACGAGGGCGCAGGCCAGTGCCAGAAAGGGTGGGCGCAGGAAGGACGATCGGGCCACGTAATGCTGCATTTCAGGCTCCATCTTGGTTTTTGGTGTCAGTTTCGGAACCGATTGGGCCGCCTGCACGCGCTGAAGTTGCTGCGCGAATGGGGGAGCCCGTTTGGTGGAGGTCGGCGGTTTACCCCTCTCCGAAGCAATCAAGTTTCGATGCTGCGTGCCGTTCTCCTAGGGCAGAGCGGAAACCATTTCGCCGAACCCCTTCCCAGCACGGCCAGAGCAGGCACAAGCCTGCCGACCCTCCGTGCCCGACCCAGACCGACAACAACATGAACCAGCGACTCGACGCCCGATGGCGCAGCGAAGTGACGGAGGCTCTACGTACCGTGGAGGCGCAGTTCGGCGTGGCACCGCAAAGCCTGCCGCGCGACGCACTGCTCGCCGCCCTGACGGATGCCATCTGGGCCCAGCGCGCCGCTTATGCGCGCGTGCGCCAGACGCTGGTGGTGTCGCCGGAGCTGGCTGACGAATCCATGTAAGGCGCGAGCACCCATGCCGCGCCAATGCTTTTGAAGGTGATGTGATGCGGTACTGCGGTTCGCTCGATCTGGAACATCTGCTGCACCAGCCGTTTGCCGAACTCGGCCGGCTCGTGCGTGATCAAGCCACGGGGCAGGCCCTGCCCCCGGTGGAAGTGGCTGCGCGTGCGGTGTTGCTGCGCGCCGCCGGCTACGAGGTGATGCCCATGTGTGCGCATCACGACCCACGCGGCTTCTGCCTGGGCCACGCAGACGAGATCATCGGGATGTAAGCGCCGCGCCTACCACGCGCAATTCACCTGCGCGCAGGCTAGCGCACACACTGTTGCGAAGGCGCATCACGCAGGCCAAAACCACCTTCTCCGCGTGAGGTGTTCTGCACCTGTAAAGCGTTGACTGGCGCACCTTTCCGGGCGATTCGTTGCCAAAAAGCAAACGGTAAAAATGACTTACATTCCCGTGCTTTTTCGGCCCATGGTTCTGGTGCATCCTGAACCAAGATAGGTCGTACGGAAGGCCTGTCGCGTGATGTCAGACCAGACGTTGGAAACGAGTCGGCAGCGAGTGCACACCTGGGGTCAGGGGAAAGAACATGAAGACGCAATATCTCAGCAAACAAGAAATCTACGATGGCGCGGTTCGCCATCTGTTTGGCCAGGGCGGCGCTGCCATCCTGCCGCGTGGCGGTGCGGCGTACCACGGCCAGGGCGGCCGCTGCTGCCCGATCGGCAACCTGATCGGCGTGCGTGACTACACCACGTCGATGGAAAGCGTGCCGGTGCGTTACATCCTCAAGCCCAGCAACGAGATTCCGCGTTACATGGATGCCGGCGTCATTGCGCTGCGTCGCGCACTCAAGAAAGCCCGCATCGACGTGGACGACCAAGACACCGTCGAGCTGCTCTCCAAGCTGCAGAACGCCCACGACGTGTTCGGCACGTGGGAATGGAAGGAGCGCCTGCACTCGATCGCCCGCCAGTTCGGCCTGAACGGCGCGGTTGTCGATACGTTCTAAGCAACCGATTGAACAGATCACCAACGATAAGGTGACGCCATGCAAGGGAAGGGGACGTTCCTCGCCATCGAGGACATTTTTGAACGCGTGCGCATGCATCTGCTTGCGCAGCAATGCCGCTCCGAAGACGCCGATGGCGAGCCGCGTTATCGCGGCTTGGACAACCGCCGATGCGGTGTCGGCATTCTCATCAACGACGCGTGTTACAGCACGGACATTGAGCGCCTGGGCGTGAGCCTGCTGCGCGTGCCCGGTGACGATGCGCTGGCGCGTGCGTTGCGCTGCTCTGGCGTGAATGTCGATGATGACCGCGTGGTCGAGTTGCTGATCGACCTGCAGGACATCCACGACTTGGCGGCCATCGACAGTTGGCCGGCCGCATTTGAAGACATCCGCCGGCGGTTGCCCGCCTGATAGGTGCTGTACCCTGCCCAGACCCGGCCTTGCGCCGGGTTTGTCATTTCAGCGCATCCAGTTCTGGATAGTGCCGGAAGATGCCCATGGTGTTGAACGGAATGCGGCGCGGCGACTGCAGATACGCGGCAATGTTCGGCAGCACGGCCACGCGATCATGCAGCGCCACGAGGTGAGGCAGCTCGCGCTCGTAACGCTGCATGTGGTGCGGAAACGCATAGCGCAGCCCCGCCACGATCTGGAACAGCGACAAGTCCACGTACGTCAGCGCATCGCGCACGGCCCATCTCGGGCCGGCGGGGTTGCGATCGAGCACGCGCTCGAAGTAGTGCAGGAACTTGGGCGCACGGTGCGTGAGGAAATCCTTCGAGCGCCGTTTGGCTTCGGCCAATTGGTCTTCGTAGTATTCGCCCGAGGCGATGGGGTGGTGTGTGTCGTGGATCTCCACCACGAAGTCGGCAATCGTGAGCTGCAGGCCATGCGTCCATAGGCCACCGGCTTCGTCGCGCGGCGCCAGGCCGTAATGCTGGCCGAGGTAGAGCAGGATGTTGGCCGTCTGCGCAATCACCAGCTTGCCGGCCACCAGAAACGGCGGCGCGAACGGCGGCGTGGTGATGCCCGCATCGTCGAGAAACGCTTCGATGGTGGCCGCATCCTCGCGGCCGAGGTCGGTGTAGGGCACGGCGGCCTGCTCCAGCGCGAGGCGGACGAACTCGCCGCGACCTTGGATTTCGGGCCAGTAGTAGAGCGTGGTCTGCATGATGGAAGCCGAAGAGGGGATGTGCGGGGCGACGCAAGACCGATGCCGCGCGGCACACGGCAGCAGGCACGACGGCTGCGAACGATAATAGGCGGCCTCCCCCGAACCGCCAGCCACGCACGCTGTGTCCACTCCTATACCTGCTTCCCCCACGGAACCTGCTGACCCTTCGCACTGGTTGGTGCGCGGGTCTCCTGGCTACTTGCGCGCCAATCTGGCGCTGTTTGCGGCAGGCTTTTCCACCTTCTCGCTGCTGTATTGCGTGCAGCCGTTGATGCCGCTGCTAGCGCACGACTTTGGCCTCACACCGGCGCAGACGAGTCTGGTGCTGTCGGTGTCCACGCTGCTGCTGGCGTTTGCGATTCTGTTTGCAGGGCTGCTGTCGGAGTCGATCCATCGCAAGACGCTGATGGGCGTGTCGCTGGTGCTGTCGTCGGGGCTCACGCTGGCGGCGGCGGTGCTGCCCGGCTGGCATGGACTGCTGGCCACGCGGGCGTTGCTGGGCATCGTGCTGGGTGGGGTGCCGGCCGTGGCGATGGCGTATCTGGCCGAAGAGGTGCATCCGCAAGGCCTGGGGTTGGCGATGGGTTTGTACATCGGCGGCACCGCGTTTGGCGGCATGGCGGGGCGGGTGCTGACCGGTGCCGTGGCGGACCACGTTGGCTGGCGAGCAGCCATCGGCTTTACGGGCGCACTGGGCTTGCTGGCGGCGTTGGCCTTTCTGTGGCTGCTGCCGCCGTCGCGCCGCTTCGTGCCGCGCAGGGGCGTCGCACTGGGCGATCTGTTCGACACGCTGGGTGCCCATCTGCGCGAGCCGGGTTTGCGTGCGCTCTTTGCCATGGGCTTTCTGCTGATGGGCGGCTTCGTCACCGTCTACAACTACGCGAGCTTCCATCTGCTCGATGCGCCGTATGCGCTCAGCCAGACGGCGGTGGGCGGCATCTTCATGGTGTATCTGGTGGGCATTGGCGCTTCCGCATGGTTTGGCCGACTGGCTGATCGCCATGGCCGGGGCCGCATGCTGCTGGTGGGCACGGCGTTGATGTCGACAGGTGTGCTGCTGACACTGGCTGCGCCACTGGCGCTGGTGATCGGCGGCATCGCGCTGCTGACCTTCGGGTTTTTTGGTGCGCATGCGGTGGCCAGCGGCTGGGTGGGGCGCCGCGCGCAGCGGGCCAAGGGGCAAGCCGCGGCGCTGTACCTGCTGGCGTACTACCTTGGCTCCAGCCTGATCGGCACGACGGGCGGCAAACTCTATGCGCCGTGGGGCTGGCCCGGCGTGGTGGCGCTGGTGATGGCGTGCATGGTCTGCGCGCTGGGGACGGCGGCTTGGCTCTGGCGCCGCGCGCCGCTGCCGCCGGGCGCCAAGCGCTGAGGTTGCACGGCCCGCCAATTCGCCCAACGTGGGAATTCGCGTATCGTGCCGTGATTGTTGTCTGCACGATCGCCCTCCTCTCATGTGTACTCGTTCCTTCTTCTGGATGCGGCGGCTGTGGCCGGTTGCGTGGTGTCTGCTGATGCTGGGCATCGCCCATCTGGCGGAGGCCGCGCCGGTGTCGTTTGCCCAACTGGCCGGGCTGCCATCGTCGACTGCCAGCGCATCGGCGCCGGCCGCCACGCCCGCGCAGACGCGCCAATCGCTTGATGCCGTCATCACGCTGCTCGACAACGATCAGCAACGCGCGGCGCTCGTCACGGAACTCAAGCAGTTGCGCGATGGCGTGGCCGCGCAGCAGACCGCGCAGACGGAGCAGGCGCCAGGGTTGCTCGGCGCCGTCGCTTCGCTTATCGAGCACGGTTCTGTCGAAGCCGATGTGGAAGCCGGTGCACCGCGCTACTGGTTGCGTCGCCTTGATGCCGCCATCGACAACGCCAGCTTGCTCACCGCGCCGGACAAGCGCATGCCGCTTGCCGCCGATTTTGCGAGCACCGTGGCCATCTGGGCCGCGATTGCCGGCGGGTTGCTTGGCCTGGGCTGGTTGTTCCGGCGCGTGTTCGGCCTCAAGGCGGGGCTCGGCCCCCATCCGACCACGCGCGCGTTGTTTGTGGATGCGTTGCGCAAGATCGGCCCGTGGGCGGTGTCGTTCGCGGTGATCATGCGCGTCTCGCACGACGCTACGCCGGGCTTTGTACTGGCGCTGGTGCTGGCCTACGCCATCGTGTGGGGGGCCATCATCACCGCCGCCGTGGCGATGCTGTTCTCGTTGTTTGCCGGCAGTGCCCACCGGCGTGTGGCGGTGGAGTACCTGCTCAAGCACGGCATGTGGCCGATCTTCCTGACCGCCACGCTCGGCGCGTGCGGCGATGCGCTGCTGGACCCGCGCGTCGCCCTGGTGCTGGGCGGCGCGCTCAGCCTGTTGCTGTCCACGGTGTGCAACGCGGTCTCGTCGATGATGCTGGCGGTGGGCGCGCTGTGGGCACGTCGCCCGGTGGGCCAGTTGATAGCGAATCGGCCGCTGGAGACGCGCCAAGGTGAGCACGCCGGTAACCAGGTCCGCCACGTGATCGCCGCGGTATGGCCGATACCGGTGCTGGTATTGGCGGGCGTGACGGTGCTGGCTACGTTGACGATGCCCGATAACGTCGACGTAGTCTCGCGCCGTGCGGTGATGACCTCGTTGCTGCTGGTGGCGGCGCTCTTTCTGACGGCGGTGCTGCGGCCGCGCAAGAGCTGGCGTCGGCATTTGCGGCTCGCGCGCAGCTCGCCGTATGTGGAGCGGCTCAAGCATTTCTTCACGGCGCTTGTGCAACTCGGCATCTGGGTCGTCTTTGCTGAACTGGTGCTGCGCGTGTGGGGCCACACGCTGGTGGAGGTGACGCACAGCTCGGTCAACGGCAAGCGCATTGCCGATGCGCTGGTCGGGCTGATCAGCACCGTGTTTGCCACGTGGTTGGCGTGGATTCTGCTGGATACGGCGATCCTGCGGGCGCTGTCGCCGGCCTCGGCGCGCGCGCAGCCCAGCACGCGTGCGCTCACCATCCTGCCGCTGCTGCGCAATGGCCTGAAGGTGACGCTGGTGGTGACGGCCAGCATCGGCGTGCTCGCCAACCTCGGGGTGAATGTGACGCCGCTGGTGGCGGGTGCCGGGGTGGTTGGCCTGGCGGTCGGTTTTGGCGCGCAGTCGCTGGCGCAGGATTTGATTACCGGCATCTTCATCCTGATGGAAGACACCATCAGCGTGGGCGATACGGTGGATGTGGGCGTGGCGACCGGTACCGTGGTCAACCTGACCATTCGGACTGTGCGCCTGCGCGATGGCACGGGGGCGGTGCTGTCGATTCCGTTCAGCCAGATCAAGACGGTGCGCAACCTCTCGCGCGATTACTCGTTTGCCGACTTTGAAGTGCGCGTGGCGATGGATGCTGAGCCGCAGCGGGCGATCGACCTTGTGCGTGCCGCTGCGGACCAGATTGTCGGCGAGCCGCGCTTTGCGTACACGCTGCTCGGCGGTGCAGAGGTGTTTGGGCTGGACCGCTTTGAAGGCGGCGCGATGATCGTCAAGGGGCGGTTCAAGACGCGGCCGCAGAAGCAGGCGGATGTGTTGCGGGCGTTCAATGTTGCGTTGAAGGATGCGTTTGATCAGGCCCACGTGCCGTTGGCTACGCCGGCTACGGTGTTGCGGGCTTCTCCGGCGTTTGAGGAGTGGATGACGCGGGTTTCGGCGGGTGGAGAGAAGGGCCAGAACGGTTCGCCGTCTAGCGAGCCACCTCGCGCTGAGCCGGCTTAAGGGCGTTGGTGGTTTGCTAGTGTTTCGTCCCCTGCCGGGGCCGACTCACTTTCTTTGTCTTGCCAAAGAAAGTAAGCAAAGAAAGGCGCGCCCGAGATGGCGACCCCCTCCTTGGATTTGTGTCGCGGGGAGGGGAAGGAGCCAAACTCGCTGCGCTCAGACAAGGCTCCTTCCTTTTCCCTCCCCGCAACACAAATCCAAGGCGCCATCTAGGGCAGGGTACGGCCACACCGTCTGGGTGCGGGGCTTGGCGCCAATTGTTCGGATGGCCGTATTGCCTGGCTTAGAACCCGTGGCGCAGCGTCGACCGCCCCTAAACGAAAAAGGCGCCACGCGGGCGCCTTGTCTTGCCTACCGATGCGGCGTTCAGAGCCGCGAGATCGCCAGCCCGATCGCCAGCAGACTTCCCAGCCCGAAGATCGTCCAGCCGACCGTGCGGCGCTTGGTGGTCATCACCCACAGGCTCAGGCCCGAGAGCGAGAGGAAGATCAGGCAGCCGGCCAGCGTATCCACCAGCAGAATCCACGGCACCGTCATGCCGGTGCCCTTGTGCAGGTTCATCAGCGTGCCGAGGAAGCCGCTGTCGGTTTGCCGGATCGACACCGAACGGTTGCCGGCCCAGTACTCCGCTTGGATCTGCCGGGTGGCGCCGCCAAAGTTGAAGGTCCACTGTTCGGGCTGCATCAGGGGTTTTGCGGCGGGTTCGTTGTGGGTGCCATCGGCGTTGGCGGGGCGCTCGGCCCAGGCGACCGGCTTGGCTTTTTCCACGCGTACGCGGTTGGCGGGCTCCGGCAGTTTCAATGCCCGCTGCAGCCAGGCGTTCATGGCCTCGGGTGTGGCGGGCAGTGGGTCAGACAGGGCGATCTGCGTGTTGGTGCGCTCCTGCGCCACGGGCAGCTTCAGCACCGCACGGTGGTTCAACCAGATGCCTGACACGCCGAAGATCAACCCCATCACCGCGCCCCACAGCCCAAACCAGCCGTGCGTCTTGCGCAGCCAGCGCACGGCGGTGGCGCGGCGGTTGACCGGATGCTGGGCATGGGCTCGCGCGGGGCGGGAGCGTGCGGCGGGCTCGGCCGAACGTGGGGGTTGGGACAGGTCGGTCATGAAGCACAAAGCGGCGCCGCGGCCGCAGACTGAGGGGCAAATCGACCGGCCAATATAGATGAGAATGATTCTCGTTGCAACGCAGGGAGCGTTACAACGTAATACGCTCCAGCGCGGTCCGTGATGCCTCATCTGCCGGATAGAAGCACTCGATGCGCATCTCCTGCAGCCCCGCATCGCGCGGGGTGCCCAGCGTGGTGAGTGTGGTGAACAGCGAGATCGTCACGCCGTCGCGCCGCAGCGTGACGGGCAGCAGCGGTGGCGGGTCGTCCACGTCGGGCACGGGCGCTGCGGGCGTGGCCAGTTCGCTGGCGTCGAACAGTGCCGGTTGCAGCGCGTGCATGTCATGCAGCAACCGTTGTGTGGCTGGGTCGATGGTGTGCAGGGCCAGTTCCTGCCGCACGCGCCGGGCGAGATACCGGCCGACGGCGTCGCGATTGACGATCGCCGGCCACAGCGCGGTCGGGTCGAACACCAGCTTCATCATGTTGACGACTCCGGCCTCGCCTTCGGCCCGGTCATCGCCAATGGCCCAGCGCATCAGGCGGCGGTGCGCCACATTGGCGTCGAGCACATGCCAGAAGCGGTCGAGCACGATGGCCGGATAGGGCGCCTGCTTGTCGAGGATCAGCTTGACCGCATGGCGCACCGCCTGCCGCATGGGCGATGCCTCGTCGGGTGGCGCGCTCAGGCCGTGCTCGGGGTACGCGGGGGCAAAGCCGGCGGCCAGCAGCATCTGGTTGCGATGGCGCAGCGGCACGCTCAGTTCTTCCGCCAGCTGCAGGATCATGTTGCGGCTGGGTGCTGCGCGTGCCGACTCCAGAAAACTCACGTGCCGCTGCGACACGCCGGCCGCCAGCGCCAGAGCGAGCTGGCTGTAACCCCGCCGCGTACGCCAGAAGCGCAGCAGTTGCGGGAAGCGGGATCGGGCGGCTTCCGGCGGTTCTCCTGCCACCTGGGCGGTATCGGCTTCATCAAGCATGGGCAACTCGGCGTGCGGGGTGGGTCTCATGTCATCTATTGAAGCAGAGCGAGGTAGGTGCGGCGATTACCTGCGGCGTTATTGTGAGCCTGCCGGCTGGCGCCAATACTGCGTCCATCCCGACACCGCAGCGGAGTGCCTCATGCAGCGCGAGCCGATCGATTACCCCGCCGATGCTCTGCCCACCCGCGAAGACCACGTTCGCACCGCCGACGGCTGGACACTGCCCGTCACCGTCACCAGCCCCGGCCTGGGTTCGCACGGCACGGTGGTGTTCTGCTCCGCGCTGGGCGTGCCGCGCCAGTTCTACGCCGCGTTTGCGCGGGCACTGTGCCTGGCCGGCTGGCGCACGGTCACGTTCGACTATCGCGGCATTGGCGAGGCGCAGGCCAGTGGTCCCGGCATCCCTCGCTTTGCTGACTGGGGCCGCCAAGACATCGATGCGGTGCTGAAGTGGGTGCACGACACGCTCGTCCCCGAAGGTTGCGGCGGTCGCAGGCTCGTAGTGCTTGGCCACAGCGCGGGCGGGCAACTGGCCGGGCTGGCGCCGCATATCGTGCATGCGGATGCGCTGGTGCAGGTGGCGTCGCCGCTGGCGAATGTCCGTGGATGGCCCTGGCACGGCGCCCTGGGGCGGCTGCCGTTTGCGTGGCTGCTGCATGTGCGGATTCCCCTGGCGGTAGCACGCGCGCGCGGCGGCATGCTGCCGCTGGCGGGCGTGGGCATGGGGCCGATGTCGATTCCCGCCGCCATCCTCGGCGATTGGGCGGGCTTTGCTCGCCGGCGCGGCTACCTGTTTGCGCCGCGCGCCGGGCTGGACACCCGCCGTTATGCGCGCCTCAATGTGCCACTGCTCGCCTGGGGGTTCAACGACGATCCGCTGGCGCCCGCCCAGGCCATCGACGCGCTGGTGGCACGCTTTTCTGCCGCGCGCGTCACGCGGCGGCAGATTGGCGGTGCCGCGCTGGGCAGCAAGGGCGTCGGCCACATGGGCTTTTTCCGGGCGTCGTCCGGGGCGCCGTGGTGGCGCGAAACCCTGGCGTGGCTCGATACCCACGTCCGCGCTCAGAACGCTCAGAACGTGTAGGCGATGCCCGTGCCCATGAAGTAGCTCTGCTTGTTCTGCACGATTGGGCTCTTGGCGGCATTGCCGAGCAGGCGCGACGTGCCGACGGACGTGCGCAATGCCCAATGGCTTGAGAAGGTGTGGGTCCACGCCACCGTGACGGACGCGGCCTGCAAGCCACCGTTGGTCGAATACTCGGCAAAACCGCTGTTGGCTGATTGCTCGGCCGTCACGCCAAAGTACGTCTGCATGTACTTGCGCGAGCCGAAATGCAGGCTCGGGTTCACGGTGATCTTGTTGGTACCCCAGCTAACCACCGGCGCGTTCAGGTCGAGGTGGCCGGACCAACCGCGCTCGCGGTTCGTGAGCGGCACCTCCAGCGTGGCGCTGGCCGTGGCCTCGCCGACGATCTTGCTGCCCAGCGTGAAGACGCCCAGCAGCGAGCCCTTGACGTTGCCCATGCCCTTCAGGTGGTCAGAGCCGGGGCGGCCGAAGCTGTTGTGGTCGGTACGGCCGGGGTCGTAAGACAGCGCGCCTGAGGCGAACATGCCATTCAGAAAGCGGATGGCATAGCCTGCGCCGCCCTGAAACGGGTCGATGAACCAGCCGTTGCCGAAATCCGCGCGCAGCCCGGGGCCGGCGATCAGCGAGCTCTGGTTGCTGCCGGCATAGCGCGGCCGTGTACCCACGTTGAGTGACACCGTGTACGAAGCCTCCTCGGCATGTACTGCAGAAGGCGACCACCACAACGCAGAAAGTAGGACGAGAGACGAAACCGTCAGGCGCGAAGCCAGACGCAGGGGGAGACGTAGATGCACGTTGGACCTCTTGTTGGATCTCTGGAGAGAGAGCCCGCAGTCTGGCGAGATCCGCCGCGCACGTCTGTCTGCAAATTGGCGGGAAGTTGTGCGTAATTGTGCGCGAGTGTTTTCAAGTTTTTGCGCAGCATCCATTGGCAAGCCAGTGCGCATACACTGCGCGCCACATCAGAAAAACAACGGGGCGAATGGAATGACGGCGATCACCGATGGGCCGCTCAAGACCAAGGTGCTACTGATCGAAGACGACGACCGCCTGGCGCAGCTCGTCAGCGAATACCTGGGCAACTACGAATTTGCAGTGGAAGTGGTGCGCCGTGGCGACATTGCCGTGGCCGCCGTGCGCGAGCATCAGCCGGCGCTGGTGATCCTGGACCTGATGCTGCCGCACATGGATGGCATGGAGGTGTGCCGGCGTATCCGCGCGTTTTCGCGCGTGCCGGTGCTGATCCTGACCGCGCGGGTCGATACGTACGACCAGGTGGCGGGGCTGGAGATCGGCGCCGACGACTACGTGCTCAAGCCCATCGAGCCGCGCCTGCTCGTGGCGCGCGCCCGGGCGCTGTTGCGTCGCGCCTTGCCGGCCATGTCGACGTCGGAGCCGGCGCCGCCGCACGACGACACGCTCGTCTTCGGTGAACTCACCATCTCGCCCCCAAACCGCGCCGTCACGTGGCGCGGGCAGTTGGTGGACTTGAAGACGGCCGAGTTCAACTTGCTGTTGATCCTCGCGCGTGCCGCCGGCACCGTGCTCAGCCGCGACGACATCCTCAAGCAGCTGCGCGGCATCGAGTTCGACGGCCTGGATCGCACGGTCGATTCCGGCATCTCGCGCCTGCGCCGCCGCTTTGGCGATGCCTCGCCAGAGCCGCACAAAATCAAAACGATCTGGGGACGCGGCTATCTCTTCAGCCCCTCGGCGTGGGAGGACTGACCGATGATCCGCTCCCTGATCAAGCTCTACGCGATGGTGCTGCTGGCCGCGGCGCTGGCGTTGTTCGCCGTCAACCGATCGTTTGTCTGGATGTTCCACGACACCCTCACGCAGGGTGAGCGCGAGGTGCGCAAGGGCTATGCCTTCGTGCTGCAGGACTATCTGGACCGCGCCCCCGGAGGTGACCGCGCAGCGGCCATCGCGCGGCTGAACCAGCACGCCTGGGAGCGGTTCGACTTCGTCGATCCGGCTGCGGTGCCCACGCTGTCGACCCGGCAGCGTGACGACTTGGCCCACGGCAAGATGGTGTTGCAGACCAACGGGCGCGACTACTACCTGCCCCTGCGCGACGGGAGCGTGCTGCACGCCTACAGCGCCGACATCGACTACGGCCGCATCCGCGCCATCGCCTATGCGCTGATTGCCATTGCCGCGCTGCTGCCGCTGTTGCTCTGGGTGTGGCTGCACTGGCGTGACCTGCGCACGCTGGAAGATGCCGCGCGCAGCTTTGGTGCGGGCAAGCTGGCCACGCGTGCGCGTCTGAGCAAGCGCTCCAACGTGTACGGCCTGGCGCGCCAGTTCAACGACATGGCCGAGCGCATCCAGGGCTCGATCCAGCACCAGCGCGAGATGATGAACGGCATCTCGCACGAGCTGAAAACGCCGATTGCGCGGCTGGAGTTCGGCATTGCGCTGCTGCAGACGCCGGTACCCGACGCCCAGCGCGCCTCCCGTCTGGATGCCCTGCGCAGTGACGTGCGCGAGCTGGACGAACTCGTAAGCGAACTGCTGGCCCTGAGCCGCCTGGAACAAGGCGCCACGCACCTCGTGCTGATGCGCGTGGCGGTGGGGGAATGGCTCGACAGCGTGGTCGCCAGCGTCGCCAACGACGTGGCCGACCGCCAACTCAGCCTGACCGTGCATACGGATGCCGCGCCCGCGTACCATGTCTGCGACCCGCGCCTGGTAGCACGCGCGCTGCTAAACCTGATCCGCAATGCCGCGCGCTATGCGCGCAACACCATCACCCTGCGGATTGAAGCCGGCCAGGCAGGTGCACTCTGCGTGGTCGTGGAAGACGACGGACCCGGCATCCCCGTGCCGGATCGCGCCCGCGTGTTCGAGCCCTTCCTGCGATTGGACGCCAGCCGCGACCGGCACACCGGCGGGTTCGGCCTGGGTCTGGCGATCGTGCGGCGCATTGCGCTCGTGCACGGCGGCGAAGTCCGGCTGGATGCCGCGCCCAGCGGTGGCGCGCGCTTTACGGTGTCGCTGCCGGCGATGTCTTTACCGCTGATCTAGCGGCGCGGCAGCCGGGGCGTTCTCCGCGCCCGGCCGATGCAGGAACGCGCTCGGGCTTTGCCCAAACGCCCGCCGGAACATCGCTGAAAACGCGCTCTGGCTGTTGTAGCCCAGCGTTTGCGCCACCTGCGCCAGCGGCATCCCCTGCGACATCATCGGGATGGCGCTGGCCAGCACTGCCTGCTGGCGCCATTGCGAAAAGCTCACGCCCAGCTCGTCCCGGAAACGCCGTGCCAGCGTGCGCGTGCTGGCGCCGACGTCACGCGCAAGATCATCGAACGTGAGCGTGGAGCCTGGGTCGGCCATCACGCGTTCACACAGGGCGCGTAGGCGTTTGTCTGCCGGCATGGGCAGATCGAGCGGCAGCGGGGCGCTGCGGCGCAGTTCATCCAAGATGAGCGCGGCCAGTGCCTGCTCGCGCGCAGGCGGCAGCGGCTGGCGCACGTCCATGGCGGCGATCAGCTCGCGCAGCAGCGGCGAGACTTCCATGACCCGGCATTCGGCCAGCGTGCCCGTCACCACGGACGGATCGGCATACAGCGTACGCAGGAATGCCGCCTCCACCACCCATACCTCGTGCTCGATGCCGGGCGGAATCCAGATCGCCCGCGAGGGCGGCACCACCCAGGCGGTGTCGCCCGCTTGCACGCGCAGCACGCTGTTGTGGCTGTACGCCACCTGCGCCCACGGGTGCGTGTGACGTGGAAAGCGCGTGTTGGCCTCCATCTGGCGCGTGTACAGCCGCACGGGGTGCGCGAGCGATGGCGGCGTGCGGCCTTCAACATCGGTGGGCAGAATGCGCTGCGGCATGGGGGTGTGAGAGGGTGGCGTGGGAGGTTTGCGACAGAAGCGATCAGCGAGTCTAAAACGCCCCCGCCAGGACTTGTCGAAGCCCCTGCCCGGTGGCAGGCTATCGACCTCGCGGGCAATGTCTCCGCGACCAGAACGACAAAAGTGGGCCGCCCTTGGCACAGCCGGGCGGTCTCGACAAAAAACGCCGCCGCCCACGAGGCACGCGGTGAAGGGTGCTAGAAATGCAAACGGGAAATCACGCGCGCTGCCGGGGTGCGCGCTGGCGCCGGCCTCTGGCTGCCGCATTGACGCTGTGTGCCGTGCTTGCGGCGCCGGCCGTCCGCGCCGATATCAGCATCATCCAGTCATTGCCGCTGACGGGCTCGCAGGCCGCCACGGGGCGCGCGCTCAACGCCGGCGCAAGGCTGTACTTCGACTGGCTCAACCTCGACGGTGGCATCAACGGCGAAACCATCCGCCTGGTCGCCCGCGACGATGAGCAGAAGGTCGAACAGACCCTGCGCAACGTGCGTGACATGGCCAAGATCGACAACCCCGTGGCCGTGCTGACCGTGGTCGGCACCGCCAACGTGGAAGCGCTTATGCGCAATGGCGTGCTGGCCGAAGCCGGTCTGCCCCTGGTCGGCCCCGCCACCGGTGCCTCCAGCATGACGGGCGACCCGTTGGTGTTCCCCATCAAGGCCAGCTACCAGCAGGAGATCGACAAGATGGTCGGCGCGCTGGTCACCATTGGCGTGACGCGCATCGGCGTGCTGTACCAGGACGATGCACTGGGCAAAGAGGCGCTGGGCGGCGTGGACCGCACGCTCAAGGCGCACAAGCTGGCGATTGCCGCCACGGCTTCGTACCCGCGCAACACGGCGGCGGTCGGGCCGGCGGTGGACAAACTGCTCGGCGCCGATGTGCAGGCGATCTTTCTGGGCGCCACGGCTGAGCCTGCCGCGCAGTTCGTCAAGCAATACCGGGCGCGTGGCGGCGGTGCGCAACTGCTGGGGCTGTCGTCGATTGATCCTGCCATCCTGCTCAAAGTGGCCGGCATTGAGGCCGTGCGCGGCTACTCGCTGGCGATGGTGATGCCTAACCCCGGCAAGAGCGTGAACCCGGTGATCCGCGAGTTCAATCGGGCGCGGGCTGCCGTGGGGGCCAAGGATGTGGAGTTGTCCTTCCGCGCTGTTGAGGGCTTTGTTGCCGCCAAGGTGCTGGCGGAAGCGGTGCGCCGCGCTGGCCCCAAGCCCACGCGCGAACAGGTGCGCCGCGAACTGGCCCACCTGCGCAACTTTGATGTGGGTGGTGGTTTTGTGGTTGATTTCTCTGACCGGACGCGGCCGGGCTCGCATTATGTGGAGTTGGGCGTGGTGGGGCCGAATGGGCTGGTGATTCAGTAACGCTGGCTGGGCTGGGCTGGGATTGGTTGGGTTTTGGTCTATCGGTGCATCCCCGGTATCGTCCCCTGCCGGGGCCGACTCACTTTTCTTTGTCTTGCCAAAGAAAAGTAAGCAAAAGAAAGGCGCGCCCGAGATGGCGACCCCCTCCTTGAATTTCCGTAACCGGGCGGAGACGGGGAAAACTCGCTTCGCTCAGACAGTTCCCCGTCTTTTTTCCGCCCGCTTACGAAAATTCAAGGCGCCATCAAGGGCTCAACGTCAAAAGACAAAGGCCAACCATCGCGAGGTTGGCCTTGTCGTTTGAGTTGGCGCTTCGAAGGTTTGGTTTTGTCTTTTGACTTTCCCTGCCCTATGCGGCGCCTTGAATTTCTGTTGCAAGGAGGAAAAAGAGTGCAGGCCTGTTTGAGCGAAGCGAGTTGCCTGCACTCCCTCCTTGCGACATAAATTCAAGGAGTCTTTCGCCGCATCGGGCGCGCCTTTCTTTGCTTACTTTCTTTGGCAAGACAAAGAAAGTGAGTCGCCCCCGGCAGGGGGTGAAAGGGAAGTGGACCAATAAGGCCCGCCCCGGCAGGGGATGAAACAAGGGATGCACCACCAAAAAAACCTGGAAAGCAAAAGCACAAAGCAAAACGCCCCTCAGAGGAGACCCTCCGAGAGGCGTTCATTCATACGCGAGGCTAGTTAAGCCGCGGGCGCAGCGTCCGCACCATGCACATGCTTGCCGGCCGGCTTGACGATGGCCAGCGTGGCCACCAACCCGCACAGCGCCGCAAACGACACCCACACGCCCGGCATCGCCTTATTGCCGGTAGCGTGGATCAGCCAGGTGGCAATCGCCGGGGTGAAACCGCCGAAGATAGCCGTGGCCAGGCTGTACGCCAGCGAGAAGCCAGTGGTACGCACTTCCGGCGGCATGATCTCGGTGAGCGTGACCACCATCGCACCGTTGTAGCTGCCGTACAGGAACGACAGCCACAGCAGCACGGTCAGCATGCGGGCGAACGACGGTGCCGCCACCAGCCACTGCATGGCCGGGTAGGCGGTCAGCAGCATCAGCACAGTGAAGAGAATCAGCAGCGGGCGGCGGCCGACGCGGTCAGACACCGAGCCCATCACCGGCAGCCAGAAGAAGTTGGAGGCACCCACGCACAGCGTGACGATCAGGCTGTCGAAATCCGACAGGTGCAGCACGCTCTTTCCGAAGGTCGGCGTGTAGGCGGTGATCAGGTAGAACGACACCGTGGTCATCACCACCATCAGCGTGCCGGCGCCCACCAGGCGCCAGTTCTGGCCCATGGAGCGGAACACGGCGGCCAGGTCCGGGCGGTGCTTACGCTTCTGAAACTCTTCCGTCTCTTGCAGCGAGCGGCGGATGATGAACAGGAACGGCACGATCAGGCAGCCCACGAGGAACGGCACGCGCCAGCCCCACGCGCTCATCTCAGACGGCGGCAGCAGCGACGACATCAGCACGCCCAGCAGCGCGGCGAACATCACCGCCACCTGCTGGCTGGCCGATTGCCAGCTCACGAAGAAGCCTTTCTTGCCCGGCGTGGAAATCTCTGCCAGGTAGACCGACACCCCGCCCAGTTCCACGCCGGCCGAGAAGCCCTGCAGCAGCCGGCCGATCAGCACCAGCAGCGGCGCCGCCAGCCCGATGGTGGCGTAGCCCGGCACCAGCGCGATCAGCAAGGTGCCGCACGCCATCAGCGCCAGCGTGACGATCAGGCCCACGCGACGGCCATGGCGGTCGATATAGGCGCCCAGGAAGATCGCGCCCAGCGGCCGCATCAGGAAGCCGGCGCCAAACGTCACCAGCGACAGCATCAGCGAGAGGAACTCGTTGCCGGCGGGGAAGAAGGTGTCGGCAATGGCCTTGGCGTAATAGCCGTAGACCATGAAGTCGTACATCTCCAGGAAGTTACCGCTGACCACCCGGAAGATGGCGCGAGCCTTGGATTCGTTGGGGTTGTGGTTATGCATGATGTGTCTCACTCAACAGCTTGGGTATTGCTTGAAGACGAGGCGGACAGCGTTGCGCGGGCTGCCTCATAGAACGTGGTGATGTGGTACGGGGTGCTCGACGGCATGTCGGCACGCAGGCGCTGGCCCGTGGCGTCGATGACTTCATGCCAGCCGTGTGCGTGCAGGAAGCGCGCCGACCAGGCTGGCAGCAGGCGCGCGACCATGGCGCCCTGCGTTTCGGTGCACAGCGCGAGTGCGCGGCCGTATTCGGTCTGGGCCCAGATGCGCTGGGTGGCGTCGCGTGGCGTGCCGTCCAGGTTCAGCGACAGGCAGACGCCTTGCGTGTCGGCATCCACGCCCAGGCGGCAGGCGGCATCCACCGCCCGGCCGAGGGTGTCGGCCAGTTGCCGGCCAGCCTCCGAGCGGGTGAACACATCGGCGTGCGCGCGCACGAGGTAGAACCACTCGAACTGGTGGCCGGGCTCGATCCGGTTGTCCGCGTTGGGCTCGTCGATGGGCAATTCGGTGATGCTGCCCGTGCGCGGGTCGATGAAGCGCGCCAGGATGCCCTCGGCCAGCGTACGCACGCCGGCCTCGGCCCAGGCGGGCGGTTCGTCCAGCGCGGCGGCGGCCAGGTAGGCCTCGGTTAGGTGCATCACCGGGTTCTGCGCGACACCCGACAGGAACTGGGTAAAGGTGGCGTCCATGGCGGCCACCGGCAGCGGCGTTGTCGCCGATTCGCCTGCGGCGCGCGCGAAGCGGTGCGCGATCACGTCGTGCGCATCGTGCATCAGCGCGGCGGCGCGGGGGTCATCGCTGACCGCCAGCCAGTGCGCCGCAGCAAACAGCACGAAGGCGTGTGTATAGAGGTCTTTGCTGCTGTCCTGCGGCGCCAGGGCGCTGTCGATCGAAAACACCCAGCCGCCGTGGAGCGTGTCGCGAAAGCGCGTGTCCAGCGCATGGCACAGCGCGGCAGCGCGCTCGGCGCAGAGATCGCGGTGTTTGGCGGAAAGCTGCGTCGCACGGGCAAAGGTATACAGCTGGCGCGCACAGGCCATGGCCCGGTAGCGGGCCGTGGAGGCGGGCACCAGCGCGCCGTTTTCAACGACGAGCGCCTCGTAGCAGAGACCGGCCTGCGGGTTCCAGCCCGGCCCGAGCCACATGGGCAGCAGGACGTCGTCGTAATAGCCGGCAAACGCCTCCAGGGCCGTGGCCGCCGCAGTCGCGGGGGACGGTTCGGCAACGCCGGCAAACGGTAGCGTAGAAGACAGTGGAAGCATGTGCGCCGTGAGAATCGTGGCGGAATGGGCCTGAATCTGGGCCCTCCGGGCCCGGTAGGGCGTAGATTGTGCGCCAATTGAAGGATAGGCGCCACGCGCGGTGCGCGGAATCCCAATTGCACCGCAGGGTTGTGGGTCCAATGAAAGCTTTCTGTCGGATGCTGCCCGGGCGGGGGATGTGCCAAACTGCATGGACTCTGGCTCCGCCCTGATCCATGCATCGTCGCGACCTGCTCAAGCAGTTGGCCGCCGGGCTGCTCGCCCTGGCGCCTGGTGTCCCTTATAGCGCCACATCCAGCGCCACGCCTGGCGCGCCGGAACCCTTTGATGAGAGCCGCCTGCTGGCCCGCGCTCGTGCCCTGGCGGAACGGCCATACCGCCCCCGGAGCACGCAGTTGCCGCCACCGCTGGCCACGCTCGGCTGGGACGGCTATCAATCCATCGGCTACCGAGCCGATCACGCCTTGTGGGCCGGGCAGCACCTGCCGTTCGAGGCCCGCTTCTTCCACCTGGGCCTGTTCTTCAAATCGCCGGTGCGCATGCACGAAGTCGTGGACGGGCAGGCGCGCCTGATCGCCTATGACCCCGCCATGTTCGACTACGGCCGCAGCGGGCTGGACCACCAGTCGCTGCCGGCCGATCTCGGCTTTGCCGGCTTCCGGCTGACCACCCGGGCTGATCCCACGCGCGATGTGGCCGCCTTCCTGGGCGCGAGCTACTTCCGCGCGGTGGGCGGGCAGTGGCAATACGGCATGTCGGCGCGCGGGCTGGCGATCGACACCGGTTTGCCGCGCGCGGAGGAGTTTCCCGATTTCACCGAATTCTGGCTGGTGCGCCCGTCGGCGGATGCCGAGGTGTTACGCGTCTATGCCTTGCTCGATTCGCCCAGCGTGGCGGGCGTCTACCGCTTTGACATCCGTCCGGGCGACACGCTGGTGATGGACGTCCGCACCACGCTCTATGTGCGCAAGCCAATCGAGCGGCTGGGCGTTGCGCCACTTACCAGCATGTTTCTCTATGGCGAAAACGACCGCGCCGACCGAGCAGGCGACCGGCGCAGCGCTGCCCGGCGCTGGCATGCGTCGGACTGGCGCCCGGAGATTCACGATTCCGATGGGCTGGCCATCTGGCGTGGCTCGGGCGAATGGATCTGGCGGCCACTCGCCAACCCGCCCATGCTGCGCAGCCAGCGCTTTGCCGACGACGGCCCGCGCGGCTTTGGCCTGCTGCAGCGTGACCGTAACCCCGATCATTATCAGGACGACGGCGTGTTCTACGAGAAGCGCCCGAGCGTGTGGGTCGAGCCCACGCACGACTGGGGGGAGGGCGCGGTCGAGCTGGTCGAGCTGTCGGCCAATGACGAGACCTTCGACAACATCGTTGCGTTCTGGCGGCCGGCGGTGGCGCCGCGTGCGGGGCAGGAACTGGCGTTCGGCTATCGGCTGACGTGGGGTGCGCAGCCTGCAGCGGCGTCGCCGCTGGCGCGGGTGGTGGCGACGCGCACGGGGATCGGCGGTATTGTCGGGCAGCCGCGGAAGGTGTTTTCCTGGCGGTTTGTGGTGGATTTTGCGGGTGGGGAGTTGTCGCGCCTGGGGCGCAGTACCGCCGGGTCGACCGTCGAGCCCGTCATTCGCGCCTCGCGGGGGCGGGTGGAGATCGCTTCCGCCCGGCCGCTGGCCAGTATTGATGGCGTGCGGGCGATGTTTGATGTGGTGCCCGATGCGAGCAATGCGCCGATTGAGTTGTCGTTGACGTTGCAGTCTGGTGAGCGGTTGCTTTCTGAGACTTGGATGTATCAGTGGACGCCGCCAGGGGATCGGGCGGTTTGATGTGTCTTGCCGCGCCTAGCGCTCGCCCCGATCGCTGGTTGGATGCGGGGACGCTTCAGAAGATGCGAAAGCCCGGCAAACGCCGGGCCTGCCGCTATTGACTCCTCACCTATCACCCAAGGCTTTTGAGGTTGGCGTAACGCGCGGATCATTGCACAACTTGCTGCAACCACCTTCACAGATGGGAACGAATTCAACACTGATTTGTTCGGCTTGAAATTTTCCATTGTTGAAGGCGTTTTCTTTGGAAATCAACCGGGTGTCTGTCCAGATGTTCTCCTTCTTGATGCCAAGCTGAAGGAGGTATGCCTCGATGTGAGATGCCCTGTCTTTGGCTAGCTCCTTGGGGGATTTCTCTCCGACATAGGCCCCAGCGCTAATGATTCCTCTGATCCCCGCGACTGGCCATTTTCTAGCTTCAATAACCATGTCCGCGATCCTAATTCTGTCAGTGGCTGGTATTTCGACAGCGTTCATGGGAAGCGTGTCAGTCATCGTGCCGCTGGAAATTGAGCAGGCGCTTGCGTGGTTTGTAAAGAGGAGGGCAACGAAGAGGGATGTAAAAATGGCGAGATGCTTGCTTCTTGTCATGATCTGCTTACCACCAAAGTCGTCTTTCATCATCGTGGGCGATGTAGTTCGTAATGTTGTCGGCATTCCTGGCCGCCTTCTCCGGATTGTTTTGTGCCCAAAGTGATAATCCGATGCCGTACCCATATATTTCGTCTTCGGAGTCAAAGACGTCGACATAGTGCGTGCACTCATGGCTTAGAGTTTTAACTTTGCAGTTGTTCCAAAGTGTGGAGTCCGGCAAGGTACAGAACTTCGGGTAGATTGAAATTATCCTTCTCCGGGAGTCTGGTTTGCAGACGGATGCCTCTGTATTTTCTATGTTGTTCACAGGAATGCAGCTGATGTTGCGCCTCGCTTCCTCTGAGTGCCTAATAATGTTTTCTGGCTTCAGTTCTTGCATGGCGCTCAACAATTTGGGCAAGCCTTGGATGAGCATCGCACGCACACTCTCATCTTCCGTGCCAAACCATTTCTTGACCCGAGCGCGGTCCGCGCTCGACCATCGCACAAGCTCTGGTTGCCGCTCTCTAATTAAACCCAGCGCACCGTCGCGGCATTTCATGACCAAGGCATGAAACTCGGCGTTACTCATGTTCGGGCAAATCAATTCAGGATCATCCGTTAGGCTGGTCTCCTCATCGGCAAGTGTGCGTTTCTCGTGCGCGTACTCCTGCGTATCAGCGCGCTGAGGCACATAAGCAGGCGCAACAGGCGCATTCATCTGCGCAAGTTCCTCACTTGTGAACGTCATCTTCATCGCACGCACGGCGTAAAAGACCGGCGGCGGGTTGCATCCGCAGATGTTGACGTCGCCGCTCAGTGCCCATGGCTTGCCATTGGGGCCACTGCCTTTGTGGCGGGGCCCCTTTGGTGCGATGAACCCCTCCCGCTTGCAGGCGGTGCAGTAGGTTTTCATGTAGAGCGTGGCGATTTGCACGCTCGGCGGCGGGTTGGAACAGGTGACGTTGCTCAACCCTTCAATGATCGTGGCGCTGCCGGCCCGGTCGCCTCGGGCAAGGAAGTACCGGATCATGCCGCGACTTCTTCGGCAATCGCCAGCGCGGCCTTGGTGGTTCGCCTGCAGCGCTCCGTCAATGCGTCGACGGTGGCGACCAGGTACGTGACTTTGGCGTTGGAGGGGTTTTCAGTCTTGTGCCGCTTTGGGGTGCCTTGCATGGCGGTGTCTCCTTTCCATGATGATGGGCAAAAAGCCCGCGTCATCATGGCTGGGAGGCGCATGCAGCATGGTCAATTTCGATTGAACGCAGCCCGCATGTGAGCGCGCGGGGCGCGGCGGACCGCAGTTTCAGAAAACGCCTACGGCCTCAGGATACGGAGGTTCGACGTTGATGAAAAACGCATCAATGCTGGGGCATTTTGCTCCGCAGTCGGACTTCGGCGGCCCGATGCCACGGCCCAAACATCTCAAGTTCAACCGCGACGAGGCTTCGCGGCGTTGAACTTCTCCGCCATCGCTGCCCAACCTTCCGGGCCTAGCTTCTCCATCGTCGCAATGTTCCGTTCGTAGATGTCCGCTGCGTCGGGTACGGCTGCGGTGGCGCGGGCGATGCTGTCTTCGCGCAGCAGGTGCAGGATCGGGGCGGGGGCGCGGTTGGTGGCGTTGGCGATGTCGTCTGGCTCGGCGTCGGCGAAGACGAAGTCGGGGTGGAAGCTCGCGAGTTGCAGTTCGCCTTCGTAGCCGGCTTTGGCCAGCAGCGCTTCTGCGCGGTCGGTGAGGGTGTGGAAGTCGAAGAAATCAGCCAGCGCGGGGACGATCAGTAGCGTGGTGTCGATCTCCGCAGCGGGGGTGGTGTGCAGCAGCCCGGCTTCGGCGCGCAGGTGGTCGAGCACGTCGCCGTCCATGGTGGCGCGGCTGACGACGTAGCGGACCTGGCGCTTGACATGCACGGCCTTGGCGAAGGGGCACAGGTTCAGGCCGATCACGGCGTCTTCCAGCCAGCGCTGCACGCGCTGGACGTGGCCGGCGGCGGCGTCTTCGGCCAGGGGCAGGGCGTCGGCGGGCGGGTCGAGCAGGGTGAAATCGGGAGTGGAATCGGGCACGTGACAGCGGGCAGGGGAGGAAACAGCGCGCAGTGTAGTGCATGGCCCGGGAGCGCTTCTTGCGCCACCAAGGGTGTTGTGTCTTGCAACGCTCCGGCACGTGATCTTTGATGCGCGCCGAGACCGTTCTTGTGGTGCTTCGTGCGCCGCTTTAGTGGTCAGACATTCCCGTGACTGTGTAAAAGAAGGAGCCCAACCATGATTGAACTGCGCCTGAAAACCGCCCTCGCCGTGGCGGCCACGCTTGCTGCGTCGGCTGCTTTCGCACAGATGACGCCAGCGCCGCAGACTTCACCGCAGACGACCGGCACCGTGCAGGCTGCCCCGCAAGGTGGACCGGCCACTTCGTCGTCCGACCCGCTGGTGCAGAAGCGCATTGAGGACAAGGCGGCCAGCGACGAATACAAGGCCCGCAAGTCCGACGCCAAGGCGGCGTACAAGGAAGAAAAGAAGGCCGCAAAGGCCAACCGCAAGGCTGAACGGAAGGAAGCCCGTGCCGAGCGCAAGGAAGCCATGAAGGAACAAGGCGGCCCTGCGCAGACGCCGAACAGCGAAGGCAAGTAAGCCGTTCGCCGCACCATGAAAAAGGCGACCCTCGGGTCGCCTTTCTTCTGGCCGCGACGTTGGGTTTCAGTGCCCGCGCGTGGTCGGCAGGCGGACCTGCGCGACGGCCATTTCCCACTGTGCGATGCGGTGTTCGGCCTCGTCGCGGCTGATGACCGGGTGGAACGTGCGGGAGGCGCGCCATTGCTGCGCGACTTCGTCCTCGCCCTTGTAGAAACCGGTGGCGATGCCGGCCAGGTAGGCCGCGCCAAGCGCCGTGGTCTCGATGATCTCCGGGCGCACGACCGGGATGCCGAGCAAGTCCGCCTGGAACTGCAGCAGCAGGTTGTTGGCGGAGGCGCCGCCGTCCACGCGCAACTCCGAGATGGTGGAGACGGCATCGCGCGTCATGGCTTGCAGCAGCGCGGTGCTCTGGAAGGCGATCGACTCCAGCGCTGCACGCGCGATATGGCCGATGGTCGTGCCGCGCGACAGGCCGACGATGGCGCCCTGCGCGGTCGGGTCCCAATACGGCGCACCCAGGCCGGTGAACGAGGGCACGAACACCACGCCGCCCGCATCGGGCACGGAGGTGGCCAGGCCTTCCACGTCGGCGGAGCGCTGGATGGCGCGCAGGCCGTCGCGCAGCCATTGCACCACCGCACCGCCGACAAACACGCTGCCTTCCAGCGCGTAGCTGCGTTTGGTGCTGCTCTGGCAGGCAGCCGTGCTGATGAGACCGTTGTGCGACTGCACCGCCTTGTCGCCGGTGTTGAGCAGCATGAAGCAGCCGGTGCCGTAGGTGTTCTTGGCCATGCCGGGCTTGAAGCACGCTTGGCCGAATAGCGCGGATTGCTGATCGCCCGCAATGCCGCCGATGGTGAGCGAAGCGCCGAGCCAATCCGCATCGGTCTGCCCGAATTGATACGCAGATGGATGCACCTCGGGCAGCAGGCTCGGGTGGATATCGAGCGCGCGCATGAGGTCGGCATCCCACTCGCCGGTGTGGATGTTCCACAGCATCGTGCGCGAGGCGTTGGACACATCCGTCACGTGCAGGCGGCCGCGCGTGAGTTGCCACACGAGCCACGTGTCGATGGTGCCGAAGGCGAGTTCGCCACGTGCGGCGCGTTCGCGGGCGCCGTCCACGTGGTCGAGAATCCAGCGGAGCTTGGTGGCCGAGAAGTACGGGTCGATGACCAGGCCCGTGCGCTTGCGCACTTCGTCTTCCAGCCCTTCGGCGCGCAGGCGTTCGCAGATGCTCTCGGTGCGGCGGTCTTGCCACACGATCGCGTTGAAGATGGGTTTGCCGGTGGCGCGTTCCCACACCACGGTGGTCTCGCGCTGGTTGGTGATGCCCAGCGCGGCCATGTCGGCGGCTGTCAGCTTGGCTTGTTCGAGTGCGGCGCGGCAGGTGGCGAGCTGGCTGTTCCAGATGTCGAACGGGTCATGCTCAACCCAGCCGGGCTGCGGGAATTGCTGCGGAAACTCCTGCTGGGCGCTGGCGACGATCTGGCCGGCGCGGTTGAAGACGATGGCACGTGAGCTGGACGTGCCCTGGTCGAGTGCGAGGAGGTATTCCATAAGACAGAAAAGAGTGACCGCCGGGCAAGACGAACTCGCCCGGCGGTAAGTGAAACGAATGCAGGCATGGTAGCCCGCCGGCCCCCTGTTGGCGACCGGCGGACACGCGATTTAACGCACCTTGCCGGCCTTCCAGGCGGCGAGCAGCTTGTCGTAGGCCACCGTCTCACCCTTCGGACGCTCGTTGTCGAGCTTCTTCCACGGGGCGTGTTCGGTCGACAGCCACTTGTTCGGATCGCTTTCCGGGTTCAGCTTGGGCGCGCAGTTCTTCATGCCGGCGCGCTGCAGGCGGCCCATCACCTGGTCCATTTCCTTGGCCAGGTTGTCCATTGCGCCTTGCGGGGTCTTCTCGCCCGTGACGGCCGTGGCGACGTTCTTCCACCAGAGCTGCGCCAGCTTTGGATAGTCGGGCACGTTGTTGCCGGTCGGCGTCCAGGCCACGCGGGCCGGGCTGCGGTAGAACTCGATCAGGCCACCGTACTTGGCGGCGTTCTTGGTGAAGTACTCGCTGTGGATGTCGGAGTCACGAATGAACGTGAGGCCGGTGATGGACTTCTTGAGCGACACGGTTTTCGACGTGACGAACTGCGCGTACAGCCACGCAGCCGAGCGGCGCTCGAACGGGGTGGACTTGAAGAACGTCCACGAGCCGACGTCCTGGTAGCCGTTCTGCATGCCGTCCTTCCAGTACGGGCCGTGCGGCGACGGGGCCATGCGCCACTTGGGCGAGCCATCCGCGTTCACGACCGGGCCCGGCTTGGTCATCGGCGCGGTGAAGGCGCTGTACCAGAACACCTGCTGGGCGATGTGGCCTTGCGCGGGCACCGGGCCGGCTTCGTTGAAGGTCATGCCGGTCGCCTCGGGCGGGGCGAACTTCTTCATCCAGTCGATGTACTTGGTGAGGGCGTACACGGCGGCCGGGCTGTTGGTGGCACCGCCACGCGAGACCGATGCGCCCACCGGCGCGCAGTTTTCCGCACGGATGCCCCATTCGTCGACGGGCAGGCCGTTCGGGATGCCCTTGTCGGCGGAACCGGCCATCGACAGCCACGCATCGGTAAAGCGCCAGCCCAGCGACGGGTCCTTCTTGCCGTAATCCATGTGGCCGTAGACGCGCTTGCCGTCCAGTTCCTTCACGTCGTTGGTGAAGAAGTTGGCGATGTCTTCATAGGCTGTCCAGTTGACGGGCACGCCCAGGTCGTAGCCGTACTTGGCCTTGAACTTGTCTTGCAGGTCTTTGCGGGCGAACCAGTCGGCGCGGAACCAGTACAGGTTGGCGAACTGCTGGTCGGGCAGCTGGTACAGCTTGCCGTCCGATGCCGTGGTGAAGCTCGTGCCGATGAAATCCTTCAGATCCAGGCCCGGGTTGGTGAACTCTTTGCCTTCGCCGGCCATGTAGTCCGACAGCGGCATGATCACGCCGTAACGGTAGTGCGTGCCGATGAGGTCGGAGTCGGAGATCCAGCCGTCATAGATGCTCTTGCCGGATTGCATCGACGTCTGCAGTTTTTCGACGACATCGCCTTCCTGCATGATGTCGTGCTTGACCTTGATGCCGGTGATCTCTTCAAACGCCTTGGCCAACGTTTTCGATTCATACGCGTGCGTGTCGAGCGTTTCCGACACGACGTGGATCTCGGTCACGCCCTTGGCCTTGAGCTTGGCCGCGGCGTCGATGAACCACTTCATTTCCGCCATCTGCTTGTCTTGCGACAGCGTGCTCGGCTGGAATTCGCTGCTGATCCACTTCTTGGCTTCGGCTTCGCCGGCGTGTGCTGCGCCGACTGCCAGGGCGCTTGCAAGTGCAATGGCACTGATCTGAAGCGTCATGCGCCAGGATGTTTTCATCGGTATCTCCTTGTGCTTTTGTTCTCCCCGCAGCGAAAACATCCGACATTCCGACGCGGGGAGCGTGGTGGAATGCGTGTGCCCGACCATCCATGTGGGCGTGGAGGCATCAGCCCGTGCTGATGCCCCCGGAACTGCAAATACGAATACGGCGGCGCATCAACCGCGCCACATCACCAAGACCAGCACCACCATCGAGGCGATGAAGCCGCCCCAGGCACCGGTCTCTTCCGACGTGAGGCCAACCCACGCCAGGTTGATGTAGGCGGCAGTCAGCAAGCCGATGAAGAGGCGGTCGCCGCGCGTGGTCGCAATCGGCAGGAAGCCCTTGCGCTCCACGGTCGGGCGGGTCACTTCCCACACCGTCATGCTGGCCAGCATCAATGCGATGCAGCCGAAGAAGATCGCCACTTCGGGCGTCCAGGCCATCCAGCTGAACATGTCCTTGTCTCCCGAGCGAATTACACGCGGCCCATCGCAAAACCCTTCGCGATGTAGTTCCGCACAAACCAGATCACCAGCGCGCCGGGAATGATCGTCAGCACACCGGCTGCGGCCAGCACGCCCCAGTCCATGCCCGAGGCCGACACCGTACGCGTCATCACCGCGGTGATGGGTTTGGCATCGACTGAGGTGAGTGTGCGCGCAAGCAGCAGTTCCACCCAACTGAACATGAAGCAGAAGAAGGCCGTCACACCCACGCCGGCCTTGATCAGCGGCAGGAAGATCTTCAGGAAGAACGCGGGGAAGCTGTAGCCGTCGATGTAGGCGGTTTCGTCGATCTCGCGCGGGATGCCGGACATGAAGCCTTCCAGAATCCACACCGCCAGCGGCACGTTGAACAGCATGTGCGCCAGCGCCACGCCCAGGTGGGTGTCCATCAGGCCGACCGTCGAATACAGCTGGAAGAACGGCAGCAGGAACACCGCGGGCGGCGTCATGCGGTTGGTCAGCAGCCAGAAGAACATGTGCTTGTCGCCCAGGAAGCGGTAGCGCGAAAAGGCGTAGGCCGCCGGCAGCGCCACCACGGTCGAGAGCACCGTGTTCATCGTCACGTAGATGATGGAGTTGATGTAACCCCAGTACCACGACGGGTCGGTGAAGATGATCTTGTAGTTGTCGAACGTGACGAGCTTCGGCCAGATCGAGAAGCCGGCCAGCGTCTCCTCGTTGGTCTTGAGCGACATGCTCAACATCCAGTACAGCGGCAGCACGGCAAACGCCACATACACCGCCAGCGTGATCGCCCGGGCGATCTTGCGCTGGTGTTCGTTGTTGTTGTTCTTACGCATGGTCGTCTCCCACGGCCGTGCTGGCGCTGCCCATGCGTTGCATCCAGTTGTAGAGGACGAAGCAGAACAGCAGGATGATGAGGAAGTACACGATCGAGAATGCCGCCGCCGGGCCCAGGTCGAACTGGCCGACCGCCTTCTGCGTCAGGTACTGCGACAGGAACGTCGTGGCATTGCCGGGGCCGCCGCCGGTCAGCACGAACGGCTCGGTGTAGATCATGAAGCTGTCCATGAAGCGCAGCAGCACGCCGATCATCAGCACGCCGCGCATCTTCGGCAGCTGGATGTAGCGGAACACGGCCAGGCGGCTGGCGCCGTCGATCTCGGCGGCCTGGTAGAACGCATCCGGAATGGACCGCAGGCCGGCATAGGCCAGCAGTGCCACCAGCGGCGTCCAGTGCCACACGTCCATGATCAGCACGGTGATCCACGCGTCGAACGAGTGCGACGTGTAGTTGTAGTCGATGCCCATCTGGTTGAGCCAGTAGCCGGCCAGGCCGATATCGGAGCGCCCGAAGATCTGCCAGATCGTTCCGACCACGTTCCAGGGAATCAGCAGCGGCATGGCGAGCACCACCAGCGCGGCCGACGCCTTCCAGCCCTTCGAGGGCATCGACAGCGCCAGGCCGATGCCCAGCGGAATCTCCACTGCCAGCACGCACAGCGAGAAGATCAGCTGGCGGGTGAGGGCGTCCTGCAGATCGCCGTCACGCAGGATCTGGCGGAACCAGTCGACGCCCACGAACACGTGCTGCTCGGGGCTGATGATGTCCTGCACCGAGTAGTTCACCACCGTCATCAGCGGCAGGATGGCGGAGAACGCCACGCACAGGAACACCGGCAGGATCAGGAACCACGCCTTGTTGTTGAGCGGCTTGTTCATCGGCCGATCCTCTCGTCGTCGGAGTAATACAGCGTCTGCGGCGCATCCAGGCGCAGCCACACGCGCGATTCGGTCACGGCCACTTCGTTGGGCAGCTTGGCCTTGATGGGCAGGCCGCCAGCTTCGCCCAGACTGGCCGTCAGCAACTGATGCGTACCCAGTTGCTGTACTTGGTGCACGTTGGCCGCCACAGTGCCGACTTCGCCCGGCGCCGCCAGTTGCACGAACTCCGGACGGATGCCGAGCTTCAGCGTTCCGTTTGCGCTCTTGAGCGTGGCCAGTGTGTCGCGGCCCACCGACAGACGTTGATCACCCAGCGCAATCACATCGCCGTCCACCGTCACCGGGTAGAGGTTCATGCCCGGGCTGCCGATGAAGTACCCGACGAAGGTGTGGTCCGGCCGTTCGAACAGTGCTTCCGGCCCGCCTTGCTGCACCACCTTGCCCTCGGTCATGACGACCACTTCATCGGCAAAGGTCAGCGCTTCTACCTGATCGTGCGTCACGTAGATCAGCGTGAGCTTGAGCTGCTGGTGAATCTTCTTGAGCTGGCGACGCAGTTGCCACTTCAGGTGCGGATCAATGACGGTGAGCGGCTCATCGAACAGGATGGCCGCCACGTCCTTGCGTACCAGGCCGCGGCCGAGCGAGATCTTCTGCTTGGCATCCGCCGCCAGGCCCGAGGCGCGGCGCTTGAGCGCGTGCTGCAGCTCAAGAATCTCGGCCACTTCTTCCACGCGCTGCTTCACCTCGGCTTCCGGCGTCTTGCGGTTGCGCAGCGGGAAGGCGAGGTTGTCGAACACGGTCATCGTGTCGTAGATGACCGGGAACTGGAACACCTGCGCGATGTTGCGCTCGCGCGGGCTGGCGTGCGTCACGTCCTGGCCGTCAAACAGCACCTGGCCTTCAGACGGCACCAGCAGCCCCGAGATGATGTTCAGCAGCGTGGACTTGCCGCAGCCCGACGGGCCCAGCAGTGCATACGCACCGCCGTCGCGCCAGGTCATGTTCATCGGCTGCAGCGCGTAGTCACTCAGGCTCTGCGGATTGGGGCGGTAGCTGTGCCCCAGGTTGCGGAATTCAATGCGCGCCATGGGCACCCTCCTGCTTGGGCGCGCTCACCAGCTTGCCCGCGTCATCGAACAGGAACAGCTCCGCCGGATCGACAAACACATCCAGCGCGGCACCCAGTTCGAACTCGTGCACGCCCGGCAACTGTGCGACCAGCCCGATGCTGCTCGGCTGGCCGGCGGCATGCGCGCGCACGTGCAGATACGTCTCGGAACCCGACAGCTCGGCCAGCTCCACCGTGCCCGGCAAGGCGACGGCGCCACCGTTGCGCGGCGCCAAGCGGATATGACTCGGGCGCAGGCCGACGCGGCAGCGCGTGCCGGCCGCCATCGGCAGCGGGCGCGCCCACTTCACGTCGATACCCTGCGGCAAGCGGATGTGGTTGCCTTCCGCCACGGTGGCATCCAGCACGTTCATCGGCGGGTCATTGAAGATGGCGGCGGCATCCACCGACACCGGCACTTCGTACATGTCGAGCGTGGGGCCGTCCTGCAGCACACGGCCTTCATGCATGACGATGGTGTGGCCGCCCAGCAGCAGCGCTTCTTGCGGTTCGGTGGTGGCGTACACCACGGTCGTGCCGCCATCGGCAAAGAGCGACGCCAGTTCGGCGCGCAGTTCTTCGCGCAGCTTGTAGTCGAGGTTGACGAGCGGTTCGTCCAGCAGCACCAGCGGCGCGCGCTTGACCAGCGCCCGCGCCAGCGCGCAACGCTGTTGTTGGCCGCCCGACAGCTCAGCCGGCAGGCGCTGCAGCAGGTGTTCGATATGCAGCTTGGCGGCGACGGCACGCACGCGCGTGTCGATCTCGCTCTTGCTGGTGCCTTGTAGACGCAGGGGCGAGGCGATGTTGTCGTACACCGTCATCGCCGGGTAGTTGATGAATTGCTGGTACACCATCGCCAGATTGCGATCGCGCACCCCCACGCCCGTCACGTCCTTGCCGTCGACCAGTACGCGGCCGGTGGTCGGCCGGTCCAGCCCGGCCATGATGCGCATCAGCGTGGTCTTGCCGGCCTGCGTCGGCCCGAGCAGCACGTTGATCGCGCCGGGCGCCAGCCGCAGGCTGGTCGGGTACAGATGTGTCTGCGCCCCGACCATGGCCGTAACCTGGTCCAGTTCCAGAATCAATTGTGTCTCCCGTCTTTGTACTGCTACAGCTTGATCTTGCGGGCCCCCCGGCCCGTGTGCTGCTTGTTGCTGCTTTATTGCCTACCTCTGGAGATCAGGGGGCTTGCTCTGCGGTTGGGGGCGGCTTCGTTGTCCGGCAGATGCCGCATCAGCCAGCCCTCCAGGCGGCCGCGCTCGGCATCGCTGGCGTACAGCCCCAGCTTGGTCCGCCGCCACAGGATGTCCTGCGCCGTGCGGGCCCATTCGTGTTCGATCAGATAGCGGATTTCCGCTTCATACAGACCCGGCGTTACCTCCGCGCCCAGGTCTTCCAGGCGGGCGGCGCCGGCCAGCAGCGTGTTCACGCGCGTGCCGTACTGGTGCGCATAGCGCGTGGCCTGCTTGGTCGGCAGCCACGGCAAACGTTTTTGCAGACGTGCCACAAAGTCGTCGAAGGTGTATTCGGCAACGAGCTGTCCCGGCGCTTCCAGATCGCCGCCCGGCAGCGATGCGGTGGCCGTCCACGACGGTTTGCCGGCGGCCGGCAGGTGCGGGGCCAGTTGGTCCAGCGCTTCTTCGGCCAGCTTGCGGTAGGTCGTGATCTTGCCGCCCCACACGTTGATGAGCGGCGCACTGTTGCCGTCGGCGCCGGTCTCGCATTCGACCAGGTAGTCGCGCGTGATGGCCGAGGCGTTAGCGGCGCTGTCATCCAGCAGCGGGCGCACGCCCGAGTACGTCCACACCACGTCGGCCGGCGTCAGTTGCTGCTCGAAATAGCGGCTGGCCATCTCGCACAGGTATTGGATTTCGCCTGCGTCGATCGCCACCTGGTTCACATCACCCTTGTATTCCAGGTCGGTCGTGCCGATCAGCGTGAAATCGTTCTGGTACGGAATCGCAAACACGATGCGCCCATCCGGGTTCTGGAAGATGTAGGCGAACGGGTGATCGAACATCCGCCGCACGACGATGTGGCTGCCCTTGATCAGCCGCAGGCCGCGCGTGCTCGGCAACGCGTGTGCCGATCGTGCGAATTCCGCCGCCCACGGGCCCGCCGCATTGACGACGGCCTTGGCGCGCACCGAACGGATGCCATCCGGCCCCGACAGCGAGGCGTGCCAGCCGTCTGCGCGGCGCTCGGCATTCAGGCAGCGTGTGCGGGTGAGGATGTGCGCACCGCGGTCCGCTGCGTCACGGGCGTTGAGCACCACCAGGCGGGCATCGTCCACCCAGCCATCCGAATAGACGAAGCCACGCTTGTACCCCGGCTTGAGCGGCTTGCCCGACGGGTGCTGTGCCAGCTTGATCGCCTGCGAGCCCGGCAGAAAGCGCCGGCGTGCCAGATGGTCATATAAGAAGAGGCCCGCGCGGATCATCCACGCCGGGCGTTGCGCGGCATCGTGCGGCATTACGAAGCGCAGCGGCCACATAATGTGCGGCGCCATGCGCAGCAGCACTTCCCGCTCCTGCAGCGCCTTGCGCACGAGGCTGAATTCGTAATATTCGAGGTAACGCAGCCCGCCGTGGATCAGCTTGGTCGAGGCCGAAGAGGTGTGCTGGGCCAGGTCGTCCTTTTCACACAGGACGACCGAAAGGCCCCGCCCGACAGCGTCGCGCGCAATGCCGACACCGTTGATGCCGCCTCCGACCACCAGCAGATCACAGTCCAGATGCGACGCATCGGTGTGTTGCATGGGTTTGGATTCTGTTGGTTTGCGCGCCTTTTCTTGCGAACTGCAACGCGTTGGCGGATAGTGTAGTGAAAGGCGAAAATAAAGCAACGTAGGGAATCGCCTAATTCGATCATATGTGTTCGTTTGTGTTCATTTGATGCTTCCGCGACACCGCCAGATTCTTGAGTACGTCCGCCAGCACGGCGATGCCTCCGTCGATGCGCTTGCCCGCGTGCTCGGCGTCACCACCCAGACGATCCGCCGCGATATCCGCCAGCTCGAGGACGAGCGGCTGCTCGCGCGCTACCACGGCGGCGTCGGCCTGCCCTCGTCAGTCGAGAACATCGACTACGACCAGCGCCAAGTCCTGCACATCGACGCCAAGCGCAGCATCGCCGAGGCCGTCGCCCGCCATGTCGAGCCCGGTCGCTCCCTCATCATCAATATTGGGACGACGACCGAAGAGATCTCCAAGGCACTCGTTGGTCGCAAGGGCTTGCGCGTCATTACCAACAACCTGAACGTCGCGTCGATCCTGTCGGGGAGCCCGGATGCCGAGGTCATCGTCGCTGGCGGCCTGGTGCGCAACCGCGATCGCGGCATCGTTGGCGAGGCCACGATCGACTTCATGAAGCAGTTCCGCGTCGACATCGGCATCATCGGCGTCTCCAGCATCGACGAAGACGGCACCCTGCTCGACTACGACTACCGCGAGGTGAGGGTGGCGCAAGCCATCATCGAGCAGTCGCGCGAAGTCTGGCTCGCCGCTGATCACTCCAAGTTCGGCCGCCGCGCCGTGGTGCGTCTGGGTCACGTCTCGCAGATCGACAAATTCTTCACCGACATTCCTGTGCCCGAGGCAATGACGGAGGTCTTCCGTGCGGCCGAGGTCGACGTCGTTGTCGCCAGCGAAGCGCACTGAGGCGGGACCAGCGCCGTCACAGTTTCTTCCCCGTCGCCTACAGTGAAATGACAGGGCGCGCACCTTGCGTGCCCATTGACGTATTCGGTCAAGTCCAACGGGGAGCATCGTGAGCCAGCACTCACATGCCGAAATTCTTTCTGTTTTTGCCAACATCGTCACCGAGCACATCGCGGCACTGCGCGATGCGTTGACCAAGCTGGCCCAGCCCGGCGCCAGTGACGAGGATCTCCATCAATTCCGGGTGACGTTGCGGCGGCTGCGATCCGCATGGGTGACGTTTGCTCCCGTGCTGCCCCGCGCGTTCGTTATGGAATGGAAGCCGCGCCTGCGTACGATGGCGGGCTCGACCGGCCCCGTACGCGAATGGGATGTTCTGCTCACGGACTGGCTTCCCGCTGCCCAGGGCGCTCTTGCGGAAGACGATGAAGCGGCGCGTACATGGCTTTCCGCCGCATTGGAGCGGGCAAAGCAAGAGCGCCAGCGCGCTTGGCAGGCATTGCGAGTGGAGTTGGCGTCGCCCGGCGTCATGAATGCGCTGACGGAGTTGGAAAGCAGCGTGGCCGTGTTCCGCTTGCCGGCTAAGCCGCCACGGCTCGCTGGCTTTGCACATTCGCGAGCCGCCGCGCTCCGGAAGAAGGTGCTGCGCCGCGGACGCCATCCCAAGCGGGCCACCGCCGCGCGCTTGCACCGCGCGCGCATTGCGGCCAAGCAGTGGCGCTATCTATATGAAGCTTTCTACCCGACCCTGGGCGCCCGGGCCGCCAAACGCTATCGGAAGCACCTGCGCAACCTCCAGGACGCTTTAGGTGAAATTCACGACGCCAGCGTCTCTTTAGAGCGGGTGGTCTCTCTCGTGAACGAGGCGCCGCCATCTTCCGTAGTGAATGTCTTTCACATGCGAGCGCGTGCGGCCAGAGCGCGCGCTGCTAAAGGGCTGCGCTGGATGCGTAGCCACGCAGCGGTTTGAGCCTATTCAGAAGCCCATAAAGACCCTACAGAAAGAAAGGGCTTGCCAAGCTTCGAAAAGGTGCCTATAGTTCGCCCCTCGCTGCAGACGACAGCGCCGAAACGAAAGCGACGGCGGGGTGGTCGAGGCGGTAGAGAAGTAGATGTGGTGCGGGTTTGCGGGTCGTTGAGTGGTTGGCGACGGTTCGCGGTTGCGGTGAAGTTAGCGACGCGTTGAACGATAAAAATTCTTCAGCAAGTTGTTGACAGCGACGAAAAAGCTCTGCATAATCTCGTTTCTCTGCTGCAGACAACGCAGCGACGCGATAAACAAAGTTTGTTGC
>JBCNQE010000008.1:0-225295 GCA_039592975.1 Ralstonia sp. | reverse complement strand
GCCCGATGCGGCGACAACCTCCTTGAATTTATGTCGCAAGGAGGGAGGGGAGGCAAACTCGCTGCGCTCAGACAAGCCTCCCCTCTTTTTCCTCCTTGCAACAGAAATTCAAGGCGCCGCATAGGGCCTGAAAGTCAAAAGCCACACCGTCGGTACATCAGCCCAAACGACAAGGCCAACCTCGCGAGGGTTGGCCTTTGTTTTTGTCCTTTGACGTTCCTGCCCTTGATGGCGCCTTGGATTTTTGTTGCGGGGAGGAAAAAGGAAGGAGCCTTGTCTGAGCGAAGCGAGTTTGGCTCCTTCCCCTCCCCGTGACAAAAATCCAAGGGGAAGTCGCCATCTCGGGCGCGCCTTTCTTTTGCTTACTTTTCTTTGGCAAGACAAAGAAAAGTGAGTCGGCCCCGGCAGGGGACGATACCCGGGATGGACCACCAAGCCCCTTCACTGCAACATAAACGTCTCATACTCCAACCGATCCAACTTCCGATCGAGAATCACCAGACTCGCCATCACAACCAGCAGCAGGGAAACAGCAAACCCATACCCATACCAAGCCGGCCCAAGCTGCAGGGTAATCCACGTCAACACGCCGTTCAGCACGACAAACGCTGCGGTCAGCGCCAGCACCACCCGCCGCCGGTCGAGGTAGAAGAAGATATTCACCACGCCCAGGAACACCACCTGCAAGCTCGCCGCAATGGTGTCCACGTACAACAGCGGCAGGTACAGCTCCGAAATCTGCAACACCCGCAGTACCGAAGCGCCGACGGCAAACAGCACCAGCGCCGCCATGGCCTGGATCTTCACGATCTCATACAGGCCCGCGCGGATGGTCTGCACCATCGTGTTGCGCATGTCTTCGATATGCTCGAGCGACGCCCCACCCCGCACGGCATCGTAGAACGCGTCGTAATACTCGACGAAGTCCGTCTCAATGCGCACGAGGAACACCGCCATCCCCGGGATGATGCCGAGGTAGGCCAGGAACACGGGAATGTCATAGATGACCGATGCGTTCAACGGGCCAATCACCTGCTGCCCGGTGCCCGGCGCATACCAGAACATGAACTTGTCGAGCCAGATGCCGAGGTTGTACAGCAGCCCGATCATCATGAGCGACGGATAGGCAAACCGCTTGTCGAACACCTCGAACGAGAGGAAGCGCCGTCCGCTGAAGTTGCGGTAGATGAGCCCCGCCATGCCGATCAGCAGGCACAGCTGCCCCAGCACGAAGCCCAGCAGCAGCCCTTCCAGCCCCACGCGATTGAACAGCAGCGCCAGCAGCACCGTGAGCGTGTAGCCGATCAAGAAGAGCCACACGATGGCCTTGTACTGCTTCATGCCCGACAAAAAGATCACGGCGATCCAGATGTTGGCCATGACCACGAAGCCCGCCAGCATCAGCACCCGGTAGATGGCGGACTGCTGCGGAAACGCGAACAGCACAAGGAGGAGCCCGAGCCCACCCGCGATCAGCGTCATCACAAACGACACCGCGTGGTAGTTCGGCAGGACAAGATCGTCGCGCTTCTCAAACAAGCGGTCCGATGTGAAGCGGGTGAAAGCGAGTTGCAGCGGCCCGGTCAGGATCAGGCTGATGGCAATCAGGTAGGTAACGGACACCTGGAACTGCGTGATGAGCGAGCCGGGAATCACGAACGGCAGGCTCAGGATACCGATCAGCAGAATCCCGACGATGGACAGAATCCACGGCCCCGAGCTGATGATGCCGGCGTAGGTATAGGCACGCAGCAGCCCGAGCAGGCTGTCGCGCTTGAGCATCTTGCGCAGTTCAAAACCAATACCTGCCATCAGCGGGCTCCCTGTTGCGAACTGGGTGGACTGGGCTGATGCTGCTGCGCGTGGTGCGGGCAGGCGGCCGCGGCAGTCTTGGCGCCGTGCTCGGTACTCAGGTCGGGCATGTCGCGCAAGCGTGTGTACAGCTCGCGGTAGCTGCCGACCATCATCTCTTGCGTGTAGTAGCGCTCCACGCGGGCGATGCCGGCGGCCTGGGCTTCGTACCAGCGCGTTTCGTCGCGCAGCAGCGTGAGCACTTCAGCGGCCAGCGCGGCCGGGTCGGCAATGCGCACCACGGCGCCAGCCGCGCCCAGCGCGGCGTCTTCACCATCCAGGCCGAACAGCAACTGACGGCACGAACCCACATCGGTGGTGACCGACGGCACACCGGCGGCAAACCCTTCCAACACCACCAGCGGCAGTGCCTCGCTGATGGAACTCAGCACCAGCACGCCCACCTTCGGCAGGATGTCGTCGATCTTCTGGAAACCGAGAAACTTGATGCGATCGCCCAGGCCGAGGCTTTCGGCCAGGCTGTGGCATTCCTGCGCGTATTCCGGGTCTTCGTCCTCCGGGCCGGCGATCCAGCCTTCGGCATCGGGCATCTCGCGCGTGATGGTCAGCATGGCGCGGATGAAGGTCTTCACGTCCTTGATCGGCACGACGCGGCCGATCAGGCACATCACGCGCGGCACGTTGGCCGGGCGCTTGTCGCGCAGTGCCGCCAGGCGCGGCAGGTTGATGCCGTTGGGGATGTTGCGGGTCTTCTCTTCCGGCGCGCCGTCGATCACCTGCCGCCGCCGGTTACCCTCGTACAGCGCGATGATGTCTTCGGCGGCGTCATAGCAGACGCGGCCCATGGTCTCAAAGAAGCGCACCCACAAGTCGCGGAAGTAGCTGATCTGCGCGATGTCCTTCTCGAAGATGCTGCGGTTGTCACGAATCCACTGGCTCTGGAACAAATCGATCTTGCGTTCCTTGGTGTAGATACCGTGCTCCGACACCAGCAGTGGCCGCCCACGCTTGTAGCGCAGCAGCGCGCCCAGAAAGCCCGCGTAACCGGTCGAGATGGTGTGGAACACCTTCACCGGGATGAGGTTTTCAGCAATGCGCACAAGCTGCCACAGCGGCTTGTGCATGATGCGCACGGTCCAGAAGTAGTCCGTGAACGACGGGTCGGTGCAGTAGCGCCGGTAGTAGTCCGTCATCATGTTCCACGCGCTATGGCTGTAGAGGAACTGCTCCTCGGCCAGCGGCCCGCCATCACGCAGGTCGGCAATGGAGGCGCGGATGAGGTCGGCCGTGTCTTCCTTGTGTGCGGGGTTGCGCAGTGCATCGTGCAGCTTGCGCGAACGCTCGAACGCAGCAGCATCTCCGCCGCTGGCCTGCACCAGTGGGGGCGGCGGAAAGTCGTATAGGTAGTGGCACTCCAGGTGCACCACGTTGTCTGGGAGGGCGTAGACGGGCTTGCCGTAATCCTCACGACGGCTGCCGATGAAGACGATGGCAAAGCGGATATCCGGAAACGCCCGGATCATCTGGTTGACCCAGCTCGACACCCCGCCGCTCACGTAAGGGAACGTCCCCTCGAGCAGCAGCGCAACGTCGGCGGATTCGGCGCGTGGAAAGTGGTCGCTCATGGCACTCAGGATGTCCAGTAGCGCAGCAGCGGGCGCAGCAGCGGCAGCGGCGATCGGCTGGAGAATTGGGCCAGCGCGGCTCGTGCGCCGGCATAGTCCTGGCGCAGATAGCAGGCTTCAGCCAACGGCGGCAGCAGGCGGTCGCGCGGAAAGCCGAATCGCTCTGCCTCGCGCAGGTGCGCTTCGGCCACGTCGGGTTCGCGGCGTGACAGCGCCAGCCGGCCGCGCATGTACCACAGCGCTGCGTTGTCGGGTTGGATAGCCAGCGCAGCACTGGCGTAGCGCTCGACCTGCTCGGCGGTGTAGCGGTACACGTCGCCCTGCACGAGGTTCTGGTAGATCAGCTCCCAGTACAGGTCGGCCAGGCGCTTGTTGATGTCGTAGCGGGCCTCGGGCGTCACTGCCTCTTCCAGGCGCGGTAGTTCCGCCAGGATCTTTTGCATCAACACCTTCTCGGCGTTGTCGAGCATGCCGTAGGCCAGCAGGCGGATGTCATCCACCGGGTCGGCCAGCAAGTCGCGCAACACGGGGCTGGCGGTACGCGTCGGCATGGACTGCATGGCCACCAGCGCGGTCATGCGGCTTTGCACCGGCGCGCGCTCATTGCTGAGCTGCGCGCGCAATCGCGCCCCGCCGCCGTGCGTCACGCGCGAAATCAAATGGGCCACGAACACCGGCAGGCCCACATCGGCAATGTCCTTGTCGTCTTCGGGCTTGGGAAACAGTTTGGAGAGCAGCAAGCCGCCCAGCACCAGCACACCGCCCGCCACCGGCACGAAAAAGCACAGCGCAGCCAGGTAGCCATACGTCCAGACAAACGGCACGCGGTAGCGGCGCGGCAGGAGGCGCCACGCGGCCAGGCCGATCAGCGCGGCGGCGGTACCCTGCAGCATCAGGCACGACAGCAGCAGCGCCAGGCTGTTGCCGGCGTGCAGGGCCATCACCACCGCTGCAATCTGCGCCGAGATACCGCCGAGCGTGAGCTTGAACATGGTCGCGCGTCCCCTGCCTTCAGCCGTCCAGGTGGCAGCGCGCCAGGAAGCGCACCAGCGCCTCGCCGGGGTGCTCGCCGGTCACATGCAGCGTCTGCGTGCTGATGTGCGCCTGCTCGAAGTCGACGCCGAACTGCGCGCGCAAGCTGTCTTCAATACGTACAAGATAGGCCGACACGGCACCCGCGCCCGACAGCGGCATCAACGTCACGATGGCGCGGCGTGCCTTGCCACGCGCCTGCCAGACCACGTCCAGCGCGCGGCGGCTGCGCACCACGCTCTCGAACAGCGCATCGCTGGCCTCGTCCTGGTCAAAGATGAGCGCCACCACCGATGAATCGATGCCGGTATCGCGATGCAGACGCGCCAGGCGGCCGAGGTCGAGAGCAAATTCGTACGGTGCGTCGGGCACTAGGTCGAGGATCTCGGAGCTGACCGTGAGGTGGCGCACGCCGTCGGCGTAGTAGCCAAGCAGCACCAGCAGGAACTGCAGGTTCTCGTACGACAGCGAGAGAAACGGCATCTGCTGCACGACCACGATGCCGATCAGCTCATCCGCCCCCGACAGCACCGGCGCGCACGCCACATAGCGCGAGCCATCTTCGTGGCGCAACTCGGGCGCTTGCGGGTGGCCGAGGGTGTGGGTATCGATGCAATGGCGGATCAACGGGTCATCGGCAACGATCTCGAACGGTGCGCCCACGTGGGCCACGGGTTCGCTATCGACTTGTTTGACGCGGTTGCCCGTCACGCGCACCATGGCAGCCACTTCCAGCTGGCAGGCCTGCGCGGTCCATTGCAGGAACTGCACGGCGCCGGGCAGTTGCGCCACGTCGGGTTGGTTGTCACCCGTACCGTGCTCGCGCGCGGCCAGCGCAATGTTGCGCAGTTGCGTGAGCGTGTCGCGCAGCGTGGTCGGCTTGGCCAGCAGGTCGTTTTCCAGGCGCTCGTGCGACAGGCGCAGCAGGAAGTGGTTTTTGGTCAGTGCGGCCAGCCGGTCGTTCAGATAACCGTTGACGGTGCGCGCGCGGGAGAGCCGCGCCCCCCAGATGTCGCCAAACTGCCCGCCCACCAGCACAAACATCAGCCCACCGAGGAAGTACATGCGCGGGAATCCCCCCGCAGCCTGACCGTAGAACAACCACCACGCGCCCAGCACCACCAGCGCGGCCAATGCGCCCAGCAGCGTGCCGTAGCGCAACGCCAGAATAAGCGGCACCAGCCAGACCCACGGAAACCCATAGCCCAGCAGCAGGGGGTTGGCCGGCGAAAACAGCCAGAGAATGCCGATGGCCACCACTGTCGCGCCCAGCGTTTCCAGCACGGCCGTGGGGCTCTGGCCTACCGATAGGGCCGGTGCAAGCAGGCGCCCATACCAGGTCGACGCGCCGATGCCCTGCGCATTGCGCCGGCGTTCCGTCCGTCGATCCTGGCCGCGCGCCTCGGCCGCCGCCGAGCGCTCGGGCTGTGCAGCGTCGGCCTTCATCAATCCCGGCCCAGCGGCGAGAGCAGCTGGCGCAGCAGCTTCTGCGCCACGGCCGACACGGCATCGCGGCTCCAGCCCGTGCGGCTGCCGGCTGCGCTCCAGATCACGTTGCCGCTCTGCACGTCGATCACCTGCAGCGTGATGCCAACGGCGGGCTCGCCATCCACGCCGACCTTGTAGCGCCACTCATCCACCGCGCCGGTCAGGGCGTAGCGCGCCTTCTCGCCACGCGCCCAGTCGAGCGCGCGGGCCACGGCTTCACGCTCGGCCGGCTCGAACAGCGATTCACCATTCAGGCTGGCCGGATATTGCTTGAGGTTGGTAAAACCGCGCGCCTTGAGGATGCTCAATGCGATGGTCTCCGCGCGCAGGCCAGCCTGCGGCGTTTCGGTGTAGTTGACGATGGGCAGCACCACCCATGCGTCCGATGTGCTGGTGGCCGGCGCACGGCCACTGTCGACCACCGCGCAGGCCGACAGCGCCAGCGCCATGCCGACGCCAGCGGCAACCGCCAGCCAGCGACGCCGGCCAGCCTTCATTGTGTTGAGCAACGGTGCCATCGCGTTCTCCCTAGATTCTTTCGTTGTGTGCTTCATATCGTGTCCTTTTCCCCGTGCGGTGTTCTGTCCCGCGCTTGCCCTGCGTCAGGGTTGTCAGGTGTGTCAGTAAAGCCAGCGGTAGCGCAGGCCGATTTCCGTCATCGGCGACGTGCCGGCACGCGTGATGGAAGCGTGCTCAAGATACAGCGCCAGATGGTCGTTGCCGAACACGCTGCCTGCCACCCCCAGCTGAACCTGCGTGCCCATCCCTTCGCGATTGTCGTGCAACAGGCCGACATCCATGAACGGACGCCACGCCCGTGTATAGCGATCCAGATAATCCATACCAAACCCGAACAGCACCCCGAACTGCGCAAACGAGCCGGGCATGAACTGGTTGACGTTCGGTGCCGCATCGCCCGGCACCAGACGGCCAAGCAAGGCGCTCGGGCTGCCCGATGCGTTATAGCGCGCGTAGGTACCCACGACGCGGATCGTATAGTCCGGATACTCCACGCGGAAGCGGTGGCCGATCTCGCCATCGAACACCATACCGCTGCCGAGGAACGAGCGGTCCTGCCCGTAGAAGCGATCGCCCTCTACGCGGGCGCGGATGTATTGGCGCTGCGTCAGGCGCCAGTTGCCGCCAATCGATACCAGGTCCTTCATCCCGCCCACGCGCAGTTGCGGCGTTTCATTGGCAGGCTGGTTCCGGCCGACCGAGATTTCGGTTGGCAGCGACCCCGTTTGGCCCAGCAGGCCATCGAGCCGGAACGCCGTGAACGACGCCAGCCCCTGACGCCAGCCAACCGTGCCCTTCCATTGCGTGTTCTGCGTCTGGTATTGCGAGATCCAATCGACACTGCGATCTTGCGCGGGCACGCCAGTGAGTTGCGTGTCGTCGGTCGAGCGTTGGTTACGCTGCGTGGCGCGCACCAGCATGCTGGTGTGGTCGGTCAGGCGGATGCCGGCGGCGGCACTGCTCTCAAAGTACGTGAGCGGCGCCTGCTTGAACCACGTTTCGCGCGGCTCCAGCGCCTGCGCATTGGTCAGCAGCGTCTCTTGCACGCGCTCATGCAGCTGTTGGTCATCGGGCGCGGTGGTCAGGCCCTCGAACGACAGACGCTGCGCCTCGCCCAGCCGGTCCGTCACCATGTTGGCGTCGATACGGTTGTAGAGCGGAAGGCGGTCTGCCGTGTCGTCCAGCAGGCGGTTGAGCGTTTGCAGATCACGCTCGGCCAGGGCAATGGAGATTTCGGCGTATGCCGGGCGGGTCATGTGCCGCGTGTATTGCTGCAGCAGCCACGCCCGCGCCAAGTCGTTCGCTTCGTGCGACAGGGCCCAGCCGAGCGCGGCCTCTTTAGCGACGGCGGAAACAAGCTGATCGCTCACGCGTGCCGGCTTGCGCTTGTCAGCGGGGGCATGGGATGGCTCAGGCGGCTCCGGCGGCAGAACGTCGAGGTCGCCCAGTTCAGAGGCTGCCACGGAAGCGCGGCCGCCTTCGCGCGCCTGTTTCATGGTGCGGCGGTCGTCACGCAGCAGTTCGATCAGCAGGCGCTGGGCGAGATCCCCCGATCCAAAGGTTTGCGCCAGCGACACGCGCCGGGCGCGCAACTCGGTACGGGCATCGTCGTCCAGGGGCGCGGCGTCGCTATCCCCCACGGTGACGCGCGTGCCGACGCTACGTCCCTTGGGCGCCGTGGCCTTGTCGGTCGCGGTCGTGTCCCCGGCCTGCCACAGCAGTCGCCACGCCAAGCGGCGCAGGCCCCAGGCAGCATCGGCCTGGCCGGCCATGTCGCGCGCATCGGCGTAGGCGAGCAGCCAGAGGGGGTCGTTCTGCATCGATTTGCCCTGGCGGCCGAGAAAGCGCAATGCAAGGTTGGCATCGAACAACTGCAGGCCCGCGGCGGCATAGGCGCCCCAGTAGACAGAGTCGTTCTCGGCCTCGCCGCGCCACAGCGCCAGTGCACGCTTGAGGTCGCTGTTCTGGCCGGAATCGAGCAGGCCCCACAAGTAAGCGGCCTTCACGTCGCTGCCGGCATCGGGCAGTGAAACGGCGTGACGCAGATCACGCATGGCGGCAGCCCATTGGCCGCTCTGGCGGTAGTACTCCGCGCGGGCGCCCAGCACCCCGGCAGACTGCTCCGCGGCCTTGCGCTGTTGGGGCGTGAGCGATGCCAGCAACCCCTCGATGCGCCGGAACGCACGTGCACGCGTGTAGTAAGACAGCGCCTGCTGCAGGCGGACCATCGTGCCGTCCTTGCGAAAGGCCAGTTCAGCCAAGCGGCCGGCATCGATGGGGCTGGCGTCGTAAAACTCGATCATCGATGCCAGATCGTCGGGTTCAACGTTGCCGCCAATCAGCAACTGCCGATACGCCTCACGCGACAGGTCATCACGCTGGTTCAACCGCGCCAGCTGCGCAAAGGTGCGCCAGTACAGATCGTCGGTCGGCGAAGCCCCCTTGCTGGCAACCTGCATGGCGCTCAAGGCCTGCTCGAACTGGCCGCGCACATACAGCATGTTGGCCAACTTGAGCGCGTAGCGCGTGTTGGGGCCGAACTCTTTTTGCAGGCGCACGTAGGTGTCGTAGGCCTGATCGTCCTTGCCGGCGCGCTCGGCCAGGATGGCGTAGCGTTCAAGAACCGCCTGACGGTGCGGCCCACGCGCGATGCTGTTCAGGTAGGCGAGCCCTTCCACCGGCTCCCCCAGCCGCTCATACGCCGCGATGACCTGATCGAGCAGCTTCATGTCGCCCGGCTGGCGGCTGGCCTGGTAACGCAGGGCGGCCAGATAGGCGTGGTCTTCGTTGAGCGCAGGCGCCAGGCGCAGCACGTTCTGCCAGGCCGCGTCGTCGCCGGTGGATTGCGCGTAGGCCAGCCAATAGTTCAGTGCCGCCATCGGCTGGTGGTTCCATTCAGCCACCTGGGCGGCGCGCTCGGTCCAGATCTTCAGGTCGGGGCGCTGGCGCACAGCGGCCTCGGCCACGCGCAGCGCGTCGTTCAGGTTGCCGCTGCCCATGAAGACGCGATAAGCGAGGTCGTAGTCGTCCGCATTGAACGGCGCGATGCCACGCGTGATGGCCTGGGCGCCGCCGGACTCGCTGCCCTCGGTGGCCCTGTCGGCCACATGGCGAATGCGCGCAGCGTGGCGCTGGCGGCGGGCGAGCCCTTCGGGGCCGTCCATGAACATCACGTCAGCAGGGGACGGCAGCGGCTCGGGCCGGCCGGCAAACGCCCAATCGTGTCGAGCGGTGCCGCCGGCCAAGGCGATACCCTCGTCCGCCTGACGCCATGTCAGATGCAGCAGACGGCGCGCGTACTGGTCCGCCAGGTCAGGCCGGTTGCACGCCATGGCCAGGCGCGTGAGAAAGCGCAGCGTTTCAGTGTCGTCGATGAGCGGGCCGACGCGGCGCTGGGCCTCGGTCATGGCCTCGTCGAACAGGTTGCCGCCCTGCAGCGCCTGCAGCCCGGCAATGAAATAGCGGCGCTGGTCATCAAGCGATGTGGCAGCGGCCTGCGCGGCAAAGTTGGCCGCCGCGGCCGCACGGTACTCGCCCACGCCAAGTGCGATTTCCGCCGCGCGCGCCTGCCAATGGGCCGTGTGGGCGACATCCTGCTTGGCCAGGCGCTGGTAGAACTGCATGGCAATCGCGCCCTGGTCCAGCCCACGTGCCTTGTTGGCCAGAATCTCCAGCTCGGCTGCCGTCCACTTAAACCCTAGGGCCTGTTTGAGCAGGCCGCGCAGGTCGTCCAGCAGGGCCGCGCGTTGCGGGTCTTTCGGCTGCAACGCGTAGGCGCGCTGCTCGCGAATGGCGATATCGAGCAGCAGCGCCTCGCGCCCGAGCGATGCGTCGTGCAACGCGCGCATGCGGGCGACCATGGCTTCGGCTTCTTCCAACCGGCCGGTGCGCACATACTGGGCCGCCAGCACGCTCAAGAATTCGCCGTCATTCGGGCGCACGCGCAGCCACGCTTCCAGATACGCCACCGACAGTGCGTCGACCTTGCCGCCTTCCAGCAGGCGCGCTTCCAGGCGCTCACGCGGAAACATCAGGGCGAGCGCCAGCCCGACCAGCGCGCCAAGCGTGCCGATCAGCCAGGGCGACAGCAGCCGTTCGCGTGGAGTCAGGTCAGCAGACCACATCAATACGTTGGTAGGTCACGGTTTGGGCGGCGGCGCCGTTCAGGTCCACGCGCACGCTGTTGTCTTGTGCTCGGGCGGTTCGTGCCGGGCTGCCATTGACCTGCACGCGGCAGGCTCCGGTATTGGCCAGGCGCACGAACGGCTTGTAATACCCGCCCGCCTCGAACGACATGCTGTTGCCGTTGCGCGCAAAGTTGCGCACAAACGCCGCAGCTTCGGCAATGTAAGCCGGCTTGGCGGCCTCGGCAGCAGGCGTCATGCCAAAGCGCGCCGCGCCGTCGCCCAGGTGGATGTAGATGCCACCGGCAGCTTTGTCGTAGCCGACCACGCCCTGCGCATCGGCAAGGCGCGGCGTGCCGGAGGCCATCCAGCGCAGCTCGCGCAAGTCACCGTTGCCGCGCACAACCCACGCGTTGGGATCATCGACATCGCGGGCGACAGCCATGTCGCGGAAGTCCAGCACCTTGGCCACGTATTCGGTCGAATAAATGGGCAACACCGGCTGCGTGAGCGCGTAATCGTAGACCTTCTTCAAGGCCTTGAGCGACGCGAGCTTGGTGCCGGAGTACATGTGGTAGTAGATGTTGATGGGTTTGAAGCGATACGGCGTCTCGGTCATCTGCAGCGTTTCAATCAGGCGTTCAAAGCCGTAGTACGGCCCCGTCCAGTCATTGGTATAGACGTTTTCGTTCTGATTGGGCGCAAACACCTGGTAAGCCCCCGGCCCCTTGTCGATGCCGATGGAAGCAATGCTCGTCCACGACGGCGAGCTGCGGGTGATGGTGGTATCGCCGCCGTTCATGTTAACCACGCCAGCTTGCCATGCCATACGGACAGCCAGCTCAGGCGGCTGGCAGTCACCCGACCATTGCAGGATCTTCACGCGCTTGCCGGGCGGTGCCAGGCGCTCGTCGATGTAGCGGATGGAACCGGCAATCTCACGGTCAAGATTGAACTTGTAGCCGGGAATGGTCAGCGTGAAAGCGGTATCCCCGCCGCCGGAGTCCTTGCCCGGGCCCGTCGCCGGGCTCTGCACCGTGCGGCTCCAGTCGAACGGGTGCGAATACGTATGCGTGCCCAGCTCGACGTACGGCAGCGCAAACATCTTGCGGGCAATGCCCTCGAGCCGCGGCGACAGCTTCGGATACAGCCCGGAAGCCCCCACCTCCCCTTCAATCACGGAAAGCGTGGTCGGAATGCGGTACTTCTCCCACACCTCTTGCTGCAGCGCCTCGCCCGGATATTCAGCGCCAGGAAATTCTGCGCGTGAGGCAAAGCCATCGCCATCCACATGCACGAGCATCAGGCGGCGGCCGTTCTCGCTGGTCAAGTCGGGAATGGGCATGTCCGGCAGCGCCAGCGCGCGGCGCAGAAACTCCATTGGCTGCACCACCCAGCGCGCCTGGTCGATCTTATCCATCGAGAACACCGCATACGGGTTCAGCACGTAGCCGCCCCAATCGGTGATGGCGGCGGCATCGAACTGGAAGTTTCCCGACTTCAAACGCAGCAGCGATTGCCCGTTCGCGCCCACCTGGATCGGCTGTGCTTCGTGGCGATCGGGCCGGGGGGCCATCTCGAACCCCATGATCTTGTCTTGCGAAACCACTTCCAGCGGTGCAGTGGCACGCCCTTGCACAAACTTGAGCTTGAGCAGGTTCGCCATGCTGGCATCCGCCGGCATCCCAAACTGGTTCATGAAGGCGATGCGCACGCCATCGTTCATGCGCTGCCTGACCCACGAGGTGAGCGCTGCCACGTGGTTGACCGAGCCCGAGTTGACCCAGACCACCACGCCGGCATAACGATCGGGCGGCACGTTGGCAGGCAGCGGCTTGTTGATATCGGCGTACTCCACGTCGTAGCCGAGAAAGTTCAACGGCATGGCCACAAAGCGCACGCCTTCGCTGGTCTCGATGGCGTAGCGCAGGTCGCGTTCCTGCAGGATCAGCACCTTGCGCGGCAGCACCTCGATGCGGCCCACGCCAATGGTCGACAACGCCGGATCGGTCACGTAGGGAATCAACCCCTGCGCCTTGATGCGCTTGGCCGTGTCGCGCGCGCAGGCGCGGTCGGCCGGCGGGCAATAGTCGATGGCGATCACGGGCAGGCGGTATTCATCGCGGATCTTGCGCGCCTGGCCCATCAGCCAGTCGCGGTCGGCGTCGTTCACCGCCTTGTATTGCTTGGCACCCTGGTCCCAGCCGCGATACAGCGATTCAAACGCCACCGCATAGGCCAGGTCATGCACCTGCGGCAGGATCTCAAAGCCCCGGTTGAAGACCAGCTTGGCATCCGGGTAGCGTGCCTTGATCGCCCGGATCACGCGCACCATGCCGGCTTCCTGCGCCGCACGCGCAGCGTCATTCTTGGCGATGAGCTGGTACGAATCGAGCGTATCGAGGAAGAAGCCCCGGTAGCCCCGATCCCACAGCGGCTTGATGACGTGGTCGACATAGAACGCCGGCCACTCGGGCTGGGCCTGGTCCACCACGCGCGAGGCCCATGCCTCGTTGCTGCCGGACAACCACGCCTTGGGCAGCTGCTTGTACCAGCGGCGCTCGGGCGTAACCTCGCCTACGCTCACATAGGCGAGCCACTGCGTGCTGGGTGTCTTGAATTGGGCGGGATTGAAATCGTGGTCCGGCTCCACCACCACGGCATCGAACGCGCGCAACTGGGCCACGGGCGGTTTTTCGCCGTAGTACCAGGCAATATTCGGCGCACTGGCCGAGACCGAAGATGTCACTTCAGACGCACCGGACCCGGTGGTGGCAGGCGCTTGCTGGGCAAGCGTCATACAAGGCATCGACACGATGGCCGCTGCAAAAAGCGCAGCCAAACGTCCGATCGTCCCTGCCGTATTCCCCCGTTTCCCCCCGGTGCGCCGTTGTAAACGGCTGAGAACCCACATGAACTGCCACTCCGCTGTGCAACTTGGTGCACGATAAGGCCGCTCTGCGTCGGCGCTGAAGATGGGCGCATGAACCTGCGCTAGACCGGAACAGCTGCATTTTCTCTCAATCGCCAACCTGCAAACGCAGGCCCCGCAAGGCGATCGGGGCAGTCTGTCCGAAGCCGCAAGTATCGCCCATGGCACGGGTACACGGCAAACCACTTTTCGGTTCCCTCCCCCCACGGTAGGGCTTAAACAATTGTTTGAGATCACTTCCGCACACCGTGGTTTGACAAAGCGCTCGGCGCTGCACCATGATCATCCGAAGCCACTTTCCACGCGGCCCGGCAGTTGTCGCAGCGCAACGGCACGCACCGCACCGCCATCATGTCTGCCCTGACCCTTCTCGCGCTCGTCCTGATCAGCGCCTTTTTTTCCGCTTCTGAAATCGCGCTGACGGCCTCGCGCCGTACGCGCCTTCAGACCTTGGCGGACGACGGCGACACCCGCGCCCTGCGCGTGCTGCAACTCAAGGACATGCCGGGCAACTTCTTCACCGTCGTGCAGATTGGCGTGAATGCAGTGGCCATCCTGGCCGGCATCATCGGGGACAGCCAGATTTCCGGGCCCCTGGCCGCCTGGCTTGGCGATTGGCTGCCGGCCGCCCGCGCCGAGCGCATCGGCAGCATCGCCGGCTTCGTCATCGTGACGGGGTTGTTCATCCTGTTTGCCGATCTGCTGCCCAAGCGCCTGGCCGTGCTTTACCCCGAGCGCAGCGCCTTGGCCGTGATCGGCCCGATGCAGACATGTCTGCGTGTACTGCGGCCCGTGGTTTGGCTATTCAACGGGGCAGCGGACATGTTCCTCAAGCTGTTTGGCGTGCCGACGCACCGTGTGGAGCAGATCACCACCGAAGACATCACCGCCATGGTGGGCGCGGGGGCTGAGGCCGGCGTGCTGCGCAAGCACGAACTGGCCATGATCGAGAACGTGTTCGAACTGGAATCGCGCACCATCACCTCGGTGATGACCGTACGTGATGAGGTCGTCTACTTCACCGTGGATGATCCGCCGGAGTCGATCAAGCTGAAGATCATCGCGCAGCCGCATGCCGAATACCTCGTCTGCCGCGACGATATCGACTCGGTGCTCGGTTTCATCGCGTCCAAGGACATCCTGCAGCAGATCCTGTCGGAAGAGTCCTCCGCCGTGATCCGCAACATCAGCAAGCACTACAACAAGAACCTGCTGGTGCTGCCCGACACGCTCAACCTCTCACAAGCGCTCGCCCGCTTTCGCGAAATGCATGAGCGCTTTGGCGCGGTCGTCAATGAATATGGGCTGGTGGTGGGGGTCGTCACACTCGACGACATCGTCGGCGCGGTGATGGGCGACATCCTCTACCTGGGCGAGGACGAACAGATCGTGCGCCGCGACGATGGCTCCTGCCTGGTCGATGGCGTCACGCCCCTGGGCGACGTCAAGCGCGCCTTCGACCTGGACGACCTGCCCGGCGAGCACCACGTTGAAACCATTGCCGGGCTGGTCATCTACGCCCTCAAGCGCATTCCCAAGAAGAGCGAAAGCGTCGACATCGGGCCACTGCGCATTGAAGTGCTCGACATCGACAACCACCGCATCGATCAGCTGCTGGTGTCGCGGCGCATCGACCCGCCGGTCGGCGCGTCGCCCTCGGCATCGTGAGCGGCAAACACTTCCTTGGCGGCAAACATGCCGTTGAGCGCCGCCGGAAAGCCCGCGTATAGCGCCATCTGCAGGATCGTCTCCGTAATTTCCTGGCGCGACAGCCCGACATTGAGCCCCGCCGCAATGTGCACCTTCAATTGCGGCGCTGCGTTGCCCAGCGCCGTGAGTGCGGCAATGGTGGCGATCTCGCGCTCGCGCAGCGTCAGGCCCGGGCGGCTGTAGACATCGCCAAACCCGAATTCGACGATGTAGCGGCCGAGGTCGGGCGAGATGTCGGCCAAGGACTCGACCACGCGCTCGCCGGCCACATCATCGACTTCCTTCAGCTTTTGCCACCCCCGTGCGTAGCGATCGTTTTGCAGGTTGGCGTGGTTGGCGGCTTGCGGTGCGGCTTGTGCGATCAGCGTCATGGGCTTCCTCGTTCGGTTGGCGTTTGAGTTTGCGAGATGAGGAAGCGGAACCCTGCGCGTTTTCCATGGCTTCAATCTGTGCCCGGATACCGTCGTAGACGACAAGCTTCACGCGCAGCGTGGCCAGCGTTTCGGCCCGGGCGCGCAGCTCCGCTTCCAGCGCCGCGGCATGCAATTCCAGTATGCGTTGGCGTGCCGACACACTTTCCAGACTGTCGCCCTCGCGTCGCAGCGCGGCGTACTGCTGCATCTGCGCGATCGGCATGCCGGTGTCGCGCAGGCGCAGCAGAAAGGCCAGCCACGTCATGTCTTCCTCACGGAAGACGCGGTGGCCGTTATCGCGCCGTTGCACACTGTCGAGCAGGCCGATGCGCTCGTAATAGCGCAGCGTGTGCGTCGACAGGCCGGTGGCCTCTGCAACTTGGGCGATGGTCAGGAATGTGGTCATGAACGGAGCTTAGGAGTTAGAGCGCACTCTAAGTCAAGCAACTTTACCGCGATTTTTCCCAGCACAAAAAAACGCCGGCTCCAGTTGAGGAGCCGGCGCCGTGGTGTGCAGAAAAATCGGCGGACTGGCGACTGATCAGCCGCCTACGCCGTATGCGCTCTTGTCTTGCATCTTGGGGCGGTGGTCATGCTTCTTTTTCTTCTTATGCTGCGGCGCCTTCTCGCCGGCGGCAGGGGCCGAAGCCGCCGGTGCGGGCGCTGCGGCGGGGGCAGCCGGCGCGGCCGGCGCTGCGGGCGCCGAAGCCTGCGCGAACGCGCCGGCGCTGAAAAGTGCAGCCACGAGGGCGGTCAAAAGCTTGTTCATCGTGTTGTCCTTGTGAAAAGAAGCGGCAGGATGGCGTCATACGCGGACACGGCATTGGCATGAACCGCGCATCACCAAGCAGTCTGGTTCAGGCCCGTACCGTTGTCCACTCACAGCCCACGATACGCCGGTGACGAATCGACACGTTGATGCGTCTCAAACCACGCCACAGATTTCTTGGGAAACAATTTCTGCACTGTTACGTGCGCTTACATCGTCGGCAAAACGCTTACAAACCGCGGTGCACGGACTTGCGATGTGAGGCGTTTTTGGAGGCATGGATCGCAACATGGGACGAGATCCATGTATCTGGAGTCCCAATATCCCGCTTGATGAATCTGAAGGAGTCTCACATGAAAGTCGCTCAATCCCTGGCCGCTCTGATCGTTGCTGGTGCTTTCGCAGCCCCCGTGTTCGCCGCTGGCGCCGCCTCCGCACCGGCTGCCGCACCGGCTCCGGCCGCTGCTGCTGCGACGACGGCGACCACCGATGCCGCTTCGGCCCCGAAGGCTGAAGCCAAGCACACGAAGAAGCACGCGCACAAGAAGGCCCACAAGGCTGCTGCCAAGTCGGAAGCCAAGACCGACGCTGCTCCGGCTGCCAAGGCCGCTGAGCCTGCCAAGCAATAAGGCAGTCGCTTCATGAAGAACGCCGGGACATTCCCGGCGTTTTTTTATGCCGTCTACAACCGCATCAATGCAGATGCGGCAGACGCTTCGTCCCTTCCATCTGCACCGCCTGCAACTCGTGCGCGTTGAGGACCAGCACGCTCAGCATGGCCGGCACGATCTGGTTGGTGTCGACGCGCTCGTCCACCACATCGGGCTCACTGGGCAGCCAAGGTTTTGCCGCACGGCAACCCATCGGCGAGTTCCCCTAGAATGACGTGCCCGCCGCATTTGCCGGTCCTCACCCACACACGTCCATGTCTGTTTCGCGCGCCCTGCCCCGCTTCGTGCTTGCCTGCCTGCTATCCATCGCGGCCACCTGCGCCACAGCCAACGGAGCGGGCGAGACCAGCGACTGGAGCATCGCCGTCGGCCCGTCGATCTACGTGGCACCGAAATACCCCGGCGCAAAATCAAGCTTCGTCTTCCCGTGGATTGACCAGGAGATCGAGTACAAGCGCCGCTTCTTCTCCAAGGGCATGGACTTCGCGGGTGTGTACCTGGCCAACGACGACACCTGGCAGGTGGGCGGCAACTTTCAGTTCGACCCGACCTGGCGCCACGCGGGCGATGACGCGCGGCTGAATGGTCTGGGCAACGTCAACGCCACGGTGCGCGCCAAGGCGTTCGCGCAATACACCGTGTCGTTCCTCACGCTGTCTACCGATGCCGAGCAGGACATCCTCGGCAACCGCCAGGGCCTGATCGTCAATGCCGATGCCTATGCGAGTGCACCGCTGGGCCGCTGGCTGTTCAGCCTGGGCACCGGCGTATCGTGGACCAATGGTCAATACATGCGCACATTCTTTGGCGTGGACGATGGGCAAAGCGCGCGCTCGGGCCTGCCGGTGTTCGCCACGCATGCCGGTGTGCGCGACGTCCACGTCAACGCCATCGTTACGTGCAAGCTGGATGACCGCTGGACGGCCAATGGGTCCGTCACTGTCGCGCGGCTGCGTGGCGACGCAGCTGACAGCCCGATCACGCAGCGTCGCCAGCAGACCACCGCCATGGCATCGGTCACGTACCGCTTCCGCTAGGGCTACGGCACCAGCAGCAAAAGACACCGTCCACGCCACGCCGGACTCGACTTTCGGCTGCAACGTGGCCAGTCTGGAAGACTTCGCGCACCAGCATGGCGCATAGGTGCGGCACGCAATCGGTTGCGGCCTGAGCACGCCGGATTTGCCTTGGCAGGCATCCGCGCATCGGGCAATCACTCATCAAACCAGAACTTCGGCGGCGCGCATCTCACCCAAACGGACCATGCCCCTTTTTCACAACAGCGCCAGCCGCATGCGTGCGCAAACGGTCTAGATTTTTTGATAGTCTGTTTGGCAAGCAAAGATCGGTTCTGATCAAAGCGCGCTCCATGCGTGGTGACGGCGGCAACCCCGTGGCACCCGCAGGGCAAAAACAGGAGGGCCTCACCATGTTGCGGTGGATTGCAAACTGGGCATTGAACCAAGCCCCCTCTCCCGAAAAGCAGGCCGAGCGCGCACTGGGCCAGTTGCGCATGGAGCTGTATCAGGCCGAACAGCGCGTGCTCGACGCGCAGATGCATGCGGACTACTACCGCGCGCGTATCACCTTCCTGGAAGACGTCATCCGCAAGGGCGTCGAGCGCGTCTCTGACCAGCGCAGGGGCAAGCAGGAAAGCACGCACGCGCTGCGCGCCGGGCTCAAATTTACCGCCGAGCTGTGGCGGGAATCCCAATCCCATCTGCAGCCACCATCGCGTGATGCGCAGTTGCTGCGGCGGCGCACGGCGATGTCGTTCATGGAACAGCACGAGACGCCGGCAGACGGGCATCGCGAGCCGAAGTTCCATCATCTTTCCGAGGTGCCCGCAGGCTCGCACTTCGAGGGCAACGTCAATCCGCTGCCGCAAGCCAAGCACGTGGCGCCGGAGAAGCTCTAGCGCGCCAGCGCATCCGCCGCCGCCCTACACCCTAGGGCGCCACCATCGATACGCCATACCGCGCAAAGATGCGCTGCAACTCGCCACTGGCGCGCAGCGCACCGAGCGCATTTTCCAGCGCGTGTGCCAGTTCCGCTTGGTCTGCCTTGACCGCCATGCCGAGGGCCCAGCCGTGCGCCGGCAGCAGCGGCGATTGAAGCTCCGTTGCCACAAAGCGCGTCGCGGACACGCCCTTCGCCTTCAGTGCGCTTTCGTACTCCGAACGCATCACCATCACCGCCGCGACATCGCCGGCAAACAGCGCGTGCAAGGCATCGTCCGCGTGCGGGTAAATCTTCACCTTGTCGCGCAACACGCCTTGCCCGCTGGAGAGCAACGCATTGGCGCCGGCCGTGCCGCCCTCCGCGCCGGTCACCTGGCCGCTGAGGTCTTCAAAACGGCTGACTTGGTGGATGCGCTCCTGGTCATAGACCAGCACGAAGGTCTCGCGGTGGTAGGGCGCGAAGATCAGCACCTCGTGGTTCTGGCGGATGAAGGCCGGGTCGACCGGCACGTGCAGCATCACGTCGGCGGGGCCATAGCCGAGGTAGTGCCCGCGCCAGACCATATTGCGCAGGTCGTCCGATACGCTGTCGTCATCCGCGTCGAACGGTAGCAAGGCGGGCGACAGGCCCATCTGCTTGCTCAGCGCATTGGCCAGCGCCACATCGATGCCGGCGAATTGACCGCCCACGTTGTCGGAAAACGGCGGCAACCCCTTGTACAGCGCAATCTTCAGGCTGCCGGTCTGGCGGATCTTTGCGATGTCGGCATGCGCGGGCAAGGGGGCGGCGCCAAACAGCGCCACTGCCCCAGCGAGCAGAAAGGCGGCAAGGCTGCGGCCAATGCGGGCCGGATATGGCCAACGATACGACCAAGGGTGGGCGGTCATGGAAACACTCCAGATGGATAGGCGCGATAGGCCTGATCGACGCGATGGACTGAACGACAATCCGCGCGTTACTCCTGCACGCGGCGCGATTCCAGATACGTCTTGATCGACCAAATGGCTTCCTGGCTCAGCACGCCTTCGAAGGGGGGCATGTAGACACGGCCATCGCGCGTGCGGCCCTTGCGGACGGTGGTGGTCATGTACTGCGAGACCTCGGCAAAGCAGGCGTCCTGCTTCTTGCCGGCCGGCATCGTCATGCAATCGGTATCGAGCTTGCGCAGGTCGGGGGCAATCCCGCCGGAAATCGCTTCCAACCCGTGGCAGCGCGCGCAGTTCTGGGTGTATGCCGACGAGCCGATACGCTGCGCCTCGTCATGGTCCTTGCCCGGCGCGCGGTATGGATTGTCCTGACGCCACTCGTCGCCGAGTTGCGGTAAGGTGTGCGTGTCCACGGCCTGTGGGGTGACATCGCCGTGGGCAGTTGCGGTTGCGGGAAGTCCGCCGGCCATGAGCGTGCAGACGGAAAGTAGCGCAACGAGTTGATGGGGCAGTTTCACGAGTTGTCTCCTGTGTCGTTGAAATGTCTTTTGGGGGCATTTCTGCAAGAGCCATACCAAGAGCGGAACCTGCGCCAAATCAAAACGCCCTCCCCCGACGCTGTTGACATGGGGGTGCACCCACCCCTAGAAATGGGTCGGGACGGTGCTCAGGAATGCAACACCCTGGCAAGCGTCTTGCTTCATGGCGCAACACTTCCGGCCTGCACCTGAGCAACAGCGAGCCGGGCGACCCGTGCATAGATCGCGGGCGACTTCAAGGAGACAACCATGATTTCCCACGCGGCAGCCGCCCTGGGCGCTTCCGAGAGTGCCCGCGCCTCGTCCTCTGCGTCCGCAGCGTCCGGCGAGGCCTCGGGCAACGATCAGCCGGAGCTGATCGCCCAATCGCACGAGCGCTCGAAGTCGTACGGCCTGCGCCCCTACGAATCTCCGGACTTCTGCCCCGTACAGCAAAGCGAGCTGAAAACGCAGATCGAGCGCAGCCAGTCGTTGTTTGCGCATGCGCTGCCCGTGATGGAGACGCTCTACAGCCAGATCGTCAACACGCAGAGCATGGTGATCCTGACGGATACCGCCGGCCTGATCCTGCATTCACTGGGCGACGACGATTTTTTGGCCAAGGCCAGCAAGGTGGCCCTGCAGCCGGGCGCGTCGTGGTCGGAAGAAAGCCGGGGCACCAACGCCATCGGCACGGCGCTGGCAGAGGCCAAGCCCACACTCGTTCACGCCTCTGAACACTATCTGGAAGCCAACCGGTTTCTTACCTGCTCGTGTGCGCCCATCTTTGATCCGTATGGCAAGACGGTCGGCGCACTGGATGTGACGGGGGATCATCGTGGCTTTCACAAGCACACCATGGCGCTGGTCCGCATGTCGGCGCAGATGATCGAGAACCAGCTGTTCGCCAACACGTTTCAGGACGTGGTCTGCATTCACTTTCACTCGCGGCCTGAGTTCATCGGCACGCTGGTGGAAGGCATTGCGGCGTTCACACCGGCTGGGCGCTTTCTGTCGGCCAACCGCAGCGGGGAATTCCAACTCGGGCTGTCGAGCCGGGCCTTGCAGGCACACACTTTTTCGTCGCTATTCAGCCTGTCGATGTCGCAGTTGATCGACACGGAGCGCGGCGCGCCCGCCGGCATCGTGCAGTTGCAATTGCCCAGCGGCGTCAAGGTATTCGCCCGCGTGGAATGGAAGCGGCAGGGCACGATGGCACGCAGCGCCATCGGCAACGACGGGGCCGGCGAGTCCTACGCCGCACCGGCAAGCCGCGCTTACATCGCCCCGCCCCGGCCGGCCGCCAGCCTGGAAGCGCTCGACACGGGCGATGCCCAGATCAAGACCGTCATCAGCAAGGTGCGCAAGGTTATCGGCAAAGACATCACCGTGATGGTGTTGGGCGAAACCGGCACCGGCAAGGAACTGCTCGCCCGCGCCATCCATGCGGACAGCCCTCGCCACACCGGCCCATTCGTGGCCGTGAACTGCGCGTCGATTCCGGAAGCGCTGATCGAATCGGAACTCTTCGGCTACGAGGAAGGCGCCTTTACCGGCGCCCGCAAGAAAGGCGGCATCGGCAAGATGGTGCTGGCCAACGGCGGCACGCTGTTCCTCGATGAGATTGGCGACATGCCGCTGCACCTGCAGGCCCGCCTGCTGCGCGCGCTGCAGGAACGTGCGGTCTCGCCGCTAGGCAGCAACAAGCTGATCCAGGTGGATGTGGCTGTCGTGTGTGCAACGCACCGCAACATGCGCGAGATGGTGGCCAGCGGCCAGTTCCGCGAAGACCTGTACTACCGCCTGAACGGCCTGGTCGTGCGCCTGCCCGCGTTGCGCGAGCGCAGTGATCTGGATGCCGTGGCCAACCTGCTACTGCGCCAGGAACACGCCGACGCACCGCCCATCAGCGAACCGGTAGCGCAGATGTTCCGCAGCTACCACTGGCCTGGCAACATCCGCCAGCTCGGCAACCTGCTGCGCACGGCCCGGCTGATGGCCGAAGACGCGCCGGAAATCACCGAAGACCACCTGCCCGACGATTTTCTCGAAGACTGGCACGCGCGCCACAACACCCCAACGGGCGCGGACAGCGCGAGCCCCGCGCAAGCCTCACTCGCTCCGGTGGCCACCGACGCAGCCCCCAAGCGGCTTGCCGACGTAGAAGCCATGACCATCCTGGCCGCCGTGAAGGCGCACAACGGCAACATCTCGGCGGCCGCCAAGGCGTTGGGGATTTCACGCAATACCGTCTACCGCAAGATCGACGAAGCCGGCGGCCTACCCCGCGCTGATTGACCACGCCGCTGTGCGAATTGCGTCGCGCAGCGCCTGTGCCATGTCACCCGTCGCCAGGTGCCCACCCGGCACCCACACCAGCCGCGCTTGCGGCATCACCGCCTGCAAACGCAGCGCGTTATCGGGCCGGCAAACGTTGTCTTGTCGTCCATGCAGTAGCGTCACGGGCAAGCCCCTGGCGCCGACACGTGCGGCCGCCCTGAGCAGCGCCGCTTTCCCTAGCCCCGCCCTGCCGACGAGGTAATGCGCCTGAAGCTGGTACTTGCGCAGCAAGGCCATCTGCTGCGGCCAGGTCTGACGCTTGCCAACGGGCACACCAAGCAACCGACGCTCCGCCCGCTGCCACTGTGTGGCGATGTTCAATTTCTGAACAGTTGTACCAACGTGCAACATGTCTGTTGCAACGAGCAGGCGTCCACGCGCCCCGGGGAAACCCTCGCCACGCCGCTCCACACCACGTAGGAGATCTCGCCCGGCACCACGCGCGTTAAACAGTGCCTGCACATCATCGAAGCCGGTCAGAAAGGTGCCGCGCAACACCAGCGCCGCTACGACATCGGGAAACCGATCCGCATACGCAAGCGCCAGCGCCGCGCCCCACGATCCGCCGACCACACCCCAGCGGGCGATACCGAGCGTGGTGCGCAACTGCTCCAGATCCGCCAGCAGCGCCCCCACCGTATTGCGTCGCCGCAACCCAGCCGGCCGCGATTGGCCCGCGCCGCGCTGGTCCGGCAGCACCGCGCGATGCCGCAGCGGATCAAACCACGCAGCCATGGAAGGATTGCAGCCGCTCCCAGGGCCGCCGTGCAGTACCACCCACGGTTCGCCGGTGTCTGGCCCGCGCAACCGCACATGCAAACGATGGCCATCTGGCGTGCGAATGCGCACACAAGTCGACGTGTCTGGCCAGGCAGAAGTGGGCATGGATGTTGCCTTGATCAGCGCGCGGCTGCGTTCGGCAACACACCGGCGCCAGCCGCGCAATGACGCACCACATTCACTAACTATGCCAACGCCTCAAGGAGGAGACATGACCTGGACCACGCCCGCCTACACCGAACTGCGCCTGGGTTTCGAGATCACGATGTACATCGCTAACCGCTGACATCGCGCAACGGAACGCATCGTTCTCCTGGGCCCGCCTGCAGTTCATGGCGGGCTTTTTTTTTCGTTCTCCATTTGGCTCACAAGCTGGCCGGCTTCTTGCTCAATCCGGCCAACACGTTGGACCGGGGTCTGTTTGCATATGACGATACTCAGGGTTCTTGGCTCGGCCGCCGGCGGCGGCTTCCCGCAGTGGAACTGCAACTGCCGCAACTGCGACGGTGTGCGGCGCGGCACGCTGCGCGCCACACCGCGTACGCAGTCTTCCATCGCATTGGGCGATGACCATCAGAACTGGATCATCGTCAACGCATCGCCCGACATCCTGGCGCAGTTACGTGCGTCGCCGGCACTGCAACCGGCGCGAGCGCCGCGCGATACGGGCATCGTCGGCGTGATCCTGGTCGATGCGCAGATCGACCACGTCACCGGTCTGCTGATGCTGCGCGAGCACCGGCAGCCCTTGCCCGTGTATGCCTCGGCGGCGGTGCTCAGTGATTTGTCGACGGCGTTTCCGCTCACGCGCATGCTGTCGCACTATTGCGGGCTTGATACGCGCGTGCTGCCGCTGGATGGCTCCGCGTTTGCGGTGCCACCGCTCGATGCCGTAGAACTCACTGCGGTGCCGCTGGAAAGCAAGGCGCCACCCTACTCGCCCAGCCGCAACGCACACCGCATCGGCGACAACATCGGCCTGCGCATCGTCGATCGCCAGAGCGGGCGGCGCGCCCTCTACGCACCGGGGCTTGCGCGCATTGAATCGCACATCTTCGAAGAGCTGAGTGCCGCTGATGTTGTACTCGTCGACGGCACCTGCTGGACCGACGACGAGATGCTGGCACTCGGTTTTTCCACCAAGACCGCAGCCGACATGGGCCACCTGGCGCAGTCCGGCCCCGGCGGCATGATCGAAACGCTCGACCGCTTGCCGGCCGCGCGCAAGGTGCTCATCCACATCAACAACACCAACCCGATCCTCGATGAAGACTCGCCGCAACGCCGCGAGCTGGAAGCGCACGGTATCGAGGTGGCTTACGACGGCATGGAAATCTCGCTATGACACACCCTGTTGCCTGGACCGCTGAAGAGTTTGAAGCACGACTGCGCGCAAAGCAGGCGGGCTATCACATCCATCACCCGTTCAACCTGCGCATGCGCACGGGCGAATGCACGCCCGAAGAGATCCGCACCTGGGTGGCCAACCGCTTCTACTACCAGGTCAACATCCCGCTCAAGGATGCGGCCATCCTCTCCAATTGCCCCGACCGCGACACACGCCGCGAGTGGATCGTCCGCATCCACGACCACGACGGTGACGACACACGCCCCGGCGGCATCGAAAGCTGGGTACGCCTGGGTGAAGCAGTGGGCCTGAAGCGCAACGAACTGTGGTCGCACCAGCATCTGTTGCCGGGCGTGCGTTTTGCCGTGGATGCGTATGTCAACTTTGCGCGCCGGGCGCCGTGGCAAGAGGCGGTGTGCTCGTCGCTGACGGAGATGTTCGCGCCGGACATCCACAAGGAGCGGCTGGCCGGCTGGCCCGAGCAGTATCCGTGGGTGCAGCCGGAAGGGCTGGCGTATTTTCGCTCGCGCATTCCGCTGGCCTCGCGCGATGTCGAGCATGGCCTGCGCGTGACGCTGGACTACTTCCGCACGCCCGAACAGCAGCAGCGCGCGCTGGACATCCTGCAGTTCAAGCTCGACATCCTCTGGTCGATCCTGGATGCCATTCAACAGGCCCACGCCCATGACCCCGTCCTTGCCTGATCCGAGCCGCCCCACCCTGCACCGGACCTTTCGCCTGCAGTGGGAAGATATGCAGCAGAGCTGGGTACTGCTCTACCCCGAGGGCATGGTCACGCTCAACGACAGCGCTGCCGCGATCCTGCAGCGCTGCGATGGCGCCCACACCCTCGACATGCTGATCGACGATCTGCAATCCGCTTTTGGCGTACAGGGCATCGCGCCGGAGGTCCACGCCTTTGTCAAACATGCACTCGAACGCGGCTGGCTCATTTAACGCCGAGTCATTGCTCTCACCGGCGGTGGCGCCTGTTCCTGGCCCGCCGCTGTGGCTGCTGGCCGAACTGACGTACCGCTGCCCGCTGCACTGCCCGTTCTGCTCCAACCCGGTGGACTACACCCAGCACGATCGGGAGCTGAGCACCGAGCAATGGTGCGAAGTCTTCACGCAGGCGCGAGCGCTGGGCGCGGTGCAGTTGGGCTTGTCGGGCGGCGAACCGCTGCTGCGCAAAGATCTGGAAGCGTTGGTCGCGCACGCGCACCAGCTCGGCTTCTATGTGAACCTCGTCACCTCCGGCATCGGCCTGACCGATGATCGGCTCGGCGCGTTGCGTGCGGCGGGGCTCGACCACATTCAACTGTCGTTCCAGGATTCCACGCGCGAGCTCAACGATTTTCTGTCGAGCACGCGCACCTTTGAGCTGAAGCGCCGCGTGGCAGACCTCATCAAGGCGCACGGGTATCCGATGGTGATGAACTGCGTGATGCACCGGCACAACCTGCCGCACGTGGGCGCCATCATCGACATGGCGTTGGAGATTGGCGCGGAGTATCTCGAACTGGCCAACACGCAGTACTACGGTTGGGCCTGGGAAAACCGCCTCGCGCTGATGCCCACCCTCGAGCAACTGCGCGACGCCGAAGCCGTGGTGAACGACTACCGCGCCCGAATCGGCAAGCGCTGCCAGTTGCTCTACGTGGTGCCCGACTATTTCGAGCAGCACCCGAAGAAATGCATGAACGGCTGGGGCAACACCTTTCTGGGTGTCGCGCCAGATGGCGTGGCGCTGCCGTGCCATTCCGCGCGCATGCTGCCTGGGCTGGACTTGCCCAACGTGCTGGACATGCCGCTGAAAGCCATCTGGCAATCGAGCACGGCATTCCAGCGCTATCGCGGCACGCAGTGGATGCCCGACCCGTGCCAGTCGTGCGACTCGCGCGAGGCGGATTACGGCGGCTGCCGCTGCCAGGCCTATCTGCTCACGGGCGATGCCGAGCGCGCGGACCCCGTCTGTGGCAAATCGCCTGACCACGGCACGCTGCAGACTGTCGTCCTGCAGGGCCGCCTGGCGGCAATGGACCGCTTCGGCAGGATGCGCGATCACCGCGCCGATGCCGCGTCGATCGTGTTCCGCACGGACGCCAACTCCCGACAATTGACGTCCTCATAGCGGAAAAAGGGCCGGACATTGCCGGCCCTGTTCCTTTTTGCGCGAGCCCGCGCAGCACGCGCGATCAGCGGCTCAACACCCATGCCACGAGTTGCTGCGCCTCTTCTTCCTTGAGGTTCGGATGCGGCGGCATGGGAATGCGGCCCCATACCCCCTTGCCACCTTCGCGCACCTTTTGCGCGAGCCGCGCGGGCGCATCTGCATCGCCCTTGTACTTGGCCGCCACGTCAGCAAACGCTGGGCCGACGATCTTGTTCTGCACGCTGTGGCACGAAAAGCAACCGCTCTTGTCCGCCAGGGCCTGCATGTCTGGGGCGGCATAGGCCGCCGCGCTGATGGCCATCGACGCCAGCGTCAACAGCGAAACCATTCCTTTACGCATGATGTCCTTCCAACACTTCGTGATGCTGTCATAGGCCGAGCCGGGCGCCGCGCCGTTGGGGGCACCACCCGGCTCGGTGCAACTCAGTTCTTGTGCAGCTTGAACACCCACACCGAACCACCCTGCTCCAGGAAGTTCACGCGCTTGGCCACTTCACCGCCCCACAGTGGCACCGCGCCGCCCCAGCCGGAGACGACGGCCACGAACTGCTCACCGTTGTCTTCCCACGTCACGGGCGGGGCGACGATGCCGCTACCGGTCTGGAATTTCCACAGCTCCTTACCGGTCTTGGCGTCGGCCGCCTTCAGGTAGCCCTCGGGCGTGCCCCAGAACACCAGGCCGCCGGCGGTGGTCATCACGCCGCCCCACAGCGGCGCGCTGTTCTTGATCTCCCACACCATCTTGCCGGTCTTGGGGTTGATCGCACGCAGCGCGCCGATGTAGTCCTCATTGAGCGGCTTGATGGTGAAGCCGGCACCCAGGTAAGCCGCGCCCTTCTTGTAGCTGATCGGCTCGTTCCAGATGTCCATGCCCCACTCGTTGGAGGGCACGTAGAACAAGCCAGTCTGCGGGCTGTACGCCATCGGCATCTGGTTCTTGCCACCGAGGAAGCCCGGCGCCGCAAACACCGACTGGCCCTTCTTCTCATCACCCGTTGCGGCGGCCGGATCGCCCGGACGGTGATCGGGCGAATAATTCGGGCGCCCCGTCTTCAGGTCGATGCTGGTCGCCCAGTTGACCTTCACGAACGGGAACGCATTGAGCAATTGGCCCGTCTTCGCGTCGTTCACGTAGAAGAAGCCGTTGCGATCCGCCTTGGCGCCCACGCGCTTGCCGTCCATGTCGAACGTGACGAACTCGTTCACGCCGTCGAAATCCCAGCCGTCGTTCGGGGTGTTCTGGTAGTGCCAGACGATCTTGCCGGTGTCCGGGTCGATGGCGAGCGTGGACGACGAATACAGGTTGTCGCCCTTGCGGATGTGGCTGTTCCACGGGCCGGGGTTGCCGGTGCCGAAGTAGACCAGGCCGGTTTGCGGGTCATACGTGCCGCCCAGCCAGGTCGATGCGCCACCGGTCTTCCAGGTCTCGCCGGGCCAGCTCGCGTTGAGCGTGCCGGTGATGCCGTTCTCGGTCTTGTTGCCGTCCTTGTCGTACTTGTAGCCCATGTGGCCTTCGACCGTCGGGCGGGTCCAGATCAGCTCACCGGTCTTGGCGTCGCGTGCCTCCACGCGGCCCACCACACCGAATTCGCCGCCCGACACACCGGTCAGCACCATGCCCTTCACGATCAACGGTGCGGCGGTGTACGAATAACCGGCGGCGTAGTCATCGATCTTCTCTTTCCAGACCACCTTGCCGGTGTCCTGGTTGAGCGCAACGAGCTGCGCATCCAGCGTGCCGAAGATAACGAGGTTGTCGTAGAGCGCTGCACCGCGGTTCACGACATCGCAGCACGGCATGATGGCCTCGGGCAGGCGCTGTTCGTACTTCCAGAGCTTCTGCCCCGTCTTCAGGTCAATCGCGTAGATGCGCGAGTACGACGCGGTGACAAACATCTTGCCGTTGTAGACGAGCGGCTGGGCTTCCTGCCCGCGTTGCTTCTCGCCGCCAAACGAGAACGACCACGCCGGCACGAGCTGGCTGACGTTCTTCGTGTTGATCTTGGTGAGCCCCGAAAACCGCTGGCCTTGCGTCCCCATGCCCCAGGTCAGCACGTCGCCGGAAGACTTGGCGTCGTTCTGGATCATGGCGTCTGTCACAGGGGGCGTTGCTGCGGTGGCGGTGAGCGTTGCCGTCAGGCTCGCCGCCGCCAGCGTGATCACGCGTAGTGTCCTCATCGTTGTCTCCTACCTCTCTGTTGTTGTCAAAGTCCGCTGATGCGACAGTCGCACCGCACGGCTCCTTGGCAAATCCCATGCCATCTGGAAAACGCAGAAACAGCGCGGCCGCGCGCGCGTTTGCGGGCCGTGTTGTGCTTCACGCCGCAACACATCCCTGTTCGGTTGCGAAAAATTGGAGCAGGCACGCAGGTCCGGTGCACGATTGCCGCGCCGCGATCGGCCCACCCATCACCCCACCTATTGCCACGCATACCGCACCCCCACCCACACGCTGCGCGGCGCGCCGGGCGCAACAAATTGCGCGTTGACCGGGTTCGCTCCGTTGAACGTGTTGTTCGGCCCCGTAAAGGCGTTCGCCCCCAGCACGCCAAAGCTCTGGTAGCGACGGTTGAACACGTTCGACACCGTGGCGAACACCTGCAGTTGCTTGGTCACCTGGTACGTCGTATCCAGATCGGCGAGGAAGTAGCCGGAGAGCTTGCCGTTGGCATCGGCGTTGTTCTCGTCGCCGCGCGCGTAGATGCTGCCGCGCCAGATCAGGTTGGTGCCGATCTTCCACTTGGGCGTGGCGGCGTAGTCGAACCGGAGCTTGATGGTGCTCTCGGGAATGCCAGGGATGCGGTCACCGGCTTTGATGTGGATATTGCCGTTGGCGTCTGCGGTGGAATTGCTGGGGCTGTGCTCCGTCCAGTCAGAGCGATAGGTTGCGTTGACGTAGCTGTAGCTGGCGCTGATGCCCAGCGGCCCGATCTGCGTATGGCCTGCCAGCTCAAAGCCCTGCCGGCGCGTACGGCCCACGTTCTGGAAGAAGCCCAGCGTGCTGGCCGCGCCCGCGCTCACGAACTGGATGTCGTCGTTGAGCGTGGTGCTGTAGGCGGCCGCGCTCCACGTGGTGGCATCGCCCGCACGGCCACGCACGCCGACTTCAAATGTCTTGGAGATGACGGGCTTGAGTGGCGGATCGGCAATGAAGTTGTTCGGCAACGAACACGGCGCGGCGGGGTCCGCACAAGCCAGTTCGATGGCCGTCGGTGCGCGCATGCCTTCGTTGTACGTGGCGTACACGGTCAGCTTGGGCGTCGGGTTCCAGTTCAGGCCGATGGCCGGATTGAAGCGGGAAAACGTGTGATCGCCATCGAGCAGCGGTTGCGCGCCGCTGGCATCGCGGATGACGGCGCGCGCCCAGTTGTAGCGGCCCGCCAGCGTGAGCGTCCACTGTTTGCTGAGCGACAGCGTGTCGTTGAAGTACACGCCGAGATTGCCGTTGCGCGTCTTCGCGTTGGTGGTCTGCGTAAAACCACCGATGCCGACCGACCCGCGTGCATCCGTAAAGAAGGCGTCCTGCGAGCCCTGCGTAAAACCGGAGTTGGCAAAGTCCCCTGCGGCGCCCACCACGAGCTGGTTTTCCATGCCAGCGAGAGTGCTCGTGCGCGTCAGTTGCACGCTGGCGCCATAGCTGTCGGTGGAGATGACGGACCGCGCGTTGTGCGACTGCACCGTATCGACGTTGCCGTTCGCATCGACACTGCCGAAGTCTTCATTGACATTGCTGCTGAGGTTGGCGTTGCGGAAATGCCGGTAGTAGACGTTCGCGCTCAGTTGCAGATCATCGTTCAGGAAGTGGTCGCCCGACAGCGTGATGTAGGCCGTGCTGTTCTTGTTGGTGTCGGGAAACGTATACGCCTGCGCCGGGTTGTTGAGGAACGAACGCGGGAGCGTCTGGCTGCCCTGCAGCGTGTTGTCTGCGCCGCCCAGCGACAGCGACAGCGTGGTGTCCGCGCTGGTGTAGCGCAGCTTGCCGAACGCCTGGCGCACGCGGCTGGCGTTGTGATCAGCCCAGCCGTTGTCGTTCAAGGCACTGGCGCTGACGTAGTAGTCCAGGTTGGCGCCGATCATGCCGCCCTGCTCCGCCTGCGCGGACTTGCGGCCCCAAGAACCGCCGGACACCTCCGCGGAACCACCCGGGTTCTGCTTGCCGTTCTTGGTGGCGATGGTGATGGCACCGCCCAGCGTGTTCAGCCCATAGGTCGGGTTCGAGCCTGGGATCAATTGGATGGTGTCGATCGCCATGCGGGGGATCAGGTCCCAGTTCACCACGTCGCCGAAGGGCTCATTGGCGCGCACGCCATCCACGAACACCGACAAGCCTTGCGGCGTGCCTAACACCGGCGATGCGGTGAAGCCGCGATAGTGGAGATCCGTCTGATACGGGTTGCCCTGCACCTCGTTGATGTCAACGCTGGGCAGGTTCTTCTCGAAATCGTCGGTGAGCAGCGTGCGGTGCTGGCTGCGCAAATCGCTGGCACGCAGCGTCTGCACGTTGGCCGACACTTGCGACAGCGGCGTGCCAATGCCGAGCAGCGGTGTGGTGCCGATGATCGTGGTGGTGGCCAGCATCAGGCGTGTGTCGGCATCTGCGGGCGCGGTCTGCGCCAGCGTGCAGAACGGGCTGCACAGCGCACTCGCATAGCACAGGCGCAGCACGGCCTGATACGTCCGGCGCTGCGGCACGTTGGGACGGCGCATAGCCGTGTCTCCGAATGATTTTTTTGACCCAGGCTCTGTGGCCTGTGGATCAGCGGGCAGGCGCGCGGGTGTCGATGACGACGCGCCTGCCGCCCTTGCTGCCGAGTGCTACAGCGGGGCTACACCTCGGTTACGCCATCAGAAGAAGCCCAGCGGGTTGACGTCGTAGCTCACCAGCAGGTTCTTGGTCTGCTGGTAGTGGTCGAGCATCATCTTGTGGGTCTCGCGGCCCACGCCCGACTTCTTGTAGCCGCCGAATGCCGCGTGCGCCGGATACAGGTGGTAGCAGTTCGTCCACACACGGCCCGCCTTGATGGCGCGGCCCACGCGGTAGGCACGGTTGATGTCGCGCGTCCACACGCCCGCACCCAGGCCGTATTCGGTGTCGTTGGCAATCTGAATGGCCTGCGCCTCGTCCTTGAAGGTCGTCACGGCAATCACCGGGCCGAAGATCTCTTCCTGAAACACGCGCATGCTGTTGTTGCCCTTGAGCAGCGTCGGCTTGATGTAGTAGCCCTTGGACAGATTGCCCGGCAGGACTTCCACGTCGCCGCCAACCAGGCATTCAGCGCCCTCTTCCTGCGCCAGCTCCAGATAGCTGCGGATCTTGTAGAACTGCTGCTCCGAAGCCTGTGCGCCGACCATGGTGTCGGTGTCCAGCGGGTCGCCGCGCTTGATGGCGGCCACCTTGGTGAGCACGGCATCCATGAAGCGGCTGTAGATGGATTCCTGCACCAGTGCGCGCGACGGGCACGTGCAAACCTCGCCCTGGTTGAAGAAGCCCAGCACCAGGCCTTCGGCTGCCTTTTCGATAAAGCTCGACTCGGCCTGCATGATGTCTTCGAAGTAGATGTTGGGCGACTTGCCGCCCAGCTCCACCGTCGACGGAATGATGTTTTCAGCGGCGCACTTCAGGATGTGCGAGCCCACCGGCGTCGAACCCGTAAAGGCGATCTTGGCGATGCGCTTGCTGGTGGCCAGGGCCTCGCCGGCTTCCTTGCCATAGCCATGCACGACGTTGAGCACGCCCGCCGGCAGCAGGTCGCCAATCACTTCCATCAGCACGTTGATGCCCAGCGGCGTTTGCTCGGCCGGCTTGAGCACAACGCAATTGCCGGCGGCCAGTGCGGGGGCCAGCTTCCATGCGGCCATCAGCAGCGGGAAGTTCCAGGGGATGATCTGCCCCACCACGCCCAGCGGCTCGTGGATGTGGTACGCCACGGTGTTCTCGTTCAACTCGGCGGCGGAGCCCTCTTGCGCGCGGATGCAGCCGGCGAAATAGCGGAAGTGGTCCACAGCCAGCGGAATGTCGGCAGCCAGCGTTTCGCGCACGGGCTTGCCGTTGTCCCAGGTTTCCGTCACGGCCAGCAGTTCGAGGTTCTGTTCGATGCGGTCGGCAATCTTGAGCAGGATCAGCGAGCGGTCCTGCACCGAGGTGCGGCCCCATGCGTCGGCGGCGGCGTGGGCGGCGTCGAGCGCGCGTTCGATATCTTCAGCCGTTGAGCGCGGGAACTCGGCAATCACCTCCCCCGTCACCGGTGTGGTGTTGGTGAAGTACTGGCCCTTGACCGGCGCCACAAACTCGCCGCCGATGAAGTTGCCGTAGCGCGGCTTGAACGAAACGATGGCGCCGGGCGTGCCGGGATGAGCGTAACGCATGGGATGTCTCCTGATGTATGAGTGATGACGTCAGCGTTGCGGTGTGCTGTGTGCGCTGTGTCCGTTCTGACTCTGCAAAAGGCGGGCCATCCCCGGATGTGGGTGTGCGCAGCGCCGGGCAGTCACCGTTCTGCCTTGTGCGCCCGTGACGGTGCTCCAGAATGCAACACTCACTGTTCCAAAGCGCAACGCTCGAAGCGCTTGCGCGCAGGTTCTGGCGCGCGCGCCGTGTGGCATGACTTTCGCAATGCCACCGGTTGCCCTGAACCCGACAAAAACACAATGAGACTGGCGTATCCCCATGCCATTGCCGCACTGGCCTTTGTCTGGCTGCCATGGCCGGCATGGGCGCAGCCCAACGCTCAGTCCAACGTCGATCCGGCGGGCTCGCCGCTGTGGCCGGCCATCCATCAGGCGTTTCTGGGCAACGCGCCGGCCACGTTCGACAACCGCGTCCACGTGACGGGCCCCGCGTTTGCCGAAGACGCCATGCAAGTGCCAATCGCGTTTGATGCCTCAGCGCTTGGCAAGGTGGAACGCATCGTCGTGGCGGTGGACCGCAACCCGATCCGCCAGGTGCTGGAGTTCGAACCGATGCGGGCACGGCCTGCGCTGTCGTTCCGCTTCAAGCTGCAGGAGGCATCAGCCGTGCGCGTGGCGGCGCGCACGCCAGATGGCGTCTGGCATGTCGGCACGTTGATGGTGGATGCCACCGGCGGTGGCTGCACGTTGCCCGGTGCAACGCGGCAGAACGCCAGTTGGACCTCCACGCTGAACCGGGTCGAGTCACGCGTGTTTCCCGGCTTCAACGGTGCGGGCACGCGCATCCGGTTGCGGGTGATGCACCCGATGGATACGGGCCTCGTCGCTGGCATCCCGTCATTCCATATTGAACGGCTGGAACTGCTGGATGCGAACCGCCAACCCCTGCTACGGCTGACGCTGCACGAACCCGTGGCGGAGAACCCGATCTTCTCGTTCGACTTTGACGGCCCAGCCGAACGGGGCGTCTCGGCGGTGGGTGTGGACAACAACGGCAACCGCATCCGCGCGCAGGTGACGCCATGAGCCGCATGCTTGTGCTGTGGCTGTGCCTGTTGATGCTGCCTGCCGGCGTGCGCGCGCAGAGCCTCGACTATCACCTCGTGCCGCGCCAGGTGGCGCCGGACGTCTGGGTGATTGAAGGCGCCAATGCCGATTTCGCGCCCGGCAATGGCTGCAACATCATCAACACCGGCTTCATTGATACCGGCGATGGCGTGCTGGTCATCAACACCGGGCCGTCCGCGCTGTACGGTGCGCAGCAGCGCCGCGCCATCGAACAGGTCACCTCGGCGCCGGTGCGCTGGGTGTTCAACCTGAACCTGCATCCGGATTACTTTTTCGGCAACCAGGCCTATGCGGATGTTGGCGCGCAGGCGCTGCCGGGCACCATCGCCGGGGCGCAACAGGAAGGTGCCGCGTATGCCGACAACCTCTACCGCCTGTGCGGCAACTGGCTGCAGGACACCCTGCCCACGCCGCCCACCCAGCCGTTGACGCCCGGGCAGCGCACCTTCGGCCGCCATCGCATCGACCTCATCCGCCTCGATGGCCATACGGGCGATGACCTCGTGCTGGTGGACCGCACCAGTGGCGTGGTGTTTGCGGGTGGCGTCGCCTTTCGTGATCGGATTCCGACCACGCCGCATGCGGACCTCGCCCGCTGGCTCGCCAGCCTGGATGCGCTCCAGGGCATCGTCGCGCAGAGCGGTGCGCGCGTGCTGATCCCCAGCCACGGTCCCGCGCTGGGCCACGCCGATGCCATCGCGCAGACGCGCCAGTATCTGTTGTGGCTCGACGCACGGCTGCGGCGTGCGGCGGAAGAAGGCCGCGATCTGGCCGAGGTGCTGGCGATGCCGGTGGCGCCCGAGTACGCCCACTGGGGCGGCATGCCTGCCGAGTACATGCGCAATGTCACGCGCTTCTACCCGCGCTATGAAAGCGCGGCGCTCGCCCGCTGACATGGCCGAGGCGCGCACCCGTCGACAGTGGATGCGGCTGATGTTGGCACTCGCCGTCAACCCCGCGCTGAGCACGCTGGCAGCACCGGCACGCGTATCGCTGGTGCGGCTGCAAGCCGGCCTGTACGCGGCGCGCGCCGACAATGCCGAAGCCACCCGCATCAACGCCGGTGAAGTCGTTCCGACGCTGGTGCACATCACCGGCAATGGCGTGCTGGTGGTGGACCCCGGACCGCATCTCCATTGGGGCAACCGGCTGATTGCCGCCATTCGCAACCTCACTCCCGAGCCGATCCGCTGGGTGGTCAACACCCACGCCCACCCCGAACACGTACTGGCCAACGCCGCGTTTGCACGGTTGCAACCGCGCCCGGCGTTTCTGGCGTCGGAGGCCACGGCCACGCTTATGCGGCTGCGTTGCGACACCTGCCTCGCCAGACTGACGCGCATGCTCGGCGAAAGCGCGATGCGGGGCACCCAGATCGTCATTCCAGAACCCGCACTGCGCGACGGTGACTGGCTGCACACCGGCAAGACGGCGTGGCGGGTGAATGTCCACCCCACAGCGCACAGTGCTTCCGATACGACGCTCTACGCGCCGCAGCGGCGCGTGCTGTGCGCGGGTGGGCTGGCGTATCGGCAGCGGGTGCCCGATCTGCAGGAGGGTTCGCTGCTTGGCTGGCGGCAGGCGCTGCAGGCGCTCGCGCAGTTGCCGACTGACATCATTGTCGCCACAGCCATCGGCACGCCGGCGCAGATGCTGCAGCCAACGCTGGCCTATCTCGATGCGCTCAACACGTCGATTGCCGATGCGATTGAAGCCGGCGGGGACGGCGCACACGCGCTCGACTACGCACCGGGCCTGGCCTATCGCGACTGGCGCAACTTCCACCCCCGGCACGCGCTGAACGTGGCGCACGCCTGGCGTGAGCTGGAAGACCGCTGGATGGAAAACACGCCATTGAAGTAGGCGCTGCACGCTGCTCCATCGCGGAACAGCCGTTGAGACACCTGTTGCACCGAGTGTTGCGTCTCACCACACCATCTACATTCCGCCGACAGCGCGCAAACGTTATTCAAAACGCAGCAACGCCTTGAAACGCGTAGCAATCGGTTGCGAACGCGATGGTATGCATATTGCGATGCCTCGCCCGGCGTCGAGCACCGTGCGTGCAACGGCGCCCACCCAAAACAGGTCCGCGTTTGATCCGCCGGACCCATGACACGAAGACCACAAAGACAATACGGAGACGACATGCAGAGCAAACACCTTCGCGGCGCGTTCCTGGTGGCGAGCCTGGGCTGCGCGGCAAGCGGCGCCCTGGCGCAGTCCTCAGTCACCATCTACGGCACGATCGATGCGGGGCTGCAATACCGCAACCATAGTGCCGACAACACCGGCAGTCTGACGGAGATGCGCTCCGGCGGCATCAGCCCAAGCATCTGGGGGCTCAAGGGTGCGGAAGACCTGGGCGGCGGGCTGAAGGCCACCTTCAACCTCGAAGGGCATTACAGCAGCGACACCGGCACGCTCACCACCGGCCCCGGCTTCAGCTCGCAACTCTTCCGCCGGCAGGCCAACGTGGGGCTGAGCGGCAACTGGGGCACCGTCACACTGGGCCGCCAATACAGCCCGGCGCTCATCGGCACCATCGGCACGGAAGCGCGTGGCTTCAAGGAGCAGTTCTCCAACCTGTTCGGCTGGGCCTACAACCAATTGGCCGCACCGGCCAACGCCTTGGGTGCCAGCACCAACGCCGGTAACGACATCGGCGTGTTCACGGCCAACACGGTGCAGTACTCGAACACCTTCGGGCCGGTGTGGCTGGGCGTGGCGTACTCGCTGGGCGAGGCAGCGGGCAGCTTCAAGAAAGGCAACGAGGTTTCGCTGGGGGCCACGTACACCGGGCCTGTGGTGGTCGGGCTGGGGTATCAGTCGATCGCCGACAGCAATACGGGCGAGACGCTCAGCCGCTTGTGGAGCGCTGGCGTGGCTATGCCGTTCAACGCCTTCACGGGCAAGCTCAACTTCATTGGCGTGACCAACAATGCGCCGAGCGGTGCGCGCGTGTCCGACGTCAAATCGATCGGCGCGGGGCTCGACTACAAATGGAGCGCGAGCAACACCGCCACGCTCGCGGGCTACTACAGCAAGTACGAAAGCAGCGCGCACAACAGCTCGACCAAATCGATCGTGCTGAGCAATGACTATGCATTCTCCAAGCGCACCACGCTGTATGCGCAATTGGTGCACGTGGATGCCGGTACGGTAGGCGCGGCGGATCCGCTCGAAAACCTCAAGACCTCCATCGTTGCAGGCGGCACGGCACCGGGCATGAAGACGGTGCTGGCCGGCGTTGGGCTCAAGCATTCGTTCTGATGCGCTGACGCACTGAAGCACGCAAAGCAAAAGCCCCTCGACCGTGAAGCCGAGGGGCCTTCGTACACCCAACCACCTTAGAAGTTAGAACTTGTGGCGCACACCCAGCATCACGCCCAGCCGTGAGTTGTTGCCGTACGTGTTGCCCGAGTTGTTGAACGCGGCCGCGCTGTTCAACGCCACCCACGCGCCCTGCAAGTGCGTGTAGTCGATCTCTGCATACACGTCGGTGCGCTTGCTGAAGGCGTAGTCGAGCATACCGGCCGTGGTCAGGCGCTTGCCGCTGGTATCGAGGTGCTTCATCCAGTCGTATTGCACCGTGCCGATGAAACTCAACGCGCCGCTCAGCGGCACCTTTGCGCCCACGTAAGCGGCCTGGTTCTTGTAGTCCGCCACGTCGAGACGGCTGTTGGTGTATCCGAGGTACCACGTGGCGATGGAGGTATCGACCTTGCCCCCGAAGCCCCACACCGTCTGCTTGCTGGCCAGCGCTGCCGGCACGGCGCTAAAGAAAGCCGACGACACATCGCGTGTCACCTGGTACACCGCGCCCACTTCCGCCGGCCCCATGCTGTAGACGATCGAGCCCGCACCGGCCGAGCTCTTGCTGAAGCTGCCCGCCGCCTCGCCAAACGTCCATGCGCCGGCCAGTTGCAGCCCGCCGAACGACTTGATGTACTTGACCGTGTTGTCATAGCGCAGGCCGGTGTAGTTGCCGCCCTGGTAGCCGACGATGGAGTTGTTGGCAAACGCCATCGCTTCGTACGAAGACAACACCTCGTGCGCCAGCGTGTACTGCCGACCGAGATAGAGCTTGCCGTAGTCGCTCTCCAGGCCGACCACCGCCGTGCGACCGAACAAACGCCCGCCCTGCTGGCTGGTCCCGGTGTCGGGTGCGAAACCTGATTCGAGAATGAACATGGCCTTGGTGCCGCCGCCCAGGTCTTCGGTGCCGCGCAGGCCCCAACGGCTGCCGGTCAGCACGCCGTCGGTCATCTGCAGATTGTTTTTGCCCGCTGCGTTTTCGTGCGTGCTGTAGCGGATGGTGGTGTCGATCAGCCCGTAGAGCGTGACCCCACCCGTGGCTTGTGCTGCTGCCGGCAGGCTCGTGGCGCCCAGCAACAGTGCGGCCAATGTTGTCTTGTTCATGATTCCTCCGTCTCCTCTTTTGATGTCGTGGCGTTACATGTGCGGCGGCTGCCCGCGCAGCCGGGGTTGCGTTGAAGCGGCTCACGGCTGCACCGGCCGTGGACGCCCGTGATCGTGGCTACTGGTCTGTCGTGGTGGCGCTGCGGCTCAGCTGCGCTTGCACGGCCATGCGTACGGCGGCGTTGACCGCGCCGTAGCCGAGGTAGCCGTTGCGCTGCACGAGTTCAAAGAAGAAGCGCTCGCGAAAGGGCTCGGTGTAGGTGTGCAGAAAATCGCCGTGCGGGTCGCGGTCGTAGAGCAGGCCGTCGTCGTGCAGGCGTGTAAGCAGCGCGTCGTCCAGCCCAAGGCGGGCGGCGACATCGTCGTAATAGTTCTCGGGCACGTGCTGCAGGCGAGCCGCGGCACGATCGATGGCTTCGATGGTCTCGAACAGCCGCTCCGTGCGGAAGGCAACGTGATGCACCCCTGAACCGGCATACGCGGTAATGAACCGGCCGGTTGCCGTGCGGCCGCTTTCCGACACGTTGAGCGGAATCCGCACGTTGCGGTCTGCGCTCACCATGGCGCGGCTTTTCACCAGGCCATACGGGTCAGCAATCTCCTGTACCGCCTCGGCCTGCATGCCGAAGATGGCGCGGTAGAACAGCACAAAGCTGTCGAGCCGGTGAGCTGGCAGCGCCTGGGCGACGTGGTCGATGGAAACCAGACCAGTGGCATCCGCTCGCGCGGTGGGCTGCAAAACGAAATCGCTCTCGTAGATGCTGCGGTCCGCGTTGCGATCGTCGATCAGATAGAGCAGCGTGCCATCGGGCGCGCGCAGCGCGGGGATACTGCGCTCGCTCGGCCCCACGGGCCCGCGCCACTCCTGGCAGCACAGCGCGCGGGCACGTTCCATCGCGCGTTCAGCGTCGTCCACCTTCAGGCCGATCGCGCAGACAGACGGGCCATGCAGCTCGAAATGCTCAGACGCCGCGCTGTCCTGCTCCATGTTCAGGATCACGTTGACGTGGCCCTGCCGATACAGGTCCACCGCCTTGGAGCGGTGGTGCCCCGCAAAGGCAAACCCGAGCGCACGCAGCCGGCCCTCCAGTTCGCGCCCGGCAGTGGCATCCACGGCAAACTCAAGGAAGTCCACGCCGTCAAAGCGTGCCGGCGCCGGCAGCGCTGCCGCGCCCGCTTCCGATTCCAGCCACACGAGCGATCGCATGCCGTCCTGCGCCGTCGGCCGTGCAGGCGCGGAGCGGAATTCATCGTTGAACACTTCGAGCGACAGCGGACCGGTGTAGCCAGCGTCAAGCAAGGCGCGCGCAAATTCCGTGACGGGCAGATCGCCTTGGCCCGGGAAGTTGCGGTGATGACGGCTCCACGACAGCACATCCATCGACAGCTTGGGCGCATCGGCAAACTGCACGAAGAACAGCTTGTCCGCTGGCACCTCGTTCAACCCATCCAGCGTGTCGCCCAGCGAGAGCGTATGAAAGCTGTCGAGAATCAGCCCCAGTGCGGGGTGATCCGCCTGCTTCACGATCTGCCACGCCTGACGCCAGGTCCGCGTGTGCCGGCCCCAGGCCAGCGCTTCATAGCCCACGCGCACCCCACGCGGGGCGGCAAGCTCAGCCATCTGGCGCAGGTCATCGGCGGCGCGCGCGGGGTCGTCCACGGAGATGTCCTGCACGTTGCTGCAAACGAGGATGTCCTGCACGCCCAGCTGCGCCATGACGTCGAACTTGCGCTCGGCGCGCGCCAGATTGCGGGCAAGCTGTTCGCGCGGCATCGCCTCGAAATCGCGAAATGGCTGGTACAGCATGATCGCCAGCCCCAGGTCGGTCGCCATCTGGCGCACGCTGGCCGGCGAGCCGTCGAAATTCAGCAGGTCGTTCTCGAAGATTTCGACGCCGTCAAACCCGGCTGCGGCGGCGGCTTCCAGCTTCTCGGGCAACGTACCAGACAGGCACACGGTGGCGATACATTTGGGACGGCGACCCAGCTTGGGCGAACTCAGGGGCGAATTCATGGCGATGCGGTGATGCGGCGTTCAATCGATGCCCGCAGCGTAGGTGGGCACCCCGTGCACTCACAAGCGTCATTCGCGCAACAACGTGCGATGATCGTACAATCACGCGCACATATCGTTCGTTTCTAGGGTTATCGCCATGAAGAAAGAACCGTTGGATCGGCGCGACTGGATTGCCGGACTGGAAAAAGGGCTCGCCATCCTGGAGGCGTTCGATCACGAGCACCCCCGGCTGACTCCCACCCAGGCCGCCGAACTGACCGGCCTCACCCGCACGGCCGCGCGCCGCTATCTGCTGACCCTGGAACACCTCGGCTACCTCACCAGCGAAGGCACGCTCTTCAGCCTGACGCCGCGCGTGCTGAAGGTGGGCTGGTCGTACTTCGATTCCGCCCGGCTGCCGCGCACGGTGCAGCCGTTCCTGCAGCAGGTGACAGCCGCCGTGGGCGAAGTGGCCTACCTCAGCGTGCTGGACGACTGGGAACTCGTGTTCATCTCGCGCACCAGCACGAGCCGCGTCATGAGCACAGGCTTTGTGCTGGGCGCGCGCGTGCCGGCGCCGTTGGCTTCGGCCGGCGTGTTGATGCTGGCCGCGCAACCCGAGGAAGACGTCAAGACTTGGCTGGAAACCTGCGTGCTGACGCCCTATACGCCCTACACCATCCTGCAGCGCGAACGCCTGCTCGATGAGATCCGCAAGGCCGGCCGCCAGGACTACGCCGTGGTTGAGCAGCAATTGCAGATCGGCGTGCGCGGCGTGGCCGTACCGCTGCGCGATCGCCACGGCAACGTCATCGCGGCGTTGAGCGTGAACATGCAGATTGGCGAAGAGACCAGCGAGCAGGCCGTGCAGCGCGTGCTGCGGGTGCTGCAAGACACGGCGCTGTCGATCATGCGCGTCTTGTAATCGGCTACGCACCTCCTCCCCGGCCAGCCGCCTCGCCTTTTTCACCGCCCCGGACTCGGAAGACTCGGAAAAACCCTTGAGTCGTACGTTATTCGCACAGCGTTGTGCGATCATCGATCATTCACCACCGCGATGCGCTTGTGCCCCCCTTGGGTGCGGGACTACGCTGCGGTGCGTGTAACAGACACAGACGGCCCTTCAACACCGATAGGCCGCACAGATACCACTTGGAGACCACCATGACGACAGCCGCCCATGAGCCCCAGGGCAAGCATCAGTCGAAAAAAGCCGCCGCCAGCGGCTGGATCGGCTCGGCGCTGGAGTACTACGACTTCTTTATCTACGCCACCGCAGCGGCGCTGATCTTCCCGCAGATCTTCTTCCCCAAGGGCGATCCGAAGACAGCCATCATCGCTTCGCTGGCCACGTACGGCGTGGGCTATGTGGCGCGGCCGATTGGCGCATTTGTGCTGGGCCACATGGGCGACACGCACGGGCGCAAGAACGTGCTGCTGGTGTGCATGTTCCTGATGGGCTTTTCGACCATTGGCGTCGGTCTGCTGCCGACGTATGACCAGGTTGGCCTGTTGGCGCCGACGCTGCTGGTTGTCATGCGCTTGATCCAAGGCTTTGCCGTTGCCGGTGAAATCTCCGGTGCCAGCTCGATGATCCTGGAGCACGCACCGTTTGGCCGACGCGGGTTCTTTGCCAGCTTTACGCTGCAGGGCGTGCAGGCGGGGCAGATTCTGGCGGCCGCCGTCTTTCTGCCGCTGGCGCACTACATGCCCGCCGAACAGTTCAACAGCTGGGGCTGGCGCATTCCGTTCCTGATGAGCTTCGTGGTGATCATTGCCGGCTATGTCATTCGCCGTGAGGTGCACGAAACGCCTGCCTTTACCGCCGAGCAAAAGCAACAAGGCCGCCCCCGCTCCCCGGTTCTCGACGCCTTCAAGTACAGCTCGCCTGACATGCTGCGCGTGGTCTGCATGGCGCTGATGAACGTGATTCCGGTCGTGGCGACCATCTTCGGCGCAGCGTATGCGGTGCAGCCGGCGTACGGCATCGGCTTCGCCAAGGACATCTATCTGTGGATTCCGGTGGTGGGCAACATTGTCGCGGTGCTGGTGATTCCGTATGTGGGCGATCTGTCCGACCGCATCGGCCGCAAGCCTCCCATCATCGTCGGCTCGCTGCTGGCCGGCCTGCTCGCGTTTGCGTATCTGTACGCCATCAGCATCAAGAACGTACCGCTGGCCTTTGGCATGTCGATCCTGATGTGGGGTGTGGTCTATCAGGGCTACAACGCGGTGTTCCCGAGCTTCTACCCCGAGCTGTTCCCGACCCGCACCCGTGTGTCGGCGATGGCGATTTCGCAGAACGTCGGCACCGCCATCACGGCCATGCTGCCGGCAGTCTTCACGGCGGTGGCGCCTCCGGGTTCCGCCAACATCTGGCTGACCGTGGGTGCCATCGCGTTTGGTGTGACGGTGGTGGCCGCCGTGGCCGCGTTCAGCGCCCGCGAAACCTACCGCATCCACATGGCTGACCTGGGCCAGCCGACCGCCCAGCCTGTCGACAAGGCCGAATATGCCCGCCAACGGGCCGGAGCCCTGGCTGCCTGAAACACGTACGCAGAACCCCATGATCTCTGGAAAAACCACCCTCATCGCTCACATCGGCTACCCGACGGAGACCTTCAAGTCGCCGATGATCTACAACCCCTGGTTCGACCACAAAGGCATCGATGCCGTGGTGGTGCCCATGGGGGTCAAGGCGGAGGACTACGCGCAGAGCTTTCCCGCCATCTGCCGCTTCACCAACCTGCGCGGCGCGCTGGTCACCATGCCGCACAAGGTGACCACGGTGGACCTGGTGGATGAGGTCACGCCAGCGGTGCGCATTGCCGGCGCGTGCAATGCGGTGCTCAAGCGCGAAGACGGCACACTGCTGGGTGACCAGTTTGATGGCGCTGGCTTCGTGCGCGGCGTGTTGCGCAAGGGCCGGCAGCTTGAGGGCGCGCGCGTGCTGCTCTCCGGCGCGGGTGGCGTTGGTTCCGCCATTGCGGCCTCGCTGGCGGCGGCGGGCGTGGGCGAACTGGCTTTGTATGACACCCGTGCCGCGTCTGCGGAATCGTTGGCGCAACGCTTGCGCACGTACTACCCCAAGTTGGTCGTGCGCACGGGTTCGAACGACCCGGACGGCTTTGACGTGGTGGTCAACGCCACACCGGTCGGCATGAAGGACGACGATCCGCTGCCCTTCGACGTGTCTCGCATCGCCCCCAGCTGCTTCGTCGGCGAGGTGGTCATGAAGACGGAATACACGCCGCTGCTGCGCGCCGCCCGCGACAAGGGTTGCGAAGTGCAGGTCGGCACCGACATGTTGTTCGAGATGATCCCCGCCTATCTCGAATTCTTCGGCTTCGGCACCGCTACCGCGGAGGAACTCAGGCACACTGCCGCCATTGCATACTAAGCACTTGGCGTTGCCACACCGATGATTCGCCGCCCGCTGAGCTTTGCCCTGCTGCTGCCGCTGCTGCTCTCGGCGCAGCCGGTGGCGACCGACAGCTATCTGCCCGCACTGCCTGCCATTGCGCAGGCATTGGGCTCGGCCAGCACCAGCCTGACGGTGTTCGCACTCGCCTTTGGTATTGGGCAATTGCCGATGGGCACCCTGGCCGACCGCTTCGGGCGCCGGCACGTGCTACTGGTGGGGCTGGCCTGCTACGCCATCGCCGCGCTGGCCGGCGCATTGGCGGTGAGCGCGGCCATGCTGACGGCCGCGCGCGCCCTGCAAGGCTTTTCAATGGCGGCCATCCTGGTGTGCGCGCGTGCAGCGGTGCGCGATCTGCACTCTGCACGCGATGGCCCGCACGTCATGGCACGCGGCCTCACCGGGTTGGGCTTTGTCGCACTTGTGGCGCCGATCCTCGGCGCCTTTGTCGCGCAACATGCCGGCTGGCGCTGGGTGCTCGCATGCATGAGCCTGTACGCCATCGTGGTGTGGGTCCTGTGCTGGCGCGGCTTTGCCGAAACCAAGCAGGCGCACCCGCAGCAGGCGGGCGGCGTACGCGAGATCTTTGCCAGCGCGGAGTTTCGCCGCTGGGCGCTGCTGGCCGCCACGACCTACGCAGGCATCTTCTGCTTTCTGCTGCTCTCACCGATGGTCTACATCGGCTATCTGGGCCTCTCCCCCGCGTTGTACGGTTGGATACCGGCCGGCGGGTCGCTCGTCTACATCGTCAGCACCATCATCTGCCGACGCCTGTTACGGCGCCAGAGCCTCGTGCGTACCGTGCAGCAAGGCGCCACGCTCAGCCTGTGCGGTGCCAGCATCCAGGGTCTGGGGTGCTGGTTCCTGCCCGGCGAGGCATGGCCGCTGCTGCTCGGGCATGGGGTCTATTGCATGGGGCACGGCATCCACCAGCCGTGCGGGCAGGCAGGGGCGGTCAGCAAACTGCCGCACCTGGCCGGGCGTGCCGTGTCATGGTCGGGCTTCATCATGATGCTGGCAGCGTTCTGCCTGGGGCAGACAGCAGCAGCATTCGACGATGCATCGCACAGCCTCGGTGCCTGGCCGATGGTCGTACCCATGCTGATCGCCGGCACTGGGCTGGCCTATATTGCCTTCTTTAGACTGCCGAAACTGCGGACTGCCGCTTAGCCAGATCGCCGCGCCCGACGCGCGGGGCCTCGCCTGCATACCCGCGCCCGTGGTACAAGACACGGTGTTCCATTCATTGTTTCGCCACAGGAGTTCGACCATGGCCCGCGATGCCGACCTGCCCTTCAAGACCGCCGGTCTGGAATTCATCGAGTTCGCCACGCAAGAGCCGGCCTCGCTCGGCAGCATGTTCGAGTCGCTCGGCTTCAAGGCCATCGCGCGGCACGTCAGCAAGAACGTGACCCTGTATCGCCAGGGCGACATGAATTTCCTCATCAACGCAGAGCCTGATTCCTTCGCGCACCGTTGGGCCGAGGAATACGGCGTGGGCATCTGCGCGATCGGCATCCGCGTGAACGACGCGCAGCACGCCTACGACCGCGCCGTCGAACTGGGCGCATGGCCGGCGGAAGGCGAGCCCATTGGCCCGGCCGAACTGGTGATCCCGGCCATCCAGGGTGTGGGCGATACGCACCTGTACTTTGTCGACCGCTGGCGCGGCAAGCACGGTGCCAAGGGCGGCCTGGGCGACATCTCCATCTACGACATCGACTTCCGCCCGCTGGACCGAGCCACCGCGCATGAGGACTGGCACCACGCCGGCGTCGGGCTGGCGCGCGTCGACCACCTTACCCAAACAGTGGGCGCGGGCCGCCTGCAGGACTGGATCGACTTCTACCGCAACCAGCTGGGCTTTCGCGAGATCCACGAACTGCACGCCAACTGGCACGTGGCGCCGGATTCGCGCGTGATGGTGTCGTCGTGCGGCACGATCCGCATTCCGCTGTATGAAGAAGGCACGCACCGCGCCCACCTGATGCACGCCTACCTGCCCGATCATCCGGGCGAAGGCGTGCAGCACATCGCGCTGGCCACCGACGACATTGTGCGCACCGCAGCCGCACTCGCCGCGAACGGCGTCACCTTTGTCGAACCGCCAGCGCACTACTACGACACCATCGACGCCCGCCTGCCGGGCCATGGGCTCGACATCGCAACGCTGCGTCGCTACGGCATCCTCATCGATGGGGAGATCGTCGATGGCGTACCCAAGTTGTTCCTGCAGACCTTCGTCAGGCGCCACCCCGGCGAGATCTTTTTCGAGATCGTGCAGCGGCGTGGCCACCACGGGTTCGGCGAAGGCAACCTCGCCGTACTAACGGCGGCCATGGGCGCGTCGTAAGCGCGTCAGGCGACCATTACGACGGCTGCGTCATTCGGTCTGCCCGGTACGCGCGAAGATGTCCCAGGTGGCCATGAACAGTGCCGCCACCAACGGCCCGATGACGAAGCCCGTGATGCCGAACAGCTCCATCCCGCCCAGCGTGGACACCAGCACGACCCAGTCGGGCATCTTGGTGTCCTTGCCGACGAGCAGTGGACGCAGCAGGTTATCCACCAGCCCGATCACGCCGCCGCAGAAGGCCACCAGGATCACGCACTTCCACACCGCGCCGATCATCAAGAAATAGACCGCCACCGGCACCCACACCAGGCTCGCGCCAATCGCCGGCAGCAGCGACAAAAACGCCATCAGCGCGCCCCACAGCACCACGCCGCTGATCCCCAGCGCCCAGAAGATCAGGCCGCCCAGCGCCCCTTGCACCAGTGCCACGACAATGTTGCCCTTCACGGTGGCGCGCACCACCGTCGTGAACTTGTTCAGCAGCAACTGCTTGTGTCCTTCATCCAGCGGCAGCGCCCGGCGCACGCGGTTGCCGATCTCGCCGCCATCACGCAGCAAAAAGAACACCATGTACAGCATCACGCCAAAGCCGACCACGAACTGGAACGTGTTCTGCCCAATGCTGAGCGCCTTGGCCGCGGCAAACTGGCTGATCTGCGCAGCACCGTCGGTGAGTTTCTTCTGCAGCCCAGCAATGTCGGCCAGGCCCGATTTGATCAGCAGGTTCTGGATCGACGTCGGTAACGCCTGCATGCCCCGCTGGAAGTATTCGGCGTAGTTCAGCTTTGCGCTCTGGATTTCCTGATAGGCCGTCGTGATTTCCTGCACGATTGTCGCCGCCACGAACACCAGCGGCAGAATCACGATCACCACGATCAGGGTCAGCGTGACCAGCGCGGCAAGATTGCGCCGCTTGCCGAAGCGCGCCGCCAGCCACCGCTGCACAGGCTGAAACAGAATCGCCAGGATCGCGCCCCAAAACACCGCGCCCACAAACGGCGACAGAATCCAGCCGAGGCCGATGGTGACGGCCGCGAGCAGCAGGTAGAAGAATTTTTGGCGGTCGGTTTTGCTATCCACGATGGCCGTAGCGTGAAGATGGGGCTGGTAGCCCGGCACGGCGCCGGGCGGTCGAAATGGGAGTGTGCCCGCAAAGCGGGGGTTGTCATAGATGCCGCAATCAGCGCGCGCGAAGGCGCTGCGGCCCGTGGCAAGCGCATGCGCTCCATGACTGGGAGATGGGCCCCAATTGGCGCGGCAGAAAAACAAAAGCCCCGTAAGTCGAAGACCTACGGGGCTTTTGGCTACTGCTGGCGGAGAGGGTGGGATTCGAACCCACGGTACCGTCGCCGGTACGCCTGATTTCGAGTCAGGTACATTCGACCACTCTGCCACCTCTCCGGTAACTGGGTCGCTGAATCGCGAAACCGCGACTATAACAGACTTTTTCCGCCGAGATCAAGAGGCGCGGAACAACTCCATCAAATTGCCGGTTTCAGCACGTCCTGGCCGCCCAGGTACGGGCGCAGCACCGCCGGCACCGTCACCGAGCCATCCGCGTTCTGGTAGTTCTCCAGCACGGCCACCAGCGTGCGGCCCACGGCGAGGCCCGAGCCGTTGAGCGTGTGCACCAGCTCCGGCTTGCCCTGCGCGTTGCGGAAACGGGCTTGCATGCGGCGCGCCTGGAAATCGCCCATGTTCGAGCACGAGCTGATCTCGCGGTACGTGTTCTGCGCCGGGATCCACACCTCGATGTCGTACGTCTTGGTGCTGCCGAAGCCCATGTCGCCAGTGCACAGCACGACGGTGCGGAACGGCAGTTCCAGCTTGCGCAGGATGTTTTCTGCGCAGTTGGTCATGGCATCCAGCGCGGCGAACGACGTGTCAGGCGCAACGACCTGCACCATCTCAACCTTGTCGAACTGGTGCTGGCGGATCATGCCGCGCGTGTCCTTGCCGTACGAACCGGCCTCCGAGCGGAAGCACGGCGAATGCGCGGCGAACATCATCGGCAGCGCATCAGCGGCGATGATCTCGTCGCGCACGAGGTTGGTGAGCGGCACCTCGGCGGTCGGGATCAGGTAGAAGTTCTCGTCGTGCTCGGCCGCATCGGCTTCGGCACTGTGCTTCATCTTGCGCGGCACGCGGAACAGGTCTTCCTCGAACTTCGGCAGTTGGCCCGTACCACGCATCGACGCCGCGTTGACGATATACGGCACATAGGCCTCGGTGTAGCCGTGCTCGAGCGTGTGCGTGTCGAGCATGAACTGCGCGAGCGCGCGATGCAGGCGCGCCACCTGGCCCTTGAGCACCGTGAAGCGTGCGCCCGACAGCTTGGCGCCCGCATCAAAATCCAGCCCCAGCGCGCTGCCTAGATCCACGTGATCCTTGACCGGGAAATCGAATGCGCGCGGCGTGCCTTCGCGGCGCACTTCCACGTTCTGCGTTTCATCCTTGCCGGCCGGCACGCTCTCGTGCGGCAGGTTCGGGATCGACAGCATCAGGTCCTGCAGCTTGGCCTGCACCACGTCGAGTTGCGCGGCAGACGCCTTCAGCTCGTCACCAATGCCCGACACCTCGGCCATCACAGCCGATGCATCTTCGCCCTTGCCCTTGAGCATGCCGATCTGCTTGGACAGGCTGTTGCGGCGGGCCTGCAACTCTTCGGTGCGGGTCTGGATGGCCTTGCGCTCGGCTTCGAGGGCGGCAAAGCCAGCCACGTCGAGCACGTAGCCGCGGTCTTTGAGGCGCGCGGCAACGGCTTCGATGTCTTTGCGCAGCAGTTGGATATCAAGCATGGTGGGGAAGAGAAATCGTGGATTGCGAACGATCGGAATGATCGAAAAAGCCGATTTTATCGCACCGGCCCGGCGCCTTTATTTGCCGCGGGATGGCTTGTCCTGCTCCGCATGCCACTGCGCATCCAACTCGCGCAGGTGCCGTAGCTTGTCGCCGATCTTGCCCTCCAGGCCGCGCGGTGTCGGCACGTACCAGTTCTGCGCGGGCAGGTCGTCGGGGAAGTAGGTTTCGCCGGCGGCGTAGGCTTCGGGCTCGTCGTGGGCGTAGCGGTAGGCGTGGCCGTAGCCGAGTTCCTTCATCAGCTTGGTGGGCGCGTTGCGCAAGTGCACGGGCACGGCACGCGATTTGTCCTGGCCGACGAAGGCACGCGCGACGTTGTAGGCGTTGTAGCCGGCGTTGGACTTTGGTGCGATGGCCAGGTAGATCACCGCCTGCGCCAGCGCCAACTCCCCTTCCGGCGAGCCTAGGCGCTCGTAGGTTTCCGCTGCATCCAGGGTGATGCGCGCGGCACGCGGGTCGGCCAGGCCGATGTCTTCCCACGCCATCCGCACAATGCGGCGCGCGAGGTAGCGCGGGTCGGCGCCGCCGTCGAGCATGCGGCAGAACCAGTACAGCGCGCCGTCCGGGTTAGAGCCGCGCACGGACTTATGCAGCGCGCTGATCTGATCGTAGAACGCGTCGCCGCCCTTGTCGAAGCGGCGCAGGTTTTCGGCCAGCGCAGAGGCGAGCAGCGCCTCGTCGACGACCGGCACCGTATCCCCTTCGGCCTGGGCACGCGCAGCACGGGCGACGATTTCAACGTTGTTGAGCAGCTTGCGTCCATCGCCATCGGCAGACGCAACGATGGCGTCGAGCGCGGCGGGCGTCCACTCCAGATTGCCCAGCTCTTGACGCGCGCGCTCGGCCAGTTGCTTGAGTTCGTCGTCCGACAGGCTCTTGAGCACATACACGGCGGCGCGCGAGAGCAATGCGCCGTTGACCTCGAACGACGGGTTCTCGGTGGTCGCGCCGATGAAGGTGAACAGGCCGCTTTCCACGTGCGGCAGGAAGGCGTCCTGCTGGCTCTTGTTGAAGCGATGCACTTCATCGACGAACACCAGCGTGCGGCGGCCATTGGCGCGGAACTGCTCGGCGCGTTCCACCGCCTCGCGGATGTCCTTCACGCCAGAGAGCACCGCAGAGAGCGCGATGAATTCGGCATCAAAAGCATCCGCCATGAGCCGCGCCAGCGTGGTCTTGCCCACGCCTGGCGGGCCCCACAGGATCATCGAATGCGGCTCGCCGGAGGCAAACGCCACGCGCAGCGGCTTGCCCGGCCCCAGCAGATGCTGCTGGCCGATCACATCATCGGCGGTATGCGGGCGGAGGCGCTCGGCCAGCGGCATGTGGGCCGGCGCGTCCGGGAAGAGAGAGGCGGATGCGTTCATGCGGACGATTGTCGCAGAAACCACGTCGGCGCCCCGCTACCACCGCTCACGATGCGGGGCGATTGCTCAGCCGCGCTGCGCTGGCATTGACGAGGTCGAGATAGCAAAACGCGGCGCGGACCTCTGCCACCGCCTGCAAGTCGAGCGTTACATCAACGCAGGCCTCATCGATGTCGGAGGCTATGGCGATGCACGTGCCGTCCGGCGCTGCAGCAAGGCTGCCACCGCTGAACGTGTAGCGATCGCCCGCGCCAACGCGGTTGGCCATCACAACGTAGACCTGATTCTCTTGCGCCCGCACCGGGATCGCACGCGCATGGACGGCACCATACGGGTTCATCATGCCGTCGGGGATCACGATCAGCTCTGCCCCTGCCCGTGCGAGTGCACGCGCGGTTTCCGGAAACTCCAGATCAAAGCAGATCAGCAGGCCGACCTTCACACCGCGCCACTCGCAGACCGGATACGCATTGCCGGGCTCAAACACGCCAGCGTCGGACTCGTACAAGTGCGTTTTGCGATAGCGCATTTGCACCGAGCCGGTCTCGTCGATCAACAGCGCGGTGTTGAAGAAGCGAGCGCTATCTGAATCGCCATCGCGCTCAGCAAACCCAAACACCACAGCAACATGCGCGTCGCGTGCAGCGTTGCGCATTGCCGTGACTGTGGGTCCGTCGATGGGTTCGGCCAGTTGCGCAACGTCATCCGGCGTTGGAAACCCGCACGTATAGGTTTCGGAGAACACGACAAGATCAGTGTTGCCGCGCGCTGCCGCAATGATGTCCAGCGCCTTAGCCAGATTGCCTGCAACGTCGCCGTCACGCAGGACGGATTGGACCAGCCGGATACGTACGAATGTCATTGCGCCTCCTGCAGAGCGAGGTGTGCATCCGGAGATGCCGCTTCAGGCAGCGACGTGGATGCGATGGCCGCAGCCTCGCGGCGCAAATCGAGAGAGCGCGACAGCACCCAATAGGCCAGACCCGACGCGATCAACCCCGCCAGCCACGCGACATCCACGCCGTTCAACAGACGCGCCAGCGGGCCAACAAACACCTCTTTGTTGGCAGCCGAATCGTAGATGAAGACGAACGGCACCATGGCGACCAAGCCGATGGCGTAAGCCGCAATGCCACGAACCTGCCACGCGCCGTAGATGCCGTTGGGCGTGAAGAAGTGCGCAATCGCATAGTGCCCGCGTCGCACAAAGAAGTAGTCGACCAGGTTGACAGCCGTCCAGGGCACCAGGCAATACAGCATCAGCGTGAGGAAGGTATGCAGCAGTGCGATGCCGTTACCGCGAATCGCCAGCACGCAAAACAGCACCACGCAGCAGATGGCGAGGATCGCGAAGATGCGGGAGCGGCGCGTTGGCCGGATCGGCACGATGGAGTCGATACCGGTCAGCACCGTCAACATGGCGCTGTAGGCATTCAGCGCAATGATGGGCAGAAAGCCGATCAGCGACACGATAACGATCAGATGCCCCAGCCCCGGGAAGACAGACGAGCCCACCTCGTTGATGGCCATCAGTGCGTCGGATGCGTGGAGCTTTTGCGCCAGCCATGCACCCAGGCCGATCATCCACATCCCCGACAGTGACGCGCCGCAGAAGATGACCGCGATGAGCTTGGCGCGGCCCGTGTTCTTCGGCAGATACCGCGTGTAGTCGGACACGTAGGGTGCGTAGGAAATGTTGTAGCTCGCCCCGATCGCAAATTGGGTGGCAAAGGCAATCCAGTTGAAGCCGAGCGGCACGGCATCCGGTGCTGACACGACTGGTGCGCTGGAGAACAACAGCACCAGCGTCACGATGGCGTAGAGCGGCAACGTGGCCATCAACGCCCAGGTGAACGTGCGATGCATCAGATCGTGGCCATAGATCGCCAGCGCCGCACCCACCGCGATCGCCACAACGGCAACGAGCGTGCCATCCAGACCGAAGACGCTATGCACGCCGTCCATCATCAGCGACACGTTGACAACGTTGAAGCCGACAAACACGAACAGCGTGGCCAGCAATGCGACGATCACGCCGCGATACCCGAACTGCGCCCGCGATTGGATCATCTGCGGCAACCCCATGTCCGGCCCCTGAGAGCCATGAAATGCCATGAAGATCGTGCCGAACATGATGCCCAGCGTGCCGGCAATCGTCGTCCAGAGCGCGGACAAGCCCATGCCCGGGCCGACAAAGCCGATGGAAATCGTGAAGAAATGGAAGTTGCCGAGAAACCAAAAGGGCCCCTGGCTCGCGAGTTTGGCGTGCCTTTCGTTCTCGGGCACGTAGTCGATGGAACGACTTTCGATGGCCGGCCCTTCTGCGCTTGCGGGGCCGGTGGCGGAAAGCGGCGTGCTACTCATTGAAGCGTCTCCTCTCTTATTAGAATGGCTTTCCCAATGCGTCAGGCGCGGTACTCCACGCCCGGCAGCACGCACAACAGCTCATACGCCAGGTTGGCGCCGAGCAGCGCCGTGGTACCGAATGGGTCGTACGGCGGCGACACCTCGACGAGGTCGGCCCCGACAATGTCGAGCCCGCGCGCACCACGCACGATCTCCAGCGCCTGTGGCACGGTCAGCCCACCGATCTCGGGAGTACCGGTGCCGGGTGCATAGGCGGGGTCGATGCCATCAATATCAAAGCTGATGTAGACCGGGCCGCCCTGCACGCGTGCACGTACTTCCTCCATCAGCGGCACGAGCGACTGGTGCCAGCATTCTTCCGCCGTCACCACGCGGAAGCCCTGCTGGCGACACCAGTCGAAATCCTCCGCTTCGTAGCCGGTGCCACGCAGGCCAATCTGCACCACGCGGTTGCAGTCGAGCAGCCCTTCTTCCACCGCGCGGCGGAACGGCGTGCCGTGGGCGATCTTCTCGCCGAACATGGTGTCGTTGACGTCGGCATGCGCGTCGACGTGGATCAGGCCAATGCGGCCGTACTTGGCATGCATGGCGCGCAGGATGGGCAGCGTGACGGTGTGATCACCGCCCAGGCCGATGGGCCGGCAGCCGCCCGCGATGATGTCGCGATAGGCCGCTTCGATGCGGTCGATGGAGTCGTGCAGGTTGTACGGGTTGGTCGCCACGTCACCAATGTCAGCCACGCGCAGCGAGTCGAACGGCGCGGCGCGCGTCGCCATGTTGTACGGGCGCAGCAGCACGGATTCCGCACGGATCTGGCGCGGACCCATGCGTGCGCCATTGCGGTTGGAGGTGCCCAGATCGAACGGCACGCCCACGAAGCAGGCATCCAGCCCGGCGGTGGACTCAGCGGCAGGCAACCGCATCATGGTGGCGATACCGCCAAAGCGGGGCATCGCATTGCCGGACATCGGCTGGAAGGATTCGGCAGGATGGTTCATGGCAATGTGTTTGTTACATCGTGTAAAGCCGATGTAATGAGTGAGGACCATCCCATTCTTGCCGATGATTTTTCTCCGTAGAATGCAAAATCTCAGAACTTAACATCGACCCTAATCGATGTATTGACCATCGTGCTCGGGCAATCTTCCGATCTGGATTTGCGGCTGATCCGCGTTTTCCTTGCCGTGGTGGAGGCCGGCGGCGTCACCGCTGCGCAGGCCACGCTGAACGTGGGCCAATCGACCATCAGCACGCAGCTATCGACGCTGGAAACGCGCCTGGGCTATCGTCTGTGCGAGCGCGGGCGCAGTGGTTTCCGACTCACCGCACGGGGCGAGCAATTCATGGCGTCGGCCCACAAGCTGCTGGGCGCGCTCGACACCTTCAGTGCAGAGGCCCGATCGATGGGGCGGACGCTGGTCGGCACGTTGAACCTGGGGTTGATCGGCCATGCGCCTGTGAACGCCAATGCGCGTATCAGCCAAGCCATCGACCGCTTTCGCCAGCGGGATGGATCCGTGCACTTCAACGTGTCGGTCCGGCCACCGGGCGAGTTGGAGACGTTGCTGCTCGACGGCAAGATCCACATGGCCATCGGCTATTTCTGGCACCGCGTGCCGGCGCTGGACTACACGACGATCTTTCACGAGACCCAGCTTGCCTACGCAGGGCGTGGGCATCCCCTGTTCGACAAGGCCGGGCATGTGTCGCCAGAGGAAACGTTGACCCACACCTGGGCGTGGCGCAGTTATCCGCTGCCCGAGGCCGCGGGCTCTCCGGCGGAGCGGCCTGTCACGGCCGTGGCGGACAACATGGAAGCGGTGGCGATGCTGGTGCTCTCCGGCCGGCACCTCGGCTATCTGCCTGAGCACTTTGCGGCGCCGTATGTGGCGCAGGGCCTGCTGGCCCCGCTCGCACCGGAGGCGATGCGCTACGACGTGCCTTTCGACATGGTGGTGCGCCGCGATGCAAGGCGCAGCGACCTCCTCGCCGCTTTCATTGCCGACATGAAAGCGGCGCACGCGTAAGGCGTATCCGGCGCGCTCAACTCGAAGCGCGCTGCACCAGCCCCATGAATTCCTTGGACGGCAGTGGGCCATGGCAGGACTGCGCACCGTTGGGTGAACGCAGCAGCAGCCAGACACTCTCGCTGGCAGGCGGCTGCACGACGAACGGCTGGCGCGCCGAAGCCTCCGGCAAGCGCGGGTCGGCAGGCGCCTGAATCGGCACCACCTGCCCGGCGTGGCCCTTCACCAAAGCGCTGCATTCGGCGCTGGGCAATTCGGTCGCGCGCAGGAAATCCTTGTTGACCAGCGCCTCGGCCAGCACCGTATCGGGCGCGGTGAGGAACGAATCGACGTCAAAACGCGATGCGCTGGTCGACGCACACCCGGAGATCGCTGCGACCACCGCGGCCAGGGCGGCAGTCCGTTGCAGCGGCGTGAAAGTGGGCAAAGGCATGGTCGGTCTCCCTCTCGAAAACCAGCCCGCACGCGTCATTGCTTGATCACGTCAGCGCCCTTGGGCGGCACGAAGCGGAACGCGTTGGCCGGCAGTTGCGGATTCTTCTGGATGTTCGAGAACGTCAGCAAGGTCGTGTTCCCGAAAGCGTCACGCAGCTCCATCCCCTGCAGCTCGCCACCACGAAAGCCGATGGCGATGCGCTCGAATTGCGTGTCCTTCGCCTTGGGCGTGAGTTCGGCCCAGTCGATGCCGTCCTTGGTACCGCCGTCCTTGAGCGTGAAGTTCTTGGCCAGGTCGTTGCTGCCGAACAGGATGGCCGCCGGGCTGGAGCCGAGCGATGCATCGAGCTTGCGCTCCGTGACCTGGTTCAGGTCCTTGTCGAAGATGTACAGCGTTTGGCCGTCGGCGGAAAGCTGCTGGTCATACGGTTTCATATAGCGCCAGACGAAGCGGCCCGGGCGCGAGAAAACGAAATCGCCGCTCGACGTACCGGCCACGCGCAGCGGGTTGCCGTTGGTGCCGCCCTTCACTTGCCGCTGGACGAACTCGCCGCGTGCGGTGCTGACGTTGCTCACAAAGGCGTTCAGCTGCTCGACGGCACCCGCATAGGCACCCGCCGACCACGCCGCCAGCGATACCAGCCCAGCGGCCATCACGTGACGTGCTTTCAACACAAACATAGAAATCCCGGTTTTCAGTTGATCTTGTTGTTAGTGGCCGGCCGCGCCGGAACATTCCGCTGGCGCGGTAACGCGATGTAACCGCAGCGTCATTCCTCTTCGACGACGTTGCCGTTGCGGTTGGGCGCCAGGATTTCGCGGTTGCCGTTGCCTGACATGGCAGAGACGAGCCCCGCCTTTTCCATGTCTTCGAGCAGGCGCGCGGCGCGGTTGTAGCCGATACGCAGGTGACGCTGCACCAGCGAAATCGACGCGCGACGGTTCTTGAGCACCACGTCGACGGCCTGGTCGTACAGCGGGTCGGCCTCACCGCCACCGCCGCCTGCAATGCCGGCGCCGCCGCCAAACCCATCGCCACCGCCCTCGTCTGCAACGCCGCCTTCGAGGATGCCCTCGATGTAGTTCGGCTCGCCCTGCGACTTGAGGTTATCCACCACGCGGTGTACTTCGTCGTCCGAAACAAACGCACCGTGCACGCGCACTGGCAGGCCGGTACCGGGCGCCAGATAGAGCATGTCGCCCATGCCGAGCAGTGCCTCGGCGCCCTGTTGGTCGAGAATCGTGCGCGAGTCGATCTTGCTGCTGACCTGGAACGCAATCCGCGTCGGCACGTTCGCCTTGATGAGGCCGGTGATCACATCCACGGACGGACGCTGCGTCGCCAGCACCAGGTGAATGCCCGCCGCACGCGCCTTCTGCGCAATCCGCGCGATCAGCTCTTCGACCTTCTTGCCGACCACCATCATCAGGTCGGCCAGTTCGTCGATCACGATCACGATCATCGGCAGCTTGTCGAGCGGCTCCGGCGCGTCGGGCGTGAGGCTGAACGGGTTGGGGATCTTCTCTTCGCGCGCGGCGGCTTCTTCGATCTTCTTGTTGAAGCCGGCCAGATTGCGCACGCCCATCTTGCTCATGAGCTTGTAGCGGCGCTCCATCTCGCCCACGGCCCAGTTCAGGGCGTGGCCGGCTTGGCGCATGTCCGTCACCACCGGGCACAGCAGGTGCGGAATACCTTCGTAGATGCTCAGTTCCAGCATCTTCGGGTCGATCAGGATCAGGCGCACTGCGTCTGCCTTGGCCTTGTACAGCAGCGACAGGATCATCGCGTTGATGCCGACCGACTTACCGGAGCCCGTGGTACCGGCCACCATGCAGTGCGGCATCTTGGCGAGGTCCGCCACCACCGGCTTGCCGGCGATGTCCTTGCCGAGCGCCATCGTCAGCTGCGAGGCGCTCTCGTTGTAGACCTGCGAGCCGAGAATCTCCGACAAACGCACGGCCTGACGCTTCGGATTCGGCAGCTCCAGGCCCATGTAGTTCTTGCCCGGAATCGTCTCCACCACGCGGATGGACACCAGCGACAGCGAACGCGCCAGGTCCTTCGCCAGGTTCACAATCTGGCTGCCCTTCACGCCCGTGGCCGGTTCGATTTCGTAGCGCGTAATGACCGGGCCTGGGTACGCCGCCACCACCGTCACTTCCACGCCAAAGTCCTTGAGCTTCTTCTCGATCAGGCGGGAGGTGAATTCCAGCGTCTCGGCGCTGACGGTTTCCACCACAGGCGGAATCGGGTCAAGCAGCGCCAGCGGCGGCAGGTCGGAATCTTCGATATCGACGAACAACGGCTGCTGCTTTTCGCGCTCCACGCGTTCGCTCTTGACCACGGCGGTCGGGCGCACGATCTGCACCGGTGGCGCTTCTTCAATACGCACGCGGCGGGTTTCGACCACCTCTTCGCGTTCCACCTTGGCTGCCTCGCCGATAGCGCGGTCCTGCTTGCTCTCACGGCGCGTCTTGAAGCCGACGAACAGCATCTCGACGCCCGCGCCAATCTGCTCAGCCAGGTTCAGCCACGAAAAATGGAAGAACAGCGACAGCCCGACCAGGAACGTGAACAGCAGCGCCAACGTGCCACCGGTAAAGCCCAGCGAATGCTGCATCGCCCCGCCGATCACATCGCCCAACACGCCGCCGGGGGCACGCGGCAGCTTCATATGGAGCGTGTACATGCGGATGGCTTCCAGGCCCATGCTGGACACCAGGATGAGCGCAAAGCCGATCCACGTGACGCTGGCGTCCACACGCGGCATGGCAGCGCGGGGCAAGCGCTCGTCCGACATCAGCTCACGCCAGCCGCGCCAGACCCTACGCACCAGCAACACGGCCCACCAGTAGGCAGAGGCACCGAAGACAAACAACAGCAGATCGGCCAGCCAAGCGCCCACGCGGCCACCCAGGTTGCGAATCTCGTCGACCTGGCTGGCGTGGGTGAAACCGGGGTCGGCCCGGTTGTAGGACAGAAGGATGATCAGAAAGGCGATGGTCACCGCCAGCAACAGGAACCAGCGGACCTCGCCCAGCAGGCGCCCAATGCGGGACGGCAATGCGGCAGGATCGGTACGGGTTGTCGGAGTGGTGGAAGCTCGAGCCATGCGGGAGACGGGTGCGCCGCTTGGGCAAGGCCCGCGCGGCTTAAAGACAGCACAAATGCGATGCCAACGATTGTAACGCGCCCCTATCATTGCCATTGGAATTTACAACCGGGCGGACGAGGGGGGGCCACTTTATAATGGCGCCCGTTAGCCTCATCTAGCCCGTATCCCTCACCTACGTGGCGGCAGTGTCACCCTCGTGCCGCGCACCTACCGAACGCATCATGGCAAAACACGCAAAAGTGCTGATTCTCGGCTCCGGCCCCGCCGGCTACACGGCCGCCATCTACGCCGCCCGGGCCAACCTGAACCCGGTACTGATCACCGGCCTGGCCCAAGGCGGCCAGCTCATGACCACCACCGACGTGGAAAACTGGCCCGCCGACCGCGAACACCTGCAAGGCCCCGAGCTGATGCAGCGCTTTTTGGAGCACGCCGAGCGCTTCAAGACCGAAGTGCTGTTCGACCATATCCACACCACGCACCTGAATGAAAAGCCGATCCGCCTGGTGGGCGATTCGGGTGAATACACCTGCGACGCGCTGATCATCTCCACCGGCGCCTCGGCCCAATACCTGGGTCTGCCGTCGGAAGAGCAGTTCGCAGGCCGTGGCGTGTCCGCCTGCGCCACGTGCGACGGCTTCTTCTACAAGGGTCAGGAGGTGGCCGTGGTGGGTGGCGGCAACACCGCTGTGGAAGAAGCGCTGTACCTGGCCAACATCGCCAGCAAGGTCACGCTCATCCACCGCCGTGACAAGTTCCGCGCCGAGCCGATCCTGATTGACCGCCTGCACGAGCAGGAGAAGAAAGGCAAGATCGAAATCAAGACCAACATGGTCCTCGACGAGATCCTGGGCGATGACTCCGGCGTGACGGGTGCCCGCCTCAAGGGCACGCACGACAACGAAGGCAAGACCGAAGAGATCAAGGTGGCGGGCGTATTCATCGCCATCGGCCACAAGCCGAACACCGACATCTTCAAGGGTCAGCTCGAGATGAACGACACCGGCTACATCCGCACAAAGAGCGGCCTGGACGGCATGGCCACCGCCACCAACATCCCGGGCGTGTTTGCCGCCGGCGACGTGCAAGACCACATCTACCGCCAGGCCATCACCAGCGCCGGTACGGGCTGCATGGCCGCGCTGGACGCCCAGCGCTACCTGGAAAGCCTGGAATAGGCCGCATCCGACCCCTGGTTCCGGGTTCAAACAAAGCGGCCGATGGGAAACCATCGGCCGTTTTGCCATGTGCGGTGCATTCGTATAATCCACGCACGCTCGACCCTGATTTGCCTCTCGCTATGAAACGTGCCACCACCCCCAACGCCAAGCTCAGCCTGACCGATCTGGCCAAGTTGCGCGACCAACTCAAGGTCGAGACCGAGGCACGCGAGGCCGAACGCCAGCGCGCCGAGGAAGCCAAGCGCAAGGCCGCGGAAGAAGCCAACGTGTTCCGCGCCAGCATCGGCGAGGTGAGTGCGCTGCGCCAGAACAAGCGCGTCGAGCATCCACGCAATCCGCCCGCGCCCGACCCCGTGCACTCCCGCGCCGAGGACAAACGCGTGCTGGATGCCTCGCTGTCAGACGAATTCGACGTCGACAACCTGCTCGATACCGATGACACCCTCTCCTACCGCCGCCCCGGCATCGGCGACGACGTGCTCAAGAAGCTGCGCCGCGGTGAATGGGCCACACAAGACCAGATCGACCTGCACGGCTTGCGCCGCGAAGAAGCGCGCGAGGCACTGGCAGCGTTCCTGCGCCGCGCCGTGCAACGCGGCATCCGCTGCGTGCGCGTGATTCACGGTAAAGGCCTGGGCTCCCCCGACAAGACGCCCGTGCTCAAGGGCAAGGTGCGCTCGTGGCTGGTGCAAAAGGAAGAAGTGATCGCCTTCGTTGAACCGCGCAACACGGCGGGCGGTGCCGGCGCAGTGCTGGTGCTCCTGCGACAGCCGCACGGCGCCTGACCGTCTTTCTACCCAAACAACAAGAACACCTCATGCACGTCGGTCGCCTGCAATTGGTCATGCATTGGATGGAGATCCTCGCAGTCTTCTCGTTTGCCATCTCGGGCTTGGCCGAGGCAAAACGGCGCCGGCTCGACGCCGTGGGCGCCTTCATCGTCGCGTTCCTCACGGCATTCGGCGGCGGCACGCTGCGCGACCTGCTGCTCGATCGCCGGCCCTTCTATTGGGTGGAGCACCAGAACTATCTGCTCGCGCTGTTCGCGATGAGCCTGTTTGCCAACTGGGTGATCCGGCTGGTGAGCCAGCTCGTGTCAGACCGCGTGCTGATCGTGGCCGACGCCATCGGTCTGGGCCTGTTTGGCGTACTGGGCACGCAACTGGCACTCGATGCGGGCGTGCCGGTTTTCGTGTCGGTAATGATGGGCGTGATCACGGCGGCCTTTGGCGGCCTGCTGCGCGATGTGGTCTGCAATGAGGTGCCCATGCTGCTGCGGGACAACCGCCCGTACGCGACCTGCGCGTTTCTCGGGTGTTTCCTCTACGTCGGGCTGACGTTCACGGACCTGCTGCCGAGCGTGGCCGTGGTGATCGCCACGCTGGCGATCGTGATCGGGCGGCTGGTGACGCTGCGCTGGAACATCACCCTGCCGCGTTGATCTGTGCTGGCCGACGCGAGCGCGCCGGCCATGCTGCAACGGCTTAAACCGCCGCTTCGTCCTTCTCGCCGGTGCGGATGCGGATCACCTGCTCCACCGGCATCACGAAGATCTTGCCGTCGCCGATCTTGCCGGTCTTGGCGGCTTTGACGATGGTGTCGATGACGTGCTCGACCTGGTTGTCAGCCACCACCACCTCGATCTTGATCTTCGGCAGGAAGTCGACCACGTATTCAGCGCCGCGATACAGCTCGGTATGGCCTTTCTGACGGCCAAAGCCCTTCACTTCGGTGACGGTCAGCCCGGTCACCCCCACGTCGGCGAGCGACTCGCGCACTTCGTCCAGTTTGAAGGGCTTGATGATGGCGGTGATCTGTTTCATGGGTGTCTCGCTAACTAGTTGGTGAGGTATTCGAGCGTCCAATAATACTGGAGCCGGTTAATGCGCACATCTTGGGCGATGCCGGCCACCGCCTGCAGCAGGGTCGGATCGTCCGGAAAGTTTTTCAGCACGTCGTGCTCGGTGCCGTCCTGCAAAGGACGACGCTGCCATGTGTTGCCATGTTCGTCGCGGTAGGCGATGGGCGTACTGGAGCCCGGCACATACTGGTTATCAAACCACAGCACACGCACGCCGGGGCCGAGCACGCGGTGCAGCCCCTCCACATGCTGGCGCAGGTGCTGCAGCGGCACATGCGACCACCAGCAGCCGGCTGTCATCACATCGAACGCGTTTCGCGCAAACGGCAGCGCGTTGTTATCCGCCCGCACGAACGATGCGCCGGCAATGCCTTTCGCATCGGCAATGCGCAGCACGGTGTCGTTGTAATCGGCACCGACGATGCTGCGTGCGTCCGTCATCGCCTCGGTCCAGAAGCCGGTGCCGCACGCCAGGTCGAGCACTCGCGCGCCGCGCGTGAGGTCACGCACGCGGGCCTTCAACCACGCCAGATCGCCCTGCCGCTCCGGCTTCGCATAGATGCGTTCGTATTCGGGGGCGCGTTTGGCGTAGTAGTCGAGCATGGGATTTAGCGCTCCTGGCTTATTCCTTGAACCGCGAGGTGATCGGATACCGCCAGTCCCGCCCGAACGCCCGCTGCGTCACGCGGATGCCCACCGGCGCCTGGCGGCGCTTGTACTCGTTGATCTTGATGAGGCGCACGATCTTCTGCACATCGCCCTCCGCAAACCCGGCGGCGATGATGTCGGCCACCGGCTGGTTCTGCTCCATGTAACGCTGCACGATAGCGTCGAGCGCGTCGTATTCGGGCAGGCTGTCCTGATCGGTCTGGTTCTCGCGCAACTCAGCGGACGGTGCGCGTGTGAGGATGCGCTCCGGAATCACCTCCGACAGCGTATTGCGGTAGCGGCACAGCCGGTACACCAGCGTCTTGAAGATGTCCTTGATGACGGCAAACCCGCCGGCCATATCGCCATACAGCGTGCAGTAGCCGACCGCCATCTCGCTCTTGTTGCCGGTGGTCAGCACGATACGGCCGGACTTGTTCGACAGCGCCATCAACAGCGTGCCGCGAATGCGCGCCTGGATGTTCTCTTCCGTCGCGTCTTCGGGCAGGTTGCGGAATTCCTCTGCCAGCGCGCCCTTGAACGCATCGAACATCGGCGCGATGGGGATTTCGTCGTACTGCACGCCCAGACGGGCGGCCATGTCACGGGCATCGACCCACGAGATATCGGCCGTGTAGCGCGAGGGCATCATCACCGCACGCACGCGATCGGCGCCGAGTGCATCGACGGCAATCGCCAGCACCAGCGCGGAATCCACACCGCCCGACAGGCCGATGATCGCGCCCGGGAAACCGTTCTTACCGAGGTAATCCCGCACGCCTAGCTTGAGCGCCTCGTACACCTGCGCCTCCAACGGCGCCTCCGGCACGATCGTGCCGGGCAATGCCTTGGCCCCGTCGAACTGCACGGTGCCGACGCCTTCGACAAACTGGCCCATCCGCACGACAACCTTGCCCTGCGCATCCAGCACGAACGAGCCGCCGTCGAACACCAATTCATCCTGCCCGCCGACGAGGTTCGCATACACATGCGGCAGGCCCGATTCCTTCACGCGCGCGCCGATGATCTGCTCGCGCAGGTCTTCCTTGTCCAGGTGATACGGCGAGGCGTTGGGGATCAGCACCACCTGCGCGCCGGCCGCCTTGGCGTAGGCCGTGGCCGTGGGGTACCAGGCGTCTTCGCAGATGATGACGCCGAAGCGCGTGCCATCGACTTCGAACACGAAGGGCTCGGTGCCCGGCTGGAAGTAACGCTTCTCGTCGAAGACTTCGTTATTGGGCAGCTCAAGCTTGTGATAACGGCCCACCACGCGGCCATCTGCGGCCACCGTGCAGCTATTGGTGGGCTTGGGCAGCACGCCGGGCGCCGGCGCTTCCAGCGAGATCTGCGGATGCCCGATCAGCACATGCAGGCCCGAAAACGCCGCCAACTCGGCGATGAGCGCATCGAGCGCGCGCGCGCTGGCGTCAATGAACGCGGGGCGCAGCAGTAAGTCTTCGGGGGGATAGCCGGTGAGCGACAGTTCCGGCGTGACGAGAATACGCGCACCAGCCTGGTGCGCCTCACGCGCGGCGGCAACGATGCGGGCAGCATTGCCGGCGAAATCGCCGACGGTGCAGTTGATCTGAGCGAGAGCGACAGAGACGGTCATGGGGGCAATGTGGATTGCAAGCGCGGCAAGCGGGGCTGGAATTAGAATCGGCGCATGACCTCTCGCCCTCTCGTTCCCGAGCCCCAAGTGCGCGCTGGTTCGCGACACGAATTGACCGATTATCGCACGCGACTTGTGACCGATCTGCGCGACATCGGCCGCGACGCGTGGAATGCCCTGCTCGCCCTGCAGCCCGAGGCGACGCCGTTCCTGCGCTTCGATTTTCTGCACGCGTTGCATGCGAGCGGCAGCGCCTCGCCGGATACCGGCTGGTCGCCGCAATACCTGACGCTGTGGGAAGACGGCCCGGATGGCCAAGAAGACGAGGTGCTCGCCGCCGCCGTGCCGCTGTATGTGAAGGGCCACTCGTATGGCGAGTACGTCTTCGACTGGGCGTGGGCCAACGCCTATGCGCAGCACGGGCTGGAGTACTACCCGAAGTGGTTATCCGCCGTGCCATTCACGCCGGTGCAGGGCGCCCGCCTGCTGGCGCGCGATGCCGCCGCGCGCGCCGCGCTGCTCGATACGCTGCTGGCCGTGGCGCGGCAGAGCGGGTTGTCGTCGCTCCATGTGCTCTTTCCGACCGCAGATGAAGCCGAGCAGATGCGCGCCGCCGGGATGCTGCTGCGACAAGGCGTGCAGTTCCACTGGTGCAACGCGGGCTTTGCCAGCTTTGATGATTTCCTGGCCGCGCTGGAGCAGAAGAAGCGCAAGAACATCCGCGCCGAACGCCGCCGTGTGCACGACGCGGGCATCACCTTCCGCCATGTGCCAGGCGCTGCCGCGACGGATGCAGACTGGTGCTTCTTCCACCGCTGCTACCGCACCACTTACCGCGAGCATCACTCGTCGCCATATCTGAACCTGGAGTTCTTTCGCCAGATCGGGCAAACGATGCCGGAGAACCTACTGCTGGTAATCGCTTCGCGCAACGGCAACGACATCGCCAGTGCGCTGCTCGTGCTCGACACGCGGGCGGAGGCGTCGGTCATGTACGGCCGGTACTGGGGCGCCGTGGAGCACCACCCCTGCCTGCACTTTGAGACCGCGTATTACCAGCCCTTGTCGTACTGCATCGAGCACGGCATCCGCACCTTCGAAGGCGGCGCGCAGGGCGAGCACAAGATGGCGCGCGGCTTCGAGCCGGTGGCGACGCTGTCCGCCCACTGGCTCGCGCATCCGGACTTCGCCGATGCAGTGGGTCGGTTTCTCGACCGGGAAACGGCCGGCATGGAAGCGTATCTGGACGAACTCACCGACCGCTCACCGTTCAGGCAACGGCCGGAGTCCGAATAACGAGGGAAGGACGGCGAAGGTAGGAAAAACTGCGTCCGCACGAGCGGCGGACGCGGGGCGAAGCTTAGTGCGCGGCGGGCTTTTGCTGGGCGATCACGCAATGCGTCATGTTGGCATCGGTGGACACGGCAGCGGGCGCCACAGCGCGCTCACCGGCATGGGCGGCATCCGGCGGGCCCACCAGCAGCGCCCAGACGGTGAATGCGGCCATAGCCACGGCGGAAAGCACGGGAACGACAACGGGCTTGTTCAACATCGCAGTACCAAGGATTGGAGTCAAACTTGACCGGCAGTCTAGAGGGGTCGTTTCCGACGGGCAAATAAGCGTTTCTTAAATCTCTGTGTAGCGGGATTACCAGAGGTGAATAATGCGAAAATTAAATAATTCTCCAAAAACCGCATACTTGGCGTTTGATCCGCCGTAGATGCCTGTGTCATGCGGGTTTGCGAGGCATCACACCGCGGCAGCGACAGCCGCTTCGCCAACAAAAAATCCCGGCGTTCCTTCCGGAAGCCGGGATCTGTCTGGCCTGCCGTACAGCAAAATCGCCAAATGGCTTACTTCTTATAGTTGGCGACGCCGTCGACGATTTCCTTATGGGCTTCTTCAATGCCGCCCCAGCCTTCCACCTTGACCCACTTGCCGGCTTCCAGCGCCTTGTAGTGCTCGAAGAAGTGCTTGATCTGGTCCAGCAGGTTCTGGCCGATGTCCGACAGGTCGGTCATGTGGGCCGTGGCCGGGCTCAGCTTGTTGACCGGCACGGCCACCAGCTTGGCGTCCACGCCGGACTCGTCCGTCATCTTCAACATGCCCAGGGCGCGGCAACGCACCACACAGCCGTGGATCAGCGGGAACGGCGTGACGACCAGCACGTCGACCGGGTCACCGTCGCCCGACAGCGTCTGCGGAATGAAGCCGTAGTTGGCCGGGTAGCGCATGCCGGTGCCCACGAAGCGGTCCACGTGCAGCATGCCCGTTTCCTTGTCAGCTTCGTACTTGACCGGGTCGCTTTGCGCCGGGATCTCGATGATGACGTTGAAATCGTTGGGGATGTCCTTGCCCGGCGAGACGTTGTTGAAGCTCATGGAAATGCTCCGGAATGCGCGAAGTGCGTAAAAACGCGACGCAAATGGTTGAAAAAAGGTCAAAAACCGTCGGCGGGCATTATAGCCTCTGGCGCCTCGCTCTCCCCCTCCCCCCGGCCCGCCCGTGCGAAAATCGTGCGTTGCCGATCTTCTGCAGGAACCCCCCCATGCACGCCCAGCACTTCATCGCCAACCGCCTGATGTCGCCCGATTCGGGGATGCGCATCAAGGTATTTGACCCGTCCGACGGCCAGCCCTTTGCCGAAATCGCGCGCGGCAATGCCACCGACATCAACGTGGCCGTCCACGCCGCACGCCGCGCATTTGAAGGTGTGTGGGGCCAGTTGCCCCCCGCCGAGCGTGGCCGGCTGCTCATGCGCGTGGCCCTGCGCCTGGCCGATCACGAAGAAGAACTGGCCCGCCTGGAAGCCCGCGATACCGGCAAACCCATGCGCCAGGCCCGTGCGGACGCCCGTGCCGTCGCCCGCTACTTCGAGTTTTATGCCGGTGCGGCGGACAAGCTGCACGGCCAGACCATCCCCTATCCGGCGGATACCACCGTGCTGACGATCCGCGAGCCGCATGGTGTGACAGCGCACATCATCCCGTGGAACTACCCGATGCAAATCTTCGGACGCAGCGTGGGCGCGGCCCTGGCGGCCGGCAACGCCTGCGTGGTCAAGCCCGCCGAAGACGCCTGCCTGGCGGTCCTGCGCGTGGCCGAGTTGGCCGCCGAGGCCGGGCTGCCCGACGGCGCGCTCAACGTCGTGACCGGCTATGGCCACGAGGCAGGCGCGGCGCTGGCGGCGCATCCGGGCGTCAACCACGTGTCGTTTACCGGATCGCCCGAAACCGGCAAGGCCATCGCCCGGGCGGCGGCCGAGAACCACGTGCCGGTCACGCTCGAGCTGGGCGGCAAATCCCCGCAGATCCTGTTTGCCGATGCGGACCTTGAAGCGGCAATTCCGGCCGTGGTCAACGGCATCATCCAGAACGCCGGGCAAACGTGCTCCGCCGGCAGCCGCGTGCTGATTGAGCGCAGCCTGTATGAAACCGTGCTGGACCGGCTAGCCACGGTGTTCGAGGCCATCAAGGTAGGCCCGTCGTCACTGGATCTGGACTGCGGCCCGCTCATCAACCCCAAGCAACAGCAGCGCGTGTGGGATTTCGTCTCGGATGCACAGCACGCCAACATCCCGGTCATGGCGCAAGGCATGGTCGTACCGGACGCGCCCGAGACCGGCTATTACCAAGCGCCGATGCTGCTGCGCGACGTCCCGCACACACATCGCCTGGCGCAGGAAGAAGTCTTCGGCCCATTGCTTGCTGCCATGCCATTCGACACCGAAGCCGAGGCGCTCACGCTAGCCAACGGCACGCCATACGGCCTGGTCGCCGGGGTATGGACGAGCGACGGTGGGCGTCAGATGCGGTTGGCACGCAAGCTCAAGGCCGGGCAGGTCTTCATCAACAACTACGGCGCAGGCGGCGGCGTGGAACTGCCCTTTGGCGGCACCGGCCAATCAGGCCATGGGCGCGAGAAAGGTTTCGAGGCGCTATACGGCTTCACCACCCTGAAGACCATCGCCATCCGCCACGGATAACGTCCTCCGCCAACCCATGCGCCCAGACGGTTTGGCCGTTGACGTTCCTGCCCTAGATGGCGCCTTGAATTTCTGTTGCAGGGAGGAAAAAGGAAGGGAAACTGTCTGAGCGCAGCGAGTTTTTCCCTTCCCCTCCCTGCGACAGAAATTCAAGGAGGGGGGGGGGTCGCCATCTCGGGCGCGCCTTTCTTTGCTTACTTTATTTGGCAAGACAAAGAAAGTGAGTCAGCCCCGGCAGGGGATGAAACAAGGGATGGACCAATAGCACCACCCTTTCACCAATAAGACCAGAAAGACAAGGAGACACCATGCGGCTAGCCGGCAAGATCGCCATCGTCACAGGCGCAGGTTCAGGCTTCGGCGAGGGCATCGCCCACACCTTCGCGCGGGAAGGCGCCCGCGTCATCGTCAACGACCTGAGCGCCGAGGCCGGCGAGCGCGTAGCCAACGCCATCCGCATCACCGGCGGCGACGCGCATTTCGTACAGGCAGATGTGTCCGATGGCAACTCCGTGGCCGGGCTCCTGAGCGCCACGCTGGAACGCTATGGCGACCTGCACATCGTCGTGAACAACGCCGGCACCACGCACAAGAACAAGCCGATCCTGGAGATCACCGAAGACGAGTTCGACCGCGTGATGGCGGTCAACGTGAAAAGCATCTACTGGACGGCGCGCCACATGGTGCCGCACTTCCGGGCGCGCGGCGGCGGTGTATTCGTCAACGTGGCGTCCACCGCGGGCATCCGGCCGCGTCCGGGGCTGGTCTGGTACAACGCCAGCAAGGGCGCCGTCATCACCGCCAGCAAGGCGATGGCGGCCGAACTGGGCCCGGACAACATTCGCGTGAACTGCGTGAACCCGGTGATGGGCGCCACCGGCCTTATCGAGCAGTTCATGGGCATGCCCGACACGCCTGAGAACCGCGCGCGCTTCCTGGCGACGATTCCCATGGGGCGACTCTCCACACCGCAGGATGTGGCCAACGCGTGCCTGTATCTGGCGTCGGACGAAGCCGAGTTCATCACCGGGACGTGCCTGGAGGTGGACGGCGGGCGCTGCGTGTAGCGCTTTCGCTGGTTCAGTGCGCCGCTTGCGCCGAGACCTTCAGCGGATGCGCGTTCCCCTGGTCATCGATCCACGCGCCCTCCAGCGAAAGCGCTTGGCCGGGTGACAGGCTGATGCCGCGTAGTTGCAAATGCGTTTCAGACAGCGGTGCAATGGTCCCGGCCGGCAACTGATCGACCAGATCCTGACCCTGCCCTCGCAGCGCGTTGAGGCTGACATGCCACGGCGTGGGGTTCTCGACGACCAGCGTTGCAGCACTGTCGGACTGGCCCTGCTGCCAGCGCCAACGCAGCGCCGCCGACGCCTGCGCCGGGTCGCCAGCCAAACCTTGCGGGCGATAGAACAGCTTGATGCGGGAGCGGACGGTGACCGCCATCTGGCTGTCACCCGGCGCCGGTGTCTTGGCCCCTTCCGCGATGCCGCGCACGTTGAGCCAGAACATGGATTCGCGGTCGGTCGGCAACCTGGCTGTGGAAAGCCGCGCAATCCGCATGGAGCGCTGGCTGTTGGCCTCCACGCGCACCACCGGGGGTGTCACGGCAAAGGGCGCTTTGCTGGTCTCGGGCGGCTGATTGGCGTCGCCCTCGTCCACCCAGGCGGTCACGCGCTCGGCAGGGCCGTCGTTGCCCAATGTGAGAGACACGTCCGAGCGACTGCCATCAAATACGACTCGCGTGCCAGGCAGCAGCACCGCAGCCTGGCTGGAAAGCGATGCCATTGCCGTGCCCACCGCCAGCAACAGGGCATGCGCTCGAAGGGTGGCAGGCAAACCAGAAAGACCCCAACGCACGAAAATGCCTCCTTGATTCGGGAACAACGTCAGTTGTAGGTGAACGTGTACGACACCGTGGCGTCGGCCTTGCCCGCCTGGGCAATCGGGCCGGTCTGGATGTAGCGGGCACGGAAATCGACCTGCTCGCGGCCACCGGCAGATGTGATATTGGCGTCGAACGTCTGCCCGAGCGTCACGGGATTGCCGTTGTAGATGACCTGAAGGCCGACGCCACGCGCGTTAGACGCTGGCGTAAGCGCCACAGTGCCGTTTTCGGGCGGCCCGGCGCGCGTGCCGTCTAGCGCAACGGAGAGCTTGGTGCCCGTATCGCACATCATGGCAATGAAGAACGGCGTCTCGCCGGCCGTCGTACCGACGCCGTGGAAATCCATCGTTGTCGTCCGGTTCATCTTGATGGTGAACGCTGTGGATACCGGCTGGCATGCCACCTGGGTGACACCGCCACCGGTAAAAGCACCTTCCGCAACGTATAGCGTGCCCCCACCCGTTTGCGGCACGGTCCAGGTAAATGCCCTAACGGTCAAGAGGGTGCCACTTGTGATGGGGCCAGTCTTCGCCAGGCGAAGGCGGAAAGGGCCAGGGATGGAATAGGGGGAATGGAACTCCCAAACCGTCGCCAGATTCGTAAACTGCCGATCGGCCATCGCGCTCGGATAGTCCACCCGCATGGCGACACCAGCGATGGTGGTGGTGTAGTAACCGTCCATCCCGGGCACTGCACGGGCGCCTGGGTACGCCATCCAACTGGTCTGCCCGTTGCCTGTTCCGGTACAGTTCAACAGCGTGCGTCCGTATTGCGCCGATGTGAGTTGCCGGTCTAGCAGCACCGTACCCACCGGCGCATCGCGCTGCGCGATGACGTTGCCAATGTTGATATTCCAGACCAGCTCGGAAGCCCCGGCCGCCCGGGTACAGGAAGTCTGCGCAGCCGCCGTAGCAGACAACATCAGCAACAGGGTCGCAATGGCGGCGTGGTAGGTCTTATGCATGCACAAATTTCGCTGAGAAATCCAAACGGTGATCTAGGTGCGCCGACTCACTCCGAAGCGAGCAATGCACCGCTGCACTGACTGGCCACCATATCGCCGCTGGCGACACCAGCCAGATTGTAGTCAACCGCGCATTGCTGCGCCCCGTCTTCGCCCCAACGCACGAACAGTCGGCCGCGCTCTTCGATGCCGCGCACCCACAAGCGGCTGGCCTGCCCCACCACGCCGACGACTTCGCCGGCTTCGTTGGTCACGTCCACGCCGAAGGGCAATGGCTGACCGTCCGCACGCAGAGCTTCGATCAGCGCAGTCCGGCCGCTGCTGGTCGGCACAACCACCCGCACCACCGCGCCCGCGGTCGGCACCGTGGTGACCGAGGCGCTCTTGAGTTCAACGTCCAGCGGCAGGCCCTTTGGGTCGATGGTGACTTCATTGCGGCGGTACGGGCTCAGGTACGGCACGACCGCATAGCCGCGCGCATCGGTCTTGACACCGATTGCGTTGTCGACGGCAGCGCCCGGTGCATCAGGCACGTGCACGATGCCAACGGTGTCGCCCATCTGCTGCGAGAACACCACCCCGTCGCCGTGCAGGATCACCCCGCCGGACGCGCCCAGCGAGAGCTGCTGGCTGCCCCGCCCGCCGCTGTAGCCAGCGCTGAGGCTGGCCACGGACGTCATGTAGCTGACGTCTCCGTTAAAGCGCGCCCCGTCTTGCCCGTTGTGGGTGGCCGAAGCGTTGTAGTTGCCCTGCCGCTGCTCGCCAAAGCTGCCGGATACACCGGCGCGCAGGTTCTGACGGCCGTCGCTATCACGGTCCATGCTGGTGGTCAGGCGCGCGGCACTCCCGGCCTTGCCCAGCGGAATGCTCAGGTTCAGGTTGATGCTGTTCGTCTGGCGCGAGTCTTCATTGCCGTACAGCGAGCGCTCCATCGTGCGCTGCGCCGAAACGGTGTAGGTGACCGGCCCCCAGGTGTTGCTGTAGCCCAGCGTAAAGCTGGTGGCGCGCTGGCCGCGGTTCCAATAGTCGGCGCTGCTGGCGGTGGCAAACAGCGAGCCTCCACGATCCCCCAGCCGCTGGTTGACGGTCAGATCAAGACGGCCGCGCTGCCGGGCCACGTCCTGCCCGCCAACGCCTTCGCTCAAAGCTCCGCGCACGCGTGCAGCGTCGGCAAGCGACAGATACCCCTGGGTGGAATAGCGATAGGCCGCCACCGTGATGTTCGTGTTGGTGGAAGGCAGGTCCTTGCTATAGGTCAGCCGATACGACTGGCCGCTCATGCTGCTGCCAAACCCGGCCTGCTCGCCCGGCAACTGGGTTCTGGCGACGGTGACATCGCCGGAAAACGCACCGATGGATGTGTTGACCGCGCCACCGAGGAGCACCGCGCCGTAGCCGTTCGATGCCGTTACGCCGCCGAACAGCGTGACCTGGTCACTCACCCCGCGCCGCAGCGTGGCCTCGACAAACTGGGTGGCGCCGGGCAAGCCGGTGTCGCGCAGTTGGCCCGCCGTCACGCTGTAGCGCTGCTGGCCCTTGCGCAGCAGCTGAGGCACGGCGGCAAAGGGCACCACGAAGCGCTGCACACGGCCATCGGCTTCGATCACCTCGACGTTCAGGTCACCGCTGGACGCGGTGCTGTACAGATCGTTGATCTCGAACGGACCCGGCGCCACCATGGTTTCGTAGATGACGTTGCCGCGCTGGCGAATGACGACGCGCGCATTGCTTTGCGCCACGCCACGCACGCTCGGTGCATAGCCGTTCTGCGAATCCGGCAGCATGCGCGCGTCGGTGCTCACGCTCACGCCGCGGTAGTTCACGCCGTCGAACAGGTCGCCAGCCGTCGCCGCTTCACCCAGCGTGAGTTGCGCATCCATGCCCGGCAGATCGCGCTGGACCAGAGTGCGCCCAGGGCGGTAGCTGCCGCCGGCCTGGCTGTCGTACGCAAAGTAGCCATCGTGGCGAAAGCGCCAAGCACCCAGGTTGACGCCGGCATTGACCATGGCGCTAGTGGAGCTGCGGCTGCCGTAGCCGCTGGAGTGCATCTGCTGATGGTTGACGTAGTAGTTCAGGCGCGCGGCGTTGATGCCGTTGTCGCGCAGTTCCGGGTTGACCCAGCCGCGCGGATCGCGCACCAGGTAGGCCTGCGGGATGCCGATTTCCAGCACCTGCTCGCCCGCGTCAAAGTTGACGGTGGCGTCGGGCACGTAGTTGGCTAGCGCATCGCAGAACACCTCGGTAGGCAGCAAGCGCAGCGGCTTGTCGGAAGCGGCACTCGCCTCTTGCGCTCGGGCCACGCGGCCGGCATCCAGGCCAAGTTGCTCGAACCATGTCGGGTCCAAGCAGACCTGCGTGCGGCCATCGTCGGTGGCACGCACTTCGATATCGCGCCGGACCACAAACGTGCCGTTGACGCGGATATCCGCGCTGTAGGTGCCCGCCACGTGTTCGTTGCTGGCAAAGCGGCTCCAGTTCGTGCTGCTCGCCGATTCGCCGTAGATCAGGCGCGGATCGAACTCCACCGCCGCCAGCGCAACGCCCGGCAGCACGCCCGCCACCAGAGCCGCGATGAGGCGGCTCAGGTAGGCAGGCTGCAGTGGACGGCGATGGCGAGTGGTCATGACACAGGAGCGATCGGTGGACGGACGCATCCCCCCGCAGCCCATCGCGAACGACGGTCTGGGCGGATTGCACAACGGAGAACAGGCGAACGGCGGCGCGCGCGAACGCAGCCTTGGACTGCGCGGCTACGGCGCGCTCAGCGATACAGACCGCGTGAGATTGGCACCCTGGTCAGTGACGTACACGTACTGCACGTCAGCCTGGGCCGGCTTGCTGCCGAGGCCCCGCAACGCGAAGGTCGCCGTGGACAGCGGCGGCACCATGCCGATGTCCGAGTGGGGATATGCCTTGCCGCTGGTCTGCAAATCGATCTGGCTGAAGTTCACGTAGTACGGCGTGGGGTTGCTGGCTTGCAGTGCCCAACCCTTGCCTTCCGGCACCACCTTCCATTGCACCTTTTCATGCGCAGCGGCTGCAGCGCTGGCGGTCAGGCCCTTCGGGCGGTAGAAGATCTTGATGCGGGTGCGCACGCTCAACTGCAAGAAGTTGCCGCTCGGCACCTTGTCGGCCGATGGCTTGGGCGGGATGTCGAGCGCGTTGAACCAGTAGAGGCTCTCGCGATCCTGCGGCAGCGCCGCGCCCGTGAACTGCATGCGCACGACCTGGCTCTTGCCTGCATCCAGGCGAAACACCGGCGGACGCAGCACGAACGGCGTGCTTGTGGTCTCCGGCTTGGCTTCCGGGTTGCCGTCGTCCGTCCAGGTTTGCACCAGGGCCGCACGCTCGGCGGTGTTCTGTAGGCGCACGGTCACTTCCCGCTGGTCGCCCGGAAAGATCACCCGCGTGCCATGGACGATGACCTGCGCCTGAGCCGAAGCGGCAGCAAGCGCCAGCACGCCCGTCAGGGTGGCGCGGATCGTGGTGTGCATGGTCGTGTTCCTCCGTAACGGTTGGGGGATGCCCGAGGCGCGAGCCCCCCGGCGTGTGTCGTCGCGCACCGCTGCGATTACGGATAGACGATCGAGTATTCGACACCGGTGTTCACCGTACCGGCCCCAACGGCACCCGTGGCGTAGTACTGGCCAAAGAAATCGAGCGTGGCCATACCGCCCGAGATAGGCACCGTCTTCGAGTTGGTGTTGTTGGTCAGGTCGATGTCCTGGTGGTCTGCGTTGAGCACCGCAACGTTGAGGTTGGTGGCAGTGCCCGTGTTGTTCAGCCGACCTGCGGCGTTGACGTTGCCGCGATTGTGGAAATACGCCTGCACGTTTTTTTGGGTGCAGGGGGTGCCAGCAGAACCAACCGTGATGCTGAACGGCGTGTCACCGATGCGAGCGCCATCGGCATTCAACGAGTTCTGAGCAACGTTCGGCAGCGTCACGGTTGCGTCGGCGGCACCCGAGCCCCCCGCATCGATGACGCAACTGGTTGCGAGCACCTCGCCGGTAAAAGTAATGGTGCCGTCCGATTGGGCGTGCGCCGACGCAGCAGCCCCCAGAGTCAGAGCACCAGCAAGCGCGATAGCGATTTTGTTCATGGTTGGAAGATCCCTTTGGATTGACATGGAGAAGTGCTGCGTTCGTAAAGCCGGTCACAGCGTTGGGTTGAAGGTGTGTGTTTTTCCCTCAACACAAGGTTACTTTTCGGGCCCAAACCGATGAATGAGAACGCTCCTAAATCGTCAAGAACTGTTGCCTGCAAAGGGCCAACGGCCGCTTTGCGGTGCAGGTGAAGTTCGCCACAGCCGGGATGCAGCACATGTCCTGGCCCCGCCATTGCGCGGCGCTTGGCGACACAGGCCAACCAAGCGCACAATGCGCTGGCGGTACATCGGACCAGTCCTATTCTGTCGAGCAACCAGGTTGGGAATCGCAGCGTTGTCGAAGAATAAGATCGGCCCGCTTCACAACAACACAGGAGACCCGATGGCCCTCACCACTCCACCGCTGGGTAGCGCAAGCACCCTGACGCAACAGCCAAGTGATTTCGAAGAAGCCACCTACCGAAAGGTCACGTGGCGCCTCGTCCCATTTCTGCTGCTGTGTTACGTGGTCGCGTACCTGGACCGCGTGAACGTTGGCTTTGCCAAGCTGCAGATGCTCAACGACCTCAAGTTCAGCGAGACCATCTACGGCTTGGGCGCGGGCATCTTCTTCATCGGCTACTTTCTCTTTGAAGTGCCGAGCAACGTCATCCTGCACCGCGTGGGCGCGCGCATCTGGATTGCGCGGATCATGATCTCGTGGGGCCTCATCTCGGCCGCCATGATGTTCGTGACCACCCCGGCCATGTTCTATGTGATGCGTTTCCTGCTGGGCCTGGCCGAAGCCGGCTTCTTCCCGGGCATCATCCTGTACCTCACGTATTGGTATCCGTCGCACCGGCGCGGACGCACCACCACGTTCTTCATGACAGCGATTGCGCTGTCGGGGGTGATCGGCGGCCCGATCTCAGGCTGGGCGATGAAGGCGTTTGCTGGGGTCTACGGACTGGCGGGCTGGCAGTGGATGTTCCTGATCGAGGGCATTCCGTCGGTCATCGTCGGCCTGCTCGTGTTGGCCTACCTGGATGACCGCATCAGCCACGCCAAATGGCTGACTGACGAAGAAAAAGCCCTGCTCGCCCGCAACATCGCGGCGGAAGAAGCCGAGAAGGAAGATCCGCCCATCCGCACCGTTATGGCGAGCCCGCGCGTGTGGCTGATGAGCCTGATCTACTTCACTTTCGTGATGGGCCTGTACGGCGTGAGCTTCTGGCTGCCGACGCTGATCAAGCAGACCGGCGTGGCCGATCCGTTCTCCGTTGGGTTGCTGACAGCGATTCCGTACGGTGCGGCGGTCCTCGCCATGGTGCTGGTCGCGCGCAGTGCTGACCGCCTGCGCGAGCGCCGCTGGCATATCGCCATCCCGGCGGTGGCGGGCGCCATCGGGCTGATTCTGTCAGCCGTGTGGCACACCAACACCACGCTGGCCATGGCCGCACTCACGCTCGGCACCATGGGCATCCTGACCACGCTGCCGCTGTTCTGGAGCCTGCCGACGGCCTTCCTGGCAGGCACGGGCGCGGCCGCCGGCATTGCGCTGATCAACTCGCTGGGCAATCTGGCGGGTTTCCTGAGCCCCTACGCCGTGGGCTGGCTCAAGGATGCGACCAAGAGCACCGACTCGGGCATGTACATGCTGGCCGCGTCGATGGTGCTGGGGGCGATCCTGACGCTGTCCGTGCCGGCGCGGATGGTGAACAAGTAGGCCCCAGTGCTTGTGCCACCGCCGTGTGCGGTGGCACATCCCCTCTCCCCTTTCCTTTCCGTCGCATTACGACACGCCGCCCGGCGGAAACCACGTATTGCGAATCATTCTTGACTAGCCTAGCCTTCGGTCTCCTGAACCGTCATGCACAAGGAGACCGCATGCTGAAGATCACCGTCGCTGCCCTGGCCATCGCCTGCTCAACCAGCGCCTTTGCCAGCGCCAAGTGCGCCAAGCACCCGAAGAACGAATGGATGCCCGAGGCCGAAGCCCAGGCCAAGATCAAGGCCGAGGGCTACACCATCAAGAAGTTCAAGGTGGACGGCCATTGCTACGAGATCTACGGCACCAACAAGGACGGCAAGAAAGTCGAGATCTACTACGACACCAAGACGCTGGAAGTCGTGAAGTCCGAGATCGAGAAGTAAGACAGTGGCATCGGAGTCGCCAACGCACGTTCCTGTGTGGGACTGGGTCGTCCGCATCACGCACTGGAGCGTGGCGACGCTGGTGCTGTGGGACCTGTTCGAAAATTCCGGCGGGCCCCTGCACCGCAACCTTGGCTATGGTGCCGCTGCGCTCGTGGCCGTACGGCTGACGTGGGGCGTGATCGGCAGCCCAAATGCGCGCTTTGCCACGTGGTGGCCGCGGGTATCGAACCTGCGCAGCTATGCAGCTTCACTGCGCACAGGCAAGCCGATGCAGTTTGTGAGCCACAACCCCATCGGCGCGCTCGGCATGCTGGCCATGTGGGCGCTCATCCTTGCGCTGGCCGTCACTGGCTGGCTATCGCGGCTGGATGCGTTCTGGGGTGAGGACTGGCCAATCGACGTGCATGCCTGGCTGGCCTACACGCTGGCTGCGCTGGTGGTCGTGCATGTGAGCGCGGCCATCGTCATGAGCGTGCTGCACAAGGACAACCTCGTCCTGGCAATGCTCACCGGAAGAAAACGGCGCCATGATTGACGCCGTCCTTCCTCTTACGTTTTTGGCGTCGTTTACTTGACTGCCAGCAGCGCGCTCTGCCGGTAATGACGCTGCGCCTCTTCGGGGCGCTCCGTCTGCTCGTACATCTGCGCCAGCGCCAAATGCGCATGCGCACGCAGGTTGCCGTGGTGATCGGCGTCGGCATACTTCAATGCCGATTCCAGGCTCGACTGCGCCTTGCCCCAGAGCTGCTCCTTGAAGCACAACATGCCCAGCGTATAGAACAGGTCGGCATCCACTGGATGCTGCGTCAGCCATTTCTCGGCCTGTTGAATGAGCGGCAGCGCTTTGCCCGGCACGGCGCAATCGGCATAGCGGCGGATCAGGCGGCCATCCCAATGCGCTTTCAGACCGTCTTCGACGATGCGCTTGGCCTCGTCTGTGCGACCGAGTTGCGCGAAATACAGCGCGGCCTGCGATGCAATACGCGGCGAGCGGCGTTCTTCGGTGGTCAGCTCGCGCCAGAAGCTGTTGAGCGCATCGGCATCGTGGCGGCGCTCAGTCAGCAGCGTCTCGCAGGCCATCTGCTTGAGCCGCGCGGCCAGCACAGCGTGAATGGCGTTGCGCTTTTCCAGCGCGCGCGTCAGGCGCAACACCTCGCTCCAGTTCTTCAAGTGCTGGTGCGCGCGCAGGGCAATGCGCTGCGCCTGGATCTGCCGTGCACCCTGCGACTGCAGTTGCGCGATCTTCTCCAGCGCCCCCTCCGCATCTCGCGCATCCACCAGCAATTCCGCCATCGACACGAGCTTCGCTTGCTCACGGTCGGGCGAGTTGACCTCGGCCATCCACGCGTCGCGGCGATCGGTTTCCTGCATGCGGTGCGCCGCGCGGGCGCCGATCAACGCGGCGGTTTCGCGTTGCGCATCCCACGCCTGAGCTTCGCGCGCGAGGCGTTCAGCGCGCCCGAAGCGGCCCGCGAACAGGCTCTCCATCGCCTCGCGCAGCGCAGCCGAAGCCTTCAAGATGCGATTGCGCTCGCGATACGCCGCCGCACGCGCCGGCATGCCCGCCACATGGTTGAACAGGCGCATCACCAGATGCAGCGCCACGAACGTCGCCAGCAGCGCTGCGAGCACGAAATTGAGCGACATCTCCACCCGGTACGGCGGGTAGAACAGCACGACATTGCTCAGGTTAAGTTCTGTAAACAACGCCAGCCCGACGGCGGCAGCAAACAGCAGCGCGACCCAGAATACCCAGCGCATGCTCACTCCCCGCTATCCAAACCGCGCTGGCCGCGAGCGGCCGCAAGGCTGTCGACCAGCGTCGGCACCTGCAGCGTGCCGACCGCCGAGCGCACTTGCGCCAGTTGGTTCTGCACCGTGGTCACGCGTGGCGATTGCACGTCGAAGTAGCGCGCGAGCAGCGTGTCGGCGCGGCCCAGGTCAGCACGGAACACCGCATCGTTGCGCGAAAGCAGTGCCAGACGCGCGTTCATCAGACGCAGCTTGAGGTTTTCGCGCAGGAACCACGCCTGGTCGGAAGACAGTAGCAGCGCTTCGGTCTGGTCAACGCGGCGCACCTGCACGATCTGGCTCAGCTCGCCGCGGACGTCGTCCCACAGGCGGCCCCACCAGGCGCGCACGCCGGCGGACCACCCCGTGCCAGCCTGGGCTGATGCGGCCGGCGCCGAAGCCTGTGCTGCGTGGGCCTTGGCATTCTTGGCGGATTTTGCTGGCGCGGCATGCGGCGCCTGTGCAGCCTGCTCAGCCTCCAGCGGTTGCGCAGCAGAGACCAGCGGCAGCGTATCGATCGCGCTGATGGCGTCATCCAGGCGCCCGGCGGCACTCGACAGGTCAATCGACGGCATGGCCTTGAGCTTGGCAATGTCGCGCGCCACGGCACGGCGAATGGTGGCGAACTGCGGCTTGTCGATGGTAGCCAGACGCGCATCAATGGTCTGCAATGCGGCCAGCGCACCGGCCACATTGCCGGTCAGTTGCAACTGGTCAGCGGCCACTTCCAGCGAATGCTCGATCTCGGCACGCTGCCAGTCGTCGCGATTGCGCAGCAGGTCTTGGCTAGCCTGCTCGAGCGCGGCCTGACGATCGTGGGTTTCCGTGGTGCGGGCTTCCAGCGCGCCAAACTTTTGCTGCAACTGGGCGACGGCATCCTGATCCGCGCGCGACAACACGCGCATCTCCTGCGCCAGCGCTTCGTTCTGCTGCGCGCGCTGGCGGATGTCGCGCGCCAGGCGTTCATTGCGCACCTGCAACGCGGCCACGGCAGCCACCACAACCACCAGCACTGTCCAGATCAACCAACTGCCACGACGCGGCGCGTGGTTGACGGTCATGCTGGGGGCAAAGGCAGCCGGTGTGGGTGCAGGTGTGGGGGTCGGTGCCGGGCTCGGCGTAGCGGCCGCGGGTGTCGGCGCGGGAGCGGACGAGGGAACGGGAGTCTGCGTCACGGTGGAAGAAGAATGAGAAATAGTCGATTCAGCAGGCGCGGGTGCTGCGGATGGCGCCGTCACCGGCCCTGCCCACGCCAGTACGCTGGCGAGCAGACGGTCGTCACCGGCACCGGTGAGCGTGACATCGCGAAAACCCAGCGACTGGGCTTGCTCAACGATCCGCGCGTGCGATGCAAAGCAAGGCGCGCCGTGCAGGGTTTCAAGTTCAGCGGGCGTCAGGTTGGCGCGCGCCAGGTCATCCAGATTGCGAACGGCTTCGGAGCTGGTCAGCGTCCACGCGTGGCGGCCGGCCAGTACGGCCCGCAGCGCGTTCCACGAGGCCGCGTCGGGCGCGGGCACGCTGCGGCGATAGGCTTCCACCGCGCGCACCGAGACGCCGGCTTCACGCAGTTGATCAGCAAGCCATTCGCGGCCGCCATTGCCGCGCACGATCAGCACCTCGCGGCCTTGCAACGACGGCACATCCAGCCGCGCATACAGCGCTTCGGAATCCTGCCGCGCATCGTCAGCATGCGTGTCGGGCCGGATCACGCGGTGCGCGGGCGGTGCAACGCCGTGGGTGGCGAGGGCCTGCGCGCTGGCAGGGCCCACCACGGCCACCGGCACTTCCTGCGGCCAGCGGAACCCTTCCGGCATGGCGGCAAAGGCCTGCTGCACGGCGTTGGGGCTGACGAACACGACCAGCGCATAGCGCGACGGATCGCTCAGCGCGGTGCGTAGATCGTCGAGATTCGGCGTCGGCGCAATGTCGAGCAGCGGAAACTGGTGCGTCCGCAGCCCGTGGCGCTCAAGCGCCGCGACCAGCATGGGCGCCTGCGCACGCGGGCGCGTGACCACCACGACAGGCGGATCAGCGGGATGCGGAGCGGCGTGCGGCGCGCTGGGTGCGGGCGATGACAGTGGCAAGCGATCGTCCATGGCGTGCCGTTGAGGTCAGGTTGCGGGCGGGGTATTGGCGCCCAGCATGGCGAGAATGTCGCGCGCGCCGCCATCCAGCATCTGCTGGGCGACGCGCACGCCGAGTGCATCGGCTTCGGCCTGCGTGGCGGGCGTAGCTTCGCCGTCGGCGGCCAGCTTGCGCGTGCCGTCTTGCGAGGCCACAAAGGCGCGCAGGCGCAGCGTGCCGGCATCCGACCATTGCGCAAACGCCGCCAACGGCACTTGGCACGAACCGCCCAGAATGCGGGAAACAGCGCGCTCGGCCGTCACGGCCAACGCGGTCGGCAGGTGGTGCAGTGGCGCAAGCCAAGTCTGCACGTCAGCGCGATCTGCGCGAATTTCAATGCCGAGCGCGCCCTGCCCTGCGGCCGGCAACGATTCTTCCGGTGCGATGGTCGAGCGGATGCGGTTGGTCAGCCCCAGGCGCTTGAGCCCGGCAGCGGCAAGAATGATGGCCGCGTAATCGCCGCGGTCCAGCTTGCCCAGACGCGTATCCAGGTTGCCGCGCAACGGCTGGATGACCAGATGCGGAAAGCGCGCACGCAGCGAGGCCTCGCGGCGCAGGCTGGAGGTGCCGACCACCGCGCCAGCCGGCAGCGAGGCCAAATCTGCATAGTCGTTGGAGACAAACGCGTCGCGCGGATCCTCGCGCTCCAGGAGCGTCGGCAGCGCAAAGCCTTCCGGCAACTCCATCGGCACATCCTTGAGCGAATGGACGGCCAAGTCGGCACGTCCTTCGGCCAGCGCGACTTCCAGTTCCTTCACAAACAAACCTTTGCCCCCCACCTTGGCGAGCGAGCGGTCGAGAATCTGGTCGCCGCGCGTGGTCATTCCCAGGATGGACACGTCGCACGCGGGATAGTATTTTTGCAATGCAGCACGCACGTGTTCGGCTTGCCAGAGTGCAAGCCGGCTTTCGCGCGAGGCGATGACCAGCTTGGTCGGCGCCTGGGCTGCAGGAGTCGTTGCAAGCTGGGATTGACGGGAAGTCGGGCGGGCATGAGAAGACATGCGGCAATGGTAGCACGCAGCTTTTTCGCCACAGGCCGACTATCACGTTGGAATGATGCAGAAAAACGGTGCGATCACGCACCCTACGTACCCATCCAGGAGACAGTAATGACGCAGCCCGCCGCGCGCCGCGCTTCCTCGCGCGCGACCCCCGCCAAGGCACCGACCAAGGCATCTACCGCCCCCGCCAAAACCAGCAAGACGCCCAAGGCCACCACCAAATCGGCGGCCAAGGCCAATGGCGCGGATGAGGCCAACGGCGCATCACTCGGCCCCACCTCTCGTCGTTCCTCCGGCAGCGCAGCCGCCAAAGATCAGCCGCTGAAGGAGGACATCCGCTTTCTGGGCCGCCTGCTGGGCGACGTGCTGCGTGAACAGGAAGGCGGTGCCGCCTTCGAAACCGTCGAGACCATCCGCCAGACCGCCGTGCGCTTTCGCCGCGACGGCGACCGCCAGGCCGAACAGGAACTCGACCGCTTGCTGAAAGCCCTGTCGCGCGAGCAGACCAACTCCGTGGTGCGTGCGTTCAGCTACTTCTCGCACCTGGCCAACATTGCCGAAGACCAGCACCACAACCGCCGCCGTCGCGTGCACGCGCTGGCGGGCTCGCCGCCGCAGCCGGGCAGCATGATGCGCGCGCTGCTGTCGGTGGCGGATGAGGGCGTCTCCGGTGAAACGCTGCGCCGCTTCTTTGATGCCGCGTTGATCGTGCCCGTGCTGACGGCCCACCCGACCGAGGTGCAGCGCAAGAGCATTCTCGACGCGCAACGCGAAATCGCCCGCCTGCTGGCCGAGCGCGACACGCCGCTCACCACGCGCGAGCGCGAGCGCAACACCAAGCTGCTGCGCGCACACGTGACCAAGCTGTGGCAAACGCGCATGCTGCGCACCACGCGCCTGATGGTCGCCGATGAGATCGAGAACGCGCTGTCGTACTACCAAACCACCTTCCTGCGCGAGATTCCCGCGTTGTACCGCGAGCTGGAAGAGGACGTCGCTGCCGTATTCCCGCGCCGTGGCGCGCGTGGCGAACCCACCCCGTTGGCGCCGTTCTTCCAGATGGGCTCGTGGATCGGCGGCGACCGCGACGGCAATCCCTTCGTCACCGCCGAGACCCTGCGCTACGCCGCCCGCAAGCAGGCCAGCGTGATCCTCGCGTGGTATCTCGACGAGATCCACGCCCTGGGCGCCGAGCTGTCGATGTCGACGTCGCAGGTGGATGTGAGCGCTGAATTGCTGGCGCTGGCCGAGCAATCACCCGACCACTCCGAGCATCGCGCAGATGAGCCGTACCGTCGCGCGCTGATCGGCGTCTATGCGCGCCTGGCTGCGACGTGCCGCGAGCTGACCGGTGAAGATGCCGGCCGCCACGCCGTCGGCCCGGCCCCGGCTTATACGAGCGCGGAAGAGCTGCGCGCCGACATCCAGACCGTGACCGATTCGCTGGCGGCACACCACGGCGAGGCGCTGGCGGATGCGCGCCTGGCCTCGCTGTCGCGTGCGATTGATGTATTCGGCTTCCACTTGTCGTCGATCGACTTGCGGCAGGTGTCGGACGTGCATGAAGCGACCGTCGCCGAGCTGCTGAAGGTGGCGGGCGTGGAAAGCGCGTATGCCGCGCTGTCCGAGGCCGACAAGCGCACGCTGCTGCTGCGCGAGCTGCAACAGCCGCGTCTGCTGACGCTGCCGTTCCATACGTACAGCGAGCAGACCACGCAAGAGATCGACATCTTCCGCGCCGCGCGCGAGGTGCGTGCCCGCTACGGCAACCGTATCGTGCGCAACTACATCATCTCGCACACCGAGACGCTGTCCGACCTGCTGGAAGTGATGCTGCTGCAGAAGGAAGCCGGCATGTTCCGCGCGAACGCCAACGGCGCTGGCATCGGGCTGGACGTGATGGTGATCCCGCTGTTCGAAACCATCGAAGACTTGCGCAACGCCCCGCAGATCATGGGCGACCTGCTCGCCCTGCCCGGCTTTGATGCCGTGCTGGCGGCGCAGGGCAACGAGCAGGAGGTGATGCTCGGCTATTCGGATTCCAACAAGGACGGCGGCTTCCTCACCTCCAACTGGGAGCTGTACAAAGCCGAACTGGCGCTGGTGGAGCTGTTCGAGCGCAAGGGCGTGCGTCTGCGCCTGTTCCACGGCCGCGGCGGCACGGTGGGCCGTGGCGGCGGCCCGACCTACCAGGCCATCCTGTCGCAGCCGCCAGGCACGGTGAACGGGCAGATCCGCCTGACCGAGCAAGGCGAAATCATCTCCAGCAAGTTCGCCAACCCGGAGATCGGCCGGCGTAACCTGGAGACCATCGTCGCGGCCACGCTGGAAGCGACGCTGCTGCCCACGCGTAACCGCCCAAAGGGTCTGGAAGAGTTCGAAGCCGCCATGCAGGCGCTGTCGGACAACGCTTTTGCCGCGTACCGCAACCTCGTCTACGAAACCCCGGGTTTCAAGGACTACTTCTTCGCCACCACGCCCATCACCGAGATTGCCGACCTGAACCTCGGTTCACGCCCGGCCTCGCGCAAGCTGATGGACAAGAAGCACCGCCGCATCGAAGATCTGCGCGCGATTCCGTGGGGCTTCTCGTGGGGCCAGTGCCGGCTGCTGCTGCCGGGCTGGTTCGGCTTTGGCAGCGCGGTGCAGCAGTGGCTCGAGGCCGCCGGCAACGCCAAGGCCAAGGCTGCACGCCTGGCCACGCTCAAGCGCATGTACAAGCAGTGGCCGTTCTTTGCGAACCTGCTGTCGAACATGGACATGGTGCTGTCCAAGGCGGACCTGAACGTAGCCTCGCGCTACGCGCAACTGTGCGACGACCGCAAGCTGCGCAACGCGGTGTTCTCGCGCATCTCGGCCGAGTTCATGTTGACCGAGCAGATGCTGGCGGCCATCACCGGCCACACTGAGCGGCTGGCCGACAACCCGTTGCTGGCACGTTCGATCAAGAACCGCTTCCCGTACCTCGACCCGCTGAACCACTTGCAGGTGGAACTGCTCAAGCGCTTCCGCTCGGGCAAGGCCGGCAGCGACGATGCGCGGGTACGGCGCGGCATCCACCTGTCGATCAACGGGATTGCCGCGGGCCTGCGCAACAGCGGTTAAACGCCAATCGAGCAGCCAGCGCGGTGGCGGCCGGGTGACGGCTGATCCAAGCCATCGCCATCGCGCCGGCGTAGGACACCGTCATCAGGCCAAACACCGCCGGCGACGCGCGCACCAGATCGGGCACCACCGTAACGACCGCGCCCGCCGCAGCCACGCCCAGCAGGCTGCCGGTCTGCCGGGCGGCGTTGAGCAAGCCCGATGCGGTGCCGGCCAACTCGCCTGGCGCGGCGGACAGGATGGTGGACGTCATCGGCGCAATGGCCAGTGCCGTACCACCGCCGTACGCCATCATCGTCGCGCTCACCACCCACAGCGGCGCATGCCCCGTGAGCGCCGCCGACGTTGCCAGCAAACCCACTGCGGCGATCACGAGGCCACTCAGCATCATGGTAGGCGTCGAAAAACGCGCCATCAGCTTGCCCGCGAAGATGTTGCCCGCCGACAGGCTCACCGCCATCGGCAGCATGACCAGGCCGGTCTGACGCGCGCTCAGGTGTTCGACGTTCTGCAGATGCAGGCTCAGCACGAACAGCGCGCCGTAGTAGCCGAAATTCAGCAGAAAGCCGACGCCATTGACGGCACCCAGCGTGCGGTGCCCCAGCCAGGCCAGCGGCACCAGCGGTGCAGACGCCCGACGCTCGGCCATGACAAACAACGCGCCGGCCACCAGCATCAACAGCGCCGCGCCCCACACCCACGGTGATTGCGCCCCGCGCACGGGCCACTCAATCGCCGCAAAACACAGCGCTGCCAGCATCACCGCGCTGGTCGCCTGCCCTGCCCAATCGAACGGCCGGGCGCGCGCCGGCTGCACGTGGCGCACGATCACCCAGGTGCCCAGCACGCCCACCACGCCCAACGGCACGTTGATGAGGAACGCGCTGCGCCAGCCGTACATGTCGACCAGCACGCCGCCCAGCGCGGGGCCCACGGCAGCAGCCGTCGCCACGATGCCGCCCCACAGGCCAATGGCCCAGGCGCGCTCGCGCGGGTCTTCAAACGTGCTGCGGATGAGCGACAGCGAACTCGGCAGGAACATCGCCGCGCCCACGCCTTGCAGGATGCGCGCGGCAATCAACGCGGCAACCGAGGGCGCCAGCCCGCAGCCGGCCGAGGCCACGATAAACACGGCCATCCCCGCCATGAAGACGGTGCGCGCGCCCATGCGATCGCTCAGCAAGCCGCCCGTCAGGATGAAGGCCGCAAAGGCCAGCGTGTAGGCGTCGACGATCCACGCGAGTTCGGCAACGCTGCTGTGCAGGCTGTCACGCATGGCGATCAGCGCCACATTCACCACGGTGGTGTCGAGCACAGCCATGAACACGCCCGACGTGAGGATGCCCAGCGTGGCGTTGCGGCGCCACCGGCTGAGGTCGGCAGCCGGCGGAGAGACGGGAATAGCGTTGCAGGTTGGCACGGCAGAATCACTTGGCAATGTCATGCAGCCAAGTGTAGGCTGGGGAATGCATGCAAAAAAGCAGCGTTTTTGCATTGCAACGCTGCAAATATGCAGCGCCCCTCCACGCATATCCGGAGCCAGCCATGAACTGGGACAACGCACGCTTCTTCCTGGCCGTGGCACGCACGTGCACGCTGCGCGGCGCGGCACAACGCCTGGGCGTGGATCAGGCCACGGTCGGCCGCCGCATCGCCGGGCTGGAAGAGGAACTGTCGGCCAAGCTGTTCCTGCGGACGTCGACGGCGCTGGTGCTCACGCCGGCCGGTGAAGCGTTGATCGGCCCCGCCGAAGCGATGGAGCAGGCGGCACACACCATCGAACGTCGCGTGGCCGGCATCGACGAACAGCTTGCCGGCACCATCCGCGTGGCGACCACCGACACCATGGCCGCGACGTTCGTGCTGCCTGCCATCGCGCGATTGCGTGAGCAGCATCCGGGCATCGACGTCATCTGCATGGCCTCCAAGAGCATTGCCAACCTGACCAAGCGCGAGGCCGACGTAGCCGTGCGCACGCTGCGGCCGGATTCGCCCGACCTCATCGCGCGGCGCATCGGGCAAATGGAAACCGGTGTCTATGCAAGCCGCAGCTACGTTGTTGCGCGCGGCGAACCGGAGGAAGGCACTGCCTTTGCTGGGCACGACCTGGTGCTCTACCCGCGCAACGAAGTGCCATGGATGTGGGATGACCTCTGCGGCGAGCCCATCACGCGTGGGCGCGTGGTCCTGCAGAGCAACTCGGCCACGGCGCTCATCGAGGCCGTGGCGGGCGGGATCGGCATCACGGAACTGGTCTGCCGCCGTGCCGAGGCGTATCCGCAACTGGTGCGCGTGCTGCCCAACCGCCGCAGCATGCAGGATGTCTGGCTCGTCACGCATGCGGATCTGCACAAGACCGCCCGCGTGCGCGCCTTGCTCGATTGCATCGTCGATGCCTTCGACGCGCAGAAAAAGACCGCCACGCCGTTACGGGTTTCCAGCGTGGCGGCCCAACAAACGCCTAGCCGATAAAGGCGACCGGCACGGGGTCCTCACCCAGCACCGAGAGCAGCACCGCCCAATGCATCGCCTCGTCTCCGAGGATGCTACCGGCGGCCTTGATCAGATCCTTCGTATAGAAATTGGGCATCACGCCCAGGTAGGCGGAGGTGGCTCCCTTTTCCAACCCGGCCGCAAAGCGCAGCACATCCGCCTGCGTCTTCAACTGGCTGACCGGGAAGTTGTATTCCGCCACCGCCTTTTCCATCACAGGCGTACCACCTAGCTTGGACACCGTGCCCGCCAGCACGCCCGCATGCGCCTTGTGGTGGCCCTGGAACTTCACCGCCGTCGCCAGCACCGGCTTTTGCAGCAGACCACTTTCGGCCCCCACCTGATACGCAGCGATGGCCTGGTACTCCAGCCCGAGCGCCACGTTCAGGATGTTGATGTCGTCTTTCACGCTGCCCGATTGGGTCTGTGCCCAGGCCGGCATGGACTGCCCCAGCGATATCGCCGCCAGTGAGCCCAGCGCCATCAGCCCCGGCGCGCGCAGCAACACGCGGCGGCGTGCGTCGATGCGTGCGTCGTCACCATTGAACAGATCCATCTCTTTGGTCGTATCCATCGTCGGTCTCCTTGCATGTGGGGAAGAAGCACGACCCGCCTACTGCCGTCGTGCGGGTCGCCGGCGTGTGTCCAGCGCCTGACCGCTTATACGAAGGGCATGCCCAAGCGGATGCAAACCAAAGCCGCGCCCACGTGAATTCCCCCGGCGGCCGAGGTTTCTTCCTACACTTTGAGCAGTCCCTTCCACACACCCGCCCCGTGCTCACCTTCCAGCGCACCGCCGCAGACCACGCCACGCAAGACGCCGATCCGCCGTCGACGGCGGCAGGCCGCCCGCAAAGCGCTGATGCGCAAGAATTGGCCGCCCTGCTGCAGCGCATCGGCCTGGGCGACCGCGATGCCCTGCGCACGCTCTACGCACGCTGCGCGCCGAAACTGTTTGGCCTCGCGCTGCGTATCTTGATCAGGAAGGATTGGGCCGAGGACGTCTTGCAAGAAAGTTTCGTCAACATCTGGCGCCACGCCGGCGATTACCGCCCGCACCTGGCCGCCCCCATGACGTGGATGACCACCATCGTGCGCAACCGCGCACTCGATTGCCTGCGCCGCCAGCAAGCCGAACGCGTGCAGGAATCCGTGCCGCTGGATGAGACATACGCCGATGTCCTGGCCGATCACGCCCCCGGCCCGGCCGACTTGGCGCTCGCCGGCCAGCAGGCCCGCGCGCTGGCCGAATGCCTCAAACGCCTGGAGCCGAAGCAGCGCGAGGTGATCTCGCTCGCCTATCTGCGTGACCTGTCGCACAGCGACCTGGCACAGGCGCTTTCGCTGCCGCTGGGCACCGTCAAATCCTGGATGCGGCGGGGGCTGGACCGCCTGCGCGAATGCCTCGGAGCGCCCTGATGGACCCGCGCCGCCATCCCGATCTCGTCGACAAGCTGGCTGCTGAATATGCGGTCGGCACGTTGCGCGCGGGCGCTCGACGCCGCTTCGAGCAGTGGATCCGCCACCATGACGACGTTCGTGCAACGGTTGAGCGCTGGCAACGCTATCTCGCCGACCTGCCCGCCTTGCAGCCCGCCACGGCGCCGTTGCCGGAAATCCTCTGCCGCGTCGAAGTACAGCTCGGCTGGCGCGAACCCGCGCCGCCACAGAAAACGCTCTGGCAAACGCTGTGGCAAGGCACCGGCTTCTGGCGCAGCGCCACGGCGGTTGCAGCAGTTGTCGCTGCCGTGGCGATTGGGCTGAACCTGCGGCTGTCGCAGCAGTTGCGCGAGGCCCCCGTCGCCAACGCCGTGGCCGTGCTGCAAGACGCGCAAGCCCAAGCCGCCGTCCTGGTCACCTGGGATGCGCGCACCGGTACGCTCTCACTCAAGCGGCTGGATGCGACGCCGCTCACCACGGAGCAAGCGCTGCAGCTCTGGGCACTGCCGCCGGGTGGGAAGCCGCAGTCACTTGGCTTGATCGGGCATCAGCGCGCCGTGCGACTGACGGTCACCCAGCCGCTGCGGCAAGTGCCGGCACTCGCCATCAGCGTGGAACCGCGCGGCGGCTCGCCCAACCCAGACGGGCCGACCGGGCCGGTGGTCTTCAAGGGCGCGCTGATCGACAGCACGCTGTAGCCCCAATGGGGCTAGCGATATAATCGCGGTTTCCTGAATTTGCGGCCGAATGCATTGATTTGGCCGCCTTCCACCTGCTGTCCGCCATGACCTCCCAACTCGCCAAGAAGGCCGAAGCGTGGTCCGCCCGCTTTAACGAGCCGGTGTCCGATCTCGTCAAGCGCTATACCGCGTCGGTGTTCTTCGACAAGCGCTTAGCACTCTTCGATATCCAGGGCTCGCTCGCGCATGCAGCCATGCTCGCCAAGCAGGGCATCATCGCCGAGGCCGATCGCGCTGCCATCGAACAAGGCATGGCACAGATCCGCCAGGAGATCGAAGCCGGCACGTTCGAGTGGAAGCTGGATCTGGAAGACGTGCACCTGAACATCGAAGCGCGCCTGACCGCCATGGCGGGCGACGCTGGCAAGCGCCTGCACACCGGCCGCTCGCGAAACGACCAGGTCGCCACCGACATCCGCCTGTGGCTGCGCAGCGAGATCGACAACATCGTCAGCCTGCTCAAGGCCCTGCGCGGCGCACTGCTGGACTTGGCCGAGCAGCACACCAACACCATCGTCCCGGGCTTCACGCACCTGCAGGTTGCGCAGCCGGTGGTGTTTGGCCACCACCTGCTGGCCTACGTGGAGATGTTCACGCGCGACACCGAGCGCATGCTCGATGCCCGCAAGCGCGTCAACCGTCTGCCGCTGGGCGCCGCCGCGCTGGCCGGCACGAGTTACCCCATCGACCGCGAATTCGTCGCGCAGCAACTCGGCTTTGACGGCGTGTGCCGCAACTCGCTGGATGCCGTGTCCGACCGCGACTTCGCCATTGAATTCTGCGCCGCCGCTGCGCTCGTCATGACGCACATCTCGCGCTTCTCTGAAGAGCTGGTGCTGTGGATGAGCCCGCGCGTGGGCTTTATCGACATTGCGGACCGCTTCTGCACCGGCAGCTCGATCATGCCGCAGAAGAAGAACCCTGACGTGCCGGAACTGGCGCGCGGCAAGACCGGCCGCGTCAACGGCCACCTGATCAGCCTGCTCACGCTGATGAAGGGCCAGCCGCTGGCCTACAACAAGGACAACCAGGAAGACAAGGAACCGCTGTTCGACACCGTGGATACCGTGGTCGACACGCTGCGCATCTTTGCCGACATGGCGACGGGCATCACCGTCAAGGCCGACGCCATGCGCGCCGCCGCGCTGCAGGGCTACGCCACCGCCACCGACCTGGCCGACTACCTGGTCAAGCGCGGCCTGCCCTTCCGCGATGCGCACGAAGCCGTGGCCCACGCCGTGCGCGCCTGCGACGACCTGCACTGCGATCTGGCCGATCTGTCGGTTGCACAACTACGTGACATCAGCGGCCTGGGTGATAAGGCCAACCTGATTGGTGATGACGTGCACGCCGTGCTGACGCTGGAAGGCTCGGTCGCCTCGCGCAACCACATTGGCGGGACCGCGCCGGAGCAGGTGAAGCAAGCCATTGCGTTTGCGCGCGCTGTGCTGGCTGAATAATCGGCAGCACGCTCCACATACAAACGCCGCGCGATCACTCGCGCGGCGTTTTGTTATGGGCGAATGGGGGCGCACCGGCGCGCCGCTCGCCGCATCGTTTGCCCGTGCTGGGCACTGTTGTTCTCTTCCGCGCGCGTTATACAAGTTTGCAAATGACCGGGATACGCCCCGCCGCATGAATCGGCCGTGGGTGCCCGTCTATGCTTCGCTCCAACATCCCTCACACCGATAAAACGCGCGCCGCCCACACGCAGGCTGCAGCGCTGCGAAAAAACCAATCGCGAGACAACGGTCCGGAGAATGCCAGCGCGCGCATGCAGGCACCCGCACCGATAGCAAAACCAGAACAGTGCCCCTCACGCTACCCACCTTCGGACCACACCGATCGGCCAGCGCGGAGCCCTGCAAGGAGACAAACCACCATGGCTGAACAGTCCATTCCGTCGACGACGGATCTTGGCGCCGCAGGCTTTGCCGACGCGCGTGCCATCGATCGCTATTTCCAGATTTCCGCGCGTGGCAGCACGCAACGCCGTGAGGTGGTGGCGGGCATCACCACCTTCATGGCAATGGTGTATGCCGTGTTCGTCGTGCCCGGCATGCTGGGCAAGGCCGGGTTCGACACCAGCGCCGTGTTCGTGGCGGTGTGCCTGACGACCGCTTTCGGTTCGCTGCTGATGGGCCTGTGGGCCAAGCTGCCAATCGCCATCGGCTGTGCGATTTCGCTCACGGCCTTCATGGCGTTCGGCTTGGTGCTGGGGCAAAAGCTGTCGCCGGAAGTGGCGCTGGGTGCGGTATTCCTGATGGGTGTGGTCTTCACCGCCATCTCGGCCACGGGCGTGCGCTCGTGGATTCTGCGCAATCTGCCATCGGGCGTCGCGCACGGCACGGGCATCGGCATTGGCCTGTTCCTGCTGCTGATCGCATCGAACGACGTCGGCCTCGTCGTCAAGAACGCCGGCGCGGGCCTGCCGGTGGCGCTGGGTCACGTCACCGCCTTTCCGGTGATGATGTCGGTGCTGGGGCTGGCCGCGATCTTCGGCATGGAGCGCCGCCGCGTGCCGGGCGGCATCCTGATCGTCATCGTCGCCATCTCGGCGCTGGGTCTGATCTTTGATCCGCAGGTCAAATTCACCGGCATCTTCGCGCTGCCCTCCCTGGCCGCCGCGGGCCATGCTGCGTTGATCGGCGCGATGGACATTCGCGGCGCCCTCTCCGCCACCGTGCTGCCGGCCGTGCTGGCGCTGGTGATGACCGCCGTGTTCGACGCCACCGGCACCATCCGCGCCGTGGCCGGCCAAGCAGGGCTGCTCAACGACAAGGGCCACATCATCAACGGTGGCCGCGCGCTGACGGCCGATTCAATCAGCTCAATTTTCTCGGCATGCTTTGGCGGTGCACCGGCAGCGGCCTATATCGAATCGACAGTGGGTGTGGCTGCAGGCGGCAAGACGGGCCTGACGGCAGTGGTCGTCGGCATGCTGTTCCTGGCGGTGATGTTCTTCTCGCCGCTGGCGGGTCTGGTGCCGTCTTATGCAACGGCGCCCGCGCTGATGTACGTCGGCCTGCTGATGCTCTCGAGCGTGAGCAAGCTGCACATGGACGACATGGTCGACGCACTGGCCGGCCTGGTCTGCGCCGTGTTCATCGTACTGACCTGCAACATCGTGACCGGCATCATGCTCGGCTTTGCCACGCTCGTGATCGGCCGCCTGGTCGCCGGCGAATGGCGCAAGCTGAACGTTGGCACTGTCGCCATTGCCGTGGCGCTGGTTGCGTTCTATGTCGGCGGCTGGGCGATCTGATCGCACGCCAAACCGTCTTCACAAAAGACAAACCGGCCAGACCCGCAAGGGCTGGCCGGTTTTGTTTTGCGCTCGCACGTTATCGTTTGCACGAACGCAAAAAACGCCCGGCACCAAGGCCGGGCGGCAATCACACTACCAAGGAGACGAAAATTGCGCGGTTACTTATTGGGCTGCGGCGTCAGGCGCAAGTACGGGCGCAGCGCCTTGTAACCCTTCGGGAATTTCTGCTTGATGACCTCTTCATCCTTGAGCGACGGCACGATGACCACGTCATCGCCGTCCTGCCAGTTACCGGGCGTCGCCACGCTGTGGTAGTCGGTCAACTGCAGCGAGTCAATCACGCGCAGCACTTCATTGAAGTTGCGCCCCGTCGATGCCGGATACGTAATGATCAGCCGCACCTTCTTGTTCGGGTCGATCACAAACAGCGAACGCACGGTAAAGGTTTCGCTCGCATTCGGGTGAATCATGTCGTACAGCTGCGAAACCTTGCGATCCGGGTCAGCAATGATCGGGAAGTTGACGCTGGTGTTCTGCGTCTCGTTGATGTCGTTGATCCAGCCCTTGTGCGAATCGACGGAATCCACCGACAGCGCAATCACCTTGACATTGCGCTTGGCAAATTCGTCCTTAAGCTTGGCGGTCAGGCCCAGTTCAGTGGTGCAGACCGGCGTGTAGTCGGCCGGGTGCGAAAACAGCACGCCCCAGCTATTGCCCAGCCACTCGTGAAACTTGATGCGGCCTTCACTGGAATCCTGCTCAAAATCCGGGGCGATATCGCCCAAACGTAGAGACATCGTGTCCTCCATACACTGATTGGGAACCACTATAGCCAGATTGCCATCCAACCAAAACGACTATAAATTCACAACAACATCACTTTTTGTCATTTGGCGCGGCATTTGCTGACGAAACGGTGGAAGGCAGGCGCACGTTGCCGGACAATGGCCAAGGCTTTGATCCATCGCAGCATGCGCCACACGGGCGCTTGAAGTTTCACAAGCCCCACACATATGCTAGCGAATAAGCGCGTCGATAGATTGACGATCGAATTTCCCCATTCCAAGTACCAAGGTGCCCGACCATGACGAACACATCCCCCAACCTGGCCGACCCCGTCAATAAGGAGAAACTGATGACCGACGTGAAGACTGTTCTGTCCGACGCTGAAGCCCTGCTCAAGCAAGCCGCGTCCACCAGCGGCGAAAAAGCCGCCGAGCTGCGCGAGCGTGGCATGGGCCTGCTGCGCCAAGCCAAGGAGAAGGCGCAAGACCTGCAAGACGCCGTGGTCACCAAGAGCAAGGCCGCCGCACGTGCCACCGACGACTACGTCCACGATCACCCGTGGCAAGCCGTGGGCGTGGCAGCCGGCGTGGGTCTGCTGATCGGCCTGCTGCTCAACCGCAAGTAACCTGCTGCACCCTTTCTGGCCGATGGCGCGCCCTGTGTGGATCGCGCCATCGGCCAGTCGCATTCTGGCGGCCTCGCCGTGGGCACAATGTGTGCTGCATGGGCAGCGCCGCTCTCGTCTCGTCCCATCCCCCGGAACCAACATGTCTGATGACACCAGCCCAAAGCTGTTCGCCTCCCTGAAGACACTGGCCGGCACAGTCGTCTCGATGCTGCAAACGCGGCTTGAGCTGGCAAGCGTTGAACTGGCCGAAGAAAAAGAGCGCCTGCTCGGCGTGGCCTTCCTCGGCATGCTGGCGGTCAGCCTGATCGGTTTGGCCATCATGACGCTGACAGCGCTGGTGGTGATCCTGTGCTGGGATACCTACCGCTGGCAATCGCTGGCCATCATGGCCGCGCTGTATGCCCTGGGCGCGGCGACGTGCCTGTGGAAAGTGCATTCATCACTGCGCAGCGGGCCGCCGCTGTTCGAGGCCACGCTGGCCGAGCTCGACAAAGACCGGGAGATTCTGCGCCGATGACCGATCCGACCCAACACAATCCGTCGACCAACGCGGCGTCTGCCCACGAACCAATGCACACTGCGCGCCATCACGTGCGTCCGTCCCGCGGGGGTAGCGGAACGCGATTGCCGCTGTCCGTGCGCAAGGAACTGCTGCTCACCCGCGCCGCGCTGGAGCGCTACGACTACGCGCAAGCCCGCAGCGATGTCCATCGCGCGGCCAGCCGTACGTTCAGCCTTGGCGGGCTGGGCGCGTTGTTGCCAAGCTTGATCCGCCCGCTGGCGGGGCCGAACACCCTGATGCGCACACTGGGCATCGCCCGGGAGTATCCGTTGGTCGGGACCGTGCTGTCGCTGGCCTATGCGGGGCTGCGCCGCACCTTCATCGGGCGCATCACGCGTCGGCTCGGCAAGGTCGGGCTGGTGGCGGGCGCTGCATGGTGGGGCTATCAGAAATGGCAGGAAAGCCAAGGCGATCAGGCCGCCCACCCGTCTACCGCGCCGTCGAACCCCGACGCAAACGAAATCATCCCGGGCAGCACCTCCTGAACACGCCCAACGAAGAAAGGCCGGAGCAATCCGGCCTTTTGTCTTTCTGGCACGCGCGTCTCAGTGCAACGGGATCGGGTGTCGCATGCGCTCCAAGCGGCGGGCGATGTTCTGCCGCCATGCCGAAAGCCCGTGCGCGGGCGGTGTAGATTCCGCAGCCGAGGCGGTATCGATGCGGGCAGGCTGCGCTGACGCATCGGCGTCATGCCCGACGTGGCGACGGCCATGCCACAACAGCACGCCGCTGGCCGTCCAGCCAATCACGAAGAGGGTGTCACCCACATGTATCAGCGAGTCGGGGGAAGTGCCCACATGGAAGATGGCACCGAGCATGTCAGGCGGTAATTCCGCGCATACCCAGAGGAAAATCGCCGGCGCCGATGCGAAAACGCCGGGCTGCCACCATGGGTGGGTTACCTGAACTTGGCTGGTCTCCATGGCGTCCTCCATCGCTCTTGTAATGATGTTTTGATGCTAAGCCCGGCAGGTGCAAATGGCGACCCCGCGCGGCGCTGAACGCAGTGTCGGATTCCTCCGACATGCGCCGCGTGACAACGTTTTCGCGCTGATCCGTTCAGACTAGGTATCACCCTGGGTGGCATGGGGATCGCGTTGCCATGCGGGGCGCTGCATTTGCATGCCAAAACCCCATCAGGAATTCGATGGAGCCGAGGCCCACGCACTCATATGCATAATGCATAAGCAGACTGCATTGATGCCGTATCGTACGCAACACACTTCCCCACACCATGCTGGTTGCCACCGACCTCCTCCGCCGCGACGCCCGCTCCGGTGCCACGTTGTTGCACCCGGCAACGCTTGCGGTTCGCCCGGGTGATCGCATCGCGCTGACGGGCCCCGCCGGCGCGGGCAAGAGTGTGCTGCTGCGCGCGCTGGCGCTGCTCGATCCGCTCGATGGCGGTCATGTGACATGGCGCGGCGAACAGATGACGCCACACGCCATCCCCGCCTATCGCTGTCAGGTGGCCTATGTGCGCCAGCGCCCCGCGTTGCTGCCGGGCACGGTGGAAACCAACCTGCGCTTGCCGTACCAACTACGCGCGCGACGACACGGCCCCGCATTCAACCGCGATACCGCCCTTGCCCTGCTGGCCGGCGCCGACCGCAGCGCGGTATTCCTCGACAAATCGGCCGCTGACCTGTCTGGCGGCGAAGCGCAGATCGCGGCATTGGTCCGTACGCTGCAGACGGAGCCGACGGTCTTGCTCCTCGATGAACCGACCGCCGCACTGGACCCCGCCTCGGCGGGCGCCATCGAAGCACTGTTGCAGCACTGGTTTGCGCAGGCCCCTGAGCGCCACGCCTGGATATGGATCACGCACGATCCGGCGCAGGCCGCGCGCATCGGCCAGCAGCATTGGCGTGTGGAAGCCGGCCATCTTCAAACGGAGGCCAGCCGATGAACGGGCAGGCACTCACGCTCTCCGCCTGGCAGGTTGGCATTGCGGCGGCGCTGATCCTCGTGAATGGCGCGCTGTCGGTCGCGCTCGGGTTAGGGCTGGAGCGGCGCCTGGTGTGGGCCGGCGTGCGCACCGTGGTGCAGTTGCTGGCAATCGGCTTTGTACTCGAATGGGTGTTTGCCCACGCGCATTGGGCGGCGGTGTTGGTGGTCGTGGCCGTCATGACGCTGATTGCGGGGCATGCCACCGGCAGCCGTGGCGCGCGTGGTTACGCCGGGCTGCGCCTGGATGGCACGTTGTCGGTGTTCGGCAGTGCGTGGCTGATCGGGGCGATCGGGTTGATGGCAGTGCTGCAGGCGCAGCCCTGGTACGCGCCGCAGTTCGCCATTCCCATCATGGGGATGATTCTCGGCAACACGCTCACCGGCGTGGGCTTGGCGTTGGAGCGCATGACGGGCGAGTTGATCGCCACGCGCGATCAGGTGGAAACCGTGCTGGCACTCGGCGGCACGCGATGGGAGGCGGCCCGCAATGCCGCCCGCACAGCGGTGCGCGCCGGCATGACACCGATCATCAACCAGATGTCCGTCGTGGGCGTGGTGAGCTTGCCGGGTATGATGACCGGCCAGGTGCTGGCCGGGCAATCGCCGCTGGAAGCCGTGCGCTACCAGATCGTCATCATGTTTCTGCTGGCGGCGTCTTCGGGGCTGGGCACGGTGGCGGCGGTGCTGCTCGCCTACCGCCGGCTGTTCAGCAGCGAGCACCAACTGCTGAGCGCGCGCATCACGCAGCCTGGAGGCTGAACGGAATATGGCGATCGCCCTGTCTTGCGGCCTGGTGCTGCTCAATGAAGATGCCGAGGTGCTGCTCGCACACGCCACCGAAACACGTCATTGGGACATCCCCAAAGGCGCCGCCGAGCCCGGCGAGTCGTGCCGCGATACCGCCCTGCGCGAAACGCGCGAAGAAACCGGCCTCGTGCTCGATGGCCACGCGCTCATCGAACTCGGCCGCTTCCCGTTCCGGCGTGACAAGGAGTTGCACCTGTTTGCCACGCGCCTGCGCCGCGCAGACGTCGCGCTCGATACGCTGACGTGCACATCGATGTTCAACAGCTACCACAGCGGCCGGCTCATCCCCGAGATGGATGCGTACCGCTGGGCCACGGCGAACGACGTGGCGAAGTATGCGAGCCAATCGCTCGCGCGGCTGTTTGCGCAGACGTTGACGCTGGAGAGCATTGATGCGCGCCTGCGCGAGGCGGGGCTATAGCGCCCTAGACCGGCACGTCACCTTCGATGGTCGTGCGATGCAGCGTGCGCCGATATTGATCCGGGCAACCGGGCGCGAAGTGGATGGTGGAGCGGTTGTCCCAGAACAGCATGTCGCCGGCACGCCAACGGTGCGTGTAGACGTTGTCCGGGCGGATGCTGTGGGCGAAGAGCTGCTCCAGCACGGCGGTGCTCTCGTCTTCCGGCAAACCGACGATGTGCGAGGTGAAGCCCTCGTTGACGAAGAGCGCGCGTTTACCCGTCTCCGGGTGTGTGCGCACGACAGGATGATCGACCGGTGGCACCGCATCGCGCTGTGCCTGCGTGAGCGGCGGGCGCCAAGTCGATAGCGCGCGCAGTCGCTCGTAGCGGTACACGTACGAATGAACGGCGCGACGACCCTCGATGACATGTTTGAGTTCGTCCGGCAGCGTCTCGTAGGCGCGGACCATGTTGGCGAACAGCGTGTCGCCACCCTCCTGCGGCAATTCCCGCGTCAGCAACATCGAGCCGAGGCTGGGCAGCGGTTTGTATGACAAGTCCGAATGCCAGTCACGGCCGGCATCGCCCAGGCCAATGGGCTGACCGTTTTCGACGACGTTGGAGACGACCAGGATTTCCGGATGCCCGGCGAGATGGAACTGGTTCAGCACATGCACCTGCTGCGGGCCAAACCGGCGGCTGAACGCCACCTGCGCCGCCGGCGTGAACTGTACGTCGCGAAAAACGAGCAACCCATCATGCGCGAGCCACGCCTGGCGGATCGCAGCGATGTCAGCGTCGGAAAGCCCGGCGGCATCACCCAGGCCAAGCACCTCGGCGCCCAGCGGTGCATCGGGCAGGCGACGGATGTGAAAGCGGGCGGTGTGGACGGCAGGCGCCTCAGGCGCAACAGTAACGGCGTCGGACATGATGTAAGCGCGCGGTAGCAGACGAGTAGCGAACGAATTTCACATTACACCGCCCGCCCCCACCGCCTGCCAACGAAGGAAACCGCAGATCGATACGCGCTCAGCTGTAGACGGTGGCGTCGGGCAACAGGCCTTCCAGCGCGTAGCGGCCGATGGCGCGCAGCTTGTAGTCGATCGGATCGTGCAGCGTATGCGTGCGCGCGTTGCGCCAGAAGCGGTCCAGCGCGAGCGCCGCCTTGGTGGAGCGGGCGCCGGTGGCCTCAAACAGTTCCTGCCCGATGAAGAGCGCGGCGCGATGGGCCACGACCTTTGCCTCGGCGGTGGCGAGCGACACCTCGGCGCGCTCATCGGCGGTGAGTGCCGGGCCCTTGCGCCAGGCGCGGTCCAGACGCTGGATGGCGCGATCGGCCAGCGCCTCGGCGGCGAGCCATTGCACGCGCATCTCGCCGAAGCGGTGGATCTGGTAAGGGTCGTCGGCCACGCGCTCCACGCCAGAAGCGAACCACGGGCGCGACGATTGCAGCGTGTGCTTGCGCGCCTCGTCCAATGCCCCCGCGGCGATACCTGTGTAGAGATTGACCAGCACGTTCTGCGCAAGGCACGAACGCAGCGTCTGATATGGCGTAAAGGCGGTCTCCGGGCCGGCCAGCACTTCGTCTTCCGCCACCTGCACGTGGCGGAACTGCACGCTGGCGCTGTCGGTCTGGCGCTGCCCGATCGGGTGCCAGTCATCCCGCACGGTGATGCCGTAGCGCGCGGTCGGCACCACGGCAATCACGGGCTTGCCGGTCGTCTCGTCATGCGCCGACACGACCATCATGTTGGAGCCGAGCGTGCCCGAACAGAAGCCCTTCTCGCCATCCAGCACCCACCCGCTGCCCGCGCGCTGCGCGCGCAGACGATGGTCGAGCGGATTGACGGCGTTGCCCCACCACCAGCCCAGCTCGGCTGTCGGGCGTAGAAAGCGTTCACGCTGCGCATCGGATGCATACAGATACACCGTGGCGGTTTGCAGATACTGAAACGCCAGCAGATGCCCCAGCGAGCTATCCACCGCCGCGATGCTGCGCACAGCGGCAAAGGTATCCGCCCAGCTCGCTCCTGTGCCGCCATATTGCGGCGGGATCACCAGCGGCAGCAGGCCCGCGCGCGCGATAGCGGCCTTCTCATGCGCGGCATGGCCGCCCAGCTGATCACGCTGCGCCGCCGTCGCGGCCAGTTCAGCCAGCAGATGGGTCAGGTCGGGAAGTTGATGCAGATCGTCGAGCTTCATGCACGTGCCTTTCGCCGTGGGCGTAATACGGTGCAGGCACTATACGGACGCGCTCGGCCACCCTGAAGGAAGCAATCCGCATACGCATATTGAACGCGCGACTATACGGCGGCGTAGTGCGCGCGCATGCGCTCCAGGCAGGCGCGCGCATCGCCTACGACGAGGCGGCTGCTGCAGGCGATCATGAGATTGCGCGGCAAGCCGAAATCCTCCACGGCCCAGCCGTCGGCATCGTTGCCGCTCACGTTCGGCACCTGGGCGATGAGCGGTACGGCGGGCACGTGGTAGCACCATACGTCTTTGCCGCGCGCGATGGCGTAGCCGATTTCAAAGCACGTGCCGGAGTCGGGTTCGTAGCCGCGGAAATCGGCGACGTTGGCCATCACCGCGTCAGCCGAGTCGATCAGCGCGATGTTCTGGCGGTAGATCTCGGCAGCGGTTGAGGGGCCATCTGCCTGCGGGGCGATCGCATTGTCGAGCGGGTATAGGCCAAGGAAGCCAAATTCGGCACACAACGCCTTGAGTGCTTCGCCGTGCGCAGCAGGCTGTGGGCGGAAGACATCGGGGCCGGCGAGGTAGAGGCGCAAGGACATGAGCGTAGACCCGTAAGTGACACGCGCAGGATACCGCCGCCCGGATGACGCGGCACAAAAGACAAAGGGCCCGACATTGCTGTCAGGCCCTCTGGAATTTGGTGGGTCCTGCGCGACTCGAACGCGCGACCAATAGATTAAAAGTCTACTGCTCTACCGACTGAGCTAAGGACCCCAAAGACCGCGATTATAGGAAGATTTTTGCGACGCTGTCAACGCCTGACAGATCAAACCAGGCGTTCCATCCGCCACATCTGATAACGGAACGCCAACACGGCACCGATCAGGATGCCCGCGAGCGCGATGAACGAGCCAATGGCGAGCGTCGACACGCCCGAGAGCCCCTGCCCGATCGTGCAGCCCAGCGCCGTCACGCCGCCCACGCCCATCAGGATGCCGCCGACGATGTGGTTGCCGGTGTCCTCGGCATTGGCAAAGCCTTCCCAGCGGAACGTGCGCGTGGCCAGCGCCACCACGGCCGACCCGGCAATCACGCCCAGCACGCTCACGATGCCGACTGTCAGAACCTTCGACGTATCGCTGAAAAACATCAGCCATTCGAGCGTGTACGACACCGGGGCCACAAAGCTCAATGCCTCCATGCGGCCGCTGTTGGTGGCAACGAAGGCCTCTTGCAACGTATTCGGATCTTCCTGCACATAGCCTATGTGGCCCGACACGTACCACATGGCCACGATGATGAGGCCCACGCCAATGCCGCCGAGCAGATTGTCACCCGTGCGGAAATCGCGCCCCAGCAGCGCCCACAGCGACAGCGCCCCGCCGATCACCAGCGCCAGCGCCAAACGCAGCGTGCGCACATCCATGGCCAACGCATGCCCCAGCACGCTCGGCAAATCCTGCGACGTCGGCAGCGTAATGGCGACGCTATCCACCGTGGCCACACGCACCACGCCAAACACGCCCTTGAGCGTCATGTACGCCGCCAGCCCAAGGAACACGAACACCACCACCGACTTGAGATTGCCGCCGCCAATACGCACCAGCGTCTTGCTGCCGCAGCCCGAGCCCAGCACCATGCCGAAGCCGAACAGCAGCCCGCCCACCAGCGACGACAGCCACAGCAGCTTGCTGGCCGTGTAGATGGTCTTGCTCGTATCGATCAGGCCCAGCCAGCTTAAGCACCCCGTGCCGATCATGGCCACGCCGATGGCCAGTGCCCACATGCGCAGGCGGTTCCAGTCGCCGATGTTCATGGCGTCGGATACCGCGCCCATGGTGCAGAAATGCGTGCGCTGCAGAATCGCGCCAAAGAGGAAGGTCAGCGCAAACGTGCCCCACAGCACGGTGTGGGACAACGCGTTCAGGTCAATGTCTTGCATGGCACGTCAAACGTAGCGCGTCGGGTCAGAAACACCCGCCGCCTCAAACCCCGCCTTGCGGATGCGGCACGAATCGCACACGCCGCAGGCGCGGCCATCATCGTCGGCCTGGTAGCACGACACGGTTAGGCCGTAGTCCACGCCCAGTCGCACGCCGGCCTGGATGATCTCGGCCTTGGTCATGGCGATGATGGGTGCGTTCACGCGGATGCGATCGCCCTCCACACCGGCCTTCGTCGCCAGATTGGCGAGCGTTTCGTACGCGGCGACGTATTCGGGGCGGCAATCCGGGTAGCCGGAGTAGTCCACCGCGTTGGCGCCGAAGAACAGATCGCGCGCGCCCACGGCCTCGGCCCAGCCGAGCGCCAGCGACAGCATGATCGTGTTGCGCGCCGGCACGTAAGTAATGGGGATGCCCGACTGCGCGCCGTCGGTCGGCACGTCGAGCGTGTCGTCAGTCAGTGCGGAGCCGCCGAACTTGCGCAGATCCAAGTCCACGATTTCATGGCGGACCGCGCCCAGCGATGCAGCCACCTTCTTGGCCGCCTCCAGCTCGGACGAATGGCGCTGACCGTAGCGCATCGACAGCGCGTAGGTCTCAAAGCCATCGGCATTGGCCATGGCGAGCACGGTGGCGGAGTCCAGCCCGCCGGAAAGCAGGACGATGGCGCGTTTTTTCATGGGCGTTGCCTTGTGAAGCCAATCAGGGAAGGCCGCATTTTAGCCTGCCGCCACCCGGCCCGCGCCGCACGCCGCGCATGACCACCATTCAAGCCGCGCCATGAAAAACGCCCGCCGGTGCAATCACAGCGGGCGCTTGGGTAGCGGCAGAGGATGAGGCGTCGGTCAGCGCATCGTCTTCAGCCGGCTTTGCGCGGTCTTGGCCTGCTCGGAGTTGGGGTACTGCGCAACGACGGCTTCCAGCGTCTTGCGCGCAGCCGCCTTCTGGCCCGACTCGCCCTGGTTGGTAGCCACCTGCAGCAACGCATCCGCAGCCTTCGGATGCTGCGGGTTCGTGCGCGCCATGTTCTCCAGCACGTAGCTGGAGCCCTTGTAGTCGCGCTGCGCATACAGGGCATTGCCCAGCCAGAACTGCGCCAGCGGCACGTACGGGCTCTGCGGATACTTCTTCACGAACGCCGAAAACTGGTTGCCAGCACCCTTGAAATTGCCGGTCTGGAACGTTTTGAGCGCAGCGTCGTACTCGTCCTTCTCGCCGGGCTGGACCGGGCCTTCGCGGCCTTCGACCGTAGCCTGCTGCGGCTCGAACTTCTTCAGGCGCGCATCCAGGTCAGCGTAGTAATCCTTCTGCTGCTTGGTAAGCGTATCCACCGCGTTTTGCAGCACTTCATTCTGCCCACGCAGGCGCGCCACTTCGGACTTGAGCGTCTCGATCTGGTTTTGTGCGTCGATCAGGTTTCTGCTGTTCTGATCGATGCGCTGCGCTGCGCTGGATTGGAAGGTGTTGAACTTGTCGCGCATGTCGATGATGGCGCGGCGCGCCTCATCATCGTCAAACACGCCCGCTGCCGCCGGGCCGGCCAGGGTCAGCGCTCCACCCGCGACAAGCGTCATCGTCAGGATGGCCCGGCGCAGGGCCCCGAGCTTGGCCCCTTCGGCGCGCTGTTTCATCATCGTATTCATGGGATTCCAACGTAAGAACGCCGGCCACGACAACGCAGCCGGCGTGTGTCACCTCAAATCGTGCCGATCAGTAGACGCGATTAGTAGACGATATCAGCGCGGCGGTTCTGCGCCCACGACTCTTCGTCATGACCGGTGGCCTGCGGCTTTTCCTTGCCCAGGCTCACGGCTTCCATCTGGCTGTCAGGCACGCCCATCGACGACAGCGCGCGGCGCACGGCTTCGGCACGCTTCTGGCCCAGTGCGAGGTTGTACTCGCTGGTGCCACGCTCGTCGGTATTGCCCTGGATCAGCACCTTGCGCTGGTTGTGCGATTGCAGGTAGCGCGAGTGCTGGCCCAGCAGGCCCTGGTATTCCGACTTGACCGAGTAGCTGTCGAAATCGAAGTAGATGCTGCGCTTGGCCAGCGGGCTGTTCGGGTCGGTCAGCTCGTCACGGCCCACATCCACCGGGGTCACCTGGCGAGCATCAGCGCCCGTGCCAGCCGCACCGCCCGTACCGTTCTTGGCGGTGTCATCGAGCTTCACGCCCGAGCTGCAAGCGCCCAGGGCCAGCAGCGCGGCAATGGCTGCAAGTTTGATCATGGTTTGAGGCTTCGACATGTCCGATTTCTCCTAAAGGAACGGCCGCGTTATTGCATGAAAGGACCCCACGCCGGCTCGCGAACCTCGCCGGCCTGGAGGGAAAGAACCTGACGCGTGCGGCCATCGGTCGACACCGCAGCCAGCACCGTCTTGCCACCCACGCGCGTGGAATACAGGATGAACTTGCCATTGGCGGCAAAGCTCGGCGATTCATCGTAGGACGTATCGGTGAGCGCATTCACATCGCCGTTGGACAGATCCTGCGTGTACAGGCGGAACGCACCGCCCACGCGTGAGATGTACGCCAGCAACTTGCCATCCGGCGACACGCGCGGACTGGTGTTGTAGCCGCCCTTGAAGGTCACGCGCTGCGCACCACCCGCCTCTTCACCGTCAGCCGACATACGATAAATCTGCGGCGCGCCACCACGATCGCTGGTGAAGTAGATCGAGCGGCCATCCGGCGAGAACGACGGTTCGGTGTCGATCGCGCTGCTGCGGCTCAAGCGACGCAGGCCCGAACCATCGGCGTTGACCACGTAGACCTGCGTATTGCCGTCACGCGAGAGCGCCACGGCCACACGGCGGCCATCGGGCGACCACGACGGCGCCGAGTTATTGCCCTTCTGATTCGAGATCACGGTGCGGCGACCGGCCACCAGATCGTGCACATACACCACCGGCTTCTTGCTCTCGAACGACACGTACGCGACCTTGGTGCCATCCGGCGACCACGCCGGCGAAATGATCGGCTCATTGCTGGTCAGCGCAATCTGCGGGTTGGCGCCATCCGAATCGGAAATCTGCAGCTGGTAGCGGCGGCCCACCTTCGACACGTACGACAGGCGCGTCGCAAACACACCGCGCTCGCCAATCAGCTTCTGATAGATGTAGTCGGCAATCTCGTGACCCGCCAACCGCAGTTGGCCCGGGCCACGCGTGAGCGAGAGACCGCCCAGGCTTTCGCCCTTGGCGGTGTCATACAGGCGGAAGCGGATTTCGTAACGGTCGCCGTTGCGGGTCACGGTGCCGCCCACGAAAGCGGCGGCGCCACGCGTCTTCCAGGCGCCCAAGTCGGGCGCGGGGCTATCCGGCACCACGGCGCCGGCGACATCCACGTTGGAGAAGCGCCCGCTGCGCGCCAGGTCAGCACGCACGATGGCGGAGAGGTTCTGCGGGATACCCGCCTCGCCCTGGAAATTGGCAATCGCAATCGGGTACTGGCTGGCGCCAACGCCCGAGATTTCCACGTTGAGCTGGGCGTGGGCCACACCGGCGCACACTGCGGTAAGCAGCAGCGCCTGCACGGCTCGTCGGAAGATCGGAATCCACATCTTGCGCATCATATTCATCATCCGTATTCGCATCTGGGAACTGATTACCTGTCCTTGGGCTTGAACGTCAAAGTGACACTACGCATGCCTTCGGGAGGATTGGGTAGCGGGTCGGAGCGGTCAACGGCCCGCAGCACGGCTTCGTCATACGCGTCGTTGCCGCTGGATTTGGTGAGGCGCTTGGACAGGATGGACCCGTCTGGCGCCATCTGCACCGCCACAACCGCCGTTGGGTTGCCGCTGATGGCCGACGGGTCGAACAGGATGTTCGGCTTGACCTTGGCGCGCACGCGCTCGGCATAACCCGCCGACGCCGTACCGCCCGTGCCCTGGCCCGTGCCGACACCGCCACCCGAGCCCGCCACCTTGCCACCGCCCGCCGGTGAACCACCCGCCAGCGCCTGCAAGTGCGCCAGGTTGGCGTTGCGCTGCGCGTTGGCCTTGGCCTCGGCGGCTTTACGGTCGGCATCGGCTTTCGCCTTGGCCTCTGCGGCGGCCTTCGCCTTCTGCTCCTTCTGTTTGGCCTCGGCTTCCGCCTTGGCCTTGGCTTCTGCCTGCGCTTGCAGTTGCGCGTTCTTGCGAGCCTGTGCCTCAGCCGCAGCCTTGTCCTTGGCCTGCTGCTCCGCCTGTGCCTTGCGCTGCAGTTCAGCCTGATGAGCCTGCTGTTCCTTCAACTGCGCCTGGCGCTTGGCTTCCGCGCGGTCTGCGGCGGCGCGGCGCGCCAACTCGGCCTCGCGGGCTGCGGCGGCCTCTTGTTCGCGCTTGCGCTTCTGCTGCTCCAGCGCAATGTCAGCCTCATCTTCCACCTTGGCGGGAGGCGCCTTGATGACTGGCTCGGGCTTCACCTCCGGCGGCGGCGCCGACTGCACGGCCTGCTGCACCGCGGCTTCATCCCACAGCTCTGCCTCTTCACCGCGCGGCGTACTGCTCTGCCATTGCACGCCGAAATATAGGAAAGCGATCAGCAGCAGATGCGTCAGCACCGCCAACCCGAACGCGCGCAACGTGCCGCGCTCGCGCACAGGCTCATACCGATGCAGCTTGGAGTGCAACGCCGTCGTGGCCATGACGCTCAACTTGCCTCGCCTCGGTTCATCCGCGTGCCCATCACGATTTCACCATCAGGCCGACACGCTTGACGCCGTCGCCCTTGAGCACGCTCATCACGGTCAGCACGCGGTCATATTGGACTGACTTGTCGGCAGCAATCACGACCGGCTGATCTGGGTTTTCGTTGGTGCGCTGCTTCACAAACGCGCGCAACTCGTTGTTATTGGCAAGCTTTTGCTCGGTCGCGCCTGAACCTGTTTTGACGCGAGCAAGGATCGTGCCGTCGCTCTTGATGGTCACCACGATAGGCGGCTGTGTCTGCTGCGGGGTGGCGTTGGCCACCGACGGCAGGTTGACCACGCCGGGGTTCACCACCGGCGCGGCCACCATGAAGATGACCAGCAGCACCAGCATCACGTCGATGTACGGCACGACGTTGATGTCAGCCTTGGCCCGTCGGGCGCGGCGCGTTCGCTGGATGGTAGCCATGCGCTGGGCTCCTTAGCGCGTCTGGCGCTGCAGGATGTTCGAGAACTCTTCCATGAAGCTCTCGAAGCGGTTGGCCAAGCGATCCAGCTCGGTGGCGTAGCGGTTGTAGGCAATCACCGCCGGAATGGCCGCAAACAGGCCAATGGCCGTGGCAACCAGCGCTTCCGCAATGCCCGGTGCCACAGCAGACAACGTTGCCTGCTGCACGTTCGACAGACCACGGAAGGCGTTCATGATCCCCCACACCGTGCCGAACAGGCCGATGTACGGGCTCACCGAGCCCACCGAAGCGAGGAACGGCAGATGCGATTCGAGCGAATCCATTTCCCGCTGATACGCGGCACGCATGGCTCGGCGAGAAGCATCGAGAATGGCGCTGGGGTCAGCAATGGCGCCGCGCTGAAGCTCGCGCGCCTTGAGGTATTCACGCATACCGGCTTCAAAGATGCGCTCCAGCGCCCCGGTGGTATGGCGGTTATTGGCGGCGCTCTGATACAGCGCCTGCAGATCGCCGCCGGCCCAGAAATCGCGCTCGAACGATTCGGTCTGGCTGCGTGCGGCACGCAGCGCAAAGGCTTTGCGGAAGATGTACGTCCAGGAGAACAGCGACATCACCAGCAGCAGGCCCATAACGAATTGGACCAGGACACTGGCGTGCAGCACCAGCGAGACGATCGACAGATCTTGTGTGACCTCGACGGGATTCATGCGGCAGCTTTGATGGTTGCGAGTACGGGAGCGGGAATCGGGGTCGGACGGAATGTGAGCCGGTCGACACATCCAACACGAATCGTGCCGGTGGCGAGCAAGATATCGCCGCGCCAGCTTTCCTGGGCGAATTGGACCGACGCCGGCCCGACGCGTTCCATACGCGAACGGATCTGCAGCAAATCGTCCAGGCGGGCGGGTGCGCGATAGTCCACAGCCGTATTGCGCACCACAAAAATGGCACCCGTCGTGTCAGCCAGCGCCTGCTGGTCGACCCCCAGCGCGCGCAGCCACTCGGTGCGGGCGCGCTCGAAGAATTTCAGATAGTTGGCGTAGAACACCACGCCGCCTGCGTCGGTATCTTCCCAATACACGCGCAGGTTCCAATCAAAAGAAGACATCGGACAATTTTACCAAGGCGCATGTGACGGCCAGCCATCCACCGGCTGGCCGAGGGCTTGCGCTGGAGATCAGGCCATGCCTCGCGTCACGCTGGTGGCCGAGAACGACTGGCAAACGGGCATCAATTCCATCGCGTTGACATTGAAGTGCGCCGGCAGCGCCGCCATCCAGTAGACGGCCTCGGCGATATCGTCCGCGGTGAGCGCTTCGGTGCCTTCGTAGACCTTCTCCACGCGGGCATCGTCGCCCTTGAAGCGGACATTGGAAAACTCGGTGCCGGAGCACAGGCCCGGCTCGACGTTCGATACGCGTACACGCGTGCCCGTCAGATCCGCCCGCAGGTTCAGCGAAAACTGGCGCACGAACGCCTTGGTCGCGCCATAAACGTTTCCGCCCGGATACGGATAGGTCCCGGCGATCGAGCCGATGTTGATGACGTGACCGCGGTTGCGCTCGACCATGCCGGGAAGTAACGCCCGCGTCATATGAACAAGGCCCGAGCAATTGGTTCCGATCATGCGATCCCAATCCGTCAGGTCGGCGCGCTGCGCGGGCTCCAGGCCCAGCGCCAGGCCGGCGTTGTTCACCAGCACGTCCACTTCGCGCCAGCCCTCGGGCAGCGACCCGGGCAGCGCAGCCACGGCGTCCGCATCCAGCACGTCCAATACGATCGGCAGCAGCGCATCGCCCAGCTCGCCCTTGAGCGCATCGAGACGATCCTGACGGCGGCCGGCCGCGATCACGCGGTGGCCTTCTCGCACGAAACGCCGCGCAATGGCCGCGCCAAAGCCGGCCGTGGCGCCGGTCACGAATACGATCATGGGAGTGTCTCCGAGCCTGAAAAAAACGAAGGTCTGAGTTTACCCGAAGCGTTGGGGGCTGTTGCGCCGCAATGTGCTCTACGCCACGCCCGGTGCCTTGCAGCGGTCATGGGCCTGTCGTACACTCGCGGGCAACCATTCCACCTTGCGCGACTGGCGAATCCTGAGGCTGCTCCCTGCAGCCTCGATATGTGGGCAGCGACCACGAGGAAGCGCAAGGTTTCTGGCGTCATGCACAACGACGCCTGCCGCTCGCCTGGGCAGCGAATGGGAAGCAGGGTGACTTGGGTCCCCGCTGCTCTGTCTCGACAGAACGGTGTCCAAGCCGCGCGCATGTTTCCCGAAGCTCGCCCGCCTCGCCCGACCACGCCAATTCCGTTTCATTTCAGACCAGACACTCGCCATGTTCGAACGCAGCCGCTATACGATCGACCAGATCGACCCCGAAGTCTTTGCCGCCATCCAGAAGGAAAATCAGCGTCAGGAAGACCACATCGAGCTGATTGCCTCCGAGAACTACACCTCGCCGGCCGTGATGGCCGCGCAGGGCTCGCAACTGACCAACAAGTACGCCGAGGGCTACCCCGGCAAGCGTTACTACGGCGGTTGCGAATACGTGGACGTGGTCGAGCAACTCGCCATCGACCGCGTGAAGCAACTGTTTGGCGCCGAAGCCGCCAACGTGCAGCCGAACTCGGGCTCGCAGGCCAACCAGGGCGTGTTCTTTGCCATGCTCAAGCCGGGCGACACGATCATGGGCATGAGCCTGGCCGAAGGCGGCCACCTGACGCACGGCATGGCGCTCAACATGAGCGGCAAGTGGTTCAACGTGGTCAGCTATGGCCTGAACGCACAAGAAGACATCGACTACGACGCGCTGGAAGCCCTGGCGCAAGAGAAGAAGCCGAAGCTGATCATCGCCGGCGCATCGGCCTTTGCGCTGCGCATCGATTTCGAGCGCATCGGCAAGATCGCCAAGTCGATCGGCGCGTACTTCATGGTGGACATGGCCCACTACGCTGGCCTGATCGCCGCAGGTGTGTACCCGAACCCGGTGCCGCACGCTGACTTCGTGACGACGACCACGCACAAGAGCCTGCGCGGCCCGCGCGGCGGCGTGATCCTCATGAAGGCCGAGCATGAGAAGGCCATCAACTCGGCGATCTTCCCGGGCATCCAAGGTGGCCCGCTGATGCACGTGATCGCCGGCAAGGCGGTGGCGTTCAAGGAAGCCCTGTCGCCGGAGTTCAAGGCTTACCAGCAACAAGTGGTGAAGAACGCCGCTGCCATGGCCGAAACGCTGATGGCCCGCGGCCTGCGCATCGTATCGGGCCGCACGGAAAGCCACGTGATGCTGGTCGACCTGCGCGCCAAGAACATCACCGGCAAGGAAGCCGAGAAGGTGCTGGGCGATGCGCACATCACCGTCAACAAGAACGCGATTCCGAATGACCCGGAAAAGCCGTTCGTGACCTCGGGCGTGCGCCTGGGTTCGCCGGCCATGACCACGCGCGGCTTCAAGGAAGCTGAGGCCGTGAAGGTGGCCCACCTGATCGCCGACGTGCTGGACAACCCGCATGACGAAGCCAACATTGCCGCCGTGCGCGCCAAGGTGGCTGAGCTGACCAAGCAGTTCCCGGTCTACGGCTAAGCTGCCGGCCATGGCCGAAGGCACACACGCCTAAGGCCACGTAGTACCCTGCCGCGATGGGCCCCGAGCTGAATGGGCGGGCCATCGCGGCATTGTCGTTTTAGTGCAGTGCGTTTTGAGGTTTCGCAGGAGTCCGGCATGAAATGCCCGTTTTGCGGCCACGCGGCCACCCAGGTGATTGAAACCCGTATGTCGGAAGACGCCGACACCGTGCGCCGCCGCCGCCGTTGCGAAGCCTGCGACCGCCGCTTCACGACCTACGAACGCATCGAGCTGTTCTTCCCGGCCGTTGTGAAAAAGAACGGCAGCCGCGTCGATTACGATCGCAGCAAGGTCAAGGATTCCATGCGCCTGGCGCTGCGCAAGCGCCCCGTGTCCGCCGAGGCCATCGATGAGGCCATCGCGCGCATCGAAGAAAAACTCCTCAGCCACGGCGAGAAGGAAATCGGCAGCGACCGCGTCGGCGAGTTGGTGATGCGCGAACTCAAGCGGCTGGACAAGATCGGGTACATCCGGTTTGCGTCGGTGTACCGCAGCTTTGAGGATGTGGCCGAGTTTCGGGACGTCCTTGACGAGATTTCCGCGCCAAGCGTGCGCAAATAAAACGCACGGTGGTCAAAGCGCGGGGGGTTGACCACATTTGACAGTCACCCACCCCAATCCGCACTAACTTGAGCGGCTCCGCCACGCGTCAGCCACTCCATGTCCGCCCGCCCCCGCTCCGCCCATCAACGCGGCGCAATCCTGATCGAATCGCTCATCGCCCTGGCCCTGCTTTCGCTCGGCGCAGCAGCCATGTTTCACGCGTTCGATTCCATCGAGGCTGCCAGCCACGCAGCACGCCAACTGAGCGCAAAGGCTCGCCCCCCACTCGCACAACCCGCGGCACCCTGACATGACGCACCCGCTTATCCGGCCTGCGCGTGGCGTGTCGCTGGTGGAGCTGCTGGTCGGTATGGTCATCGCGCTGATGGTGCTGGGCATTGCACTGCAACTGACCCTGATCGCACGGCAACGCTATCTGCGTCTGGCCGACGAAGCGCTCATTGAAGATCGCGGCATGCAGGCGTTGGAGTTGATTCGCATTGCAGTCCAGCAGGCGGGGTGGATTACGGACACGCCTGCTACCTCGCTCGCTCGCCGTTGGCCCAGCAAGGGTGATGGTCCATCGCTGGCAGGGATAGACAACTGCGGCAGTCCACACATGCTGCCCACGTTTGGTTGTGGTTCCAACGGAGAGCGCGGCAGCGACGCCCTACTAGTTCGCTTTGCTGGGCGCAACCCACAGCCCGATGGAAAAAACGAAGACGGTGCCACACGCGATTGCAGTGGCCGCGGCATACCCGAGCGCATTGACGGCGCAAGCGACCCCCGCTTGGGATACATGATGTTGTATGTCTCTGAGAGCAGCACCAAGGACGCCTCGGGGCGAGGCAACGAATTGCAACTGATGTGTCGATCCCTTACCAGGGACTTCACTGGCGAGCTCAAGGAGCCCAATGCAGGCTCCGGCATGGTGCGCGGTATCGACACCCTGCAACTGCTTTACACCGCCACAACCCGGCCGGGTGTCGCTATATCTGAACGCGACATGCAACCAGCAGATTGGCGCCACGTGCAACAAGTGCACGTGGCGATGGTCATTCGTGGCAACAACTTCGCCGTCAGGTCACCTGATTCGAACAGGATCTCCCTATTCCCCGGTCTGCCCGCGCAAGCAACCGACCAAGACCTCTACTTCATCCCGACAGACCCAAGGCGCAACCGCAGGCTCTTCAACGCCACACTCACCGTACGTAACCCCCTGTACTGCGAGGTGGACGCATGCTGAGCTCGAACCCGCTGACGCATGCGCGCGGATTCTCGATCGTGGCAGTCATCGGCGCGCTCATCATCATCGGCCTGTTGATGGTGGCGGCCTTGCATATCGCGCGTGATCAGCGCCGGCGCGCCACGCTCTTTGCCGACCACGCCCTCGCCATGCGCGAGGCCGAAGCCGCGCTGGCTGCTGCGGAATGCGAGCTGGCGCTCGCCACGGATACTCCAACCAACCACACTTGCGGTGCGCCACCAACCCCTGCCCGCATCGCCGCGCTCAACCCCACCACGCTGGCCGGCTTTGTTGCGGGCGCTTGCGGCACTGACGAGCCAACGCGTGGCCTGTGCTGGCCGAAGCCAGGTCAAACCGTGCAGCAGCTCGCCCACTTTAGTCCCGATCAGAACAACGACGGAAAGGCCAAAGCCGTCGAGTTGAGCACATCGACCACTACCGAGACGCGCGACAAACCTGCGTACGGAGCCCGCTATGTCATCGAGCCCATCCCAGACACCCAGCCCGGACTGTGGACGCATGCTGGCGCAGAACGCACGCCCCCGCTCTTCCGTATTACCGCCATGGGCTTTGGCAACGATGCGGATATCAATGTGATGCTGCAATCTGTCTACCGCGCGCGGACGGTCGCGCCATGAACACGCAACGAATCGGCGCGTGGCTGGCGGCCGCGTTGATCTGCGCTGCCCCAGTGGCGACCGCCGACTCGCCGCCAGGGCACCTACCAACGCATCTCGTCATAGCGCCTGGAGACGATGCATGGAGCGGCCGCCTGCGTGCGCTGCAATTCCACCCCACGCTGGGCACGCTAGATGCACCAGCGCCGTCTGACCTGTGGGAAGCGAGTCGGTTGTTGGATAGCAATACCGCAATACCCGACACACGTCGGCTTTGGACATTCACGCGCGACAGCGCTGGCGCCCACGTATCGGCAGCTCTGCATTGGGAAGCGTTATCGCCCGCTCAGCAAGCTGAACTCAATGCCGACGATCAACTCGGCGCCGTACGCATCGATTACCTGCGAGGCGTTCGCCGACATGAACGTGACGACGCGCACCTGAGGTCACGCGCGTCGATCCTGGGCGCCATGCGCGGGGCCCATGCTCTATTGCTGGGGCCGCCCGGCTTTGTCTTGGACGCAAGCCATGCGGCGTTCCGCAAAGATCATGCGCGGCGAGCGTGGATGGTCTACGTCGGCGCGAACGACGGGCTGCTGCACGGCTTTGATGCCCTCACCGGCGTCGAACGTTTTGCAGTCATGTCGGACGCCGTCCTACCGACAGCAGCGCGCAACGCGTCGCCAAATCAGCCCGTGCCGTCACCGGTTTGCAGCCGGCCATTTGTCGCAGATGCAATCACAGGTACGCAGTGGCGCTCGGTGCTCGCATGCGGTAACGGTTCCATGGGGCGAGGTTTGTTCCTAGTGGACGTCACGGATCCCGAGTCCGCCAGCACCACCCCGCTGCTGGCCTATGACGACACCGACGACCCAACCGTGGGCCGCATCGACGGCCCCATCCCGATTGTGCCGCTGGCCGACGGCACGCAATCGCGTTGGTTCGCCATCAGCGGCAATGGCAAGGGCGACGCGCAAGCCGAAAGCCGCCTGTTGCTGCTGGCACTGGACCTGCCCCGTAAGTCTGCGTGGTCGAAGAGCACAGCCCATGTCATCGCGGTACCGGCGGCCGGCAGCCGTGGTGGCTTGGGTGCGCCGGCCATCGCGCTGAACGCGCAAGGGCTTGCCACCCATGCATACGTGGCGGACACGCACGGCCAAATCTGGCGCTTCGATCTCCGAGGCACATCGCCCTGGCCCAATGCACTCGGCACCAATGAGGAGCAGCGGCGCACGCCCTTTTTCATAGCCAAATCCAGCAAGGAGTTGATGCAGGGCATCCTCTCCCCGATTTTGTTGGCTGCAAGCGCTGGCGGCTCCTTGTTGGTCTTTGCCGCTGCCGATGCAAATGGGCACGCCACCGTGTACGGCGTCTTGGATACCTCCGCTTCGCCGCGCGGCCTCGGGCGCGAACACCTCGCCGGCCGCAGCGCCACGGTTGATGCAGACGCCGTACAGATCAGCGCGGACGGCAGCAGTGGAGCGGCTGGCTGGCGCATCGATCTGCCTGCAGGGCAGCTACCCGACGATCTCTCTGCTGCCGACACGCACACCCTGCTGCTCACCACAAGCGATGCAGACGGCCGTAAGCGCGCCTATCTGCTCGATCCACGCACAGGCCTACCCACAGAAAAAAACGGCCGCACGGGGCACATCATTGTCAGCTCGCCGCTCATCACAACGCAGACTGAATCGCCCACCCAGCCGCCGGGCGCGCCTGCCACACAAACCACGCACACCAGCCTGTGGCAAGCCGATGGGAACCGCATCCGCCAGACGGAAACTCGCCCCTACAAGCGCCGACTCGGCCGGCTCAGCTGGCGCGAGATGACCGAAACCGGGGCACGCTGATGCGGCGCATGCACGCCTACACCTTGCTGGAGCTGATGGTGGTACTTGCTGTCGCGTCTGCGTTGGCGTTTGTGGCGATGTCCGGCTGGCCGGCGTATCGAGACCGCTCGCGCCGTGCGGCGGCCGGTGCCGCCTTGGTGGCAACGCTTGCCCAGTTGGAACTGCGACACGCACGTACGGGAAGCTATCAGTTCCCCGGCGACGTCCCCGGCCCGCAGTTGACGGTCGAGGGCTATTCGATCGAGATCTCCGAAGGCTGCGTCGGCATCGATGTCGTCCGGCGGCCTAGGCAATGCATTGAGATACAAGCGGTCCCTGTGCATTCCGACACATGTGGCACGCTCACCCTACGCAGCACCGGCGAGCGCTTGCCAGCCGACCCGGCATGCTGGCCATGACACGCTCCACGCAGCGCATCCGGCAAATGGGCGTCACACTGCTCGAATTGGCCATCGTGATGACCATCGTCGGCATATTGGCGGTAGTAGCAGTGCCTTCGATCGTCGACCGCTGGCAGCGCGCGACGGTGGTCCTGCTTGCCGAACAATTTGCGAGCGCTGTATCCCTTGCCCGGGCCACGGCCCAGTACCAGCATGTCCAAGCACATCTGCGCCCGCAAGACGGCACCGCAAACTGGGCCTCCGGTTGGAAAGTCGTCACGTCGCCACCCGCGGGCTCACCTGACCAAACCTCGAAACCGGCACCAGAAACCCTGTGGTCGGCGTCCCCGTCCATCCCCCCTACCGTACACATCGAGTCCAACTTCCCTGGCGACACGTTTTCGTTTGCACCTGTGGGATACTCACGAAAAAGCAATGGTGCTTTTCTGCCCGGTACGCTGACCATTACCAGCGGCCGGCATACGCGCAGGGTGCGGATCAACGATGTCGGCCGCGCCCGCGTTTGCGACCCGAGCACCGACTCGACTTGCACGGTCATCGGCGACACCCCTTAACTCTCCCACGCCTCACACCCATGTTCTCCGACTTCGACCACGCCATGATGCAACGCGCCCTGGCACTGGCCGAGAAGGGGCTCTTCACCACCACGCCCAACCCGCGCGTGGGCTGCGTCATCGTGCAAGGCGACGCCATCATCGGTGAAGGCTACACACAGCCCGCCGGCCAGGACCACGCTGAAATCCAGGCCATCAAGGATGCGCAGTCGCGCGGCCAGGACGTCCGTGGCGCCACCGCCTATGTGACGCTCGAGCCCTGCAGCCACTTCGGCCGCACCCCGCCCTGTGCGGATCGCTTGGTCGAAGCCGGCATTGCCCGCGTGGTAGCGGCCATGGAAGACCCCAACCCTGCCGTCTCCGGACGCGGCCTGCAGAAGCTGCGCGATGCCGGCGTCGATGTACGTTGCGGCCTGTTGGAGCGCGAAGCACGCGAATTGAACATCGGCTTCGTCTCGCGCATGACGCGTGGCACGCCCTGGGTGCGCGTGAAGGTTGGCGCGTCACTCGACGGCCGCACCGCGCTGGACAACGGCGTCAGCCAGTGGATTACCGAAACCGAGGCGCGCAACGACGGCCACCGCTGGCGTGCACGCGCCTGCGCCATCCTCACCGGCATCGGCACGGTGCGGGAAGACAACCCGCGCCTGACCGTGCGCGCTGTGAACACACCGCGCCAGCCGCGCCGCGTGCTGATTGACTCGGCGCTGGACGTGCCGCTCGACGCGCACATCCTCGCCGCCGACGGCCACCATGAGCCGACGCTGATCTTTGCCGCGCAACCCGAAGCCGGCCGCATGCGTGCCCTGGCGGAGCGCGGCGCCGAGGTCATCCTCCTGCCCAATCCCGCCGGCAAGGTCGATCTGCCCGCCGTGCTGCGCGAGCTGGGCCGCCGCGAGATCAACGAACTGCATGTCGAGGCTGGATTCAAGCTCAATGGCTCGCTGCTGCGCGAAGGGCTGGTCGACGAGATCCTCGTCTATCTGGCGCCCAAAGTGCTCGGTTCGGGCCAGGGCATGTTCAATTTGGGGCCGTTGCAGACGCTGGAAGGCGCGGCCGAGTTCTTCTTTCACGATATCTCGCGCATCGGGGGCGATCTCCGCATCCTGGCGCGCCGCAACCCGACGGATTGATTGCTCATGTTCACCGGAATCGTCGCCGCAGTTGGCCGCATTGAAACCGTCTCGCCACTGGGCGACAACGCTGACGCAGGCGTACGCCTGTCCATCAATGCCGGAGGATTACCGCTGGCTGACGTTGCGCTGGGCGACTCCATCGCCATTCAGGGCGCATGCATGACGGTCGTCGCCAAGACCGATACGCAGTTCGATGTGGATGTGTCGCGCGAATCGCTGTCCAAAACCGTCGGCCTGGAACGCCCGGGCGAAGTGAATCTGGAAAAAGCGCTGCGCTTGGCCGACCACATCGGCGGCCACCTCGTATCGGGCCACGTGGACGGCCTGGGCACCGTCACGCAATTCGCGCCGGTGGGCGAATCGCACGAACTGCGCGTGCGCGCCGCGCCGGAATTGGGCAAGTATCTGGCCTACAAGGGATCGGTGGTCGTCAACGGGGTGTCGCTCACGGTCAACAGCGTGCGCGACGATGCCGACGGCTGCGAGTTCTCGATCAACCTGATCCCACACACCGTGGCGGTCACCACGCTCAAGCACCTGAAAGCCGGCAGCCAGGTCAACCTGGAAATCGACCTGATCGCCCGCTATGTCGAGCGCATGCTAAGTCACACGACCCTCGCGCAGCCCGCTGTCGTCTGAACCCCGCTTGAGCCTGGGCCCGGGGGCGTCGTGGGGGCCGCCTTGACGTACAATAGCGGGCTTCCCATTTATGCAATCGCAGGCCGCCGAAGTTACACATTCCGGGGTCGGTCTGCGACGCGCCTCCAGCTACGCCATGTCGATCGCCACAGTCGAAGAAATCATTGCCGAAATCCGCGCCGGCCGGATGGTCATCCTGGTCGACGAGGAAGACCGTGAGAACGAAGGCGACTTGGTCCTGGCGGCCGATTTCGTCACGCCGGAAGCCATCAATTTCATGGTCACGCATGCGCGTGGCCTGGTGTGCCTGACGCTCACAGAGGAACACTGTGATCAACTCGACCTGCCGATGATGGCGAGCCGCAACGGTACGCAGTTCGGCACCAACTTCACCGTATCGATCGAAGCCGCCGAGGGCGTGACCACCGGCATTTCCGCCGCAGACCGCGCCCGCACCATCCAGGTGGCCGCCGCCAAGAACGCCAAGCCGTCGGATCTGGTGAACCCGGGTCACATCTTCCCGTTGCGCGCCCAGAAGGGCGGCGTGCTGATGCGCGCCGGCCACACCGAGGCCGGCTGCGACCTGACCGCGCTGGCTGGCCTGACGCCCGCTGGCGTGATCTGCGAGATCCTGAAAGACGACGGCACCATGGCGCGCTTGCCGGATCTGGTGGCGTTTGCCCAGAAACACGGCCTGAAGATCGGCACGATTGCTGATCTGATCGAATACCGCAGCCGCACCGAGAGCATCGTCGAGCGCATCGGCGAGCGCACGATGGAAACGCAGTTTGGCACCTTCCGCGCCGTTGCCTTCCGTGACCGCGCAGCCGGCCGCGCCCATCTGGCGCTGGTCAAAGGCACGCCGACGCCGGACACAGAGACGCTGGTACGCGTGCACGAGCCGCTGTCGGTGCTGGATTTGCTCGAGTGCCAGCGCACAACGCATTCGTGGAGCGTGCCCGCCGCCTTGCGCGCCGTGCAGGCAGCCCCGGCCGGCGTGGTCGTGCTGCTGAACTGCGGCGATTCGCCCGACCGCCTGTTCACGCAGTTCACTGCGCTGGATGCCCCGCACGAGCGCCCGCGCGCCAAACCCGACCTGCGCCTCTATGGGATCGGCGCGCAAATCCTCAAGGACGTGGGCGTTGGCAAGATGCGTGTACTGGCCTCGCCGCTCAAGTTGCCGAGCATGGCCGGCTACGATCTGGAGGTCACGGCCTATCAATCGATGGCCGATGCACCGGAAACGGCTTCAGCCACCACCCACTAAATTCTTGTGCGGCAGCGCCAGCTGCCGCGCTGGTTTCTTCTTTTCTGACGCTGCCCTGCGCGGCAACTCTAACCGGAATACACCATGGACCACGGCTTCTACCCGACCAATCTGAACGGCGAAGGCCTGCGCATCGGCATCGTCCAGGCGCGCTTCAATGAACCCGTGTGCGAAGCGCTGCGCGAAGCGTGCGTCGACGAACTCGAACAACTCGGCGTGGCCGGCGAAGACGTGCTGCTGGTCACCGTGCCGGGCGCGCTGGAAGCTCCGCTGGCACTGCAGAAGATGGCCGAATCGGGCCAGTTTGACGCGCTGATCGCACTGGGCGCCGTGATCCGCGGCGAGACGTACCATTTCGAGCTGGTCTCCAACGAATCGGGCGCCGGCATCACGCGCGTTGGCCTGGATTTCAACATCGCCATCGCCAACGGCATCCTTACCACTGACACCGACGCACAAGCGCACGCCCGCACCCGCGAAAAGGGTCGCGACTGCGCCCGCGCCGCCGTTGAAATGGCCAACCTGACTGCCGCCCTGGACGGCCTGCAGGACCACGGCCAAGACGACGAGAACGAGTAAACGCGCGAACAGACGCGGTCCACCCGCGCAAAGGCTTTTCCCATGACGCAAGACAATTCCCAGCCCAAGACCAAGGCGCCCGCCAAGAGCGCGCGCCGCCGTGCACGCGAACTCGCGCTGCAGGGTCTGTATCAATGGCTGCTCAACCGTAACGACCCGGGCGTGGTCGAGGCGCATCTGCAAGACGCACAAGGCTTCAACAAAGCCGATCGTGCGCACTTCGATGCCCTGCTCCACGGCGCCATCCGCGAAGAAACCACGCTAACCGAGGCCTTCACGCCGTATCTGGATCGCCCCGTCGCAGAGCTGTCGCCGGTCGAGCGCGCTGCCCTGCTGGTTGGCGCGTACGAGTTGGTGCACTGCGTGGACATCCCGTACAAGGTCGTGATCAACGAAGCCGTTGAACTGACCAAAACCTTTGGCGGCGTGGAAGGCTACAAGTACGTCAACGGCGTGCTGGACAAGCTGGCCGCCCAAGTGCGCGCTGTTGAGGTTGCTGCCCGCCGCTGATCGCGGCGTTTGTTGTTCGCCTTACCTTTTCGCATCGCTTGAAGATGGACGCCCACCGCCTGCAGACAGCCGCCCGGCTGGCCAATATCCGCGCTTTTCACGTGATGGAGCTGGCCAAACAGGCACGCGAGCTGGAACTGGCGGGGCGCAACATCATCCACATGGGCATCGGCGAGCCGGATTTCACCGCCGCCGAACCCGTCGTGCAAGCGGCTGCCGATGCCATGCGGCGCGGCGTCACGCAATACACCGGGGCGCTGGGCATCCGTCCACTGCGAGAAGCCATCGCCCGCTACTACCAGACCACCTACGGCCTCGACATTGCGCCCGAGCGCATCATCGTCACAGCGGGCGCATCGGCGGCGCTGCTGCTGGCCTGTGCCGTGCTGGTGGAGGTGGGCGGCGAAGTGCTGATGCCCGATCCGAGCTACCCGTGCAACCGTCACTTCGTGGCCGCCTTCAATGGCGCGGCGAAGCTGGTGCCGTCTGGGCCGGAAACGCGCTTCCAATTGACGGCCGAGCAGGTCGAAGCCAACTGGAGTGAACGCACGCAGGGCGTGCTGCTGGCGTCCCCGTCCAACCCGACGGGCACATCGATCCTGCCGGATGAATTGCAGCGCATTGTGCAGACGGTGCGTACGCGAGGCGGCTTCTCCATCGTCGACGAGATCTACCAGGGGCTGTCGTACGATCAGGCACCGGTCTCTGCGCTGTCGTTCGGCGACGATGTCGTCACGATCAACAGCTTTTCGAAGTATTTCAACATGACGGGCTGGCGCCTGGGCTGGCTGGTGGCGCCCGCCGAACTGGTGCCTGAGTTTGAGAAGGTGGCGCAGAACCTGTTCATCTGCGCGTCTGCGGTGGCGCAGCATGCGGCGCTGGCGTGCTTTGAGCCCAAAGCGCTGGCCATCTATGAAGACCGCAAGGCCGAATTCCGCCGTCGGCGGGATTTCATCGTGCCAGCGCTGGAGTCGCTCGGCTTCAAGGTGCCGGTCAAGCCAGACGGGGCGTTCTATGTGTATGCCGACTGCCGTGGCGTGAACCACCGGCACGCGAACGACGCCGATGCGCTTACCCAGTCCATGCTGCACGACGCGGGGGTGGTGTTGGTGCCGGGGTTGGATTTCGGCCCGTACACAGCGCAGCACTACATCCGGCTGTCGTATGCAACGTCCATGGCCCATCTGGAAGAAGCAGTAGCCCGCCTGGGCAAGCTGTTTGCCAGTTAGCCCCTGCGCTGCTGCGCGCCGCCCAACAAAAAGGCCGTCCCGAAGGACGGCCTTTCTTATATAGCGAACGCGAGCGGCGATTGCAGCGGGGTCAGGCTTGGCCTTGGTGTGCCGCGCCTTCCAGGCGTGCTTCTTCCTGCTGGCCTGCGACGGGTTGCTTATCGGCCGGCTTGGCAGTTTGCGCCTTCGCATCTGCCTGCGTCACGGGCGCGGCTGCAGCCACCGGCTTTGCTGCCGGCTCCCGCTCCGACGCCATGGTCATCGGCGACTTATGACCGGTCGCCACCATGCGCAGACGCGAACGCTCTTGCAGCACCTTGCCGCCATAGCCACCACCATCCGTCGTCACCGCACCCACGTACAGCTTCAGACCACCCTCGATCGAACCGGCACGCGCGATGCAATCCTTCAGCACCAACGCACCCACTTTGATGTTGGCGTACGGATTGAGCGCAGCGCCAACGCCGCCGATCGCCTCGTACTTATCCTTGTGGATGTTGGTCATCACCTGCATCAGGCCCTGCGCACCCACGCCGCTTTCGGCAAACGGGTTGAAGCTGGACTCGATGGCCATCACGCCCAGGATCAGCAGCGGGTCCAGGCCGACCTCCTTGCCGGTCTGGTAAGCCGCCTTCACGAGCTGGCCGGTAGCGGTCGCCGCCACGCGGTACTTGCGCGCGATGTACTCAGCCACGGCAGCCTGCTCACGCGGGCTACCCGCAGTTGCCGAGTCACGCGCGTCGCGGACGACCTGCGTGTTCGGAATCTGCGCAGCCAGTTCGGCCACCGATGGCACCTTCGAGAGCGTGTCCCAGCCGGCAGCCGCCACCGTGCCGCCTTGGGCAGCAGCAGGCGCCACAGCTTGGACGGCACCCGTGCCAGCCGACGGTGCAGTCGGCGCAAAGGCAACCGGCTGTACGCCAGCCGCAATCGCGGACGACGGACTGACCGAAGCGACATTGCTATCCACACCCGGCGTGAAGTGCAGCACGCGCTGGGCAACCACGGCACGCCACTCGCTGTTGAGCGAGAGCGCCACTGCAGCCACCACGGCCAGCACGCCGATGCTGTTGAGCACGACATGCCCGCCGCGGAAGACCCACAGCACGCCAGGATGCAACTCATTGCGAGACGCGGCAGCGCCCCCTGCGTTCAACTCCATGCGCAACTTTCTAGGTAGCGCAACTTGACCTGCGCGCGCGAGGCGGCGGCCAACCGGTGCAACGAGCTGGCGTTGCAGCGCCAGACCGATCCCGGAAGAATGAAGGGTTTTCCAACCGTTCATACTTACCTCCGTCCGCTGCGCAGATTCGGTAGACGCCTTTCTTTTGCATGGCGCCGTGCGTTTCGAATCGCAACGGTTTTTAGTAAGGATGCCGCGCTGTTGCAGTCAGCCGGCATCTGTTGGGGGCACTCCCCTAGTGCCCAGACAATTGCGGGGCGTGTCCTTGGGGAGGTCACGTCCCGCAGCGATGCTGAAGTGCTCTGGCGGCGCCTCTCATTCGAGCGAGAGTAGGCGAAGGCATGTAGCCCAAATCATGTTGCGTTGCAACAATTGCCAGATCGGATTGGATTGTAGGAAGGGCGTTATTCCAAGTCAATCATAAAGAAACGAATTTTCATATCTTAAAGTTATGAAAAATTCGGCGTTGTTGGGACTAGCTGACCTGCGGCGCGTTCTGTCATCAGGGTGGCGCGAAGTTTTGCCCGTACAATCGCGGCCACCCTGCCTACACCAAAAAAAGCGTCCCGGGACGATCATTTAACCGCCCCGGGGGTGCGTGATGGGCGCTTCCACCATTACCTTTCGTTACAAAATCTCCATGCAATACAGGGACTTACGTGACTTTCTCGCCCAGCTTGAGCGCCTTGGCGAGTTGCGGCGGGTGCGCCAACCAGTGTCGCCGCGCCTGGAAATGACGGAAGTCTGCGACCGCCTGTTGCGTGCGGAAGGCCCAGCGGTGGTCTTCGAACAACCTCTGGACGGTACGCATCAGTACGAGATGCCTGTGCTCGCCAACTTGTTTGGCACCACGCGTCGTGTGGCGTTGGGCATGGGGGCAGAGTCGCTCGACGAACTGCGTGACGTGGGCCGCCTGCTCTCTGCATTGAAGGAGCCCGAGCCGCCGCGCGGTCTGCGCGAAGCCGGCAAGCTCTGGACGATGGCCAAGGCCGTATGGGATATGGCGCCGCGCAAGGTGTCGTCCCCCGCATGCCAGGAGATCGTGTGGGAGGGCGACGATGTGGATCTCTCGCGCATCCCGGTACAAACGTGCTGGCCGGGCGATGCGGCGCCGCTCGTGACGTGGGGGCTGGTCATCACGCGTGGGCCGCACAAGAAGCGGCAGAACCTTGGCATCTACCGTCAGCAGGTGATCAGCCGCAACCAGGTCATCATGCGTTGGCTGGTGCACCGGGGCGGCGCGTTGGATTTCCGCGAGCACGCCATCGCGCACCCTGGGCAGCCCTTCCCGATTGCGGTGGCGCTAGGTGCGGACCCTGCGACCATCCTGGGCGCCGTCACACCGGTGCCGGATACGTTATCTGAGTACCAATTTGCTGGCTTGCTGCGAGGCAGCAGGACGGAGCTAGCGACGTGCCTCACACCCTCCTTGGCCCAGGCGCAACTGCAAGTGCCAGCCGGTGCCGAGATCGTGCTCGAAGGCCATATCCAGCCGGACCCGACGCACCCGAGCGGCTATCAACATGCGCTCGAAGGCCCGTTTGGCGATCACACCGGCTATTACAACGAGCAGGACTGGTTCCCCGTCTTCACGGTCGAGCGCATTACGATGCGGCGCGACCCGATCTATCACTCTACGTATACAGGTAAGCCGCCCGATGAGCCGGCCGTGCTGGGCGTGGCGCTCAACGAGGTGTTCGTACCGCTGCTGCAGAAGCAGTTTCCGGAGATTGCGGATTTCTACCTGCCGCCCGAAGGCTGCAGCTACCGCATGGCGCTGGTCAGCATGAAGAAGCAGTACGCCGGCCACGCCAAGCGCGTGATGTTTGGCGTATGGAGCTTCCTGCGGCAGTTCATGTATACGAAGTTCATCGTGGTGGTGGACGACGACGTGAACCTGCGCGACTGGAAGGAAGTCATCTGGGCGATCACCACGCGCGTGGACCCGGCGCGCGATACGGTGATGGTGGAAAACACCCCCATCGACTACCTCGACTTCGCCTCGCCGGTATCGGGCCTGGGCTCGAAGATGGGCATCGACGCCACCAACAAGTGGCCCGGCGAAACGACGCGCGAATGGGGGCAACCCATCGTCATGGACGCGGCCGTCAAGACCAAGGTCGATGCTATGTGGGACACGCTGTTCCAGTAACGGTGCGCCCTGGCGGGGCGATCAGCAAGCGAACGATCGTTCGGTTATTCTTAGCGAGTTAAGCGACTGCTGCATCTAAAAGGCAGGCCCTCCCCGGTCTGCCTTCTTTCCTTTCGGAGACCGCCATGGCCGAAGCACTCGACTCCTCCCGCACCGCCAACGCGCTGGAGCGCATCAAAGACCGCACGCTCGTCAAAACGCAGTCCTATGTGGATGGCGCGTGGGTGAGCGCGGCGGACGGCGCCACCTTCCCGGTCCACGACCCCGCCACCAACGCCCACCTGACCGACGTCGCCAATCTCGGCTATGCCGAAACGCTGCGCGCCATCGACGCCGCCAACGCCGCGTGGCCCGCTTGGCGCGAGTTGACCGGCAAGGACCGCGCGACCATCCTGCGCCGCTGGTTCGATCTGCTTGTCGCCAATGCCGACGACCTCGGCGCGCTCATGACTGCCGAGCAAGGCAAGCCGCTGGCCGAGGCCAAGGGCGAAGTCATCTACGGCGCGTCCTTCATCGAATGGTTTGCCGAAGAGGCCAAGCGCGTCTCCGGCGACGTCATGGCCAGCACCTGGCGCGACAAGCGCATGGTGGTGCTCAAGCAGCCGGTGGGCGTGTGCGCGTCCATCACGCCGTGGAACTTCCCACTGGCGATGATCACCCGCAAGGTGGCGCCGGCATTGGCGGCGGGCTGCACGATCGTCATCAAGCCGGCCGAGCAGACGCCGTTGTCTGCACTGGCGATGGCCGAACTGGCGCACCGCGCGGGCATCCCCAAGGGCGTGATCAACGTGGTGACGGGCGATGCGGATCGCTCCATCGCCATCGGCAAGGCGCTGTGCGAATCGCCGATCGTGCGGCATCTGTCGTTCACGGGGTCGACGCCGGTGGGCCGCATCCTGATGCAGCAGTGCTCGCCGACGGTGAAGAAGGTGGCGCTGGAGCTGGGCGGCCATGCGCCGTTCATCGTGTTTGACGACGCCGACATCGATGCCGCCGTGGAAGGCGCGGTGCAATCGAAGTACCGCAACGCGGGTCAGACCTGCGTGTGTACGAACCGTTTCTATGTGCATGCTTCGGTGTACGAAGCGTTTGTCGAGAAGCTCTCGGCGAAAGTGAAAGGCATCAAGGTCGGTAACGGCTTCGATACCGGCGTGGTGCAGGGCCCGCTGATCGACGACCAGGCTGTGGAAAAGGTGCAACGCCACATCAGCGACGCCACGCAAAAAGGCGCGCGACTGACGGCTGGCGGCAAGCTGATGCAGGGCTTCGGCTCGCAGCGCTTCGTGGAACCCACCGTGCTGGCCGACGCTACGCCCGACATGCTGATCGCACGTGAAGAAACCTTCGGCCCCGTCTCCGCCATCTTCAAGTTTGAAGACGAAGCGGAAGTCGTACGCCTGGCCAACGACACCGAATTCGGCCTCGCCTCGTACTTCTTCAGCCGCGATATCGGCCGCATCTGGCGCGTGGCCGAGCAGCTTGAATACGGCATGGTCGGTATCAACACGGGGTTGATCTCGAACGAGGTCGCGCCGTTCGGCGGCATCAAGCAATCGGGCCTGGGCCGCGAGGGTTCGGTGTATGGCATCGACGAGTATCTCGAACTCAAATATCTGTGCATGGGCGGCATCTGAGCCGACCCCACCACCGGCCGACCCGCCAATAGAGCGGGCAGCCTTCCCCCTAGCCTTTCGGCGGAGGAGACACATGAGCACCATCCAGGAAGGCGCCCTGCTGTGGACGCCCTCGGCTGACTTCATCGCGAACGCGCGCCTGACGCATTACCTCGACTGGCTGGCGCGCGAGCGCGGCCTGCGCTTCTCGGCCACCACGCCCGAGGGTTACGAAGAACTCTGGCAGTGGTCCACCACGGATCTCGAAGCGTTCTGGACCTCCGTCTGGGACTACCTCGACCTGCGCGCCTCCACACCCTTCACGCAGATGCTGGGCGACCGAACGATGCCCGGCGCGCAATGGCTGGTCGGCGCCAAGCTGAATTACGTCGACCAGGTCATGCGCCACCTGGAAGAAGGCGGCAGCCCTGACCGCACCGCCATCCGCTACGCCAGCGAGACCAAGCCGCTTGCTGACCTGTCGTGGCGTGAACTGCACCGCCGCGTCGCCTCGTTGGCCGATGCGCTGCGCAAGATGGGCGTCGTGCCTGGCGACCGCGTGGCGGCGTATCTGTCGAACACGCCGGACGCCATCGTCGCGTTCCTGGCCACGGCCAGCGTGGGGGCGATCTGGTCCGTCTGCGCACCGGACATGGGCCAGGTGGCCGTGACCGACCGCTTCCGCCAGATCGAACCGAAGGTACTGATCGCGGTGGACGGCTATCACTATGGCGGTCGCGCGTTTGACCGCACTGACGTGGTCGCAGAGATGGTCGCCGCGCTGCCGACAGTCGAACACCTCGTGCTTGTGCCGCAACTGCTCGGCGACATCAACCGCGCGCGCTTTCCGCAAGCCCAAGACTGGCGCGACCTGACGGCGAACGACGTGCCGCTCGTCGTCACGCCCGTGGCAGCCGATCATCCGCTGTGGATTCTGTATTCGTCCGGCACCACCGGCATGCCCAAGCCCATCGTGCACGGCCACGGCGGCCTGTTGCTCGTGCAGACGGCCATGGGCGCGCTGCATCTCGATCTCGGCCCCAACGACGTCTACCACTGGTACAGCAGCACCGGCTGGGTCATGTGGAATTCGCAGGCGAGCGGGCTGCTGGGCGGCGTCACGCTCGCCATCTACGACGGCAGTCCCGGCACGCCTGATCTCAACACGCTGTGGCGCTTCGCGCAGGATGCAGGCGTGACGTTCTTCGGCGCGGGCGCGGCGTTCTTTGCCAACTGCCTGAAAGCTGGGATCGAGCCAGGGCGGGATTTTGACCTGTCGAAACTGCGCGCGGTCGGCTCGACCGGCTCGCCGCTTTCCGCCGAGGCGTACGACTGGATCTATCGCCACGTGAAAGCCAACGTCTGGCTCAACCCGATCTCAGGCGGCACCGACTTTGCCGGCTGCTTCGTAGGCGGCGTCACCACCCTGCCCGTCTACGCGGGTGAGATGCAATGCCGCAACCTCGGCTCACGCGTGGAAGCGCTGGACGAGGCCGGCAACCCCCTCATCGATGCCGTGGGCGAACTCGTCTGCACCGCGCCCATCCCGTCGATGCCGCTGTTCTTCTGGGGCGACACCGACGGCAGCCGCTACCGCGACAGCTACTTCGACATGTACCCCGGCCAGTGGCGCCACGGTGATTGGATCAAGATCACCCCGCGCGGCGGCGCCATCATCTACGGCCGATCGGACGCCACCATCAACCGCCACGGCATCCGCATGGGCACGGCGGAGCTGTATCGCGTGGTGGAAGATCTGCCGGAGGTGCTCGACAGCCTGGTCGTCGACCTGGAATTCCTCGGCCGCGAATCGTTCATGCCGCTGTTTGTCGTGCTACGCGAAGGGGCCGTGCTGGACGACACGCTGCGGGACACGATCTGCGCGCGCATCAAGGCGGGGCTGTCGGCCCGGCATGTGCCCAACGTGGTCGTGCAGGCGCCGGGCGTGCCGCGCACGCTGTCGGGCAAGAAGATGGAAGTGCCAATCAAGAAGCTGCTGCTGGGCGCCCCGCCCGAGCGCATCGCCAACCCTGATGCGATGGCCAACCCCGGCGTACTGGCGTGGTATGTAGACTATGCCCGCACGCTGGCCGCGCAAACGGGCGCGGCGGCCGAGGCCACCCCGGCGCTGGAATCGTGGCGGAGCTAAACCGATTGATCGCCAGAGGTTCTACAATCTCCACCAATCGTACGATGGCATGGCGCAGACAGGCTGACTAACGTACAGCGTGCACCGGCACGCCAAGAGGCCGGGCCGCTGCTTTAACGGGGAGTCACCATGCTTGCAACGACGAGCGTCCTGATCAAGACGGAGGACGGCCGCGAGGCGCTGGCCGCGCGCCGCCACGACATGCAGATACGCCAGCGGCATCTGCTCATCCTCATTGATGGCGCGCGCACGGTCGGGCAACTGCATCAGTTGCTCGGCAACTGGACCGATCTGGACGACTTGCTCATCGGCCTGCAACAAGCCGGCATGGTGGATGTGCTGCCGGGCGTGCTGTCAGACCAGCCTGCCTCGCCGGCGCCCGCTGACGCCTTTGACCCCATCGCCTATTTCAATCGCCCGCTGTTCGACGACGACGCCGAACCGGCCACCCTCTCCCCCCTCTACGACGAGTTGCCGCCGTTGACCGGCATGACGCTCGGCCTGCAGACCGCCGCCGGCGCCGCCGACATGCCGGCCGCCAACGAGCCCCAGCTGACGCCCGTTGCGCCCTTGCCTGCGCCGCCAGCGTCTGAGGCGCCAACCGCACCCATTCCCTCGGTAACGCCCGAACTGGCCGACGTTCTGCCGAATGTGATCAAGGTCGAGCTGATGCGCCTGGCGCAGCACCACTTCGGCTCCGCTGCCGGCGCCGCCATGCCGCTGCTGCGCGCATGCCGGGAAGACACCCAATCGCTATGCGACGTGATTGCCGCCTGCGCCAGGACAGCCGAGCCGATCGTCGGTGAACGGGCAGCCGCTCGCTTCGTTGACGACGCCATGCATGCGATGGCGCAACGGCGCTAGGGCCCAACGGCCGTACACGCCTTGGCGCGGCAGTACTTGCCTCGTCACACACTCCACCGCCCCAAAAAGCCGCCGGCCACTTTGCGCGCGCCGCGGAACAGCGGACAATCTCACTGTTCTGCTGTTCGCCACCCTCCGTCGGTATGTCTGACCTCAACCCCTCCGAAACCGCCCGACATGCCCTACGCGAGCTTGCCTCGCGCAAGCTTGCCCCCACGCCAGACAACTTCGCGGCCATCTATCACGAGATTGCCGGCAGCAATCCAAACGGAGGCACCGAACGGGCCGCCCTCGTCCGTGAGCTGCGCGAACACATCGCGCGCACCATCGAGCGCTGCCTGCCGGCCCTCGGCGAAGACGATGCCGCCATTGGGCCCGCCGCCTCAGCGCTGGTCGCAGCGTGCCGGTCGGAGTCCGAAAGCCTGGCGCAACTGAACGCGAGGCTGGCGACGTTCAACCATTGGCTCGCGCTCGCCGCAGAAGACCAGAACGAGATACGCAAATCGCTGCTGGGCCTGCTGCAGCTGATCTTTGAGAACATCGGCGAGCTATCGCCGGACGATCGCTGGCTGCGCGGCCAGATCGATGCACTGATGAAGGCCAGCGAAGCGCCCGTCAGCCTGCGCCGGCTGGACGACCTGCGGCGCCGCCTCAAAGAGGTGATTCACAAGCAGGGCTCGCTCAAGACCAAGTCCATCGAAGCCCAGGAAGAGATGAAGCGGCTTCTGGCCTCGTTCATGGAGCGTCTGTCTGCCGCCGCCGAGATCTCAGGCGAGCATCATCGCCAGATGGAGGCGTGTGCCAAGAAGATCGAATCCGCCACATCACTCTCCGAGATTGCCCCGGCGATTCAGGATGCGCTGTCCGCCACCCGGTGGATGTCGCTGGAATCGGCCCGCAATCGCGACGAGCTATCGGCGATGAAGAAGCGGGCCGAAGACGCCGCCCACGAGGTAGCGTCGCTGCGCAAGGCATTGGACGCGGCGTCGGCCTCGGCGCGCCATGATCTGCTGACCGGCACCCTCAACCGCAAAGGGCTGGAAGAAGCGCTGGAGCGCGAGGTGGCGCACGCAGCGCGCCAAAGCTCGGCGCTGTCGATCGCGTTTCTGGACATCGACAACTTCAAGTCCATCAACGACACCCACGGGCACCGCACCGGCGACGATGCGCTGTCGCATCTGGCGCAGGTCGCGCGTGAATCGATGCGCCCGCAAGACACGCTCGCCCGCTTTGGTGGCGAAGAGTTTGTGATCCTGATGCCGGATACGGGCCTGGAAGAAGGTGTCCAGACCATCATCCGGCTGCAGCGCGCGCTCACCCAGCGCTTCTTTATGGCGGGCGATACGCGGCTCTTCATCACGTTCTCGGCCGGCGTGGCCGAACTGGGCAAAGATGAAACCCCCATGGCGGCGATCCAGCGCGCGGATCGCGGTATGTATCAGGCCAAGCGCGCGGGCAAGAACAAGGTGGTCATGGCGTGAGTGGACGGCCGTGGTCCACGGCAACGTCCACACACTGGCCCGTCAGGCCGCCATCTGCGCCGCATCCGCGGCCACCGCAACCAGCGCCCCCGCCACCCGGCCAATCTGCTCCGGCGCCAGCCCCGCGATGTTGATACGCCCGCCCTGCGTGCCATAGATGCCGTGTTCCACGCGCAGACGCTCCATGGCATCAGCACCCAGCGGCAGCACGGAAAACATCCCCTTGTGCCGCGACAAATTCTGTAGCGCGCCCGGGGCCCCCAGGCTGACAAGCGCATCGTCGAGCCGGCGCCGCGTGCCGATGATGCGCTGACGCATGTGTTCCAGCTCATCGCGCCAGCACGTCGTCAACGCGGCATCGGCCAGGATGGTGGCGACGATGGCCGCACCGTGGTCTGGCGGCATCGAATAATTGCTGCGCGTAATGCGCTCCAGAACACCGCCCACGGGCTGCAACGCCGCCGTGTTCTTGCCGATCACCATCGCGGCGCCGGTACGCTCGCAGTACAAGCCCATGCTCTTCGAGCAGCTCGCCGCCACCAGCACTGTGTCGAGCGCGTCCACCAGCATCCGCAGGCCCTGGGTGTCCTGCACCAGACCTTCGGCAAGCCCCAGATACGCCATGTCGACCAGCGGCACCAGACCCTGCTTTGCGCAGCGCGCAGCGACGGCCTGCCAGACCCCGGCGTCCATATCGATGCCCGTTGGGTTGTGGCAGCAGCCGTGCAGCAGCACGATGTCGCCCGCACGCGCGGCGGAAAGGTCCGCGAGAACGGCGTCGGCATCGAGCACACCGCCCTCGGCGTGCCAGCGGTAGCGCTCCACCGCCAGCCCCGCGGCCCGCATGATGGGCACGTGGTTGACATAGCCAGGGTCGGACACCCAGACGCGCGCCCCGGGCGAGGCCACGGCGATGAAGTCCGCCAGCAATCGCAGCGCGCCGGTGCCGCCGACGGTCTGCATCGTGTACTGGCGAGCTAATCGCGCTGCGTCGTGGCCGAGCAGCAGCGTGGCGAGGCCCGCGTTGAAATCGAGATTGCCGGCCAACCCGCGGTAGGCCTTCGAGGCGCCGGCCGCAGCTAGGCGCTCTTCTGCGGTCTTGACGGCGGCAATGACCGGCGTGCGCCCGAGCTCATCACGGTAGACGCCAACCACCAGATCGACCTTGTCGGGCCGGGCGTCAGCGCGGAAAGCAGCGGTCAGGCCCCAAAGCGGGTCCGGGGCAACGGGTGCGAGGGTTGCGAGCATGTGTGGTCTCCGCAAGTGGGATGCGAGGGTCTAGGCGCGGTTTGCCAGGATCACGCCAACGGTGATCACGGCAACGCCGCACACAACGGTCAAGGTGAGCGATTCGCCCAGCAGGGGCACGGCCCCTAGGCAAGCCAGGGCGGGTGCCAGCGAGCCGATGGCGGAACAGCGCGGCGTATCCAGATGGCGGATCGCCAACGCATACGACACGCTGGAAACCACCCCAACGCCCAGGCCTTGGGCCAGCAAGAACGGCATGGCGTTGTTCAAGGTGAAATGCCCGATGTGGCTGTCGACCAGGCCCAGGCTCACCACCAGCACCAGCACCAGGAACGAGGGCACGCTCAGCAACAGCGCGCAGCCGATGGCATCAAGCCCCGCGCGGCGCAAGCCCAACGTGTAGCTGCCCCAAAGCAGGCTGGCCAGCAACAGCATCGCAGCCCCGCCGACGAACGTCCCTTGTGACGCGTGCGATTGCGACACCAGCAACAGCATCACCCCAGCCAGGATGATGGCGATCGCCCGCGCCCGGGCCGCGCCGATTCGTTGACGATCCAGCGCATAGGCGACCAGCGCCACCGACAACGGCGTGGTACCGGCGATGAGCGCAGCAACGTGCGCGGCAGAGGTCGCCTTGCCCCCGGCAGACGCCATGAAGAAGAACGGCAAGCCCGCGCCCGCCAGAATCATCAGTGCGCTGAGCGGCTTCACGCGACGCAGCATCGGCCAGCGTGATGGCAAGAACGGCAACAGCAACAGCGTCGGCAAGCCGAAACGGATCAGCGCCACATCCGCCGCCGCCAAGGGCGAAGCGCCAATGGCGCGGATCGACAGGGCGAAGCCGGCCCAGATCAACACCGTCAACACCATCGCCGCATACCCGATCAGCGGGCTGGCCTGAAAGGCTTCGCGCCCAGCCTGACCACCCGCCCCTGCCGTCCATGTCAAACCGCGCATTCCCGTTCATCCTCGATTTTCGAATGACGACAGAATGCCTCAGCATAAAAAGTAGTATCTTGCGATTTCCACCAAGGCAGACGCCCACATTGGCAGAACCTGCCACTCCACGGAAAATCGCATGGACAAGAAGGACAGACAGATCATTGCCGCCCTCCAGAAGGAAGGCCGCTTGACCAATCAGGAGTTGTCGGAGCGGGTCAACCTGTCGCCCTCGCCCTGCCTGCGCCGGCTGCGGCTGTTGGAAGAGGCCGGCGTGATCCGCGGCTACACGGCCATCGTCGACGAAGAGGCGTACGGCCTGCCGGTCACGGCATTCGTTCATATCCGGCTGCAGCAACACAGCCGAGAGGTGGTCGCGACATTCGAGAACCGTATCCGCACCATCGATGCGATCCTGGACTGCTATGTGCTGACCGGTGAAGCGGATTACCTGCTGCGCGTGCTGGTGGAAAGCCTGCAGGACTACGAGCATTTCGTACGCAGCCAACTGCACGCGATTCCGGGCATCGCGGCGATCGATACGAGCTTTGCGTATGGCGTGGTGAAGCGCTCGACGGTGTTTCCGGCGTGGGATGACAATCGACGGAGCCCGGGGCGCCGAACCAACACCGGAGCCCCAGCGCTTGCCCAATCCCAGCAACCCCGCATAAAATGACCGGCTACGCGGGCGTCGTATAATGGTAATACCCTAGCTTCCCAAGCTAGAGCCGTGGGTTCGATTCCCATCGCCCGCTCCACCGAATCGTCTGAAGCCGCCCTCGGCGGCTTTTTTGTTGCCTGCCCGCCGCTCACTCGGCGGGATACGGCACGGGATCTTCATGCAGCCCATCGATCAGCCGGGCACCGGCCCCGCCGACACCACGCCGGAATCGCAAGACAACAACGCCACTGAAGGCACCGAGATCGGCCACCCGCGCCGCATCCGCTCCTTCGTACGCCGCGCCGGCCGCACGTCCACCGGCCAGCAGCGCGCCATTGACGAGCTCGGCCCTCGCTTCCAGCTGCCCTACACCACCGAGCCACTCGACTGGGAAGCCGCCTTCGGCCGCACCGGTGCCAAGCGCATCTTTGAGATCGGCTTCGGCATGGGCGAGACCACCGCGCACATCGCACAACTGCGTCCGGATGATGACTTCCTAGGCGTAGAAGTGCACGAGCCTGGCGTGGGCGCGCTGCTCAAGCTGATTGGTGAACGCGAGATCGGCAACATCCGCATCTGCTCGCACGATGCGGTAGAAGTGCTGGCGCACATGATTCCGGAAGGCACGCTGGATGGCATCCATGTGTTCTTCCCGGACCCCTGGCACAAGAAACGCCACAACAAGCGACGCCTGATCCAGGGCCCGTTCGTGGCACGCCTGGCGGCCCATCTGAAGCCGGGCGGCTATCTGCACTGCGCGACGGACTGGGAAGAATATGCCCACCAGATGCTGGAAGTGCTCTCGGCCGAGCCGCAACTCGAGAACACCGCCGACGGCTTCGCGCCGCGCCCCGACTATCGCCCCGTCACCAAGTTCGAGAAGCGCGGGCTGCGCCTCGGGCACGGCGTGTGGGATGTGGTCTTCCGCAAGCGCTGACCACCACCCCCGCGCGTATCAGCGCGCGCCGAAATGTGTATCGCCGAAGAGGTTCTTGGCGTGACGCGGAAAGGCGCGCCAGTATTGCGGCGGCGCATTGACGGTGGCGCCCAGCTCGGCGGCCGCGGCCCACGCCCAATGCGGGTTGTAGAGGAACGCGCGGCCGACGGCGACCAAGTCCGCCCGCCCTTCCGCAATGATCGCCTCTGCCTCATGCGCCTCGTTGATGAGGCCCACCGCGATGGTCGGGATGTCCGCTTCGTTGCGAATCTTCTCCGCAAACGGCACCTGATAACCGCTCGACAGCGGAATCTGCTGCAGCGGCGACACCCCGCCTGACGACGCATCGATCCAGTCGCACCCACGCGCGCGCAACGCCTGCGCAAACACCACGGAATCCTCCGGCGTCCAGCCGCCCTCCACCCAATCGGTGGCGGACACGCGCACGCCCACCGGAATGTTGTCCGGCACCACGGCGCGCACGGCGTCGAAAATTTCCAGTGGATAACGCATGCGGTTCTCGCGCGAGCCACCGTAGGCATCGGTGCGCTGATTGGCGATCGGCGAAAGGAACTCGTGCAGCAGATAGCCATGCGCGCAGTGCAGCTCGATGGCAGCCACGCCGAGACGTACGGCGCGGCGCGCGGTGGCGACAAACTCCTCGCGCACTCGGGCAAGGTCTGCATCGCTCATCTCGCGCGGGGCGCGTTCTTCAGGGCGCTGCGGCAATGCAGATGGGCCCATCGTCTCCCAGCCACCCGCGTCGAGCGGCAACAGCGCGCCGCCCTCCCACGGGCGGGCGCTCGAAGCCTTGCGGCCGGCGTGTGCGATCTGCATGCCGATCGGCACCAGCGCGTTCTGGCGGACGGCAGCGAGCGTGTGTTCTAGCGCGGCTTCCGTCGCGTCATCCCACAAACCCAGGCAACCATGGGTGATGCGCCCCTCCGACGACACGGCGGTCGCCTCGATCATCAGCAATCCAGCGCCCGACAGCGATAGACCGCCCAGATGCGTGTGATGCCACGCCGTGGCCTGGCCATTGTCCGCCGAGTACTGACACATCGGCGAGATGACGATGCGGTTCTCAAGCGTGAGACCGCGCAGGGAAAAAGGCTGGAAGAGTGCACTCATGATCGGGAGACTCGGTGGTCAGCGGCTGACGAAGAAGCTGTCAGTGTGGCCGAATCCACCCGATCGTGCAGATGGCGCGAAAGCCCGCGCCGAGGAAGGGAAATACGCGCTGCTTCAGTTTGGCAATTCAGGCCTGCCAAGCGATGAGGTGCGTATAGGCCGTCACCAGCACGATGATGCCGAAGATGATCCGATACCACGCAAAGCCGCGGAAATCGTGCGTGGCAATGAACTTCAGCAGCCAGCGCACGCAGAAGAACGCCGAGATGAATGCGGCCACAAACCCCACCCCGAAGATCGACAGATCATCGGCTGACAGCAGCGCACGCGACTTGTAGAGCTCGTACACCGTCGCGCCGAAGATCACGGGGATCGCCAAGAAGAACGAAAACTCGGTCGCCACCTTGCGCGACAGCCCAAACAGCAAACCGCCGATGATGGTCGAGCCCGAACGCGACGTGCCCGGAATCAGCGCGAAGCACTGCGCGAAGCCCACCTTGATGGCATCGGAGATGCGCAGATCATCGAGCGTCTCGATGCGCGGCGCGCCCGCCTTGGCGGCTTCCAGCAGCGCATTGGCACGCGGGTCGTGCGTCTCACCGCGATGGCGCTCGCGCCATTCGGCCCACAGGATCACCAAGCCACCAATGATGAAGGCCGATGCCACCACGATCGGGTTGAACAAATGCGCCTTGATGGTCTTGCCGAAGATCAGCGCCAGCGTAATGGCGGGAATCGTCGCCACGATTACGTTGATGGCGAAACGCTGCTGGCGCGGGTCGCTGGGCAAGCCCTTGATCACGTCGATGATCTTGTGGCGGAACTCCCAGCACACCGCCAGGATGGCGCCGAACTGGATCACGATCTCAAAGATCTTGCCCTTCTCGTCATTGAAGTCGAGCAACTGGCCGGCGAGGATCAGGTGGCCGGTGCTGGAGATGGGGAGGAATTCGGTCAGGCCTTCGACGATGCCGAGAATCAGCGCTTTGATGGCGAGTGCGATGTCCATGCAGTGAGCAAAGAGGGAAAAGTGAAACGAAGCGCTGGGCGTGCCGTCTGCTCAGAATGCGCTCTCGATCCGTAGCGAGCGGCCCGAGGTTGGTCCGAGAAGCGCAGCCGTACATGGGTACGGCGAGCATCGCAGGACCAAGATCGGGTCGCGCAGTAGGATCGCGGGCGGATTCTCAGGGCCGCTTGGCCTGGACGTGTACGCCTTCGGGCAAAACCGTGATTGTACCGGGCTCGACAGCAATTCCCGCCACTTTCAGCTGCTCCGGCTTAAAGGTGTAGACCGCATAGTCATTGAGCAACTGGCCGGCGATCAACGAACCAATCGCGCTGATCTGCGGGCCCACGCCGCCGGGCACGTTCTGCAAATCGAAGCGATCGACGTTGGGCTGGTCCAGGCGGATCGAACGGGTCGGCGCGTCGTAGTGCAGGCCGCTGGAAACGGCCAATGGCCCGGTTAGCGGCTGGCGAAACAGGCCGCTTTGCACCTGCGCATCCGCTTGGATGGCGATGCGGTTGCGTGCCGGGTCCAGCGTGATCTGCGGGTTGGTCAACGTCACGTCGAAGAAGCCCAGGAAGCGCCGCTGGAACGGAAACTTGCGTGCCAGTGCCTCTTGCATCTGGCCGCGCGAAAAGGTGTAGCCGTCGCCCGTCCAGCCCGTCGGCATACAAGCAACCAGCACGGCCGCCACGGCCACAGCAACGGCCGCTGCCCCAGCCCACCAGCGAACACGGTTCGTGCGGGATACAGGTTTCGTCGAATCGTTCATCTTGGTCAATGCGCTGCGGTGGCGATTTCGAGCCGGGTCAGAAACTGCATGGCATGGACGGCCGAGGCGCCACACATGTCGGGCTCCGCTTGCAGACTGCCACAGACCGCAGGACGGTCCGGACGCCCAAAGATACGGCAGCGGTTGGCGTCATCCAGTTGCGCGCAACGCACACCAGCCGGCTTGCCGTCGGGCATGCCAGGAATCGGGCTGGAGATGGAAGGCGCGATACAACACGCGCCGCAGTGGGGTCGGCAGTCCATGACCGGGGAATAGACGAAAGAACGAAATCGCAATGGAAACCGCTATTGTGCACCAGCACATTCGAGGCCCAATCCGATTGACAGCAGCCATACAGCACCGATGCCGCTTGACCCACCCCCACAGCATGCGTACATTAATGACCCGAAAGTAAGTTATCTGTGAGTCAGTGACATTCCTGTACCGACCCACACCCCAACGCAGTGACCGACGTGACCGACCGAGATTCCGAGTCTTCCGCCAAACGCTGGACGCGCCGTAAAGAGGCCCGGCCGCAAGAACTGGTCGCCGCCGCGCTGAACCTGTTCGTGGCGCGCGGCTATGCGGCCACGCGCCTTGAAGACGTGGCGGCTGCGGCGGGCGTGTCCAAGGGCACGGTCTACCTGTATTTCGCCAACAAGGAAGAACTCTTCAAGGCCGTGGTGCAGGAAAACCTGCTGCCCGTGCTGGCCGAGGGCGAAGCCTTGATCGACCGCTTTGACGGCACCAGCGAAGCGCTGATGCACGAAGTTCTGATGGGGTGGTGGGAGCTGATTGGTGAATCGCCGGCTTCGGGCCTGACCAAGCTGCTGATGGCCGAGTCGGGCAATTTTCCCGATCTGGCGCAGTACTACAGCGAAGAAGTCATCGAGCGCTGCGACCGCCTGTTCGCCCGCATCCTGGCACGCGGCATCGCTCGGGGCGAGTTCCGCGAAACCGCTGCGGATCTCACCACGCTGGCCCTCACTGCGCCCATGCTGTTCCTGATGATGTGGAAGCACTCGTTCGGCCCGTGCGCCTCCAAGGTGCTGGAACCCAAGGCCTTCATCACGCATGTCGTGACGCTGATGCTGCATGGGCTGTTGCGCAATCCGGTGCCGGGCGCTGCGGTTCCGCCGCCGCCTCGGCTCGCCGAACAACCGTGGCGCCCACTGCCCGAGGGCACCGGCAATACCGATGAGGGAGCCTCGTCATGACGCCGTCTGCCGGAATGTCCTCCGGACTTGCTAAAATGCCGGGTTTGTCGTCAAACCCTCATTTGCATCACTCGCTCCGCGTGGAAGGCATGCCCATGGACATCGAAAAATCCCGGTTCAACATGATCGAGCAACAAATCCGTCCGTGGGACGTGCTCGATACCGACGTGCTCGACCTGCTGAGCATCGTCAAGCGCGAACACTATGTGCCCGAGGCCTACCGTGCGCTGGCCTTCGTCGACATGGAAATCCCGCTGGCCGGCGGCCAGAACATGCTGGCCCCGCGCGTGGAAGCCCGCGTGCTGCAGGAGCTGGCCGTGCGCAAGCATGAAGACGTGCTGGAAATCGGCGCGGGCTCCGGCTACATGGCTGCCCTGCTGGCGCACCGCGGCCGCCAGGTCACCACGCTGGACATCGTGCCCGAACTGGTTGCCTTCGCCCGCGACAACCTCTCGCGCAACGGCGTGACCAACGTCGACGTGGTGGAAGCCAGCGGCGCGCAAGGCTGGGGCGATGGCCTGTACGACGTAATCTGCGTGTCGGGCTCGGTGCCGGCCGTGCCGGAAGCGCTGCTCAAGCAGCTCAAGGTCGGCGGTCGCCTGGCGATCTTCGTGGGCGGTGCGCCGGTCATGGAAGCGCAACTCATCACGCGCCTCTCCAACACCGAATACCAGACGCGCAACCTATTCGAGACGTACGTGACGCCCCTGGTCGGCGTGTCCGCCCCCTCGCAGTTCCGCTTCTGATCCGCCTCGGCTCTCCCCAATCATCATGCAACAGCTCGCTCCCACCGCCCTCGCCCAATGGCTCGCCGACGCTTCGCGCGCGCAGCCCATCCTGCTCGACGTGCGGTGGGCGGAGGAACTGGAAATCTGCGCCCTGCCCGGGATCACGCATATCCCCATGGACCAGATTCCGGCACGCAGCGGCGAGCTCAATGCTGAACAAGACATCGTCTGCATCTGCCACCACGGCGGGCGCAGCGCGCAGGTTGCGCAATTTCTGATCACGCGTGCCGGCTTTGATGCCGCGCGTGTGTACAACCTGCAAGGCGGCGTCCATGCCTGGGCCAACCAGGTAGACCCGCAGATGGCGACGTACTGATTGGGGAAGCTGCCGCCAGACGCCGTTGACTGAACGCGTCTGCGCTGCCTTCCGACGTTTTCCTCGTTCGGGGGCTTTATGAGTGTTGCTCGCAGTAGCCGCATGCGGATAGCCGCGCGCGGTTCGCTGGTCGTATTGTGCTGGTCGATCTTGCCGATGTTCGCGTGGGCGCAATCCCAACCGAACGTGCCGGCCGCAACCGACCTTCTCTCTGCTTACCGCGCCGCGCTGGCCAACGATCCGCAGTTCGCATCGGCCCGCGCGCAATCGCTTGCTCAACGCGAAAAGCTCACGCAAGGCCGCGCCGGCCTGTTGCCGCAGATCGGTGGCGCGTGGAGCTCAACGCGCGTCATCTTCGATCAAACCGCGCCGGCCGAATTCAACAAGACGTTCTCGTCGACGGGTTGGACGATCTCGCTCTCGCAGCCGCTGTTCCGCTGGGACCGCTGGGAAACTTATAAGCAAGGCGAGATTGCCGCGCAGGCCGCGGAAGCCTCGCTCGCGCAAGCCCAGCTCGACCTCATCACGCGTACGGCGCAAGCGTACTTTGACGTGCTCAATGCGCAGGACACGCTGCAGCTCGCCACCGCGCAGCGCGACGCAATCCAGCAGCAGTACGAACAGGCACGCCGCAATTTCGACGTCGGCAACGCCAATATCACCGATGCCAACGACGCGCAGGCACGGCGCGATGCGATTGACGCCACCGTCATCGCCGCGCGCAGCGACTTCGAGATCAAGCAATCGGCGCTCAGACAGATCATCGGTGAGCCTGTCGGCCGACTGGCAGGCGTGCGCACCGGCGCTTCCATTCCGCAACCTGAACCGGCGGCCGCAGAACCTTGGGTGGACCAAGCGCGCAGCAGCAACCTGCAAGTGGCACTGGCGCAATACAACCTGCAAAGCGCCGAGCGCGATGTGAAAAAGGCCAACGCTGGACATCTACCGTCGGTCGACCTGGTGGCGCAGACGGGCCACACGAATGCCAGCGGCAACCAGTATCTGCCATCGCTGCCGGGCGGCGCGCGTTTTGATAGCTCGCAGATCGGCGTACAGGTGTCGATTCCGATCTTTGCGGGCGGCGCGATCCAGTCACGCGTGCGCGAAAACATCGCGCTCGAAACCAAGGCCGCGAACGATCTTGAATTCGCCCGCCGCTCCGCCGAACAAGGCGCTCGGCAGGCGTATATCGGCGTGATTGCGGGGCTGGCGCAGGTGAAGGCGCTGGAAGCGGCCGAGCTGTCGGCACGTACGGCGTACGACTCCAACCAACTGGCCTATGGCGTAGGCGTGCGCATCGGCAACGATGTGCTGAACGCGCAGGCCCAGTTGTTCCAGGCGCGGCGCGATCTGGCACGCGCCCGGTACGACACCATCCTGAACGGTCTGCGGCTCAAATCGGCCGCCGGCTCGCTTTCCGAGGCCGATGTGATTCAGGTGAATACGCTGCTGACGGCCAACGGTTCAAGCGATATCACCGCGCTGCCGCCGCGCGCCAGCCGATCGGCCAAGCGCTGATCAGTGTGTCTGGCCGCGCGGCGGCAGGGGGCGCTCGGCAAACTGCAGCAGCGCGCCGCTGGTGGTCTTCCAGATGATCTGGCGGCCTTGCTTGCCGTCCGCCGAAGGCTGCATACCGACGGTGGCCAGCGGCGATTTCAACGCCTCCAGGAACGCGGTTTCCAGTTCCATGCGCGGCGGATCGCATGCCATGCGCGTCGATACGAGATTGCCGAAGCGCATGCCCGAAGTCAGCTTCTCGTACGGCCCCGAGAAGCGATTGCAGCCCGAGTAGCCCGACACCACACCATTGGCGGCCTCCAAGCCCGCGCTGAACTCGATCGAGATCGGCTGCGCGGCCGGGTCGGCATTGTCCTCTTCCGTGGAGGGCAGTTCCTTGGGCGCGGCGCCGGGCTCTTGCCAGCGCACCAGCACAAAACGTGAGCGGCCTTCGGCCTGCGCTTGCGTCAGCGTCGCCTGGCCGGGGTTGGGCGCGGCGCTGGCAGGCGTCGGTTTGGTTTCTGCAGCCGGTGCCGATGCCGTGGCAACCGGCGCAGATGCAGCAGCAGCGGATGGAGCGGCAGGCTTGGACGAGGCTGCCGGCGTCATGCAGCCAGCGCCGATGATGGTGGCGGCTGTCATGGCAGCCAGCGCCGCTGCTGTTAGCACCACGCGGCGGGGCGTCTGCAGCAGGCTCGGCTTAGGACGATTCGGTTGGGACATGAGCGGCTCGTAGACAGTGACAGGGGGCAAACTGCGTGAAGAGCCGTTAGTCTGCACGGCTCGCCATGAGTTCGCACTTTTCGTGCCGAAGCAAGCGACTGCGTTACAGGGTTACAGCGTTGGCAACACCAGCGAGGCCACGGCCTCCACGGTGCGCGCCGTCGCACCGCCGTGCGTGGCGGCAAACGCCAGCGCGGCACGCGAGGCGGTTTCCCGGGCATCGGCATCCGACAGCCACGTATCGATCACGCGCATCACCGCGCTGGCGTCTGCGACTTGGATACACGCGCCTGCGGCCACAGCATCGCGCGTGGCCTGCGCAAAATTGAACGTGTGCGGGCCAATGACCACCGGGGTACCGACCGCACACGCCTCGATCAGGTTCTGTCCGCCCAGGGGCAACAGGCTGCCGCCGATGAACGCCGCTTCAGCAGCGGCGTAATACAGCGCCATTTCGCCCATCGAATCACCGAGCAGGACGTCGGCATCGCGCAAACCGGCATCGTCTGTCATGCCGGCGCCCGATACCGTCATCGCGCTGCGGCGGGCAACGCGCAAGCCCGCGCGCTCGGCCAATTGCGCGACCTCATCAAAGCGCTGCGGATGACGGGGCACGAGAATCAGCAACGGGTGCCGACGTCCGGCATGTTCCGCGCGATGCGCCTGCCAGGCCTCGAGCAACAGTGCCTCTTCGCCTTCTCGCGTGCTGGCGGCGACCCACGCGGCGCGGCCACCCAGCGCATCGCGAAGCACGCGCCCGGCCATGATCTGATCCACATGCGGGGTGATGTCGAACTTCAGGTTCCCCGTCACGCGCACGCGCGGCACACCCAGCGAGCGATAGCGGTCAGCATCGTCGGGGGTCTGCGCCAGCACGGCGGCAAGCTGGGCGTAGGTCTCGCGGGCAGCATCACCGAGCCGAGCCGTACGCCGATGGCTGCGGGCAGAAAGGCGCCCGTTGACCAACACCATCGGCACACCGGCCGCATAGGCGCGCTCGATGAGCACGGGCCAGATTTCCGTCTCCATCAGCAGCCCGAGGCGCGGCTGGAAATGACGCAGAAACCGGTCAACCGCGCCCGTCAGGTCATACGGCAGATACGCCTGGATGACGCGGCCCATACGCTGCGCAGCGAACTCTGCGCCGGTGCGGCGGCCGGTCGGCGTCATATGGGTCAGCAGGACGGCGTGGTGCGGAAAGCGCGCGAGCAACGCGTCGATCAGCGGCTGCGCGGCACGCGTCTCGCCCACCGACACGGCGTGCACCCACAGCAGCGGGCGATCCGGATTGAGGCGCGGTGGGTAGAAGCCGAGCCGCTCACCGACATGCTGGCGATACCCCGGCTCCTTGCGACCGCGCCACCACAGGCGCAGCAACGCGAACGGCAGCGCAATGCGCCACAACCATCGATACAGAACGCGCAGCATCAGAGCACACCCAGCGCGCGCAGCGCATCAAGCGCTTGCGCGCTGGTGGGATGGGCCTCGGCGCTGCCGAGGTCGTGCACGTTGGGGGTCCAATAACCGCCCGTGCGCCACGACGTGGTGAAGTTGTAGAGCGCCACGGTCGGCTTGCACAGCGCAGCGGCGATATGCACGAGCCCCGTATCCACTCCCACCACGGCCGTCGCCTGCTCAAGAAATGCCGTCACATCCGGCAGCGACATGCGCGGCGGAATCACCACGCGCCCCACCGTGCCCGGCACCGCAGCAACGATGGCTTCGCGAATGGACTCACTGGTGCGCCGTTCCGTCTCGCTCCCCCACGGTAGCGCGATGGCGTAGTCGCGCGCCAGCAGCTCGCGCGCAACATCCACCCATGCCGCTCGCGGCCAACCCTTGTCGGCACGCGAAGTCGCATGCACCAGCGCCACATACGGGCGCGGCAGCGGAAACGGCAGCTCAGCCGGCGGCTGCAGACCGAAGTCAATGGTATCGGGCAGCTTGTAGCCGAGCGCTTCCGCCACCATGCGCCGCGAGCGCTCGACCACGTGCACACGCGGCTCCATCTCGACCTTGCGTTGATAGAACAGCTTGGCGAGCGGCTCGTAGCCCGCGCCGTCGGTGCGATTGCCCAGCCCCGCAACAAAGCCGCTTGGCGTCAGCTTGGCCTGCGCGGCAATCAGCGCGGTCTTGATGAGGCCCTGCGTATCGAGCACCGCATCGTACGGTTTGGCGCGCAGCGCACGGCGGAAAGCCGCCATCTCGCCCCACGTCTTGCCGGAACCCAGTGACTTGCGCCAGCGCCGCAACGCAAACGGAATCACACCCTGCACGCCGCGCACAATGCGCACGATGCCGGCAAAGCCCTCCTCGACCACCCAGTCGATCTCGGCGCCCGGATACGCACGCAGAATGTCCGCCACGACGGGCGTGCAGTGCACCACATCGCCAAGCGACGACACCTTGACGATCAGCACACGCATGCCGCCATCCTTTCCCCCAACTTCATGAACGCGGACCGTGCGATCAGAACGGCAGCGCTGCGTCCGGCTTTTCGGCCAGGATCGCACGACGGAACTGCGCCTGAATGCGCGCCATAGCGGCGTCGTTATCAGCCTCGAAACGCATTACCACCACCGGCGTGGTGTTGGACGGGCGCGCCAGGCCAAAGCCATCTTCGTATTCCACGCGCACACCGTCGATACGGATGACTTCCTTGGCGCCGTCGAATGTGGCGTTGGCCTTGATCTTGTCGAGCAGCGCGAACGGCTCGCCTTCGGCACACTTCAGTTGCAGCTCGGGCGTGCAATGCGAGTTCGGCAGCGCGTTCAGCGCAGCGCTCGGATCCGCCAAGCGCGAAACGATTTCCAACAGGCGCGCGCCCGTGTACAGGCCATCGTCGAAACCGTACCAGCGGTCCTTGAAGAAGATGTGGCCGCTCATCTCACCCGCCAGCGGCGCGCCGGTTTCCTTCAGCTTGGCCTTGACCAGCGAATGGCCCGTCTTCCACATCGTCGCCTTGCCGCCATGCTCGCGGATGAACGGCGCCAGCTTGCCCGTGCACTTCACGTCAAAGATGATCTCGCCGCCCGGATTGCGCGACAGCACCTCTTGCGCGAACAGCATCAGTTGACGGTCAGGGAAGATCACCTGGCCGTCCTTGGTGACCACGCCCAGGCGGTCACCGTCGCCATCAAACGCGAGGCCCAGTTCGCAGTCGGTAGTCTGCAGCGTGCGCACGAGGTCCTGCAGGTTCTCGACGTGTGCCGGATCCGGATGGTGGTTCGGAAAGTGGCCATCCACCTCGCAGAACAGCTCCGTCACCTCGCAGCCCATCGCGCGGAACAGCGCCGGCGCAAACGCACCTGCTACGCCGTTGCCGCAATCCACGGCAATCTTCATCGGGCGGGCAAGCTTCACGTCCGAAACGATGCGATCGATGTACTGCTGGCGGATATCCACCTCGACGTAATCGCCCGCGCCTTCGGTGAAATCGCCCTGCTCGATACGCGTGCGCAGCGCCTGGATTTGCTCGCCGTAGATGGCTTGTCCGGCGAGGACCATCTTGAAGCCGTTGTAGTCCGGCGGGTTGTGGCTGCCGGTAACCATCACGCCCGATGTGGCGCGGCGGCCGGCCAGTTCGATGTTGGTGCCGAAGTAGACCATTGGCGTCGCGACCAGGCCCAGATCGATCACGTCGACGCCGCTTGCGCGCAGGCCGTCGGCCAGGGCTGCCAGCAGTTCGGGGCCTGACAGGCGGCCGTCGCGGCCAATCACCACGGCGGATTCGCCCTTGGCACGTGCGGCTGAGCCGAAGGCACGGCCGATCAGGCGAGCGGTTTCAGCGTCGACGGTTTTTCCGACGATGCCGCGGATGTCGTAGGCTTTGAAGATGGTGGGGTCGATGCTGCGCATGGAGTCGTCCACAGGATAGAAATACGATGTTCGCAATTGTAAACGGTCAAGGACGTACACCCGCATTGGGACGACCTGCGAACGATATAATTGCGAGTTAGGCTTTCTGTGCCGGCCTGCTTCCGCGCCCATTGGCGCACCTTACCCAGCCTGACGCGGCCAATCCATGCCTGCGACCTCACCATCCAACCGTCCGCGTGTTGCCTACCTGATTACGAACTCCGAAACCGGAGGCGCTCAGGCACACGTCGCCGATCTGCTGCGAGCATTGCGAGATCGCGTTGACCCGGTGCTGCTCGCTGGAGGCAATGGCCCGCTGTTCGCCGCAGCCCACGCTGTCGGCGCGGACACCATACCGCTAACACGACTCGATAACGCGCTCTCCCCCATACGCGCGATTGCTGCATTTTGGCAATTGGTGCGCGCATTGCGGACTGCGAAACCAGATCTAATCCACGCTCATAGCGCCAAGGCCGGCATATTGGGGCGGCTGGCCGGGTGGCTGCTGGGCATCCCTGTGATCTACACGGTGCACGGCTTTGCTTTCAAACCAGCCGCACCCGTTCGTCAGCGCTTTGTGGCGCGTGCTGCGGAATGGCTATTGGCGCCATTTACCACGCACATGATTTGCGTGGCAAACGCCGAACGTGCCTTGGCCGCGACATTGCCAATTGCTGCGTCGCGTATCAGCGTCATACATAACGGTATCGCAAGCAGCAATGCCCTTGCCACGCCAGATGCGCCAGTCAAACGTATTGTCATGGTGGCGCGCCTGGCCTCGCCCAAGCGAGGGGATCTTCTTATCCGCGCGTTTGCCAGCGCGGCATTGCCTGATTGCGAATTAGTCCTAGCGGGAGAGGGGCCACAGCAATCGTCCTTACAAGCGCTGGCCGACAGCCTAGCGCCCGGCCGAGTCAGATTCGCGGGCGCAGTGACGGATGTACCCGCGTTGTTGGCCTCCGCCCAGATTTTTGCGCTCGCATCCGACCATGAAGGTTTCCCGATCTCCATCCTGGAGGCCATGCGTGCGGGCCTACCTGCCATTGCCAGCGATTTGCCCGGTGTCCGTGAGCAGTTTGAAGGGGGGACCTGTGGGGTACTCGTCCCCAACAACGACGCACAAGCCTGGGCATCTGCACTGACGAACTTGGCAACAGATGCCACCTTGAGAAAAAACCTGGGACAAAAAGCACAAACGCGCTGGAGGCAGGTATTCGGTATTGATTCGATGGCCGATTCGACTTGGCAGGTCTACCAACAGGTGCTAACGCAGACGGCCAAGACCCATCTCTTGGCGGCGCGCCCCAAAGCAGGCAAACAATGAACGAGAGCCACAGCGCCAAGCCAGCCACCCTTCCGATCCGCGTCCAAAGCTCGGAGACGATCCGCCGCGCCACCCGCATGCTGGGGTGGGCCGCCTTAGGGCTGCTCCTTCTGGGGCTGAGTCTCGTATTGGCAGAATTCGCCAACCAAGCTGGCTATGTGACGAATGTCTTCCGGCGCACCCTGCTATGGTCAGGCGTACCTTATCTGTTGGCGTTCGCACTACTTCATCGCTCGCTGCATCTGCCTACCATGGAAGGCAATAGCCTGACAGGGGTGGCTGCTACGCTGCCTTTTGCGGCACTACTGTTCGTGTTTGCCGCCTTCCATGTCGAGTATTCGCGAGGCGCCCTGCTGGTCGCCTACCTGATTACGTTGATCTGGATCTGGTTTGGCTACCGGCGTTTCGTGCGCAACTACCTACCGGTGTTCGGCTACACCGACAACGCGGCCCTGACGCAACTTGAGCAAATTCTCGCCATGCCCGGTGCTGCGCCGGCCAGCCCGAGCCGCTTTCAACGCATCGATTCGCTCGCAGAGGCCGTGCATTGCGACGGCCTGATGCTTGACCGCAACGCAACGGCTGACCCGGAGCGTACCCGCACGCTGGCCCAGTTCAAACTCAGCCACGTGCGCATGTATTCGGTGGAGCGGATTGGCGAAATGCTGACAGGCCGCGTAGGCCTGGCGCACATCGACGAGAATTTTCTCGACGATTACGCCGCCCATTATTTCTACAGCTTCATCAAGCGCGCGCTTGATCTGGCTGTGGTGCTCTGCATGGCTCCGCTCGCATTGCCAGTAGGGCTGGTGGTTGCTGCAGCCATCCGGCTGGAATCACCTGGTCCGGCACTGTTCCGGCAAGTACGTGTGGGGCTGTTCGGTAAGCCATTTACGATGCTCAAGTTCCGCAGCATGGGCATCGATGCGACAGCGCCCGCACAATTTGCCGCTAGGCAGGACCCGCGTGTCACCCGTATCGGTCGCGTCATTCGCAAGTATCGACTGGATGAAATCCCGCAACTGTGGAACGTTCTCCTCGGCCACATGAGCCTGATCGGGCCTCGGCCCGAGCAGGCGCCCATGGTGGATGAGTTTGCCCGAACCATCCCCTACTACCCCTATCGCCACCTGGTCCGGCCTGGACTATCGGGTTGGGCCCAGGTCCAACAGGGTTACGTTGGCACACACGAAGAAACCGTCACCAAACTCAGCTATGACCTGTATTACATCAAGCATTGCTCCTTCGCCCTGGATCTGCTGATTGCCGTGAAGACGTTGCAGACGCTGCTTACGGGATATGGGGCACGGTAAATATGGCAGCCTACGTAGCGTCCGCCATGGGTGCGGCAAGCATGCGCATCCTGTTGCTCAGCACAGGCTTGAAGCTGGGTGGCGCCGAACAACAAGTCGCGGCATTGGCCCGCCAGTTCGTCCACCTCGGACATCACGTTGCAGTGGTCAGCCTGACGCCCGGCCGTGACGTTGAATTGCCCACCTCGGTAACGGTTGTACAACTGGGTATGAGAAAAACACCGCTGTCTATGGCACGGGCGCTTTGGAAATTGCGTGCCCTCGTGCGGGAGTGGCAGCCGGATGTCATCCATGCCCACATGGTGCACGCCAACCTGCTTGCCCGGTTGCTTGCTGCAAGCGGTACCACAGCTCCCGTCATCTGCACGGCCCACAGTGCGCGAGAAGGCGGGCGTTTGCGCATGCTGGCCTATCGGCTGACAGACCGCTGGGCCCGCCTGACTACGCATGTCAGCGCCCAAGGCCGCCTGGCCATGGTCGAAGCTGGAGCAGTATCGGCCGCACGCATCAGGGTGGTCGCCAACGGTATCGATACACAGATGTACCGACCCGACACGGTCCTCAGGCAACGCGGCAGGACGGCATTGGGCCTGCAGGATGATGTCCGCCTATTGATCAACGTCGGCAGGCTCGTGCCGGAGAAAGCGCAGACCACGTTGATCGATGCCTTTGCGCAACTCAACACCGACATTGACGCTCGGCTGCTCATTGTGGGAGAGGGCCCGGAGCGCGACGCGCTGGAGCGACGTATCCGCCATCACGGCTTGGAGGAACGCGTCATCCTGGCTGGCGCACGCCGAGACATTGCCACCCTACTCAATGCCGCCGATCTGTTCGTGCTCTCTTCCGACGTCGAAGGCATGCCGCTCGCCCTTGCCGAAGCACTCGCTTGCGGACTGCCCGCTGTCGCCGCCGACGCCGCAGGCGTTGCGGAACTACTCAATGGCTGCGGAGACATCGTGCCCAGAGGCAATGCTTCCGCCCTGGCAGATGCCATGCAACAAGCGCTGACTCATCCGCAAACCGATACGGCCGCACAGGCAGCACGGCGCGAACGTATCTTGTCGCACTTCAGCCTGGAAGCCGTCGCGCATCAGTGGCTAGCGTGCTATGCGCAGTTCATCCGCCCAGCGCGCATTACCACTGAGGAGGCTGCGTGATGCAGCGCAACGTCGCCAGCAATCTGATGTGGATGCTGACCGAGCGCGGGGTGCAAATCAGCGTCGGCATTGGTGTCGTTGCCATGCTCGCCCGCGGGTTGGGCCCTGAGGGATTCGCGCACTTCCAATATGCGCAAGCAGTCGTCTACATCGCATCCTCGATCGCTTTGCTTTGCAGCGGAGAGGTGGTCGTCCCCCGCTTGGTGGCGAGCCCAGACCCCATGGCGCAGCATCGGTTAGTCGTGCACGCGTTCGGCCTCAGATTGACGGCGGGTATGCTCGCTTACCTGTTGATGTGCTGCTTTCTGGTCGCCACCCGCCAAACAATCGAATTCTGGTTGCCATCCCTCATCCTTGGCATTGCGGTATTGCTGCGCGAGCCTTCCGGCATTGTCACGACCTGGATGCAGGCGCATACCAGAACCCGCCCGAACGCCCTGTTCAACATGATGTCGCTTGGCGTCAAGGCGAGCATCGTAGGGCTTCTGTTGGCGCTAAGCGTGCACAGCGTACCCACGTACGCAACCGCTTTCGCCGCGGAGGCCGCCGTCATGGCGAGTCTGCTCGGCGGTTTCTACTTGGCTCGTGCCCCGCGTATGCGAGTCGAATACGATGCGCCGCTGACCCGGGAGCTGCTCCGCAACGGCCTGTTGTTCTGGGTCAGCTTCATGTTGATGATGGGGTCACGCCGAATCGACCAGCTCTTGCTCAAGCCGCTGGTCCCATTGGGTGAGCTGGGTGCCTATGCCGCCTCGATGCAGATTCTCGACAACTTTGTCATGGTGGCCACCATCCTCGCTGCCGGCCTTGCACCGATCTACGTGTATGCACAACCAACACTGGCGGAAGCGCGCCGCAACATCCTCAAGATCGCTGGCGGCATGACTGCCATCGGTGCGACCGGGGCCCTGCTCATTGCCGTCAGCGCGCACTGGATCATCCACCTGCTCTATGGCGCCGCCTTCGCCTCCGCAGTCAATCTGCTGCGACTTGCGGCGCTGGCCTCAACGCTCGTCTTTGCCGACGTCGCGCTCACCTTGCTGCCCATCTTCCTGCGGCGCCCGGGTGTTATCGCCCTGAAGTGGGGGATTGCCTTTACCGCCACCGTCATCATCGACGTCATTGCCATTCCACGGTTGGGCGTAGAAGGCGCAGTCCTGGGCTATGCGGTGGCCAATCTGTTTTCCGTACTATTCGGCATCGCTGTATGGGTCCGTTGCCGCAGCCACCAACCGACGATGGAGAAGGCCCGCGCATGACGGACCGCACCGCCCAGCGCCCACACGTATGCTTTTTGACCGGCACACTCAATGCAATGGCCGGCGCCGAGCGAATGACGGCCGCAGTAGCCAATGCGCTAGCGGAACGCGGCTTTGCCGTCAACGTGCTCAGCCTGTGGGATCGATCAAGCTGCTTCTCGCTGCACCCCGTGGTCCAGCATGATGCGCTGTTCGATCAGCGCCCCTCATTCAAACGCGCTTACGCCGCAACCGTCTTCGGCATTAGGCGGCACGTTAAACGGCTTCGTATCGACGTACTGATTCAGGTCGACACCATGCTTGCGCTGTTTGCGCTGCCCGCCACCCTAGGACTCGGCGTGCGGCACATCGCTTGGGAGCATTGTCATTTTGATGAGGATCTTGGCAGGCGCGCACGCAAGCTCGCCAGACGCCTCGACGCGCGCTATTGCGAACACATCGTCGCCTTGACGGAGCGCGACCGCCGCCGCTGGATCGAGGCGGCCCGGCCCCGCGGCTCGGTGGCCTGCATACCCAACCCGCTACCCTTCGCCATGCCGGAGCAGCCAGCACCCAGGACAACCAAAAAGATCCTGGCGGTCGGTAGGCTTGTCCACGCGAAAGGGTTTGATGTATTGCTACGCGCCTGGGCCGTTGTTGCACAGCAGGCACCGGGCTGGAAACTGATGATCGTAGGTGAAGGCGAAGAGCGTCCGGCGCTCGAAGCCCTGCGCGATCAGTTGAGACTGCATGACAGCGTGGACCTGCCCGGCATCTACCTCGATGTCACGAAGGCGTACGAGCAGGCATCGATCTTCTGCCTTAGCTCGCGTTATGAGGGCTTCGGGTTGGTGTTGATCGAGGCGATGGCGTACGGCCTGCCGATTGTCGCTACGGATTGCGAGACCGGGCCGCGTGAATTGCTTGGTGATGGTCAGACCGCGGTTGTGGTGCCTGTTGATAATGTGGCAGCGCTTGCGGCTGGGCTGCTGCGCGTGATCGACCAACGAGAAATTGCGGCACAGCTGGGCACAGCGGGAAGACAGAAAGCCAATACGTATTCGCTTGGGCACATCGCGCAGCAATGGGAAATGTTGCTGCGACCCGCAGCTCAGTGATCGACCAGTCGGCGTAAGGCGCGCAGAAGCTAGTGAGCGCCTATAAGCCCTAGTTCTTCAAATTCTCCAACCAAGCCCATTCGGTTGGAGAACGTTGCATCGCCGCGGGCGATCGGCGCTCGACTATCACTGCCCATGCCATCGCGAGAACAGTCGACGCCCCCGGCGAAGAAACAGCGCGGCATTGCTCATCGCCGCCAGATGCAACACCGTCACGGTCATGAATGACAGGAACATCCACGACTCGGGCATGCCCAGCTTCCACGCCACGGTACCAATCATTCCCAGAACGACATTGCTGATCAGAATGGTCCAGATCACTGCATTCTGCGACATCCCCATGCGCGACAGAATGTGATGGAGGTGGGTACGGTCGGCCGACATCGGGTTGCGTCCGGAAAATACCCGACGTGTCACAACCGAGAGCAGATCAATCAGCAGCAAGCCAACAACCCACAGCATCACAGTCGGCGGAACATGCCGCCGCGCCTCGTTGTAGGCGGGTTGCGATAACTCCACTGCAAACCAAGCAATGGCCAACCCAAGCATCAGGCTTCCCGCATCCCCCAGGAATACGCGACGGCTCCGGCGCAGCGGATTGGGCATGTTGAAAACCAGAAAGCCGATCAAGGCTCCAACCAGCACCACGCAGATCCGTTGCGCTGCGTTGTTGCCAACCTCCCCTGCCAAATAGGCAAGCCAACCCAACACGATGGCAGACAGGCCGCCAGCCAAACCGTCCAGCCCGTCGGACATATTGACCGCGTTGATCACAGCCACGACTGCGAACAGCGTCAGCGGGATACTCCAGTTCGCGAGATCGACTTCGCGCTTGCCCATGAGATCGCCCAGCGACGACAGGAAGATCCCCCCCCAGGAAGTCATCAGCACACCCGCAAACAACTGCGCGCCTAGCTTCGTCAAAGGAGACATCCCTTTGAGGTCATCGATCAAGCCGACAAAAGCAAGAACGCACAGGCCGCCGAACAAGGCAACGTAGTACCCCTGCGAACGCATAAAAAGGATGCCACCAACACCCACCGCAACGAGGATCGCAAGCCCACCGACGAGCGGCACGTCGCCGTCATGACGTTTGCGGCCGCCCGGGCGATCCAACAAACCACCCCGCTTGGCCAACGGACGCAGCAGTAGCACGGCTACGGCGCTCACCAACGCCGACATTGCCGGTACCCAGAAGAAATCGAACATAGGAAATGGTTTTAAGAGCTGCTGCGTACACCGAGGCGGAAGCGCCAATATGCAGCCGAAGTCAGCAACCGGCCGAGGCTTTGCAAATGCCAGACGAGGTAGCGCCACTTGCGATGGCTGGCGCGCTGCGCATCATGCACGACCGTGGCCGATTGCAGCCACGATACTTGCCGGCCTAACAGCCGCAACCGCAGACAAATATCGACGTCCTCGCAATAGAGGTGAAAGCGGCTGTCGAAACCGCCAACACGAGAAAAACTATCGCGATCGAACGCCAAGCACATGCCGGCAACCCAGTCGACGGGCTGACACTCGACGGACGCATCATAATCGGATTCGAACCGCCGCAGCAGCCAGCGCGTGGCCAACCGCATCGGACTTGGCACACGTCGGGCGCTATCCTCAAGGTTGCCCGAAGGCGTGACGACACGTGGCCCTGCGACACCCGGGTGTTTTACAAGATGGTCAGCTAGGCGCAACACACTGTTGTCGCCCAACCTGACATCCGGATTCAGCACGAGAAAGCAATTGGATCGGCAATGCGCAAACGCCGCATTGTGGTTGGCACCGAAGCCTGCGGGCACTGCATTTGTCAGCCATGTCACGCGAAACGCGTCCGATTCCTCGACCGGGATCCTATCTTCCGGCAGATTCTGCGTAACGATGACGTGTAGCGAGGCCTTGGCGCTCAATGCACGCAATTGCGCCAGTAACGGCCTTACCAAGGCCGCCTGGCCGTGGCTCACGATGGAGATCGTGATTTCCGGGACACTGCTTTCGTGGCCTCCGGCATCACCGTCCCGGACACCCATATTGGACATATCAATCAAGTCGCTGCTCAAGTACGTGGGGCACCCGCCTGCTGGCAAATGCGAGCCAAAAGGTATTGCAGAGCTTGCGGGCACACAGACGTGAATCTTGGACGCGGCCTGTAGTGAAATATAGGGCGAGACGCGTGGTTCGGCGCAATCAGCTCTGTTGTGTGCGCATTGTCATGCGCCTCTTGAGACTACGCAACTGATTCTGCACAGTGCTAGTCGCAATGAAGAGCGCCACGTTTCTCCGCTGCTTGCAAAAGTTAAGCGATCTTTCATATGAGACCTACCTGATGCACATGATCCCAATAGCTGCCCTTTCCGTCCTCTTCAAGCTGCATGAACAAGAGATACGTCTACTGCTCACTCGGGGATTCCTGGCGGCAGCCGGTACGCTGATTGGCGTAATGTTTGGTTGCTTCTAATTCGCTCTCCACTCTCGCGTTATCAAGCCGTTGGTACCCCCCCCCGCCCCCGAGCGCAGAATCAAGCGTAATGGAATAGCTACGCTTAAATGACTGAGACAGTTTGCGTTTCCCCGCCTGATGAAAAACGCGTTAATAACACCAGCGGCCAAGGACCCTCCGCCTGCGGGAGAAGCGACCTTCAAGGACCTCAAGCGGATACACTGGACCGATTCTTGACGGTGTGAAGAAACGAACTTCGAACTCACCATCAGGTTGACCCGCTTGAAAGTCGACGGGGAACCGAACAGGGTTGCCACATTTGCCGTCAATCTTCTCGACAGCATTCCATACAATCTGATTATGGTTATCTACGACCTCAACACCAACTATTTCGCCTAGATTGTCGACAGCTTGCACCAGTGCAACCTCAATCGCCACAGGTTGGGAGTCAGGTGCTGCTATCTTGTACGGAACAAACGCGCTCCGGCGCAAATCGGGCCCATAGCGCACGCGAGCGCTCTTCGAATACCCGGCTAACAGTGAGGCATAGCCAGCGTGGAGGTCCGCTCGCAGGCTGCTGCCCACCAATCTGTCCAACAGGCGAATGATCCGGCGCCGACGAAAAAGCGATAACTCATGGGCGTTGGCAATACCATCGACCCACGCCTTCTCAAGCATCTCCCCATACGCGATCGCCAACGCATCGGCAGAACTTGCACGATAACGATAACGATCCACAGAGTCTCTCAAGTCTTGAATCTCAGATCTATACTGAGCCACCCTTGTACGCTCGGCCTGGAGCCGCACATTAAGTTCCTTAATCTCTGTGACTCGCTGCTCGCTCACTTCGTCCTTGAACCTGCTAAATTGAACGCTCATCTCCTGAATTTGCTCTTCCAACTTATCAAGATCGCTCCGTACGACCTGTCGAGCGACACGCCCTCCGTGGGCGTCTAGGATGCTCTTTTGCAAGGCTCTATCGTGCTGCCGGCGCGCCGTAATGTAGCTCGGCTCGAAGTGTTTCATCGAGGCTATTAGCGCCTGGACATCTTCCTCGCTGGCTGCCTCGTGCGGTTTCCAGCAGACCAAGTGATACATGATCTGGTCACACACATCAAAATACTTCCGCCTCGCTTCGATCCTTTCCTCCAAGGTCATGGCCAGATATTGAGGAAAGTAGAAAAACTCCATGCGGGCGAGCCGGAAATCTATCCCTGGATCGGAATTATCGGATTCCATTAGGCCCCATTTTTCAGCATGAGGATGCCAATACTCCTCTAGTTCGACATTAGCAAATGAGCTATTTGTCCAGAAACGAGGCGTATGCTCGTTAAACACGTTCAGGTGATATGGATTGGCAACGTTGAGCTTTTGCTCGTGATACGGCGCCACAATGCACACTTGTGCACCGTGTTTGCAGACTCGGTAGATTTCACGCATCGTATGCATGATGTCCCTGGCATGCTCAAGAGAATGAGACGCATAAAGTAAATCCACAGAATTAGTATTCAAGGGCAGCGTTCCATCGAGATCTCCGATAAGATCCACACCGGGCATCGCCATACGATCGATGCCAATGAAACCCTCCGGTTTGGACGAGCCACACCCTAAGTCGACCTTTCGTTCCATCGCCATCGCTTCTTGCATTTTTATTATCAATCCACCGGGGTCAAGTATTGAGGAGTGCCTTCGCAAACGACCTAGCGTTCATCCGATGTTTCGTAACGTCGGCGTGAACTTGCAATTCAACTGACGAAGCACGTAAACTTCCGATCGAATGCTGCGTGGCAGGTGCCGTTAACAGATTTCCGGCACCCCGTACCACCTGGACCGCGTCAGCGTACGCTCTGAACAAAGAACGAGCAACAGCCCCACGCGAGCTTTCTGCTGTGACTACTTTTTGCGCCAGCGCAATACGTTCTCTTCTCTCTTTAAGTGGCATTTTATAAGCCGTCAGCAGACCCTTCATAATTTCCTCGACCGAATTGTCCTTAATCAGCACACCACAATTATTAGAGACAATCTCGCTGATTCCACCGACATTGGGCGCAACCACCATAACATCTGCCGCCATCGATTCCAAAATTACCTGAGGGAGAGATTCCCAGTCGCTAGCACATAGCGTAATATCAGTTTGAGATAACACCTCAGCAGTATCGGGGAGGAAACCATGGAAATGCACCTTACCGGCCAAATCAAATTTCTCCGCAGCCCGCTCACATTCTTCCATATATTCCTTGAAGAACTGCGTGTAGCCATAGATGTGCAATTCGAAGTGGATCCCGTGCTCACCCTTAAGGCGGCCTACAGCCTCGATCGCCTGCAATTGCCCTTTGCGGGTTTGCACGGTACCAAAAATGCCGACGCGATGTAGGCTTCCGTTATCGCCGGTAATAGCCCGACGCGCGCCTTGCTCGAAGTACGGCCTCGGCACATGGCTACGGATACAGCGAGCGCGGACGCCAAGCAATCTAGCCCAGGCGTTGGCATAGAGCAGAGAATCCGAGTGGACAATATCGCAATGCCCGCTCAAAGCAGGGCCGATTGACTTCGTTTCCACCGCATATAGAGACGCAACGTGCGGAATACCGTTATCCGCGCATGCCTTGCCCAGTTCCTGTATCAAGGTAACGGAGTGAACCAATCGGATATTCTTCTTCCGCAGCCAACGTGTGATGGCCTCGACCGCAGATCGGTCAAAGTCTCGCGAGACAGGTTCGGTCTCCACCCGCAACGGCAGAAAATCGATGGGAATACCACTCTCACGGCACCCGGCAACAATTTCGTGATCTGCATTCTCATTCCCCGTCGGGAATACTGCGAGCGGCTTGAACCCGAACTCCGCAGCTAGCCGAGCGTGACGCAACAAATGATTTTCGGCACCACCTTGGTAGGGGCTGTGGAAAACGAACGCAATATTTGGATTGGTTCTTTCCTCATCCCCAATCAATGACTGCAAACGTGCGGCCTCAAGCGCGGCAGCCAAATCACCGGCCTGAACCTCGGACAAGAAGTCAGTTATCACCCTCGCGCGAGCCCGGTCAACGTATGTATGCCTTTCAGCTACGGACAGATCAATGGCACGTGACAACGACTGCTCCCAGCTCTCTGGCGAGTTCTGACACTTGATACCATTCACCCCATCTTCAACGGCACTGTAGGGTTCAACGTCGGAATACAATCCCAACGCGCCCGCCGCAGTAGCTTCCAGAAATTTGATAGGACACTTTGCTTGCTTCGCCCTCTTGTCCGCATGCAGAGGAGCCAGCATGATGTCAAAGTGGGCACTTGTCAGGCGACTGAGATACTCGCTATAGCTGTATGTGAAGGGTTCAAAAAATACTGGGGATTCAAGCTGCGGCAGATTTTCTGGCTTGAAACCCCAGAAATGAAATTCGATCGCACTTTTATATTTTTGAGAAATTCGCAAAAGCGCTGGTAACAATGTAGCCCATTCCTCTTTGCGCGCGGCACTACCCGCAAAGCCAATTCGCAAAGGATTGTTCAGGGGCAATTCGCTAATAAGCCACTTTCTGTCGATATTAGTGGAAAGCCGCACTACACGTTTACTGTACAAGCGCGCAGACTCCTCCATCAATGGGGAGTAAACAATTGTCAGATCAGCACACTTCATCTGTCGTACCACACATTCATACCCAGCGCTGCCCGGCGCTAGATATGAGAATGTTTGATCCAACTCGTACATGGATAACAAATCATCATCCATCAAAAAGATCGTGCATTTTCCAAGAAGGCGGGCCTTCTTTTGGAGCGCCTCGGCGTGTTCGTCGATCGTCCGATGAAAAACAATCAAATCCGCGCCGTCCAACACCTCATTCGTCATCTGCGCGGACGGAACGAAGGTGAAAACGTACTGATCACCCAAATATTCAGCTAGGTTATAAATCGTAATATCTACATTCGTGTCATAGCGCGCCTTCGTCACAACAACATTAGATTTTCTCGGAATAAAATTTTTGGGAGCAGCCCATAAATTTCGATGACGAGCGCGATACGGAGCAACGTGTTCACGCCAAATCTCATCGACCCGATGATCACCCAAAGCCCGAAAGCGCTCCAACCCATCCACCGAATATTCGCGTAACGCAGTCGGCGTTAATGAAAAATTCCGATCGTGAGCCATCTGGAAGCGAGACGCAATAATATCGTATTGCACAGTCCGACCCAGCGAATTCTCCAGATCGGCGTCAACCAAGCTTACGACCTCATCAAGAAAGTAGAAGCGGCAATATTTCGCCCAGCGCAGCCAAAGATCCCAATCACAAAGACGACGCATTACTAGATGCATGTCGTAACCGCCATGCGACTCGAAAGTCTCGCGCCGATGCACTACCGTATTGTTGGCAATATAGTTGCCCTCGATCAGTTCGTCGTAACTGAAGGGCTTGCCTAGATCCGCTTCTTGTCCTGCCCAGCGCGCCCGGGCGAGACCATAGACAACCGCGAACTCCGTATTCTGATCCAGGATCTCCACACGTCTTTTCAAGGAGTCCGGAGTCCACTGGTCGTCGTCGAATTGATAGGCGAAGTATTTACCTTTTGCGAGTAAGAGTCCTTCGTTTACACGCAGAGCAGGTAGCCCGCTATTAATGTCATGACGAATATGAACAACGCGGCTATCCTGACGAACGTATGTTGCAACAACCTCTGACGTTCCATCAGTGGAGCCGTCATCAATGACCAAGAGTTCAAAGTCAGCATAAGATTGCGACAACACACTTTCAATGGAGCGCGCCAACAATCCATTGTCACCACGAGCATATGTCGGCAGCACAACGGAAACCTTGGGGTTTTCGATTTTTCGAGAATTGGAATAAACCCTTTGATCCTGAAAAAAAAATCCTGCCTTTAGCATCCTTTAGACTCCGTTTCCTACTTCCAAAAACCCCCTTGACCCCGCGAAATATAGTGGCTATTTTGAGTGCGAACCCTTCAATTTTCAGGGTTTTCACAGCCATTTATCTTTTAGCGGCTATTTATAATTCCCCGCTTCCCCAATAATGCCGTGCCAGATACCTCGCACCATCATTGCGATCCGCTCTCGACGAGGCGCAATTGTCATGCCAAAGAAAACAAAGAAAAGCGCGATACGTCGTAGATGAGCAACCCGCCAACTCCATGCCATGGGGACTTGCCTCAGCATCAGCACTGTGTTGCGAAACATATAGTAGTCGCGCAAAGGTGAGTGCACTGACACCTCCCTCCACCGACCAAGCCAAACTCGCACTACCCTGTCACCCAACGCGTGCGAGAGCCTCGCTCCACATACGCCAAACAGTTGCCAGCCGGTCGCGCGCGCACGAAGGCACCACTCTGTATCGACATGATCGATGAAATAGTCTTCGTTCATGCCTCCGATGGCATTGAGAGCGCCAATAGGAATCAAACACCCAGATGAAATCAGAAAGTCTACTTCCATAACATCATCGACGCCGGCACACGGCACTTGCCGAACACTAGCCGCTCGGATGCGGACAAAATTTCCCAGGGTTCCAGTTCGTTGGTCCACCGAGACAGGGCCAACCGCCGCCACTTTCGTGCCCTGATCATCAAGGCTCTGGTGTGCGCTTACAAGACGCGCCACCATATCTGGCGCTGGCACACTATCCTGATCGAAGAGGAGCGCATACTCGAGACGCTGCTCCACGACACGACTAATTCCGACATTGTGTGCTGTCGCTATCCCGCGGTTAATTGGAAGGGCAATGACCTCGATGTTTTTACCTGCAATCAGTGCCCGCAGCCCCTCAAGAGTCGCTTCGCCAGACCCATTATCGACCACGTACACAATATTGACTTGCTTGGATAGCGCCTCGAGAAGCGTATTCAATACAGCAAGATCCGGGCGGTAGCTGACAACAACTGCACCAACGCTGGCGCCATGGCTACTTGGCTCTCGCACTGTGACCGGCATTTCTATCTAATACCTCGAGTTAAAAATCCAGAAACAGGAATGCTCAATCAAGCTTGATGGCGTGGCTTTCGCGCATTAACTGCGTACGCGGTTGAACCATGTTCCGGCACGTACGATTTGCGCCTTAATCCGCGCACGCAGGACCAGCGCGCGAATCTTCGTGTGTCCAAGCCAGCGCCGGACTCTTATAAACGCGACACTTGCCCAGCCAGTCTTTGTCGAAATGTCTGCAGATCGCAACTCGCTAGCGGTCCTCAGCAGGAAATCCCTCCATTGCTTCGCCACGACGTCCTGCGCATAGTGTGTTCGAACGTCCGTATAAGCTGCCTCCGCGATCTGCCTGCGAAATGCCGTATCAACAATCAGTTTCTCAAGAGCGAGATACCATGCGTCGGCGCTATGGTCGACCAGCATGCCAGTCACCCCGTTGGTTACGCTCTCCTTGTATGGAGATGTGTTCGTGTAGATGCCGGCGATTCGCATCGCGCCATATTCACGATACTTGTTGTTAGTCTTGTATAGATTGGCCGCCAGATCGGCCATCGGCGCAAGACCGATATCGAGACTGTACGACGCCTTCATCTTGATGAAGTCAGAATACGACGCCACGTGCGGTACAAACGTGACCCGATCCATTCCAATCAGTTCGGGTGGGCAATAGCCGAAGAACACGAGCGTAACGTGTGCATATGTATCAAGCACGCGCCTCAGTGCGGGGAGGATCTCGATGAAGTCGTCTGCCCGGGTAATGCTGCCCGCGAAGCCCACGCGCACTTCATCCGCAGGCTTAGTTGGCACCGGCAAATCGTCGATCAGCGAAAAATCGAACGGCGCGTTCAACTGGACGATGCGAACAGTCGGATAGCGTGCCTTGATGTACGCGCCGAGTCGCGGCGCATTAACGACAACATAACTGGCTTCTCGAATCGAGCGATCCAACGTATGCCTGACAGGCGCGCTCTGATAGAACTGCGCGATCCGAGAATCGCCCGTCAACTCCCAGAAGTTGTCATCGATGTAGTAGACATAGGGCATCCCGTGCATTCGCATCCAGTCGAGCATCGGCAGCGACGCGGGGCTTGCCGTTCGACTAAGAACAACGAGCCCCCCTTCATAGAGCGCTTCGGGTGTGAATTGAGGCAGCAGCAACCGCGTGACTTCGCCGCAATCGCCGAGCGCTTCCACGATGAGCCGCTGGATGATCTGGTTGGTTGGGATATCGCCTTCGACAACGAACTTGATGTCGATCAGCGGCGCGTCTGGACGACCTTCCATGTCGACTGCCGGAAGTAGACCCCGCCTTGCACGAGAATCTGGCGGGAGGATCTCCATAAACGGGCTCGGCGGCCCATAGAACATGCCCAGGCGGCGGCGATTCACGATCTCGTAGACGTACACTGGCATCGACGTGCGGCATCGCACCCGGATGCGCCAGACCGTCCCTTCGACGATTTCGACGGGAGCGAACATGAAACGCAGCGGCTGACTCAGGTCCGCCCGTGCCAAGTCGCGCTCGGCCCGCGCAACACGCTGACCAGTTGGTGAAATCAATTCGACCGTCGCCTTGCCAGAACGGTGACCGTCAGTCGCGAACGCGAATGCGACACCACCGAGCATGCCGGCAGGCAACGCAACGTCATAATCGCGATACGGGAGCCAGTGCAGGCTATCGCTGAACTCGAGCGTGCCGCCACGACGGCGCCAGCCATACTTTGCGGTATCGCGCTTGAGTGACCAGAAGGCGGGACCGCAGTACTCCCACATGTCCGATGGCCGCGACAGCACACGATGTCGCCACGAATACCGGCGCATATGGCGTAACGCATGCAATTCCTCCAGGCTGCTCGCCCAGGCTCTATCCTCAGCAGCGTCATAACCGAGCTCGCGAGCCGCTCGCGTAAGAGAATCGAAACGGCGCGACTGCCTCGGCCAAGAAGGTACGCCGTCGGCTTCTGACGTGATCTCCGTCAGAGTCGAGGTATTTGGCTCGCCCGAAAATGCGCTGCGGCAAAACGCTTCGTTGGCATGTTTGATCGCCCGAGCATCAGTACGGCCCTCGACAATCTCGCGCAATACCGCATACCACCCATCACGCTCAAACGGCTCGTCAACCATTAACGCAATGGAGCCGTCCTCTATCGTCATGTAAGGATCGATGCGGGGTAGCACGGCAACTGCATCAACAAGCGCCGCCGTCAACAACGGGTGCAGCGTCTTGTATGAGTTGTTGGGCGTCTTGCTCGGCGCAAGCAGCAGGTAATTTGGCGTCAGCGCCGCAAAACGCCGCAGCGCGAATGCGTAACCAGGGTCCCACGGCAATAGCGTCACGCGCATGGTCGATGGCAACCCCTCGAGCATGCTCGCATCACTGCCACTGCCTGGCGCGACAAAATGAATGCGGTGTCCTTCTTCTGCGATCTTGACGAGCGCCGGCAAAATGACTGTCCACACTGCATTTGAACGATGCAGCCCGCCCATGAAAGCAAACACGAACTCGTCGTCATTGGCTGCACGTCGCCCAGTGGTCACCTGAGCCCGCATGCTGCCGACATCTGCACACGCTACCGGAAAATGCAGCAGCCGCGCATGCAGGTTACGTTCGCGAAAATACGCGATCAGGGGCTCACTACTCAGCAACACGCCGTCGAACAAGCGCAGATCCTTGCGCATCGCCTCGGGTGTGAAATCCTCGCCGCTCATGCTAGCCTCGCCCAATTCGGCGAGCACAGGCATGTTGTCATCGAGGAAGTAATAAGTCGGTACGCCCAACTCGCGTGCGGCATCGAGCCAAGGACGGTAGCACCGTATAGCACGCGACACGATCAACGCAGTCGCACGCGCGAGTACACCGAAATCGGACCCGGGACCGTTAATGACGACGCGTACGCGATGCCGCCAGGGCTCGGGGAGCATGTCGAAGTAGAGCGCAGTCGACGCGTCGTACTGCACCGTCACGATCAAGATGCAGCCTTCCGTGTCGCCCACCGAATGGGGGGCCACAGCCGAACTGCTATCGGACAGACGCGAGGCGAGATCTGCGCAGACGTCCCGTGTTGCCCAGGTGTGCGCCGGATTCAAGGCGGTCAGATCGTAGGCGCCAACACGGTCGGGCAGCAAACGATCGTTGCGCGGTGTTCGCATCCATTCCTCGAGCGCCCAGCCGTCTAACTCCGTATCTGGCACCACCGTGTGCGTAACGCCGACGGCGACATCGACAGCCTTCAACTCGAAGCAGTCGGACAGTCGGCGCCAGAAATCCCATTCGGCTGCATGGCGGAGGAGCACGTGCGGATCAACGAAGCCGACCATCTCAACTGCGCGGCGCGGAATCAGCAACGCGTGGCGCGCAATGAAGTTGTGGGTGCGCAGCACGGCCATGGAGACGCCACCGCCTCCAGCCGAGACTTTCGTCGCACCGCCGGTCGCCTCGTCACGCACCGCAGTCTCGACAAAGCCAAACGGTATGATTTCGGGATCGGCATGCGTGCTGCTCAGCAGCCCGTCGAGAGCGTCCTCATAGAACTCATCACCTGTTTCGGCGATGATGATCCAGGGCGCCCGGGCGTGTGCGAGGGCCTCAAGCCAGCCGATTGCCGGAATGCCGATCGGCTTGACTCGGCGAGCCAGCACAATGCGCAAATCACGCTCACGCTTGTCATCGAGCCACTCTGCGACCGCGGCGTCGGCAGTATCGTCGACAATAATGAGTTCGACGGCCTTAAGCGTCTGCGTCAGCACCGATTCGACGCTGCGCGCAAGCTGCTGCACATCTGACTCACCCACATACAGCAACACGGATACGTCCGGCCGCGAGCGCTCCTGCTCAGCAAACCAGCATGTATCACGCGTTACTGTTTCGACTTTCATTAATCACCATTCCTTCAATACACCACACCAGGTTCCATACAACCTGCTTTCCCGCACGTTGGCCGGTTACTGCCCAGCTCGTCTTTCGTACTCTTCAAGCACACGCTTCGCGGGCCCGTCCATCACGACCTCGCCCTTGCGAAGCCAAATTACCCGCTCACAGAAAGACTGAAGCATCTCGAGGCTGTGGCTAGAGAACACCAAAATCTTGCCTTGCTCCATGAACTCGTACATCCGCTTCTTCGCTTTGTTGGCGAACTGGACGTCGCCGGCGCCCATCACTTCGTCAAGCAGCAGGATTTCCGGGTTGATCGCCGTGGAAACGGAGAAGGCGAGACGAATAAACATGCCGGCTGAGTAAGTCTTGACTGGGTAGTCAAGGAATTCGCCAAGCTCGGAGAATTCCGCGATCTGCTCGATGCGGTCCTCCACCTGCGCGGGAGTGAGACCAAGCAGCATGCCGCGAATGCGGATGTTGTCCCAGCCTGTTTGGGTCATTTCAAAACCCGTCGCGAGCTCGAACATCGCGGACACGTGACCGTCGATCTGCGCCTCCCCCGAAGTCGGCGGATAGATGCCCGCCATCACTTTCAAAATCGTGCTCTTGCCCGCCCCGTTTAGGCCAATCAGCCCAACGCGCTCGCCGTGTGTGATCTCGAGATTGACGTCTTTAAGCGCATGCACAAAACGCTTTTCGTGCGAAGGCGAGCGCTTGCCTCGCAAGGCATTGAGCACGACAGACTTGAGACTATCCTGGCGCGCAGATACATCGAAACTAACGCCCACATTGCGCAGGCTGATATTCAAATTTGACGTCATAGTACGTACACGATCCGCCGCGACATCTTCTTCACAACGACGATCGCAAGAGCGCCGACCACTGCACAATAGCCCAGCGCCACGATCATGACTTCGGGTGGCGGTGCCTCGCTGTTAAGGAGTGGATAGCGCATGATCTCGATCTGGTAGTAGAGCGGATTAAACGCGTAGATAAACGAGAGCCCGCGATCTTTCAGCATCGCAACGGTGAAAATCACCGGCGTCATGTAGAACGCAATCTGCATCAGGCTGCCCAGCAAGTGCGGCAGATCCCGAAAACGAACGCCGACGTGCGCAACAATCACGACGTGAAAGAAGTTGATGGCGAGAAACAGAGCGAATCCAGGGATTGCCCATAGTGCGCCCCATCCAACGTGGCGCTGATAGAACGCAACGACTACAAAGTAGACAACAAGCCCGATCGTAAATACGACCGTATACGGAACCAGTGCCCGGTACAGATAAATCGGTTTCGGGAAAGGAAATTGTTTGATGTAACCCTCTGCAACAACGAATGCCATCGAACCCTCGACAAGCGACGACGTGATGAATGTCCAAATCACGATGCCGAGCGTCAGGAACGGAAGGAACTCATTCATCGGCTGGTGGAACAGTCGGCCATAGATCAACCCAACTGCGCCGACTACCGCCGCAAGATTGACAAGAATCCAGCCCGGCCCAAGGGCCGAGCTACGAAACCGGCTCTTGACGTCCTGGAACCCCATGTGAAGCCACACACGCCACAACTTCGCAGCACTGACGAACTCCTTCATCGTCGAGTTCGCACTAGCACTGTTATACGTAATCATCGATTCTCCGTTCCATGCGAATCAGGCCATTGACTCGGCCCCGCTCCTCGAAGCCGAGCTTCTGATACAGCATTCCTGCTCGCTCATTCGATTCAAGCACTTCAAGGTAGACCGACGTCAGTGCCAGCTCGCGGGCCGCGAACCGCATCAGCACGTCGATCGCCTCTTTCATCAACTTGCGCCCTTGAAAGTCAGGCGACACGACAAAACGGCCGATCTCGGCCGCCCGGCTTCCATGATCAATCGCGTAGATGGCGACTTGGCCGACACGCTCACCGGTGTCAGCCAACTCAGCGATGAATACGAGATCATCTGGCTTTTCCATGTAGCGCACGAACCAACTGCGATGCTGCGAATACGTGAGCAGATCGGAACTCTTGAACTGCTCTCGCACTCCATCCCGGTTGCGCCACTCGAGCGTCGCCTGGAGATCGTTCTCAGCAAGCAAGCGCAGTCGGATGCGCCCGTGCACGTACGGTTCGTGCGCGCGCTTCATGCCGCGTATCGGACGATCAGTTCGGCGATCTGCTCGATGTCCTTACGGGAAACACCCATGTGCATCGGCAACGAAAGAATCTCGTTGGACGCAGCGTGTGCGTTAGGACAGTTGCCTTTGCCGCTCGCGTACATGCGGTACTCGGTGTTGTCACGGTAATGGACGCCGGGGTAGATCTCGTGCTCGTTCAGAGCCAGCATCAACTCGTCCCGGTTCTTGACGCGAATCTGGAACAGGTGGCGCGACGACTCACAATTCTTCGTAATCGGTACCAGACGAATGTTCGCATGCTCCGACAGCAACTCCTCATACCAACTCGCGAGCTGGCGACGGTATGCGTTATCGTTGTCGAGGTACTTGAGTTGCACCAGACCAATCGCGGCCATAATCGAGTTGCCGTGATATTTGTAGCCGACTTCCTCAACGTCATACATCCACTTATACGCGCCCTGTGTCGCAGTGCGGGCATACGTGTCCTTGTTGATACCAAGCCAGCTCATCTTGCGCACGCGGACATCGTCGTCCGGATCACTGAAGCAGATCATCCCCGAATCTGCAGTCGGCAGATTCTTCACCGCTTGGAAACTGAACACTGTCACGTCCGCATCATGGCCAACGTGCTTGCCATTGACTCGGCTGCCAGACATATGTGCGGCGTCCAGAATGACCTTGATACCGCGCTCGCGGCACAGCTTCAGCACGCGCTCGTAATGGCCAACGTTGCCGCCGATACCGACAAAAATGACAGCGCGAGTCTTGTCCGTAATGCGCGCTTCTACGCTTGCGGGATCAAGGCACAGCGAATCATCGACATCGGCAAACACCGGGGTCAGGTTCGAGTAAAGAATGGCATGGTTCGACGAAACAAATGTCAGCGGCGTCGTGATCACCTCGTCGCCGTCCGCCCAGCCGTACTTTGTTTTGAACAGTTCGAAGGCCAGATGCAGGCCGACCGTGTTCGAGCTTAGAAAGTGCGCATACGGCAACCCGGTGTATGCCTTCCATGCTTCTTCGAACTGGTTTGTCTTGAAACCCAGCCCTGTCCAGCCCTTTTCCAGGCACTCGCGAATTGCTTCAAGGCACTCGTCAACGCGGAAGTGCGGAACAAATAGTTGAATGGCCATAGTAATTTTTCCTTGGTGTTACTCGAATGTTTCGGCGTCTGCCAACGTGAGCGCTTGTTGGTCCTTCTGCGAGAGAATCGGCTCGCCGTCAAGCACCGGCCAATCGATCTTCAGCGTCGGGTCATTCCAGAGCAGCGAACGCTCGTACTGCGGTGCATAGTAGTCCGTCGTCTTGTACAGAAACTCTGCGTGCTCCGAAAGCACAACGAAACCATGCGCGAATCCCTCGGGTACCCACAACTGCTTGCGGTTTTCCGCCGACAATTCGACACCAACCCAACGCCCGAAATTTGGCGAGCTACGACGAATGTCGACAGCGACGTCGAACACCCGCCCAGCAACGACCCGCACCAGCTTCCCTTGGGGATTCTTAATCTGGTAATGCAGCCCGCGAAGTACGTTCTTCGCCGAGCGCGAGTGGTTATCTTGAACAAATTCACGGTCAGCGCCAGTACCGTCCTTGAAAGCCTTCGCGTTGAAGCTTTCGTAGAAAAAGCCGCGCGCGTCTCCAAAGCACTTTGGCTCCAGGATGAAGACTTCCGGCAGCGCAGTTGTTTCAAAAGTAAAATTCACGCCACTGCCTCCTTGAGCAGACGACTAAGATAACGGCCGTATTCATTTTTGGAGAGCTCACCCGCAAGCTGGCCGAGATCGTCCGCTGAAATCCACTTGTTGCGGTACGCAATTTCCTCAGGGCATGCCACCATCAAACCCTGTCGCTTCTGCAGCGTCGAAATAAACGTCGACGCTTCCAATAGCGAGTCATGGGTACCGGTGTCGAGCCATGCGTAACCGCGCCCCATGATCTCGACGTTCAACTGCTGCGCACGCAGATAGTGAAGATTAACGTCGGTGATCTCTAACTCGCCACGCGCCGAAGGCTGAATAGTCGAGGCGATGTCGCACACCTGATTGTCATAAAAATACAGACCCGTCACCGCGTAGTTCGAACGGGGCGCCTTCGGCTTTTCCTCTAGCGATATCGCACGGAACGCTTCATCAAATTCGACGACACCATAACGTTCGGGGTCATGCACGTGATAGGCGAACACGGTCGCCCCACTTTCTGCAGACGTAGCGCCCGCTAAGAGTGTATGAAGGTCGTGGCCGTGGAAAATGTTGTCGCCGAGAATCAGCGCGGACGGATTGTTGCCAATGAAATCACGGCCGATGATGAATGCCTGCGCGAGGCCATCAGGTGTCGGCTGCACGGCATAACTAATATTGAGGCCCCAGCGATGACCATCACCCAGCATGTCCGAAAAGCGCGGCGTATCCTGCGGTGTCGAGATAATGAGGATATCGCTGATCCCCGCCAGCATCAGCGTGCTGAGAGGATAGTAAATCATCGGCTTATCATAGACCGGCAGCAACTGCTTCGATACCGATCGAGTGATCGGATACAGGCGTGTGCCGGATCCACCTGCCAGGATAATTCCTTTACGTTTCATGAGATTTAGATAGTTGGCAATGCAACCACGTTAGGCCATGATCTGCGCGGTTTCGACCAGCTGGTCGATAACGTAATCCACGCCGACTTTCCAGTCCGGCAATGCGATGCCGAAGGTTTCGCGCAATTTTGTCGTATCCAGCCGCGAATTTGCTGGTCGGGGCGCGGCGCTCGGGTACTCACTCATCGGAATCGGGCGGACCGCATCTTCTGCAACGCGCAATGCCACCCCTTTCGCTCGCAGCGCCCGCAATGCGTAGTCGGCATAGGCATGCCATGTGGTCTCGCCCGATGGCGCGGCGTGATAGACACCCGACGGAAAACTGGCTGGGGCAGCGAGGTAGCGCGCGACCATAATCGCCGTGATATCCGCAATCAGCGACGCGGGTGTTGGCGCACCGAACTGGTCCGCCACGATCGACAACGCATCACGGCGCATCGCGGCGCCGACAATCGTCTTCAGAAAGTTGGCACCATGCAGGCCGAACACCCAACTTGTACGGATCACAGCATGCGACGTGCCACTCGCAGCGACACAACGCTCGCCTTCGAGTTTAGTCTTGCCATACACCGACAACGGATCGGGCTGATCTGACTCGCGGTACCAGCCTTCCTTCGCACCATCAAATACGTAATCCGTCGAATAGTGGACCAGGAAGCTGCCCAGTTGCGCCGCTTCCCGGGCCAGCACTGCGGGCCCGTCCACGTTGATCTTGCGTGCGAGTTCAGATTCCGATTCAGCCCGATCAACCGCCGTGTAAGCACCCGCATTCACAACGATTCGCGGCCGCAGGTTTCGCATGACTTCAGCGATCCGTGCACTGTCCGCCAGATCAAGGCTGGCTCGATCAAACGCTGCGACATCGCCCCACAAGCTCAATGCCCGACGCAGTTCGAATCCGAGTTGCCCCCGTGCGCCAGTTAGCAAAATCACCGGCCGCCCGATTGTGCCGTAATCAGCCATACTGCTTCGCCACCCAATTACGATACTCACCCGAAACCACGTCCTGCACCCAGACCTGATTGTCCAGATACCACTGGACGGTCTTGCGCAGACCCGTCTCGAAGGTTTCGGCGGGCTTCCAGCCAAGCTCGCGCTCCAGCTTACGCGCGTCGATGGCATAGCGGCGGTCGTGGCCGGGGCGATCCTTCACGAACGTAATCTGATCGCGGTACGAACCGGTTGCCTTGGGCTTCAGTTCATCCAGCAGGTCGCACAGCGTGTAGACGACGTCCAGGTTGGTCTTCTCGTTCCAACCACCCACGTTGTAGGTCTCGCCCAGACGGCCGCGCGCGAGCACCTCGCGGATCGCCGCGCAGTGGTCGCCCACGTAGAGCCAGTCACGCACGTTCAGACCATCCCCGTACACCGGCAGCGGCTTGCCGCTGAGTGCATTGGTAATGATCAGCGGAATCAGTTTTTCGGGGAAATGGTACGGACCGTAGTTGTTGGAACAATTCGTGGTCAGCACCGGCAGGCCATACGTGTGGTGGTATGCGCGCACCAAATGGTCCGAGGCTGCCTTGGAGGCCGAGTACGGGCTGTTGGGGGCGTATGGCGTGGTTTCCGAGAATTGCGGGTCAGTGGCGTTGAGCGAGCCAAACACTTCGTCGGTGGAAACATGCAGGAAGCGGAACGCCGCCTTGGCCTCGGCATCGAGCCCGCCCCAATAGGCACGCGTCGCTTCAAGCAATGTGAACGTGCCAACGATATTGGTCTGGATGAACTCGCCCGGGCCATGGATGGAGCGATCCACGTGGCTTTCGGCTGCGAAGTGAACCACCGCGCGCGGCTTGTACTGCTCGAACAAGCGATCGAGCTCAGCACGGTCACAGATGTCCGTCTGCGAAAACACGTGGCGCGAGTCGCTTTCTACAGCGGCCAGCGTCTTGCGATTGCCCGCATAGGTCAGCTTATCGACGTTGACGATGCCGTCAGCGCTCGGGTTTGCCAGCCAGTTCAGAACAAAATTGCCGCCGATGAAGCCGGCACCGCCTGTGACGAGAATATTGGACAACCTCTGTGCTCCTTGTCGCGTGTCTCTATACGCGGCTGGGTCCGCGCCAGGCCCGGCTTAAGGGCGGCGGACTTTGTTGAATGCAATAGGAAGTGGCGTATTCTATCCGACCCTAGGGTTAGCCCTCCCAAACGGCCCGATCTTTTTGTAGCGCGTTGTAACACTTGAGACCTAGGCGTCTCGTTATTGACAACGCGCGACTTGCAATTCACATGACAAGCGCCTCACCCCTTCCCTACGCCATCGGCGACCTCCAAGGCTGCTGCTCTCCCCTCCAAACATTGTTGGCCGCCCTCCCTGCCGATGCCCCCCTGCGCTTCGTCGGCGACCTCATCAACCGAGGTCCAGAGTCCCTCGCCACACTCCGCCAGGTGATCGCCTTGTGCGAATCTGGCCGCGGACGCACGGTACTCGGCAACCACGACATCCACCTGCTGGCGGTGGCTGCGGGCGTGCGCAAACCGGGCAAGCGGGACACCATTGCCGACATCCTCTCCGCCCCCGATAGCGACCAACTCATCACATGGCTGCGCCACCAGCCGTTGGCCATCTTCGAAAACAGCTTCCTGATGGTGCACGCCGGCGTGCTGCCTCAATGGACGACTGGGGACGTATTGGAACTCGCCAGCGCGGTGGAGCGTGAACTGCGCAGCCCGCATTGGAAAACCTTCCTGGCCGATGCGTTTGGCAATCACCCAGACAAATGGAGCAACGATCTCGTCGGCATGGATCGCCTGCGCCTGACCATCAACGCCCTGACGCGCCTGCGGTTCTGCAAACCTGACGGCACGATGGAGTTCGAGACGACGGATGCCGATGGCGCTCCGGATGGTCACATGCCTTGGTTCGACGTACCGGGCCGGCGCACACGCGGCACTCCGATCGTCTTCGGCCATTGGTCGACGCGCGGGCTGGTGATGCGCGACGACGTGATGGGCCTGGATACGGGCTGCGTGTGGGGCGGCAAGCTGACGGCGGCGAAGCTGTCGCTGGCGCCGGCCGGCCGTGAGGTAATCCAGGTAGCGTGCGAGCAGGCGCAGGACCCGCTCGCGCACAAGAAGACGTAACCGCTTGATCTAGCCCGCCCGGGCGATCAGGGCCGCAACGGCTTCCTGGCTGTGCGCGGCCAGCGCGCGGCGGTCCATTTCCGGGGCCACGGCGGGGCCGACGAACACTTCCACCACCAACGGCGGTCCGTTCAGGATGGCGTTGATCGTATCCATCATCGACAGATCGCCGATATACGCCGGAATGGTCGTCAACTCACCGGTCGCGGCAACGCGGTAGCGCAGCGCCAACGGGCGGATCGGCGCCCCAGCGCTCACCGGCGCCTGGAACAGGTTGGCGTGAAACGGCAGCAGTTGCAGCCCGTCCGACGTCGTCCCTTCGGGAAACACGCAGATGGCATCCCCTGCGCGCATCGCATCGGCGATGGCGTGCATGATGCGGTGCGCATCGCGCTTGCGGGCGCGCTCGACAAACAGCACACCGGTCTGTGCACACAGCCAGCCAATCACCGGCCAGCTGCGAATCTCCGATTTGGCGACGAAACGCGGCGGGTACCAGCTGTTGATGGCGTAGACGTCGATCCATGACACGTGGTTGGACACCAGCATCGAACCTGCCAGATCCTTGCCCTCAACCGGCTCGCCATGCACAACCAGCGAGACGCGGAGCAGTGCCAGCAGCTTGCGCGACCACCGTTGAATCAGCGCCTGCTTGGCGTGCGGCTTGACCCACCAGAACAGCAGCGCGCACGTAATCAGGCCCTCGACCAGATGCACGACGAGCCGGGCTTTGCGCAATAGATGCTTGCGCTGCGGCGTGCTGATCTCGGTGGGCGCGCTGGCCACGCGCTCGTCAATGCCCGTCATAGGCAAGGTGGCCGGCAACCAGCGTGGCGCGCACGCGGCCGGCCAGCTCGAAGCCCAGATACGGCGAGTTCTTGCCCTGGCTACGCAGCGTGCGCGGCTCCAGCTTCCAGATGGCTTCCGGATCAAACACGCACACATCAGCCATCGCGCCCACTTCCAGCGAGCCCGCATGCAGGCCCAGCACACGTGCCGGCTCACTGGTGATGCGCGCCAGCGCCTTCGGCAGCTCGACCTTGTGCTCTGCGGCCCAGCGCAACGTCAGCGGCAGCAGGGTTTCGAGGCCGGTCGCGCCAGGCGTGGCTTCGGCAAACGGCAGCAGCTTCTCGTCGTCGTCCACGGGAGTGTGGTCGGAGCAGATTGCGTCGATGGTGCCGTCGGCGAGCCCGCGCACGATGCCATCGCGGTCGCGGCCCGAGCGCAGCGGCGGCACGAAGCGCATCTGCGAATTGAAGTAGCCGATGTCCACGTCGGTCAGCGAGATATGGTGCACGTTCACGTCGCACGTGACCGGCAAGCCTTCCGCCTTGGCGCGGCGCACGAGGTCGATACCGGCGGCAGACGACAGACGGCACAGATGCACGCGCGCACCCGTGCTGCGAATCAGTTCAAAGATGGTGTGCAGGCGCACCGTTTCGGCCATCACCGGCACACCCGAGAGGCCCAGGCGCGAGGCCAGCGGGCCGCTTGCGGCCACACCGCCCTTGCCCAGATACGGATCTTCCGGACGCAGCCAGACGGTAAAGCCGAAGGTCTGCGCGTATTGCATCGCGCGCATCAGCACCTGCGTATCGATGATCGGCGAGTCGGCTTGTGAGAAGCCCACGCAGCCCGATTCGGTCAGCTCGGCCATCTCGGTCAGCACGGCGCCCTTGAGGCCCACCGTCAAGGCGCCCAACGGATACACGTGCGCCTGATTCAGATTGCGCGCGCGGAACTTGAGCATCTCGACCAGGCCGGGTTCGTCCAGCACGGGGTCGGTGTCCGGCGGGCACACCAGTGAAGTCACGCCACCGGCCATCGCCGCAGCCATTTCCGATTCCAGCGTGGCCTTGTATTCGAAGCCGGGCTCACGCAGGCGAGCAGACAGGTCAATCAGGCCCGGGCAAACAATCAGGCCGGTTGCGTCGATGGTCTTGTTGGCGTGGAAATCCGCCGGTGCATGGCCGACGCCCACGACCTTGCTCGCAGCGATGTACAGGTCCTGTTGCGCGTCGATACCGTTGGCCGGGTCGATCAGGCGGCCGCCTTTGATATGCAGTTTCATCGGTCTTCTTAGTCGTTGTTGCCAGCCACGATGCCCATCACGGCCATGCGGACCGCGATGCCGAACGTCACCTGATTCAGGATCACCGATTGCACGCCATCGGCCACGGCGGAGTCGATCTCCACCCCGCGGTTCATCGGGCCCGGGTGCATGACGATGGCGTCGGGCTTGGCCAGTGCCAGGCGCTCTTGCGTCAGGCCATAGGCCTTGAAGTATTCCTGCGCGGAGGGCAGCAGCGCACCGCTCATGCGCTCGTTCTGCAGGCGCAGCATGATGACCACGTCCACGCCCTTCAGGCCCTCTTCCATGTTGTGGAAGACGCGCACGCCCATGTGTTCCAGCCCGCCCGGCAGCAGCGTGCGCGGGCCGATGGCGCGCACCTCGGCGCAACCGAGCGTCGTCAGCGCATGAATGTCGGAACGCGCTACACGCGAGTGCAAGATGTCGCCGACGATCGCCACCGTCAGGTTGGAGAAATCCTTCTTGTAGTGGCGGATGGTGAACATGTCGAGCAGCCCCTGCGTGGGGTGCGCATGCCGGCCATCACCGGCGTTGATCACGTGCACATGCGGTGCGACGTGTTCAGCGATCAGGTACGGCGCGCCCGAACTTGCATGCCGCACGACGAACATGTCCGCCTGCATGGCCGACAGGTTGTTGATCGTGTCGAGCAGCGATTCACCCTTGCTGGTGGACGAGGCGTTGATGTTCAGGTTGATCACGTCCGCCGACAGCCGCTTGGCCGCGATCTCGAACGTGGTGCGCGTGCGCGTGGAGTTCTCAAAGAACAGGTTGAACACGCTCTTGCCGCGCAGCAGCGGCACCTTCTTCACCTCGCGGTCGGAATCCGATACGGAAACGAACTGCTGCGCGGTGTCCAGCACGTGCGTGAGGATGTCGCGCGACAGCCCCTCGATCGACAGCAGGTGCTTGAGCTCGCCGTTTTTCGTGAGCTGCGGGTTGGCGAAAGTCTTGGGCATGGAGAAGACGAAAGCGACGAAAAAGCGACGACGGGGTCAGGTCAAAACAGAAATGATGCAGCGCAGGCGCTCAGGCACCCTTGGGCTCGCGCGTGAAAACGAAGCGTGCGGAGGCACCCTCGCCAGACTCGCTCAGCACGAGCGACTCATCGGCCGACAGCGTGATGCGTTCACCGATGTAATCCGGGGCGACAGGCAACTGGCGCTCACCGCGGTCGACCAGTACGGCCAATTCCACAGCAGCCGGGCGGCCATAGTCGAACAGCTCATTGATGGCAGCGCGAATGGTGCGGCCGCTGGCCAGCACGTCGTCCACCAGCAGGATGCGGCGCTCGTTCACGTCGAACGGCAGCGTGGTCGGCTGGGCCTGGGCGTGCAGACCCTTCTTGGCGTAGTCGTCGCGGTGCATGGCGACGTTGACGACGCCGTATTCCGGCAGCCCGAGGTCATGCGCCAGGCGTTTGGCGATCCAGGCCCCGCCGCTGACGATTCCAGCGACTGACCAGGCATGGCCGTCGGCCATGCGCGTGCGCAGCTGTGCAACGAGGCTCTGGTAGAGGGCCTCGGCATCGATCTGTTGCGATGTCATGATTCGTCGAAGAACTGTTGGAGGATGATGCGCGCGGCCTCAGCGTCGAGCACATCGTCGGAGGCGCCGGCATCCTGTGCGGCGATCGACGAGTAGCGTTCGTCCACCCAGGTGACCGGCAGGCCGTAGCGGCCATGCAATTGATTGCCGAAGCGCTTGGCGAGCTTGATCATCGGCTGCTCGTCGCCTTCGGGGTGTACAGGCATGCCGACCACGAAGCCGACTGGCTGCCATTCCTTGATCAAGCGCGTGATCTGCTCGAAACGAAAATCGACCGAACGGTTGGGAATGGTTTCCAGCGCCCGCGCCGAGCGCGAAATCGTATTGCCCAGCGCCACGCCGATGCGTTTTTCGCCGTAATCGAATGCCAGCAAGGTGCCTTCTGCGGGCATGGGGGCGTGGGCCGCGACCTTCAAAGAGGCCGGCTCAGGCATGCCCTGCCTCGCCCGACAGCATGGCGGGGTTGATGCCGAGCAAGTTCAGCGCAGCGGCAAACCGCGCTTCGGCAGGCACGTTGAAGATGATTTCGGGGTCGGCCTGGACGGTCAGCCAGCCGTTGCGGCTGATCTCGTCTTCCAGTTGGCCGGCGCTCCAGCCAGCGTACCCGAGGGTGAGGATGAAGCGGTGCGGCCCGCCGCCCTGGGCGACGGCCTCAAGCACATCCTTGGAGGTGGTCATTTCCAGCCCGCCCGGCACCGCCAGCGACGACGAATACGCGCCGGTCGCGTCGTGCAGCACGAAGCCGCGCTCGGTCTGCACCGGGCCGCCGTAGTACACGGACTGTTCTGCGAGGGGGTGGATTTCGAGCTTGAGATCGATCTTGTCGAACAGCGTCGCCAAGTCGATATCGATGGGGCGGTTGATCACGAGCCCGAGCGCGCCGCGCTCGTTGTGCTCGCACATGTACACGACCGTGCCCGAAAACGTGGAGTCCGCCATGCCGGGCATAGCGATCAGGAACTGATTCGTGAGATTGATAGGTGCGTCCGGCGAGGCCATACAACTAGTTTACCAAAAGCCCTCGCCCATCGCCCCCTTTCATTTGGAGGAAACGGCTTCGAGGGCAAGATTTTTTGTGCTGACTCATGCACCCGCGCCGGATGCGCGCGGCGGCGTGGCGTTCAGCGCCTCCAAGTCGGCGGCCTCGAGCCAGCGCCATTCGCCCGGCGCGAGATCGCCCAGCGAGAGCCCGCCGATCGTGCTGCGGTGCAACCCTGCTACGTGGTTGCCCACCGCAGCCACCATGCGTTTCACTTGGTGATATTTGCCCTGCGTGAGCGCCATGCGCAAATGGTGCGTATCGACGCGCTCGGCCCAGGCGGCGGCCACGTTTTCATTCTCGTCGGCCAACAGTACACCGGCACAGAGTTGCGCGACTTGGGCGTCGGTCACCGATTCAGCGGTGGTGATTTCGTACACCTTGGGCACCTGGTGGCGCGGGCTAGTGAGCGTGTGGACGAACTGGCCGTCGTCGGTGAGCAGCAGCAGGCCGGTGGTGTCCTGGTCGAGCCGCCCGACGCACTGCACGCCGCGTTCCCGCAGCGGCACCGGCAACAGCGTGTACACGCTGGGATGGTGCTTCGGCTTTTGCGAGCATTCCACCCCGGTCGGCTTGTTGAGCATCAGGTAGGCGCGTGCGTGATACGTCCAGCGTTCGCCGTCAACATCCAGCACCAGGTCGACGGTATCGACCAGCGCGTCCGGGTCTTCCATCTCAACGCCGTCAATGAACACCAGCCCGGCGAGCACCAGGTCCTTGCAATAACGGCGCGTGCCAAACCCTTGCGATTGCAGGATGCGATACAGCGGAAGACGAGCAGAAGAATCAGCCATGACAACAACGTGAAGAAGACAATACAGCGGCGTGTTTTGCGATACGCTCAGCCGGTTTCTGACCCAGCCGAACCACGGATGCCCACCACTACCCAAAGCCGCACACCCTATGCGATTGGCGCGCATTTCCAGCGCGGGCTGGTGTGGTTCCGGCGTGATTTGCGGCACTTTGACCATGCGGCGCTGCATTATGCCCTGCGCCACTGCCGCGAGGTCTATTGCGTGTTCGTCTTCGACCGCGACATCCTCGACGCGCTGCTCGCGCGCGGGCTCAAGGCGGACCGCCGGATTGAGTTCATCCGCGCGTGCGTCGAGGAATTGCGTAGTGCGCTGCGCGAAGCCGGCGGCGACTTGATCGTCCTGCACGATCACCCGCGCCATGCGATCCCGGAGCTTGCACGCCAGCTTCATATCGACGCGGTCTTCGCCAACCACGACGAAGAACCGGTCGCGCAGGCCCGTGACGAATCGGTGCGCAAAACACTCGCGCAGCAGCCTTGCGCCTGGTTTGACTTCAAGGACCAAGTGATCTTCGAGCGCGACGAAATCCTGAACGGCCAGGGCAAACCGTACGGCGTCTTCACCCCCTACAAGAACGCGTGGCTGGCCGCGCTCACGCCGTTCGACCTGCGCGCATATCCGACGGAGCCCTACTTCGGCGCGCTGGCCAAGCCGCCGCAAGCGCTAACGCACGCGACACCCTCGCTGGAAGCGATGGGCTTCGCGCCCTCCAACCTACCGGAGATCGCCCTGCCGACCGGCATGGCGGGCGCCGAAGCGCTACTCGATGATTTTGAAGCGCGGATGGACGACTACCATGTGCGGCGCGACTACCCCGCCGTGCGCGGCCCCAGCTACCTGTCAACGCATCTGCGCTTCGGCACCGTGTCGATCCGCACCTTGGCCGCACGCGCCCACGCGGCCATGCTACGCGGCAGCCAGGGGGCGGCAACTTGGTTATCGGAACTGATCTGGCGAGACTTCTATTTCATGATCCTGCACCACCGCCCGGACCTGGCTGACGGTGCATCGTTTCACCCGGAATTCGATCGCATCCGCTGGGTGGACGGCGAAACCGGCGACACGCGCTTCGAGGCATGGAAGGCCGCGCAGACCGGCTATCCGCTGGTGGATGCCGCCATGCTGCAAATCCACCAGAGCGGCTACATGCATAACCGCCTGCGCATGGTGGCCGCCAGCTTCCTCATCAAAGACCTAGGCGTCGACTGGCGACGCGGGGAGCAGTACTTTGCCGACGTGCTCAACGATTTTGATTTCGCAGCCAACAACGGCGGCTGGCAATGGGCAGCGTCGAGCGGCTGCGACGCGCAACCGTGGTTCCGCATCTTCAACCCGGTCACGCAGTCGGAGAAGTTCGACCCGCACGGCCGCTTCATCCGCAAGTACCTGCCGCAACTGGCAGGGCTGCCCGACAAATACCTCCACGCACCGTGGAGAGCACCGGCCAGTGTGTTGAAGGAAGCCGGCGTGGTCCTCGGCGGAACATACCCCCATCCGATCGTCGACCACGCCGACGCGCGGGCCGCTACGCTGGACCGCTACGCCATCACGAAGGCCAATCGCACATCAGGCGCGGAAGCCGCCGCACTGGGCAAAAGCGAGGCCGAATAGCGCACCAAAGACAACGGGCCGGTAGATACACCGGCCCGTCATCATTCCTGCTTCAGGTTGCGTTAGCCTGCGTTGGCCGCCGGCGCACGCGCGCCGATGAGCGTGCGCAGATGCTGTAGCAGCTCCTCTTCGTTGTACGGCTTGCCGAGGTAGACGTTCACGCCGATCTCCGCAGCGTAGCGGCGGTGTTTATCTGCCGTACGCGAGGTGATCATGATGATCGGCGTGGCGCCGATGCGTTCGTCCGCACGCACGTTGCGCGTCAGGTCGAAGCCGTCCATGTGCGGCATTTCGATGTCGACGAGCATCGCGTCCGGCGTGATTTCCTGCAGCTGACGCAGTGCATCCACACCATCGCGCGCGAGCACGGCCTGGTAGCCCGAACGCGTGAGCAGACGCTGCGTGACCTTGCGGACCGTGAGCGAATCGTCGACCACCATGACGATCGGCTGCGTCGCCAGGCCCGGCACAGCATCGGTGCTGCCGCTGCGCGAGAGCTCCGCCACGGCGCCCGTGGTTTCCTGCTCGCCCTGCGGCAAACCCAGCGCAGCCGCTTCGCGCTCGAAACGCTGCGTGAGCACCACCGGGTTGTAGATCAGCACGATCTCGCCGTCACCCAGCGTGGTCGCACCGGCAATACCTTCCAGACGTGCGAGGTGCGGACCGATGTGCTTCACCACCACTTCGCGGTTGCCGATCACTTCGTCAACGTGCACCGCTGCGCGGTCGGCACCGCTGCGCACCACCACGGCTGGCGAGTACTTGCGCGCACCCATCACGGGCTGTGCTTCTTCAAGCAGCGCGCCGAAGTAATGGAACGGCACCGGACCGGTCGGCAGTTGCAGCGCCGCGGCGTTGTACGCCTCAGCCAGCGCCTGCGGACGCAGTTGCTGCACGTGGTCGATCATGCCCGACGGGATCGCGTAGACACGCTCCCCCACGCGCACCAGCAGCACTTGCGTAATTGCAGTCGTAAGCGGCAGGTGAATCGTGAAGCGCGTGCCGACATCCGGCGTGGTTTGCAGCGAGATCCGGCCGCCGAGCGCCACCGTTTCCGCACGCACCACATCCATGCCCACGCCACGGCCGGCTAGCTCCGACACCTGATCGGCAGTCGAGAAGCCCGGCGTAAAGATCATCTCGGTAAGGCGCGCATCGCTGGCCTCTTCGTCGGGGGCCAGCAGTTGGCGCTCCAGTGCGCGAGCACGAATGCGGTCGAGGTTCAGGCCACCACCGTCATCGACGAAGTTCAGCACCACCTCGTTGCCTTCCTGCTGCACTTCGAGCGTCAGCTCGCCAGCGGGGGCCTTGCCCTTGGCGCGGCGCTCATCGGCGGTTTCAATGCCGTGCGCGACAGCGTTGCGGATCATGTGCTCGAGCGGGCCACCCATGCGGTCCAGCACACTGCGGTCCAGTTCCACCGTACCGCCCTTGATGAACAGGCGGACTTCCTTGCCCGTTTCCGATGCGGCCTGACGGGCCACACGGTACAGACGGTCTGCCACGGTATCGAACTGCACCATGCGTGCGCGCATGAGGCTGCGCTGCAGACCGCGCGTGAGGCGTGCCTGCGTTTCCAAGTCCAGCGAGGCCTGATCGAAACCGCGGAACAAGTTCTGCTGCACCGTCGCCACGTCGTTGACGGACTCGGCCATCATCCGCGTGAGTTCCTGCAAGCGCGTGAAGCGGTCGAACTCCAGCGGGTCGAAGGCTTCGGAGTGCGCGGCCGCATCGGCAATGCGCGATTCCATCTGCGTTTCGGCCTGGATTTCGATCTCGCGCACCTGCGAGCGCAGACGCGCCACGTTGTCGTTCAGTTCGGACAGATACGTCTTGAGCGCATCGACTTCCGATTCCAGGCGCGCACGCGCGGCACCGACTTCACCCGCATCGTTGATGAGCGAATCGAGCGCACGTGCCTGCACACGCACCATCGCGCGCTGGCGTTCGGCCACTTCCAGGGCCTCGGCTTCGGGGCTGCGTGCGCCGGTCAGATCGACGCTCGTCGTGGTGGCCACGGCGGGCAGCATCGACGCACCGGACGAGGCTTGCGTACCCGACGGTGCCTGCGGTGCATCGGTGGCGTCGGCCAAGCCGGCATCCAGCGGCAGCACCTTGCCCGAACCCAGCGCATCAACGTGCGCCTGAATGCGGTCGAACCAGACGTAGAGCTTGCGGAACAGCGCGTCGTCCACGCGGTTCTGGCGCAGGCCGCCTTCAATCGCGCTTTCCATTTCGTGCGCGACCTGACCCAGCGTCATCGCACCGGCCATGCGCGCACTGCCCTTGACGGTGTGCAGGTTACGCAGCAGCAGGCCAGAGGCGCTACGGTCTTGCGGCGCGGCTTCCCACGCGCGCAAGTGCTGGCCCAGTTCGGGGAGCGCCGCGTGGGCTTCCTCCAAGAAGATTTCCAGCAGTGCCGGGTCCAGCGCGTCGGCAGGCGCCTGGCGCACGAGTTCGGCAACCGCCGGTTCCACCACGGGCGGCTCGTACACCGGCGTCAGTTGCACGAGGTCTTGAGCGGGTGCGAAGGCAGGTTCGTCTGCCAGGCCAGCGGTTTCGTTCTCGGCTTGATCGGCTTCGACAAAGGCTTGCGGCGCCGGCTCCAGCGGCAGGCGCGGACGCACCAGCACGCGCTCGCACAACTCTTCGAGGCTGCGGCGCAGCGGCTCGTCGGTTTCAGGCCAAACGCTGGCGGCAAATTGATGCAGCATGCCGCGCATGCGCTCGACGGCTTGGTCGAGCAAGCGGAAGTCGCCCGGATGCATCGCCACGGGACGGCTGTTCAGGTTCAGCAGCACCTGCTCCAGCGCGTCGGCCAACTGGCGCACAGGCTCCAGCTCGACCACGGCGGAGCTGCCTTGCAGCGTATGCGCAGCGCGCAGCGCCAGCTCGCTCGGCGGCGTGCGGCCTTCGTGGCGCCACTCCGAGAAATCCACGCCCAGGCGGCGGATCAGATCATCCGCTTCCTGCAGGTAGACGTTGTACAGCGCCACGCTCACGCGCACCGGGCCGATGACCTTCACGCCATCGTCGTGCGGCACCTCTTCCTGCTCGCCAGTTTGCGCGAACGGGAAGGGAATTACCTTGGCGTCGGCTTCAACGCTCGCGTCAACTTCGGCCTCGTTGGCAGCAGGCTCAGAGACGGCATCTTCGGCCAATTCGGCGACAGGCTCGATGACAGGCTCAGCAACGGGCTCAGCCTCCACCGCTTCCACGGCGGGCTCGGCGACAGGCTCGACCACCGGCTCCACGAACAGCTCCACAGCCTCGGGCTCGGCGGCTTCCGGTTCGATGACGGGTGCCGTCGCCTCAGGCATCGGCGCTTCGACTTCGGGCAGCGGCGGTTCGTCGTCCCCCGCGAGTGTCACAGCTTCGTGCGATTCGACAGCGACAACGGGCTCCTGCGGTGCGGCCTCCACTGCCAGCGCTTGCGGCGCTGCCGGTTCTTCCGGCTCCGCATGAGCGGCAGGCTCATGTGCTTCCTGCACGTCGTGCGAGATCTCCAGCCACACAAACGGGCCACCATGGCGGACGCGTTCAGCAGCGGCTACCAGCGGTTCGATCGGGTGATCGGCTTGCGGCGATTGGGCGATCGCAGCCGCCCATGTCGACAGCTCCGATTCGGCACGCGTGAGCAACGCGGCCAGATCGCGTGTGGGCACACGGCTCTCGGCCAGCCACACGTTCATGACCTGTTCGATAGCCCAGGCAGCCTCGCCATAGCGCGTGAGGCCGACCATGCGGCCCGAGCCCTTGAGCGTGTGGAAGGCGCGGCGCAGTTGCGTCAGCAAGTCCAGATCGGAGCCAGTGGCCACACCGCCGGTGCCGGCTTCGGCAGCGGCATGCAGGGCGTGCAGATCCGTACGCACGCCGGCCAGCACTTCTTCGGCTTCGGACAGGAAGATGTCGAGCAGCTCGGCATCAATGGATTGCGTATCGCGCGCGGCAGCCGCAGGGGCGGCGGTGCTGGATTCAGCGGCCGGTGCGGCAGCCGGTGCGGCCAGCGCAGCTTGCATACGCTCCAGCGCGCCTGCACTACCCGCCTGCCAGGCGTCGAACTGGGCCAGCGCCTCTTCCAGACGGCGACGGCGAGCCGGGTCATCGTCGATGGCGGCGGCGTCGCGTGCTTCCTGCAGGGCGGTACGCAGTTCCACCGCCAGCGGGTCGGTGGGGTCGATAGGCTGCTTGGCCAGCAAGCGATCCAGCATAGCCTGCAGCGGTGATGCCGTCTCGGCATCCGCAGCGTGCGCATCAGCTTGCGCAGCGGCTTGGGCTTCGCGGCGGACCAGCATGCCGTCTTCGGCATCAAAGGCGAAGGCCTGCCAAGCGGTCTCGCGCTCGGTCGGGGTCAGCTTGCCTTCAATGACGATCTCGTCGACCTGTCCGCCGGTCAGCTCGGTGCCGGCAGACAGCGCATCCAGTAGGCCCTGCAGCCCGCTGACGTTGGCGGCGAGGGCGGCGAGGTAGCGCTCACGGTCGGCCGCCGCGTCAGCACCAGCAGCTTGCAGCGCAGCAATGGTCGATTGCGCGACTTCCGTGGCGTGCACGGCTTCGTATGCATCCAGCGCGGCAAAGGTGCCTTGCATTTCGCCAAACAGGCGGGCGGCTTCCTGCAGGCCGCCGCTTTGCTCGCCCTCGCGCTCAAAGGCGTCGAGGTGCGTTTCGGCCGATGCCAATTGCGTCTGCAGCGTGCGTACCTGCTCGGCGCGCGCGCGGCGTTGTGCGGTTTCGTCAGCCAGCAGGGCAAGCCATGCGGGCGCGGTGTCGCCATCGTGGGTGGCCAACTCGGCGCAGCGAGCGGCAAACCAAGCACTGCGCAAATCGCCGGATTCGCCATGCAGCGCCCACGGGCGGGCCAGCATGCGAGCGAGGAATTGCAGCGTGGGCGCCACGTCGTGGCCACGCGCTTCCGCCAAGCGGGACGACAGCTCCACCAGTGCAGGCTGACCCAACGCATGCGCGTGCATGGCCAGCGTCTGCAGTGCGGCGTCGATCTCTTCGGCGTCGGGGGCAGGCTGCTGGCTCAGCGTTTCGAGTGTGCGGCCCACGCGTTGCAGCATGTCGCTGGCATCGGCGGGCAGCAGTGCGTAGTACTGGCGCGTGTGCAATGCACCGGCCGGTGCGTGCGTGGGCGGAATCGCAAAGGCCTGCACGCAGGCGACGATGTCGGGGCCCAGTGTGTCGTCGCCTACCGGTGCGGCAGGCGCGTTGCTGTAAGCCATGCCCGCCAGCAGATACAGCGCGTCGGTCAGCAGACCCTGCGGCAGGTGGATGTTGTTGTGCGAGTACTGGCGCAGCAGCAGGTTGACGCGCGCGGCCAGGCGCTTGGCCGTCATATCGACCGGCACCAGGCCAGCACGCAGCGCGCCAAAGGTCAGCGCCAGCACGAGCCAGAGATCGCGCTGCAGGTCATCACCGGTGCGGCGCGGTTCGCGTTCCAGCGCACGGATGCTGTGCAGGAGTTGTTCCAGCGGCGCATAGGCGGCTGCCGCAGCAGCAGGGTCAGCTTGCATGCCCTCACCGGAGGCCGGTGCACGCAGCGCGGTCAGCAGCGCGAGTTCGAATTTGCGGCGCAGGCGCGCCAAGCCCGGCAGATCACGCGATGGCAGCAGCAGCGCCGGCAGGTGGCGCAGTTCATCGGCCCACAGGTCGGCCGGGTGAATGCGCTCTTCACCCAGGCGGGCGAGCACGGCTTGATACGGTTGGAACAGGCGCAGCGGCTCTTCGGCCATGCCGGCCATCAGGTCGGCCACGTATTCCTGCATGGCCTGCACGGCGCGGGAGAACACATCCAGCGTCTGCATGTCCGACGGCACGGTGCCGGCATCCACCGCGTCGAGCAGCCGCTTGGCGGCCTGGCAGTACACGTCGATACCGCGCAGGCCGACGATCAGCAGTGCGCCGGCGGCTTGGTGCAGATACTGGCCGGCCAGACGCAGCGATGTGGTGTCGCGCGCGCCGATGACTTCCGGGTTGGCGACGATATCGGCCACGTATTCGCCGAACTCGCGCACGGCGTCGTCCAGCGCGGCGCGCATGTTGGGCGCCACCCAGGCCAGCGCGGAAAGATCACGTGCCGGCACAGCAGACTTTGGGCGCACCGTGGGGGCACCCACCGCCTCAAACGAGGCGGCATCTGGCGGGGCGGGCTGCGCGGAAGATTGATGATGCATGTGTGCTTCCAAAAAGCAGATGGCGGTGACCCTTGGGGTGCCCCTTCGGCGTTCCCGCCCGAAATCCAGTGACGATGTCGGTATGGAGGTTACGCGATGCGGAACCGTGCCACCGAATCACGCAGTTCTTCTGCAAGCTGCGTGAGCTGGCGCACCGACTGTGCGGTCTGGCGCGTACCCGTCGACGTCTGTTCCGTGATGTGCAGAATCTGTTCGATGTTCTGCGCCACGTCGGAAGCCAGCGTCGCTTCGTGCGAGGTCGTCTGCGAAATGCTTTCAATCAGTTCGGCAAGCTGGCGCGACACGCGGCCGATCTCCACCAGTGCGGTACCGGCGTTATCGGACAGCTTCGCCCCTTCCACCACCCCCGCCGTGCTGCGCTCCATAGCGTGCACCGCGTCTTGCGTGTCGGTCTGAATCGTGCGGATCAGCGCACCGATCTGCTTGGCTGCCTCGGCAGAGCGTTCTGCCAGGCGCTGCACTTCCTCTGCCACCACCGAGAAGCCGCGGCCGGCTTCACCAGCGGATGCGGCCTGGATGGCTGCGTTCAGTGCCAGCACGTTGGTCTGCTCGGTAATGTCCGAGATCAGCTCCACAATTTCACCGATCTCCTGCGACGATTCGCCCAGGCGCTTGATCCGCTTCGAGGTTTCCTGAATCTGGTCACGGATGTCGTTCATGCCCGTGATGGCATTCTGCACGGCCTGCTGACCTTGCTCGGCAGCCGCCAGCGAGGCGCGTGCCACGTTGGCCGATTCAGCAGCGCCGCGCGAGACCTGCGTAATACGGTCAGCCATCTCCACCACCGACTGACCGGTCTGGCGGATCTGGCGCGACTGTTCTTCGGATGCGGCCACCAGACCTTCCGACGTCGCCTGCACTGCCGACGATGCCTGCGTCACCTGCTCGGCCGTTTGCTGCACCCGGCCGACCAGCTCGCGCAGTTCTTCCACGGTGTAGTTCACCGAGTCAGCAATGGCGCCGGTAATGTCTTCCGACACGGTGGCCTGCTTGGTCAAGTCACCGTCTGCGATGTCTTGCAGCTCGTTCATCAGACGCAGAATTGCGGCCTGCGTGTTGTCGTTGTTGCGCTTTTCAACCATCCGGCGCTCTTCCGCTTCACGCTGACGGGCTTCTGCTTCCATCGTACGCACGCGCGAATCGCGCAGGTACAGGGCAGCCAGGCCGGCCAGGCAGACCACGGTCAAGATGGCCGAGAGCACCACCGCGCCCAGGGTCAGCGGACGGCTACGCACACTGCTTGCGTAGGTCGATTGCAGCTCCGACAGGTCGGCACGCAGCTTTTCGTTGTCGTTGAAGATCTGCTGCTGGGCGCGCTTGGCAGCAATCAGGCCCGGCAGGTTTTCCAGAATGATCTGCGTGGTCTTCTGCACGTTGTCGAAACGCGACTGCAGTTCCACCAGGTAGCCCTTCGTTTCGGGATCGGTCACCGGCGACAGGCGCAGCGCTTCCGAGCCGTTGAGCAGGCCGTTCAGGGTTTCATTGAAGGTGTTGGTGTCCTTACCGAGCAGGAACGCCGTTTCCGGGTTCACGCCTTCACCGGCCAGGAACTCGTTCATGTTCTTACCCAGACGCTGCGTCAACATCACCAGCTGCGACGAGGCGGCCACTTCACGGGCCGGCGCGTTGGTCTGCAGCTTCATCGACGAGATCTGTTCGGCTTCTTCCAGCAGTTCGGGGTTGGACGCGTTGAACACGTTCAGCGTCTTACCCACCGCCACCAGCGTCTTTTCCTGCGCGAGCACGGCTTGGGCGCTCTTGTCGCTGCGCTTCCACTCGTCGATCGACTTTTGCAGCAGCGCTTCAGCGTCGCCGCCAGACGTGGCACGCACGCCGCGATCGGAGTTGCCGTTCTTGAGCGCCTCAAGGTTCTCTTGCAGGCGCGCGCGGCTTTCCTTGAGCTGGGCGAAGGCGTTGGTGTTACCCAGCAGCGCCACCGGCACTGCCTTGGCCAGACGCTGCGAGTGCATCAGCGTGTCACCGGCAATTTCAATCTGCACCGAGCCGTTGTTTGCCTGGCGGTTATCCAGGTACACCGAGATCAGCAGGGCCAGCAGGCCGACCACCAAGCCGATGGTGAACACACGCTGCTGTGCGGCAAACGGCACGCGCTCCATCCAGCCGACGATGGCGTCGACCGGGGTGCGGCCCAACTGCGTGGGCGCGCCAGCGGGATTGTCGTCATCCCCGGGGTTATCCAACTGCATGGAAGCGGCAGCCGAAGCGCCCTCCACGGCAACCTCTGGCGCCCCTGCCTCACTCTTGGCACGGCGACCCGCGTTGAACCACTTGAACCCCATAGGACCCTCTTGTTTTGTCGATGCCACTGTCTCGTCTTGTCGAGAACAGCCGCATGGATTTCCCATCCGCGTCCACACCTTGTCTTGCTTGGCGTGGTCCGCACCTCTTGCCCCTATGCGCGCTTCGCTCCCGAAGCGAATGCGCGCACGCTTTCTTGTTCGTTGCCGGGCCGATCGAGCGGCACCGGTCTGCACTTCAACTGACTACTAACTAAACGGCTGATTTGCTGACGACTTGCGCCGCCCCATCATGCGCGGCTACGGCCCACCTGCAGGAAAGCCGGATCGGCCAGCAATTGGCGCACATCCAGTTCACGCCACAGCAAACCCTGGGCATCGCGCCAGGCGCGGCCCTGCCACTGGCGGTTCTCGTCCGGGGTGGCCTCGGCCGGCTGCAGATCACTCAGGCTGCGCAGGCCCGCCACACGCGGCACCAGAATCGCGCAGGCGCGCTGCGGGTCCTTCGACAGCACCACGATCTTGGCGCCAGCAGTACCGGCCGTCGCGGCCTCACCGCAGAACAGGCCCAGATCGATCACGCCCAGCAACGTCCCTCGCGCATTCACAAGGCCGAGATACCACGGCTGCGTCAACGGCACGCGCGCGGGCGGCTGGTAGTCCAGCACTTCGCCTGTCTCGGTCAGTGACAGCAGCCAGTGGTGCTCGCCGATCTGCACCCCCAGAAAGCCTTCCGACGACGACTTGGCGCGCGCCTCTTGCAGGCGGCGTGCCAGCATCGCCTGGTATTCATGCAGGCGCTGGCGGGAGGTCAGGTTCGTGCGCGTTTCGGTCATGTGCGATGCCTTGCGGGCGATTCCGGTTCCGAGTGGCCGCTTACTGCGGCAGCTTGCCGATCTTTTCGAGCAGCTCTTCGGCCTTGACCGGCTTGACGATGTAGTCCGACGCGCCTTGGCGCATGCCCCACACGCGGTCGGTTTCCAGCCCCTTGGTCGTGCAGATGATCACGGGGATGTTCTGGAAGCGCTCGTCCTTCTTGATGGCGCGGGTTGCCTGGTAGCCGTTCTGGCCGGGCATCACCACGTCCATCAGGATCAGGTCGAAGGTCTCGGCTTCGAGCTTGGCCATGGCCTGATCGCTATCGGCAGCCACCGTCACCTTGAAACCGTTCTTGCCGAGGATTTCCGACAGGTGCAGCGCTTCGGTCGGGGAATCATCGACCACCAACACTTTCTTGATTGCCATAAAAACAGTCCTTCGATTGATAGAGATGCCGTCATTGCCTGGCAGCTTATGCCGCCGACAAATGCGTCTGGACCGCCTCCAGCAGCGCCTCCTTGGTGAAAGGCTTGGCGAGGTGGTCCACCGCCCCGACCGACTTGCCCCGCGCGCGGTCAAAAATTCCGTCGCGCGAAGACAGCATGATCACGGGTGTGGCATGAAATTTTGGGCTTTTCTTGATGAGCGCGCACGTCTGATAGCCGTCCACGTTCGGCATCAGGATGTCGCAGAACACGAGATCCGGCTTCAGATCGCCGACCTTGGCCAGTGCATCGAAGCCATCTTCGGCCAGCACAACCTGGCAGCCGGCCTGGGTGAGGAAGATCTGCGCGGTACGGCGGATGGTGCTGGAGTCGTCAATCACCAGCACTTTGGTGCCGGCAAGAGGACTTGCCAGAGGTTGGGATTCGGTCAGTTGTTCCACCCGCGCGGATTGCATCTTGTTCTCGGCATACGCGACTACGGCGACCAAGGGTCGCCACGACATTCTGGCCGGATGGATCGCGGCAAATCGCCGCGCAGCGTGCCTCCCTATGGGAAAAGGCCATCGCTGACGACGACTTCAAAACTACGCCCCCCGGCCCGCTTATGAAGTGTGAAGCTCAGAATTTGACGAAGTGTGACAAGTCACCCATCCGCCGTCAATGATGCCGTTCATGGCGACGGCCCTCCGACGGGCGCTTGTGGCATGGAAGCGACGAGCTTCATCAAGCCGTCACTTCCTGATATTTGGCTGTCGGCGAGAGGGCAACCGCTCACTTGCCGACGAAAGACAGGTCAAATCCGACTCAGATCTGCACCATTTCGAAGTCTTCCTTGCGTGCGCCGCACTCGGGGCACGTCCAGTTGATGGGCACGTCTTCCCACTTCGTGCCGGGGGCGATGCCGTCATCCGGTGCGCCTTGTTCTTCGTCGTAGATCCAGCCGCAAATCAGGCACATCCACGTTTTGAGTTCGGTGTTGGTATCGCTCATAGGGTAAAGCTGGGTGGTTCCGTCTATTAAAATGGCAGGCCAGATGGTACCGAATCACGCCCGCGTGCGCCATAACAGGGTGCCGGGCGAGCACGTTGTTTGACTGCATCCCACCCGCTTCTGCGTCAAACCACCGCACAATCGATCCCAATCGCTTATAACCCCGTGCTGCTGCGGTATCCGCGCGGCGCTTCTCGCTTCCAACGCATCCATGTCGAACTCCTCATTGGCCACCCCCGGCAGCGCTGCCCTGTTTGAACGTGCCCAGAAAACCATCCCCGGCGGCGTGAATTCGCCGGTGCGGGCATTCCGCTCGGTGGGCGGCACGCCACGCTTCATTGCCAAGGCAACCGGCCCGTATCTGTGGGACGCCGACGGCACCCGTTATATCGACTACGTGGGCTCGTGGGGCCCGATGATCGTGGGTCACGCGCACCCAGAGGTTGTCCGCGCCGTGCAAGAGGTGGCGGCCGACAGCTTCTCGTTCGGCGCCCCGACCGAGGCGGAAGTCGTCATGGCCGAGGAAATCTGCAAGCTCGTGCCGTCCATCGAGCAGGTGCGGCTGGTGTCGTCGGGCACCGAGGCGACGATGAGCGCCCTGCGCCTGGCACGTGGTTTTACCGGGCGCGATCTCATTGTGAAATTCGAGGGCTGCTACCACGGTCATGCGGATAGCCTGCTGGTCAAGGCCGGCTCGGGCCTGCTGACGTTTGCCGATACCACGCAGAACGCGCCGTCATCGGCCGGTGTGCCGGAAGACGTGGTCAAGCACACGATGGTGCTGCCGTACAACGACGTGGCCGCGCTGCGCGAGGCGTTTGCGCGCCACGGCAAGGAGATCGCTGCCGTCATCGTCGAGCCGGTCGCCGGCAACATGAACCTGGTGCGGGGCAGCACCGAGTTCCACCAGGCCATGCGCGCGCTGTGCACGGAGCACGGCGCCGTGCTGATCTTTGATGAGGTGATGACGGGCTTCCGGGTGGCGCTGGGTTGCGCGCAGTCGCTGTACGGCATCACGCCGGATCTGACGTGCCTGGGCAAGGTGATCGGCGGTGGCATGCCGGCGGCGGCCTTTGGCGGCCGGCGCGACATCATGGGTTTCCTGGCACCGCTGGGCAACGTGTATCAGGCGGGCACGCTCTCCGGCAACCCGCTGGCCGTGGCGGCTGGGCTGACCACGTTGCGCCTGATTGCGGCAGAGGGCTTCCACGACAAGCTCGCCGCGCAGACGCGCAAGCTGGTCGATGGCTTGGCTGACCTTGCGCGCGAAGCCGGTGTGCCGTTTGCCGCGGACAGCGTCGGCGGCATGTTCGGCATCTACTTCCGTGAAGGCGTGCCGACCAGCTTTGCGGAAGTGACCAAGAGCGACGTAGGACGCTTCAACGCGTTCTTCCACGCCATGCTGGATCAAGGCGTGTATCTGGCACCGTCGGCGTTTGAAGCGGGCTTTGTGTCGGCCACGCATGATGATGCGATTCTCGATGCCACGTTTGAGGCGGCTCGGAAGGCGTTCAAGGCGGTTTGATTCATAAAAGGCAGGCGCCCTGGCTAGTGCGCCTGCCTGCGCTACAAGAACAGCGCCCTTACTCCATGCGGTGTTCGGCCAATTCCAACGTTTCGGCGAGCACGTCTGAGCGGTAGGCGTAGCCGCCAGTAAATCGCACGACCCGTCCAATCTCAGGCGCGTACCAGACTGTCGCCTTGTACTGAACAGGGCTGGTGCCCATGCCGTTCATATAGCCGCTCCGGTTCAGGTACCCACGATAGGCAATGCGGATCGTCCGATAGGAGCCGGCCGCCACCCGAATCGTCTCTTCCTGCTCGGCCACGCCTTGCAGGCTGATGTCCTTCAATCGCTTGGATCGGCTGTACTCCACCTTCCAGCGGTTCCCCACCTGCACATTGGCGGGCACCCAACCTCCGGGCGGCGCCCCCACGTCGAATTCACCGCCGACCGGCGTGTTGATGCGATCCAGTCGGCCGTCCTTGAATTCAATACGCGCGCCCTGGTTGAAGATCACGCGGTCGTTTTCAATGCGGTCAACGCGATACGTGACCTGCTGGCTCGTACGCGTCAGGTTGTCGGTGAGCCGATAGCGCCACACTTCGCCCACGCGCGGCGAACCGGCGACAACATCCGCCGCCTGGATCGTCGCTGGCGCCATCGTGCTTTGCGGCTGCGCGCCGGCCGTCTGCCGATAGCTCGCCATGGCGGCGGCACCGCGTGCGTTGATCTGAGAAATCCACGACGCGGGGACAGCCTGCTGGCGTGTTTCCGCGGACGACGCGGGGTTCATCAGGATGCCAACCAAGCGCCCGTTTTCGTCGAACAGGCCACCACCGGCGCTGGCGGTATCGGGTTCGACGGACACTTCGATACGGTCGAGCGCGCCATTGGCGCCGGCCCGCAAGCCGGCGACAGTGGCCTCACGCACCGCTAGCGCCGGGCCGACGATCGACGTGGCCACGACCTTCTGGCCGAACCCAGGCGCGGCCACTGGCGACAACGGCGCCGCCGGCGTATTGAGGTCCACCACCTTCAGCAAACACAGGTTGCGCTCCACGTCGGGCGCATCCAGCGTGGCGCCGTAGGTCACGTTGCCGCGATGGACCGAAATGGAGCGGGCGCCCGCCAGCACATTGCACGCGGTCACGACCTGACCCGGCCCCGTCACGATGCCAGAGCCCGTGCGCAACATCGCGCCTTGCGGCCCGTAGACGTAGACGGCATACACGCTGGTGTTCAATTGATCCAGGCTGATGGCCAGAGCGGGTGCAGCGGTGCCGCAGAGCAATCCAAAGACAACAGGTAGGCGGGATAGGCGCATGGTGGCGTCGGAAACGATTTGGGTAATTTGAGGAAGCGGGATGGCGATGGTCAGCGCGGCGGCAACACGTAGCGCAAGTCATCCATGGCCACGGGCTTGGAAGTGGCGCTCGGCGAAACCGGCATGCGGGGCGTTGGGCTGGCGGGGGGATATGGACGCGCAACCGCTTGCCAGTCCTGCACTGGCGACAATCAATAATCGAATGAGCCGCATATCCCCCCGGAGCTGTGGCGTTGTTTGTTCTTCTATGTGTGGCACGTCTGCGCAAATCTGTGTTTGCACAGATGGCCGGGACTGTAGCGCGATGTGTGATCTAAGCGCCCCTACTCGCGCAGGGGTGCACTATAAACGGAACCGGCCAATCAGAGCAGCGTCACCGCTTCCTGCAACTGCGCCGCCAGCGCCTCGGGAGCCCGCATCATCGGCGCGCGCAGCACGTTCTTCACCAGCCCCTGGGCGGCCAGCCATGCCTTGAGCGGCCCCGGGTTCGTCTGCGCGAACAACAACCGGATGACCGGCGCCAGCGCATGGTGCAGGTGCCGCGCATCGTTCAAGCGCTGTTCTTGCACCGCCCGCACCAGTTCGACAAACAACTCAGTCCGCACATGCGCCGCTGCGATGATCGCGCCCACGCCGCCCGCGCACAGCGTGCCGAACACCTGCGCATCCTCCCCCGCCAACACCTGTAGGCGCCCATCGGCAATCACGCGCTGCGTCTTGTCCGCATCGCCGCCGCAATCCTTGATGCCGTGGATGTTGGGGTGGGCGGCCAGCGCGAGCAGCGTTTCGGTGTCGATGGTCGCGCCGGTGCGGTATGGAATGTCGTACAGCCACACCGGCACGGGCGAGGCGTCGGCGAGCGCGGTGAAGTATTCGAGGATCCCGTCCTGCGACGGGCGGATGTACGAAGGCGGAGGGATCAGAAACGCGGCGGGCCGATGCTCGGCCAACCGCAGCATGCGCTCGCGCACCGGCGCCAGGGCGCTGCCCGAGACGCCCATCACCACGGGCAGCCCGTCGGCGGCGGCGCGTACCGTGTCGAGCACGTCGGCCTGTTCCTGGTCAGTCAGCGCAGCAGCCTCACCCGTGCTGCCGCAGGCCACGAACCCGGCTACGCCTTGCGTGCGATATCGGGCTACTAATGTATACAGCGCACCGTAGTCGACCGACCGCGCCGCATCATCCGCAAACGGCGTCACGATGGGCACCCAGATGCCGGCATACGACGGACGCGCGTGGGTGGACAGCTGGGTGGATGCATTTTCAAGCACGACAAACTCCTGGACGAATCAACGACCGATCAAGAACCGTCAGAAGCGCATCGGAAATACAGGACCCGCGAGATGCGGGTGAGAGGTCAACCGTGTCGAGTGTGTCGGTCAGCCGCTGTTCCGTCGCCCATCTGACGGAACAGTGCTCCGGTCAGACGAGCGGCTGTTTGGAGGCTTTTTTGGCGTGCGCGCGCGTCGACGCGACCGGCAGGCTGGCGGCCGGTGCAATGCAGATCGACGAAATGAAGGAAATCGCGCGCATGGAAATTGTCAAAAAAGTCCCCATACCGTACTGATGTGTGACTGGAGCGTCAAGCACATAAGCTAGAGTGCGCAGGAACGCCAGGAGACAATGTCTGTCTCATGCCACATTCTTTTCAGACCAAGAGGACTACATGACCCCTGCCCTGACTTTCCGCTCGACGCGTTTTTCGGTGCTGCGCTGGATCGCGCTCTCGCTGGCCGTGCTGGCGGCGCCGTTCCTGTCGGCCTGCGGCTATAACGATTTCCAGGCCAAGGATGAAGCCACCAAGGCTGCGTGGTCCGAGGTCGTCAACCAGTACCAGCGCCGTGCGGACCTGATCCCGAACCTCGTCAACACGGTCAAGGGCTATGCCTCGCACGAGAAGGACACGCTCGAAGCCGTGACCAAGGCCCGCGCCGCAGCCACGAGCTTCCAGATCACCCCGGAGGTGCTGAACGATCCGGCAGCGTTCCAGAAATTCCAGCAACTGCAGGGTGAGCTGTCGAGCGCGCTGTCGCGTTTGATGGCGGTGTCGGAAAACTATCCGCAGCTCAAGGCTGACCAATCGTTCCGCGATCTGCAATCGCAGCTGGAAGGCACCGAGAACCGCATCACCGTGGCGCGCCAGCGTTACATCAAGTCGGTGCAGGACTACAACGTGCTGGCCCGCAGCTTCCCGACCAACCTGACGGCCAAGGTGATGGGCTATCAGGTCAAGCCGAACTTCACGGTCGAGAACGAGAAGGGCATCTCCACCGCCCCGGCGGTGAAGTTCTGACGAGCTGACCACCATGCCGATCCGCGCGCGCGCTTTCTTCACCTTCCTGCTGACAGCCGCACTGTGGCTGGCCGCCGCGCTGCCGGCGCATGCGCAGAGTGACATGGTGGCTGTACCGCCATTGGCCGCGCGCGTGACCGACCTGACCGGCACGTTGAGCGCCCAACAGCGCAACGCGCTCGAACAGGTGCTGGCCGACTACGAACAGCAGCACGGCAGTCAGATCTTCGTGCTGATGGTGCCGACCACCGCGCCGGACCCGATCGAGTCGTACGGCATCCGCGTGGCCGAGGCGTGGAAGGCCGGCCGCAAGGGCGTGGACGATGGTGCCATCATCCTCATCGCCAAGGACAACCCGGCTTCACTGCGCAAGATGCGGATCGAGGTCGGGCGCGGGCTGGAGGGCTCGCTGACGGACGCGCAATCCAAACGCATCCTGCAGGACGTAATGGCGCCGCACTTCCGCCAAGGCGATTTCTATGGCGGGCTGTCGGCGGGCATTTCGGCTATCCAGACCGTCATTGCGCAAGAGAGCCTGCCATCGGCGGAACGTGCCAAGCGGCAGCAATCCGGCAGCATCGGCGATTGGCTGCCGGTGCTGTTTCCGCTGGCCATCATCGTGTTCTTCGTGCTGAGCGCGGCGATGCGCTCCGGCGGCCGGGTGACGGGCAGCCTGCCCGGCCGGCCGGGCTCGCGCGTGATGATGGGTAACCGTGGCTGGGGCCCCGGCACCATCGGCGGGCTCGGGGGTGGACTCGGTGGCGGCTGGGGACGCGGCGGCGGAGATTTTGGTGGCGGCGGAAGTGGCGGCGGCTTCGGTGGTGGCGGTGGTGGTGATTTCGGTGGCGGCGGCGCCTCCGGCAACTGGTAACCGGTAAAGACGACCATGGCCTCCCAGATTCGACACCACCGTGGCGCACGCCGCGCCCTCACCCACCTGCTGACCACGCCGGCGCACGCACGGCGCGCGTTCCCGCCCGACGATCTACGCAAGCTCGAAGCCGCGGTGCGCGACGGCGAACAACGCCATCGCGGCGAAGTACGCGTCGTCATCGAAAGTTCGCTGCCCGTGCGCGATGCATGGGCCGGCGTCAGCCCGCGCCACCGTGCGCGCACGCTGTTCGGCCTGCTGGAGGTGTGGAACACGCACGAGCACGTGGGCGTGCTGTTGTACATCAACCTGGCCGACCACGCGGTCGAGATCCTCGCCGACCACGGCATCGCGGCCAAGGTGGAGGCGCACGCCTGGCGCACCGTCTGCGACACCATTACCCGCGGTTTTGCGCAGCGTGTGTCGATCGCGCCGGTGCTGGATGCGTTGGCGCAGATCAACGACATCCTCGCCACGCACGCACCCTCCGACGGCACGCCACGCGCCAATGAGTTGAGCGATCGGCCGGTGGTGCTGTAGCGGCGCGCCGCGACCGTTTTCCGGCGCGTGTTTCAGCGTTGATACGAATTCGCACGCCCAAGGGAACGCATAGGCGACACGCCCAGGCAACAAGGGGTCTCGTCTTTTAGGATGAGGTGACGGTGAGCGTGCTCTCATGAATCTGCGTCATTTCCTCCGGCGCATTCCACCACATCGCCGACAAAACGCTACGCCGTTTCCGTGACGCACCTATGCGCTGAGCGATACAGCGGCGCCCGCTGCGGCACCCACGCACCCAAGGGATGGGCCGCATGTTTCACGGATGCAACCATCTCAGCGCCCTGAGGTTCTCCCCACGTTTTTGCACCGCAATAGATCTTTCACGTCACACCTTGCGTCCGTTTGCGCGACTTGTGACGCACAAACCAGCCGTGCCTTCGACGATGTGCACCCACCGCCATGGCTATCGGGCACGTATCCAATTCGAAACATCCATTCGGCGCCTGCCACTGCAAAGATCGCGATTCGAACCCAAGTCGTTGTGGCGCAAGGGTTTCGTCGTCGTGGCATGGTCGTCGCTCTACCGTCCAGGCCCGCAAGGCAAAACAGCGATCCGAAGGCTCGGCAAGCACACCGCCACCGAGACCGCAGGACACCGATTCACGACGGAGTGCCAGTCCAACGGCGTTCCGATGGGAAGTTCAGCAACACACGGCGTGCGCCGGCCACACCAGATGGCCAAGCACCAAAGAGTCTGCCTGATAGGGCCATCGATCATCCATATCGGCCTCAGGCAGTCCATGAAGTCAAAGTAGAAGTAGAAGTGTCCGGGGGTACGTCGGTGCGAACCGACGCCAAAGCCAGTCTCGAGCCAACGAGACAGCCAAGCTGCCATGCGTGCACTGCACGTCTACCGCGGCATGGCACAGAGAGGTTCCTCCCCCGGACTGTATTTGCTGCATTTTCGGATAGGCGGTCTTCCGCCCTTGTCCGATGGCTGGTCCAGCAGTCCATTGGCGCCGCAACAGCAAGCGCGGCGCCATAAAAAATGTTTTGGGGGAAAACATGAACGCGTACATCAACCGTCCGTTGCTCTATGTCTCGCTACGTCACGATGCAACGCGTTGCCGCTACCTGGCTCAGCAGGGCTGGCGGCTGATCTTCGCCAACAACCGCCGCGATCTCGAGGCGCTGAATCTGGGCGATGAGCCTGTTCTCGGCGGCCTGCTGGATCTGGACTGCGGCTACTCCGACGCGGAACTGGAAGACCTGGAGCCCTGGCTGTCACAGCAGAACATCGGCTGGATTGGCGTGGTCGCCAATGGCGACCTGCTGTCGGAGCCGATGCGCAAGCTACTCGGCCTGTACTTTGTCGACTACTACAACATCCCGTGCGACAGCGCGGAACTGGCGCGCGCGCTCGGCCACGCCGTCGGGATGGCGAGCCTGCGCCCCGCCGCATTGCACGCGCACGACGCGCTGCGCCCCGATGGCATGATCGGCAACTGCCCTGCCATGCAAACCTTGTTTCGCGGCATTGAAAAGGTTTCGAAGTGGGATACGCCAGTGCTCATCTCGGGTGAGTCGGGCACCGGCAAGGAACTCGCCGCACGCGCGGTCCACTGCGCTTCGCGCCGCGCCGGCCAGCCATTCATTGCCGTCAATTGCGCCGCCATTCCGCCCACGCTGCTGATGTCCGAACTGTTCGGCTATGAGCGGGGCGCCTTCACCGGCGCGGTCAAGCGCAAGCTCGGCCGCATCGAGATGGCCCATGGCGGCACCCTCTTCCTCGACGAAATCGGCGATATGCCGCTGGAAAGCCAGACCAGCCTGCTGCGCTTTCTGGAAACCGGCTGCATCGAACGGCTAGGCAGCACGGAGTCGGTTGCCGTGGACGTGCGCGTCATCTCGGCCACCCATGTCGACCTGGAAGCTGCCATCGCAGCCGAGCGTTTTCGTGGCGATCTTTATCACAGGCTTTGCGTACTGCGCGTCAAGCAGCCCGCATTGCGTGAGCGCGACACGGACATCCTGCTGCTGGCCGAACACATCCTGAATAACGTCCGCAGCCAGTCGCCCGAACACATCAAGGGGTTCTCGCCGACAGCCCTGCGTGCACTCAGCTCGCACACTTGGCCAGGCAATGTGCGCGAGTTGATCAACCGGATCCGGCACGCCGCAGCCATGTGCGAAGACGGCATCATCAAGCCGGCCGATCTCGATTTGCAGCCACCCGTAGAGCCCTCCCGCCCACCCACCCTGGCCGAGGCCCGGGAAGCGGCCGAGCGCTGCGCCGTCAAGGAAGCCTTGCAACGCAATCATGAACGGCTTATCGACGTGGCCGAAGAACTGGGCATCTCGCGCGTCACGCTGTTCCGGATGATGCGTGAGCACAAGCTGCAGATCCGCAAGGGCGAACTCGGCATGGTGTGCGTGCAGGGATAAACAGGGGCGGACCATGTCAGTCAGCCAGCAGAGCAAACAACAAGCGGCGCACATTGACACAGCGCCGAGAACGAGGGAGGGAGGTTGGCCGGGCGCCCGCCGCCTTACTGTGTATGGCGGGGCCCTGCTCTTTCTTGAATACTTTGTGCTGGGGATATGGTGGTGGGGACACCATGTTCTGAAGAACACCACCATTCCATCGCCAGGATGGGATCTGGGCGTCTTCTGGAGCGCCTCTGGCCTGGCCATGACCCACGGTGCTGCGGCTGCCTATGACTGGGCGTTACTCCGCGCGGCAGAGGCCGCCATCCTGCCGCCAGACATCTTCGGACCGTTCTCCTATCCGCCAACGTTCCTGCTGCTGATCTACCCGATCGGGATGCTGTCGTTCGGTACGGCAACGGCCGTTTTCTCGGGCTGCGGTGTCGCGCTGTATCTGGGTACGCTCCGATCGACACTGGCATCGCAGCAACTGCCCTGGGTCATCCCGGCCCTCGCATTTCCGGGCGTCTGGGTCACGCTGCTGACCGGGCAGAACTCGCTCTTCACGGCAGCAGCAGCTGGCGCTGCGCTGGTCCTGCTACGCCGATCTCCGGTGGCGGCAGGCGCGTGCATCGCCGTGCTTTGCATCAAACCGCAGTTGGGTGTGCTGTTCCCGCTCTATCTGCTGTGCGGGCGCCAGTGGCGGGCACTCACATCAGCAGCGGTCTTTTCCGTGCTGACTTTGGCAATCAGCTGGCTCGCATTCGGGGCGGACACGTTCGTTGCCGCCGCGAAGAGCATGGCCATGTTCCGCCACGCCATTGTCGAGAACGGCGGGGTGATCCTGTATGGCGCACCGACGGTGTTCGGCATGCTGCGATCCGCCGGGTATTCGACCACGGTGTCGTATGCGATACACGCGTGCGTGGCGACAGTGGTGATTGCCGCCTGCATGCGGTTGTGGTGCAGTGCCTGCCGCTTCGAGTTGCGCGCCGCCTCACTGCCCATTGCGACATTGATGGTGCAGCCCTACCTCATCTACTACGACCTGGCGTGGCTGGCCTTGCCGATGGCTTGGCTCACCATCGACTTTGTGCGCCACGGCAGCAACCGACTTGAGCGAGCGGTGATCCTTGCCGCCTGGCTTGTACCTGCACAGGGCTTGTTCGCCGTGCTCTCGCACCGCACAGGGCAATGGGCGCCGATCGTGCTGGTCGCGTTGCTCGCCGTTGTCGTGCAGCGCGCGCGTGCTTCCCAACGCGCGGTCTCGCCGCTGAAGGCCTTCGATACTGCAACACCACCCGTTGCCGCGATGGGCGCAAACGCCCCCGAACCGGCACAGGGAACAACAGCGTGATCAAGAGCTTTGAAGGTCTGCGTGGCATCGCGGCCTTGTTCATCGTGGTGCATCACATGTTTTGCGCATGGCCGCACCCGCTCTCTGCCAACGCCTATCTTGCGGTGGACCTCTTCTTTGTGCTCAGCGGCTTCGTCATCAGCAGCGCATGTGGCCCGCAGTTGTCGAACGTGGCATCCCTGCGCATATTCATGCTCAGGCGCATCGGCCGTCTCTGGCCAACGCATCTGGCAACCACTGTGTTGGCCCTCATCGTCGCTCGCCATCTGCCGCAGTTCGGTGAGACGCTCGCGCTTGCCACCATGTCGCAGGGCCTGAACGTCTTCCAGTCGGGCATCGGCAATGCCGTGAGCTGGAGCACCAGCGACGAGATGTATGTGTACCTGCTGTTCGGTGTGGGTTACGTCCTGCTGCGCCGCGCTGTCCGCATGGGGGTGTTCGCAGCGTTGGCCTTGACAGCGTGCGCACTGGCTGCCTGGATCGAGATCGACCGCGCCTGCCTTCTTCAGGGCGGTTGCCTCAGTAAGTTGGTTCACCAGTTCGGCTGGCTGCGGTGTATCGCAGGCTTCTTTGTTGGCACGCTCATCTACGAATTCCGGGATTATCTCGTCACGTTGACGAGCCACGCCGTCTTTCAAGTGACTGCGTGTTCAGCAGCGCTGTTCCTGCTCATGGCTGCAGATGCCGTTCCCGGGGCCGCTTTGACCGCACCACTGACGTTCGGCGCGCTGATCAGTGCGCTCATCAGTGACCGAGGCCCGGTCGCACGCATCCTTCAGACGCCCGCCGCGCTGTATCTCGGCAAGGTGTCGTATCCGCTGTATCTTGCGCATGGCGTCATGTTGCCGCTCGTCGTCAGCATGCCGGCGAACATCGGGCTCGTGGATCAACTCGTTACCTACGCGTTGTTTCTCTTCTGGGCATTCGCCGCCGCCCATCTGCTGCATCACTACGTCGAGGTGCCGTTTCGTGATCGGTTCAATGCGTGGTCTCGAGCGCTCTCGCGTGCAACGCCATCGCAGGCCCCGACCCCGAAATCGCAAGGGGCGCAGGAGATGCGAAATAACGCCGCATCACAATGACCAGCAAAGCCACTAACACCGCGGGCAGCACCTGAAGGTAGTGGCCAACATATGCCGCAAGCACACCTTGCACAGGTGCCACCCAAGCCGCAGCAAGCAGAACCCACTCCAGACGACTCCACGCCTGGACCCGCGCATCGCGCATCAGAAAAACGATCGGCAGGATCATCCATACCAGGTCATAGAACATGATGTAGGGCTGCACCAGCAACGTAGCCACCACAAAGGCCGTTGCGCGAAGCTCGAAGCGGGCGCGCTTGATCCACAGGAAGACCATGACCATCACGGCGGGTACGGCAACGGATCCATGGATGGTGTAGGCCACGCTCACCGGCAAGCCCAGGCTGCGAGCGGTGGCAAATACGGTTGGCATGCCAAGCCACATTTCGCGGCCACCCTGCTCCACCGCGATCCTGCTGAATTCCGGAAGATACGCAGCAAACGCGCGCCACGCATCAACCCCACAGACGGCGACGCTGCCGGCAACAAAAGCCGACGTGCACAGGCTCGCGACAACAAGCGCCTTCCATTGCCGACTGCACACCAACGCGAGCGGAAACAGCACACCCAATTGAGGCTTGATCCCGAGTACCGCGATACATAGCCCGGCAAGGCCCGCGTTGGTTTCAAGCAAGGCAAGTGCGGCCCCCGCTGCAGACACCGTCAACAGCGAGTTCTGACCCAACCCCAACGCGACTGGCACCCCCGGAAACGCGACGAGCCAAGGCAGCCACGCACGGTCGAGACCGCGGCTGATGCGCGCAAGCATCACGCCATAGGCGGACAGGCCCAGCACAAAGTACAGGATGAGCGCACCCCCGAATGGCAGCAGTCCGAAGAGAAGGACGGCAAGCAGGAAAGTCGGCGGATATGGCCATGGGGAGTAACCGATCTGGTGCCGCAACGACTCTTCCAGCGGCTGCATCCATTGCGCCGAAAATACCGCTGCTGCGTGGTGCTCCGCCGCAACCCGGGCAGCTGACCAGAAGACCGAAAAGTCGTAGCCGAGCATGGGGGCCGACCAATCGTTCAGCACGTAGAAGCGGATGCCCCAGATCACCAGCGCCAGGACCTGGAGCACTCCTGCCACCATCGCATAGACGGTCAGGCGACCGGCCCAGCTGCGCCCCAACTCAGGTGCCGACATGGTGCCCCCTCATGCTGGAATGCGCCTAGCCGCGCTGGCCCCGCACCATCTGGATCACGCGTCGCTCCCCCGTCAACCGGCCGCGCAGCCGGCGCTCCTGGTAGCGACGCTTGACGAGGTAGATGGGGCGGCCTTTGGCCTCATCGTAGATACGGCCGATGTATTCCCCCACCACGCCCAGCCCGATCAATTGCAAGCCGCCGAAGAACAGCAGCAGCAACAGTAGCGAAGCGTACCCGGGCACATCCACGCCGAGGACGATGGTGCGCGCAATGATGTAGCTGCCGTACACGAATGCCAGGCTGGCAATCGCCAAGCCGATATACGTCCAACTCCGCAGCGGCCAAGTGCTGAAGCTGGTGATGCCCTCCAGCGCAAAATTCCACAGGCGCCAGCCGGAAAATTTCGACTGCCCAGCGCTGCGCGCCTCACGCTCGTACGGAACGATGACGGTGTTAAAGCCCACCCAGGCAAACAAGCCCTTCATGAACCGGTGCCGCTCGGGCAACTGCTTGAGCGCGTTGACGACGGCACGGTCCATCAAGCGGAAATCGCCAACGTTCTCCGGTAGCTTCAGGTCGGACAACGTGTTGTGAACGCGGTAATACGCCGCGGCCGTCACGCGCTTGAGGAAGGTGTCGCAGGCGCGGCTGGCGCGCTGTGCCAGAACCACTTCCGCCCCTTTCTGCCAGTGCGCCACCAAGGTGGGAATCAGTTCCGGCGGGTCTTGCAGATCGGCGTCGATGGGGATGACGGCGTCGCCCAGTGCCTCATCAATGCCGGCCGTCAGCGCCGCTTCCTTGCCGAAGTTGCGTGTCAGGTCGATCACCCGGACACGCTCGTCCAGATGCGACACGGCGATCAGCTTCTGCAGCGTGTCATCCTTGCTGCCGTCGTTCACGCACACGATCTCGAACTGCGTGATCTCGATCGACTCCAGGATCGGCACGACGCGCGCAAAGAAGGACTCCAGCGCCTCGCCTTCGTTGTAGAACGGCACCACCAGCGAAAGCAGTTGGTTTCTCTTGTAATCCGACATCATTGTTCTCCCCGTCCAAGGTGCCACGGCGCGCGACTGTGCGGCGCGTTGCGTGTGCGCTCAAGATGAATGCGGCGCGCGATATGCGCGAGTGCCAGCAGCAATACAACCGGCATCAGCTGAAAGCCGAGTCGGTCAATCAGGAGCATTCCGCCCAGCGGCAGAAGCCACAGCAGAATCAGCCATTCCCGTTCGCCAGGCAGCCACCCGTCTCGCCATGCATAAGAGGCCAGCCAGGCGATGGCCAGGCCGAGGAAGGCCAGGTCGTAGTCGTACAGGTAGGGGCTGACGAGCATGCTGGCCGTCAGTACGGCCGCGGCGCGCAGTGCAAAGCTGCACGGCCGGCTCCACGCATAGGCGACCACGGCGCAGGCCGCCACAGCCCCAATCGCGTGCAGCGTGTAGGCCAACACCACCCCACCGTGCAGCATCTTGGCCATGGCAAAGAGGGTGGGCATGCGTTCCAGGTGCACCGCGCCGGATTCCACGACCGACCGCGCAAACGCCGCGTTGTGCAGAAATGCGATAAACGACCGTGGGCCAAACGCCACCAGCGCCAGCCCCGCCATCGCAAGCGAAGTCAGCGCCATTGCAATCAATGCTTTCCACGCTCTCGCGCACACCAGGGCAACGGGAAACATCAAAGCCAGTTGCGGCTTCACCGTCAGCAGTGCCAGCAGCATGCCTGCGGCAATCGGGCTGGCGGGCCGCTTGGGCCGAGGTGAATGCAGCAGCGTGAGGGCCAGACCAGCACACGCTGCCAGCAACAGCGCGTTCTGCCCGGTTGCGAGCACGACTGCAATCCCGGGGAACGCGGCGCAGGGCAACCAAGCCTGACGCCACGGCACGATCTGGCTGACCACCCAGAGGAAGCACCCGACGCTTACGCCCAGGAAGACCAGTACGGCGAGCCAATACGGCAGTAGCCCGAACGGTGCGACAAAGGGTAGGAACGTGGGCGGGTAGAACCAAGGCAACCAACCCTGGGTGGTCGCCACCAGTGGAACGGTTGCCAGTTCCAGGCTGTGAAGTACGGCCACATCATAGGCAGCGAGCGGGTGCCCCTGCAGGACCAACTGCGCGGCGCTCCAGAACACCAGAAAATCGCCGCCCAGCGGAAAGACGCCTGAGACCTCCAGCACATTGGCACGGATAGCCCAGATCGCAAAGTACGAGACATAGCACGCCAGAGCGGTCATCGAATACACGCGCAGGCGGTCCGGGCCCAGCCAGTGGTGCGCGTCCGCTGCGGCTGCTTCGGGGGTCCTGTGCTTTAGCAGATTCCAAGCGGTGGCCATGGTGCCCCTCACTTCCGCGTTGCCACGCGACGCACCACAAGCGCCATCATGGCCATCAGCACCAGCGGCCCGATCTGCGGCAGCTTCAGGTAAGGATTGGCGTGCTCGTAGAGCGGTAACAGCCAAGCCACCACGAGCGGCGTCCGCTCTCCGCTCGACAGGCCATTGCCACAACCATCACGCACGCCGTCGCCCACCACCCCGGCAATGGCAACACCCAGCCATGTCAGCTCGTAGTCACGCAGATACGGCGTCACCATCAGCGTGGCAATGGCCAGCGCCGCAGCGCGTAGCTCAAACGCCGTCGTCCGCCGCCAGACATAGGCCATTGCGCCGGCCATGGCCAGCGCTGCCAGCACCTGTACGGCGTAGGCACCGGTCACGCTTGCCCCAGCCAGCCTGGCGGCTGCAATGGGCGTTGGCATGCCCCACCAGAGGTTGGCGCCGCCTTCGATAAAGCTTGCCCGCACCCATTGCGCGTTGGCAAAGAACGCCGGCACCGTGCGCCAGCCACACACCAACACGCTCACGCAGGCAAACGCCACAGTCGTCAGCAGCGCACTGGCCAGCGCCTTCCATGCACGCGAGACCACCAGTGCCAGCGGGAACAACACTGCCAGCTGCGGCTTCATGGCAAGCAAACCGATGAGCACACCAGCGAGCACAGGGCGCTTGTTCAGGTGGTACACAGCTGCCCCGGCCAAACCCGCCGTCAACAGCGCATTCTGGCCCGCAAGAATGGTGATGAGCGTGGCCGGCGCGGCCAGCACGGGCAACCACAACCCTTGCCGCCAGGGGTGCTGCGCCCGCACCAACATGCTGATCGATCTGAAGTAGAAGAGCCCCGTGCCCGCGAGGAAGAGCAGATAGCTCACCGTCAGCGGCAACAACGACAGTGGCAAGACCATCAGCAGAAAGGTCGGCGGATAGAGCCAGGGAAGAACCAGCTCGGCGCCCTTCCCCAAGGTTCCATGCTCGGCGATCACGGCCGTCAGTTGGCGCACGTCGTAGGCCTGCAGTGGGCCGCTTGTCAACGCGAGATGGGAGGCCGCCCAGAACGCCGAGAAATCCGTCCCTGGGCGCGCCACCGCCGCATCGGAAAAACCCTTGCTTGTCCAGGCCCATCCGAGCAACAGTGCACAGAACAGAACCAGCAGCGCGCCGCTGTAGGCACGCACCCGGGCCAGGTTGACCCAGTGGCCGGCGGCGTCCTCCGCGCGAGCTGCAGCGACAGCGCCGCCCGTAGCAGGTAGACGCACAGATCTCTGGCTCATGCTGCTCCTCGTGTCGGTTCTGGGTGATGCGCGACACACGACATCTGCGCTGCGCTGGATGGGGCTTCGCCCACGCGCGCGACGACTTTGCTCCGCGCCCGTGTCTTAGAGCCCAGTCTTGTTCGCACGCTTCGATAAGGCAAGGCAGGGCATGCGCATGGCAGTCAGTTCCGGCACTGCCAGATCGTCGAAATGGCATCGACGTTTCAGCGTTGAAGCGCGAGGACTTTTCCTCCAATGCGTTGCAGCGACGGCCTTGCTGCACGCAACCCCAAGTGAGAGGCGCCAGGAGGAACGATCAACGTTTCCATCCGGAAACGTCGCCCGGCGATGGGCACATCCCCGCCTAGAGCGCGGTGGAGGGCCTCATACGGACCCCCAGCCGACACGGCGGCGATTTCCACCATCCACTACGCTAATCCCCGACCCGTCCATTTGAATGAGGGCGCCCTTGCACTGCGTCATCCCTACGTAGCCTCATCCAAATCGACGTGCCGCGCACGCGTTTCCCCCCGGCAACTCCTCTGCCCCGGAATGCGGGCATCCGCCCTCCCGCATGCAGCCCGACTCTCGCGAATTTCCTGCAAAGCCTTGTCGCACATGGAAGTGCGTGGGGGTGGCCCGGCTCTTGCCTATGCCAGATCGCAGGACATCTTCACCGCCGCCTTGAACGGGGAGCAGCAAGTTCGCAGCAGACGGCGAAGCAAAACGGAATCTCCAATTCAGAGCATCGAATTGAACAAGGGATCGAAACCCATGCCGACTAACAAGACGCTCACATCCCCCTCATGGGACAGCACGCCGCGCGGCACCACACGGTGCGTGTCACGCGAGTTCCTGCGGGCAGATGACAGCAGCGAGGGCTGCTGGCCGTTCCATGCTTGTGCCATCTGTGCGCCGCCGACATGACCTCTTTCGCTTTGGCTTTTCGAACGCGCATTTTTTCCACTGAAGGAGATTGTCATGAACTACCTCAACGCACTCAAGCAATTCGCCCGTGATGAAGATGGTGTGACCGCCATCGAATACGGCCTGATCGCCGCCCTGATCGCTGTCGTGATCATCGCTTCGGTCAAGCTGGTCGGCACCAACCTGAGCACCGTGTTCAACAACATCGCAAACGCACTCTAAGCGCGCGGACGTTGCAAACGCGTGGCTCATTGCATTCGACTGAAACGCAATGCATGTCGAGCGAAAGCAAGCGTGGGTCGCCATCAACCTGGCAACCCACGCTCCAGCAACACATGGCAGAACTTCTGCCTCTGGCAAAGGGAGATTGTGATGAACAGTTCCAGCACGCTTCTACAGCGGTTCCTGCACGACGAGCAGGCGGTCACTGCAATCGAGTACGGCCTGATCGCCGCCTTGATTGCCGTCGTCATCATCGCCTCGGTTCAACTCGTCGGCACGAACCTGAGCACGGTGTTTTCCAGCATTGCAGCCGCGCTCTGAGGAACGGCCAACGCGATCAGCTACCAGCGCTACGCAGGAGACCAGCATGCACAAGCCAATCAATTTCAGGAAGTGGCTGCGCGACGATCAGGGCGTGACATCGATCGAGTACGCGCTGGTGGGTTCGCTGATCGCAATCGTCATTCTCGCCTCCGTCATAGCGCTGGGTAGCAGCGTGAAGTCTCTCTACGAAATGATCGCTGCGGCCATGCCGTAATGCCGCGCTGCACCGAACAACAACAACCTTTGCAACACCCGACCTCATCGAACAGAACACGCAACAACACCAAGCACCCGAGGACACCATGAACGACGTCACCCTGCTCTCACCAATGATCGGCCCCGTGGCCATGGGCGTGGCGCTGACCGCAGCGGCGATTGACGCGCAGCATCGCCGTATCCCGAACTGGCTGACCTTTGGTGCCTGGCTGGCAGCGCTGCCGTTACAGGTGGTGATCCACGGCATTGGCGATGGCGTGCTGGTGTGGGCGTTCGGCTGGCTTACGGGCCTGACGATCTTCCTGCCCTTCTATCTGCTGCGCGGCATGGCTGCGGGCGACGTCAAGCTCATGGCCGCCGTGGGCGCCTGGCTTGGTGCCTTCATGGCCTTTGAGATTGCGCTGGCCACCTTCGTGATCGGCGGCATCTGGGCGCTCGCACTCACCGTTCGGCACAAGCGTATGGCGCAACTGCGCCGGAATCTGCGCGACGTCCTGTTGACGTCGGGACAGATCAGCCGTGAAGCGGGGGCGCCTACGCCGCAAGCCGATGCGTCGTGGTCGGTGGGCACCCTGCCATACGGCGTAGCCATTGCCGCCGGCACGATTGCGGTTCTGTTTGTGTCGGCTTGATGCACCCCATTTGCACACCTCGACGCGCACTTCCTATCCACTCAGCCAAACGGTGACGAAGATGATTGGAGACCCAAAGATCGAGCACACAGCATTCGGGCATGCCCAGCATGCGCCGCGCTCGCTCGAAGCCGTGCCGCTGCCTACTGGCCCGGATGCTGTCCGGCGCGCGCCCGCAGCCCCTTGGCACATCCTGCCGCGCACCGTCGCCGAAACCGGTTTGGACATCGCGCTGCTGCTCGGCCTGCTGATGAAGGTGGCCTATCTGCATCGCAGCGCCACGCTGGTCATGCTGATGGACACCCTCAAGCTGCCCGCGATGGTCATCAATGAGGTCGCCGCCTATGCCGTGCGCGAACGCATGCTGGAAGTGGCCCACCGCGGCGCGAACGATCTGGATGTGCGCTTCCACCTGACCGATGCCGGCTATGTGCGCGCCGCCGAATTTACCGCGCGCTGCAGCTATGTGGGTGCCGCGCCTGTCACGCTGGAAGCCTACGTTGAATCCGTTCAACGGCACTCTATCCAGCTGGCTTCGCTGGCCAAGACGGATGTCACCGCCGCCTTCAGCACCTTCGTCATGCCGCCGGATCTGCTCGACGACGTGGGGGTGGCGCTCAACACCAGCCGCGCGCTGATGCTCTACGGGCCAGCCGGCGGCGGCAAAACGTATCTTGCGCAGCATCTCGGCATGCTGCTTCCCGGCGAGGTGCCGGTGCCCCACGCCATCACGGTGGCGGGCGAGATCATCCAGATCTTCGACCCACTCGTTCACGTGGCACAGGAAGACGATGGCGCCCCTGTTGTCTCCACTGCCCGCCGGCCGCTGGACCGCCGCTGGCAGATGTGCCATCGGCCCGCGGTGCTCTCGGGCGGCGAACTCACGCTTGAGATGCTCGAGCTGCGCTACGACAGCGCCACCGGCTTCTACCAGGCGCCCCCGCACATGAAGGCCAACTGCGGCATCTACATCGTCGATGACCTGGGCCGCCAGCAGGTGGGCGTGAGCGAGTTGCTCAACCGCTGGATCGTGCCGCTGGACCGCCGCGTCGACATGTTCTCGCTGCGCAATGGCGTGCGGTTCTCCGTGCCGTTCGATGTCTGGCCGGTCTTCTCGACCAACCTCGAGCCTGCCCAGCTGGGCGACGACGCCTTCCTCCGCCGGCTCGGCAGCAAGCTTTACGTAGGGCCGCTCTCGGTGGCTGACTACCGCGAGGTCTATTTGCGCGCCGCGCTCGATCTCGGTCTGCAGAACGCAGCCGCTGCGTTCGACTACCTGCGCGAAACCCTGCACGGTGGCAGCGGCAAACCGTTGCTGGCCTGCATTCCGCGCGATCTGCTGCGCCTGGTGGCCTCCGCCGTGCAGTACCACGGCGGGCCATCCGAGGTGACCGAAGAGGCGCTGTGCCGGGCTTGGCAAATCTACTTTTGTTCGCACACGGATTTCAAGGCAACCGATTCCATGAGTGCGGGCACGGGCTGGCGGCAAGACATGCAGGCTCGCACCTGAACTTTGCATATCCGATCCGCTTTATTGATCTCAGAAGGGGGAACTCATCATGAAAAACGCGCGTGCAATCGTGATGCTGGTCGTCGCATTGGTGGCGGGGCTCGCGGCCGTCGTATCGGCATCACGCTGGCTGTCTCAGCAGTCATCCAGCTCCGTCAAACAAGTCGTCGTGGCCGCCGGCGACATGGATCTCGGCCAGCCGCTCGGCAACGAGCAGTTGCGTACGGTCAGCTGGCCGGCCGGCAGCCTGCCGCCGGGCACGTTTGATGATCCCAAGGCGCTTCAAGGGCGTGTGGTGCGCGCGAGCGTGCAGAAAGGCGAACCCATCCTGGAAAGCAAGCTCGCGCCCATCGGGACCAAAGGCGGCCTGTCTGCGGTCATTGCGGAAGGCAAGCGCGCCATCACCGTACGTGTGAACGACGTGGTGGGCGTGGCGGGCTTCGCCCTGCCGGGCAACCTGGTCGACGTCATCGTCAACACCAACGAAGACGCGAAGAGCGCGAACAACAATAACAACAGCATCTCCAAGATCGTGCTGGAAAAGATCCTGGTGCTGGCGGTCGCGCAACAGGTGAGCCGGGACGATACGCAGCCCAAGGTCGTCAATGCGGTCACGCTGGAAGTCTCGCCCGATCAGGCAGAGAAGCTGGATGTGGCGCGCAGCGTGGGCACGCTCTCGCTGGTGCTGCGCAATCAGGTCGACGTTGCCGCCACAGCAACCGGCGGCGCCACGAAAGGCACCTTGCTGGGTACGCCGGCCGCCGAGCCCGCACCGAAAGTCGTGATGGTCAGCGCCCCGCGCGCCACGGCCAAGGTGCACCACGTTGCGTCAGGCACGGTCCGGCAGCGCGATTGCATCGGCGTACTGGCTGGCGTGCAGGGCAGCATGGAGTGCTTCTGACCCGCCGGACATCCGGTCCTTTAACACGCATAGCAACGTAGAGGTTAAGCAGCCACAGCGTATCAACCGCATTTTCATCTTGTGCAGCAGACCCTCGGGGGGGGAGATATGAAGACGAACCAAAAAACCAATGTCGCCACTGTCGCGCACCGTAGCGCACAGGTCCTCGGCAGCACACGCATGCTCGTCCTGGCGAGTGCCGCCGGCGCCATGCTCTGCATGCCGACGCACGCGACAGCACAAACGGCCATGGAAGCCGGTGCCGTAGCGAAGTCCACCACGGCGCCGGTCGTGATGCAGTCTCGTGCCGGTGCCTCCGCGCCGATGCAGATGACGATCAGCATGAACCCGGCGCTGGCGACCGCGCCGGCGGCTGACGTACGCGGCCCGAACTGCACGGGCGCCGTGCGCGGCGAGAGCAGCGTGGTGGTACCAGTTGGCAAGTCTTTGCTCATCTCGCTACCGGAGCCCGTGCGCAACCGCACCCTGGGCAATCCGGGCGTGGTGCAGGCGACCATGGTGTCACCGCAATCCATGTACCTGCTCGGCCGTAGCGTGGGCACCACCAACATGATCGTGCAGGGCCGCAGCGGCGCTTGCAGCATCGTCAACGTGGTGGTCAACGCAGATGCCGGTGGCTTGCAAACCTCGCTCGCACAGTTGATGCCGGGTGAATCGAAGATTCGCGTGATGACTGCGGCAGACAGTCTGGTGCTCGCCGGCAACGTGTCGAGCGCACAGGCAGCCCAGCAAGCCATGGAAATCGCGCACGCCTATGCCGCCTCCGCGCAAAGCGGCGCGGACAAGGGCGGCGGTGCTGGCGGTGCACTCGGCGGTGGTGGCGGTGGTGGCACCAGCGGCGGTGCGCCGGTCATCAACATGATGATCGTCGATACGCCGCAGCAGGTCATGCTGGAAGTCAAGGTGGCCGAAGTGTCGAAGACGCTGCTCAACCAGCTGGGCTCGGCTCTCAATGTCCAGGGCGGATTCGGGTCCTGGAGCGGCGGCTTGCTGACCTCGCTGTTGACCGGCTCGTCCACCGCGTTGTTCGGCAACAAGGCGAACAACCGGCCCTTCCAGGTTCAGCTGGACGCGCAGAAAAACGACAGCCTGGTGAAGATCCTTGCGGAGCCCAACCTCGTCACGCTCAGCGGGCAGGAAGCCAGCTTCCTGGCCGGCGGCAAGATCTACATCCCGGTGGCGCAGAGCAGCAGTTCGGGCGGTGCACCCACCATCACGCTGCAGGAAGAGGAATACGGCGTTGGCCTGAAGTTCACGCCAACCGTGATGGCCAATGGCCGCATCAACCTCAAGGTGGCGCCGGAAGTGTCGGAACTCTCGCCCACGGGCGCAACCGTCACGGGCGCAAACACGAACGGCCAGACCATCCTGCCGCTCATCACAACGCGGCGTGCTTCCACGACCGTGCAGATGCGTGACGGTGAAAGCTTCGCTATCGGTGGGCTGCTGCAAGACAATGCGCGCGGTTCGCTCAAGGCATTGCCTGGCGCGGGTGAGATCCCGGTCCTGGGTACGCTGTTCCGCAGCACGCAGTTCCAGCATGACCTGACGGAGCTGGTCATCGTCATCACGCCACGGCTGGTGCAGCCGATGCAGACCGCATCGTATCCGTTGCCGACGGACAGCTTCTCCACGCCCAGTGACCTCGCGGTCTACATGACGGGCAACATGGAAGGCTCGGGCACCAAGACCCGCACGACCAAGCCGGCAGGTGCAGCGGCAACCCCTGCCGCACCCGCAACGGCGCCAAAGATGCCCGCACAGGCACCGAGCTCGCAGGCACCCGTGCCTGCCCCGGCTGCACCGGCACCCACCGCCCCGACAGCGCCCGCACCGCGCACTGAACTGAGCACGACCGTGCCCATGCAGCCCGCGAACGATGCACCGGAGAAGGCGGCCCCAGTTGCCGAAGCAGCACCTGCGCCCACCGTCACACCTGCCCCGGCGCCTACCGACGACAACGCAGCACGAGTCGCCCGGATCGAAGCCACCGCAGCGCGGCTGGCCCAAGCCAGGAACAAAACGCAAGGCCGGCAGACGGCGGTGGCCGACACGACCACAACCCCGCAGACACGCTGACCCCGGGAACCATGTGGAGAGATGCCATGAACACCAACTTCAAACGCCTGCAACGTGCCGCACTCGTGATCCTGGCTTGCCAGGCCCTGACTGCCTGCATGACCACGACACCCGTCTGGGACAAACACTTCGGCGAGGCCGTCACCAGCGTCAAGCAGGCGCAGGTGATCAATCCTGACGCACCCGCCGGCCTGCCCGCAGTGACTGGCTACGACGGCAAGGCCGCCGTGGCCGCCATGAGCAACTACGACCGTTCCATGACGCGTTCCCCTGCTGGGGGTAGCGGCGCCGGCTCCAGTGGATACGGCAGTGGTTTCGGTGGCGGTGGGTACGGGGGTAGCGGCATGTCGGGCGCCTTCTCGCGCTGACAGGGAATGGCGGGTGCCCGACCGGCTCCCGCCATCACCAGCCTGACACCACACCGGCCCATTCGCGGCGCGATGCAACGCCATACAGAACACATGACCGAACGGGGAACTTTGCCATGCTCAAGATCTTGATTGCGTCCGAAGACGGCGAACGCCTGGCGGACCTCGCACGCCTCGTAGCCGCTGCCGGTAGCTACCAGGTCATGCGCCTGCAGGCCGCGCCCGGCAGCCTGTCCACACACGCTTGCCAACTGCGCGGCGCCGATGCGCTCATCATCGACCAACCCAACGGCGGCGCCAGCCAGATGCTGAGCATCGAACTGCTGCGGCAGCAGTTCTCCGACCTGCCCTGCATCCTCGTCACGCAGACCCAGGAGCGCGATGACCTGATCCGCGCGCTGCGAGCTGGCGTCAGCGACATCCTGACCTGGCCCCTGGAGCGCGCACAGCTCACCGCAGCGCTCACCCGGCTGGAAACCAACCACATCCCGAGAGCGCGCGAAGAAGCGCGCGTGATCGCTTTCATCTCCAGCAAAGGCGGCGCCGGCTCCAGCTTCATCGCCAGCAACCTCGGCTACACGCTGGCCACACACGCACACAAGCGCGTGCTGCTGATCGACCTGAACACGCAGTTCAGCGACACGCACTTTCTGGTGAGCAACATCACACCGCCCGCCACGCTGGCTGAAGTGTGCGCACAGGTGGACCGGTTGGACGACGCTTTCCTGGAGGCCTGCCTGACACGCGTTGCCAGCGGCTTCGACGTGCTGGCCGGTGCGACCGACCCGATCAAGGCAGGCGAGATCAAGAAGGACAAGATCGAATACGTGCTGTCGCTGGTGTCATCGGTCTACGACTTCATCCTGGTCGACGTCGGGCAGGCGATCAACCCGCTGTCGATTGCGGTGCTCGATCACAGTGACCAGGTCTGCGTGGTGGTCCAACCGACCATTGCCTTTGCCCGTACCGGGCGCCGCTTGCTGGACATCCTGCACGGCCTGCACTACCCCGCCGAGAAGATCCGCCTCCTGGTCAACCGGCACGGCAAGCGCGACGAACTGCCACGCTCCACGCTGGAGCAGGTCTTCGGTCAGAAGTTGTTCCATGTGCTGCCCGACGATGCTTCCGCAGTCGACGACGCCATCTGCCAGGGTATGCCGATCACCCAGCACCACCGGCACAGCGCCATGGCCAAGGCCCTCGTGACGCTGGCCGACGTCTTCGTCACGGCACGCGAGAACGATCGCCACGCACCGCAAGAGAAAGGCTTCTCATTGGGCAAGCTTTTCACGCGGGCCAAAACGTCGTCTCCGAACATTGCCTGATTTTCTTCTGCCGATTCCTCCTGCCAGACGGAGCCCATCATGTCGATCCGAGAACAGCTATCCGGCCCGGACCTTGCGCCGTTGTCCATGAACGGACACGCGCCACATCACCACAAGATGGTGGGCCATCCGGCCTACCGGGACTTCAAAAAGACCGTCCACGAAGTCGTGCTGGACCGCGTGGACCTGGAGCGGCTCGCCCGGTTTCCGACCGAGCAGGTACGCCACGAGATCAGCACGCTGGTCAACAACATCATCGACGAGGAAAAGCTGCTGCTCAACGATACCGAGCGCCGGCAGATGACCACCGATGTCTATGACGAGATGTTCGGCTTCGGCCCCCTGGAGCCGCTGCTGCAGGACCCAACGGTGTCGGACATCCTGGTCAACACGGCCAAGCAGGTCTACGTCGAGCGGCGCGGCAAGCTCGAACTCACCGACGTCACCTTCTACGACGATGCCCACCTGATGAAGGTGATCGAAAAGATCGTCTCGCGCGTGGGCCGTCGCATTGACGAAACCAGCCCGATGGTGGATGCGCGCCTGCCCGACGGCTCGCGGGTGAACGCCATCATCCCGCCCTCGGCCATTGATGGGCCTCTACTGTCGATTCGCCGGTTTGCCACCAATCCGCTGCAGGTGTCTGACCTGATCGATCTCAAGACACTCACGCCGCCCATGGCCAAGCTGATGCAAGCCTTGTCGCAGGCCAAGGTGAATGTGTTGGTGTCAGGCGGCACGGGCAGCGGCAAGACCACGCTGCTGAACATCCTCTCCGGCTTCATTCCGGCGGACGAGCGGATGGTCACCATCGAAGATGCCGCTGAACTACAACTGCGCCAGCCACACGTGCTCCGCTTGGAAACGCGTCCACCCAACATCGAGGGCAAAGGCGAAATCACGCAGCGCGCACTGGTGCGCAACGCCCTGCGCATGCGGCCCGACCGCATCCTCCTTGGCGAAGTCCGCGGCGGCGAAGCGCTGGATATGCTCAATGCCATGAACACCGGCCACGAAGGGTCGCTCACCACCGTGCACGCGAACACCCCGCGCGACGCCCTCACGCGCATGGAAAACATGGTGAACATGGCGGGCCTGAACCTGCCGCCCAAGACGATCCGGCAGCAGATTGCCTCGGCCATCACAGTGATCATCCAGGTGGCACGACTCACCGACGGCCGTCGCAAGGTCATCAGCATCCAAGAGATCACCGGCATGGAAGGCGATGTCATCAACATGCAGGAGATCTTCACCTTCCAGCGCACGGGCATTGCGCAGGATGGCTCCGTCAAGGGGCACTTCCGCGCCACAGGCGTCTATCCGAAATTTGCCGAGCGGCTGCGCGTGTTCGGGGTGGGCTTGCCAGACGAGACCTTCGACCCTGCAAGGCACTTCGAGGTTTGATGGCGGCACAGGAACAATCAGCCCGATACCCAAAAAACGGGGGCACCCTAAATGAACGAAATCTTCTACGCCTTCGCCATCCTGCTGTTCGCGGCAGTCGTGCTCTGCATCGAAGGGATCTACCAGTGGTGGAACAACTACCACGGCCCCGAAGCCAAGCGCGTTGATGCCCGCATTCGGGCATTGTCTGCGGGCGGACACGTCGGCACCGAACAGCTCTCGATTCTCAAAAAGCGCCTGCTGAGCGAATCGCCACAGTTCCAGCGCTGGCTGATGAGCCTTCCGCGCGTGAGCGTGGTGGATCGCTGGCTGGAGCAATCCGGCAGCGCCTGGTCGGTCGCGCAGCTCGTGGGGTACACCATCGTGGTTGGCGTCTGTGTGCTGATGGTGGGCGCATTGCTGCCGGTTCCGTTCAGCATCGTGACGGCGTGCGCGGTGTTCGCGTCGATGCTACCCGTGATGCACATCGCATCGCTGCGTCGCAAGCGCCTCAAGAAGCTGGAAGCACAGCTTCCCGACGCGGTGGACATGATTGCGCGCGCACTGCGTGCCGGCCACTCCTTCGCCAGCGCGCTCGGCATGGTCGGGCAGGAGATCAAGGCGCCGATGGGGCCGGAGTTCCACACCACCTTCGAAGAGATCAACTACGGCGTGCCACTCGACGAGGCATTGACCAACCTCGCCAAGCGCGTGCCCGTCAATGACCTGCGCTACTTCGTGATCGCCGTGCTCATCCAGCGCGAGAGTGGCGGCAATCTGGCGGAGATTCTCGACACCATCGGCAACCTGGTGCGTGAGCGCCTGAAGCTGTACGACAAGATCCGCGTGCTGTCTGCCGAGGGGCGTTTGTCGGCGTGGATTCTGGGGCTACTGCCGTTCGCCACGGCCGGCATGATCCTGATCGTCAATCCGGATTTCATGAAGGTGCTGTGGACGGACCCGATGGGTCTGAAGATGATCGGCCTGGCGCTGCTCAACATGGTGCTTGGGCTGATCTGGATGCGAAAAATCATCCGCATCCGGGTCTGACGCAGACGTTGCCGACCACCTGACAACGTGACCTCGTTTTCTTGGGGGGAGACGATCATGCAAGCCATCTATTTCAATCAGTACTTCATCCTGGCCCTGATCTTCGTGGCCGCCTTTGGCGGTGCGCTGGGGCTCCTGCATCTGTTTTCTCCGAACCGTAACCGCGGCCGGATGCAACAGATCGGCGGTCACACCGTCGAGACGGATCTGACTGGCGGCGCCGACCATGCCTGGGTGGAGAAGCTCGCCACGTGGGCCAAACCGGTCTCACAGCTGTCGTTACCGAAAGAAGGTTGGGAAAACTCACAGCTGCGCCTGCGCTTCATGAATGCAGGCTGGCGGCAGCACTGGGCACCGTCGCTGTACTTCGCCGTGAAAACGGTGCTGGGGATCGCCTTCCCGCTGGTGGGGCTGCTGGTGGTGAGCAATTGGTCGGGGCACCACGATCAGGAATTGATCCTCGCCATCCTCGGGCTGCTGAGTGCCATCGGCTACTACCTGCCCAACGCGGTGCTGGCACGCAAGGTTGAGCACCGCAAGCGCGCCGTGTTCGAAGAGTTCCCCGACATGCTCGATCTGCTCACGGTTTGCGTGGAGGCCGGGCTTGGCCTGGATGCGGCCATGATGCGCGTGGCGGATGAACTCGCGTTGCGCTGCCCGGTGATGGCCGAAGAGATGGAACTCACGCTGCTGGAGCTGCGTTCCGGATTCGCCAAGGAAAAAGCGCTCACCAACCTGGCGCTGCGCACCGGCGTGGAAGACGTCGACCGGTTTGCATCGATGCTGATTCAAGCCGATCGCTTCGGCACCAGCCTTGCCGACTCACTGCGCGTGCTGTCCGACATGCTGCGCACCAAACGCCGGATGCTGGCGGAAGAACAGGCCGCGAAGATTGCACTGAAACTGCTCTTTCCGCTGATCTTCTTCATCTTCCCGACGCTGCTGCTGGTGTTGCTCGGCCCAGCGTTCATTCAGATCTACCGTGTGCTGCTGCCGACCATGACGGGCTCGGGAAGCTGACACACACGCGCGAAGATCGCTGGTCGTAAAGGCCCCCGGACTATCCCTGGCGTATGCGCTGGAGCGGTGGTCCTGTTCCCGGACGCGCGCCGGGTTTTTTCCTTTGGGTTTTGAGGGGCGGGTTGGTGGGGCTTCTGGTGGGGTTTTGGTGTTGGTGGGGCATCCCTTGTTTCATCCCCTGCCGGGGCTGACTCACTTTCTTTGTCTTGCCAAAGAAAGTAAGCAAAGAAAGGCGCGCCCGAGATGGCGACTTCCCCTTGAATTTATGTCGCAGGGAGGGGAAGGGAAAAACTCGCTGCGCTCAAACAGTTTCCCTTCCTTTTTCCTCCCTGCAACAGAAATTCAAGGCGCCATCTAGGGCAAGGAACGGCCACACCGTCGCGAGGCCTCGGCACTGGCTCCCTGGGTGCCCGTGTTGGCTCTCCGAGAGTCAGCGTCGGCTCTTGGAGGGCCGACGCTGACGCTTCGAGACTCGATGCCGGCTCTCTGAGTCCCGACGCTGGCTCTTTGAGCGTCAACGCCGGGGCTTTGCGTGTCAGCGTTGGCTATTGGAGGCCCGGCGTTGGCGCTTCCAGACTCGGTGTGCTGGCTCTCGGAGTCCCGGTGTTGGCTCTCTGAGTGTCAACGCCGGCTCTTTGGGCGTCGGCATCGGCTCTCTGAGGCCCGACGCTGAGGCTTCGAGCTCGGTGTGCTGGCTCTCTGAGTCCCAACGTTGGCTCTTTGAATGTCAACGCCGGCTCTTGGAGGCCCGGCGTTGACTCTGTGAGTGCCAGCGCTGGAGCTTTGGGCGTCAGCATTGGCTCGGGGAGTCCTGGCCTTGACGCTTTGCACTTCAACAGGAGCAAGAAACACAGCGCCAAGGGACAGCACACCGACGGTGTGGCCGTACCCTGCCCTAGATGGCGCCTTGAATTTTCGTAAGCGGGCGGAAAAAAGATGGGGAACTGTTTGAGCGCAGCGAGTTTTCCCCATCTCCGCCCGGTTATGAAAATTCAAGGAGTGGGTCGCCATCTCGGGCGCGCCTTTCTTTGCTTACTTTCTTTGGCAAGACAAAGAAAGTGAGTCAGCCCCGGCAGGGGATGAAACAAGGGATGCACCACAAACAAAAAGCCCACCCCGCAGAAAATGAAAAAGGGACGGACCACCAAGCCCATCCCCCAGAAAAAACCAATGAACCAGCCCCGTAGCGAAAAACAAACCCTCAAGAGCAAACACTACTGCTATTAGGATCCTGCCCCATGACCTCCCGCGGCAAGTAGGTAGAAAACCCCGGCACAGCCAGCTGAGAAAATCCAATCCAGGTCGCCGGCGAATAAGGCGCCACCGTCATCCCGGTCACGCTCACGGCAACGCCACCGCAACTCGTGGCATCGCAGCTTGCGCTGACCGCGCCACTGGTGTCATACCACTGCACCGACACATTCGCGGCCTTGAGCGTCGGCAGAATGGTCTGCATCTTGCTCAACACAGATGTCGATCCCTGACCGCACACCACCGCCTGTCGCGCTCCCCAGCGCGTCGCCTCGCCCACGGCGTTCCATGTAAAGAGAATGCGCCCGAAGTCGAGGATGCCAAGCAGCACCGTCAGAAAGAGCGCCGCCACAATGGCGAACTCGACCGCCGTCGTACCTTTCTGATGCTTATTCATAGGACTGCCTCATGGTCACTGAGATATTCCCGAACGGGAACGAAGTGATCGACCCGCTCCCGCCGGCATAGAAGCGCAGGAACGCCATCATGTCGATGACCGGATTGAACGTGTAGCCCGAGATCGTCACGGTGACGGTATTGATGGCCGGGTTGCTCCCCTGCGCGATGTTGGACGTGCAGGCCGTGTTGGACGCGTCGCAAATGGAGACCATGGTGGACGTCAGCCCCGGCGCCAGTGGCACCTGCGTTTGGGCGACCGTGGGCGTGCCGTAGACCGCCAGATTCGTTGCGGTTGCATAAGAGGTCGCGTTACCAGGGGCCTGCGTGCTCAGGTAGCGGGTGGCGTCTCGTGTGGCCTTCGCCAGGGTGTTGTACGTGTAGATGGCCCGGCCGAATTCCGTCACCCCAAAGGTGATCGCCAGCAGCAAACTGAGCGTGAGGGCCAGTTCGACCAGCGCTACGCCGCGCTGCCGCTGTCGTTGCCGTTGTCGTGTCGTCATGGCTCCTCCTATCCACTATTCCACCAGTGCCGGTACCAGGGGGCCCTTGGTGCCACCGGCCAACCCACTGGGCGAACACGGGCTGCTGGCGCCTCCTGCATTGCCCAGGAACTCGAACTGCGGCGTGGCCTGCACCCCATCGAGAGGTTGCAACATCAACATGCAGGCGTAGTCGATGATCTTCGCGGATGAGATGATCGGCACCAGCACGATGCGCCGGTTGACTCCGTAGGTGGCAAGGTCGCCACCGACCCCGCTGGTCGCGAGGCTGTTGTAGCCGCCCTTGATGTTGAGCCCGGTGATCTTGTCGCCGCCGGAGACACTCGTACCGCTATCGTCATAGTTGGCGTAAGCAAGCCGCTTGTTCTTGAAATTGGCGGCGCTCTTGTCAGAGCCGGCTGCCGGCGTGCCGCTGTAGGCGTTTTGCGGCACTGTGTTTGTCCAGTTAGTCGACGTGTAGGCGTAGCCCGTGAAATCGGGCTGCTGTTGCGACGCACCGGACTTGTTCTTGTAGATGCCGAAGCGCGCATTCCAATTTGCGTCAACGGACACCTTCGCGCCGGGTGTCCCGACCGTGTCCCCCACTTTGGAATTGCAGTAGCCCTGATCCATCTCAAGCTTCGTCTCAGCGGCATTGGTGGAGCCATCGAGGTTGTACCACCCCATCTCACCGGGCGTAACGCTGCCACCGTTATAAAGCATGCCGACCCACTCACCCACCTGGAAGCCATAGTTGGGCGCGCTTCCACCGTTTTTCGGGAGCAGACCCACCGGGATAGGGCACGTACTTTGTGCATGCACACGCGTGGCCACGGCCAGCGCAGCCACCGCATTGCTGGTGGCGCCGCCAACGAACTTGATCAAGCGCGCCGTGATCCCGCTTTTTGAGTGTGTGCACTTGACATAGCTTGACGTGCTGGGCGCCACGCCGGCTGCGCTGTATGCGCCATTCAGTGCGGTACTGAACGTGATATCGGCACCGGTCAACGATGCGGACGAGGCTTGATAGACAACACGGTTAGCGTTGCCTGCCGTCACCCCTGCATTCGTCGCCCGTGTCAACGCATCGGAGGCGCCATCCAGTTCCTGAGCCGCCGACAAGGCACAGCTATCCACTGCCGACTGAAGCTCCGTCTTGGCCACGAACAAGCCGCTCAAGTCGATCACCAAACCTGCCATTCCGAGCAACACGGCAAGCATCAGGCCGACCATCGGGAGCACCGCCCCTCGTTCTCTCTGCTTGGTATACGCGCGCATATGCCTTCGCCTCCGCCGGTGTGCATGGCTATCGGGCGTCGTACTGACTGCCTGCGGCGACTCGCCGGTCGCTTGCAGGTTTCCCCGTCCCTTTCCGTCAGTTGTAGCTGCCACGAGCGCAGTCCGAAACTGGCCGTAGGTATGATTCAGCGATGAAACGCGAGGCCGCCTGGTCGCTTGCATCCCGGGCGGTTTGTGCAGGCAGCCCATGTGGCCCTCCGCTAGCGGAACGTCCAGAACCGATGCAATACAAAGGTGAGCGGCGGCACCACCGACAGGATCGCCGCGAGCCCGATCCAGTAGTTCAGGCCCAAGGTCTGGGCCAGCCACGAGATCGCGAGCGTCAGCGCCAGGCAGAGCAGTGAGACGGCATAGAAGCGCAGGAAATTGGCGCGCCCGGGCTTGGCCGAGAAGCTCCACAGCGCATTGAGCAGGTACGAGCAGACGTTGGCGCAGACAAACGCCACGCCATTGGCCGTGACCTGTGAGGCAGAAAAACCGTTGATGAGCGTGGTGGCGATGGCCACGTGCACGCCGGTAGCCACCACACCGGAAACGCCGAAGCGAAACACGCGGATCACCATCATGCGATCCGGCAACCGTTGCACAAGCGTTGGCGGCAGCACACCCGCCAATGCGTTTATGACGCCCGATTCTGCGTGTCGCATGATGTCCCCCTGCCCCTCTGCAACCATTCTTGGTGGCGCGAGCTGGGGGAGAAATCGATCAAATGGATGACGCGGTTGCCGGGAATCGGATGAGCGAGTGACGCGTCATTCCCCGTCGCCGCTATCGCTACCGCCATGGGTACGATCGAAACGGCGCAACGTGTCGATGCGCTCGCGCGTAAGCGGGTGCGACGAGAAGAACGCCGAGGCCTCGTCATCGCCGTCAGCAGCATCCGCCTTCTTTGCGGAATCCGGCTTGCGCGTGCCGCCATGCGTGTCTTCCAGTGCCTGCAGCACATCGGCAAAGGCGCTGACCGACAGGCCGTTGTTCTGCAGCAGTCGTGCGGCGTAGCGGTCGGCATCGCGCTCGTAGTCGCGCGAATAGCGCAGCGTCAGCATCGCTGCCGGCACGCCCGACAGGATGGTCGACACATCACCAAAGAGCAGCGCGGCCGTCGCCCCAATAGCCGATGACTGAATCACCTGCCGCAGGCCATGCTGGTGTTCCACATGGCCAGCTTCGTGCGCGAGCACACCGGTCAGGCCATCGCCCTCGCCCACCAGCTTGACCAGCGCATCCGTCACGATGATGTCGCCGCCGGGCAGCGCAAAGGCGTTGGCGCCGATCACGCCATCCCGAAACACGATGTGGTACGTGTAGCTGGCACCCGGGTCGCGCAACGCATTGAAGCGCGCACGGATGCGATTCTGCTGCGCGACGGGCAACTTGCTCGGTGTGAGCCAGCGCTCGTCCATGGCGGCCAGCGTGCTGCGGCCAAGCTGCGCCTCCACGCGCTGCGGCACCATGCGCGCCGCCACCTGCGCCGCCCACGGCAGGCCGTAGCGATACCCCAGCACGAGCACCGCCACCATCACTACCAGCGCGCCCAGCGCCAGCTTCCAGCTGTTCTGCGCGCGCACGATCCAGCCTTCGTGGTGCCCCGTGCGATGCAGCAGCGCGTTGAGTGCGACTTGCTCGGCAGGGTCGCCGATCTCGGCAAAGGCGCCGTCCGCAAAGGTGATGAGTCGCGGCGCGTGCTTGACGCGCTCCGACACGCGCAACGTGCCGAGCGGTGCCCGGCGCAACAGCGTGCCATCGGTGCTGTACAGCAGCGCCTCGCCCGCCTCAACGGCAAGACGCACCGGGTGTGCACGCGAGGTGCGGCCGTCGAAGTAGGTGGCGAGGATCACAGCGCTTCCGTACTTACAGGGCGATGTCGATGTCGTACCAGTCGACCGCAGCGTCGCCGAGCGCGCCCACCTTGGTGGTCTCTCCGGCCACGAAGGTATCGAGCGAACCAGCGGCCAGCAGCGTCACCGAACCCAGCTTGTAGCGCGCCGTGCGCACACGTGCAAACGGCGTGAACAGGCCGACGGTCAGGACGGTCAACACCGCATTCGACACGAAGATCCAGAACAGCTTGCCGGCACCCACCTGGCTCTGGAAGCGGTTCGCACCCAGCGTGGTGCGGTTCCAGATCACGTTCTGCAGCTGCGCCATGACGTACGGCGTCAGGAACAGCAGCGATGCATACAAGAACACGCCGACCAGAATGAGGCCGAGGATCTGGCCCGGGCCCGGCGCATGCAGCAGCGACACACCCAGCGCCAGCGCCAACAGACCGGCCACCACAACCGCCAGAATGGCCAGCCCGAACGCACGCAGGTAGATGCCATAGAAGTTGCCAGGCGTGGCCGAAAAATCAAACGCGGCCGTGCCGAAGCGCGTATTGCGATGCTGGTAGCGCTTGAAGCGCTGGTGTGCCAGCGGCGCCAGCAGGTACAGCGAGAACACGCTCAGAATCGGCCACACCAGGAACACCATGTAGCCCTCGGCATCTTTGCCCGTGAAGGCGAATCGCAGCCCGCGGTAGCTCGAATTGGCCATACGGAAGCGCAGCGAGCGCACCAGCAGCCACGGAAACGCCGCCGCCATCAATGCCAGCAGCACAAACCCCAGCAGCGGCGACGAATGGCCCAGCAGGTTGAACGCCACCGCCAGCACGAAGATGATCGCGCGGCCCTTGAGAATGGCGTACGGGCTGCCGTGGTAATCAAAGCTCGATCCATCGAGCTGCGTGTTGCGGTAGAAATACTGCAGCGTGCGCACCTTTGCCCAGGCGCCGTAGATGCCCAGTGTGACGATGGTCAGCAGCAGGTTGACGATCCAGATGCGGAAGTATTCCGAGCCACTGCCGATAAAGCGCAGCCGCAAAGGTTGCGGGGCAGCCGGAGCTGGAGCGCTGCCCAGGATGGGCTCGCGTGCGATGTCGTTCATCTGATTTCCCTTCCCTGAGTTGTTGTCGTGCCCCGCATGGAAACCAAGGCGCGCGGGTGGGCCGATTGTAACGACCTCGCTGCGGTGCGACGTTTACAGCCCGTTAATAAATCGTCCGGCACGCAGGCAACAAAAAACCCCGAGGGCTCGCACCCACGGGGTTTTTTGTTTGGAACAGCCGCCGGAAGAACCAGCGGCCGGGCCAGGTTGCCGGACAGGCAAATTACATCATGCCGTCCATGCCGCCCATGCCACCCATGCCGCCCGGCATTGCCGGAGCTGCATCGTCCTTCGGCAGTTCTGCCACGGCGCAATCCGTGGTCAGCATCAGCGAAGCGACCGAAGCGGCGTTCTGCAGCGCGGTGCGGGTCACCTTGGTCGGGTCCAGCACGCCCATTTCCACCAGGTCACCGTACTCGCCGGTGGCGGCGTTGTAGCCGTAGTTGC
>JBCNQE010000007.1:0-270955 GCA_039592975.1 Ralstonia sp. | reverse complement strand
GTGTTCCTGGTGCTGGCTGCGCAGTACGAAAGCCTGACGCTGCCGCTGGCCGTGATCCTGATCGTGCCGATGAGCCTGTTTGCCGCCATGCTGGGCGTGTGGGTCTCGCATGGAGACAACAACATCTTCACGCAGATCGGCTTGGTGGTGCTGGTGGGGCTGGCGTGCAAGAACGCCATCCTGATCGTGGAGTTTGCGCGCGAGTTGGAACTGCAAGGACGCTCCATCGTAGAAGCCGCCATCGAGGCCTGCCGCCTGCGTCTGCGCCCCATCCTGATGACGTCGATCGCCTTCATCATGGGCGTGGTGCCGCTGGTGGTGTCGACCGGTGCCGGTGCGGAAATGCGCCATGCCATGGGCGTGGCCGTGTTCGCGGGGATGCTGGGCGTGACGCTGTTCGGCCTGTTCCTCACGCCGGTGTTCTATGTGCTGCTGCGCACGCTGGCCGCGCGCCGTGGCCAGCGCTCGGAAGATGCACCGGACCGTGATCTGGACCTGGATGGCGCACTGCCTGTGCCGTCGGGTCAACACTAATCAAGACATCGCTATGAACGCGTTCAAACAACAAACAGGTTCGGCAATGAGGCCGAGCCGCTGGACTCCGCTGGCGCTGGCCGCCGCGCTGTTCCTCGCGGCCTGCTCGCTGGCACCGACCTACGAGAAGCCGGATGTGGGCACACCCACCGCCTTCAAGGAAGCGGCACAACCAGCGAATGCACCGCTGGCTGCCGGTGAACAGGGCAAGTGGAAAACCGCCGAACCGTCGATGCCCGCCGATGGCGCGTGGTGGAAGGTCTTCAACGACCCGACGCTCGACAAGCTCGAAGCGCAGGCCGCGGAGGCCAGCCCCACGCTGGCAGCCGCAGCCGCCCGGGTGAACCAGGCGCGCGCCTTCGTGCAAGCCAACCGCGCATCGCTGTTCCCGGAACTGGATGCGGGCTTCGGCCCGACGCGCCAGCGGGCTTCAGCGGCATCGGCGGGCTTGCCCGTTGGCGCCCCCGTGCAACCGCAGACGTACTGGCGCGCACAGGCCACCGTAGCGTATGAAGCCGACTTGTTCGGCCGCGTACGCAACAGTGTGAGCGCCGCCGATGCCGATGCCGAGCGCGTGGAAGCGCTCTACCGCGCCGCGCGCCTCTCGCTGCAAGCCGACGTGGCGCAGACGTACTTCAGCCTGCGCACACTTGATGCGGAAGAGGCGTTGCTCGCCCGCACGCTGGTCGGCCGCGAAGAAGCTCTCAAGCTCGTGCAACGCCGCTTCAACACCGGTGACATCGGCGAGCTGGATGTCGCCCGCGCGGATACCGAGCTGGCCACGGCGCGCTCCGACCGCATTGGCGTGCAACGTCGTCGCGCCGTGTTGGAACATGCGCTGGCCACGCTGCTAGGCAAGGCGCCGGCCGATTTCAGCATGGATGCGCAACCGATCACCACGCTGGATGTGCGCGTGCCTGCGGGCCTGCCCTCCGCCCTGCTGGAACGCCGCCCGGACGTGGCGGCTGCCGAGCGCTCGATGGCTGCCGCCAATGCGCGCATCGGCGTGGCGCGTGCCGCGTTCTTCCCGCAATTGCAGTTGACAGGCGGCTTCGGCTACGAGTCACACGACATCGGCGACCTGCTCAAATGGGGCAGCCGTACGTGGATTCTCGGGCCGCTGGTGGGCACCGCGCTGTCGCTGCCGATCTTCGATGGCGGCGCACGCAGTGCAGGCGTGAAGCAAGCGCGCGCCGCGTATGAAGAGAACGTCGCCAACTACCGTGAAAGCGTGCTCGTCGCCTTCCGCGAGGTGGAAGACAACCTGTCAGACCTGCGCCTGCTGGCCGACCAGTCCAAGGCCCAGGACGATGCGGTGCGTGCGTCCTCGCGTGCTGCGCAACTCTCGCGCACACGCTACAACGCGGGTTCGGTCAATTACCTGGATGTGATTGATGCGGAGCGCAACATGCTGTCGGCTGAGCGCATTGGCGTGCAATTGGCCGGCGCCCGCGTGAATGCGACGGTGGGGCTGGTCAAGGCGCTGGGCGGTGGGTGGGGTGATCTGCCACCCGCTCAGGCGACAGTGGCGCAGCAGTAAGGGCGCTGTCTTCTCTCTCTCGGAAAGCGAGACTCTGCGCGGCTTCGGCCGCGCTTTTTTTGGCCGAAACGCCTCAGAGCTTAATCTTGGTTTCCAGGAATTCGAGGTACTTGGGGTCGTCTTCGAGAAAGATGTCCAAGCCACCGCCCATGTAGGCGCGGGTCAGTTCATCGGCCGCCTTGTCGACGTTGCCCTGCTCGTAATAAAGCTGGCCGAGGCGAAGGTGAATGTACGGGTTGCCCAACCCCTTCGGACACTGCACGGCGTTGTAGAAACACTTGAACGCCTTGTCGAAATGGTTTGTGCGGAAGTGGACGTCGCCAATGGCGACGTAGATCCACGTGGCGGCTTCCCAGTCGAGGGGGTTGTCGGGCAGCAGGCGCAGCGCGGCGATGTATTGCTGTTTGGCGGCGTCGAGGTCGCCGTGTTCTACAAACTCGTCGCCCCGGCTGCAGAGGGCGGCGATTTGCTTATAAGTGGCGTCCGGGAGTTCCATCACGGCAAGGCTCTGCGTACTTTCTGAGGTGCAGGCAGCTTCCAGGCGAGCAGAATGCCGGCCTCCCCGCAACTACGGTTCACGCTGTCGATGTGGAGTCCGTCCACCTCCCACAGCCACTGCTCGCTGCCGATACGCGTGAGTGTTCCCCGCATCGGCTCACTTGCGATCCACTCTTTAAGAGACGAGCCCTGGATCTGGATATCCAGGTGCGCGGCATGCAACACGTTGCACGGATAGATCATCCGTAAGGCGTCTCTGCGATAGCGTGCCGGCCCTTTGAATCGGCCCGGTGCATCACGCTTGAATACCGTCGGGTCTTCATAGTCGAACAAGCGCACCAGGTTTTCGCCCTCAGCATAGTAGAAGGCATCTGCCACCTTCTTGGCTGAATAGAGGAAGCCGTATGTGCAGGCCACGCGCGGCACCTCGTTGCTCACGAACTGCACGAGGTTTGGATAGACAGCGTCAAGATCGGCCGCGCATTGTGCATCGATGTGATGGAAACCACCGAACTCATCGGTCATGTAGCCGAATGACGCAAACCACGGCTGAGCGCCAGGCTTTTCTGTGTACAGCCTGAAGGCCTTCATTTCTCCGGAGAACAAACCTACCTTCAATTCTGGCAGGGGAACCTCCTTCAGCTCGACGTCCAGTTCGCCATCGATCGTCACGTAACGGTAGTAAGCCGCGCTCGTGATCTTTTCACCAATCGCATCAAAGAACGCCTCGCCAATTGTGCATGCGTCGCTCGGGCTGGTGCCGCCCGTGTCGTACATCGCCAAACCTGTGGCCATAGTTCACCTGGATGATCGACGTCAGCGTCGCACTCGTGTTCCGAATTCCAATTTCCGCTCCTCTAACGGAGCGATGCCGAGCCTTCGCACCGCTTTGGCTACGTTTCCATCACGGGGCTAGCGCTGGATTCCTCGTGAACATGAACGTTTCGATCCAATCCACAAACTGTTCTCGGCTTCGAGTGCTGCGACTCCCCAGAAATTCGTGCACCTCGATCTCGCCCGTCTTTTTGTTGGCGCGGAAACGCAGGAAGTCCAGCACATACTCCCCCGCCGGGTCACTTTCAGGTTCGTATCGGGAGTCGAAGCAAAGCCCAGTTTTTTCGTGATGCCCGCTAATCAGGATTGAGCCAAAAAACCACTCCATGTTTTCTGGAGTGGGGTCGAAATGGTAGAGGTTGTTCACATCGATGGACCAACCGCTCGCCACCCGCAAGGGCTGCAGCTTGTGCCATGTGTCTGTCACTCTACTGCACCAAGTCTTCTTGCTGCGGATCGAAAACGATGCCGCGCGGAATATTCTGCAGAAACTGCATCATGCCGATGATCTGATTCGTATACTCCCGATCATCGTCGTCCCCAAAGACCACGCGCACACGGCGGTCAATACTGGACAACTCACGCGGTGATCGATCACCGAGAACCTCCTGAATCTGAGCGGATTCGTCCTGAATACGGCTGCCCTCTTCATAGGCAACGCGCATCAGCCAGCTTCCCCAGCGCAAGGCGAGCGTATCGGTCTTGGCGAACGGCAACCGCTCAAACTTCTGGGAAAAATTCTCTTGATTTGCGAAGGACTCCCGCAACGCATTTGCCAACGATTTGTTGGACATTGCGGGCGATTGCTCGGTTAGCAGGGCAAGTAGAGAAAATGTCAATTCGCACTCATCTTGCCGGGCCGCACGCCTATCAATCTTCAATCTCCACGCCCGGGATCGCTTCCAGCATCGGGCGCAACTGCTCTAGAGGCAAGTTGCTGTCTTTGGCTATCACGCTTGCGTCAAGCACGATGGCTACACACTCGGGGTCGATATCAGTGCTGATATCCAAGATCAAACCGACACCTTTTGGCCAGGATTTTGACATCACCAAGTCTCTAGCCGCCGCCGGGTGCATCCATCGAAAACATGGCCATTTTGGCGTAACGATATCCGCCATATCGCTGTTCAAAAATCGGCACCCATCCATTACGGCAGCGGAAAAGTCGCAACGCGAAATATGGGGAGTCACCGTATCATCCCAATCACCAAAGTCACATCCCGAATACTCACCCTTGAACTTTACGGTATCAAACGATGCCTTTTTGAAATGAAAATTAGAGAGCTTGACTCGTTGATCAAAAACTCCGCCATACATGACAACGCCGGCAAAAATAATACCCCGTCCATCAACGAAGGACTCTACAACACAGTTATTCAACTCAAGATTCGGCCCCAGCACAGTAACCAAATCCCCCTCCAATCGAATAACCGAATCATTAACAACCTTATGCCTCATTATTGCCGATCCAGACGACAGACCGAGGAATACTCACCGAAGCCGGGATAGTCCTCCCAATTTGCGGCCGGATCAGCGCTGGACTCCCGCTCCTGGACCTCTCCAAACGGCACGTTCCTCGTTTCAATCAAAATTGTCCCGTCCTGCTTGAAAGCAAACGTCGCCGACTGAACATGCTGCCGCTCCTCCCCTTCATACTCAAGATGAACAGCCGAGGAAAGAAACAAACGGCAAGACTCGTCCTTCTTGAAATCATATCGAAGGAACATCCTGTCACGCTCATCAAAAAACATAACGGAAACCCACGGCCCTGCAATATCGACCACACGGCGCTTACCATCGACTTGAAGCAATGCTACGTATGGGGCGCCTCTATCATGACGGCCCCGAGCCTCTTCGACGGATAGCGGCAAAATCGGCTGATTCTTCGCCTTAAACCACTTCTCAAAATATTCAACCATCTCAGTAGACCTTCCCTGCCACGTCGCGAATTATCATACCGTTATTATTTGCGTAATCTAGAACAGCCTTCGGAACCGGCCCATTTTGCACGGGAACCTCAAGAATCAAATCCCCCGTCAAACGCTGCCCCTGCAAAATTCTTGGATTAAAAACACTATCAGAAATAGTCGCGCCGCTTGGATATTTTTTCCCCAACTCCTGCAGATAACTAACACCCGTACTATCCTTTACCTCACTAAGCTGGGTATATTTACGCGAAACAATCTCACCCTTGACATTATCATAGGAATCCACGCGAAACTTATTGCCATTCGCATCAACAACCTCCACCTCATTGTATGGATACCTCGGGCGATTTTCCGTATTAAACGCATTACCTTTCTCGAATCGCTCTTTTAGCCAATCTGGCATGCTGCTCGATTTTGCCACATTAGCTGCATCCGACGCAGACGCATTGCCCCCCTCTGCGCGTTGGCCGGGAACCTCGGGCAAGGTCCCATCTGCGCCAGTCTTCGACAACCGCGCAGCCTCTGCCGCGGAGTATCCCTCCGCGCGCAGTTGCTTATAACGCTCGTACCGATCCAGGCAAGGCTGCAACCCCAGCGGATCCATCTCCCGCAACGGATTCTGCACATACCCCTGCGTGCGATGGCCGCCCCGGATCGCAATCGGGTCAATGCTCAGATAACAGCCGCTGTCCGGGTCGTAGTACCGGTTGACGTTGTAGTGCAGGCCGGACTCTTCATCCGCCCACTGCCCGGCAAAACGCAGACTGGTGTCTAGCTCAATCCCCGGGGTATCGGCGTGGGCATCTTCGTTGAGCTGCTTACCCCATAGGCTGTAGCGTGCAGACCAGACTTTTTCGCCCGAGGTTTGATACATCTCCAACGGCAAGCCTGTCGGCGCACTGAAGACTGCGTACTGCTGCTCGCCGCACTCCTGCGCCAGCGGCATGAAGCTCTCGGGCTCGAAATGCCATGTTGTGACAGCACCTGCCGTGCCGTCAGAACGACGATCCCAACGCTCGGCGAGCGTGTAGCCGTCCCACAGGAACCGTATTGCACGGTCGGTCTCGACATGCCGCTTTTCAACGCGTCGCCCGAAGGCGTCATAGCGGTAGGCCCAGGTTTCGTTTGTTGGGGTGCGCACCTCAATCAGGCGATTGAGCCCATCCCAGGTGTACTGCCACGTGCGGGGCTCAGTGCCCGGCTGATCGACCGTCTTTTCGATGACCCGTCCGCGCGCATCGTAACGGTAGCGGATGTGTCCAGCCTGCGTAGGCAGGCCCCCCGCAAGATAGTCATGCCGATCAACCGGGCCTTGCCTACCATGCGCGGCAATATTGCAGGCGGCATCGTAGGCATAGTGTTCGGCTGGTTGGTGAATGCTGCCGACGGTGGTGACTTGCCCACGCGCGTCATGCATGTACGTGAAGCTGTCGGTATCAGTATCGACTTGCGCGAGCTGGCCTGCGGCGTCGTAGCGATAACGCTGGCGGGTCAGCAGTTGCAGCGCGTCCGCCGGTGCCGCTTGCAGTCCATCGAAGGCAGCGCGCGGGCCGGCCGCTTGTCGCTGCAGACGACCCACAGCATCGTACTGGCGCTGCAAGACGAACTCGCCTGCTTGCCTGCCGGTTTCGCGGCCCAGTGCATCACGTTGAATGGTCAAGCCGCCAACCTGCGTCAGCGCACCGAGCGCATCATATTCGTAGCGCGTCTCTTGATGCGGAGTCTTGCGCAGGTTGCGTCGACCTTGCGCATCGTAGGCATGCTGCACGCGCTGGCCGTGCTGATCCTCTTCGATCAGTCGGCCTTTACTGTCGTAGCGAAAGCGGTTGACGTATGTCGTGCCGCTCTGCACCGCTGCAGCCACCATGCGGCCTGCCGTGTCGTAGCGATAGACGAGCTTGACGTCGCCGGCATCGATCGCTACGGGGCGATCCCCGTCGTCGTAGCGGTACAGCCACACGCCGCCGTCGGGCCACGTCTTCTTGACTACGCGGCCGGCAACATCACGCTCGTAGTGCGAAACACGGCCACCCCAATCGATTTCCGTCACGAGGCGGCCGGCTGCGTCATAACGGTATTCCCACGCCTCAGCGCGCGCATTGATGATCCGCGTCGGTCGGGTCGCGTGGTCGTACTCAAAACGGGTTGCATGACCGGCGGCATCGATCGTGCTGGTCAGCAGATCGAACGGGCCATAGGTGTGGCGCGTGATTCGCCCCAGCGGATCGGTGCTTGCAACCGCCAACCCTTCCGTGTTGTAGGCGATGCGATGCTGGCTGCCGTCCGGTAGCGTGGTCTGTGCCCGATCGCCACGCGGGTTGTCCAAGCCGGCAGCGTAGTCGTGGCGGGTCACGTTGCCCGCGGCATCGGTTTCTTCGAGTAAGCGGCCGAGCACATCAAAGCGCGTGCCCAGCTTCGCGCCTGTCGGCAGACGCGTACTGACGAGCCGCAGCTGTGCGTCGTAGTCGTAACGGGTTTCATGCTCGCCGTCCACCACGCGAAGGAGTTCTCCGTGCTCGCCATACCGATAGCGCTTGACACTGCCATCAGGTTCCGTGCGCGCGATCAGCCGATGCTTGTCGTCGTACTCCAGCGTCACGCGGTCGCCGGTGGGTTGCACCACCGCAGCCAAACGGCGCTGTGCGTCGTACTTGAATAGTGTGGCACCGCCAGCCGGATCGCCCATGCTGGCCAGCCGGCCTTGGTCGTCGTAACCGAAATCGGTGCGCCGCCCAAGCGCGTCGGTTTGCGAAGCCAATCTGCCGAGCTGCCACTCCCGCACGGTGCTATGTCCAAGCGGATTCACCTCACGCGTGACAAGCCCTTCGGCATTATGTTTGTAGCGCCATTCGCCATCAGCGTCGATCACGCGCGTGAGGCCGTCTTCGTAGATGAAGCGGCCGGTGTGATAGCCCTCGCGCGTGCCGGTTTCAACCACGCGCCCCGCGCTATCGTAGGCGTAGCGCACCTCTGTCTTGTCGGCATCACGCCAGCTCGTCATCCAGCCGTGCGCGTCGTAGGTGTAATGGAACTGGCCGCTCTGGAAGCTCGACACCTGCGTGAGCATGCCGTTCTCGTACGCGTAATCCACCAGGCGATGCGTTTCGCCTGATGCCTCGTGCAACGTGATGCTGGATACGGTGTGCGCCCCGCCCAGATACGCCAGCGCCAGCGAATGACCGACCGTGTGCCGCAGCCTTGTCAGACGGCCGTGCGCGTCGTACTCAAAGTCGATCGCGTTGCCGTTCCAGTCTTCGATGCGTTCGATGCAGGAGGTGGCTCCCTCAACAAGAGGCGCGAACCACAGGATATGCCGCGTTTCATCGTCGAGAATGCGCGGAGCGGCGCGCGTGCCCTCTAGGCGATAACGTGGTTCACGCAGGTTGATGCCGTTCAGTTCGGCATCCGGTGCTTCAAACGTAATGGAGAGCCCGCCGCCATCGAAGAACCGAACGAGGTGGCCGTCATCCCATCGCAAGCGCTGCGACCAGTTGACCGACCACTTCGGGCCAAGCATGCCGTCGTCATCCGAACGTGTACGGTAGCGGCGCGTGAACACGAGCGGCAATACACCGGGGATCGACACATCGGTGCGGATCTCCATCATCTCGCCGGTCGCAACATCGATGGGGTCTTTGCAAGGCGTGGCGGTCTCGTCCTTCACCCCCTCCCGCTCCGCCGACTTGGTCGGCTCACCCGGCGCCTTGCCTTTGACCATGCCACCCAGCTTCGCACCCAGCAACCCACCCACCAGCCCGGCAAAAAACTCCTCGCCGGCGGTCAACTCCGGGTTCTTCGGTCCAAACTGCTCCGTGGTCTTGTCGATCAGGATGCTCTTGCGCCCCGAGTTCACCTTGCCGCTGCAATGGCTCGAATGGCCAACACGCACCAGCGGCAACTGATTGACGGTGATAGTGAGGCTGCCCTCGACCAGCGGTTCGGGCCCAGGGTGCTTGTCACAGGCGATGATGTCGGTCACGCGCGCGGCGGCTTTGCCTTCGAAGGTGACGTTGCCCGAGCCTGACGCGATCTTTCCGCAGTTGCTACCCAAACTCTGGCTGGCTGCGGCCAAGCCGCTGCCGAGGCTCAGGCCACCTGCCATACAGGCACCCACGATCACCGCACCGGCCAGCCCGCCGGTCGCAACCGTCGCGGCAACCGCCGCGCCAATGGCAACGCCAATGGCCAAGCCGGCCACCATGCCCCAGAAGCCCGACGAGTGTGCAATGTCATCGCCCACGCAAGCCGGGTGTGGATCGCCCTTCCCAATGCTCAGGCCCAGCTTGTCGCCAAGCCACTCCGCGCCTTTTTCAACAGCGCCGGTGACACCAATCTTGCCCAGCAGCCACGCACCGCCCAGTGCCACCACCGCAGGCACGGCGGCCAGCGCCGCGGCACCCGCTGCAGCTGCACCGGTCGCGCCCGCTGCCGTTGCGGCCGTGCCGGCGGCGTACGCGCCATACCCGACATCAGCGCCCAACATGCCGTAGTTGGCGCCGTCCACCCACTTCATCTGCGACTGCTTCTTCGCCTCGCCGTCTTCCAGCTTCTGAAGCGCGGCCATGCGCTCCTCGGCGCTGCCGCTGGGCCCGGTGGGGGCGTTCGGTGTGCTCGGATCTTGATCCGCCATGGCAGTGCTGCGCTCAGGCCGGTTCGTTCAGGCGCAGGCTCTGCACCACGCCTTCCACCAGCGTCTTCTGGCTGGCGCTCAGCACGCCGGGTGCGGTAAAGGTGAGCATCAGCACCTGCTTGCCATGCTCGACCATCGTCAGCAGTTGCTGCAACGGCCGGCCGTTGTTCGACCACTTGTATTCGTGCGCGTAGGCCGCGCGGCCGGACACCGTGGTTTCGTTGCTGCTCACCGCCTCATAGTCGGGCACCTGCTTGGCAAGCTTCTGCAGCTCGCTGGCGGCGTATTCGCCAAACTGCATGCCCCATGGCAACCGCTCGCGCGTGACGACAAAGCTCACGCCCTCCGTGCCGGTGGAGGCAGAGACGAACACATTCATTGTCTTGTCGATCCAGTCCGATGGGAGCGACAAGGAACCTTCCTGCATCTGATACATGGTGTCAGCCGTTATCCGGGTTGATATGGGTGTTGGGTGCCTGGATCTTGATCTCGGCCGCATCCAGCCGGATCGTTGACGAGCCCTTGTGCAGCTCGATGGCGTCGGCCGTCATGTGGATCGACGTACCGCCGGCGCCACCCACCTTGATCCACAGCTCCTTGGCCTCGATCGTGTGCACACCGGCCGGCGACTTCTGCGTGGTGTTGCCCTGCGTGACCGTGTCCGACAGATCGCCTACCGACACCGTCGTCTCGTAGTTGCCCTTCGACACGGTGAGCGTCTTGTCGCCGGTACTGACGGTCGTTTCCATGTTGCCGGTGTCGATCTGCGTCTTGTGGTGGCCTTGGGTGACCAGTGTGGTGTGGTCGCCCTTGACCGCCTCGCTCAGGTTGCCGGTCGACACCTCCGTCGCATGGTTACCAGTCGACACCAAGATCGTTCGATCGCCCTTCACCACATGCGTGCTCTGCGCGTCTTGCACCACGGTGTTCATGTCTTTCTGCGCGTGCATGAACACTTCCTGCGCGCCGTTCACATCGGAGAAGCGCAGCTCGTTGGAGCCCCCGCCCTTGTGCGTCTGGCTGCGGATGCCCATGGTCTGGCCGCCGTCGCCGTGGTACGGGTTGGCGGCCTCGCCGTTGAACACGCGGCCGACAATCACCGGGTTATCCGGGTCGCCCTCATTGAAGGCGACGATCACTTCCTGCCCAATACGGGGGATGGCAGCGCCGCCCCAGCCTGCGCCGGCCCACGGCTGCGACACGCGCACCCAGATGGAGTCGGAGCCGTCCATCTTGCCGCGCCGGTCCCAGAAGAAATGCACCTTGACGCGGCTGCCGTCGGTATGGATTTCTTCGCCCTTGGGGCCGACCACCACCGCAGCCTGCGTGCCGTACATGTAGGGCTTGGGCGTGCGGCGCTCGGCGCGGAACGGCACGTCCACAGGCAGGCACGTAAAGCTGTTGCGGTACGGCTGCTCGGCGCCCTGGCTCGTGTAGTCGTTCACGGCGTGGTGGCGCACGTGCAGCAGCACGAAGGCCTTGTCGTCGTAAGCGGAGACGGGGTGATTGGTCAGCCGGAAGCGGCCGGCCGTGGTCATGGCCTGCACGAAGCTGGCGCCCTTGAAGCGATGCGCTTGCGCTTCCTCCGCTTCCATGGCGTAGCGTGCGTAGCGGCGACCGTCGTCGCTGTGGTCATACAGCGAGTGGTATTCGTAGCGCTCGGTCCCGCCAATATTCGGGTTCTTCAGCGTGGTCGGCACTTCCACGTGCATCAGCGGCGACGATGGCGTGTCGTAGTTGAAATCCCGATAGGTAATCTTGCCCACGCGAAAGTTGAATGCCTCGTCCCAGCGGTCGATGCCGTTGCGCTCGCTGGCGGCGCTGGCGCCGTAGTACGGAATCGAATCGACAGGCGCGAGCGGCTTGAACAGGTCGTTGGTGTCACCAATGACCAGGACGTGCCGGTCTTTCTCGTAGCGGTGCGTCCAGAACATGCCCTCCTGCTCCATCAGGCGGGCGCAGAAGTTGTAGTAGGACTCCCGATACATGACAACGTATTCGAGCCGCGCCTGCTCCGACTTCAGGTTGAACTCGAAATCGTGAAAGCCCAGCTCCACAAAGATCTCGGAGAGGATGTCTTCGGCGGTCTTGTTCTGGAAGATGCGGCAGTCGGTCGAGCGCGTGAGAAACCAGAACCACGGCACCACCGTCATCTCGTAACGCGTGACCGAGCCCGGGTGCCCGACGCGCCCGAACGAGGCAACGTAGCCTTGAAAATAGCGCTCGCCAATCTCCGGCCCGGCCGCCAACTGGCTGAACAGGCCGCCGCTCGACTTTGGTTCGAGCGACACCGACACCTGTTGCCCGACGATCTTGTCGATCTCGATATCGCTCTGGTGCGACAGCAAGTCGAGATGGATCTCCGGCAGGCGGCTGACGTACTCGTCCACCACCAGTGCGTTGACCAGCAACACGTCGGGGCCGAGTGGCGACTCCATCCGCACGAAGCGGCTGTCCTGCGTCAGGCGCGACTTGGCGCCCGGCAAGCCATTGATGGCATCGGCAATGGACGCAGGCGTGCGCCCCAGCAGCGACATGCCCGTCTGCGCCAGTTGCGCCGCGCGTGCGGCACCGCCAATCAAGCCAGCCCCAGGCACATTGCCCAGCATGCTTGCGGCATCGACAAGCGTGTTGGCACCTGCCGGCAGTCCGCCGGACAGGGTCGACAAAAATGAAGTTCCGGACGGCGCTTTGCCGTTTCCGATAGAGGTGAAACTCATGGGCCCGCTCCCATCGTCCTATGCGATTTGTACCGGCCGGGCCAACGATGCAGTCAACTGGAACACCCGTTGTCTTCGGCCGGAGTCCTCCCCGCACCCTCCATCGATACGTTGCCGATGGATGATGGATCGCATGCTAGTGGAAGCGCGTGTCCAGCAGGTAAGCGTTCCGTTACCTAGAGTCTGAAAGTTATTGAATTCTGGTTTAACGCGTTTTAATCACAGCGCGCAACGTCGCCACGGAAGCACTTAATGGCTTCCATTGCCGAGAAACATTAACGTTTGATAAAAGGCGCGATGCCTTTAAAACGCCGCTGCGCTCTGAACAGCGTCTACGAATCCAGAGCCGCGCTTCGACGGCGCGTCCAGCGCCAGTTCCGGCGCGTCGGGCAGCGGGTATTTGAGCAGTGCGTCAACGAGCGTTGGCGACACGTAGTGCGGCCCCTCGAACAGGTAGACCTTGAAGTCTTGGTACTGCACCAGTTGCGGCGCCAACTCCTCAGCGGTGGCGGGACGGAAACCGCCGCGGCGCTTGGGGCGAAACGCCTCGGCAATCACGCGTACGCGCTCAGGGCCGAAGCGCCCGACCAACGCATTCGCGTAGGCGCGCGCAGTGGCCGGATCACGCTTGAATGCACCGCAACCGTCCTGCCAGAACACGCCCACATCGGCGGGCAGCCAGCGTGCAACCCAAGCGGCAAAATGTTCGGCACCAAGCTCGCTATTGTCGTACACGCTGATCCACAGCGGGCGCGGCAACCGGTCCAGTGCGCGCTTGAGCTGCGCCAAGTGTTTCCAGGTGGGATCGACTTCCACCGGAAAGTACCAGCCCTCGAGATTGACGGGCGGGTGCACCGCCACCAGATGTCGCGAGCGCTCGGCAAGCTCTTCAACGTGGTCACGCGCCCAGGTTTCGTCAAATGCCCCAGCCAGCCCGACGATGACGTTGCGTGCCCAGGGCTCTGCGGCGATGCGCGGCCAATCCGGCGCATGCGCCCTGGCCAGTGGCTTGGCGCCGGGCACGAAGACCACATCGTCCACGGCCGTCCATTGCACCAGCAGGTTGCTGACGCCGAGCTTGTCCCACGTGCCCTTCGGGTTCTTGTGCAGGTCATCCGGCTGCCAGACCACGCCCTGCGCGAGCGGCGGCGGCACAAGCGCTTGGGCGAGCGCCCCGCCCTTGGCCGTGTACGCCAGTGCGGCTGCTACCAGCAGTGCGGCACACTGCCAAGAAGGACGGCGCTCATCCATGGTTCTGCTCCTCAGTGCGGCGTGCCGGGGTTGAGTTGCATGTCACGGTAATCCTGCGCCAGCTTGGCGCGGTCGATCTTGAAGTTGACTGACACCGGCAACGTCTGTCGTGGAATCAACTCTGAAGGAATCATATACGGCGGTAGAACCTCCCCCAAGTGCGCTTTCCAATCCTGCAGCGGCAACTGCCCCTCGCCCGATCCCGGCTGCACAAAGCCGACAATGCGTGCCACCGATCCATCCGGCCGTCGCAATGGCACCGCCGCAGCACTCTGCACGCCGGGCAGCTTGCCCAGTGCCGCATCGATCTCCATCAGCTCGATGCGGTAGCCACCCACCTTGACCTGGTCGTCGACCCGGCCATGGCAGAACAAGCGCCCGAGTTCATCCACCGCCCCCAGGTCGCCGGTGCGGAAACCGCGCGTGCCGTGATGCGAGAACATGCGCGTGGCATTGAGGTCTTCGCGGTTCAGGTAGCCGCGCATCACATGCGGCCCAGCAATGCACAATTCGCCGTCCTGCACAAAGACCTCGCTGCCACGCTTTGGATAACCGATGGGCAATTTGTCTGCGCCGGCGAGCATCGCGTCGTCCACCACGATCCATGTGGTGGCCACGGTGGCTTCGGTGGGCCCGTAAGTGTTCATGATGCGCGCCTTCGGAAACCGCTTGCGCAAGTGCCGTGCCAGCGTGACGGGCAACACCTCGCCGCAGAACAGGAAGGTGTCGAGCGTAGGCAGGCCTTGCCCCGAGAAGTCCGGCTGCAGCAATTGCTGTTGCGCAAACGACGGGGTCGATACCCACGTCGTCACCCCATGTACGGCGAGCATCTGCAAGAACGCATCGCCCTGAGCAATGGCCTCGCGCGAGGCCAGCACCACAGTGCCGCCCAGCGCGAGCGTTGCCATCACCTCGTACATCGACACGTCAAAGCTGAATAGCGCCTGATTCAGGAACACCGGTGACGATCCCAGCGCGAAGTCGGACACCATCCAGTCAACCAGGGTGTGAACGCTTTCGCGGCCGATCTGCACGCCCTTGGGTTCGCCCGTGGTGCCCGAGGTGAACAAAACGTAGGCAAGCCCTTTCTCTTGCAGCGGTTGCGGGCTGCCGGTATGCGGCAGCGGCTCGAACGCCGCGGTGCGCGCGTCGTAGTAAGCATGCGCACGCAGCGTGCGCGCAATGCGGTCCATGCGCGCATCGGGATAGATCGTGTCGACCGGCACGAAGGGGGCGCCCAGCATCAGCGCACCGACAATGGCAACGAAGAACGCCGCTTCCTTGTGCCCGCGGATGATGACCGGCACATCGGCGGCAAAGCCTGCCGCGCGTGCCTGCACGCACCAAGCGGCAGCCTCTTCCGCAAGCGCCTGCCAGGTAAGCGTGCGGTCGGCGCCGATCACCGCATCGTGTTCGGGCCGCAGCCCGGTGTCGACAAACGTGCCCGTATGAAGATCAAGTCGCATCGCCCACTCCCTATCGGTTGGATTGGATGTACGCCGTCAGCGCGTTGACCGAAGCCAGATGCTCGGCAATTTCCGTGGCCGGCACGCGCACGCCAAACTGCATTTCGACCGCCATTACGATCTCGACGGCCAGAACGGAATCGACCAGCCCTATTTCGATCAGCGGCGTGCTGGGTTCGACCACACGCATCACGACGCTCTCGACGAGCGCTTTCACATCGGCCTGCAGGGTTTCGGTTTGAATCATGGTCATGGTTGCGATCAAGCGCGGTCAGAATTGGAAATAGAGAAAGCGCACCTCACCGTGTAGCTGCGCCATGCAGAACAGCAGCAGAGCGATGATGGTCACGCCCCAGCGCAGCGACGGCCGCCAGGCAAAACGCAACGCCGCTGCGTTGGCGGGGCGCTCCAGCGCGGGGGAGAAACGGCCCATCCATTGATGCACGTTGGGCAAGCACCAGACGATGGCCAGCATCGCCACAATCTGCAGCGCGAGCGTCGAGCGCCCCAGCACGATGTGCAGCCATTGCAGGCCGCTCATACCGGCTTCGCCCCACGCAGGCCAGCCGAGCGGCTCGATGCCGTGCAAGCCCACCATGCCGCCTAGCATTTGCAGCGCGTCATGCACGCCACGGGCGCGGAAGAACACAAACGCCACCAGCGCGGCAACAAACGTGAGCAACACGTTGGCTGCATGGCGCAGCCGCGTGGGTGCCGCCGGCTGCGCTGGTGCGCCGGCCGGTGCACGCGCCGCGTGCCACGCCCGCCAACCGTGGTTGATGCTCAGAAAGCTGGCGTGCAGCAGGCCATAGATGAGGTACTGCAGCCCCGCCCCGTGCCACACACCGGCCAGCCCCATGGTGTAGAAAGTCGGCACCGCCACGGTGGCCGCAAAGCCGCCCACCGAGCGCTGTGCCAGCCGCCCGGTCGATTTTCCGCTCGTCATGCGCGCGCGGTTGATGCGCATGGCCAGCGGGTAATAGAGGTAGCTGGTCAGATAGCGCGTGAGCGTCATGTGCCAGCGCTGCCAGAACTCGATGATGCTGCCCGCCTTGAAGGGCGAATTGAAGTTCAGCGGAAAGCGCACACCAAACATCTGCGCCAGCCCCATCGCCATGTCGGAGTAGCCCGAGAAGTCGAAATACAACTGCATGGCATACGCCAGGCAGGCACCCCATGCCGCCAGCATCTGCAGCTCGTGCGGGGCGGCAAAACCATGGTCGGCATACGGCGCAATCGCATCGGCCAGCAGCAGCTTCTTGGCCAAGCCGCAGGTGAACATGGTCAGGCCGATCGACAGGTTCTCCGCACGCAGCCGATAGGTTTCGGGCCGCGCGAACTGCGTCATCATCTCTTTGTGGTGCAGGATCGGCCCGGCAATCAGGTGCGGGAAAAACGTGACGAACTGGATAAAGCCCAGCGGATCGCGCTCCTTGACGATGCCGGCGTTGCAGTCGAGCAGGTAGCCGATCTGCGTGAAGGTGAAGAACGACACGCCCAGCGGCAACGCCACGTCTTCCATGGCCACAGCCATCCAGCCGGCCGGCATGATGTCGGCCACATTGACCACCGCGCCCAGCAGCACAGCCAGGTATTTGTAGCGCACCAGCACCGCCAGATCGACCACGATGGCAAGCGCCAGCCACGCACGACGCACACGTGAGCCCGCCGGGTTGCGCAGGATGGCCCAGCTCATCGCAAAGTTGAACGCAATCGACAGCGTGAGCAACAGCACGAACGACGGGTTCCACCACCCATAGAACAGAAACGACGCCACACACAGCCAGACCGACGCCGCACGCGGCGAGCGCGCGCCCAGCAGGTAATAGCCGGCAATGGAAACCGGCAGAAACAGCGTCAGGAAGATGAACGAGTTGAATAGCATCGCGGCCTCAATTGCATGTGCCGTTGGGGGTGGTCGCCACCGGCAGGTGCAGCGCGTCTTCCGACAGTTCCCACACCAGCACGCGCAGGCTCTTGGGCCAAGTTGCGCGCTTGTTCCAGACGGCTTGCAGGGCGCGGTCGAACTGGCCGTCGTCCAGGCTCACGTTCCAGACTTCGCGGCCAAGCTGCTCGCCCAGGCGCCCGGCAAATTCGCTGCGGCGGGAGAATGAGCTGCCCGCCAGCATCACTTCCACCGGCGGTGCATCGTCGAGCAGCCCGCCTGAATGCATCGCGCTGATGGTGTCCTGCGCCACGACATCTGGCGCGGGGCGCCAGGCGTCAGAGACATCGCCCAGACCGGCCAGCGTGAGCAGATCGCCCACACGGGACTGCGACGTTGCTTGTTGATGGGTAAAGTGGGTTTCACCGCGCGCGCCGAGCATCGGCAGCGCGGCCGCGCCTATCACGTTGGCGGCAGCTTGGGCGCCGTTGGCATTCCAGTGCACATCGGTACGGAAGTACGCGGGGCTGGCCTGCTGAAGCACGGGCAGCAGTTCCACGCGCGCGATGCCGGCAGCGTCCAGCGCCTGTTGCCAGCCGGTCAGGCGCTGCGTCATGCGTGCGTCTTGGTGCAGGCCGCACAGGGCTGGCGTTTCCACGCGCGCCTTGTCCGGCACGGTCACCACCACCAGGCGGATGCCGTCCTTGCGCAGCACATCGGCGTAACGGTGCAGCGTGGCAATGCGCGCATCAAGCAACGCATCGGCACCGGGCACACCCACTTGCCGCACTTGCCCGGCAGCGGCCGGCGGCGGACGCAAACCATCGGCGTAGAAGAGCCAACCCGGGCAGCCCTCGCGCACCTGCTGTCCCAGATCGCCCAGCACGCGATAGCGCAGCGCGGCCTGCCAGCGGTGCAGCGTGCTGGCATAGGGCACATCGATGGCGCCTTCGATCTGGTGGCCCAGCGTGCCATCACGCCAGCCCGCCCATTTGAACGGTTCACCACTGTCAGCCCGCTGGGCCAGTGCCACCACGGCCACGCCCAAGCCGACCGCCAGCAGCACCGCCGCCATCCACGCCAAAGCACGATGCCAGAACGCGGTGCGATCGCGAGGCGCTACCTCTGCCGAGTCCTGTCCGGGCAGTGCGGCGGCGGGTAAACGTGCGAGGCCGTCACTCATCGCGCAAGCGCCTTGTCCAAGCGGGCGAGCCACGCGTCTTCGGCCATGATCGATGCCGTATCCCACTGCGTTGCGGCATTCGGGCCGTTCATCATCTGGCCTTCATTGAACTGCCAGACCAGCGCCTTGATCCTGTCGGACTTGAACGCGGGGGATTCCACATAGTTCAGCAACGTCTTCCACGGGCCCACGTTGCCGAAAGTCCAGGTCAGGCCCACGGGCTGGTCGATGGCGTTCGACAGCTTTTGCGGAAAGCCCAGATACGGCTGCACCATGCTGTTGCCCACCACTTGCAGCAGGGGCGGCGCGGCGTCGAGCAGGTCTTTGCTCGCACCGGCTTGGCGGACAAAGAAATGGTCCTTGCCCGTGGCCTTTTTCTTGTCGGGCGGCAGCAGGTCGGCCAGGTCGCCGTAGCCGATTTCTTCGGTCCATTTGCCCAGCCGCGTGCCGCCGCCGGTGCGCTCCACAAACAGGCCACGCGCCTGCAACCGCTTGGCGGTGGCAGCGGCCACAGCCTCCGCAGCGCGCCCAGACCAGTGATAGTCCGCACGGATAAAGGTCGTGTCATCGTCCGGGTTGACGGTGGCGATGGCCGCCTCGGCGTCCACCATGTCGAGGTCGATCTTGCCGCCGTGGGCCATCAGCGCAGCGTAGCGGTCCTTCACTGCTGGCGACAGCGTCATGCCATCGGGCAGCCTGTCTGCGTAAGCGCGGGCCTTGAGCGGCGTGATGACGATGACGGTGCGGATATCGCTCGCGCTGAACTTGTCCGCCGCCTGGCCGATGAGATCGAGCGTGCGCTGGCAGCCGGCGGTGTCATCGTCGGTCAAGCTTTCCCAGCCTGGGAACAACCAGCGGTCGCGCCCTTCGATGATGGCCTGGGCCTTGCCGGCAGGTGCCGCTGCGGCCTGCGCGGCCCAGGTGGAAGTGGGCAACGCGGCCAGCGCCCCCGCCAATGGCGCGGCGCCGAGCGAGAACAACACGCGGCGGCGGCGGGCATCGATAGGCTGGCTGTGGGTGCCGAATGGCGAGCGAAGCAAGTCGGTCATGACAGGGCTTTGTGGTTCCGTGGTGGTGTTCACTTCTTGGTCGGCGGCCAGGCAAGTTCATCACGCGTGCCGATCAGCACGGGCTTGGCGGCGTCGCCCGCCAGGAACAGGCTGTAGCTGTCGCCTGCGGCCAGTGGCGGCAATTGCAGCGGCGTGGTGGTGGTGGCTGCGCCGCAACTGCCCATCAGGCGCGCGGCAATCGGGTTGATGGCGCGGGCCTGTTGCGTGCCCGCCGGCACCTGGGCAAACACGGTGGGGCCGCCGTCGGCCACAGCCACCTTGCCTGCGCAGGCGGCCGCCACGTTGTAGACGCGCAGCGTGGCGCGCATGGCGTCCAGGCGCTCGTACGGGTTGGCCACACGCGCGGCGCGCCAGCCTTGGGCGTCTCGCGTGAGCACCACGGTGATGGCCTGGCCGGCCGTGGCGTCACTGGCCGATGCAGCACCGGCAGCATCCGCAGCAGCGGCCTTGGCAGGCTCGCGCCCGTCCACCGTCACACGCAGCGACGTGCCCGGCGTCACCACGCTCAGCCGTGTGGATGCCCCCGCCCCCAGCGTTTGCGCACCTTCGCTGCCCGGCAGCGTGATGCGTGCCGGCTGCGCGGCGAGGTTCACCACGCGCACATACGTGGCGTTGGCAGGCGGCTGCGGGCCGTACAGGCCAGCGACATCCTGCGCGGCAGCAGATGCAGCACCGGGTGCCGCACCCAGCACGAGCGCGGTACCCAGCGCGTGCGTCCAGTTGGTCAATGTCATGCGACGTTGCATAAGGTCAGTAGGTGACTCAGTAGGAATAGATGGCGTTGAAGAACACACCGCGCGCGCGGTCGTCACCGGCCAGCCTGAAGCGGTATTGCACAGACATGTCCACGTACGAACGCGGCGCGTCGTACTTGCTCTCGCGGAAGACGTAGCGTGTTGACACGCCCACCCCCGCACCAATCGGCACGGCGCCGCCGTTGCTGCGCACGCTGTTGTCATAGTCCGCGCCGATGACCACGTAGGGGAACACCGTCCAGCGCGAGCTGACGCTGTCGACGCGGAACGTGCGGCCGAGTTCGGCGTTGGCTGTGGCGTAGTGGGTGCCGGCCTGCAGGTAGCGCCCGGTCTCTGCGTGGAACCGGCCCGTCCACCACGATGGGACGTCGACGCGGCGCTCGGTTCCGAAGTCGTCGAAATACGCGGCGCGGGCCAGCCAATCGCCATTGACGGCCGAGCCGATCGGAATCACCCGCTCCAGCGCAAAGATGGCGTTCAGCTCGGCAAACGGTTTGACACGCGCCCCCACCGAGGCCTGCAACGTCCGCGCACCGCTGGGCTCATCGCCCTTGACGCCGAAGCTCTGAAGGGCGCGCGCATAGACTTCGAACATCCGGCCGCCCAGCGGACCGAACGGGCGCCAGTAGGCCTCAACGCCCGCCTGCCATGCGTTGACCTCGCCCGGCGTGGTGGCCAGCGACGTGCCGGCGGGCATGCCGCCGCCCCGGTAGCTGAGCGTGGCGTCAAAGCCCCAGTTGCGCGTGGCCTCCGCATGGGCCTCGCGCATGTTGAGCATGGCCTGTGGCGTGGGCGGTGGGTCGTCATCCTCCGGTGGTGCCAGGCCCGCGTCGATAGCGCGCTCCAGGTGCTGGATGGCCAGCGCGTTGCGGCGCGCCGCCAGGGCCGAATAGGCCGCATCGGTACGCTCGTCGATGGACAGTGAGGTGATCTTGTCGGCGCGCTCGAACAGGTCGCTGGCGGTCTGGTCTTCACCGGCACGCTGCGCGATATAGGCGGCGGACAGCGGCGGCAGCGCGTCGAGCAGCCCATCGTCCACGATGGCCTTCGCCTCACGTGTCGCGGCGCGCTCCTGTTTGGCGTCGATCAGCGCATTGACCAAGCCGACCCGGTGCTGCGCATTCTGCGGCGCCGCTTGCACGGCCTGGCGGGCGTACTTGAGCGCGGCCTTGGCATCGCGCGCCTCAGCGGCGCGCGTGGCGGCCTGCGCCGGAGCAAAGCCTGGGTCGGCCGGATACAGATCGCAGTTCGAACCGTACTCGCTGGTGGCACAGTCGATTACCGGGCGCGCAGCAATTGCCACACGCCGCGCGGCTTCCTCGGCAGACAGTGCCGGTGCAGATGCGTTTAACAACTGCCGGCGCGCGTCATGCGCGCGCATGGTGATGAGCGAATCGGTGTCGTCATCCATCGGCTTGAGGTTGCCGAGCAAGTCCACCACGCGTTGCGGCTGGCCCTGCGCCAGCCAGATGTCGGCAACGATGGCCTGCATCGAACGCTTCACCACGGCGGTGGCGTCGTTCTGCTTGAGCGCTTGTGCCAGATCCGCGTTTGCCGCTTCCGACTTGCCCTGTGCCGCACGCGCGTAACCGCGCAGCGTCCAGGCCATGATCTCGGTGTCGTCGTAGGCGATGGCGTTATCCATGGCGCGCTCCACGCCCGCGAAGTCGTTTGTGGCGAACAGCGCGTCGATGAGTTGCAGGCGGTAGTCAAAGCGTGCAGGCGCGTAGACGATCGCCTGGCGCGCCAGCTCGATGGCACGCGACATATCCCCCGACTGGCGCGCATGGAGCCCAGCATCGGCCGCCTTCATGCCCAGGCCCACGCCAATGAACTCGCGGCGGATACGCAGCGGCTCGCTATCGCCAAACTGGCGAACGGCGGCCATGTCGGCTTCCCAGGCGGCCGCGTCATCGCCGGCGGCGCTGGACGCGTCGATCAATAGCAAGCGGAAGCGCTTGAGGTCTGGGCGCAGCGCGATCACCTCGGTGGCATAGCGCGCGGCCCCGGCAAAGTCCTTGGCCTTATGGGCCTTGTAGGCGTTCAAGGCAGTCTCCAACGCGACACCGGTCAGGAGCGGACCGCCCTCCTCGTCCTTGGCCTGACCTTGCACCTTGCCCGCCACGTTGACCGCCGCGCGCAAGACAGCAACGCGCCTGCGCAGCTCGACGAGTTGCGGGTCTGGCCCAAAACGCGCGATGGCGCTGTTGAGCACCCGCCCTGCCTCCGCATACTGGCGTTGTGCTGCGAACGCATCGGCCAGCAGCAGATGCAGCGACATGACATCGGGCCGCTGGCGAATCGCCTCACGCGCGAGTGCAACGCAGTCGGCATAGGCGTGTTGCTTGCAGGCATCGTAGGCCTGCTGCGCAACGCGATAGGCCGCGCCTGCCAAGGGCAAGGGCTTCACCACCGGCTGCTGCGCGTGCGCCAGCGTGGGCGCACACAGCGAGCCCGCCAGCGCCGCCAGCGTCAATCGCGCCGACCAGCGTGGCCGAGGTGCGTGCACAGGATTGCTCTTCATTTGCTTCATACCGCTGCCGCCAGTGCCCCGCCCACGCGGTGCTGCTCCTTGATCACGTCGTCCAGCGCGTCGGGGGAGATCACGCCGCGGTTCACCATGTAGTCGCCGATGCGGCCATCGCTGTGCGGGCTGTATTCGCGCAGGGCGGTATCAAACGCTTCGCGCAACACATGGCCGCGCTCGATCAGCAGATCGCCCAGCAACGGCACGCCGCGCGCCGGGGCGGTGGTCTCCACGCGTGAACCGGCTGTCACCGCGGGTACCACATGCATGCCGCGCAACTGCCGCAGGCCCATGGCAATTTCCCCTTCCCGCACGATGCGCTGCACCACCTCGCGCTGTAGTTGCGCGGCAACCTCGGCACGCACCGCATCCTGCAGCGGGCTGGCGACCAGCAGTACGGCGCGTCCGGCTGCGTCTTCGCCTTCTGGCAACACGCGATGACGCACCACGGTGTCCAACGGCAGCATGCCGGCATGCGCGCGAAGCTGCTCCAGGTTGAGTGCACCGCGTTCCAGATCGGCTTGAAAGGCAATCGCTTCGGCCAGCGTTTCTTCATCCAGCCAGCCTTTGGACATCAGCACGCGGCCCAGCGGCGCCTGGCGGGCCAGCGGGTCTTGCAGGGCCCGGTCCAGGTTCTCCTGCCCAATGGCCTGCCACATCACCAGCAGCTCACCCAGGCGGTGGCGCTGGCCGGTGAAGCCATCTTCCGAGGGGAAGTCGTGCATGGTCTTGTCCCACGCCAGGCGCTTGCCAGTCATCAAATGCGTGAGGAACATCTTCCACGCACGCGCCACCGCCATGAAGTTGATGAAGTTGCCAACGATCATGCGCGGCACCGACAGCACGCCGTGCTCCCATCCATAGAGCTGCGTGACGAAGTACACGCGCTGCACCACCCGCAGTACCAGCGCGATGGCGTTAAACCACAGCAGCGTGCCCAGCCACGGGTACTTGGACAGCGGCGAGGCGATCAGCTCGGGCATCCATCCAAACTGGTCAGCCACCGCAAACAGCAGGAACTGCACGATCAGCGCGTACGCCAGAATGCCGACAAACGCGGTGACGATGCCCTTGCGGTCGCGCGCGAGCAGGTAGCGGTTGGCAGGGCCGCCCGTCCAGCCGGTCTGCTTCCAACCCTGCAGCCCGATGCCCAGCGCCCAGCGCGCCCGCTGCCGATACGCCGTGCGAAAGGTATCGGGAAAGAACTCACGCACGCACAGCGGCATGGTGAGCGTGAATTCACGCTCCGGCCCGAGCCCGAACCACGATTTGCGCCGCATGCTGAACTGCACCGGAAACCGCGCAAAGATGGACTGCATGCCCATCCTGCCCAGCCGCGCACCCACGTCGTAGTCCTCGGTCAGGCTTTCGGTGTTGAAGGGCTGGTTGCCGGTTTCCGCCGCCAGCGCCAGCAACGCGCGCCGCGAGAAGCAAGTGCCGACACCGGCCGAAGGCACCGTGCCGGCCAAGCTTTCGCGCACCACCAAGTCCTTGCCGTGCCACTCGGCAAACTCGTCCATGTAGGTACCGGCCACCAGCTCGAACCAGTTGCGCTCGAGCGATGCCACGGGCAACTGGATCATGTCCTTGCGCGGCAGCAGGTAGTTGTAGAAACGCAGCTCCAGCGGGTGCAGCACGTCTTCGCTGTCGTGCAGCACCACGCCGGCAAATTCCATGTTGTGGTCGCGCTCGTGCTTGAAGATGGCCTGGATGACCCAGTTCAGGCAGTCGGCCTTGCAGGTGGGGCCGTCGTGCGGCACTTCCACGCGGCGCAACTGCTTGTAGCGGCGGCGCATGCGCTCCACCTCGTTGATGGTCTGCGCATCGTTCTGGTAGGTGCCGACGAACACCATGTAGCTGCGGTAGTCGAGCACGCTCACCATGTTTTCGATCATGGCGGCGATCACGTCGTATTCCAGCCACGCCGGCACCATGATGACGATCGGCTGCTCGGCACGGGCCTTGAGTTGCTCCACCGTCAGCGGCGTATAGACCCGCTTGACCGTGAAGCGGCGAACCACCTCCCGCACCCAGAACCACACATCAATGAACAGATCATCCAGGCTCGAAAGCAGGATGAGCACCGCCACCACGATGGCCAGCAGCTCCAGCCCGTGGTAGTACCAGGCCGCCAGGTGGCCCACATACCATTGGAATGCGTCGAGTGTCACGACTTGGACCCACGACGCCGGCGTGCGTAGGCCGCGACCGCCAGCAGGATCAGGAACAGCACCACCACGACGCCCGGCCCGGCCCAGGACCAGAAGCTCTTGAGCACGTGCGGCCGATCTTCGTCACTGGGCAGGACTTCACCGGGGTGCTGCGTGTCGAACACGCGGGCAACGCCGTCGCTGGCCACCACCGCCACGTCGCCACGCGACAGGCGCAGCGTGGCGGGCAACACTGGTGCCACGGGGCCAACGGTGCGGTAGACCACACCCGTGGCACTGCCCGCCTTCGCCACTTGCACGATGCCGAGGTTGGTCAGGCCCGACACATCGGCCAGCAACTTGTTGGAGGCCGTTGTCAGCGTCAGGCGATCTTTCGAAAGCACGGCGCGGCCGCTCTCATCACGCAGGGGCACGTCGATCGCCAGGAAGGTGTCTTTGGGTGCTGCGGCCTCGTTGTCGGCCACTGTGGTGAGCTGGCCGCGCGTGGGCGCGATGCCGGCGGCATTGGTCAGGCGTGCCACGCGCGGCAGCGTGGCCGCTGCATCGCCCAGATAGGCATTGGGCACGATCACGTTGGCCTGCGAAGCAAAGCGCGCCACCATGCCGGTGAAGTTGGGCTCCAGGCTGCCGCTTTCCAGCGTGATGTGGCTGCTGGGCAGCACGGCCACCGGATAGCCCTGCAGACGCGAACGGCAGCCATCTTCGGGCGGACGCTGGAACAGCACGCGCAACAAGTTGGAAGCACCCAGCGCGTAGTGCGGAATGCGCGCCGTGATGCGCTGCACGCGGCCGTTCTGCTTGAGCAACTCCGAGCCGATCAGCATGCCGTTGAAATAGATCGACGCCACCTGGCCGCTCACACTGGCTGACGGCGCGGCCGCAACGTCGAGCACCACCTCGCCCGGCAGCTTGCCTTGGCCCGAGACCGTGCTCAGGTCAAAGCTGGCATCCCATGTAGCACGGCTCAGCACTTCCATCGTGCGCGGCTCGCCGCCCAGCAGCGACAGCGCGATCTTGTCGCCATACGCATGCGGTGCGCCGTCCAACTGGTGCACCACGATCCGGTTGGAAGCATCAATGGGCCGCCACGCTGCCGCCAACGCCGCCACGCCGCCCACATCGCCCGTCACGATCACCACCTGCCCCGGCAGATGCGCCAGCCGAACCTCACCCGCCGCCAGCGGCTCGGCGATGGGCGCCCAGGTGCGCGCACGCCATTGGTCAAACGCTGCGGTGGCTGGCGCGGAAACCGCGGCCACCTGCTCGCGCAGCGCATCCAGCGAGGCCTTGAGGCTGGTGCGCAATGCGTGGTCGGCGACCACGATGTCGGGCGCGAACGCCGCGCGCGATGCCAGTGCGATCCACGCGCCCACCTCGGCCGGGTTGGCGAGCTTGTGCTGGTCGCCAGCCGCCAGCGCAGCAAAGGCCGGTATGGCCTGCAACGCCTTCGGCACGGTCACCCCGGCCAGGTCAACGCTCTCGCCCACCATGGGCCAGGCGCGCACGACGGGACGTTTGTTCTCGCCCTGCAGCAGCGCGATCGTCCGCCAGCTCACGTCGTACGTGGGCGCGGCCACCTGGTTGGCGCTCAACGCCACGGTGGGCGCCGTTGGCAGCGCGCTCCACGCAGTCCGCAAATCCGTAATGGCCGCCGGATCAAAGCTATACGTCAGCCGCGACGTTGGGGCGATGCGCAGTACGTTGCCGATGGCGGTCTGGTCTGTACAGATGGCGTCGTTGATGATGGACGACCACTGCAGCCCCAGGCGGATAAAACCCGTGGGCCGTGGGCCACCATCCACGCCCAGGCTGGCCGCCACATCGCCCTGAAATTGCGTGAAGCCGCGTGCCAGCACCGGTGCACCGTCGAGCGACACCAGCATGGTGGTACGCCCGCTATCGGCCCGCAGATAGGTGCCATCCAGCTGGAGTGCCGCATCGGAAATGGGCAGGTTGGCAGGCACCGGCAGATACAGCTCGCGGATGGCGTCCGGCGCCTGCAACACCAGCGGCTCGCGGACCCCCACCTCGGCCAGTGACACGTTGCGGGCCACGACACGCCCTTGCGAAAGCTGGGCCAATGCGGCGCCGATGTCGTCCGATGCCGCGCGGGCCGCCTGGGGGGCGCCCACCATCAGCCAAGCGACAGCAAACGTCGCCGCCGAAGCGCGTGTCATGCAATGAAAGGAACGGTCAGAATTCACGTCGATAGTCTCGTAATAGTGAAGGCGGCCTTGCCGCAGCAGCCCAGCCGCGGGCGGTACACCCCCGGCGCACGATGCTGTTCAGTCGAAAGGTCAAGCCGCAGACGCGGCAGACACCCGCAGCAAGCGCATGGCGCCCATTGCGGATCCGGAATGCTTGGTCTATCCGTGGGTCAATCGGTTGACTCGACAGCCTGGTAGCTGCCACGCGGCATCAGCCCATCAGCCATGCCAGGCGCGCAGGAACGCACCGCCAAGTCAACGCCTGAAGAGCGCGCTCCTCAGGTCAGAAAAACGTCACGGGAGAATGCGTTCTGGCCAACGAGGCCAGCCCGCGTGCGAGCACCGCACGAGCGTGTCGGCAAGCAGGAAGCCCCGCTGCACGTGAGGGAGGCGAACGTCGAGGCCCGCGTTGGGAGTCCTCGCGCGTTACCGTGGTGTGTTGTGTCATGACTTTCCCCGTCATCAAATCGATATAACCCAATCGTCCGAGTTGCCAGCTCGAGACCTAAGCTTTCTTATGTATTGGCTGGCTTATTCTCTTTGTTGCCAACCCTGCGCCCGTGCAACCAGCGCGATCCCCAACGGCCGCCGCGCCGGTTCATGAGACGCGCGACCTCCTCCATCTGCATACCGTCAGGCCGCTTCCAACGCGTCGCCCTCAAACTCCTGCACAGGCACACCGCGCAAAGCCATGGCGATCCGCTGCGAGGCCCGTCCGTCTCCATACGGGTTCAGGCGTTGCGCGAAGGCACGCCAGTCGTCGTCGTTGTCGAACAGGTGGTTGACGGCGCTGACGATGTTCACCACCTCCGTGCCGACCAGGCGCACCGTGCCGGCCTGCACGGCCTCGGGTCGCTCCGTCACGTTGCGCATCACCAGCACGGGCTTGCCCAGCGACGGCGCTTCTTCCTGCACGCCGCCGGAGTCCGTCAGGATGACGTGCGCGCGCTGCATCAAGCGCACGAATTGCGCGTAGTCGAGCGGCTCGATCAGGTGCACGTTCGGCAGACCCGACAACGTGGCCTGCACAGGGCCGCGCACATTGGGGTTCAGGTGGATGGGGTAGACGATCTGGATATCGTCGCGTCGCGCCAGCGTGGCCAGCGCCTCGCAGATGTTGGCAAAACCGGGGCCGAAGTTCTCGCGCCGGTGGCCAGTCACCAGCAGCACCTTGCGATCGTCCTGCAAGAACGGGAAGTGCGTATCCAACGCTGCGCGGAACGCGCCGTCGGTCAGGATGCGCTGCGTGGTCTGCAGCAGCGCGTCGATCACCGTATTGCCGGTCACGAGGATCCGGCCACCCAGGTTCTCGGCCATCAGGTTGCGGCGCGATGACGCTGTCGGTGCAAACAGCAGGTCAGCACAGATGTCGATGGTGCGGCGGTTCATCTCTTCAGGCCACGGCTGATACAGGTCCCCCGTGCGCAGGCCGGCCTCCACGTGGCCCACCGGAATGCGGCGCTGGAACGCGGCCAGCGCCGACATCATCGCCGTGGTGGTATCGCCATGCACCAGCACGCGATCCGGCCGCACGGTTTCCAGCACGTCGTCAAACGCCGATAACAGACGCTCACTCAGCCCGTTCAGCGTCTGGTTTTGCGTCATCAGCTGCAGGTCGATCTGCGGCACGATGCCAAACAAGTCCAGCACCTGCTGCAGCATCTGCTTGTGCTGGCCCGTCACGCACACCACGGATTCAATCGCTGGCTGCTGCGCCAACGCTTTGACGAGCGGCGCCATCTTGATCGCTTCAGGGCGTGTGCCGAAGACGGAGAGAACTTTCATAAGCCGGATCGAAAGCGGCAGCCAGCGCCAGGATTGCGCTTGCCACACAAAGGACGGACGAGGGATTCGATTCGATGTCCAGCCGTACACCCTTTATTCTTTTGCAAGCAAATAGGCGTGAATTGCGTGACATCGCGAGGGCGGCAATTGTCGCAATGAATCAGCGCATTTCGCCACCTCTCTTCTTTCTACACAGAAAGACTGCCGCGCATTACCCCGCTGTTTAAACCGGACTAATTTCATCCAAATGATGTCGGAAACATCACCAGAAAGAAAACGCATTGCAAATGCAATGCGCGGGCAACAGCGCTGCCGAAAAATGCCCGCCAGCCCTTGCAACACGTGGCTTTACGGTGGAGATAGCGCGCCCACAAGACACATCGAGATGGCTGATTTTGATTCGCACCAAGGGAAAACCCAGGTCAAATTCAAAATGAATGCAAATATGCAAACAAAACATCAATACCTGCCCATTAGATGGGAATGTAATGGTAATTTTTACAATTGCTAGAATTGCCACCACCAGCAGCTGCCAATACTTCAAAATAACCAGGCATTCAAAAGAAGACCGCACGGCAAATACCTCGCCGCACGCCGGGCGCGCCAGCACGTGCCACGCGCGTGTAGAATCCTCGCCCCAACCTTGCTGCTCGATCTCCCCGCATGGACTACCAAGCCATTCTGGACACCATCCACCGCGACATTCAGCCGTGGCTCGGCCAGGGGCGCGTTGCCGACTACATCCCCGAACTGGCCGGCGCAAGCGCTTCCGATTTCGGCATGGCCATCGTCACGCTCAGCGGCGAGGTGTATCGCGTGGGCAAGGCCGATGTGCCGTTTTCCATTCAGAGCGTCTCCAAGCTGTTTGCCTGCACGTTGGCCTTCCAACTGGAGGGCGAGGCGCTCTGGAAACGCGTCGGCCGCGAGCCCTCGGGCAACGCGTTCAATTCGCTGGTGCAGCTGGAGTACGAAAACGGTATCCCGCGCAACCCGTTTATCAACGCAGGGGCACTGGTGGTGACCGACGTGCTGTGCCGGCGCTTCGTGCAGGCCGAAACGGCCCTGGTGCAGTTCATGCGGCGGCTGGTCGATAACCCGCGCATCGACTATGAGCGGCGCGTGGCGGAATCAGAACTGGCCCATGCTGACCGCAACCGCGCCATGGCGCACTTCATGAAGAGCTTCGGCAATCTGCACATGCCGGTGGAAACGGTCATCGACGCGTACTGCCGCCAATGCGCCATCGAGATGGACTGCACCGACCTGGCGCGCGCCGTGCTCTTTCTCGCCAACGGCGGCGTGGTGCCCTGGAGCGGCGAACGCATCGTCGATGCCAGCCCCGCCAAGCGCCTGTCTGCGCTGATGCTGACCTGCGGCACGTACGATGCTGCCGGCGATTTCGTCTACCGCGTCGGCTTGCCCGCCAAGAGCGGCGTGGGCGGTGGCATCGTCGCTGTGCTGCCGGGGGAGTTTGGCGTGTGCGTGTGGTCGCCGGGGCTGGATGTCAGCGGCAACTCGCTGGCGGGCTTGCAGGCGCTGGAGTGGCTGACCACCCTGTCGGGCCGCTCCATCTTCTAAGCGGCACCGTCGGTCGCTTTTCTATCGGCCACCGCGCAGCAGAAAGAAAAAAGCGCGGCGTCGTCCAAACGCCGCGCACCGTGCGCTCATGGGGGGAGCACAGACGTTAAATCGATGCGAGCTGCCGGCCGCGCGTTTCCGGCAGCGTGAGTGCCGCCAGAATCAAGATGCCGTAGGCGCCCGCCGCAAAGAGGCCGATGGCATGCCCCAGGGATGAATGCGCGCTCACCTGCCCGATCAGAAACGGAAAGCACGCCCCGACAGCGCGGCCAACGTTGTAGCAAAAGCCCTGGCCCGAGCCCCGCACCTCCGTGGGGAACAGCTCCGTCAGGAACGCGCCCATGCCGGCAAAGATGCCAGAGGCAAAGAACCCCAGCGGCAGGCCCAGCAGCAGCATCAGGCTATCGGTCACCTCCAGGTGCGTGTAGGCCAGCGCCACCACCATCGACCCCACCGCAAACAGAATGAAGTTGCGCTTGCGGCCCAGGCGGTCGGTCAGCACGGCGCTGGTCAGGTAGCCGATATACGAACCGATGATCACCACCGCCAGATAGCCGCCCGTGCCCAGCACCGTGAGGTGGCGTTCCGTTTTGAGAAAGGTCGGCAGCCACGTGGTGATGGCGTAGTAGCCGCCCTGCGCACCAGTCGTCAGCAGCGCAGCGCGCAGCGTGGTGCTCAGCAGCTTGGGCGAGAAGATGGCGAAGAAGCTGGTACCGCCTTCGGCTGATTGCCGCGTCCTGGCCTCCTGGAATACTTCCGGCTCTTTCACTAGGCGGCGCAGAAAGAACACGAACACCGCCGGCACGATGCCCACCAGGAACAGCGCACGCCACGCCGTTTCCGGCGGCAGCACGGTAAAGAACCACGCATAGAGCAATGCCGATGCGCCCCAGCCCAGCGCCCACCCTGCCTGCACCATACCCACGGCCTTGCCGCGATCCTGCGCGCGGATGGCCTCGCCGATCAGCACGGCGCCAGCCGTCCATTCGCCGCCAAAGCCGAAACCCATCAGCGTGCGGGCAATCAGCAGTTGCTCGTAGTTCTGTGCGAGGCCGCACAGGAAGGTGAACACCGCAAACCACAGGATGGTGATCTGCAGCGCCCGCACGCGGCCAATGCGGTCCGACAGAATGCCTGCCACCCAGCCACCCGCAGCGGATGCCAGCAACGTGCACGTGCCGATCAGGCCCGCATCCGCCTTCGACAAGCCCCAGATGCCAATCAGCGTGGGGATGACGAAGCTGAGGATCTGCGTGTCCATCGCGTCGAGCGCATAGCCGACCTTGCAGCTCCAGAACGTGCGGCGCTCCTGCGACGAGATTTCCCGATACCAGCGGAACAGGCCGCCTGTGCTGGCGGCGGTTGAAGCTGCGCTGTCCGCCTCGGTGGGCGCTCGCGCAACCGTTGCTTCGGTTGTCATGGTGCTACCTCCTTTGTTGATGCTGTCTCGCTGCTTGTATAGGCTGGCGCCTCTGCGTGCGCCAGAAAAAACAATGCCTGTTTGCTCGTCGCGGCGTCGCTCAGCGGTTCAGCTCAGCGCTGCGGTGCGTAGATCGGTGATCAGCATATGCCCGGGCGCGTGCGTGATGCACAGCTCGGGCCGCGCTTGCTGCACAACGGACTGGGGCGTCACGCCGCACGCCCAGAACACCGGCACCTCGCCCGCTTGCACGGGCACGGCATCGCCCCAGTCGGGCTGCGCGAGGTCAGCAATGCCGATGGCGGCCGGGTCACCAAAGTGCACCGGCGCGCCGTGCGCGCGGGGCATGCGCGAGGTGATCTCGATGGCGCGAATGGCGTCAGGCACCGACATCGGCCGCATCGACACCACCAGCTTGCCCGCCAGCCGCGATGTGCCCACCGTGTCGATCGACGTGCGGTACATCGCCACGTTGCGCGACAGGGCGATATGGCGCAGCGGTACGCCCGCCTCCATCAACGCATGCTCGAACGAGAACGAACAGCCGATGGCGAAGGCGACCATGTCGTCGGTCCAGAGCGCTTCCACGTCGGTGGGCTCATCGGCCAGTTCGCCGTTGCGATAGACGCGGTAGCGCGGCACATCGCGTCGCACGTCCACCTCCTGGCCCAGGTGGCGGAATACCGGCACACCGGGTTCGGTCACGTCCAGCAACGGGCAAGGTTTCGGGTTGAGCTGGCAGAAGCGCAGAAACTCATTGGCCCAGGTGCCGCGCAGCATCACGATGTTGGCTTGCACATAGCCGTCGCATAGCCCGCTGGTGTGGCCGCGCAGCACGCCCGAGCGCGCCGCCAGCCGGGCCGAGTACGGGTTGGCATAGGCCACGCGGTTGCCGCGTGTGTAGGCCTGGGGGGTCGCCGGTTGTTCCAGCGTTTGTTCTGCGCGGGCCGTCTCCACTGCCGAGTTCATGCAAGCTCATCCACAAGGTTGATCGTGCGGGCCATTGTGAAAGCGTGATGAAACGCGGTCCAACGAAAGTTTCGGATGGCCGGCGATCAAAAAAGGTGATTGCCATGACAGTTGCACCGCGCAACGTATCCGGCGCGGTGCAACACGAATGAGACCGGCCGCTAGGCAGCCACGCTATTGCGCTCCACCTCTTCCGCCAGCGCATAGCGTGGCCCCACCGACAGGCAGAACTCGCGCGCCATCGTCCGCGCCAGGCCGACGATGGCCTCGTGCACTTCCAGCCCGGCCCCGGCACGCCACGACGCGATGATGGGCAACATCGGCAACGCCGGCTCGACCTCCAGCACCGTCAGCGCACCGCTTTCAATGCGGTCGCGCACCAGCACGGTGGGCAGTGCCCCCACGCCAAAGCCATCCCCCACCAGACGCGTCATGGCGGCCACCGAGTTGACGCAGTTCACGCGTGGCGATTCGATGCCGTTCAGGTGCAGCAGGTTGAGCATGTCCTGGTGCGGCCGCGAGTTGCGCACGAAGGTGATGAGCCGTTCATGCGCCAGTTCCTGCAGGCTGGCATAGGGATGCGCCAACCGCGAATTGGCAGCTACCACCCAGTGGATGGGGTACCGCGCAAGCTGTACGTTGCGCACGCTTTCCGCGCGCAGCAGGTCGGTCTGAAAGGCAATGTCGAGTGCCCCCTTCTGCAGGTGTTCCACCAGGTGCATGGCGCTGTCGGCCACCAGTTCGATTTCCAGCGCGGGAAACATCTCGGCCGTGCGCGTAATCAGCGGCGACAGCCACGTGTGGATGACGCTGTCCATTGCCCCCACCCGCACGCGCCCCTCAAAGCCCGGGCGTTGTGCCACGGCGGCTTGCAACTGGTGCAGCGTGCTCACCATGCGGTCGGCATATTCGAGCACCTTGTGGCCATCGGGCGTGAGCTGCACGCCGCGCGTATCGCGGTCGAACAGACGCACGCCCAGCTCTTCTTCCAGCGCCGCAATGCGCGCGGAGATGGACGCCTGCGTGGTGAACAGCTTGTCGGCAGTCAGCCTAAAGCTACGCAAGCGTGCGACCCACACAAAGGTTTCCAGAAAACGTAAGTTCATGCCGTTCCCCTCGTTTTGTTTTCTACGGCCCCACCACCGCCACCTTGGCTAAGAAGGCCCGTGCTGCAACGCCTCTCAGTTGTTGCTTAGCCGTCTCTCGGCCGCCTTATGTTGTGGCGTTTTTTACCGATGGCGAACCAGCCCGCCACGAGGCCACGTAGTTTCTACAACGCCCGCGCCAACATTGCCATGCCACATTCCGTGCACTACGTGTTTCGCCAATAGCGCGCCTGCGCCCGGCGTCCAGAATGCCCTTATCACCGGATTGCTTTCAATCAGGCTCACCCCGCACGGGGCGCCGTTGGAGAATGCCATGCCCGCCATCGACGAGGTCAACGGCCGCATCGTCTACTATCGCCCGCCGCCCCCCAAGCCACAGCCCACGCCCGCCCAGCAGCAAGCTGCAGCCAATGCGCAGACCAAGACCAATGCGGCCATCCAGACGGCCAACGGCGTGGTCAACAATTACATCAACAACGGCGACGACTCTGACGCCGCCAAGGCCAAGCTCGATCAGCCGCTGTCTGACGTGATCAACACGGTGCAGAACGAACTGCGCCTGCAGGCCGACCAAGCCGCCCCCGGCGACGAAAAACAAGCCGTTGAAAACGCCGCCGACGCCATCAAGAAGCGCGACCCGAACGCCAAATGGCTCGACAAGATCGTCGACGACGCCAAGGACGCGGTGGAGAAGCAAGACCCGAGCCAGCGCGCCGCATCGGAAGCCCGCGATGGCGTGATCGCAGCGCAAGACAAGCTTCAGCAAGCGCAGAGTGTCAAAGTCACCAGCCGCATCGCCGCTGAAGACAAGGGGGCGTCCGTCAGCGCCGCGCAGGCAGACCTGGACAAGGCCCTCCAGACCTTCAAGACCGCCATCGGCAGCGAGCTGGCGGGCTACGAGCATTTTGGAACGGGCGACAACCTGAAGGCCGCCAACGACGCCGTCGATGCGCTGGCCAAGGCCCACCCCGATTGGGACGACGGCAGCCTCGCGTTTGCCAAGCACATCGCCACGGGCGACGCCATTCAGTACCAGGTCAACCACATCAACCCGAACGACCCCACGCTCTCTGCTCAAGACAAGGCGCTCGCCACGAACGACCCGGTGCAGTTTGCGTGCGTGCAGCTTGCACGGCCGTACGCCAATGACAAGAACGCCGAGAAGATCTACGAGCAGATCGGCGCGGCCAGCTACGACGTGCGCGTGAACTACACCAAGGATCAGGTCGCCGCCAAGATGAAGGCCGGCGATGCGAAGGGCGCGCTGCAGATCCTGTCGGTCAACATGAACGACGTGTCGGTCTCCGGCGCCGATACGGAAGCGCGCGACAACCTGTTCCAGGTGGCGGGCGAGCCGTACTTTGGTGCACACAGCACGTACTTCAACCAGCAGATCACCGACCTCACCCAGGTCTACAAGTACAACCCGGACGACCCCGACGCCAACCGCAAGATGGCCGACAGCACGGTCAAGTACGACGCCGTCGGCCAATGGATGAAGGACATCGCCAAGGTGGCGCCGCCGGAGGTGGCGAGTAATCTGCTCGCCACCGTGGAGGGCCGCTTCAATGACAACGGCCACTGGTTCCAGAGCAACGCTGGCCCCGACACCTCGGGGCTCATGCCCCACGGCTCGGATTTTTACGGCGGCCTGAGCCTGACGGCCGCCGTGGCCGATTCGCCGCGCTTTGCCAGCGATCAGCCGAGCACCGACCACGCCCAGCAGGTGGCCAACTGGCTGACCACCAATTCCAATGCCAAGTCGTTTCTCTACAGCATGCAGACCTCGGGCTCGGGGGGCAGCATGCCATCCTGGGTGCCGGTGCAAAACGCCGTGGGCGACGGCAACGGCGCCACCGTCACCACCGCGCTGATCCAGCAGCACGGCAAGGACTTGCCCAACGTCGACATGCTGCAACGCGCCTTAGACCGCGGCAACGAGAAGGTCCAGCAGAAGCAGGCAGCCGCCGACTACAAGACGTTCCAGTCTGACCAGAACGCGGGGCTGAAGAACATCTTCGGGCAGATGTCCAAGGCCAGCTTCGGCAAGGACACACCGCTCTACAACGACAAGGCACAGGCCTTCAACGGCCCGAACGCCGACACGCAGCTCAAGAACTACATTGGCGGCGCGCTGATGATCCAGGCCGACAATGCCGGTGCGCAAAACAGCGGCGACACCAGCGCGGCCTGGTTCACCAATGGCAACAGCACCAAGGTGATCAACGAGGTCAGCAAAACGATCCACGAAGTCGCCGGCGACAACCCCACCGTGAAGGCCATCCCGATTGCCTACGTCGACAAGAGCGCGGGCGTGATGCCCACCGCGCTGTTCGAGGTGACCGGCAAGGATGGCAAGACGCACTACATTGACGACCGCGGCTGGGACTACAAAGACCTGGACGACTACCGCCACAACAATGCGCTGTCCGATGGCGGCACGATCTACGTGCCGAAGAACCTCGCCGGATCGGTGTCGATGGACGGCAATGGCGTTCCGGATGTCGACCATTACAGCGCGCACGTCACCACGTTCGGGCAGGAAGTCCGGCATGTGGTGGACGTGGTGGCCGGCGTGGCCACGGCGGTGGGCGGCGTGCTGCTGTCGGTTGGTTCGGGCGGCACGCTGGCGGTGGTGGGTGGCTTCATGGTGGCGGCTGGCACCGGCTGGATCGTGGGCGAATCGATCGATCACCTCAACACGCTGGCCGACCACGGCCGCTCATGGTCGCCCACCAACCCGGAAGCCTTCAACGACTGGCTGGCCATCGTGACCTCCGCTGCTGGCGAATACAGCCTGGCGGGCAAGGGCTTGTCGGCCGTGTCGGAAGCTGCCGCCGCCTCGAAGATGTTCACGCTCACACGATCCGCTTCGGATCTGGTGGCTGGGACGGGCGGCGTGGTCATGACCGGCGCGCAGGTCAAGGATCTGCTGATGTACGGCGACCGGATGTCGGGCGAACAGAAGGCCGAATCCATCATGTTCCTCGGCCTGGGGCTGGGGCAGATCGGGGCGACCCACATGCTGGAGCGCGTCGGCTTATCCAACGGCGCCGCGCGCAACGGCCTGCTGAGCGCACTCAAAAACAACGCCGACCGCTACAAGCCCACGGAGATGGTCACCGAGCCCACCACCGTGGCCGCCAATGACCCTGCCAGCGCCGGACGCCCCACCACCGACCCGACCGCCGACCCCGTGATCATGGAAACCGGCGGCAAGACCACCGAACCTGGCAGCACCAGCAAAACCGGCACAGACACCACCGACCCCACAACCAAGCCAACCAACGGCACCACCAAGCCCGAGACCGACCCGAGCGCGTCATCCGGCAAGACCGGTGACGAAGGCGCACCGACCGACACGGGACCAGCCCGTCCGTCACGCCCACTGCCCGGCGCGCTGGACGACCTCGCCAACCCCGAAGTCCCGCTGACCAGTTTCACTGACACGCAAAGGGCGCTCGACGCCGACACGCAGACCGCGCTGTCGCAGCATGCCGACCTCCTGCTCGACGCGGAAAACTACCGCACCAGCGGCAGCACGAACGGTCATCACCCGCACGGCGTGGGCGTGCGACGCCTGGCCAGCGCGCTGGCGAAGATGAGCGACGAGCAGCGGCAACTCATTCTGAGCAAGGCCGAGTTCGCGCATGACACCGCCAACATCAAAGACCCGGTACGCATGAGCTGGCGCCAGCGCATGCAGCTCTATCGCGGCAAGTCGTCGGTGTTCGGGCGCACGGCCGATCGCGTGATGTCGCCGGTAGACCGCATCCAGGCGCTGTTCGTGGATCGGGGCATCCGCCAGTTCTTCGTCAAGGGCGGCACAGAAGAGGCCGCCGCCAAGCTGGTCGGCGCCGACCGCATTCTGCTGGTGACGGGCTTTACCGTGGGGCGCGATCCGGTGTCGGGCCGCGCCCTGCCCGAGACCGACGGCCCGGTCGGTACCGCCGAACTGGCGGCCAAGCTTGCGCTGGCCGGCCGCGACATGACCATCGCCACCGATGCGGCCAACATGCCGGTGGTGCAATCGGTGCTGGCCAGCTTTGATGGCGGGGATCTCGTCAAGCTGGAGCCGTTCGACGCCAAGCGCGGCCAGCCTGCACGCGATGCCGCCAACGCACTGCTCGACCGCCTGCAGCCCGATGCGGTGGTTGCCATTGAACTGCCGGCACGCAATGCCGACGGCGATTACCTCAACATGCGCGGTATCTCCGTGGCGGAGGTGAACGCCCCGAAGGATCAGATCATCCTAGAGGCCAACAAGCGCAAAGGGGTCATCACGGTGGGGGTGGGCGACGGCGGCAACGAGGCCGGCATGGGCAGCCTGCGCAGCAACATCCCCCCTGTCACCCTGGCGGATGGCACCACGATCGACTTTGCATCGACCGTGCCGGTGGACCACCCTGTGACCGCGTGGAACTCCAACTTTGGCGCGCAGGCCATCCTGGCCAACATGCTGCACCGGATGGGCCGCATGGACCTCATGACCACACCGGAGGAACTGCACGCCGCCATCAAGGCGTCGGTGGATGCCGGGGCAGTCGACGGCGTGAGCCGCAAGAGCGAAGCCAGCGTCGACGGTTTCCCCTCGCAGGTACACCAGGGCATGCTCGTGCTGCTGCGCGAAGCGATGAACCATATGCCCACGGACAAGACCTTCGACGAGGCCACGCCCACCGAACCGTTTACGTTTGCCGCATTCGACTCCAGCAACGGCGGCCTGATCGCCGCCAAGAACATGCTGGCGACCATCAAGGCGCAAACCGGTGAAGACCTGCCCGTGGCCATCGTAGTGGACCATGCCAATGCGCCCTATGGCCCCAAGAGCCCCGACACGCTCATCCGCCTGGTCGGCAACGGCCTGCAGACCGCGCAGCGCCTGAAGGCGGCCATGGTGGCCATGGCATGCAACACGGCGTGCACGGCCTTCCCCAAGGCGCTGGACAACGTGGACGTACCCGTCATCGACTTGATTGACGTCACCTCGCGCGCCATCGTCCAGCACGGTGGAGACCGCCCTGCCGTCATCGCCACCGCCGGCACCGTCAAGAGCGGCGCTTACCAGAGCAAGGTGTCGGAACTCACCGATGGCCGGGTCGACCCGCAGGCCGTGGCCGCGCACAAGTTTGCGGATTTCGTCAACGACCTCAAGCACAAGAGCGACGACCCGGAGGTCAAGAAGGAACTGCAGGCGGCATCCGACCTGTACGTGTCGGAGCTGCACGAGGACACCACGTCGCTATGGCTGTGCTGCACGCACTATCCGGCCATGAAGGATTTCCTGGTGACCTCGCTGCAGAAGCGCGGCATGGATATTCCTGTGGTTGATCCGATGCAGTACCAGGCCAAGGCGGTGCTCGACGCCATCGGCCAGCAGGAATGGCATGTGCCCAGCGCGGCGTATTCGACCGAACCGTATGTCGTCACCTCCGGCAAGACGGGGCCGGTCAGCGAATCCGCCCAGAACCTGATGGAGCGACCCAATGTTCCGGTGCAGCGCGTGCGCAGGTTCGGCCCCGGCAGAACGCTGGACAGCGTGATTCCATCCAACCCGCGCCTTGAGCCGAGCCCCATCAGCAATGCCGTGATGGCCCTGTTCGACCCGGACATGGCGCGCATTGAAAACCCGCAAGGCATCGACAACGCCGCTGCCGCGCTGCAGAACAGCAACCGTATCCTAGTGCTGGCAGGCTCACGCAACGCGCACGGCGCGGTAGATACGGACGGCATTGCCGGCGCCGCCGTGTTCGGCCACGACATGCAGGCGGCGGGTAAGTCCATCGTCTACGTGGTCCCGCATGAAGCCGTGCCGGCACTCGACGCTGCCCTGCAAGCGCGCGGTGCCGCCGTCAATGATTACAGCATCGTCCCCTTCGATGCGGCGGACGGTGAACAGGCACGCGCGCTCGCGCAGGATCTGCTCAATGGCACGAACGGAGAGGCACCCGACACAGTCGTGTCGATCAACGTGCATGGCCGCAACGCAGAAAACCGCTACATCGACCAGCACGGCAACGACCTCACCGACCAGACCGTACCGCTGGATGAGGTGGCCATTGCCGGCTGGAAGACCGATGGCGTAACCACCATCGGCGTGGGCTCGCGGGGACACGAGGCTGGCATGGGCAATACGCGGCGTACCGCGCCGCTGGTAACGCTGCCCGATGGCTCAGTGGTCGACCCACGGTCCGTGGTGCCGGCCGACCACTATGTGAGTGCATCCAACGCCAACTGGGGCGCGCACGGCTTGACGGCCTCGGCGCTGGAAGCCGCGGGCCGCACGGATCTACTGACCACTCACCAACAGCACATGGACGCGCTGCAAGCTACCGCCAACGCCGGCGCGGTGGACGGTGCCACAGGCCAGGCCACCGGCACCGTGGGCGGCCAGGACAGCAACACGTATCAGACCGTCGTGCAGATGATCAATCTGGCGGCAGGCAAGAAGCCCGGCACGCCACCATCCGCCTCGGGCGCAAGCGAACCGAATGGACCGAAAGGCCCCGCCCCCGACGGCCCGAGCGCCACCGAACCCGACACAGCCGCGCCGCCAGCCAATGCCACAGGCCACGCCGATGGCGGTAACGGCACACCGCCCACCGAGCCAGACAGCGCCGCCAGTGCCGGCGAACCCAAGCGCAAGCCCTGGATCCGCTGGATCTTCGCGGGCTCGCTCACGGGAGCGTTCTCGACAGCGGCCAGCTCCGCCACGCTCACCGGCAGCGCCGCAACGCATGCGGTATTCGACCCGTCCGTCACCAGCCCGCTGTCGTTCATGTATCGCGGCAGTATCGCGGCGCTGCGCGCCAACAAAACGCGCGCCATCAATGACCAGGTCGGCAAACTCGGCACGGAGGATTCAGACTCCGCATTGGCGTGGCTCAAGACCAACCTGTCTGACCACGGACGCCGCTGGGGCGTGACCAAAGGCGACCGCCGGACCATCGCCGATGCCGTTCAACGCTTCCAGGACAACCCGGATGCGCTCGCCGCTGCCTTGGCCAAGGTGGACGACCCGAAGGCGAAGGACGACCCCGACGTGCAGGCGCTGCTGGCGCTCAAGGGCGCACCGGGCAAGCTGCTCTCGCCCAAGAGCCCGGTGGGGCGCGCTAACGACACGCTGCAACTGCTCACGCTCGCGCTCAACAACGGCAATACCGCATATTGGTTTTTCACCCATGGCGCGCACCTGAATACGCCTGCGTTCTGGAGCAACGCGTTGTTCCTGAGCGCCAACCTTGCGCTATCGAGCCGCAACTTTGCCGGCCGCCTGGGCGCCACGTTCAACGACCGCGCAACCAACACGAGCCCGTGGCTGAACCGTGCGCAGGCGTTCACGATGTCGCTGTACACCGTCGGCTCGGTACCGCTGGCGATGAACGATGCGCTTATGCACACCAACAGCCCCGCCATGGGTGCCACCAAGGCAGCGCTGGACCTGGCATTCGGCGCAGGCGCGCTGCGCTTGGCAGGCGACCTGATGCCCAAGGTTGGCCAGCGTTTGCCGAGCAGCGCCGCAGTGCCCGGCGGCGTGCTCCTGGGTGTGGCGGCGGTCACGCGTTTCGGCATCGAGCTGTTTGCGCCCAACCAAGCCGCCAAGCCAGCAGTTGCGCAGTTGCAGGCCAACGGCAACGTCAATCCCAATGGGCAAGATCAGAACAAACAGCCCATCGCCACGATTCCCCTGCCAGACATGCAGGGCGTGAGCGGCAACGTGCTGCGCGCCAATGCGCCGCTTGCGCTGCCGTCCATCGGCACCGCGACATCGCCGCAGTACGCCATCGTCGGCCCTGGTGACACGCTGTGGCGCCTGAGCGCAGCCGATGCAGCCAAACTGCTCGGCACGGCAGGGCCGCCTTCCAACGCGCGCACTGAGGCGGCACTCGACAAGCTGCCGGCCATGAACGCCCAGTTCGACTGGGCCGCCCTGGACGGCAACCCGTACACGCAAGGCGCGACAGGGCAAGACCCGGACCTGGTCGTCCCGGGTGACATCGTGCGGATCGGATAGAAAAGGAAGACAGCGCTCGCCGTGTCGTTTTCACGAGGTGGACGACACGTACGGGTTGCCCACCGCGTCCGCCCCTTCAGCCCAGCGCAGCAGCGCCGCCACATCGCGGAAGAGTGTGCGGTTGATGGTGGTATCCATCGGCACGGTGTCGTGCAGGCGTTCGGCCAGGCCCGCATTGGCGGCGGTGGGCACCAGGTGGTATTCGGCCATCTGACGGATACGCTGGACGGCTTCTCCGCTGCCCTTAGCGATCACCATCGGCAGTGTGCCGTCACCCGGGTAATACAGCGCCACCGCGTGCCGCGCGCTGAACACCACAGCGGTGGCGATGCGCATACGGTCTTCCAGCGCGCTGTATTGCACCTCCAGCGCAAGCTGCCGGCGTCGGCCGACGATATGCGGATCACCCTGCAACTCGCGGTGCTCGCGGCGCAGCTCTTCGGTCGACATGCGGTTCTTCTTGAAGAACTCAAAGCGCACGTGCCAGTAGTCCAGCGCGGCCATCAGCACGTACACCACGGCCGCCCATCCGAACAGCACCAGCAGCAGATGCGCCACCATAGCCAGAATAGCGGCCGGCCGCCCATAGCCCGCCTGCAGCGGCAGATCCAACGACCCGCGAATCACCACGAACAGCGTGAGCGACAGGCAGCCGACCTTGAACAGCATGATCGCCAGGCCGATGAGGTTGCGCACGGAGAACATCCGCTGGATACCCTCGCCCGGATTGAGGCGTGACATCTGTGGCGTCAACCGTTTAGGCGCGAACATGCCGCCCACCTGGGCAAACGCGCCCAATGCCGCCAGCAATGCCACCAGCCCCAGCACGGCCACGCTGATCAGCACCCATTCCGTGCCGGATGACACCAACGCCTGCCGTACCGCCGCAGACGGGTCGCGTGCCCGCGTCACGGCGGTCACGTTCTGCACCAGCAGCCCACGCAAACGCTCCAGCAGCCACGGCCCGCCCTGCCACAGCAGCACCAGCACGCCAATGAAGACGAGCGCGCTCGTCACGTCCGTGCTGCGAACGACCTCGCCTTCGCGCCGGGCATCTTCCAGTCGGCGCTGGGTGGGCTTGTGCTGTTTCTCGCTCATGGCGCGGGGCTGTGCAGCAGCGCGCGCAGCAGCCAGACCATCTCGCCGTTGCCGGCCAGGAAGGTGCGCAGCGATTCAAAGACGAAGCCGAGGAACAGCACCATCATCAGCACCGCCAGCAGGCTCTTCAGCGGCTGCGCGAACAGAAACACATTCAACTGCGGCACCGAACGGTTGATCAGGCCGATGCCCAGTTCGGCCACCACCAGCACGATGATCACGGGCGCGGCCAGCTTGAGCGTCCAGCCAAGCACGCTGTCGGCCTCGTGCACGGCAAACTGCTCCAGCGCGACCGATGCGCTGGGCAACATGCGCTCGATGGGCCAGAGCTTGTACGACTCGAAAAACGCGCCAAGCATCACGTGCAGGCCCCCGCCCGTGACAAACAACGTGATCGCCATGAAGCCGAGAAAGCTGGCAGTCGGGCCGCTCTCATGCCCGGCCACGGGGTCGAAGAACGACGCGTTGCCCGAACCGGTCTGGAAGTCGATCAGGTGGCCGATGTTCTCGATGGCCCACAGCAGCGCGCCAAATGCCATCCCCATCAGCACGCCGATCAGCGCCTCCTTGAGCGCCAGCGCCATCCACAGGCCGCCGCCCTGCACGTTCATGGCCGCGCCCGCCATGGACGGCGCCACGAACACCGCCAGAATGGCGATGAACCCGCTGCGCACCATGCCCGTCACCACGCGTCCGCTGAACACCGGCACGATGAACATGATGGGCAACAAGCGCGGCAGCACCAGCAACGCCTGCCGGAACAGGCCTTCCATGGAATGGGGGTCGAACCCGTGCATCGGTTCAGGCGGTGATCTTCTGGCGGACAAGCTGACGGGCGAGCTGTGCCTCCAGCGCGGCGTCTTCCTCCTGCCATTCGGCCACACGGCGCTGGGCGGCCACCACGCGCTGCTCAGCGCGGTCAACCGCCTCGCACTTGGCATTGGCGCGAGCCACATGCCGCTGGGCGTGCGTCTGCGCTACCTGCTCGGCGGCCAGTGCTGCGCCGGTCTGGGTCGATTCGGCATACGCATTGACGATGGCGCGGTCGAGTGCCAACCGTGCCGCGTTGGCGCTGCACAGCAACGCGACGGCGCTGCGGGCATCGTCACGTACCGCCTGTTCGATGGCGGCATCGTGCGCAGAACGCGCGGACACCGTCTGCTGCAGCCCCTGCTGGGCGGCGGCGTTGTGCGCGGCAGCCTGGGCCACCAGCGCAGCCTGCTTCTGGGCGCGAGCCAGGGCGCCCGCCTTGCGCGCCTCACGCACACGGGCCAGTTGACGCAGCACGTCGCTCATAGCGCCCCCACCACGGCTTCGAGGTCGGCCACCGTGCGCTCTAGCTTCACGTGCGTGTCGGCATCCTGCTCGAAGAAACGCGTAAGCGCGGCATGGGCGCGCAATGCGGTGTCGCCCAGGGCATCGCTGCCCTCGCGGTATTCGCCAATCTGCACGAGCAATTCGATCTCCTGGTATTTGGCCAGCAGCTCACGCACACGTTGCGCGGCGGCGCGGTGCGCGGGCGTGGTCACCTGCGGCATCACGCGGCTGATGCTGGCCAGCAGGTCAATGGCCGGATAGCGCCCCGCCAGCGCCTGCTTGCGCGAGAGCACGATGTGCCCATCGACGATGGAGCGCACCTCTTCGGCAATCGGGTCGCTCTCTTCATCGCCTTCCACCAGCACGGTGTAGAACGCGGTGATAACGCCGTGCGCCCCTGCCCCCGCACGCTCCAACAATTGCGGCAGCACCGAGAACGTGGACGGCGGAAAACTGCGCCGCGTCGGCGGCTCGCCGCTTGCCAGGCCTACCTCGCGCTGCGCCCGCGCAAACCGCGTGAGCGAATCGACCAGCAACAGCACGTTCTTGCCTCGGTCACGGAAGTACTCGGCCACGGCGGTGGCCACCAGCGCGCATTTCACGCGTTCCATGGCCGGGCGGTCTGATGTGGAGACCACCAGCACCGTCTTGCGCCGCGTGGCCTCGGGTAAGCACAGCTCCAGGAACTCGCGCACCTCGCGCCCGCGTTCGCCTATCAGCGCGATGACGTTGACGTCGCTCTGCGCGCCGCGCGCAATCATGCCTAGCAGCGTGCTCTTGCCCACGCCAGACGGCGCGAAGATACCCAGCCGCTGGCCGATGCCCACCGTCAACATGGCGTCGATGGCGCGCACGCCCGTAGATAGCGGCGCGTCGATACGGCGGCGCGACAGCGGGCTGGGCGGCTCGCCCTGCGTGGACACACGCTCATTGGTAAACAGCGGCCCGCCGCCGTCCATGGGCGCGCCCAGACCGTCCAGCACGCGCCCGAGCAACGCATCGCCCACGCCGAAGCGGTGCGCGCTGCCCGACGGAATCACCTCGGTGGCGGCAGACAGCCCATGTACGCTACCCAGCGGCGTCAGCAAGGTCGATTGCCGTTCAAAGCCGACGACTTCCGCATAGATGCTGCGCTCGCCCGGCGTGCGCAGCTCGCACACCTCGCCCAGCCGCGCCTGGATGCCCGACGCATTGAGCATGAGCCCCACGGCACGGTGAATGCGCCCACGCATCTGCACGCCAGTGGCCAGGCCATCGGCGCGGTCCAGCACGTCGCGCAGGCTGCGCTCCAGATCGCCCGCGTCGATAACGTGGCTGACGGCGGGCTCGGTCATTGTTCGTCTCCCGCCAGGGCGGCATGCAGCGCCGCGAGTTGCGTGTCGATGCCGGCTTCGACCACGCCAGAGGCAGTTTCCACCACCAGCGCCTCTTCCGACAGGCTAGCGTCGGGCACCACACGTACGCGGCGGGTGCCGTCGGTCATGGTTTGCAGCACGCGCTCCAGATCGGCCACCTGCTGCGGCGCAATGCGCACGGTCAGCACGGGCTCGTGCTCGACCAGCGTTTCGATGCGCGCAAACGCCTTAGCGTAGATAGACTCGCGCGGCAGATCGGCCACCAGTTCGCGCACCGTGCGCGTGACCAGTTCGGCCATCAGTTGCTTCATGGCGGCCAAGGCCCGTGCGTTGGCCAACGCATCGGCATACAGGCGGGTGGCGGCTTCGCGTTCGCCCTTTTCGTATCCGGCGTCGTAGCCGGCCTTGAGCTGCTCTTCGCGCTGGGATTCAGCGTCTTTCAGCAGGCGCTGGCGCTCTTGCTGCGCATTGCCCAGGATGCTCGTGGCATCCAGCAGGGCGGCGTATTCGTGCTGCTTGAGCACCTTGCGCTCGCTCAAGATGTGCAGCTTGTCGGTGGTGATCAGAAAAGCCAGTCCCATGCCGGCACCTGTTCAGGAATCAAGCTCAGCCGCAGCAGTTCACCCAGTTCTGCACGCTGCGTGCGGCCCAGCAAATAGGGCGGCCGATCAGCATCGGCCGCGTTGCGTGGAAACTTCAGTGCCAGCCGGCGGATGACGGCGGGGCCGAAGGGCACCAGAAAATCCGTCAGCAGCCGGCGCCCACGGGCACGCAGCGTTTCCACCGCCAGGCGCGGGTACTGGCGCTGCGGCTGCAGGGTTTCGGCGACGGCATCGAAGGCCGGCATACGCTCCAGTGCAAACGCTACCAGCGGCGCACCGAAGGCCTGGTCGATGGCCTGCCGCGTCTTGCGCGAGACCTCGCCCTCGCGCAGCCATTGGCGATGCAGGCACAGGCCGCAGCACGCGGCCAGACGCTCGAGCGCCTCGGCCGGCAGCAGCGCGATGCGCTTTTCGACGGGTGCGAAGTCGTAGTCCCATGCGCCCTGCAACTGGTGGGCTTGCAGCAACGCCTGCGCTAACACAGTACGACCCGCCTCGCCGTAGCGCGCCGGATCACGGAGTGCGAGCGGCCAATCGGCTGGTAACCACGACGCATCGATGTAGCGATCCGGCCGCAGGTTGAATGTGGCAACCAAACCTGCCAGGCGTGCATCGGTGGTCATGACGCGCGCTCTGGCCCACGTTGACCCGGTCGGCCCAGGTTGTCGAACACACCGCGTCGCCATGCAACAAGGCCTGTCACAGCCAACGCCGCGACGATCAGCAAGCCGAGCAGCCACACCAGCGGGTTGCGCGTGCTGAATGTGCCCAGTAGCGCTGCACCCTTGCGCACATCCACCGGCACCGGCTGCGCACCCTGCAGGAACAGCGACACGTTGTCGTAGCTCAGCCCCTCGATGCTGTGCGCGACGAGGTCTTTCACCATCGGCGCCATGGCGGTCAGGTTCACGCCGGGCCGGTAGCGGATATACACCGCAGCCGATGCGGGCTTGGCCTTGTCAGCCAGCGGATCATTCTCGGGGATGACGACGTGCACGTGCGCGAGCATCACGCCATCCACATCCAGCAGCGTGCGCGACAACTCCTGCGATACGCCGTAGATGTAACGCACGCGTTCCTCTGCGGGCGTGGCCACCAGCCCCTGCTTTTGGAACACTTGGCCGAGCGATGCCAAGCGCGGGCGCGGCAGGCCCTGTGCACGCAGCACCGCCAGCGAGGGCCCCATGTCGGCCTGGTCGACAGTGAGCGTCCAGGTGCGGCCCTCCTGGCCCTGGCCGTCCTGTACGGTCTTCTGCGCGCCGATGCCCGCTGATGACAGCGCAGCCACCATCTCGTTGGCTTCGACCTCCGACAGGCCGGTGTACAGCTCCTGCTCGCAGCCGGCCAGGCCGAAGAGGCACGCCAGCGCCAGCAGCACCCCCAGCAATCGGTTCATGTCAGCTTTCCTGGTTTTTCAGCAGCGAGTGGCTCACGCCGTTGGCGGCCTGCGCAAAGCTCATGTCCATCTGGTATTCGGCCAGCGTCATGGAGGCGAAGTAGCTGAAGTCGGCCAGTTTCACCATCGTCATCGTCACGTCCATGCTGTCGAGCGAATCGAGCATCTCCTGCCGCTTGGCGTTGATGCTGGTGTAGCGCTCGTTGAGGTCGTGCCCGTAGTCGCGCCACTGGCCCATCGCACCATCTGCGCCCGGCCCGCGCGTGAACGAGAACGACACATCAGGCACCGGGGATGGTGTGGCGGAGTGCGCGGTCTGCACGACCGGAATCGGCTGCGCCGGCAGCGTGCTCGGCTGCACGGTGGTGGTGGCAACGGGGCGCATCATGCTGCCGAATTGCTGTGCATCGGTGGGCGTTGCCGCGTGCGTGGTGGGGGCGCCGATGCCCTGCTCGACCTGCCCCGGGCCCTGGGCCGCATACGCCGCAGGATTCACCTGCGCGGCTTGGCTGGCGCTGGCAGCACCCGCGGCTCCGCCGGCTTGTGACTGCGCCGCCTGAGTTGCAGCAACGGCCGCAATCGCATTCGTTTCGATCGACATCGTGCCCTCCTGAATGGGTGAAGCGGCGGCAGGCCGCGCCCGCCGCCGCAAGGATGCGCGTCAGCTCGCGCGTGCGCCGTCGCGGACGGCACCGGCTGCCGAAGCTGCCGTGTTGCTCAGCGACTGGGCCGCGCCGATGATGCCGCTGGCGGCGGCGCCCTTGGCTGCGGCAGCCTGCACCGCCGTGGCGATCTTCAGTTGGTCATCGCCGGATTGGTTGATGCTGTTGATGGCGCCATCGACGCCGTTTGCTTGAGCGGTCATGGTGTTCTCCTGTTCTGAATCGAGGGGTCAAAGAGTCGAGGGGTTAAAGGGAACTGCATACCAACGCACTGCTCACGCCGCCGCACGCAACAACAAGCGCGCTACGGCGTTTGCGGCTGGATCGGCCAGTTGACCGATTGCCCGCCGCGGTCGAGCACCACACCATCTGAAGCGATGCTCTTCACCTGGAGGCCGCCCTTGAGCTGGGCGCCCTCGAAATACAACTGGCCATCGCGCGTCTGCACAAAGCGCGTGCCGTCTTCGTCTTCATACGTGCTGACGATGGCGGGCAGGCCGTCGGCACGCGGGGTTTCCGCCACGATGTTGGGCGGCGGTGGGCCATCCCACGCCACGCGGTCGATCACCTCGACGGCGGGCTTGGCATCGCGCGCGTAGTTGCGGATACGCTGCCACGCCTGCGCGCGATCAGCCGTGCCCGTCACCACAATGCGGCCATGTCCTTCATAGGCCACGTTCAACCCCGCGGTGCCACTGGTGCCGCCCGCGCTGAAGTACTGCTGCGCGGCGGCCAGCAGATCGCTCACCACATACACCTCGCCGATCGACACATCGGACAACCCACGCGCGCGGCTCAGCAGCGCCTGGTGGTCGGCCTCGGTCGGCACATAGCCCGACACGCGGGACGTGCCATCCGAAGCTGGCGTCACCACAATCTCGGGTGGATCACCCAATGCATGCCGCACCTGCAACGCGCGCGCAGCCGGGTCGCGGCCCCACAGTGACCAACCGTCGTGCCCTGCAAACGCCACCACGCCGCCCGCCAGCAGCACCGCCAGCCACAGGCCGATGCCTGCCACCAACCACGTCCGCCCACGGCCAGCTTTGGTGGAAAAACGCGACAGCCACACGGCAGCCGCCAGCGGCAGCCACGATGGCACCCGCTCGGCCAGCACCGCTGTGCCTGCGCCCTCCACCGCGGCGGCCGGCATGCGGATCGTCCCGACCTTCTCGATGCCGACGCGGATGTCGCCCATGGCAATCACATCGCCCGGCACCACGCTGCGGCGCGTTTGGCCGAATGGCTGGCCGTTGAGCGTGGGCTCGGCGTCATCCAGCCGCCTGGCCGACACCGCAATGCCGCCCACCTCGAACATCAACTCGCGCGCTGCCACGCTGCTGTCGGGCACGATGATTTCGCAGTTGGGCGCGGAGCCAACCACGTTGGCGCCCATCCGCAGCGGCATCGATCTGCCGTACAGCGGCCCGCTCAGGAAGCACAGCTTCCAGGGCGACTTGTCAGAGAGCGGCGAGGGTTGAGCGGCTGACGGGTTCATGCAATCGAGAAACAGGCGGCGTTGGCAACGTGCCCGGTGCGGCGGGCGCCGGTGCAATCGGCGACGGACCGGGCTTCCAGTCCGTCGCCCCAGGCACCGGCATGCCCACGCCCGGAATCGACACGGCGGGCACGTCGTTCGGGTTGGTGCTGGCGGCGGTCAGAACGCGCGGGGTCAGCAGGTAGAAGCGCTCCATGTGCTGACCGGTCTTGTTGGTGTACTTGAACAGGTTGCCGATGAAGGGCACGTCCGACAGGAACGGGATGCCCGACTTGGTGTTGTTCAGGCTGTCGGAATTGAAGCCGGCAATCAGCAGGCTCTTGCCCTCTTCGATCATCGCCTTGGTGACGATGGATCGCTCCTGCACCACCGGCAGTTGCGAGACGCGGTCGTTGGTGAGGTTGCCGTCGTCAATGTCGATCGACATCATCACGCTCAACTGCCCACCCTCGTTGACGATGAGCGGCGTGACCTTCACGCTCGTGCCCGTGGTGATGCCGTACAGCGATGCATCCTGAAAGCCCGACACCGGCACGTAGAAGTGGATGAGGTTCTCGAGGATGGCCTCGGTGTTGTCCAGCGCCAGCACCTTGGGCTTGGCCTGCAGCTGCGCGTTACCGCTCTGCGTGAGCGCGTTGATGCGCGCCAGCAGGTAGTTGCGCAGGCTGCCGCCAATCGATGCCGTGAGCGCCATGCCAACCGGCGTGGTGGCGCCGGTCTGGCCGTCTTCCGTGGTGCCCAAATTGAAGGTGAGCGGCGGGTTGTTGCCGTTGCCGGATTGGAAATCGCCGTGCTTGGTATGCAGGCGCCAGTCCACACCCAGGCTGTCGAGCGAATCGGTGCTGATGTCGATGATGGTGAGGTTGATCTCAACCAGCCGCGGCTTGGTGTCGAGCGAGGCAATCAGCCGTTCGTACTGCGCCATGTGCTCGGGCACATCGCGGATGAGCACGGCGTTGATGCCGGCATCGGCTTCGATGCGCGGTAGATCCGACGGCGTGCCCCCGCCCGATGCTGCGGGCGCCTGTGCGCCGTAACCCGAATCGCCCTGCTGGCCGGCCAGCGGAATCTCGATGCGTGGCACGTTGATGCTGTCACCCGAGCTGAGCTTCATCTGCCGCGTCGGGCCGGTCAACCGCATGGCACGCGTGGGCGACATGCCGGGGCTGCTGGCGCCCGGGTTGGGCGCGCCCAGCAGGCGCCGCATCATGGTCGCAATGCCGGGGATCGTCACGGGCTTGCCGGAGCGATTGATCTCCACATCGCCCGCCCAGGCGTACTTGAGCGGGAAGGCTCGGATCTCCGCCCGATCATTGCCGCGTGCCGGATCGGCAATCGATGCAATGGCCTGGCGCACGAGTTCCACATAGCGCTTGGGGCCGGAGGCGTAGACGGTGTTTTCCTTGTCGCTCACCACCAGCGGAAAACGCTGATCGGTGATCTGCATGGCGCGCAGGATCTGCGCCAGCTCCGGGCCGCTGCCCTTGGGGATCGGGAAGACCTGCGTCTGTGAATCGTCCGCGCGGTCCACGTAGATGAGCGAGCCGTCGTAGTACCACGTGAGCCCGTAGGTGGCGCACACGGTGTTGAGCGTGCTGGCCGGCGGGCCCGAGAACTTGCCATTGATGGTGCCTTCCACCTTCGGGTCGACCACGGCCGTCACCCCTTGGGATGCCGCCAGCTCGCGGATGAAATCGCCCACCTTCTTGCCCTCGGCCACCAGCGTGTACGACCGGTTGCGCCAGCGCAGCTCGGCCGCCTGCACCAAGGCCGCCGTCGTCAGCAGCCACAGGCAGGCCGCTGTTGTACCCCACCGCAGGAATCGATAGCGTTTGTTCACGCGTGTTCTCGCTCGGTTATGTTGTTGTTCGTTGGCGCCTGTTCTCATTGGCTCAGAAAGGCGCCACACCGCCGTAAAACACCTGATCGAGTGCCATGCGGGCAAAACGCAGCACCTCCCGTCCGCCCCACCCCGCCAGCACTACGATGGTCACCATTACTGCAATCAGCCGCACCGACAAACCGATGCTCTGATCCTGGATCTGCGTCACTGCCTGCGCGATGGCAATCAACAACGCCGACACCGTCGCCACCGCCACCACCGGCAACGAGACCAGCAGCACCAGCAGCAAGCCCTGGCGCGTGGCTTCGAGAATGGTGGCGCTCATGTTCATTGGCACATCTCCTTTCGTCCTGTTGTCCCTGTGTGCTTTCGCTCAGGCCGGGTTGGTCACCCAGCCCACGGTGTTGAGTTCGATGGCTTCGTCGATCTCTTGGTACGACAGCACCGGCAGATCGCCAAACACGGGCTGCAGCATCGTCTTCACATAGCGCCGGCAATTGAGCGAGACCATCACCGCCAGCGGGCGGCCATGGCGATCTTTCTCCAGCGGGCGCGTGCCGCCCAGGATCTTCACCACCTGATCCGTAATCGCCTGTTTGACGTCGCGCGTGAGGCTCAGCACGCTGCCCTGCTTGGTGTGCACCACCGCCTGCTCGATGCGTTCCTGCAAGGACTGCTCAAACAACACCACGTCGAGCACACGGCTGGTGCCGCAAAACTGTTCGGTGATCTGGCGGTGCAAGTCCACGCGTACCAGCTCCACCAGGCCGATCACGTCTTCGGGCTCCTTGGGGGACCACGTGATCAGGCTTTCAAAGATGGCGCGCAGGTTGCGGATCGAGACGCCTTCCTGCACCAGGCGGCGCAGCACTTCGGTAATGCGTTGCGGCGGCACCAGGCGCGTGAGTTCGGCCACTAGCTCGCCGTGCTCGCGGCGCATGATCTGGATGAGGTTTTGCGTTTCCTGAATGCCAAGGAGCGATGCGGCATTGCGCTCGATCAGTGCTTGCACTTCAGCGGCGAGGCGGTCTTCGGCAGGCAAGGCGCTGTCCGCAATCGCATCGCGCTCGGGCAACGTGCCGTCAGCAGCCAGCACGTCTTGCACGAGGAGCGCGTAACCGCGCGCCGGCAGCGTCGCATCCCAGTTCAACTGCACCCGCGGAAACACTGCGCCGAGCTTGCGTTGCACGCGTGATTTGGCTTCCGCCAGGCGGGTCTGCAGCGCAACCAGTTCGATCTCGCCACGCAGGTCTTCTGCCAGGCGCACGGCAATCGGCGCGGCAATGCCTTCTGCGGGTGATCCGGCTTCGGCCTCGGCCAGGCGCCGCGCATCGGGCCCGAGCACGAGCAGGTCGAGCGGCGGCGCCTGCCTGCGTTGGCGCATGCGCAGGAACGCAGCGGCTGCCGTTCCCACCGCCAGCAGCAGGAACGACCACTTCGGAAAGCCCGGCACCAGCAAGAACGCCAGCAACACGCCGCTGGCCATCAGCATGCCGCGCGGGTGGGCGGTGATCTGCGCGCCGATCTGCTGACCCAGGTGGCGCGCGTCGCGGTCGCGCGTGGCCACACGGGTGGTGACAATGCCGGCGGCAATCGACACCAGCAGCGACGGGATCTGCGAGGCCATGCCGTCGCCCACCGTCAGGATCGCGTACCGGTGCAGCGCATCGCCGATCGACATGCCGTGCATCAGCGCGCCCACCGCAATGCCGGCCAGGATGTTGATGACCGCGATGATGATGCCGGCAATGGCATCGCCCTTGACGAACTTCATCGCGCCGTCCATCGCGCCGTGCAGTTGCGATTCCTGCTCCAGCGCTTCACGGCGGCGCTTGGCCTCGTCTGACGTGATGATGCCGGCGCGCAAGTCAGCGTCAATGCTCATCTGCTTGCCGGGCATGGCGTCGAGCGAGAACCGCGCGCCGACTTCCGCCACGCGTTCCGAACCCTTGGCGATGACGATGAACTGCACCACCGCAATCACCAAAAACACCACACCGCCCACCACGAAGTTGTTGCCCACCACCAGCTTGCCGAAGGTGTCGATCACGTGGCCCGCGTTGGCCTGCAGCAGGATCAGCTTGCACGAGGCGATGTTGAGCGACAGCCGGAACAGCGTCGTGAACAGCAGCACCGCCGGGAACGACGAAAACGCCAGCGCCGACGGCAGATAGATCGACACGCACAGCAGCACGATGCTGGCCGCCAGGTTGAGCGAGATCAGCCCGTCCAGCACAACGGTCGGCAGCGGCAGCACGAAGAGCGCCACCACCGCCACCACGAACACCGCGATTGCGATGTCGTAGTTCACCAGCCGCGCCCAGCGCATGCCGGTGAGCGGAAGGTCCAACGCTGCAGCAAGATTCCGAGGCTTTGCCATGGAGCGCCTTCGGGCCGTCGGCCCACGAATATCCGTAGACAGCAGGCGCACTTTGCACCCGCTTCCCTTGCGAAGAGTGTAGAAGTGAGGGGCAACCCGGCTCAACGCTGAAACTCGTAGTCGTGCGGTCAATCTCCAACGAAGTTTCGTGGTCGACTACGTTTTTCTGTAGTTCATCGCAGCATGTGCGCGCCACTACAGTGAGTGCATTCACTTGCCACGCGAGAGGCCCCGGTTGACTGCTTCGAATGTGGGTGCCGGCGATGCCCGCGCGCCGATCCTGTTTGGCGAAGAACACATCGTGGTCGATGCGGAATCGATTCGCCTGGGCGCCGCGGTGCGCGCCGAATCCTTCTCCGAGACCGCGCAGGATTTGCGGGCCGCGCATGGCGCTCAGGAACGACAGTTGCTGCTGCGTGCCGTCCTGCGCAGCATCGGCTTTGACTGGCTGTGCTACTACCGCCTCACACGTATTGGTGAATCGATTACGCGCGTGCTGTACTTTCGCGCGTACTCCCCGCCCAACTGGCCAAAGCGCTACGTGGATGAGCGCTACTTTGAAGTCGACCCGCGCCTGGCCTTTGCGCTGCGCCACGAGTGGCCCCTGGTGTGGGACCTGTCCGACCTGGGCGCCACGCCCACTGCCCCAGCCGACGCCGACCGCCTGCAACGCCTGCTGCAAGATGCCGAACGTGCGGGCCTGCGCAGCGGCATCAGCTTTGGGGTGGTGAGCCCGCGCAGCCTGGAACACAGCGTCATCTGCTTTGGCTCGGGCAACAACGCCAAGGGCTGGATTGCCGACAACGTAGTCGGCCAGGCCTATGCCGTGGGGCTCGGCGTGCATGAATTCCTCATGCAGCACGCCAAGCCCTTGCACGAAGACACGCACGCACGTGCCCTTACCCAGGTGCAACGGCAGATTCTGGAATTCATCACCAGCGGGCTGTCGGACAAGGCGATTGCCGAACAGCTCAACATGTCGCCGCACAACGTCGACTACCACCTGCGCCAGCTCAAAAAGAAGTACGGCGCGCAGAACCGCGTGCAGCTCGCCTACATGGCCGGGCGCATGTTCATGACATGAACACGCTGGACGCCCGCATGCTCTCGGCCGTCGACCAGACATTGGCGCGCACGCTGTCGCGTCTGTATCTGGCGCGCGCGGCACTGCCGTTTTCCGTGGGCGATGCGCCATACGAAGCGCGTTGCGAAGCCCACACTGTGCAGGCCACCGCGCAAGCCTATCGCTTCACACTGGGCGACGCGCCCGGCTGGCTGCTGCTCGATGCCGCCGCAGAGCGCGCCTGGCTGGCCGACGCGGCAGATGCGCACGTGCCGCAAGCCCTGCGTTGCGCCGTGTTGGCAGATGTGCTCGCCCCACTCACCCGCGTCATCGAACAACGCAGCGGGCGCGCCCTCGCGTGGCGGCCCGACACCGCACCGCCCGATGTACGGCTGGACCGGCCAGACGTGCTGCAACTACGGGTTACCCACCGCGATGCGGAACCCACCGTGGAAGCCGCAGACGGCACCACACCGTGGGAGGCGCGCGCCGGCCTGCTGTTCGAATCACCGCAGGTGCTACCCGAGTTGTGTCCATCCGATCTCGCCGCGGAGCCCATCCCGCTCTCGGCGTTCATGGGCACGCAAGTGCCGTTGCGTTTCGAGCTGGGTGCCACCTTTCTGTCACGCCGCGACTTTGCCGGCATCGCGCTGGGCGACATCATCCGCATCGAAAACTGGCTGCCCGCCGGCGACGCGCTGCGCTGCGTGGCGCGTGTGCGGGGCCGGCTGCACCTGCGCGTGTTCGGGCAAGTGCAAGGCAACCGCATCGTCGTGGAAAACGTAGAGGAAAAACCGATGACAACCGAAAGCCCCACCGCGGCCCCCAGCACAGAGCCCGCTGCGCGCCCACTGCCCACCGACAGCCTGGACGACATCGAACTGGTCACCACGTTCGAGCTGGAAGAGCGGCGCCTGTCATTGGCCGAGTTGCGCGCGCTGCGGCCCGGCACGGTGATGGAACTGGCGCAACCGCTCAACCAAGCTGTCATCCGCATCCTGGCCAACGGCACGCCGGTGGGCGAAGGCCACCTGATCGCCGTCGGCAACCGGCTGGGTGTACGCGTCTCGCGGTTCATCGGCCAGGCGCCGACCGGGCAGGCATGACGCCCGACACATCAACAAGAACGACATCCCCCACATTCGACACGCCCCATGGGAAACCTGCCCAATCCCGTCGCGATGATTGCCGTGGTGGCGGCACTGGGCATCGCGCCCTTTGCCGCACTCATGGTCACGAGCTACACCAAGCTGGTGGTGGTGTTTGGCCTGCTGCGCTCGGCGCTGGGCATTCAGCAGGTGCCGCCCAACATCGTGCTCAACGGTATCGCGCTGATCCTGACGGTGTTCATCATGGCGCCCGTCGGCATGGAGATGGTCGACAACCTGCGCGGGCGCAACTTCAACCTCAGCAGCCAGATGAGCGTCGATGACGTGATCGCCGTGCTCGATGCGGCTCAGCCGCCGGTGAAGAAGTTCCTGCAGGCGCATACGCTGGAATCGGAGCGCAACTTCTTCGTCAAGTCCGCCACCAGCATCTGGCCCAAGGAGCGCGCCGCCGATCTCAAGAACGACGACCTGACCGTGCTCGTGCCGAGCTTCACGCTCACCGAGCTGATCAAGGCGTTCCAGGTGGGCTTCGTGCTGTACATCATCTTCGTGGTGGTAGACCTGATCGTCGCCAACCTGCTGCTGGCGCTGGGCATGCAGATGATTGCGCCGACCACCATCTCGGTGCCGTTCAAGCTGCTGCTGTTCGTGATGCTCGACGGCTGGTCGGTGCTGGTGCACGGGCTTGTGCTGTCTTATCGATAGCGGTGGCAACCATGCGTGCGAGCGTCTTCATCATTGCCGCGATTGCGTTCACGACCTGCGTGACAACCGCGCCGGCCGTGGCAGGGCCGCGCATCGACGCTCGCACCTTTGCCACACTGGCCGCCACGTGCGCGCCCCGCGTTGACCGCCTCACGCTGGAAGCCCTGGTGCGCACAGAATCCGCCTACAACCCGTACGCGATTGGCGTGGTCGGCGGCCGGCTGGCGCGCCAACCGGCTACGCTGGAAGAGGCCGTAGCCACAGCGCGCTCGCTGGAGCGCCAGGGCTACAACTTCAGTGTCGGGCTCGGGCAGGTCAATCGCTATAACCTTGCGCGCTTTGGCGAAACCATTGAAACGGCCTTCGATGCCTGCCGCAACCTGCGCGCAGGCGGCACCATCCTCGCCGAGTGTTTCGCACGCTCGCTGCCACGCTATGGTGACGAGCAGCAGGCACTGCGCGCCGCCCTGTCGTGCTACTACAGCGGCAATTTCGAGACCGGCTTCCGCCACGGCTATGTGCAGAAAGTCGTCGCCAACGCAGGGGATGTTCCAGCCATCGTGACCGATGCAGGCCAAGGGCGCGTCGAGCCGATTCCCGTCGTGCCCGCTGGCGGCGGTGCGCCGGCCCCAAGACCACCACGCGCCGCGTCCACATCGGCATCAGCATCGGCGCAGCAGCCCAGAGTGCTATCGGGCAGCGCGTGTACCGGGCAGAACGGCCGGCAAGTGATGATCATTGCGTGCAACCGCGCCGATGGTCCGTCATGCCTGCGCTGCATAGCGCTGCCGCACTGATGCCACACGGCAGCTTCCTTCGTCCCTTCACTCAGATCAAGTTCAAGCGGCCCGCAATGTAGGCCAGTTGCGCACGGTTGGTCGCGCCATAACGGCGGCGGATCAGGCGCAGGTGGTAATCAACGTTGTGCGCGGTGGTGTGCAGCTTGATGGCGATCTCCTTGTCGCTCATGCCGGCGGCCAGACACGTCAGCACGCGGCGCTGCATGGTCGACAGGATGGGCTCTTCGTTGCACACGTGCGCGTTGCGCGCGAACGTTTGCAGCGGCGCCCGCCAAACCTGATGCAGCGCCATGCCAAAGAGGATGGACTGGCCGAGCACGCTATCGCTGATCCACTCGCGCCCCGCGTGTGGCGCACTGAAGCTGACCACCGCCTGGCTCGTCCCCTTTCCTGCGCCCAGACTGAACATCACGCCACTGCGCATGCCGTGCTCGTCCATCATCTGCAGGAAGCTGCGCAAGGCCGGCTCCATGCGCGGCTGACTGCGCGCCAGCGATGCCAGATCCCAGACGAGCGGCATGCCCGTCGCAAACACCGCGGGCAGGCGCGGGTCGACGGCGAACAAGCGATCGTCGCAATACCGTTGCACGAAACGCGGGCTCACGTAGTTCCTGAGCATGGTCACGGTGGGCGGCGCAGCTTCGTGCCGCTCGGTCAAGGCATACGCCAGTGAGGTGAACCCCATCAGGCCCATCAACCCAGACACGATCCGGGCGCGCTCGGCCACGCTGCCTGCAGCTTGCAACTCTGCGGCAAGGCGTAGTCGCCCTGGGGGCAGCGGGCCGGGCTCGAACGTCAATGCATGCTCGTCGACGGGGAGAATCTCCGTGCCCGGTGGCAGCGGCACGAAAAAACGGTCACCGTTGGCCGCATCGTCCGGGATGGAGCGGGCGGTGAGCGGGTCGGCGTGTCCGGGCAGCGGTGCGATGCCTTCCGGAGTCGGCATGGCATCCAGCTTGAGCGGGACGGACGCGTTCGCGTGGGGTGGAACATCGGGCTGCGGCGCACCGTGGAGCGTCGTGCGCATGTTCATCAGCAGCGCCAAATCTTCGGCGCGGGGAAAACGTACTGCCTGCAAACCATCAGAGCGATGTGCGGCGGCCATTGCCGTCCTCCGGTTATGTAGGAAACACCCGCTCGGCCGCCGGATACGTACCGGACATGGCCGAGGCTGTTCCCCCCCGGGGGATGACTGTTGCTGTGCGGTGACCCTGAACACCGCGGGGCGCGGATCGTGAAAAGCGGCGTCCGGCCTACGTTTTGGCGCATTGTTGCAAAGCGGCGGCAACATTGTCCAACAAAACTTTTTAGTGCCCCACCATCGACGTGGCTTATGTCGCAATGCAGCATAAATCACTCCCGACAGTTGGCATATGGCGGCGCTTCCATGCCCCTTGCCGCATGCCGGGCATCATCCTGTCAGGATTGACCCGGCGTTATCACCCACCCTATATTGCGGTGAGTTCACCCATTCTGTCGCCTGTGCCCAACGACCCAACGGTCATCCGGCTGGGCGATGGCCTCCCTGCCCACCCATTCGCATGTCTGCCTCCATCTGGACACCGCTCCTGCTCTCCCTCAAGGTGGCCGGTTGGGCAACGGCGCTCAACCTTGTACTGGGCGTGGGTGCGGCCTACGCGCTGGCACGCATGCGTAGCCGTGTGCGCGATGTCATCGATTCCGTGCTCACCCTGCCGCTGGTGCTGCCGCCCACGGTGCTCGGCTACTACCTGCTGGTGCTGCTGGGCCGGCGCGGCCCTATCGGCGGGTGGCTGGACAGCGTCGGTATCCAGCTTGTATTTACGTGGCAGGGGGCGGTCATCGCGTCGACCGTGGTGGCGTTTCCGCTGGTGATGAAATCCGCGCGCGCGGCGTTTGAAGGCGTGGACCACCAACTCGAGAATGCCGCCCGCGTGCTGGGCCTGCCGGAGGCTGCCGTGTTCTTTCGCGTGACGCTGCCGCTGGCCGCACGCGGTATCGCCGCAGGGGTGTTGCTGGCGTTTGCGCGTGCGCTGGGTGAGTTTGGCGCCACACTGATGATTGCCGGCAACCTGCCAGGCCGCACGCAAACACTCTCCGTCGCCATCTACGAAGCGGTGCAGGCCGGCGACGATGCCACCGCCAATACGCTGGTGCTGATCACCTCGCTCACCTGCATCGTGGTGCTGGTGGTGGCCAGCCGCCTGCTGCAAGGGCGCGCACCCAGCCTGCAGGAGCAACTGGCATGAGCGCCAAGCCTGCATTGATGATCGATCTCGTTGTGCAGAAAACGCTCACCAGTGCGGCGCGGGTCTTCTCGCTGGATGTCGCCCTGCGCTCCGAGAGCCGGCGCGTGGTGCTCTACGGCCCTTCGGGAGCGGGCAAGAGCCTCACGCTGCGCGCCATCGCCGGTCTGATGACGCCCCAGCGCGGCCGCATCGTCCTCAACGGCCGCACGTTGTTCGACCATGCCGAAGGCATCAACCTCAGCGCGCAAGAGCGCTGCGTCGGCTATCTCTTCCAGGATTACGCGCTCTTCAACCACCTGAGCGTTGCGCAGAACATCGCGTTCGGGCTCAAGCGCGGATGGTTCAACCCGCCGCGACGCATTCACCGGATGCACGACCCGCGCGTGCAGCAATGGATCGACACCTTCGAACTGGGTGCCGTGGCGGCCAACTACCCGACGCAGATTTCCGGCGGCCAACGCCAGCGCGTGGCCCTGGCCCGCGCGCTGATCGCCGAGCCGTCCATGCTGCTGCTCGATGAGCCCTTTGCCGCGTTGGATCCGGCGCTGCGCACGCGCATGCGCTCGGAGTTGTCCGCCCTGCAGCAGCGGCTCGATGTGCCGATGCTGATGATCACGCATGACCCAGCGGATGTCGAAATCTTCGGCGACCACGTCTTCGAGTTGCGTGATGGGCGTGTGGTGGCCGATGCGGTACGCGCAGCCGATGCGCCGCCGTTGTCGCTCTATCCGCATCTGACAGCGGTTGTGAACCGCTAAAGCGCCTCCCGGCTCAGGCTAGAACACGCCCAGCGCGAGCCCTGTCGCCATCCCCTCACCAAGTATCCGACAGCGTTCCAGCGCATCTGCGCCGATCTGCTTGGGCGCCAGAATGGCCTCCGGCGTCTGCGCATGCGTGCACACGATGATGGGCTCGGCTACGCGCTTGAGCCGCCAGCCGGTGGCAATGCGTTCGATCTGTCGCACGGCGTTCGCGCCATCGCTACCCGCGCAAATCAGGCTGGCATAAGGGCGGCCGTTGATGCGGTCCAATGCGGGGTAATAGCAGCGGTCGAAAAAGTCCTTGAGTTGGCCGCTGATGGCCGCAAGGTTTTCCGGCGTGCAAAAGAGATAGCCGTCTGCCGCAAGCACGTCATCGGGGCCCGCATGGGCGGCGTGCAGCAGGCGCACTGTAACGCTGCCGTCCGCCATCGCACCGGTTTGCGCGGCTTCCGCCATCTGACGTGTGCCACCCGTCATGGAGTGGTAGACGATCAGTAGGGTCTTGGGTGCCGTCATGGGGGTTCAGACCAAGCCGAGGATGACGCTCGACGCCTCGAACACCGCCACGGCTTCCACGCCTTCAGCCAGCGCCAGCAGCTCCACCGCCGAGCGCGAAAGCATCGCCACCAGCACGGTCTCGGCCGATGCAGTGTCCGCATCCAGCAGGCGCAACCGCACTTCTGACTGCACTGCGCCCTCGCGGACCTCTGTCACCACGCACGGCAATTGGTTTTCGGCCGAGACGCGCCAATCGCCCGCTCCATCGCCCATCCGGCGCAGCAGCATCACAGCCGGTGCCTTGATGAGCGCAACGGCCTGCACGCCTGGTGCCAGCCCCAACGCGTGCGTGCTTTCCTGCGTGATGGTGGCGGACACTGCCTGGCCGCCCGGCAGGCGCAGCGTCACTACGTCGTTGACGGCGCCGGAGACAATGGCCTCGACCGTGCCGAACAGCGTATTGCGTGCGCTGGTGCGCAACATCAATCGGCGCAACAGGTTGACATCTTCGCTGGCGGCCCCGGTGGCGAGCTGACTGGCGGCATCCAGACGCGCCACAAAGCGGCGGTGCTCGGCCTCCAGCACCCGAAAGCTCTCGATCAAGCGCTCGGCACGCGGTGTGAGCACGCTGCCGCCGCCACCCTTTCCACCTGTGGTGCGGACGACCAGCGGTTCACCAGCCAGGTTGTTCATGGTGTCGATGGCGTCCCACGCGGCCTTGTAGGAAAGGCCAACCGCCTTGGCCCCGGCGGTAATGGAGCCCGTCTGCCCGATGGCGGACAGCAGCGCAATGCGGCCGTGTCCGCCCCAGTTGTTCTCACCGGCGCGCAGCCAGATGGTGCCGTCGAGTTCCAGCATGTCGTCTCGTATTGGAAGGAGATTGCAACATGCGGATGTTAACGCTGAACCGTGCGGCACCCATGCGGGCCCCCAATCAGGCGGCGATCAAACGGGGCGTGCGCACATGCAGCAGCACCGAGCGCGACAGCAGCAGGCCACCTAGGAAGCCGAACAGCGCGCTGAAGAGCGCCATGAAGCTGGTGGAATGCATGACTTCCGGGTGGATCGCCAGCATCACGTTGTAGGCGTAGCGGGCGCTGAACAGCCCCAGGATCACCACCATCGGCACCCAGCTGCCCGACACGCGCACGGTGTGGGTTGTTTCCGACACAGCGCCGCTGGGTGGCGACATGTACGTCAGCAGAAACGCCACCAGCCCCGCCACCATCCACATCGTGAGTGCCAGCGGGCTGCCATGGCTAGCCATCGCCACGCCGTAGAGCGAGTACGCAGCCACCAGCATCGGCAGCACGATCAGGCGACGGCGCGACACGATGCGCGGCTGCATCTGGCGCACCCCAATGGCGATCAGCCCGGCAAACACCACGAACACCCAGGCGGGCGTGTGCGACACGATGGAGGCGAGGGATTGGGGCATGGCGGCTCCGCATGGGAATTTGGCATGCCGCCAGCTTAGGTATCGGCTCCCGCACGCGGGAGCGGTTTGCGACGAATGGCAGGAATACCGCCGCGAGTGGTGACGAAGCCTGTCAGCCCAGCGCGGCACGCACGCCGGCATCCACCACGGAGAGGTGCGCGCGCAGCAGCCGGTCAAAGCCCTCGGCCGTCACCGGCTTGCCGATGTAGTAGCCCTGGATTTCCTGGCAACCCGCTTTCGCCAGGAACTCCACCTGGTCGGCATCCTCCACGCCTTCTGCGGTGACGGTCATGCCCAGGGCGCGTGCCATGGCGACGATGGCCTCCGTCAGCGCCACTGAGTCGGGGTCGCCCGGAATGCCGGTGATGAAGGAGCGATCGATCTTCACGTTGCTGATCGGAAAACGCTGCAGATACGACAACGACGAATACCCCGTACCGAAGTCGTCGATGGAAATGCGGATGCCCTGCGCGGTGAGCGCGTCGAACATCGGGCGCACCTCATCGGCACCGCCCATCAGCAGGCTTTCGGTAATTTCCACCTCCAGCGCGGTCGGCGGCAGGCCGGTGTCGGCCAGCGTCTGCTCGATCATCGGGACCACGTCGCCGGCCTGGAACTGGCGCGCCGACAGGTTGACCGCCATGCGGAAGTCGTAGCCGAGCGCCTCGTACCACACCACGGCCTGTTCGCACGCGCGGCGCAGCACCCACTCGCCAATCGGCACGATCAGCCCGGTCTCTTCTGCCACCGGGATGAACTCGACCGGCGAGATCGCGCCCAGCTTGGCGCTGTTCCAGCGCAGCAGCGCCTCGGCACCGACGATGCGGTGGCTGGCCAAGTCGTACTTGGGTTGATAGACGAGTTGCAGTTCGTTGTTGTCGCGCGCGTCACGCAACGCGTTTTCCAGCATGTAACGGCGCTGCAGGCGGGCGTTCAGCTCGGCCGTGTAGAACTGCGCGCGGTTGCGGCCGTTCTGCTTGGCGCGGTACATGGCGGCATCTGCCGAGCGCAGCAGGTCGGAGCCCGAAATCCCATCGTGCGGATACAGTGCCACGCCCACCGATACGCCCAGGTAATAGCGCCCGTTGACGGTATCGAACGGCTCGCGCATGGCCTGCAGCAGATGCTCGGCCAGCAAGGCGATACGTTTGCCTTCCACGCGCTGCTCGACGAGGATGACGAACTCATCGCCACCCAGGCGGGCAATCACGTCGCCGGGGCCAATGCAATCGGCCAGGCGCGCGGCGGCGCTTTGCAGCAGTGTGTCGCCGCAGGCGTGGCCGGCGGTGTCGTTCACGCTCTTGAAGCGATCCAGATCCAGGAAGAACAGTGCCAGCTCGCGGCTTTCATCGCGCGCGCGTCCGATGGCGTCATCCAGGTGCGCGGTGAAGAAGCTGCGGTTGGTCAGCCCCGTCAGCGGATCATGCGTGGCCAGATGGCGCAGGCGCTGTTCTGCGCGTTTGATATCGGTAATGTCGGCAAACGACAGCATCACGCTGCTGGGCACCGCCTCGCCATGACGACGCAGCGGGATGATGTTCTGCCGCACCCACACCAGCTCGCCGGTCTTGAGCAACAGGCCATACACACGGTCGAGGATGGGCTCGCCGGTGCGCAGCACGTGGCCCGACGGCATCATGCCGCGGGGGATTTCCTTGCCGTCCTCGTCCACCACGCGCTGAATGGCGTCCAGCCGATCGCGCCCGACCAGTTGCCCCGGACGCAAGCGCAGGATGCGCTCGGCGCTGGCGTTGGCTGCCAGCACCACGCCTTGCGCGGACTGGATCACCACCCCTTCATGCAGGTTCGAAATGGCCAGGCGATAGCGGTCTTCGCTTTCGGCCAAGCCGCGCTCAACGGCATCTTTTTGAATGGCAACGCCCGCCAGATGGGTGACGTCGTCCAGGAAATGCTGCTCTTCGTCCGCTGGCACGCAGGGCTCGCGGTAAAAGAGTGCGAGCACGCCAAGCTTGTCGCCGCGCGATGACCGGATCGGCAAGGCCCATGCCGCGCCAAAGCCGGCGGCCAGCGCCGCAGTGCGTTCATGCTGCCAGCGCGGGTCGCCGGCAATGTCGTCAATGACAACGGTGTCGCCCAGAAAGACCGCGCAGCCACACACGCCGGTGTCGGGGCCGATCGGGGCGTTTTCCAGTGTGGCGGCGTAGCTGGCGGGCAACGTAGGGGCAGCAGCCACACGTAGGCGTGGGTGGCCCGGCTGGCTTTCCGTGTCGAGCAGCAGCACCGCCGACATGGCATTGGGGTAGACCTGCTCGACGTACAGGCACAGGTGACGCAACACCGTTGAGAGCGTCGCATTGGAGGCAAGTTGCGCGAGCACGGCGTTCTCCGAGGCAAGCAAACGGCGCGCGTGCAGCGCCTCGGCACGCGCCTGCACGGCGTGGCGTTCAAGTGCGTGGCGGGAGCCGGCTTCGCGCAGCACCAGCATGACGGCGGGGCGGCCTTCATGCTCGCACGCGGCGGCAACCGTTTCGACCAGCACATGGGTGTAATCGGCGCGCACCAAACGGTGCTCGACGGGCTCGGCAGGCTGGCCCGCGCTCACCATCCGCGCCACGCGAGGCAGCGCCTGCGGAACATCGTCAGGGTGGATCAGACCAGCGAGCTGCGCACCCACCAGTTGTGCTGGGTCCTGCGCATTCATCAAGCGCGCGGCGGCGGGGTTGGCACGCACCACCCGCCCCTCCACGGTCAGCAGCACAGCGTCGGATGACAGCTTGGCCAGTGCACCGAAGTCTGTGCCGGTAGATTCCACGGCGACTGAATCCGTCGCCATAGCCGCCGCCACCGCGGGGCGCGACTCGGGTGTGAGCGGCAGCGCGGCGTCAACAGGAGAGGCTCCGGCATCGGCCGGATGGAAACGAGTCATCGGGGATACGCTTGCTTGGTCAGCGACGGCAACAGAAAGCGAGACTGCACGCTTCGACCCTATGCACAACGGCGCGATGGCGAAAAACTGAAGAGCGCATGACACGCCACCCCACCGCTGGCAAAGAAAAGCCCGCGCTCAGTTGACGAGGCGCGGGCTGAAATCTCTGGACCGTGTCGATCTGTTCCAGAGAGGAGAACCGACCCACGATGCGCCGGCACAGTGCTGCACCGGCATCGCTTCCACGTTTTGAATCATAGTGTCCGGCATGAAAAAACAAAGGGCGGAAAAGGCAGGGTATTCCATCCCTATTTATTTTCTGCCGCCCTTTTCTGCTGGCACTTCACATACCCCTTTGCTGCTGATCCCGCCTGCGTTCTCGGCTGCCTGCTCACTTGGCCGACTGCCCTTGTGATGCCCATTTCTCAGGGCCAGCGCTTCGTGCTCAAGCCACCGAGTAAATCGCCCCGGCATATTGGTTGGTCGGCGCATCGGCGTGAATGTTCCGCGCGCAAGCATTATGTTGACGGGGCGAATAGTTTTGCGCAGTGCAAATCACCCCTATGTGCAGCGCGAGGCAGATTGCCGCGTCAAGTTTGAGAAGAACGCGCCGTTACTGTCCGATAAGCGCGCCTGCCCCAGGGTGAACCCGCAGGCGCATTTGGATGCCCATGTCCGGACCGCCATGCCATCTTTGTCTCCCCCCTCCCGTTCCTTGTGCGCGTCGTCTTCACGGCGTGCTTGGCGTTTGCTGATCGCCGTTGCGGCGCTGGCCGCGCTGGCAGCCTTGCCGCGCGTGCACGCAGCAACGACTACGACTGCGCCGGCCGCTGTTACCGCTGCGCCCAGCCGTGACGCAGCACCGGCCACGCCCTCCACGCCCTCCACGCCCTCCACGCCCTCCACGCCCTCCAAGGCAGCCAAGGGGCCGGGCCCGACGTGCCAAAGCATCATGCGGCGCCTATCGGGCAGCCTGGCCGGCACGCCCACCAACAGCGACAAGCCCGGCGCAGTGCTGGTCGACGTCGACAAAGCCGGCGTGACCATGGCTTGCAGCCACTCGGATTCGATTGCCATTCCGGTACCGGGTGGCAGCAATCCCGCCCCTGGCCCCAACACCAAGACACGATGATGGCCGCCACGCGCCTCGCAATTGCCAGCCTGCTGACCGGCGTGTTCGCCAGCGCGGCCATGTCTGCCAGCGGCGCCGAACGCTGGGTCGCGCTGCCGGATCAACCCGACAGCTACGCATCGCTCGATGCCGGCAGCGTGCAACGCATGCCCAGCGGCCCAATCAGTGCCTGGGTGCGCGTGGAGGCGTCCAACCGTGCGGGCAAGCGTTCATTGCAACGGATGTTTGGCGCCTTCCGTGGCGACATGGCGGACTTTCTCTACACCATCGATTGCCGTACGCAGCAGTTCTCCGTCTCGCGCTCCACGCTGTACCAGGGCGCGCTGACCGTCGTCGAAAAACAGTTTGGCAACGACGCCGCCTGGCAACCGGTGGAAGGCGTGGGCCTGGCCGGCGCGGTGGCACGCCAGCTGTGTACAGGCTGACGCGGCAACGTCCGCAGCGCCGCGTGGCCGTCGTTGGTAACATCAGCGGGTGCGCCCCACTCCCAACCCCTCCTCGCCTGATCCGCGTGTGACCGCAGACGCCAGCGTCTTCGGTACGCTCGCGCGCGGTTCTCGGGCATCGCTGGAGCGTGTCGCCAATCTGGGCGATGGCGTCACCGCCGCCATCTGGCGCAATGAACACGACGAGGCGCGCTACACGCAGCCCGGGCACCACACGCTGTCGGTCTATCTGCAAGGCGGCTACACCACGCATCGGCAAGACCTGCCGCACCTGTTTGGCGCCCCGGGGCGCGTATGCATGCTGCCGGCGGAGCATCAATCTGCGTGGGTGATCGAACAGCCGATGCGCTTCGTCCATCTGTATTTCGCCCCCGATGCGCTGGCGGGGCACGCGGTGCGGCTGCTCGATGCCGAGCCGCGTCTGTTCACGCTGCACGACCGCACCTTCATTGAAGACGTGCACCTCGCCCAGGCCTGCACGCGCATCGCGCAGCTCGATTGGTCAGACCTGGACGATCGCATGCGTGCCAACGCGCTGGCCAATGACACGCTGTCGTATCTGGTGCAGACGCAGGGCCGCACGCGCGCCCTGCCCGTCCGCGGCGGACTGGCGCCGCACGTGTGCCGGCGCATCGCCGCGCGCATCGATGCGGAGTTGCATCTGCCGCTCTCCCTCGGCGAGTTGGCTGCGGAGGCGAACCTGTCGGAGTTTCATTTTGCGCGGATGTTTCGCGCGTCCTTTGGCGTGGCGCCGCACGAATGGGTCATGCAGCAGCGGCTGGCTCGCGCGCAAGACCTGCTGCGCAACACGGCCCTGCCGCTCGCAACCATTGCCGAGCGCTGCGGCTTCGCCAGCGCAAGCCATTTCAGCCGACGTTTCGCGCTGCAACTTGGTGCATCGCCGTCGTGCTATCGGCGGGCTTGGCAAAGCCCATAGGCACGCCGCTTTCCGTTACCTGGCATCGGACTAACGAGACGCGTCAAACACAATCACGCGCCGTAGCGGGTCCGTCTGATGCAAATGCGTGCGCGTCTCACACCCCCACAGGCAAATTCGTACTAGACCGATTTCCCCTGGGGCAGGCACTACGTACCATCCATTCGCTGCCGTTTTCGCCTGGCCTGCGCATCGACTGATGCTGCAAGACCGCCTCCCCCTTCGCGTCACCGGCCAATGCTGCGCTTCGACCGGATACGAACATGCCACCTGACTCGTCCACACGCCGCCTACGGCGCTCCAGCCGATTTGCCGGGCGGTTTGCATGGCCGCTGCTGATGGCGGCCATGGGTGCGTCGCACCCCGCGTGGGGCGCCGGCGCCAAACTCCAGTGTGATGAACTGACGCCCACATACGCCTCGCCCGCGATGGCGCTGGCCGCTGCCCAGCAGCGCACCACACCCGCCGCCGTTGCCGCACGACAGCGCACCACCGGCGCCACGCATCTCCCCTATGCAGCACCGCTGGCCAACGTGCGGCTTACCTCGGCGTTTGGCAGCCGCGTGCACCCCATCCACAAGACGGTGCTCGATCACGGCGGCATCGACCTGGCAGCGCCCACGGGCACTCCCGTCATGGCCGCTGCCGATGGCATCGTGGACTTTGCCGGCGCTGACCGGCTATATGGCAATTACGTGGTGCTGCGGCATCGTAACGGGCAGCAGACCTACTACGGCCACCTCTCTGCGTTTGAAGATGGCCTGAAGGCGGGACAGGCGGTGCAGCAGGGCCAGCGCATCGGCAAGGTGGGCAGCACCGGACAATCGACCGGCCCCCATTTGCATTTTGAAGTGCGAGGAGAACGCGGCCAGCCGATCGACCCGCAATCGCTCACGGCGGGCATTGGTGCCCTGACAGCAAAAAGCACGGCCGTGCCGACTGGTGTGCACTCGCTTGCCACACGGGCCGAGTGGGCAATGTCACCAGCGGCCTTGCTGGGGGATACGCGAAAGGCCATCTGCGCGCCGGGATAGGTTGTTGTCCATGCCTCCAGCCCTAGCGTTTTCCACGATGGAAGCGCTCTGTGCGGCGCAGTAATTTGGAGGCGGGTTCCCCATGGAGAGCACCATGTTCACCCATATCCTCCTGCCGACCGACGGCTCCGAGCAGTGCCGCAAGTCCATTGAAGGCGCGCTCAAGCTGGCGCGTGCCACGGGCTGCAAACTCACCGCCTACAACTGCATCGAAGAGTTTCCCAACATGGCCTATTCGGCCGGCGTGGGCGAATGTCCGCACGCGCATTACATGGAGCAGGTACAGGGGCACGCCAAGCAGTGCATCGAGCGCATCGCCCAACGCGCGCAGGAAGAAGGCATCCAGTTCGACAGCGATGTGACGCAGTTTCCGGAGCCCTATCTGGGCATTCTGGATGCGGCCAAGCGGCACGCGTGCGACGTCATCTTCATGGCATCGCACGGGCACCGCAGCCTGATGGGCCGGTTATTGATCGGCAATGAAACGCGCAAGGTGCTGACCTACGCAAACATTCCGGTGGTGGTGTACCGGTAGCGGCGCAGCCGGTTACATCGGCACAGGTTCCGGCGCACCTTCGCCGCGTTCGAGTTCCGCCACGCGCGCAGCTTCGCGCTCGCTCACTTGCCTGCGCTGTTCGGGCGTGAGCACCTGCAGGATCTTCGCACCCGCCTGTGCCCGCAATTGCGCCTCGCGGGCAGCGGCGCGGCCCAGGGCTTCGGTCAGCGCACGGGCGCGCGCCTCGTCATACTGACCCGACACCACCATCTTGTGCAGATCGCGATGCGCGTGCTCGATGGCCTTGCGCTGTTCGCGTGCCTCGGGCATCTGCGCGTATTCAATGGCGAAGATCTTGTCGCGCTGCTCCTCGGTCAGGTTCAGCCCACGCAGGAAGGGCGCACCGCCATGACGCGGGCCCGGGGCACCCATGCCGGGACCGGGGCCAGGACCACGGCCCATCATGCCCGGCCCCATCATTCCGGGATGCGGCAGGGGCGCCAGCGGAGCGGCATCCGGTGCGGCCGTCTGGGCAAGTGCGGCGCAAGAGAGCAACAGCCCGGCGGCAATGGCAGCCAGGCGGCGAGGTGTAGCAATGATCATGGTTTGGCTCCTGTGAAAGCGTCGGCCGGACATGCCAGCCATGCAGTCACTGTAGCCAGGGAAAGCGCACCAAAGGTGGGCAAACCGTGGAGTTTTCCTGAACTCCGTGCAGGCAACCACAAGCCTGTGGCGGCCCTCAGGCGTCGAGCCGGTAACCCACGCCGTACACGGAATGGATCATGTCGGTGCCCGGGCTGATCTGCTCCATTTTGCGGCGCAGATTCTTGACGTGGGTATCGACGGTGCGGTCGGTCACGATACGGTGGTCGTCGTAGATCTGTTCCAGCAGCGTCGCGCGCGACAGAATGCGCCCGGGCGCCGCTGCCAGCGCGGCCAGCAGGCGAAATTCCACCGGCGTGAGGTCGATGCGCTGGCCACGCAGCGTGGCGGAATACGCGGCGGCGTCGATGACCAGCGCGCTCTCCGGCACACCACCGGCACGCTGTGCGCGGCGCAGGATGGTCTTGATACGCGCCACCAGTTCGCGCGGGCTGAACGGCTTGCAGATGTAGTCGTCTGCGCCCAGTTCCAGGCCGAGCAGGCGGTCGATCTCTTCCACGCGCGCGGTCACCATGACGATGGGCACCTCGCTGAAGGCACGCACCTCGCGGCAGATTTCCAGGCCGTCCTTGCCGGGCAGCATCAGGTCGAGCACGACCAACTCGGGCGTGGCCTCGCGGATGCGCTGCACAGCGTGCGTGCCCTCGGCCAGCCATTCGGTTTCGTAGTGGGCGGCGCGCAGATAGTCGGTCATCAGCGCGGCCAGCTTGGGTTCGTCTTCAACGATGAGAATCATGGTCGGCAAGCGGGTCCAGCAGGTCAAGCGAATCAAGAACAGGCAGGCTGGGTAGACGAATCGCGATCCACAGCCCGCCCAGGGGTGAAGGTTTGGCTTCAATGCTGCCGCCATGCGCGGCGATGATGGTCTGGCACAGGCTCAGGCCGAGCCCGGCCCCGCCCTGCGCCCGGCTGCGTGATGCATCCACACGGAACAGCCGGTCGAAAATGCGCGGCAGCATGGCCTCCGGCACGCCCGGCGCGCTGTCTTGCACGTCGATCTGCTGCCAGTCGCCCTCTGCGTGAACATGGACGCGCAGCGTGCCGCCCGCGTCGGTGTAGCGCAGGGTGTTTTCCAGCAGGTTCTGTATGACCTGACGCAGGCGCTGCGGGTCGCCACGCACCTGCGCGGCATGCAATGCACCGCTCGGCAGATCCAGTTGCAGGGCGATGCCCTTTTCCATCAGGCGCGGCGTGAAGCCCTGCACAGCGCTGCACACGGTATCGGCCAGGTCCAGCGGTTCCATGTGAAAGGCCAGCGCGCCGACATCCGCCAGCGACAGCTCGTACAAGTCGTCGATGAGCTTGCTGAGCGTCGACACCTCGGCCTGCAACGAGGCAAGCGAGGTGGCCGTCAACGGGCGCACGCCGTCTTCCAGCGCTTCCAACTCACCCCGCAGCACAGCCAGCGGCGTGCGCAGCTCGTGCGAGATATCGGCGGTGAGCTGGCGGCGCATCTTCTGGTTGGCCTCCAGCGACGCCGCGAGGTGGTTGAAGTCGGCGGCCAGCTCGCCAAGCTCGTCGCGCGAATGCACGTCGACACGCGTGGCGTAATCGCCGTCGGCCATGCGGCGCGCGGCGTCGGTCATGCGGCGCATTGGCGCGAGCAGCCCACGCGCAAGCAGCACGGCCACCAGGGCGGCCAGCAGCACGGAGAACCCAGCGATGATCCATGTCGCGCGCAGCTGCTGCGCCTGGAATGCCTGGTCCGCCCCCTCGGGCACGCGCATGCGTGGCGGCATGGCCAGCCAGCCGATGGTCTCGCCGTTGTGGTGCAGCGCGTGCCACTGCGCGTTCGGGCCCAGCGGTGGCCCGTCACCGATGATGGCGTTGCGCTGGGCATCGAGCAGCCAGATGGGCGAATGCGGCATCGGCGGGGGTTCGCCCGGCGGATGCGGCGGCAGGCTACCGGCCGACGGCGGACCTGGGGGTTGACCAGCGGGTGGGCCGGGCGGCTCGGGGGGCATACCGCGCCCCAGGCCCGGTGGCAGCGGCTCGAAGTGGCCGCCGGGGCCAGGTCCACCAAAACGGTCGCCCCCCATGCCGTTGGCCCGTGCGCGTGCGCCCTCACGGCGCAACAGGCGGAACCACGCCGCAGGATCATTGCGCAAGAAATCCCAATTGCCGTGCTGGGCGTAGGCGGCCTCCACACCTTGGGCCAGCGCGGTCAGGCGCTCCGCCTCGCGCGCATTCACGTAATCAAGGAAGTTGCTGTCGAAACGCCAGCGCACCGCTGCCCCCATGGCCAGCGCCACGACAATGCTCAGCGTAAAGAGCGCGACAAACAGCTTGGAGGTAATGCCGAAAGACGGGCGCATGGATGGATGGAAACGGCCTGTCGCCCGCGCCTGCGCGGACGCTCCGCGCACGGCCGGACACCGGACTGCGTCATCTTACCGGGCGGCCTCAGGCGGGATGCTTTGAGCATAACAACCCCGCCGCGCCAGAAAATGAGTGAAATGCGAAGAACGCGTTCCGCGGCTTCCGATATGGCGTAACGCGCACGTACCACGAGCCCCGGCAAAGCACGTTATGCTGCCCGCCTTGGCCCCATGATCCCGCCCGGGAGAGACATGTTGTCCAGCAAGCCGATCCGCCCTGCGTTTTCCATGCTCCGCTGCGCCGTTCGCGGCGTAGAGGCCGTCATCGCAGATAGCCGGCACACGTTTCCGCGCCACACGCACGCGCAGTTCGGCATCGGCATTGTCGATCGCGGCGCACAGAAATCGCTGAGTGGACGCGGCATGGTGGAGGCCGGCGCCGGCAACGTCATCACGGTCAACCCGGGCGAGGTGCACGACGGCACGCCCATCGGCGATGGCGGCCGCGCCTGGCGCATGCTGTATTTCGACCCGGAGGTCGTCATCGACCTGGCGCATGACGTGCACAACACCAGCCAGGCCGAATTCGATCGCCCCGTCGCGCAAGATGCCAACCTAGCGCGGCGTGTGCGGCGGCTCTTTGCGCAGATGACCGCATCGCCTTCGCCCCCCGCTGAGCATGACGCACTGCTGCGCGAGCAGTTGCTGCTCTCCGTCCTCGCCGACGCACTGCACGCTACAACGCACCGCACCGACGAGGCGCCCGACGCGATCCGCCAGGCCCGCGCACGCATTGACGATGATCCGGCCGCGGCGGTCTCCCTCCTCGACCTGGCGCACGATACCGGCCTGAGCCGATTCCAGGTGCTGCGCGGCTTTGCGCGCGTGACGGGTCTCACGCCGCACGCCTATCAATTGCAGCGCCGCGTGGCTTTGGCACGCCGGCTGATCGCGCAGGGTATGCCACTGGCGGAAGCGGCGGCTGCCTGCGGCTTCGCTGATCAGAGCCACATGACGCGGCAGTTCGTGCGCAAGTACGGCGTGTCGCCCGGCATGGTGGCGGCAACTCGCTAGAGCCAGCTCCTTCCGCTCCATTCGCTGCAATTTCGTTCAAGACGCGCATGTAGCGGGCGGCCATCCTGCGGGCTTTCACACACGCGGGATACACCATGTCCAAACGATTGGAAGGCTGCCTTTACCTGGCGCTGGCGATGATTCTCGTGGGCAGCACCGTCACGGCCAGCAAGATCATCGCGGCGGCACTGCCGCCCTTCTCGGCCACGGCGTTGCGCTTTGCGATGGCGCTGCCGTTGTTCCTCATCGCCATGCGCGTCACGCGCACACGCTGGCCAGTGCTGGCGCGCGGCGACTGGGGGCTGCTGTTCTTGCAGGCGGCGGCCGGCAGCGTCGGCTATACGACGCTGCTGATCTCCGGGCTACGGCATACCTCAGCGGCAAATGCGGGGGTGATCATCGGCACACTGCCGGTGGTATCGGCGCTGATTGCCATCGTGCTGCTGGGTGAGCGCCCCCAGCGGGCGGTGCTGGGAGCCATTGCACTGGCCACCGTCGGCGTACTGGCGATTGCGTTTCAACCGGGCGGTGATGCCACCCACCCGCTGCTGGGCAATCTGCTGGTGATCGGCGCGGTGGTATGCGAAGGCGTGTTCATTCTGCTCAACAAGCGGCTGCGCACGCCCGTGCCCCCGCTGGCGCTTTCGACATTGATGAGCGCCTTCGGCCTGGCAACGGCCCTATTGCCAGCGCTGTGGGAGGCGCCGTGGCAATTGCAGGGTTCGACGCAGCTTGCCCACGCTGTCGCGGCAGTGGCCTATTACGCCATCGTGCCAACCGTGGGTGGTTTTGTGCTGTGGTATGCCGGCGCGGCGCGTGTGAGCGGTGCGGAGGCCTCGCTGTTCACGGCGCTGGCGCCGGTGGCGGCGGTTGTGTTTGCGGCCTCATTCCTGGGGGAGGCCGTCAGTGCCCGCCAGGTGGCGGGCATCGCATCGGTGTTGGCGGCTGTACTGAGCCTGGGGCTGGCACGCGCGCCCTCGCCTGCTTCGTCGGCGCGTTAGGCGCGTTAGGCTTCGGCGTCAGGCGCCGTCACCTCTTCCATGCGCTCGATGCGCACGCGCACGATGCGGCGGCTGCCGGCTTCCAGGATGACGAAGCGCAGGTCGTGGCGCACCAGCGTGTCGCCCACTTCGGGCAGGCGGTCCCACTGGTTGAAGAGATAGCCGCCCAGGCTGGTGGCGCCGCCACCTTCGTCGAGCAGCCAGTCGACGTGGAGCACGTCTTCGAGCTGGCGCAGGTCGGCTTCGCCGGCGACTTCCCAGCAGCCTTCGGTCACCTCTACCACGCCGGGGCGCTCGTCTTCGTCGGGGAATTCACCCGCAATGGCTTCGAGCACGTCGATGGGGGTGACGACGCCCTGCACTACGTCCAGCGAATCGGTCACCACCATCATGCGGCCGCGTGCGCGCTTGAGCTTATCCATCAGGCGCAGGATGCCGATGTTGTCCGACACCTTGAGAGCAGGTTTGACGCTGCGCTCCACGTCGATGGCGCCGCGCGTGTCGAGGTCACCCATCAGGTCTTTGGCGCGCGCCACACCCACGAGGTCATCCAACCCACCACGGCACACCGGAAACTGGTTGTGCGGCACGGCCAGCAGCAGCTTGCGCGTGACGGACGCATCGGCGTCCAGATCCACCCACGAGATATCGTGACGCGGCGTCATGATCGAGCGCACGGAGCGTTCGGCCAAATCCAGCACGCCGCTGACCATGCTGCGCTCTTCCGGGCGGAACACGGTTTCGGGTGCGGGTTGATCTGCGTGCGGGGCGGCTTCGTGCGACTCGGTGTCGGCCGGGGTGCCACGGCGGTCGCCCAGCAGGCTCAACACGGCATCGGCGGTGCGCTCGCGCAGCGGTCGGCGGCGCTCATAGCGCACCGTATTGCGCTGCGCCACCTGGTTGAAGAATTCGATCAGGATCGAGAAGCCGATGGCCGCATACAGGTAGCCCTTCGGAATATGAAAGCCCAGGCCCTCGGCCACCAGACTGAAGCCGATCATGAGCAGGAAGCTCAGGCACAGCACCACCACCGTGCGGTGGGCGTTGACGAAGTCCGTCAGCGGCCGCGAGGCAAACAGCATGGCGCCCATGGCAATCACCACGGCCGTCATCATCACCGGCAGGTCGTTGACCATACCCACGGCGGTGATCACGGAGTCGATGGAGAACACCGCATCGAGGATCACCACCTGCGCGATCACGTTCCAGAACTTGCCGTGGCCCCTGCCATGGCTTTCGTCCTGCGGTTCGCCGTCCAGGCGCTCATGCAGCTCGGACGTGGCCTTGAACAAGAGGAAGAACCCACCGAGCAGCAGGATGATCGAGCGGCCCGACAACTCCACCGGCCCCAGCGTGAGCAGCGGCTTGGTCAGCCCGATCAGCCAGGACATGGCGGCCAGCAGCACCATGCGCATGACCAGCGCCAGCCCCAAGCCGATCATGCGGGCACGATCGCGCTGCGCAGCGGGCAGCTTGTTGACGAGGATGGCGATAAAAACGAGGTTGTCGATGCCGAGAACAATCTCGAGCACCACCAGGGTAAACAGGCCGATCCAAATGGACGGGTCAGCAAGCCAAGTCATAGAGAAAAAGTGGAAGACAGCAGAAACGCAATCCGCCGATGATAACCGCAGCGCACGCGCGGCCCCGCGCCGGCGTGTGCGAAGTGTTGCAACAAACGGGCCGGAAGCCTAGCGCTGGGCAACGCGTGCAGCGTGTGCCGCCGCCGGGCGATAGCCGTCCGTCAGCGTCTTGAGGAAGGCCACGATGTCGCGCACGTCGGCTTCGGACAGCACGGGCTTGTCGCCGGGCTTGCCGCCAAACGGCGGTTCCATGTTGACGTTAGCGCGGTATTGCGGGGGCAGGTCATCGAACTTGTCGACGGTGCCGTCGGACTTGCGCGGATACCACTTTTGCGGCTGCGTGTCGCGCTGGGCGTAGAAACGCACCGCATCTTCCAGCGAATGGATGGCGCCGTTGTGGAAGAAGGTCTTGCGCAGCGCCACATTGCGCAGCGAGGGCGTGCGGAACCGGCCGCAATACTCGGTGCGATCTTTCAGGTCGGTCCGGTCGGGGCCGCATAGGCCCAGATCAAAGAACGCCGGGTCCGCATTGCCCGCCACCGTGCGGTTGCGCGGCACCCCCACGGCGATGTGGCCGAAATCGGTAAAGGCGGGGAAAGCGCCGTCCTGCTTGATGGCGCTGACATGGCACGAGGCGCAGTTGCCCTTGGCCGGGTCTGCAAACAGTTGCAAACCGCGCATTTCCTGCGGCGAAAGCTTGGTCTGCTTGCGCAGGAAGGCGTCGTACTTGCTGTCGTACGGATAGAACTCCGACGGCGTCTGCTGGAACACCTCGAGCACCATCAGGGCGGCACGGAACGCGGTGTCTTCGTGATCGAGGATGTCGTTGCCGAACACCTGGCGGAAGGTCTGCGCGTGGCGGCCATCGCGCAGCTTGGCGACCACGTTGGCGGGCGTGCCGTTGGCCATCTCGTGCGCAGACAGCAGCGGAATGCGCGCCTGGTCGTGCGTGGACGACACGCGGCCGTCCCAGGTGTAGCCGCCGGTCGGGCCCTGATCTTCGGCGTCGTTGCCGTCGCTGTCGTAGAAGTGCTCGGAGAATGCCGGCACGTTCTGCAGATAGCGCAACGACGGCGCGGCACGTACGCCGGTCTTGTTCATCCCCTCGCCGCCCAGTTGCACCGACAAGTCATTCGGCGGGCCGTAGGCGTGCGTGGGGCTGTGGCAGCTTGCGCAAGCCAGCTTGCCCGAGGCAGACAGCGCCGGATCGAAGAACAGCGCCTTGCCCAGTGCGGTCATGGCGGGCACCGAGGGGCGGCGCGTCGCCATCATCGTGTAGAAAGCCTTTTCGTAGGCCGCAGCAGGCGGCGCAGCGGGCGTGGAGGCTGCCGCCGGTTTGGCTGCCGGCCCCGTGGCGGCCTGAGCCACCGCTGGTTCAGCGCGCCCGCATCCCCCCAATCCGGCCATCAACCCAGCCAGCGAAAGCGCCGAGACAGCGATCACGCGAAGAGTGGCAGCAGACAAAGGGCGGCGCATTGGCGAAGGGCAACATGTTGGGAGCCTTGCAAATTAGCACAGCGACCATGACACTTCGATGTCGTCAAACCCATGTCATGTCAGCCCTTGGAGAGCTCCCATGGTGGCAACTGTCTTCAAACGTTCGGTGGTGCCCCTTGTCATCCTGATGATGGTCATCACACTGAACTGGAGCCAAACGCAGTCCTGGCCTGCGTTTGCATCATCAACTTGTCACACACAAAGCCCAGACTCCGGCTCGCTTTCGTCCCCCACACAACAATTCAGGGAAATCATGAGCCGAGCGTTCCGTCTTCTGCCGCTGACCGCGTTGGTCGCGGCCAGCATGTCTGCCTGCGGTGGCAGCGATTCGAACAGCGCCTCCACCGGTACCTCCGGCGTGGTGACTGGCAGCTACTTCGATCACGCCAAGGTCTGCATCGACACCAACAACAATGGCAAGTGCGATTCGGGTGAAGCCAGCACCTATACCGATGCCAATGGCGCGTACACGCTGCCCGGCTCGGGTGCGGTGGTGGTGGAAGTCGGTACGGACGCCTTCCGCAATGACCCCGCCACGGGCGCACACACGGCCATCACCCGCCCGCTGGTGTTCCGCGCGCCGGCCGGCGCCAACGCCATCGTCAGCGCCATCTCGACCGAACTGGCTGTGCTGATGGACAGCAACGGCGGCGACATCAACGCCGCCAAGGCCGCGCTGGCCGCACGCCTGGGCGTGACGGTCGACAAGCTGCTGGAAGACCACAACAAGGAAAGCGACGCCAACATCAAGGCCGCGCTGCAGGCCGAAATCGACCAGGCCATCGACCTGATTGCTGACGCAGTGGCCGGCGGCGGCGACATCGGCCAGACCATCCGCAACGGCGTGGCCAAGCGCATGGCGCTGGTCAACAACGTCAAGACCATCGTTGTGATCTACGCGGAAAACCGCGGCTTCGACAACCTGTATGGCCTGTTCCCGGGCGCCAACGGCATCCCGGGCGTGAACCCGACGTCCACCGGCACCGCCGTCGCGCAGAAGGACTTCGACGGCACCGTGCTGCCGTCGCTGCCGCCCACTTGGGGCGGCTTGACCGCGAGCGGCCAAAGCGTGACCGTTACGCAGGCGCAATCCACTGGCTGGGCCAACAAGCCGTTCCAGATCGACAATGCGGCCGGCATCAACGGCACGGGCATCGTCGTGGGCCAGAACGTCATCACGCGTGACCTGTGGCACCGCTTCTATCAAAACCAGATGCAGATCAACGGCGGCAAGAACGACATGTTCGCTGCCTTTGCCGATGCCGGCGGCCTGACCATGGGCTACTACGACGGCAGCAAGATGTCGATGTGGAACATCGCCAAGCAATACACGCTGGCTGACAACTTCTTCATGGGCGCCTTCGGTGGCTCGTTCCTGAACCACCAATATCTGGTGTGCGCCTGCGCGCCGATCTACCCGAACGTCGCCGGTTCGCCAGCACAGAACAGCGTCGCCCAGGTGGTGACGGGTGCAAATGGCTCGCCGACGCTCACGCCGACCGCAAGCTCGGTCATGGCCGGCGCCCCCACCTTCGGCAATGGCACGAAGGACGGCAACCTGACGCCGCTGGAGGCCGACGGCAGCGCGTTCGCCGTCAACACGATGCAGCCGCCGTACCAGCCGTCGGGCAACGCGGTGGCCAGCAGCAACGCTGCCTATGCTGACCCGAGCAAGGCCACGACCCTGCCGGCGCAATCGAAGCAGGCCAACATCGGTGACCTGCTGACCGCCAAGGGCGTGAACTGGGCCTGGTATGCCGGCGCCTGGAACGCCGCCCTGGCCGACGCGCCCAACGCCACGCGCAGCGTGATCTACTCGGGCTCGATCCAGTTCCAGCCGCACCACCAGCCGTTCAACTACTTCAGCCGCTTCGACCCGGCCACCGCCAACGGTGCCGCCGAGCGCGCAGCCCACCTGAAGGATTACGACGCCGCCTTCCTGCAAGACGCCGCCGCCGGCAACCTGCCGCCGGTCACGTTCTACAAGCCGCAGGGCAACCTGAACCAGCACCCGGGCTACGCCAACGTAGCCGACGGCGATGCCCATATCGCCAACGTGATCGCCCAACTGCAGAAGAGCCCGCAGTGGAAAAACATGGTCGTGGTGGTGACGTACGACGAAAACGGCGGCTTCTACGACCACGCCACGGTGCCGAAGGCGGACCGCTGGGGCCCGGGCACGCGTATCCCGGCGATCATCATCTCGCCGTTCGCCAAGAAAGGCTTTGTGGACCACACCCAGTACGACACGGCTTCGGTGCTGCGCCTGATCACGCACCGCTTTGCCCTGCCGACGCTGCCCGGTATCAAGCAGCGTGACGCGGCGCTGGTCGCCAACGGCAATCAACCGATGGGCGACCTGACCAACGCGCTCGACTTCTCGCAGTCGCAATAACGCGGTCAGTGCCCACGAAAAAGGCGACCTCCGGGTCGCCTTTTTTCCGCCTACTTGCCCTTCTTCTTGCCGGCGGGCTTTTCGCTCTCCAGCGTCTCCAGCCGCATGCCCACCTTGATCGTCACCTGCCAATGGGCGATCTTGCCGTCGACCAGATGGCCACGTGTCTCCAGCACTTCAAACCAGTCCAGGTGTTTGAGCGTCTCGCCGGCCCGTGCGATGGCATTGCGGATGGCCGCATCGCTGGAGTCCGGAGAAGAGCCGACCAGCTCGATCATCTTGTAGGTGTGGGAACCCATATCGCCTCCTTGTTGGCATGGTTAGAACGTCGGCGACGGCGCCTCTTGCGCCACGTCACTCACCAGAATGGCAGGTCCCCCCACACTCTGATAGCCCGGATTTGCACGGGGCCGAAAAATCCTGGCGGTTAATTGCGCCTACAAAGTTGACAAACCTTGTCATCGAACCGACGCGTGATGTCAAACCCACAACACCGCGATCACCAACGTGCCACTTTTCGGGCGGCCATACCCCGCCTACCGCATCAATCGGGCTGGTATGGAACCTGCGTGACCTCGCCAGTCGCTCCCCCCAAAGAGGAGGCCCCATGCGCCATCCCGTTCAGCAAGCCACTACGCAGCGCCCGATTTCCTCCACGTCCCCAGCGACATCGTCCGATACCTCGGCCCTGTTGGCCGATACCGCTCCGCTGCAAATGGACTGCTGCGGCCGCAAGATCAACGCCACCTATTCCACCCGCAACGGCATCGTCACCGTCAAACACCAGGGCAAAACACTGTCCACCTACTCGCCCGATGGTGACTACAAAGCCGTCGCGCACCGGCTGCTCTGCGTGATGCTTTCCATCTGAGTGCCCCACTCAGCTCAGGCTCAGTGCTTGGTTTTGCTGCCCGCAGCGGGCCGGCCGAATTCAGCGCGCAGGTTGTCCTTGGCGCGCTCCAGAATCCGCCGCCGCCCCGCGCTGAGGTTGTGCCCCGCCCGATTGATATAGAACGTCAGCATCGACATGGCCGACTGGAATGCCGTGCCCTTGCGCCGCTTGCTGTGCTCGGCTGACGCCTTGAGCGACGCCGCAATCCGCGCCGGGCTGCGTGACTTGAAGATGTCGGGTTCGAGGTCCAGCGCATCGCTCGTTTCCATCACATGGTGGGACCAGCGCTGTGGTGTGCCGTGGTCGGCCTTGGCGCCGGATTTCGACTTGGCATGGGATGCAGCCATGATGAAATCTCCTGTAATGATGTCTTGGCGATTCCGCAAGCCACGTACCCGGGCGAGCCGGTGCGAACAGCCGAGTTCCGTTACGATAGCGGGCATCCCGCATCTCACTTTCGACCATCGCCGGTTTCCGGCGCGCACCCAACGTGTCTGGCGACGCTGGCCTTTCCTCCACCTCTTCCGCCCCCGCGCATCCGGCGACAACGTTGTCGCAACTGCCTCCACTGTCGCAGGCGCCCTTCTCCTACCCCGCATTCCGGCTGTTCTGGTTCGCCAGGCTGTCCACCACCTTCGCCTATCAGATGGTTGGCGTGGCGGTCGGCTGGCAGATCTACGACCTCACGCGCAGCGCGTATGTGCTGGGGCTGGTGGGGCTGGTGCAGTTCCTGCCCTCGGTGGTGCTGGTGCTGGCCTCGGGCCACATTGCCGACCGCTACGACCGTCGCCGCGTGGTGCGCGCCTGTCAGGCCGTCGAGGCTCTGGTGGCGCTGGCGCTGTGCACCGCTGCGCTCACCGGCCATGCCAGCGTGCAGGCCATCTTCCTCTGCGTGGTGGTGATCGGCGCGATGCGGGCCTTCGAGACGCCCACGCTGCAAGCGCTGCTGCCCTCGCTGGTGCCGCCGCAGGTCTTACCGCGGGCCGTTGCGCTGTCGAGTTCGGCAACACAGACCGGCATCATCCTCGGCCCGGCGGTGGGCGGCTTCCTGTATGTGGCCGGCGCACCCGTGGTGTACGCCACGGCCGCGGCCCTGTTCCTGTTGGCGCATGTGCTGCTGGCGCTGGTGCGCATGGAACGCGCGGTGCCTGTCAGTACGCCGGTGAGCCTGGAATCGCTGTTCGCGGGCATCGTGTTCATCCGCAGCCGGCCGGTGGTACTGGGCGCCATCTCGCTCGACCTGTTTGCCGTGCTGCTGGGTGGCGCGACGGCGCTACTGCCCATCTACGCGCGCGACATCCTGGGCACGGGCGCGTGGGGCCTGGGCCTGCTGCGCTCAGCGCCGGCGGTGGGCGCACTCGCCATGGCGCTTTTCCTCGCGCACCGTCCGCTAGATCGGCACGTGGGCCGGGTGATGTTTGCAGCCGTGGCCGTATTTGGCGTGGCGACGCTGGTGTTCGGCCTGTCACGGTGGTTGCCATTGTCGATGCTGGCCCTGGTGGTGCTGGGTGCATCGGACATGATCAGTGTGGTGATCCGCACCTCGCTAGTGCAACTCGACACGCCGGACAACATGCGTGGGCGGGTAAGCGCGGTCAATTCGGTGTTCGTCGGGGCGTCCAACCAGTTGGGCGAATTCGAATCGGGGATGGTGGCCGGGCTGCTGGGGCCAGTGGCCTCGGTGGTGGTGGGTGGCCTCGGCACACTGCTGGTGGTGGCCATCTGGATGCGGCTGTTTCCCGATCTGACACGCCGCAATCGCCTGCGCGACGCCCATCCCGAACACCCCACATCAGAGGGGTAAGCTCGCGCACCCGCGCGGCTACTGGCCTGAGCAGGCTTCGGCCGCCGAATGGGTCACCGAATTGGGCACCATCCGGCAAGCATGTCAGCGAAACCCCGATGGCATTGGCATCAGGCAGTTCGTATGCTGATTCACCTTTGGCCGCCTCGCCCCGTCGCTCCCAAGATTGCGCCCGATCGTGAAGTCCATCCCGCCGCCCTCGTCCCGCCCTGCGCGCCCGGCATCTGACCCCGGCCCGTTCAGCGGTGCAGGGCTGGATGTCGCGCCTGCCATTCGCCCATCGGCGTGGCTGGTGGCGATTGGCGCAGCCGTGGTCGGCACATTCGCACGGTTGATGCTGGAATCGGCCGTTGGCCTCCGGCTGCCGTTCTATCTTGCGTTTCCGGTGGTGACGATTGCCGCCTGGTATGGCGGCTTCTGGCCGGGCATCGTGGCCATCGTTTGCTATGCGGCGCTGTTTGTCGGCTTGGCGGCAGTGCAGACCTCGTCGGTCACGCTGCCGCTCACGCCTGTGCAGATGACCGTGTTTGCCGTGGGCGCCCTGCTGATCTGCGTGCTGTGCGAGCAGCTGCGCCGCGCCCGCGCCGGGGCAGAACGCCGTGCGCTGGCGGAAACGCAGCAGCGCCTGTCGCAGCAGCGTCTGCTGGCGGCGCTGCAGGCCTCGCCCATCTCGCTGTACGACGTCGACAACACGATGCACTTCACGTGGGTGCACAACCCCGTGTTCGGCATGCAGCCGGAAGACCTGATGGGCCGCACCGTGCGCGAAGTGTTCGGGCGCCGCGCGGCATCGCAACTGACGGATGCGGGCCAACGCGTCATTGCCACCGGCACGCCCACGCGGGTGGAATTCGCGTTCCGCCGGCGGCACACGCAGCGCGTGGTCTACGACGTGGTGGTCATGCCGCTGCGTGACGACACCGGCGAGATCATCGGCCTCACCAACGCCGCTATCGACATCAGCGAACGCCGCCAGGCCGAAGCGCACCGCGCGCAGTTGCTCGAAGCCGAACAGCGCGCACGCGAAGAGGCCGAACGCGCCAGCCGCCTGAAAGACGACTTCCTGGCCACCGTCAGCCACGAATTGCGCACGCCGCTCAACGCGGTGCTGGGCTGGGCGCAGTTGCTCAACATGCGCCCGTATGAAGAGGCCATGTTCAAGCGCGGCATGGAAGCGATCGAACGCAGCGCGCGCACACAGGTGCACCTGATCGACGATCTGCTCGATATGTCGGCCATTCTTTCCGGCAAGGTGCCGCTGGAAATCGCATCGGTGGACCTGGTCGACGTGCTGGAACGCGCGCGCGAGACCATCGAGCCGATGGCGCGCCAGAAGCAGATCACCATCGACACCGAGTTCCTGCCGGTGCCCATGCTGCAAGGCGATGCGGGGCGTCTGAAGCAGGTGTTCTGGAATCTGCTGGCCAATGCCGTCAAGTTCACGCCCGACGGTGGGCATATCCGGCTCTCGGTGCATCCGGCGCCCGAGGGGGTCGTCGCTACGGTGCGCGATACCGGCATCGGCATCGAACCAGCCTTTCTGCCGCACATCTTCGACCGATTCCAGCAGGCGGACTTGTCCAGCACACGGCGCCACGGCGGTCTGGGGCTTGGGCTGGCGATTGCCAAGCAACTGGTGGAGCTGCATCGCGGGCGCATCACCGCGGCGAGCAGTGGCGCCAACCTGGGCACCACCATGGCGGTTTCGCTGCCGCTGCACGCGGCGCAGGCCGACGAGCAAGCCGGCCAGATGCCAGGACTCGTCACGGGCACGGGCATGCCCGCGCTGGATGGCCTGCGCGTGCTGGCGGTGGATGACAATCCGGAATCGCTCGGCGTGATTGCCCTGATGCTGGAGCGCTATGGCGCCGAGGTGGTCACGGTATCCAGCGGCGCGGCGGCACTCGATATGCTGTCGGAAACCGGCCACGCATTCGACGCGCTGGTCAGTGATTTGGCCATGCCTGGCATGGACGGCATGCAGCTTGTGCGTGCTGTGCGCGCGCGTGGCATGGCGGACTTGCCCGCCATTGCCGTCACCGCATTTGCTGATCCGATCCGCCTGAAGGCTGCGAAGGAGGCCGGCTACCAATCCGTCATCACCAAACCGATCTTCCCAGGCGAGCTGGGCCACGTGCTCGCTGCCAATGTGCATCGAAAGACAGGGCCCGAGACGTTGGCGTGATCGGTTGGCGCGACCGGCCACGCAACCATGCCTTGACGGAATGGATGACCGAACAAAAGTCATTGGCGCGAGTGCGCATGCATCCGCATACTCAACAGTCTGTGCCGATCGGTGGGCATCTCTCCCCTAGCAGTTCGCAGCACCCGGCTCTGCCGATCGGCCAGCTTGCCCTTCCCATCAGTCGCGCTCGCGGCTGTCTGCTGTATCCATAAGAACGCTCGAATCCTGCGGCCCGCCTAGGGTCGGACCGGCATTCCGGGCTCAGAGAGGAGACTGCATCGCCATGCCCATCCGTTCGCTTCCCGTTTTGCTGTCTGCTGTTGCGCTCGGCATGTCCGCACAGGCCATCGCCAAAGATGTATCCAAGGCGACCACACAGACCATCGCCGTCCCTGGCCTGTCCAAACCCGCCGACATCCTGATCGACCGCTGGGGCGTGCCGCACATCTACGCCAAGAGCGAAGACGACGGCTTCTTTGCGCAAGGCTTCAACGCCGCGCGCGATCGCCTGTTCCAGATCGACCTGTGGCGCCGCCGCGGCCTCGGGCAGCTCTCGGAAGTGTTCGGCCCCGCCTATGTGGAACAGGATCGCGCCACGCGGCTGTTCCTCTATCGCGGTGACATGCAGGTCGAATGGAAGCACTACAGCCCTGACGCGCAGCGCATCGCCACGCGTTTCGTCGCCGGCATCAATGCGTATGTCGACTGGCTCGCCAAGCATCCGGAACAGATGCCGTTCGAGTTCCGCAAACTGAACTACGCGCCCGCACACTGGGCACCGGAGGATGTGGTGCGCATCCGCAGCCATGGCCTCACGCGCAACCTGCAATCGGAAGTCGCGCGCGCCAACGTGGCCTGCAAGGCCAACCTGGCCGACGACACCATCCGCTTCGGCCTGCAGCCCGACTGGCAAACCCAGTTGCCCGACGGGCTGGACCCTTGCCTGCCGAAGGACCTGCTCAAGGTCTTCACACTCGCCACACAAGGTGTGCGCCTCACGCCCGAATCGCTGAAAGGCGTGGACATCGACAGCACACGCGTCGCTGCTGCCGCGAACCTGGAAGAAACCATGGAGGGCAGCAACAACTGGGTGATCGCACCGGGCAAATCCACCACCGGCCGCGCCGTGATGGCCAACGACCCGCACCGCGCGTATTCCGCGCCGAGCCTGCGCTACATCGCCCACGTCAGCACGCCCACGCTCGACATCATCGGCGCCGGCGAGCCATCGTTGCCTGCCGTGTCCATCGGGCATAACGGGCACGTCGCGTTCGGCCTGACCATTTTCAACATCGACCAGGAAGACCTCTACGTCTACGAGCTGAACCCGGCCAACAACGCGGAGTACCGCTACAAGGATGGCTGGGAGCCCTTCACCGTGCTCCACGAAACCGTGAAGGTGCGCGGCGGTGAGTCCCGCCCCATCGACCTGACCTTCACGCGCCACGGCCCCGTCATCTACATCGACGCCGAAAAGCACCGCGCGTACGCCGTCCGCTCGGCATGGCTCTCGCCGGGCATGTCGCCGTATTTCGGCTCGGTCGGTTACATGCGCGCACGCACGTTCGCGCAATTCAAGCAATCGATGATGAACTGGGGCGCCCCCACCGAGAACCAGGTCTACGCCGATACCCAGGGCAACATCGGCTGGGTGCCAGGCGGCCTCGCCCCCATCCGCCCAAACTGGGACGGCCTGCTGCCCGTGCCCGGCGATGGCCGCTACGAATGGGCCGGCTTCTGGCGCGGCGACCAGTTGCCCAGCACCTACAACCCGAAATCGGGCTACTTCACCTCATCCAACGAGATGAACCTGCCGGCCGACTACCCGTACCGCGAACGCAAGCTCGGCTTCGAGTGGACCAACGGCTCACGCCACGCGCGCATCGATGAAGTGCTGGCCAGACTGGACAAGGTATCCATCGAAGATTCCATGCGGCTGCAGAACGACATGGTGTCGATCCCGGCGCGCCGGTTGATGGCATTGCTCGCGCCACTATCCTCCAACGATGCCGACACACAGGCGGCACTGAACCTCTTCAAGGGCTGGAACGCGACCATGCTGGCGGATTCCCCGCAAGCCGCCCTGCACGAAGTCTGGTTCACGCATCACCTGGGCCGTGCGTTCAAAAACGCCGTGCTTACCAAGGCCGGTGCGGAAGCGATGGCGGCACCGGATACCGCCGTCATGCTCGACACGCTGGAACACCCGCAAGGCAGCGAACGTAAATTCGGCGAAGACCCGCAACAAGCCGCTGCCAAGCGCGACGCCGTCCTGCTCGACAGCCTCAAATACGCGTGGACCGACATGGTCAGACGCCAAGGCCCCAACCCGCAGGCCTGGAACTGGGGCGCGCTGCACCACAACTTAAACGCCCACCCGTTTGCGGCCATCGTCGACGACGCCACGCGCGCCAAACTCAACGTGGGCCCCACGCCCGAAGGCGGCAGCGCCTACACGCCCAACCAATCGACGTACCGTGTGACCGACTTCCAGCAGACCAACGGCCCATCGTTCCGCACCGTGGTGGACGTCGGTAACTGGGACAACTCCCGCGCCGTCAACCTGCCCGGCCAATCCGGCAACCCCGACAGCCCGCACTACCGAGACCTAGCACCGATGTGGCTCAAGGGTGAGTATTTCCCACTGCTGTACTCGCGCAAAGCCGTAGAAGCCGCGACAGAATCGCGCGTGCATCTGGTACCAGCAAAGTAACCACACGACCCGCACAAACAAAAACGCCACCGCATACAACACGGTGGCGTTTTTGTTTGCCGATCAAAGCACCGCCAGGCACCAGCACATGCACACGATGGTTTGGCCGTACCCTGCCCTAGATGGCGCCTTGAATTTCTGTAAGCGGGCGGAAAAAAGAAGGAGGCCTGTCTGAGCGAAGCGAGTTTGCCTCCTTCTCCGCCCGGTTACATAAATTCAAGGAGTCTTTCGCCATCTCGGGCGCGCCTTTCTTTGCTTACTTTCTTTGGCAAGACAAAGAAAGTGAGTCGGCCCCGGCAGGGGACGAAACAACAGCAAACCACCAACCCCTAAACAGCCCGAGCCAACGCCGCCCGCACAACCTCGGCCCGCGGAATCGGCGCAACAGCGCTATAACCCGTAGTGGAAATCGCCGCAGCAACGTTGGCGTAACGCGCCGCCTCCGCCGGCGAATCCCCCGCCACGATGCGCGCGACAAACGACCCACCAAAGCAATCCCCCGCCCCAGTCGCATCAATCGCATTAACGGTATGACGCGGCACCAACGTACGCGACTCGGGCGTCGCCACGTAGCACCCTTCCGCCCCCATCTTCAGCGCCACGAGCTTCACGCCCCACCCAAGCAGCGTATCGACAATGCCATCCCGGTCATGGCAATCGAGCAGCACCGTCACGTCATCCCAGCTCGGCAAGCACAGATCGCACGTCCGCATCGCCTCCTGCATCACCGCACGGGCACGCGCCAGCGGCCACAGACGCAAGCGCAGATTGGTATCAAACGACACCAGCACGCCTGCAGCCCGCGCATGCGCCATCGCCGCCAAGCCGGCATCGCAAGCGGTGTCACTGATCGCCAGGCTGATGCCCGACAAGTGGAACGCCTTGGCCGCAGCAATCGCCTGCAACGGCAATTGCGCGGTCTGAAAACGGCTGGCCGCCGAGCCCGCCCGCAAGTAATCGAAATGATGACCACGCGCATCATGCGAGACGAAGTACAGCCCCGTAGGCGCCTGCGCATCGGTGTGCACGTAGGTGTGGTCAACACCCTCGTCCTGCCATAGCGCACGCAGCGCCTGGCCAAAGCGATCGGCGCCCACCGCACTGATGTAGCCGGTGTTCGCGCCCTGCCGTGCCGCAGCAATGCAGAAGTTGGACGTATCGCCGCCGAAACCGAAGTTCCACGACGTGCTACCGGAATCCGACTGGTTGAACTCGATCAGCCCTTCGCCGTACGCAAGGATGTCTGCCATGGGCGCCCCGCTCAGAAGTACGTCTGGACGACGTCGACGACGTTATACGCATCGTCGATCACGGAAATCTGACGCCACTTGTCGAACGTCAGGCACGGGTGCGAGATATCGAAGGCGATCATGTCGCCGACCTTGATATCGTCGCCGGGGGCGATCTTCAGGTAGGCGTGCTGATCCATCATGCCGGTCACTTCCCAGTGCGCGGGCGTGGCCGAGGGCGCCTTGTCACCCGGGCGGAAGCGCTGCACGGGCAGCGGCAACCCGGCATCAAAAGCCGCATCGCGCTTACCTAGCGCGATGATGGCGCGCTCAGCCTCCGGCACCGATTGCACGTAAGCCCACAGTTGCAGCGCAGGCAGCAGGCTGGAACGCATCTTGTGCGCGATGGGGTTGTTGGCGTCGATACGGGCTTGCGCGGCCTTGTAGATACCGACGTCATGCGTGAGGTAGCAGCCCGGGCGCAGCACCACATCCAGCGGCTGGCCAATATCGGCCTTGGCGAATTCCTCCGCCACCACGTCGTACCAGGCCGAGCCGGCACCGGTCAGCACGGCCGGCGTGCGTTGCAGGCGGCCAGCCTTGGCCAGATCGCCGATGGTCTTCACAGCGCGCTGCAGGAAGGCGCGAATGTCGGCCTCTTCCTTGATCACACCCTCATAGACTTCCACGCCTGCAAGCTTGACCGCGCCATTGGCGCGCGTGAGCGCATCCAGCACCGATTGCAGTTGCGCATCGTCACGCACGCCGGTGCGGCCGCCCTGCACGCCCAATTCAATCAGCACCTGGATCGGGCGACCTGCCTTGCCGAAGAAGGCAGCAAGCTGATCCACCTGATCCGCCGCATCCACCAGGCAGAAGAATTCGAACGACGGATCGGCTAGCAACTCAGCCAGGATGGCCATGTTGCGTTTGCCGACCAGTTGGTTGGCCATCAGCACGCGGCGCACACCATGGGCGTAGGCCACGCGTGTCTGATGCGCCGTCGCCAGCGTGATGCCCCATGCACCGCCCGCCAACTGGCGCTGGAACAGGCTGGGCGCCATCGTCGTCTTGCCGTGCGGTGCGAGCTTGGCGCCGTACTCATTAACGAAACGCTGCATCCAGGCGAGGTTGTGCTCGAGGCGCGACTGATATAGCACCGCCGCCGGCAGGTTCAGATCCTCGTTCAAGACGTTCCAGCGCTGGGCAGCAATCTGCTCCGGCGTGCAAGCGGCATCCAACGCACCCAGACCCTTGTCGAGCGGGTTGACGATGGCGTTGGCGTCTCCTTGGTACTTTGTATCATTCATGGGAATCGACTCGCGTTCCTTTGGGGGTAAACATCGGGTTGACACAATGATAGCGGCGAAATTATTCTGCCGGCCAGCCTGTTACAAAGTACCAAAGACCGCCGTTAGCCACCATCCGGACAACTACCGGGGCCAGAATGCGCGAGTTTAATCCCGACCCCATGCGCGAACCGATCGACATCGTTACCCGCCTCTCCCAGCGTGCCGCAGAACTGCGCCCGGCTGAGCAGAAGGTCGCGCAGACAGTGCTGAGCGACATTGCCGAAGCCGCCGCCGGCAGCATCCAGACGCTGGCCGAACGCGCCGGCGTGAGCGAAGCCAGCGTCACCCGCTTCGCCAAGGCAATGGGCTGCCGCGACGTGCGCGAACTCAAGCTCAAGCTAGCGCAGGCAGCTGCAGTCGGCCAGCGGTTTCTGGATGGCGGCGCCGACCGCCCGCCCTCCAGCGCCGATGGCATCCTCGCCGACATCAGCAACGTGCTGGAGGCCAACCGCGCGCTGGTGCGGCCCGAGGCCTTCCGCACGGCGGCCGAGGCGCTGGCCGTGGCCCGCATGATCGCCGTCTTCGGCATGGGCGGCGGCTCGACCACCATGGCCGACGAGATGCGCTACCGCCTCGCCCGGTTGGGACGGCCAGTCACCACCTATCATGATTCGATGCTGCAGCGGATGGTCGCGGCCACGCTCAGTCCGGACGATGTGGTGGTGGTGTTTTCCGTGACCGGCCATGTGCCGGAGGTGATCGACAGCGTGACCATCGCGCGCGAGTACGGCGCCAAGGTGGTTGCCATTACGGCCATCGGCTCACCGCTGGCGGCCCTGGCCGATGTCTTGCTGCCCATCCAGGCCATGGAAACCGATTTCATCTTCAAGCCGTCGTCATCGCGCTACGCCATGATGATGATGATCGACCTGCTAGCCACCGAGGTCGCGCTGCAGCAGGCCGATCGCAGCAAGGAGCTCTTACGGCGCATCAAGTACGTGCTCGATGCGCATCGCGGCGGCGGCAATCGACAGCCGCTTGGAGATTGATATGCAGCAGTACGACACCGTCATCCGCCAGGTCCGCATCGTGGACGGCAGCGGCCACGAACCCGAGGCCACGCTGTTCGACGTAGCCATCACCGATGGGCGCATCGCCGCCATTGCCACGTCGGACTCCACCGCATGGCTGGGCGACGAGGAAATCGCCGGCGAGGGCCGTGTGCTCGCCCCCGGCTTCATCGACGTGCACACGCACGACGACACCAACGTGATCCGCACGCCCGACATGCTGCCCAAGGTGTCGCAAGGCATCACCACGGTCATCGTGGGCAACTGCGGGATCAGCGCGTCACCGGCCACGCTCAAGGGCGATCCGCCGGACCCGATGAACCTGCTCGGCCCCGCCAGCGCGTTTGCGTATCCGACCTTCGCGTCTTACGTGGAGGCGGTGGAACGTGCAAAGCCGGCCGTCAACGTGGCTGCACTGGTTGGCCATACGGCGTTGCGCAACAACCACCTGGACCGACTGGACCGCCCCGCCACCGCCGATGAAGTGGAAGGCATGCGCGCGCAATTGCGTGAGGCGCTGGATAACGGTGCACTGGGCCTGTCGACGGGCCTCGCTTACGCCAACGCGTTCGCCTCCACCACTGAAGAGGTGATGGGCCTTGCCGAACCGCTGGCCGAAGCCGGTGCCATCTACACCACGCACCTGCGTACCGAGTTTGCGGCCATCCTCGACGCCATGGACGAGGCCTACCGCATCGGCAAGCATGCGCGCGTGCCCATCGTGATCTCGCACCTGAAGTGCGCAGGCGCCGCCAACTGGGGGCGCGCGGGCGAGGTGCTGGAATCCATCGAAGGTGCACAGCGCTACCAGCCGGTGGGCTGCGACTGCTATCCGTACACCGCCAGCTCGTCCACACTCGACTTGAAGCAGGTGACGGACGAGTTCGACATCTTCATCACGTGGTCGGAGCCCGAGCCGGGCATGGCCGGACAGACGCTCAAGGAGATCGCGGCCGCCTGGAGCACCGACCTGATGGAAGCCGCGCGCCGCCTGCAACCGGCGGGCGCCGTGTACCACAACATGTCGGCGCAAGACTTGGACCGCATCATCACGCACCCCGCCACGGTCATCGGCTCCGACGGCCTGCCCAACGATCCGAAGCCACACCCGCGCCTGTGGGGCGCCTTCCCGCGCGTGCTCGGTTACTACAGCCGCGAACGCAAGCTGCTCTCGCTCTCCGCCGCCATTCGCAAGATGACGGGCCAGTCCGCCGAGCGCTTCGGTCTGACCGAACGTGGCCTGGTGCGCGAAGGCTATTGGGCCGACCTTGTGCTGTTCGATCCGGAAACGGTGCGCGACGTCGCCACCTTTACCGACCCACAGCAGCCCGCGGCCGGCATTGCAGCGGTGTGGGTCAACGGCCACCTCTCGTATCAGGACGGCGTCGTACAGCCGCATCGTGCGGGGCGCTTCCTCAAGCGTGGGCCGCGTGCGCAGGCCGTAGCGGCTGCGGAAGTCCACTGAATCTGAGTTTTGTTTGAAAGAAGGAACGTAGCGATGACGATTACCCGAATTGGCGTTGAAGGCGGCACCGGTACCGGTGGCCAGCACCTCCCCTTTGCCCGCGCAGCCGGCGCGGACGGCTGGCTGTTCGTCTCGGGCCAGACGCCCATGGTGAACGGCGAAGTGGTCGGCAACGGCATCGTCGAGCAGTCGCACCAGACCATCAAGAACCTGCTGGCCATCCTGGCCGAAGCCGGCTACGGCCCCGAGCACGTCGTGCGCTGCGGCGTATGGCTGGATGATCCGCGCGATTTCCAGTCGTTCAACAAGGTGTTCAAGGAGTACTTCGGCGCCAACCCGCCGGCTCGCGCGTGCGTGGTGTCGAGCATGGTGATTGACTGCAAGGTGGAAGTCGATTGCGTGGCGTACAAGAAGCCGTAACTCGCAACACAAGCGCGTTTTCAAAAAAAGGCGCCCTACACGATGGGGCGCCCATGACAACAAAAGCCGTGAACACACACTGAGGAGAAAACCCGATGGTCCCGATGCAAGGCAATTCGCTATTGCTAACCGCCGCGCTGGCGGTGGTCGCGCTGATCTACCTGATTGCCGTCCAGAAGCTGAACCCGTTCGTTACGCTGATCGTCGTCTCGCTCGCGCTGGGTGTGGTGGTCGGCATGCCGATGGGCGGCATCGTCAAGGCGTTCGAAACCGGTGTGGGCAACACGCTCGGCCACATTGCGCTGGTGGTGGGCTTAGGGACCATGCTCGGCAAGATGATGGCGGAATCCGGCGGCGCCGAGCGCATCGCCAAAACGCTCATTAACGCCTTTGGCGAGAAAAACGCGCACTGGGCGATGATGGTGGTGGCCTTCATCATCGGCTTGCCGGTGTTCTTTGAAGTCGGTTTCGTGCTGCTGATTCCGATTGCCTTCAACGTGGCCAAGCGCACAGGCACGCCGATCCTGATGGTGGGTCTGCCGATGGTGGCGGGCCTGTCGGTGGTGCACGGCCTGATCCCGCCGCACCCGGCTGCGCTGCTGGCCGTGACGGCTTACCAGGCAGACATCGGCAAGACCATCCTGTACGCGCTGATCGTCGGTCTGCCGACGGCCATCCTGGCCGGTCCGCTGTGGGCGATGCTGGTTTCGCGCTACGTCAAGCCGAACGAAAACAACCCGCTGGCCGCGCAATTCGTTGAATCCGACCAGCAGCGCGAACTGCCGGGCTTCGGCGTGACGCTGTTCACGATCCTGCTGCCGGTGGTGCTGATGCTGATCGGCAGCTGGGCGGACCTGTTCACCACGCCCAAGTCGCTGGCCAATGACATCCTCAAGCTGGCGGGCAACTCGGTCATGGCGCTGCTGATCGCCGCGCTGGTGAGCTTCTACACCTTCGGCAAGGCACGCGGCTTCAATCGCGAGACCATCCTCAAGTTCACCAACGAATGTCTGGCACCGATCGCCACCATCACGCTGGTGGTGGGCGCGGGCGGCGGCTTCGGCCAGATCCTGCGCGATTCGGGCGTGTCGAAGGCCATCGTGGGCGTCGCCACGGATGCGCACCTGTCGCCGCTGCTGCTGGGCTGGGTGGTGGCCGTGATGATCCGTATCGCCACCGGCTCGGCCACCGTGGCCATGACCACCGCCTGCGGCATCGTCGCCCCCATCGCTGCGGCGTCGGGCGCGGCCGTCCGTCCGGAGCTGATGGTGCTGGCCACCGGCGCCGGTTCGCTGATCCTGTCGCACGTGAATGACGGCGGCTTCTGGCTGGTGAAGGAGTACTTCAACCTGACCGTGCCCGAAACCTTCAAGACGTGGACGGTGCTGGAAACCATCATCTCGGTCGTCGCGCTGCTGCTCACGCTGGCACTGTCGACCGTCGTCTAAATTGTTCTGTTGACTGACCTTAGGAGAACGTTGTGGGTATCGATTCCGTCGTCAAGGCCGGCCCGGTCATTCCGGTGCTGCAGTTTCAATCTGTCGATGAAGGCGTCAAGGTGTGCCGCGCGCTGTACGAGGGCGGTATCCGCACGTTCGAGATCACGATGCGCACGCCGGTGGCGCTGGATGTGATCCGCGCGGTGGTAAAGGATCTGGGCAGTGATGCCATCGTCGGTGCCGGCACGCTCACGCGGCCCGAGCACTTCCAACAAGCGAAGGATGCCGGCGCTGTGTTTGCTGTGTCGCCCGGTATTACGCCCGCGCTGGCGGCAGCGCAAGCCAAATCCGGTCTGGAATGGCTGCCGGGCATCGCCACGCCGTCGGAGCTGATCCTGGCGCTGGAGTTCGGCCTGACCACGCTGAAGTTCTTCCCGGCTGAAGCGGCAGGCGGCATCCCGATGCTCAAGTCGATCTATGGCCCGTTCGGCGATGTGCGTTTCTGCCCCACCGGCGGCATCACGCCCCAGAGCGCGCCCGACTACCTCGCGCTGCCCAACGTAGTGTGCGTGGGCGGCTCGTGGATGGTGCCCAAGGACAAGGTCGCCGCCGGCGACTGGGCGGCCATCACGGCGCTCGCCAAGGAAGCGGCCGCGCTCAAGCGGTAATCAACATCCCCTCTCGCGCGGCTGGCTTTGCGTCAAACGAAGCTGACCGCGCGCTCCATCTGCTCCCGATACTGGACGATGTCTTCAATGGTCAGCACCGGCAGGTTGTGCTGATCGGCAAAGCGCACCGCGTCGTCACGGCGCGCCATGGTGCCGTCGGGCAGCATCAGTTCGCATAGCACGGCTGCCGGCGGTAGGCCCGCCAAGCGCGCCAAGTCGACCGAGCCCTCGGTATGACCACGCCGCGCAAGCACCCCACCCTCCTTCGCCACCAGCGGGAACACATGCCCTAGGCTGACGACCGATTGCGTATCGGCGTCCGGCGCAATCGCCGCGCGGATGGTCGTGATGCGATCGGCCGCGGATACGCCGGTGCTCACGCCCGTGCGCGCTTCGATCGAAACGGTGAATGCCGTGCCGTACTGGCTGCGGTTGTCCTCCACCATCGGGCGCAGGCCCAGTGTGGCCGCTTTCTCGGCCGTCAGGCACAAGCAGACGATGCCGCTGCATTCGCGAATCAGCATCGCCATACTGGCCTGCGTGAGCTTGTCGGCGGCGACGATGAGATCGGCCTCGTTCTCGCGGTCGGCATCGTCGAGCACGACCACGGGCACGCCAAGCCGCACGGCATCGAGCGCAGCCGCCATGCGCCCAGGCATGTCAGCCGGGTCAAAGCGGGTATCAAACTGCGGCGCTTCGATGGCGTCAAGAGGCACATTGCCGGCGGGCAATGCGGGCGGATGAATGACGGGGGATTGCTGAGTGGACAACATGGAAACGCTCCTCGCGAGATTGGCGACAAGACGTTCCAGGGCAAGCAGACAAACACGCGCGTATAGCGGCAGCGCCCGGCAAAGCCCAAGCGCGCTCTGACACGGGAGCGTGTTGTGCCGCACATCTTCTTCCATCCGGACTCTGACCGTCGGCCCCGGCATCTCACCGGATCTGCTGACCCTCGCGTGCAGGCGCATGCGAGGCGCTCGCGGGCTCACGGGCGCAAACACTTGCCCGCATACCGCCGGTGGGGAATTTCACCCCGCCCTGAAGACGTACTACACCGACAAAAGCGTCGGCAGCCGCCATGCTACCGCAACAAGTTGCAACGCATCGACCCTACTGACGGGTCGGGCAAGGCCGCCTGCGGATGACGACGCGCGCCCGCCAGCGCATGAGGGCAAACCCGACTTTTGATCGATAGCCGCGCGTGAAAGTGCGATAAACGCGCAAGCCGCCGCAAGTTGCGTGATCCGTGGCCGTTAGACCTCCCAACTTGTCTTGGGAGGAGCCCCATGAAACTGTCCACCAAGTTGCTGGCGCTCGTGGCTGCGGCGCTGCTCGGTGTCGTCCTGCTTGCGGCGACGGCCCTGCAGACTCTGCGTAGTTCGCTCATCGAGAGCCGCCGCGAACAGCTCGTCATCCTGCTGACCAAGGCTGAGCACCTGGTCAACGCCTACCGAGATTCGCAAGCGCGCGGCGCGATGTCGCGTGAACAAGCGCAGCAGGCCGCCAAGGACGCGCTGGCGCAACTGAATGCCAACACGAAAAGCTACTACTGGGTGACGACCGCCGACGGCATCAACCTCGTGCACCCGAACGCGAAGTTCATCGGCACGAAGGCACAGGGCAACCGAACAACGAGCGGCATGACCGACAGCGAGGCCTACCGTACCGGCATGGCGCAGTCCCATTTCGCGCTCGTCGACGTGCTCATCAAGCGCTCGCCCGATGCGGAGCCTGAGCCCAAGCTGCAAGGCGTGGTGGGCATTCCGGAGTGGGACTGGTGGATCGGCACCGGCTTCTTTTACGACGACATCAACGCAACCTTCATGCGGCTGGTGACTGTGCTCGGCGTGATTGCCGTGATCATCGCGGCCGCCATCGGTGGGATTGCGTGGGCGGTGACGCGCAGCGTCAAGCGCACCCTTGGCGGTGAACCAGCCTACGCGACGAAAATCGCGCAGGAAATCGCACAAGGCAACCTCAGTGCCAGCTTCGATGCATCACACGCCGCCCCGGGCAGCCTGCTGGAGGCACTTGCTGAAATGAAGGCGCGATTGGTCTCGATGGTGGCCGAGATCCAGTCCGCGAGCCAGTACGTTGCACTCGGGTCAGGCGAAATCGCCAATGGCAATGTCGATCTATCGGCGCGCACCGAACAGCAGGCCGCGTCGCTCGAAGAAACCGCGTCGAGCATGACGCAGCTGACCGAAACCGTGAAGCAGAGCGCGGACAATGCACGGCACGCCAACGCGCTCGCCCTGCGTGCCACCCAGATGGCGGACGCGGGCAACGATGCGATGCAGGGCATGGTCGGCACCATCGGAAAAATCAGCGGCAGTTCGACCAAGATTTCGGAAATCACGGGCGTGATCGAGAGCATCGCGTTCCAGACCAACATCCTGGCGCTGAACGCCGCGGTGGAAGCGGCGCGCGCCGGCGAACAGGGTCGGGGCTTTGCCGTGGTGGCGAGCGAGGTCCGCAGCCTGGCGCAGCGTTCCGCCACAGCGGCGAAGGAGATCAAGGAACTGATCGGCGCGTCGGTCAGCATGATCCAGGATGGCGCTACGCAAGCTACAGCGGCCGGCACGACCATCGGCCAGGTGAAGGAGGCCATCAAGCAGGTATCGGATATCGTCGGGGAGATCTCCGCCGCCTCCGAAGAGCAAAGCCGTGGCATCGAGCAGATCAACCAGGCCGTCGTGCAGATGGACGAAGTGACGCAGCAGAACGCGGCACTGGTCGAACAGGCCGCGGCAGCCGCGCAATCGCTTGAGGAACAGGCGACCAAGCTCAACGAGGTGGTGTCCGTCTTCAGGCTGAGCCACGACTCGGTGGGCTGACCGGGGGGCGTTACGCAAGGCTCGGACGCCACGGCTAACGGTCCGCTAACCCGGCATCGACTAAAATCCAAGCCTTTCCGACCGTGCCGCTACGCCGTCCCCGCATGGAATCCCGCATTGCTCGCAGTTCCTCCCCCGCCCGCCGCTCGCCGTGGATGGCGTTGATCGTCGTTGCGCTCGTCGCCGTATTCCTTGCACTGTGGACGGACGACCTGTTCCAGCGCTCCACTCTGTTCCGCCCCGATGAGGGCCGCTATGCGGAGATCCCGCGCGAGATGGTGGTCTCGGGCGATTGGGTGACGCCACGCCTGAACGATCTCAAGTACTTCGAGAAGCCGCCCCTGCAGTACTGGACAACGGCGGCCACCTTTCAGGCCTTTGGCGTGAATGCATGGGGCGCGCGCCTGTGGCCGATCCTGTTCGGCCTGGGCGGCATTCTGATGACGGCGTGGACGCTGGCGGTCTATCGCGGTGGCCGCGCGGCGGCAACGGGGGCGGCCATCCTGGCATCGTCACTGTTGTATCTGCTGTTTGGGCAGGTGATCACGCTCGACATGGGTGTGGGTTTCTTCCTGACCGTGGGCGCCTGCGGCTTTGCGCTGGCGCAACGGCCCGGCGTATCGCGCGGTGGGCAGTTGGCGTGGATGCTGGTCGTATGGCTGGCGCTGGCCGGCGCCACGCTCACCAAGGGGTTGATCGGCCTGGTAGTGCCGGGCCTGATCGGCGTGGCCTATCTGCTGATGACGCGCGACTGGGCGTTGATCCGCCGCATGCATTGGCTGCCGGGCCTGGCGCTCTATCTGATCGCGACGGTGCCGTGGTTCGTGATCGTGCAGCAGCGCAACCCGGAGTTTTTCAACTTCTTCTTCATCCACGAGCATTTTCAGCGCTTCCTCACCAACGAGCACCATCGCAGCGGCAAGTGGTGGTACTTCATTGCGGTGGGCGCGGCCGGGCTGTTGCCGTGGACGCCGCTGCTGTTTGCGGCCATCGGCAGACGCATTGGCAGGGTGGCGGACCTCTTCACCGGCACGCGACAATTTGACCTGATGCGCTGGTCGATCGCGTGGGCGGGGATGATCTTCCTGTTCTTCTCGGCGTCCAGCTCCAAGCTACCGGGCTATATCGTGCCGGCGTTTCCGGCCTTTGCGATCGTGCTGGCACTGGCGCTGGAGAAGATGCCCACACGCGCCGTCGCCTGGGCGCTGGGCGTGAATCTCCTGATTGCGATCGGGCTGTGGTTTGCCGTCCCCGTCATTGGTGCCAAGGCCGGCGCCAAAATGCCGCCCGAACAAGTAGCGCAGGCCATGCCCATGCTGCGCGACGTCATGGCCATGCTGGCTGTCGGCACGCTGGCGGCCCTGCTGGCGTTGCGCTGGCAGCGACGCACACTCGCGGTGATCGTGCTCGCCCTGTCCGCCCTGTTCTGCTGGGACCGCGTGCTGAATGGCAGTGAGATCTTCCGCGATGCACTGTCCGCCCGCGACCTCATCGAAAAAACCTTGGATGCGACCGGCCCGATTCCCGCCGAGACGCCGTTCTACTCCGTTGATTGGCTGGATCAGACGGCCATCTATTACCTGGGCCGCCCGATGACGCTGGTGGCGGGCTTTGACGAACTGGAAATGGGCGCCGACCTGGAGCCGAGCAAAGTCATCGCCACCACCGACGAATGGATCAAGCGCTGGATCGATGGCCCGCCCGCGTACGCCTTCATGCGCCGCACGACATGGCAAAAGCTGCAGGAGGCAGGCGTGCCAATGCGGCTGGTGGCGGAATCCGCAGACAAGGTGGTGGTGGCGCGGCGATAAGCCTGCGGCTGGGAATTCCCTGAGTGTGTTAACACAACTTAACCCACGCGGCGCGGGCGGCGCCTAGCATGTCGGGCCTCTCGTCTAACCTTGGAGCCCACTCATGATGCTGTCCTCGCTGTCCTCGTTGTCCATCTCAACCCTGCGCACCACCGCCATGACGCTGGCGGCAGCTGCCGCGCTCACCGCCTGCGCTGGCACCGATATGCAAGGCATGACGCAAGCCGGCAGCAACCTGTTCCAGGCCGCCTCGCTGTCCGACAACGACGTGCGCACGCTGTCGCAGCAAAGCTGCGCGCAGAGCGATGCCGAGAACAAGATCGCCCCCGCCAAGAGCACCTACACCAAGCGCCTGGCCGGCATCGTGCCGACGCTGCAAGCCAGCGGCATCCCCATCGACGCCAAGGTCTACATGACGCCGGACATCAACGCCTGGGCCATGGCCAACGGCTGCGTGCGCGTCTACAGCGGCCTGATGGACAAGATGACCGACGACGAAGTCCGCGCCGTGCTGGGCCACGAAATCGGCCACGTGGCGCTGGGCCACAGCAAGAACGCCATGCAAGTCGCCTACGCTACGCAAGCCGCGCGCGGCGCGCTGGCCTCCAGCGGGAATGGCGCCGTGGCCGCCCTGTCGTCCTCGCAAGTGGGCGCGCTGTCGGAAGCCTTCGTGAACGCACAGTTCTCGCAATCGCAGGAAACCGCTGCGGATGACTACTCGTTCGACCTGCTCACGCGCACCAAGAGCAACCGTCGCGCACTGGTAACGGCGTTCCAGAAGCTGGCCAAGCTCGACGGCGGCAAGTCGGCCGGTCTGCTGAGCTCGCACCCGGGCTCGCAGGATCGCGCAGACCGCGTGGCCGCCAAGTTGGGCAACAGCCCGCGCTGATCGGCGCACCGCCATGCAAAAAAAGGGCCGCGGGGATGCCTCCGCGGCTTTTTTTTTGTCTACGCGCCACTCACCAGGTGCAACTGCCGCGCAGGAAGGCCCATTCCTCGCATTCATCCCCGCCGGGGCTGACGCACGTACCGACCTCGGCGCCATTCGCGCGGGTGGAGAACTCAAGCTGCCCGCCCCGTTGCAGACAATACGTGGATGCCGGATTCGCCATGCCCGCGCGCGGCGGTTCTGCATCCATGGGGGCCGGTGGCGCGCTCGGTGCCATCGCCGGCGCTGGAATCGGCATCGGGCTGATTGACGGTGCAGGTGGCAGCGTAGTCATGGGGGCGGACGGTGCGGGTGCGGGTGCGGGCTGGATCGTCGTGCGCGGCGGCTGCCAGGGCGGCATCGGTGACGAGCAAGCTGCCAACTCCATCGCCAGCACACAGACAACCGCGGCGGCGGCCCTACGGCCGAGGCCAGCATCCTTGGCGAGACAGACAGCGCGATTCATGCGTTTCCTCCCGGGGGGTCTGGTCAAGCGCACGCAACAAGCGTGCTTGCGACGCCTAGGATAGCGTACGAAATCGCCAATCCGTGTGTCAGCGGGTGGGGTTCAGGCGGTGGCTGCCGACACCGGAAATCGCATCGTCACACGGAACCCAGGCGACGGCGCACCGGCCATGGCGGGCCCGACCGCCAACTCACCACCCAGATGCCGCACCAGCCGGTCGACGATGGCCAGGCCCAGACCGCAATGCGCATTGCCGCCGCGCGCCGGGTCCAGGCGGACGAACGGGCGCATCACGCGGTCAATATCCGTGGCGGGAATGCCGGCGCCGTGGTCCTCCACCGTCAAGGTGTAGCTGCGTTCATCGGCGGTCGTGCGCACGTTGACGGGCTCGGCGCCGTAGGCGAAGGCGTTGTCGAGCAGATTGACGACGATGCGCTCCAGATGCGTCGGCTTGAGGCGAAACCGATCACCCGCATGCAGATCGAGCGCGACGTGCTTGCCCTGCTCGGCAAACGGCTGCACCAGACCGCGCAGATGGCGATCCACCGACACCTCGCGGGCCTCGCCGTCGCCGCTTTGCGCGTAGGCGAGAAACTGCTCGACGATGGCCGACATGGATTCGACATCGCGCTCAATGCCGGCGCCGGCTTTCTGGTCGGCCAGCATCTCGGCGCGCAGGCGCAGGCGCGACAGCGGCGTCTTCAGGTCATGCGCGATGCCGGCGAGCATGGTGTTGCGCTCCTCATCGGCAGCGGACAGATCGGCTGCCATGTGGTTGAACTGGTCCGTCAACTGACGCAGCTCATACGGCCCACGCTCCTTGAGCGGTGCCACGTAGCGGCGCCGGGCCAGCGCGCCGGCAGCGTCGGCCAGCGCGCGCACGGGCCGCTGGATCTGCCATGCCGCAAACAGCGAAAACGCAATCGCAATCGCCAAGACCACCATCACGCCCGGCACCACAGCAGAAATGGTCGGCGGCGCATGCACCCACACGAGCGGCATGGCGATCCATTTGTCGCGCTGCGGAAAACGCACATACACGCGCGGCGTGGCAGAGGGTTCCAGCCGCAATTCCGTACCGGCCGGCAGACGGCGCGCCAGCTGCCGCGCCAGTTCGGACGATTTATCCGAGGCCGAGAGCGTATCGTTGGGCGGGGCGTCACTGGTTTCGGTCACCAGGTCGGGCAGCTTGGCTTTCAGATGGCCGTCCATGACCGCCTGAAACGCCTGCAACTGGAACGCCATCTGGTCAACCGACGCCTGGAACTGCCGCTCGCGCCGCTCCGCACGCAGCACACCCAGCCACGAGAAGTGACTGAGCACCAGCACCACCACGATCAGCACGGCCAGCCGGCCGAACAACGTGTCGAATCTAGCCTTGAACTTCATCGCGCTCGCTCGGCTCTTCCCGCTCGTCCGGCACAAAGGTGTAGCCGCGTCCGCGCACGGTCTGGATATAGCGCGGGCGCTGGGCGTCTTCTTCCAACACGCGGCGCAGGCGCCAGATCTGCACGTCGATGCCGCGGTCAGACACGCCGCTGCCCGGTCCGTACATCAGCTCGACGATGTGCTCGCGCGTGAGCACCTGCATGGCGTGCCCAATCAGCAGCTTGAGCAGCGCGAATTCGGTGTCGCTGATGGAGAGCGCGCGGTCGCCACGAAACAGCGTGCGCATGCGGAAGTTGAGCTTGAAGGGGCCGAAGGCAAAGCTGTCGCGATCTTCGGGGGCCGATGCCGGCACCGCTTGCCGGCGGCGCAGCACGGCATTGATACGGGCGAGCAGCTCGCGCGGGGAAAACGGCTTGCCCAGGTAGTCGTCGGCGCCGATCTCCAGGCCGATGATGCGATCGATCTCGTCGCTGCGGGCGGTGAGCAGGATGACGGGCACATCGTCGTTGCGGGCGCGCAGATCACGCAGCGCCGACAGGCCATCCACCTTGGGCATCATCAAATCCAACACCACGAGTGCCGGGCGCTCACGCTCCAGCCGTGCGGCCAGGCCCTCACCGTCGTGCATGACGGAGACGGCAAAACTCTGTTGGGTCAGGTATTCGCGCAGCAGGTCGCGCAGTTCGACGTCGTCATCGACGACCAGGATCTTGGTGCCGCTCATGTCGCTTAGGGTCCGATTGTGCGTGGTGGGCATCAACGGAGACGCTTGAAAGTGTGCCCATGATAGCCACTACCGCGCACACAGAAACCGCGTACTTCCGCCATATTGTTTCTCCCAGTAACAGCACCATCGATTTGTAATCTGCAGTAATACAACCTACGGTGCGACTAATTCTGCGCAAAGGCGATGCCTTTAAGCTCCGGTCTGACTGCAGCGGGCGCCCCGGTATCATGTGCGCTCGCCCTCATATCGCTAAGAACAGGAAACCACAATGTCCGACGCCAAGGACCCACAAGCCGGCCAGCCCGATGCCGGACGCCATTCGCATGACACGTCCAACGGGGTTTCGCCGACACTGCTGCCGCCACCGCGTGAAGGTAGTAAGCGGCGCCGGTGGGGCCTGTGGATCGTCCTCATCATCGTGGCGCTGATCGGCTATGCGGTGTACCACGCGATGCATCGCAACAGCGGTGGCCCCGGTGCAGGACGCGGCGGCCCCGGCGGACGCGGCGCAGCCATGGCCGGCAAGCCCATGCCCGTGATGGTGGCCACCGCGACCAAGGGCGACATCAACGTGGTGCTGTCCGCGCTAGGCAACGTCACACCGGTCAACAACGTGACTGTGAAGACGCGCGTGGACGGCCAACTCGTGCGCCTGGCGTTTACGGAAGGCCAGACCGTCAAGGCCGGCGACCTGCTGGCCGAAATCGATCCGCGCACCTATCAGGCCCAACTCGCACAAGCCGAAGGTCAACTCGCACGTGACCAGGCGCTGCTGACGAACGCAAAGCTGGATCTGCAGCGATACCAGACCCTGCTCTCGCAGGATTCGATTGCCAAGCAGCAGGTGGACACACAGGCCTCGCTGGTGCGCCAGTACGAAGGCACGGTCAAGCTTGATCAGGGCAACGTCGACAACGCACGTGTGCAGTTGTCGTATACGCGGATCACCGCGCCGGTGTCGGGCCGCGTGGGCCTGCGCCAGGTGGACCCGGGCAATATCGTGCATGCGTCGGATACCAACGGCATCGTCGTCATCACGCAGATTGACCCGATCACCGTCATCTATTCCATCCCCGAAGACAATCTGCCCAAGGTCATGCCGCGCCTGCAATCCGGTGACAAGCTGCCGGTGGAAGCCTGGGACCGCGCCCAGACCACGGTGCTCGCCCACGGCGCGCTGATGACGGTGGACAACACCATCGACAACACCACCGGCACCGTCAAGCTGCGCGCGCAGTTCCCGAACCAGAACGCTGCGCTGTTTCCCAACCAGTTTGTGAACGTGCGCATGCGCGTCGATACGCTGCACGACCAGGTGATTGTGCCGGGCGCCGCCATCCAGCGCGGCACGCAAGGCACCTTCGTCTATGTGGTGGGCGAGGACAGCAATGTGTCGCTGCGCGTGGTCAAGCTGGGCGTGACCGAAGGCGACCGCGTGTCCGTGGCGCAGGGCCTGAAGCTGGGCGAGCGCGTGGTGGTCGACGGTGCGGACAAGCTGCGCGATGGCGCGCCGGTGGAAGTGATCCAGCCCGGTGCCTCCCCTGCCAGCGCGCCGGCTGCCGGCCAGGACGGGCAGCAGGGCCGACGCCATCGTCGCGGTGGCCAGGGTGGCGCTTCCGCACCTGCCGCAAGCGCCCCGGTGGCCAAGCCGTAAGCATGGCATCCGTGCCTCGCGCATCGCTCATCGCGTTATCTACGCCTGAAGTCTTCCGTACCGAGCTGGCATGAATCCCTCCCGCTTATTTATCCTCCGGCCCGTGGCGACCACCCTGCTGATGGTCGCCATCCTGCTGTCGGGCCTGGTGGCGTATCGGATGCTGCCGCTCTCTGCTCTGCCCGAGGTCGATTACCCGACCATCCAGGTGACGACGCTGTATCCGGGTGCCAGCCCCGACGTGATGACGTCGTCCATCACCGCGCCGCTGGAGCGGCAGTTCGGTCAGATGCCCGGCCTCAAGCAGATGACGTCGGCAAGCTCCGGCGGCGCGTCGGTGATCACGCTGCAGTTTGATCTGTCGCTCTCGCTCGATATTGCCGAGCAGGAAGTGCAGGCGGCCATCAACGCCGCCGGCAACCTGCTGCCGAACGACCTGCCGATGCCGCCGATCTACAGCAAGGTGAATCCGGCTGATGCGCCGATCCTCACGCTGGCGATCACCTCCAACACGATGCCGCTGCCCAAGCTGGAAGACTTGGTCGACACGCGCATCGCGCAAAAGCTGTCGCAGTTGCCGGGCATTGGCTTGGTCAGCATCAGCGGCGGGCAACGGCCTGCGGTGCGCATCCAGGCCAATACGTCGGCGCTGGCAGCACTGGGGCTGTCGATTGATGACATTCGCACCGCCATCGGCACCGCCAACGTGAACGGCGCCAAGGGTAGCTTCGACGGCCCCGCGCGCGCCTCCACCATTGACGCCAACGACCAGCTCAAGTCGGCCGCCGAGTACGGCAAGATGATCGTCGCCTACAAGAACGGCGCGCCCATCCGCCTGACCGACGTCGCGCAGATCGTCGACGGCGCCGAGAACACCAAGCTGGCCGCCTGGGCCAACGCCACGCCCGCCATCATCCTGAACGTGCAGCGCCAGCCCGGCGCCAACGTGATCGAGGTGGTGAATCGCGCCAAGGCGCTGCTGCCGCAGTTGAAGGACACCCTGCCCGGCAACGTGGAAGTGGCCCTGCTGACCGACCGCACCACCACCATCCGCGCGTCAGTGACCGACGTGCAGCACGAGTTGATGCTGGCCGTGGCACTGGTCGTGATGGTGATCTTCATCTTCCTGCGCAACGTGCCGGCCACCATCATTCCGGCCGTGGCGGTGCCGCTGTCCTTGGTGGGCACGTTCGGCGTGATGTACATGGCCGGCTTCTCGATCAACAACCTGACGCTGATGGCGCTCACCATTGCCACCGGCTTTGTGGTGGATGACGCCATCGTCATGATCGAGAACATCGCCCGCTACATTGAAGACGGCGATCCGCCCATGGAAGCCGCACTCAAGGGCGCCAAGCAGATCGGCTTCACCATCATCTCGCTCACGTTCTCGCTGATTGCGGTGCTGATTCCGCTGCTGTTCATGGGCGACGTGGTGGGGCGCCTCTTCCGCGAATTTGCGATCACGCTGGCGGTGTCGATTTTGATCTCGGCGGTGGTGTCACTCACGCTCACGCCCATGATGTGCGCCCGCTTGCTCAAGCACATTCCCGAGGCGGAACAGAGCTGGTTCTACCACGCTGCCGGCGGGTTCTTCGACAGGGTGATCGCCCAATACGGCCGCGCGCTGCAATGGGTGCTCGCGCGCCAGAAGAGCACGCTGCTGGTGGCCATCGGCACGCTGGTGCTGACGGGGCTGCTGTATGTGGTGGTGCCCAAGGGTTTCTTCCCGGTGCAGGACACGGGCGTGATCCAGGGGATTTCGGATGCGTCGCAGTCGATTTCGTTCTCGGCCATGGCCGAGCGCCAGCAGAAGCTGGCCGAGGTGGTGCTGAAAGACCCGGCGGTGGTCAGCCTGTCATCGTTCATCGGCGTGGATGGCGTAAACACCACGCTCAACAGCGGCCGCATGCTGATCAACCTCAAGCCCAAGGACCAACGCGACGCAGACGCTACCGAAATCATCCAGCGCCTGCAGCCCGAACTGGCCAAGGTGGCGGGCATTCAGCTGTATATGCAGCCGGTGCAAGATCTGACCATCGAAGACCGCGTCAGCCGCACGCAATACCAGTTCACGGTGGAAGACCCGGACCCGAACAACCTCTCGAAGTGGGTACCGAAGCTGGTCGAACGCCTGCAGCAGACCAAGGAGCTGCGCGACGTGGCGAGCGACCTGCAGGACAACGGCCTGCGCGCCTATGTACAGGTGGACCGCGACAAGGCAGCCGTGTATGGCATCACCATGGCAGCGGTGGATAGCGCGTTGTACAGTGCCTATGGCCAGCGCCTGGTGTCGACCATCTTCACGCAGTCGAACCAGTATCGCGTGGTGCTGGAAAGCGATCCGAAGATGCAGCTCGGCCCCCACTCGCTGTATGACCTGCATGTGCCCTCCAGCAGTGGCCAGCAAGTGCCGCTGGGCGCCTTTGCCACGGTGGTGGAACAACCGGGCTCGCTGGTGGTGAACCACCAGGGACAGTTTCCGGCGGCAACGATCTCATTCAACCTGGCGCCACATGCATCGCTGGGCGCGGCGGTGGACACGATCAACGCCGTCGAGCAAGAGATCGGCCTGCCCGCCAGCATGCAGACCAGCTTCCAGGGCGCGGCGCTGGCGTTCCGTGCATCGCTGTCCAATCAGCTTTGGCTGATCCTGGCGGCCATCATCACGATGTACATCGTGCTAGGCGTGCTGTACGAGAGCACCATCCACCCGGTGACGATTCTCTCGACGCTGCCCTCGGCCGGCGTAGGTGCATTGCTGTCGCTGCTGCTTGCCGGCAAGGACATGGGCATCATCGCCATCATCGGGATCATCCTGCTGATCGGCATCGTCAAGAAGAACGCGATCATGATGATCGACTTCGCGCTGGAGGCCGAGCGTGAGCAAGGCATGAAGCCGCGCGATGCCATCTACCAGGCATGCCTGTTGCGCTTCCGCCCGATTCTGATGACGACCATGGCAGCACTGCTGGGTGCCCTGCCGCTGATGCTGGGCACTGGTGTGGGCTCGGAGTTGCGCCAACCGCTGGGGATCACGATGGTGGGTGGCCTGCTGGTCAGCCAGGTGCTAACGCTGTTCACCACGCCGGTCATCTATCTGGCGTTCGACAACCTGGGCGAGCGCCTGCGCGACTGGCGTGAGCGGCGTGCGGCACGGCGCGGGCATCCGCGTTCCGCCGGCACCGCAGATGACCACGGCGGCCAGCCATGAACCTGTCCGCCACCTTCATCGCGCGGCCGGTTGCCACGGCGCTGCTGACCATCGGCGTGGCGCTGGCCGGCATGGCGGCGTTCAAGCTGCTGCCGGTGTCGCCGCTGCCGCAGGTCGATTTTCCGACCATCTCCGTCAGCGCCTCGCTGCCCGGTGCGAGCCCGGAAACGATGGCCGCCACGGTGGCCACGCCGCTGGAGCGCTCGCTCGGCCGCATTGCGGGCATTACGGAGATGACGTCGTCCAGCTCGCTGGGCTCGTCGCGCATTACGCTGCAGTTTGATCTGTCGCGCGACATCGATGGCGCGGCGCGGGACGTGCAGGCGGCCATCAATGCCTCGCGCAGCCTGCTGCCGTCTGGCCTCCCAAGCAACCCGACGTATCGCAAGGTCAACCCGGCCGACGCGCCGATCATGATTCTCGGGCTCACGTCCGACACCATGTCGCGCGGCGAGCTGTATGACGCGGCGTCGACCATCCTTGCGCAGAAGCTGTCGCAGGTTAAGGGCGTCGGTCAGGTAACCATTGGCGGTGCATCGTTGCCTGCCGTGCGCGTGGAGCTGAACCCGACAGCGCTGAACAAGTACGGCATCTCGATGGAGACGGTGCGCGGCGTGATCACCGCCACCAACGCCAACAAGCCCAAGGGCATGCTGGAATCGGGCGAGCGCGTGTGGACGATCTACGCCAACGACCAGGCCAAGAAGGCCGTCGAATATAAACCGCTGATCATCGCCTGGCGCAATGGCTCGCCCGTGCGGCTGCAAGATGTGGCCGAGGTGAGCGACGGCGTGCAGGACATCCGCAACTACGGCTCGGCCAACGGCAAGGCGTCGGTGCTGCTCATCATCAGCCGGCAGCCGGGCGCCAACATCATCGACACGGTCGATGCCATCAACGACACCCTGCCCTATCTGCGCAACACCATTCCCGCGCAGATCAACCTCGACGTGATGATGGACCGCACGCCCACCATCCGCGCCTCGCTGCGCGATGTGGAGCACACGCTGGTGCTGTCCATCGGGCTGGTGATCATGGTGGTGTTCCTGTTCCTGCGCAACGTGCGGGCTACGCTCATCCCCAGCGTGGCGGTGCCGGTGTCGCTCATCGGCACGTTCGGGGTGATGTACTTGTGCGGCTACAGCCTCGACAACCTCTCGCTCATGGCGCTGACGGTGGCCACCGGCTTCGTGGTCGACGATGCCATCGTGGTGCTGGAAAACGTCTCACGCCACATTGAGAACGGCATGCGGCCCATGCAGGCGGCGCTCAAGGGCGCGCGTGAAGTGGGCTTCACGGTGGTGTCGATGAGCATCTCGCTCATTGCCGTGTTCATTCCGCTGCTGCTGATGGGCGGCATTGTCGGGCGGCTGTTCCGCGAGTTTGCGGTGACGTTGTCGGTGGCGATTCTGGTGTCGCTGGTGGTCTCGCTCACTACCACGCCGATGATGTGTGCGCGGCTGCTGAAGCCGGCCAACGAAGAGGAACACGGCTGGTTCCACCGCAAGACCGAAAGCTTCTTCACCTGGCTGCTCGATGGCTACCGATATTCGCTGGCCTGGGCGCTGCGCCATAGCTGGTTGACGCTGTTGATCCTGCTGCTGACCGTGTTTCTCAACGGCTATCTGTACGTGATCGTGCCCAAGGGCTTCTTCCCGCAGCAAGACACGGGCCGCGTGATGGGCTTCATCCAGGCCGACCAGGCGATCTCGTTCCAGGCCATGCGCACCAAGCTGACGGACTTCATCAGCATCGTGCGGCAAGACCCGGCGGTGGAAAACGTGGTGGGCTTCACGGGGGGCAGCCAGCGCAATACCGGGCAGATGTTCATTCAGCTCAGGCCGTTGGCCGAACGCAAGCTGTCAGCCGATCAGGTCATCAACCGGCTGCGCGGCAAGCTGGCGCAGGAGCCTGGCGCGAGCCTCTTCCTGCAGTCGGTACAGGACATCCGCGTGGGCGGCCGCGCCAGCAACGCGCAGTATCAATACACGCTGCAGGCCGACAATCTCGATGAGCTGCGCGCCTGGGAGCCGAAGATCAAGCAGGCGCTCTCGCAGGTGAAGTCCCTCACCGACGTCAACACCGATGCGCAAGACAAGGGCCTGCAGACCTCGCTGGTGATCGACCGCGACAAGGCCAAGTCGCTCGGCCTCAACCCGAGTGATATCGACAACGCACTGAACAACGCCTTCGGCCAACGCCAGGTGTCGACCATCTACAACCCGCTCAACCAGTACCGCGTGGTGATGGAGGCCGCGCCACAGTACTGGCAGAGCCCCGAAGGCCTGCGCGACATCTACCTCATCACCTCAACCGGTGCGCAGGTGCCGCTGTCGACGTTCTCGCACTACGAGCCGACCAACACGGCGCTGGCGGTCAACCACCAAGGCCAGTTCGCGGCCAGCACGATTTCGTTCAACCTGGCGCAGGGCGCGTCGCTGTCGGGCGCCACGCAGGACATTCAGGACGCCATGAACCGCATCGGCGTGCCGAGCACCGTGCATGGCAGCTTCCAGGGCACGGCCAAGGCGTTCCAGGATTCGCTTTCCAGCCAGCCGGTGCTGATCCTGTTCGCGCTCATCACCATCTACATCGTGCTGGGCGTGCTGTATGAGAGCTACATGCACCCGATCACGATCCTGTCGACGCTGCCATCAGCAGGTGTGGGCGCGCTGCTGGCGCTGATCATCACGGATACGGACTTTTCGATCATCGCGCTGATCGGCGTGATCTTGCTGATCGGCATCGTCAAGAAGAACGCGATCATGATGATCGACTTTGCGCTGGAGGCCGAGCGCAGCCAGGGCATGAGCCCCACGGATGCCATCTTCCACGCCTGCGTGCTGCGCTTCCGGCCGATTTTGATGACGACGATGGCCGCGCTATTGGGTGCCCTGCCGCTGGCGCTCGGCCATGGCGACGGCGCTGAGCTGCGCACGCCGCTGGGTATCTCCATCGTCGGCGGGCTGCTGGTCAGCCAGATCCTGACGCTCTACACCACGCCGGTGGTCTACCTGGCGCTCGACAAGCTGCGCCTGCGGCTGCTCGGCCGTCACCGGGAAGCGCCCCTGCCCGCGCTGGACTCCGCATTGGATTCGCAAGGAAGCTCAACATGACAAGAGGCCCCCAAGCCCTCCGCCCACTCCGCCCTCTGCTGCTCGCGCTCGCGGCATGCGCGCTGCTCTCCGCCTGCGCAGTCGGCCCCGACTACAAGCGCCCGGATGCCGAGGTGCCGCAGCAATACAAGGAAGCCGGCGACTGGAAGGTCGGCACGCCCAGCGATGCCATGACCCGCGGCAAGTGGTGGGAAATCTTCAACGACCCGCAACTGAACGCGCTGGAAGAACAGGTGGCCGCCGCCAACCAGAACATCCTGGTCGCGGAATCGCAATACCGCCAGGCGCAAGCGCTGGTGCAATCGGCACGGGCTTCGTTCTTCCCCACGCTGGGCGCCAACGCCTCTGCCACGCGCAGCCGTTCGGTGCGCACCACGGTCAACCCGGATGGCAGCCTGGCGACGGGCAACCCATCCATTACCAATGCGCAAAGCCTGTCGCTCGACGCCAGCTGGGAGCTGGACCTGTGGGGCCGCATCCGCCGCTCGGTGGAGTCGAATCAGGCCAGCGCGCAAGCCAGCGCGGGCGATCTGTCCTCGGCATTGCTCTCCGCCCAGGCCACGCTGGCACAGGATTATTTTCAATTGCGTGTCACGGATACACAGAAAGCCGTGCTGCAACGCACCGTGGCCGATTACGAGCGTTTCCTCACGCTCACGCAAAACCAGTACGCGGTGGGGGTGGCACAGCGCTCTGACGTGCTAACCGCGCAGACCCAACTGAAGCAAGCGCAGGCGCAGTTGCTGGATACGGAAGTCACGCGGGCGCAGTTGGAACACGCCATTGCCGTGCTGATCGGCAAGCCACCGGCGGAATTTTCGCTGGCGCCCGTCGCTGCCTCCAACGTCTACGAACTGCCCGCATTGCCGGACATTCCGCTGACGGTGCCCTCCTCCGTGCTGGAGCGTCGCCCCGACGTTGCGGCCGCCGAGCGCCGCATGGCGGCGGCCAACGCGCAGATCGGCGTAGCCAAGGCAGCGTACTTCCCGACGCTCACCTTGGGTGCCTCGGCGGGGCTGTCGGCCAATACGCTGTCGCGCCTGGCAACGCTGCCCAGCCGCGTCTGGTCGATCGGCCCGTCGCTGGCGGCCACGCTGTTCGATGCCGGCGCACGTTCGGCGGCGGTCGACAAGGCCGGCGCGGCATACGACGGCACCGTCGCCACGTATCGCCAGACGGTGCTCGGCGCCTTCCAGGACGTGGAAGACAACCTGGCCGCCCTGCGCTGGCAGGCGCAGGAATTCGACGCACAAGCCGATGCCGTCAAGGCGGCCCAGGAAGCCGCGCAGCTCGATCTGAACCGCTACCGCGCGGGCACGATCAGCTTCCTGGAAGTCATTACCGCCCAAGCCACCGCCTACAACGCGGAACGCACGCTGCTCACGCTGCAGGGCAAGCGGTACTCGGCAGCCGTGCTGCTCGTCAAAGCCCTGGGCGGTGGCTGGCATGGCGAGGTGCCGGTCGTCGGCCAAGCCGCGCTGCAACCCACATCCGCTGCGGCCGCTCCCGCCGCGCAATAGCGGAAACACCACGAAGGCGTCATGAAGGCGCCTGACCTTGCCGGCAGCTGACGTTCCGCTGCCGGCAATACCACCTTGCGCAGTGGTGGCGCACACCGTTAGAGAGTTCCTCCTATAATCGTCAGAATTTGTTTCAGGCTGCCTCGATCGTTCGGGCGGGCTGTGGGAGCGGGCGCGTAACTTGCGTGGCCCGATGCCTTGCAAGCCAGTCGCCCGGGCGTCATCCCGACCGTCTGTTTGCCTGCCGCCATGTCCGTCGCGCGCGTGGCTGGCCGATGCTGTTGCCGTGAATCACGCGCGCTGCTCAAACAATTCTGCCTCTCTCTGATGATCCGATCCGCGCTACCCCGTTCTGCCAAACTGCTGGCTGCCGCCCTGGGCGCCGCCTCGCTGTTCGCCGCCTTGCCCGCCCAGGCTGATCCGTCCGTGCGCGCCATCTACGGCAAGGACAACAAGCATGGCATTGAAAAATATGGTGTCGATCTGGATTTCGACTCGGGCTACCACTGGGGCAACCCGGAAGGCTGGTTCGTGAACCTGGACTGGGAAGTCGCGCTGGGCCAATGGCGCTCGACGAAGGGCACCAACCGCCAGAACCTGACCGAATTCGGCGTGACGCCGCTGTTCCGCATTGAAAAGCGCGGCAGCTCGTGGGTGCCGTTCGTGGAAGTCGGCATCGGCCCGCGCCTGCTGTCGCACACCCGCACGTCTGATGAACACAACTTCAGCACGGCCTTCCAGTTCTCCGACATGATCGGCGTGGGCGTGGCCTTTGGCAGCAAGCAGCAATTCCAGATGGGCTACCGCTTCGAGCATCTCTCGAACGCGTCGATCAAGCGCCCGAACCCGGGTACGGATCTGAACGAGCTGTACCTGCGCTACACGTTCTGAACCATTGCACGCCTCATGTAGGCGTATTGGATTGCGGGATCCACGACTGAGCTTGAACCGCGGCGGAGTCGCCGTGCTCAGTCGTTCCCCAGCAGAAAATTCCCGCGCACGTCGAGCTGCTCCCCGCCCTCGCCCGCCGTCTCATCCTTCAGCGCCACGCCCGACAAACCGCGGCGATGCGCCTCGGCCATCAGGTAGTGCAGCTTGTAGGCGGCCTCCTCATAGCGCAGTCCTTGCGGACGGACATTCGAGATGCAGTTGCGGCTGGCATCGGTCAGGCCGCGCGCAGGCATCCACGTCAGATACAGCCCCATGCTGTCAGGCGAACTCAGTCCGGGACGCTCGCCGATGAGGATCACCACCAGCTTCGCGCCCAGCAACTCTCCCACTTCATCGGCCACGGCCACGCGCCCCTGACGCACGATCACCGGCGGCGCGATCTTCCAGCCTTCCGGAGCGATCCGCCGCTGCATCTCGGCGAGAAATGGCGCAGCGTTCTGCCCCACTGCCAATGAAGACAGGCCGTCTGCGATGACGAAAGCGACGTCATAGGGGCGTGCCTGCGCCGCAGCCGCGAATGGCGCGGCGAGCATCTGCGCACGCGACGCGTCGGATAGGCGCCGCCCAAGATCGGGCCGCTGCAGGTAGGTGAGCCGGTCAGGCGCGGCGCTGTGCACCTCCATCACCGCATCTGCAGCGCAGATACCATGCTCCTGCAACCGCATCTTCAGCGCATCAACGTCCAGCGCAAGATGCACGGCGTCGCGCGCCTGTGCGTGCGCGAGCTGGAAGGCCAGTTGCGGCTGCGTGGGCAAACTCACGCCGGCACGCCCCAAGGCGATGCGCGCGGCGGTAAAGCGGCGCAGCGCCTCCCACGGATTGTCGGTCACCGGTTTGGCGGCCTGATCGGACTGTCCCGCCTTGTCGCGCTTTTCGATCTCGTCCATGACTCAGTGCAACCGCAGCAACGCGTCGCGAAAACCGGGCGGTGTGCTGGCATGCAGGCGGAACTGCCCCTCACCCCCGACGGTGTTGAAGATCTGCATGTTGCGCAACCACGTCTCGAACTCCGGCGCGGGGCGCGAGCCCAGCACCCGGCGCGCGTACAGTGCATCGTGAAAGGACGTGGTCTGGTAGTTGAGCATGATGTCGTCTGAGCCCGGGATGCCCATGACGAAGGTACAGCCGGCCACGCCCAGCAATGTCAGCAACACGTCCATGTCGTTCTGGTCGGCCTCTGCGTGGTTGGTGTAGCAGACGTCGCAGCCCATGGGCAGGCCCAGCAGCTTGGCGCAGAAATGGTCTTCCAGCCCGGCGCGGATGATCTGCTTGCCGTCGTAGAGGTATTCGGGGCCGATGAAGCCGACCACGGTGTTCACGAGCAAGGGCTTGAACTGCCGCGCCACTGCGTAGGCGCGGGCCTCGCAGGTCTGCTGGTCCATGCCATGGTGAGCGTTGGCCGACAGTGCACTGCCCTGGCCGGTTTCGAAGTACATGACGTTGTCACCGACGGTGCCACGCTTGAGCGACAGCGCCGCCTCGCGCGCCTCACCCAGAATGGCGAGGTCGATGCCGAAGCCACGGTTGGCGGCCTCGGTGCCGGCGATGGATTGGAAGACCAAATCCACCGGTGCGCCGCGCTCGATGGCGGCGATGGTGTTGGTGACGTGGGTCAGCACGCACGACTGCGTGGGAATTTCGTAGCGGGCGATGACGTCGGCCATCATGCTCACCAGCTTCATCACCTGCGGCACGTTGTCGGTGGCCGGATTGATGCCGATGACCGCATCGCCGTTGCCGTACAGCAGGCCATCGAGCATGCTGGCGGCGATGCCGGTGGCGTCGTCGGTCGGGTGGTTGGGTTGCAATCGCGTGGACAGCCGCCCCGGCAGACCGATGGTGTTCCGGAACGCGCTGACCACGCGGCACTTCTTGCCCACCAGGATCAGGTCTTGGTTGCGCATGATCTTGGAGACAGCCGCCGCCATCTCCGGCGTGATGCCCGGCGCGACGGCGGCGAGCACTGCACTATCGGTATCGTCGGCCAGCAGCCAGTTGCGAAAGTCGCCGACCGTCAGGTGCGAGATGGGCGCGAAAGCAGCGCGGTCATGGGTGTCGATGATGAGGCGCGTGATCTCGTCGTCTTCATAGGGGACCAACAGGTCTTCGATGAAGGTCTTCAGCGGCAACTCGGCCAGCGCCATCTGTGCCACTGCACGCTCTTCGGCGTTGACCGCGGCCACACCCGCCAACATGTCGCCCGAACGCGCGGGCGACGCTTTGGCCATCAGTTCCTTCAGGTCGCGAAAAGCGTAGCTGGCGCTGCCAACGCGGTGCTTGAACCTGTGTTCCGGCATGCTCGTTCTCCGTCTTCTTCAGCGCGGTCCGGCAGGCTACCCGCCGGACCGTGCGCCCTCAGGTGGTCAGCAATTGCGGTGCCGTCTTGCCGTACTTGATGCTGGTTTCCACCGGCAACCAGTTGCCGGTCGACTCCTGGCGCCCCTGCAGCAGGAAGCGTGGCTTGGACGAAGGGATCTGCTCAGCCGCCAGTTTGGACAGCTCGCCGATCTTGCCGCTCTTCATGCGATTGACGATCAAACCGTACTGCGTCTCCGGGAAGTCGCGCAGCATGTCGTAATCGCCATCGCTGTCGCCGGCCACGAACAGCGGGCCGTAGCCCTTCTTCGCCACGATTTCCTTCTTGATGGCGACGGATTTGCCCGGGCCCCAGGTCAGCGGCCAATCCTTCAAGTAGGCGTTGCGGTAGACCCCACCGTTGCGCTCCAGGCGCAGGCCGATGATGTTCTCGCGCGGCACGTTGTAGCCATACTTGGGGTGGGTCGCGAACACCGCCACCACATCTTCCAGTGACGCGGTGCAGACATAGACGTCGATGCCGTTGCTGCGCAGCGTATCCATCATGCCACCGATCTCCGTGCATAGCCGGATGCCATGGAAGTGCGTGACGCTGACCACCCCGGCCTTGCCCGGACGGTCAGCCGGGCTGGTGTACTTGACCTTGTTCAGCGCTGCGCCCAGTGCGGCATCGTTGGAAGCCTCGGCCAACGCGCTGACCTCCGCCTCGCTCATGTTGGCGAAGAAGTAGATCACCCAGGGGTAGCCGACGTTGACGCCGTGGGTGTCGTTGACCGCCTCATACAGGTAGTAGAGCTTGGCGCGGAAGTCCTGGAACTCGACCGTGGAGGTGATCTCCGCCAGCGGCTTGCTGCCGGCCATGCCCTTGTAATTGGCGTGCAGGAAGGCGTAGTCGGCGTCCAGATCGGCGCAGATCGAATCGAGGTCGACCACGTTGCCGGCGGCGTTCTTGAAGTCCTTGCTGAACGGTCCCGGCGGCACGTTCTGGCGGATGATGGCGGCGAACTCAGCCGGCGTGAGCTTGAAGGACAGCGTGTTGATTTGATACATCAACAGCGCTTCCTCGCAGTCGTTCATGATGCTGGTGTTGTCCCAGTCGAACACGGCGTAGGGGCGCTTGCTCGCCTTGTAGCCGGGCGCCGTATTGCCGTGCGCGGCGATCATCTGCGCCACCATCTGGTGATTGCGCGGCGCCCACTTGGCACGGTCCAGGCCGATGGCTGTATCGACGGTCGCCTTCTTTGCGGCGGCATGGCCCATGGCCGGTACCAGCGCACCACCGGCTGCGGCGGCCAGCAGCCCGCCCAGAAAGCCCCGGCGCGCCATTCCACCGGCACCGGCTTGCGGCATGTCGTGAATGTCCTGCACGGCAGGCATCTTGTCGCTGTTGTTCATGATGGTCGCTCTCGTTGCGTGGGTGGATTGCGTCAGTTGGGAAAGAAACCATTCAGCGGCCGGAGACCGCGCCTAGCGCCGCATCGCTCTCGGCGCGGCGGCGCGCGGTCGCCAGGAACCAGGCATAACCCAGCGCCAGCAAGGCCAGGAAGATGCCGAAGATCAGCGGGTTGTAGTAGATCATCGTGGCCATGCACACCAGCGCGCCGAACAGCGCGAAGGCCGGGAAGTACGGGTACAACGGCGCACGGAACGGACGCGCCAGGCCGGCCTCGGCACGGCGCAGCTTGAACAGGCTCAGCATCGAGAGGATGTACATCAGGATGGCGCCGAACACCGACATGGTGACGATGTTGGCCGTCAACGTCTGGCCGCCGATGGTGATCAGCTCGTCGCTATAGATGGCGGCGATACCAATGATGCCGCCCGCAATGATGGCGCGGTGCGGCGTCTTGAAGCGCGGATGCACCCGAGCAAAGTACGTCGGCAGGTAGCCTTCCCGGGCCAGGGCAAAGATCTGGCGCGAGTAGCCGAGGATGATGCCGTGAAACGACGCCACCAGCCCGAACAGGCCCAGCCACACCAGCATGTGCAGCCAGTTGCTATTGGCCCCGACGATCAGCTTCATGGCCTGCGGCAGCGGGTCGTTGATGTTGGCGAGCTTGGTCCAGTCGCCCGCACCACCGGCGAACAGCATCACGCCAACGGCCAGCACGACCAACGTCAGGATGCCGGTGATGTAAGCGATAGGGATTGAGCGCTTCGGATCCTTTGCCTCCTCCGCCGCCATCGCCACACCTTCGATGGCGAGAAAGAACCAGATCGCAAACGGGATCGCGGCGAACATGCCGGGTACCGCCGCCAGGCTGAAGCTGTCGCTGCCGGACCAGCCACCCTTGGTGAAATTCGCCAGCGAGAATCCGGGCGAGACCACACCCATGAACACCATCAGCTCGAAGATGGCCAGGAGCGTCACGCACAACTCAAAGGTGGCCGCGATCTGCACGCCCACAATGTTGAGCGTCATGAACACCAGATAGGCGCCCACCGCCGCCAGCTTGGGGTCGAGCGCGGGAAACTGCACGTTGAGGTACGCGCCGATGGCCAGCGCAATCGCCGGCGGCGCAAACACAAACTCGATCAGCGTGGCCGCCCCGGCGAGATAGCCGCCCACCGGTCCAAATGCACGCTTGCTATAGGCGAACGGGCCGCCTGCATGCGGGATGGAGGTCGTCAGTTCCGTGAAGCTGAAGATGAACGTGGTGTACATCGCCGCGATGAACAACGCGGTGATCGTGAAGCCAAGCGTACCGGCGCTGGCCCAGCCGTAGCTCCAGCCGAAGTATTCGCCCGAAATCACCAGGCCGACTGCGATTCCCCAAAGCTGCAGGGTATTCAAGACCGGCTTCAAGACGTGGTCCTGGCCGGATGAGTGGGCATCCATGGGGCTCTCCTGTTGGGGCGATATACATGTGCCGCACGCTGCGGCTGTTGTGACCTGAACGCGGCTTAAAAACTTGCGGGCATAGCGCTTGCATAAGAAAGAACAAGCGCCGCGCCGTCGGTACCAATATAAACACGGCGGTTTTGGCGGCGTTATTGAAATTCGGCAAACCTGTCATGGGCCTAGCCGCCGCGCAACACCGGGAGTCACTCACATGTCCGAGGCCCAACTGCTCCAAACTGCAACAGCCGGCTTCCCCGCGCGCGCAAACTTGGCACAGCCGCACACAAAGCGGGCGCTGCGCACCGTCATCGCGCACGATGTTGATGAACACGCCCACAACCTGACGAACTGGGAGCAGCGCTACGACCAGATTGCCTGCGGCGCCTTTGAAGGCGTGCTGGACGAATGGCAGAGCGAGGGCGTGCAGATCTTTCGGGAAAGCACCAGCCGCGCCATTCGCCAGTCCTGCCGGGTATGGTCGGACGCGCTCTGGTTCGGCATTGAGGCGTACACCGCGGGCATGCGCATCAACGGCCGCCAAGTCGGCGCCGGTGCGGTGATGACGCGTCCGGGCGGCGGCGAGTTCGAACTGGTCACGCCCGACCACCATGAGATCTACGGCATCGTGGTACAGCGCGACGCGCTGCTGGCCACCGCCACGCGGCTGGGCTGCGAGGTGGATTGGAACAAACTGGGCGAGGCCGAATTGCTGAATGTCGAACACGATGCGTTGGACACCTGCCGCCGCCATATCGGTGACCTGCTGCAATTGGCCGGCGGCATGCAAGACACCGCCGACAGCGCGGCGCTGCAGTTGCGTCAGGAAGCGGTGCTGGTGTCGCTGCTCGCGCTGCTGGACAGCGGCGAGATCGAAGCCGAGGCCAGCGCCAATTTCCAGCGCCGCGTCCGCATCGTCAACAACGCGTGCGAGTACGCGATGGCACAGCAGAAAGGTCCGGTCACCGTCCCGATGCTGTGCGAAGCCGTACACGTCAGCCGGCGCACACTGCAATACTGCTTCGAGGATGTCCTCGGCATCAGCCCCATGGCCTACCTGCGCGCGGTGCGCCTGAACGGCGTACGGCGCGCGCTGTGCGAAGGCAACGGCCGGCATGCCATCGGCGACATTGCGGCGGCCTGGGGCTTCGTCAACTTCAGCCAGTTCTCCAGCGACTACAAGAAGCTCTTCGGTGAAACACCTTCAGCCGCAGTACGGGCGAGGATGCGCTGCTGACGCCAAGCGCCCTGCCCGCCGGGGCTGAGCCGCCTGTGCCAGAGCATAAAGGGGTTTGCAGCACGTTCCTGCAAACCCCTTTTTCATTGTTGGGCCCAGCATGCAAGCTTGGAGAAAGCCTGGCTCATGAACAATCGCTCCATCGCCCGCACCGTCCATCGCACCCACGGCGGCGCACGCGATACGGCGCCATGCCAGCCGTCCACTCTTCAGAGGGGCTAAACCACTCGTCTAGATTGCCGATTACCTGTTCTGGAGCTCACACTGCGCCAGTTCGGCAGGTACGACGCCGCCACGTAGACCGGGCATTGCATTCTCTTCAGCGCCACCTGACGCCATGCATCTTTTGCGCCCTTCCTGGGTCTTCTGCGCACTGTGCGCCTTCTGGGCGCCCGCGCTTGCTCTGGCGCAAACCCCCATCCTGATCTACTCCGAGGCGGGGCAACGGCCGCTCTCCTACGAAGACCATGGCACGCCCAAGGGCGCCTACGTCGAAAATCTGATGCGCGTGCTCAAGCGGATCCCCGGATACAAGGTGGAAATCCGCTTCGTACCCTGGGCGCGCGCCGTGGAAGAAGCCAAGAACGGCAACAGTGCCGGCGTGCTCGGCGTGTACTACCGCCCGCAGGAACGCCCGTTCCTGAATCATTCCAAATCGATCTACACCGAGGATGTTGCGGTGCACTGCAACCGGGATTCGGTACAAGGACGCACGCTCAACACCTACCCCGATGACTTCGCCGGCCTGCGGTTCGGCAACCAGCGCGGCTATCTGGCGCCCGGCCCACGCTTCTTCGAGATGGCAAGGGCGGGCAAGATCCACATTGTCGAAGGCCAGGAATTTCAGGATCTCGTCAAAAAGATGCTGGTGGGCGAGATCGACTGCGTGGTCAACCCAAGCATCGTCATCAACGAGGCGCTGATCACGCTGGAGGCCCACGGCATTCCCGAACGGATGCGCTACAAGTCCAAGCGGATCCTGACCGTCAAGAGCGAGACCGTGCACGTTGGTTTCAGCAAGAAATACGAAGAATCGCACCCCGAGCTCGCCCGATTCCGCCAGTTGTTCGACAAGGCGGCGGACGAGTAATCGCACAGCCAAGCCACGCTCACACTCATGCTCCCGCTGTCCCCTGTTCAATCGATCCGGAACAGGATGATCGCGCTCTTTATCGTTGTCACGACAACGACTTTAGGGGCATTCGCCATCCACCGGCAATGGCAGCGGCAACGCGATCTTGACCAGCGTTTCGAGCAGATTCGCACGGAAATCCTGGACAGCCTGGGGCAAAGCCTGGCCGAGCCGGTCTGGGCACTGAACGTTGACATCATGCGCACCAAGCTTGAATCCGCCCTGGTGCACCCGGAAGTCGTTCAGGTATGCGCGCTGTCTGCAGATCGGCAGGAAACCTATGCCGCCGTCCGCCGCAAAGCGGCCAGCGCCGGCGCGCCCGGGTCTGGCACCGCAACGTGCTCCGCGCCCGGGCCGCATGAAGTGATCGGAGAAGTGGACATCTACCCGCCAGCCGGCGTCGATTCCGAACGCAGAAAGCAACCCATCGGCAAAGCGGTGCTCTATCTCACCCGAGACCCCATGCGCATGGCCTTGCGTGCTGCAATGATCCAGGGGATTACGGAGGTTGCAGCCGTGGACGTGGCGCTGGTGCTGCTGCTGACCTTCGGTCTGCGCATGGTCTTCGGGCCGCTTGCGCATCTGCAGCGCGCGCTGTTCAACCTCGCCTCCTCCCAGGGTGACCACCTAGAAGAGCTTCCCAAGCTGGGCCGCACGGAGTTCGACAGCGTCATCGAGGCCTTCAACCAAGTCCTGCGCAAACTCAAGCACATCATCGCGCAACGTACGGAAGCCGAAATGACCGCGCGCGAGGCCATCCACATCACCAACGAAGCCTTCGCGCAGCTTCAGGCCGCGCAGGCGGAGCTGGTCGAAAAGAACCGGCAGCTGGAAACGCTCTCTATAACCGATCAGCTCACCGGCGTATTCAACCGGCGGTGCCTGGATGCCGTGCTCGCCCACGAGCTGGAGCGCTGCCTGCGTGATGGCAGCCCACTGGCCATCATCCTGATCGACGTGGATCGCTTCAAATCCATCAATGACACCCATGGGCATCAGGTGGGCGACCAAGTGCTGGTGGAAGTTGCCAGCCGCATCGTGCACGTCAAGCGGCCAACCGATACTGTCGGCCGTTGGGGCGGTGAAGAGTTTCTGCTGATCTGCCCCAATGCCGGGGCGGAAGATGTCATGGGCTATGCGCACTGCTTGCGCAAGGCGATCGGGGAGCACGATTTCCGCCTGATCGGCCGGATGACGGCAAGCCTGGGCGTGACCTGCATGCAAGATGAGGACACCATCCACGGCATGATCTCGCGCGCGGATACGGCCTTGTACCGAAGCAAGAAAAACGGCCGCGATCGCGTGGAGTTCGCCATGCATGGCGCGCATGCCACGCCAGAGAACGAACCACTCGGGGACTGATCAAGCCTGGCGCCACCTTGGCCGCAGGCGGGCGGCAGATCAGTGCGCGCCGGCCTCGCCGTCGAAGTCGCGGTCGCGCGATCGCATGCCCATCAGGCGCTCGTAGTTGAGCGAGGCATGGAAACCAAAACCATTGCCGCCGGCACGCTTGACTTCGTACATGGCGGCGTCGGCGTTGCGGATCAGCGTCTGCGCATCGCGGCCGTCGGTCGGGTACAGCGCCACGCCGGCACTCACGCCCAGCGACAGCACATGCCCTTCTACCCGGAACGGGGTCTGCAATTGCTCGATGAGCCGCTCAACGGTCTGCGCAACGTCTTCGCGCGTGGCGCAGTGCGTAAGCACGGCGACGAATTCATCGCCGCCCAGGCGCGCCACTGTGTCGGACGCTCGCAGGCCACTGCGCAGGCGCATGGCGGTAGCCTTGAGAACAAGGTCGCCCACGCCGTGGCCATATTCATCGTTGACGGGCTTGAAGCGATCCAGGTCGACAAACACGACAGCCACCTGCGCACGTGCACGACGTGCCGCCTGAATAGCCACGAACAGCCGATCGCGCAGCAGACGCGCGTTGGGCAGGTCGGTCAGCGGATCATGTAGCGCGAGGTGATGAGCCTTGTCGAGCGCGGCACGGCGCTGTGTAACGTCGAGCAGCGTGCCGCTCACGCGTGTGACCATGCCAAGGGCATCGCGCTCGGTCACGCGGCCACGCGCGGCCACCCAGATCCATTGGCCATGGCCGGCGCGCATGCGCTGTTCCACTTCAAAACTGTCGGCATCGCCGCGCAGATGGCGATAGATGCGTCGTGCGCTCGTCGTCGCGTCTTGCGGGTGCACCATGGCATACCAGCCGTCGGGATCGTTCGGCAGATCGGCCGGGTCGTAGCCGAGCATGTCGGCAGTTCGGCGGTTGAACGACACGTGCCGCGCGCGCGTGGACCAGTCGAACGTGCCCAGGCCTGCGCCGTCCAGCACATAGGCCAGCCGCTGCTCCGATGCGCGCAGCGATTCGAGCGCCAGACGCCGCGCCGTCACGTCCTGCACCTGCACGACGAGATGCTTGGCATCGCCAGAAGCTTCATGCGCCAAGGCCACGTCGGCTTGTACCCACAGGGTGCTGCCATCCTGGCGCACGAAGCGGGTCTCCAGCGAGAGCGACTCGCGCTGGCCGGCGAGCAAGGCGCCGATGCCATCCCGCGCGCGCTGGGCATGATCGGGGTGACACAGATCGAAGAGATCACGCGAGCGCAGCGCCTGTGCTTCGTGCCCCGTCAGCGCACACAGCGCACGGTTCACGTCGAGGAAGCGACCCTCCGGCGCGCACAGGCCGATCCCAATCGGCGAATGTTCGATCGCAGCCTTATACAAATGGTGGTCCTCAAGCATGGCGATGCATTTCGCGAATGCGGCAGTCCCGGGGAGCAACGGAATGACGACATCGGCCCGCCCGCCATTGCCTGAAAAGCAATGGGTCGCGTTGGGCAAGCGCGGTGATGCTCGACGTGGATCCCCGTAACCGGTCTCGTGGTCTGGGCATCCAGCCGGCGGCTGGCAGACCTGTCACACACAATTCATGTGCGCGAATTCGAGGCGGACTATAGAAGCCGTGAGTTAACGGGGCAATCCCTTCCCGCGAGGGGACACGGGTCAGACGCTCATTCTGGCCCCTCGTGCTTGAAGTCGACGCGAGGGAAACGCGCCCCGCGTCATTCCCGTCTGCGTTTTCGCTGCCGGTGGCCGGCAGCCGCCCGGCCACGCCGGACATCTCACGACTGTACACCCAGGTCTACACCGCGACAGTCAGCCTTTCGGCTAGGTTTTACAGTTCGTGGCCGGGCGCATACGTTTGCTCGAGGCAAGCGCCGCCATCTCCACATTGCGGATGCCTGCATAGGCAGTGAATGCTGCCGGACTCATCCAGAAGAACGAAACGACGATCACATGGACACGCGCTCCACTACTATGGGGAGATATCGCTCCGGGGGGACGAGTCAACACAGCGAGCCGCCGTGCGCCACGCGACGCCTGCGGTTGTAGGAGGTTGTATGGAATTGAGTTTTGTCGCCCCAGGCATCGAAACGCACCGCTATGCACTGAAGCTGGCGGGCCTGCCCGAGGGAAGCGAGCCTATTGATCCCGCCTGGATCGACGACGCATTGACCGCCGCCGTACGCGTTTTTGACGCCCACCGCGTGCACTTTGCCGACGCCTATTTCGCCTACCGCGCCCGTGACGCGGCGCAGCCCCCCGCACATGCCGGTGAGGGCGCTCCACGCATGCGCGCCACTGGGGATTTACACGACGCCACGCCCTTGCTCGCGGATACGTTTGCGATTGCGCAGCTTGCCGCACTTGTGTCGCTGGAGGCCGCTGGCATGGCCGACATCATCGATGTGCACCTGGTCGTGGAGCGCCTGCGCGGCGATGGCCCGACGCCCTCTGCGGCCGGCTTGACCGAGGTGAATTTCCCGTCCGACGCCGCCTCGGGCTTGCGCACCTCTGCCCGGCGACACTAGCCATTAACGCCCGCGCCTGCCGCACGCCGGCCGCTTCGGCACAATGGTGGGCTGCGGCTCTGTGGGTGCCCCGACGGCGGCCGCGTCGCGGAACGTCCAATACCGGTGCACCAGAAAATTAAAGACTGCGGTAATGGCTGAGGCAAACACCTGCGCGAGTAAGTAATACAGCCCAAGCGACAGGCCGATCGCCATGATGGTCGCGTTGCACCCCAGCGCCAGAAACGCAACCAGCCCAAACCGCACCATCGCACCAAGGTGGCCGCGCGTACTGTTGAACACCGCCTGCCGGCTGATGATGTAGTTGAGCGTGGCGCCGATCACGCTGCCGGCCACCGACGCCCGCCAAGGCGACACCCCCGCCTGCACCAGCCCGAACAGCACCACGTAGTGCGCCAACGTGGCGCCAAAGCCGATCACGACATAGCGGGAGAACTGCGCCACCACGGCCCAGAACCGCCGCGCGGGCACGGTGGGTACGGGGTCCACGGTCGGCTCACCCGCTCGAGAATCGAAATTGCGCTGAGTCATGGCTGCAGGGCGCGCAACTCCCGTGCCCGTTTAAAGTTAGGCAACAATTTGCCGTATAACCACGTGGGCACCCGCGCGGCTGCGGGTGCCCCATTGACATGCTCGAACTCCAACCTCTCGACATTCCGCTAGCGATCCCCCTGCCGTGGCCGATGCTTGACGCCGACGGGCAATTGCTCGTCCCCAAAGGCGACGTCATCCACTCGCCAGAGGAGATCGACCTGCTCTTCACGCTGCACCGGCCACATCGCCAGGCCGACGGTGCGCCCGCCAGCCCTTCGCCGTTCGCCAACACGCAGTTCCCGAATACGCTGTTCCCCGACATGGCGGACGACCCGGAGAGCGAGCGCTCCATCGCCATGGAACAGCTCGGCCTGCGCCCGGGCGGCATGCTGACCGTGCGCCTGACCGCCGGCGCCGGGCAAAGCAAGGGGGCCGCGCGCGTGATGGGCTATAGCCCGCAGCGTCATCTGCTCATCACCATGCCGGCCGATGGTGGTCGCGCTGTCATGCCGGTCAAAGATGAGTTGCTGGAGATCCACGCCTTCTCGGGCGAGGGCATTGCCAGCTTCGAATGCACGGTCATGGCCGTCTGCCGCATCCCGTTCGAATATGTTGTGCTGTCGGCGCCGCGGCGCATCAAAAGCCGGGCGTTGCGCAAGTCGCTGCGCGTACGTGCAAACGTGGTCGGCAAGATGCTGGTGAGCGGTGAGCCGCCGCGCATGATCCATATTTCCGACATCAGCACCACGGGCGCATCGTTTCGATCTGCGCATCGTTTGGAGTTGAGTGGTGCGCCGGCACGCCTGCGGTTCCGCGTGAAAACACGCGACTACCACTCGGAGCTGGTGGCGGCAGCGCTGATCCGCAGCGAAAAGCCGGCCGACCTGCCCAACACCTATCAGTACGGCGTGGAGTTCCTCGAACTCGGGGCCTCGCAACGGATGCTGTTGCAGTGTTTTATCTACGAGCAATTGCTGTGGGGTGGCCAACGCATGGCGTAATACCCGTGATATTCGAGATATTTTTATCAGATGCAATAATCACTAAACGTAAAAAGCGCCCGTACGATTCCCGCGACAATGCGCCGGGCACCGGCCCGGCAAGCGGAGTTTGGGCTTATGATGCCCGCAGGTTCGTCGTGACAACTCGACACAATTGAATGACCCGCGCGAACCGACGCATTTCCGTTTCACAGGTATTTGCAGGACGATCTCCATTTATGAGTCGCGCCACGTCCGTCGCGCCATCGGGTCTGGACCCCATCTCCGGGTTGCCGGACCGTGAACGATTCATCCAGTGGCTGGCCGCGATGCCGCGGCCCGCGCAGCCGGATGGCACTGGCGCGTTGCTGCTGATCGGCTTTGACCACTTTGCCGAAGCGACCACCACGCTGGGGCCGCTGGCCGCCCGGGCCATCCTGGTGGAATGTGCGGCGCGGCTCAAAGCGCTGTGCGACTCCGGGGTCAACGCCACGGCCCCCTTCGTTGGCCGCGTCGGCCACGAAACCTTTGCGATTGCCTCGGCCGAATTCACCTCCGCACAAGCGGTGCACGACCTCGCGCGGCGCATTTCTGCCGCATTGACGCGCCCGTTCATCGCGCATGGCTATGAGCTGGTCTGCTCGTGCAGCATCGGCATGACCCTGTTCGAAAGCACACCTGCCGACCCTGCCCGGCTGATTGACCAGGCCGACCGCGCGCTCTATCACGTACAGCACGGCGGCGAGCAGAGCCCCGCAGTCTATGCGCCGGCCCCTGCCATGCCGCACGCCGACGCGCCTGTGTCGGCTGCCGAGGCAAACGATGCCGTGGCAGAGCGGCCGCGCCTGGCTGCGCAGTTGCGCCACGCGCTGGCGCGCCGCCAGTTCAGCCTGAACCTGCAGCCACAGCTGAGCCTGGCCGATGGCCGGATCGTCGGCTATGAATTCCTGCTGCGCTGGATTTCGCCCGAACTCGGTGGCGTGGCGCCGGCCGATTTTCTGCCGATCCTGGAACAGACGGGTGACATCCGCGAGGTAGGCCGCTGGGTGCTCGACAACGCCGCGCAAATGTTGGCTGGCCTGCAGCGCGAAGAAGCCGAACGCGCTGGGCGGGCCGGCACGCGGCATCAGCCGAGCGTGCATGCGGCGGTCAACCTGTCGGTGGCGCAGTTGCTGGATCCGCAGTTGAGCGAAGTCGTGCGCGACATTGCCGCACGCCATGCCGTGCCGCCGGCGCGGATCGTGTTCGAGGTGTCGGAACATACGCTGCAACGCGCCAACGGCGGCGCCCGCGAGGCGATTGAAGCGCTCCATGCATGCGGTGCGCGCGTGGCGGTCGAAGACTTTGGCGCCACCGAGCACAGCCTCGATTGCCTGGAAACCTTTCGGCCCGACCAGGTCAAGCTCGACCAGGGCGTGGTCGGCGCGGTGGCGGACGCGCACAGCCACGGCACGCTGCAACGCCTGGTCGCTGCCGCCCATGCGGTGGGCGTGCCCGTCACGGCCACGCGCGTGGAAACCGCCGCACAGCTCCAAGCCCTGCGCGCCTGCCGTTGCGATGTCATCCAGGGCTATCTGCTGTCACAGCCCTTCCCGGCTCGCTGGATCGACGACACACAAGGCGTGATTGCCGAACGCGCACGCGATCTACTGCCCTAAAAGAAAAAACGCCCTTCCACAGACATGGAAGGGCGTCGTGCGCCTTGGTGCGTCTTGGCGCGCTTGGCTTATGCGTGTTCGACGCGGAACACCGCCACCGCGCCGCGCAGTGCCTCCGCCTGTTCCTCCAGCGATTCCGCTGCCGCCGCCGCTTGCTCCACCAACGCGGCGTTCTGCTGCGTGACTTGATCCATCTGCGTGACAGCCTGGTTGACCTGCTCGATGCCGCTGCTCTGCTCTTCCGATGCGGCGCTGATTTCGCCCATGATGTCGGTCACACGCTTGACGGCCGTCACCACCTCCTCGATGACCGCGCCGGCCTCGGCCACCAGCGTCGAACCGTTCTGCACACGGCCCACCGAATCGCCGATCAGTTCCTTGATCTCCTTGGCTGCCGTGGCGCTGCGCTGCGCCAGGCTGCGCACTTCGCCCGCCACCACGGCAAAGCCTCGGCCCTGCTCACCCGCACGTGCGGCCTCCACCGCCGCGTTCAGCGCGAGGATGTTGGTCTGAAACGCAATGCCCTCGATCACGCCGATGATGTCGGCGATCTTCTTGCTGCTCTCGTTGATACCCGCCATGGTGTCGACCACGCGGCCAACCACTTCGCCACCCTTGACGGCGATGTCCGACGCATTGACGGCCAGCGTGCTGGCCTGACGCGCGTTATCGGCGTTCTGCTTCACGATGCTGGTCAGCTCTTCCATGCTGGAGGCGGTTTCCTCTAGCGAGCTGGCCTGCTGCTCCGTGCGCTGCGACAAGTCCGCATTGCCTGCGGCGATCTGCTTGGTGGCGCTGGCGATCGAATCCGAACCCGTACGCACTTGGCCAATGATGCGCTGCAGGCTCGTCTGCATGGAGGCCACGGCGTGCATCAGGCGCGCAGTTTCGTCACGACGGCCGGCTGTGGTCTGCCCCTCCATGCGCGTGGCAAGGTCGCCCGAGGCCATGCGCTCGAACACGTGGATGGCGCGTTCCAGCGGACGCACCACCGTACGGCCCAACACGCCACGCGCCACCACCGACAGCAACAGCGCCGCCACCAGCAAACCGCCCGACACCCAGATGCTCATGGCATAGCGCGATTGCGAGTGGTCAAAACGTGCCTGGCCATAGGCGAAGCGCGCTTTGACCAGCGGCCCGAGCGCTGTGTCGTAAGCGACAAAGAGCTGCGGCACCTGGGTCGTGTTCAAGTCTCGGTAGGTGGTGAGGTCGCTGCGCTCCAACGCGGTAATGGCCGGCTCCAGTGCTGTCTTGACGAACTTGGTGCGCGCAGCGTCGGCTGCCTGCAATTGGGCACGATCGGCCTCGGGCACGGGCAGCTTCATAAATTCGGCCCACGCATCGTTGGCCGACTTGACCATGGTGTGCGCATCCGTCAGCAACTTCTTGAGTTCTTCGGGCGACGAGACCGAATCAAAGTTGGTCAGGTGAATGCGGGCCCACAGCAGGTTGATCGTGTCCTTGGCCAACAGGTCGAGCCCCTTAGCGTCTTCCAGGTACACGCCGCGCAAATCGGCGTTGGTTGCCCGGCCGGTGGCGATGCCCGCGGCGCCCACCACCGCAATCATCACGGCAAACGCGGCCACCAGAATCGTCAGTCGCGTTCGAATGCTTGTATCCATCCACTTCCACATAGTCTTTCCCCCGCTTGGTTGGGCCGTCTGGCGTTGTCTGGTTCCACTGTGATGCACCGCTCGTCCGGCACCCGGTTCACTCCCGAAAGGTCCTATCGGCAAGCCTGTAGAGAAATCGAGGCCTGCGCGCTGAATGTTCGGGATATGCCGCAAGTGATACGCAAGAGTGTAAAAAAGATGCGTCAGACGCACGCCGCGTAGGTGGGTGACTTTAAAATGCGGATTACGCCACCACTGGGGTGGCAATCATGCGAAATCGTGCCGGCTCACTCAAAGGGCCGCACTGCTCACAAGGGGATCAAGATGAAGAAACTGATTGCACTGCTGGCCCTGGGCTGCGCCGTTCTGGCGGGTTGCAACACGATGGCAGGCATGGGCAAGGACATCCAGACCGGCGGCCAGAAGTTGGAAAACGCAGCCGACAGCACCAAGCAGAAGATGTAATGACACCAGGCCCGGGCGGCTGTCTTGCCCAGCCTGATGGAAAAAAATGCCGCAACCTGCGGCGTTTTTCTTTGCGCCCAGGCCTAAAGCAGTTCTTCCGGCGTGAACGGCGCCAGCATCTGGATCCACAGCCGGCGGCCAAAGCCGACATCGGGCTCGTGGTCAACGACGACTTCCTTGCCTTGCTCCTGCGTGATCCAACGCAATTGGCCATCCTCCGCCTTGGCCACGCGATAGGCGCTGTCCCTTAACGAATCATCAAACAGCCGGGCCACGGCCTGCGCCAGCACGGGGCTGCGGATCACCAGCCCGGTTTCCGTATTCAGCGCGATCGAGCGTGGGTCGATGTTCATGGAGCCGACGAACAGCGTGCTCCGATCCACGATGACGGACTTCACGTGCAGGCTTGCCTGCGATGAGCGGAACGTACCGACCACCTTGGGGCGGTCGCCGAGCGTGGAGCGCAGTTCGTAGAGTTCGGCCCCACCATCAATGAGCGCGCCACGGTATTTGGCATAGCCGACATGCACGATGGGCGCATCGGTAGCCGCCAGGGAGTTGGTCAGCACGCGCAGGCGCACACCTCGTTCATGCAAGCCCTTGGCGACCTCCACGCCCCGCTTGCCAGGCACGAAGTACGGCGAGATCAAGATCACCTCGCGCTGCGCCTGGTCCACCAAATGCATCAATGTGCGGGCAAGGCGCTCGTCGCCGGGCTCGACGTCGTCGCCGGACACCTTCGCCGGGCGGTCGACGATGACCTTGGCCGCCGCCCATTCCAGGCTCAGGCGGCCGCGCGCGATCTGGTCGGCGAGGAACCAGTCACGTGGCGCAGGGCGCAGCGGGAGTGGGTCCACGGGGGTGGTGCTGGCCAGGTCGGTCTGGTTGCGCAGGCGTTGCTGCTCGGGGTCGGTAATCTGGCGGGCGGAGGCCTGGGGGCCGGACGCGGAGCCCATGTCGATCGGCGCGGTCGGCACATCAATGCGGCGCAATGGCGCCTCGGGCCGCGCGGGCATGGATACGGGCGGCGGGTAATTGCCGTTCTTTGGCTCTGGGGGATGAGCGTCGCTCGCCTTGGGCGCCAACGCCTGCACCGGGTAGGCAAATTCACTGTTCCAATACGCATCAAACGCGGAAGACAACTGCCGCACCGCCGGCCCCGCCGCCAGCACATCCAGATCGACGAAGTTGGTGGTCTTGTCTTGCGTGAAATATTCGGCGCCCAGGTTGCGCCCGCCCGTTACAGCCAGTGCGTTGTCGGCGATGAAGGCCTTGTTATGCATGCGCCGGTTGACGCGGCGGAACTCAGCGGCACCGCTCAAGTACCGCGTCAGGTTCGACATGCGCCCACCCGGAAACGGGTTGAACAGCCGCACGTCGATATTCTTGTGCGACGAAAACTTCAGGAACGCCAGGTCGCGTCCATCGCTATGCAGGTCGTCGACGAGCACGCGCACCCGCACGCCACGCTCGGCCGCGGCCAGCACATGGCGCATCAGCTCGCGCACGGCGTTGTCGCTTTCGATGATGAAGTACTGCAGATCCAGGGTACGTTCCGCACGGTCGGCGAGCGTGAGCAAGGTGGCATAGGCCTCCTCGCCGGAGGCAATCAGCCGGAAACCCGACACGTCGCCGGACGGCGCATTCGCCTGCGCCAGGCGCCCCAGCGCGGTCGTCGATTCCACGCCCGGCAGCACCGTCGTGACCGGCCGCTCGACATGCTCGGGCAGGCTGGCACAGGCGGCGAGCTGCAGCGCCGTCAGGCAGGTCAGCCAGACGCACAGACATGAGCGGAGGATCAGAGGGCGCCCTTGCATGGGGTGTGTCGCGTTGTGCTACAGAGGGTCGACAGGACGGTAACTGCACATCAGCATGCCGCGTGCCTGTGGGCGGAGCCGCCACTCCCCAGGCTACGCCGATGGTGCGGCGACGCGTATCCGTGTTTATCCGACGCCACCTCAGGCGTGTCAAAATGCCCCGTGGCATGCCCTCCTTGCCCCTCTGATGCTGACCCAAACCACCGCATTCGCGACCTTTCTGTTTCTTGTGCACTGCGTGGGCGTGCTGGCCGCCATGCACGCCGTGTTGACCGTGCGTACCTCCCAGGGGGCCATTGCCTGGGCCATCTCGCTCGTCACGCTGCCGGAGTTCACGCTGATCCCGTATCTGATCTTCGGGCGCAGCACCTTTGCCGGTTACGTGGATGCGCGGCGCTTCAACAATGCGCGCATGCGCGAGATCACGCTGTCGGATGACTGGCGCCGGCTGCGTGATCATGAATCGTCGGTTGTGCAGCCGCACCACGCATGCATGCAGGCCTTGCCCCGGCTGACAGGCATGCCGTGCCTGTCGCGCAATCGCGTGCGTCTGCTGGTCAACGGCGCGGAGACCTTCGAGGCCATTTTCGCGGCCATCGCGCAGGCCAAGCGGGTGCTGATCGTGCAGTTCTTCATCGTGCATGACGACACGCTGGGCCGCCGCCTGGCCGACGCGCTGCTCGACCGTGTGCGTGCCGGCGTGCGCGTGTACTTCCTGTTCGACGCCATCGGTTGCCACGCCCTGCCCCGCCACTATGTGCAGCGCCTGACCGATGGCGGCGTGCATGCCAAGCCGTTCTCCACACACGCGGGCTTCGTCAACCGCTTCCAACTCAACTTCCGCAACCACCGCAAGCTGGTGGTGGTGGACGGCGAACGCGCCTATGTGGGCGGCCATAACGTCGGCAACGAATACCTGGGCGAGAAACCGCCGCTGGCCCCGTGGCGCGATACGCATATCGAGATCGTGGGCGCGGCGGTGATGGACCTGCAACTGACGTTTGCCGAAGACTGGTACTGGGCTGCGCATGAAGTGCCGCAACTGATCGTGCCCGAATTGCGCCCCGACGAAGACATGGTCTGCCAGGTGGTAGCCAGCGGTCCCGCCGACAAGCAGGAAACCTGCTCCCTGTTCTTCATGGAGGCCATCCAGTCCGCGCGCCACCGGCTGTGGATCACCACGCCGTATTTCATTCCCGACGAGGCGGTGTTTGCGGCGCTGCGCCTGGCGGTACTGCGCGGCGTGGATGTGCGCATCCTGATCCCGGCGCGGCCGGACCACCGCGTGGTGTTCTTGGCCTCCACGCTGTATGCGTACCAAGCCATCCGCGCGGGCGTGAAGATCTACCGCTACCTGCCCGGTTTCCTGCACCAGAAGGTCGTGCTGATCGACGACGATGCCGCCGCCGTGGGCAGCGCGAATCTGGACAATCGGTCCTTCCGCCTGAATTTTGAATTGATGGTCGTGACAGCCGACCAGCGCTTTGCCAACGACGTGGCGCAAATGCTCGACGCCGACTTTGCGCAAGCCACGCGCATCGGCCGGGACGAATACGAACGCGCGCACCCGCTGCGCCGCGTGATCATGCACGTGGCCAAATTGTTCGCGCCGATTCTGTAGCCAGCGCCAGCGTTGTGCCCCGCCGCTACTGGGGCTGGGCTTGCGCTTGTGCATCGCGCCACGCTCGCGGCGTCATGCCGAAATGCGCAATGAACCAGCGCGTGAACGAGGCCTGCCGCGTATAGCCCAGCAGCGCCGCCACCCGCCCGATCCGGTAGGTCGGATTCGCCATATAGCGGACGGCAAGGTTGTGGCGCACCTCCTCCACCAGTTCGGAGAACGTGGCACCCGCCGCCTCCAACTGCCGCTGCAGCGTGCGCACGCTCAGGTGCAGATGCTCCGCCACTTGTTCAACCGAAGCCCGCTCTAGCGGCAACAGCAGGTACACCGCGCGCCGCACCTCCTGCACCATCACGTCCGGCCCCGATACGTTGAGGGGCTCGGCCAGGCTTTCCGCATAGCGCACCAGGGCCGGGTCTGCGGCGGGGTTGGGAATTTCCAGATCGGCCGCTGCGCAGACAATGCCGTTGAAGTCGCTGCCGAACACGATCGGGCAGCCGAATACGCGCCGGTGCAGGCTGAGATCGGCCGGTGCGGCATGCGTGAAATGCACGCTGCGCGGTTTCCAGTGCACGCCCAGCAGCGCACTGCACGTCCGCGCCAGCACACCAACCGCCAACTCATTGGCCTGGCGCAGCGGCACGGGGGTCTCGGTGATGACCTCTTCGCGAATGACGACCATGTCGCCGTCGGATTCCAGATAAATCGCCAGCGCCTCGTTCAGCAGATGGCGGTACTGAATGATGGCCTGCAACGCCTCGCGCAGCGTGCGCTTGTGGCCGAGCAGCAGGCCCAGCACGCCAAAGTCCAGCTCCTGCCGCGCCTCGGCCATCTGCAAGCCGAGCGTCGGGCAGGGTGCGCTGCTGGCGGTGATCTCCATCAGGTGGCACGTCGCCACCACGGGCACCGGCTGCTCGGGGTCGGTCAGCTTGGCCGGGTCCACCCCCACCTGCCGCAAGGCTTCCTGCGGGTTGAACCCGAGCCGCCGCACCACCTGAAAATAGCCATTGAGCGAGCGCGCACGCACCATCGTTTCCATGGGGGTTCCGTTGGCTGTTCTGGCAGGTGGGTGGCGGGTTGGTGTTTACACGGAATGGCGCCAAAAGAGAAAAGTTTGGCACCAACTGAGAAATTGAAAGCTACCGCTTCCCTATAGTGAAGTCCACCCGAGACATTCCCTAGCGGAGACACCAGATGCAATTCCTCGACGATTCCCTGCACCCCGAAAACCAGGACAAGGTGGTCATCACCGTTGCGCCGTACGGCCCGGAATGGATGCCGGAAGATTTTCCGGAAGATATCCCCGTCACGATGGAAGAACAGGTGCAGAAAGCCGTGGATTGCTACAACGCGGGCGCCACCGTGCTGCACCTGCACGTGCGTGAGCTGGACGGCAAGGGTTCCAAGCGGCTGTCGAAATTCAACGAGCTGATTGCCGGTGTGCGTGCGGCGGTGCCGGACATGATCATCCAGGTGGGCGGCTCGATTTCGTTTGCCCCGGAAGATGAGGGCCAGGCCGCCAAGTGGCTGTCGGACGACACGCGCCACATGCTGGCCGATCTGACCCCGACGCCCGACCAGGTGACCGTGGCCATCAACACCACGCAGATGAACATCATGGAGCTGCTGTATCCGGAGTATCTGGAAGGCACCTCCCTGTCGCACCCGGCGTATCAGCAGGCCTATCGCGAGATGACCGTGCCGGCCGGCCCGCAATGGGTGGAAGAGCACCTGCGCCGCCTGCAAGCGGCCGGCGTGCAGCCACACTTCCAGCTCACCGGCATCCACGCGCTGGAAACGCTGGAGCGCCTCGTGCGCAAGGGCGTCTACAAGGGCCCGCTCAACCTGACGTGGATTGGCATTGGCGGCGGCTTTGATGGCCCCAACCCGTTCAATTTCTTCAACTTCATCCACCGCGCACCGGACGGCTGCGTGCTCACCGCAGAGTCGCTGCTCAAGAACGTGCTGCCATTCAACATGATGGCCATGGCAATGGGCCTGCACCCACGCTGCGGCATTGAAGACACCATCATCGACCAGCACGGCAACCGCATGACCTCGGTGCAGCAGATCGAGCAATGCGTGCGCGTGGCGCATGAGCTGGGCCGCGAAATCGCCAGCGGCAAAGAGGCCCGCGCCATCTACCGCATCGGCGTGCAATACGACAGTGTGGAAGAAACGCTGGCCAAGAACGGCATGTCGCCCAACCGCGCGCCGAATGTGAAGAACCTGCCGCTGCGCGCGGCCTAAACTAGACAGCACACTTTCACCGGGCCAACACAGGCGGCGCTCAACGCAAGCGCCGCCACTCGGAGACAACCATGAATCTGCATGCCGCCGACCTGCGCGCAGACCACGACGACTACCTCGTCAGCCGCCCCCAGGCGTGGTTTGCGTTTGCGATGACCTTTGCATTGATGCTGTTCGATTACATCGACCGGCAAGTCATCGTGTCGCTGTTCCCGCATCTGAAGACCGCCTGGGCGCTGTCGGACAAGCAATTGGGTGCGCTGGTATCCGTCATCTCCATCGTGGTGGCGGTGGGCGGGCTGCCCGTCGCGCTGCTGGCCGACCGCTTTAGCCGCGTCAAGAGCATCGTCGTTATGGCAACGGTGTGGAGCCTGGCCACGATCTCCTGCATGTTCACGCGCAACTATGCCCAGCTCTTTGCGGCGCGGGCCATGGTGGGCGTGGGCGAAACGGGCTACGGCTCGGTAGGCGCGGCGCTGATCGCCAGCCTGTTTCCCCGGCGCCTGCGCGCGACGTTGATGGGCGCCTTCTTTGCTGCGGCGTCCGTGGGCTCCGTGCTGGGCGTGTTGCTGGGTGGCGTGATTGCCGCGCGCTGGGGCTGGCAGGCGGCGTTTGGCGTGGTGGGCGTGCCGGGGTTGATGCTGGCGCTGCTCTACGTGTTCGTGCCGGACTACAAGACGGTGACGATGGCGCCCACCAGCGCGCACGATGCGCAAGCGCGGCAGCCCGGCAGCACGCTGGTGCAGCGCGTGGTGACGGCCATCAGCAGCTCGCGCACGCTGTGGTGGACGTGCCTGGGTGCGGCGTTCCAGCTGATTGTCGTGTCGACCATCTGGTCGTGGTTGCCGAGCTACCTCAACCGCTACCACGGCACCGCGCCGGAACATGCCGCCATGCAGGCCGCGCTGGTGGTGCTGTGTGGCGCGCTGGGCGCCTTCGTGTGGGGCGTCGTCGCAGACGTGGTGGCGGCGCGTCGGCAGCGCAACCGGTTGATTGCGGTCGCCGCGCTGGCCATCGTGACCGTATTCGTGTTCATGACCGCTTTCCGCTCCGCCATGCCCGCCAATCAACAGTTCCTGCTGATCGCGCTCGGCGGCTTTCTGATGACGTGCACGGTGGCGCCGGCTTCCAGCGTGGTCTTCGACGTTATCCATCCGGGTGTGCGTTCGACGGGCGCCGCGCTGCTCTCGCTGTTCCAGAACCTCTTTGGCCTGGCGATCGGCCCGTTCGTCGGGGGGGCCATGTCAGATGCCTGGGGCTTGCAGACCGCGCTGGCGGTGATGCCGCTCTTTGGTGTCGTGGCGGCCGCTTGCTTCCTGTGGGCCGCACGCAGTTACGAGGCCGAACTCCAGCGCGTCGCCCATGTGCCGATGGATGCCGCGCCAGTGGCCAGCCCGCCTGCGGTGGCATCCGCATGACCGCCTGAACCCGCCCTCTTCCTTTACGCGCGCCGCCCGGCAAGGCAACCGCACCCTCTCCCGCTTTGATCGCGACTCGCCCAGCGAGCCGTGCGGGCGGCGCGCACCCTGAACATTGCTGAAACACTGGAGACACCCATGGCAACCGCAGTCCGTTTTCATGAAACCGGCGGCCCCGAAGTCTTGCGTTGCGAGACCGTCGAGGTCGGCCGCCCTGGCCCAGGCCAAGTGCGCCTGCGCCACGAGGCCGTTGGCCTGAACTTTGCCGATACGTACTTCCGCTCGGGCCTGTATCCGGTGCCGCTGCCGGCCGGCATGGGCGTGGAAGCCGCAGGCATTGTCGAAGCCGTGGGCGAAGGCGTGACCAACGTCGCCGAAGGCGACCGCGTGACCTACACCGGCTTCATCAACACCCTGGGCGCCTACAGCACCGAGCGCCTGATCCCGGCCGCGCCGCTCATCAAGCTGCCGGATGCCATTGCCTGCGAAACCGCCGCCGCCATGACCATGCGCGGCCTGACCTCGGCCTACCTGCTGCGCCGCATCTATCCGTTTGCCAAGGGCGACACGGTGCTGCTGCACGCCGCTGCCGGTGGCGTGGGATTGATCGTCTCGCAATGGGCCAAGCTGCTCGGGCTGACGGTGATCGGCACCGTATCGAGCGAAGCCAAGGCCGCAGTGGCTCGCGCGCACGGCTGCGACCACGTCATCAACTACGCGCATGAAGACGTGGCCAAGCGCGTGCGCGAACTCACCGACGGCGTGGGCGTGAACGTGGTGTTCGACAGCGTGGGCAAGGCCACCTTTGATGCCTCACTCGATTCGCTCAAGCGGCGTGGGCTGATGGTGTGCGTCGGCACGGCATCGGGCCCGATCCCGCCGTTCAATCCGCAACTGCTGGCGATGAAGGGCTCGTTGTACATGACGCGCCCGGCGCTGGCCGACTACATCGCCGACCCGGCTGAGAAGGCCGAGCTTGCCGGCGAGTTGTTCGACCACGTCGCCGCCGGCCGCATCCGCATCGAAATCCACCAGCGCTACGCATTGCAAGACGCCGTGCAGGCCCACCGCGATCTGGAAGCGCGCAAGACGACCGGCTCGTCGGTCTTCGTCATCTGAGGCCCCAACTCCGAAACATCATGCGAGTCGAACAACTGACCAATGCGCTGGGCGCAGAACTCACCGGCGTGCAACTGGCCGATGCGATTGAAGACCACGGTCTGTTCAACGAGATCCGCGCTGCGCTGCTCAAGCACCGCGTGCTCTTTCTGCGCGACCAGGATTGGAGCCGCGCGCAGCACGTTGCCTTTGCGCGCCGCTTTGGCGATCTGGAAGACCACCCCGTAGCCGGCAGCGACCCGGATCACCCCGGCCTCGTGCGCATCTACAAGACGCCCGACCAGCCGAACGACCGCTACGAAAACTGCTGGCACGCCGACACCACCTGGCGCGAGGTGCCGCAGTTTGGCGCCGTACTGCGCTGCGTGGAATGCCCGCCCGTGGGCGGCGACACCATGTGGGCCAACATGGTGCTGGCCTATGAACGCCTGCCCGAAGATGTGAAGCGTGACATTGCCAACCTGCGCGCACGCCACAGCATTGAAAGCAGCTTCGGTGCCGCCATGCCGATCGAAAAGCGCCTCGCGCTCAAGGCGCAGTACCCCGACCCCGAACACCCCGTCGTACGCACCCACCCAGAAACGGATGAGAAGGTGCTGTACGTGAACGGGTTCACCACGCACTTCACCAACTACCACACGCCCGCACGCGTGCGCTATGGTCAAGATGCCACCGGCGGTGCGGCGGACCTGCTGCGTTACCTGATCAGCCAGGCGTACATCCCCGAATATCAGGTGCGCTGGCGCTGGAAGCCCAATAGCGTGGCCATCTGGGACAACACCGCCACGCAGCACTATGCGGTCATGGATTACGCGCCGTGCCATCGCAAGATGGAGCGCGCGGGCATTATCGGCAGCAAGCCGTTTTAACGACCGTCGGGCCAAATCGAGCCCGCGGCAACAACACCAAGAGGAGACCCTGCAACATGAAGAGCAAGCACATCGCCCCCATGGCGCCGATTGCCCTGCTGGCCTGCGCCAGTGCGGCCTGCGCGCAATCGAGCGTCACGCTGTACGGCGTGGTGGATACCAACATCGAGTACGCCACCAACCTGCCCGGGGCCACGCCGGGCAGTTCAGGCAACCGCGTGTCGATGCAGAGCGGCGGGCTCTCCGGCTCGCGCTGGGGCCTGCGTGGCACGGAAGACCTGGGCGGCGGTCTGAGCGCGCTCTTCGTGCTGGAAAGCGGCTTTGCAAGTGATACGGGGCAATCGCAACAAGGTGGCCGTCTGTTCGGGCGGCAAGCTTACGTGGGCTTGAAGAGCACCTCCGCCGGCCAGTTCACGTTCGGGCGGCAGTACACCACGCTGTTCCAGTTGCTCGCCAACTTCGAGCCGATGGCGTATTCCACACAATACGAACCGGCGGCGGTGCAGACGGGCGTCAACTTCCGTTCGGACAACACGGCCATGTACACGGGCACCTTCGGCCCCGTCACCGCACAGGCGCATTGGAGCTTCGGCACCGGCGCCCCGAGCGCCAACCCTACCGGCGGCGGCAACGGCGAAGTGCCAGGCCAAGCCCGGCGCGACAGCGGCTACGGCGCAGGCGTGGCCTACATGGCCGGCCCCATCGGCGCCACGCTGGCGTTTGACCAGTACAACCCGAGCACGGCACTGGGCGGCGGCGCGTTCAGTTCGGGCACGGTGCGCAAGGCGGCGATCGCGGGCAGCTATCTGTTTGGCGACACCGTCAAAGTCATGGGCGGCTATCGCTGGGGTCAGAACAAGAACGCCAACGGTTCGATCGCGCTGCGTGACGACTACTACTGGGCCGGCGTGAACTACCAGGCCACCAATGCATTGGGCCTGTCGCTCGAATACTCGTATCAGAAGATCAAGACGATCAACAGCGCACCGTCCACGCAAGCCAACCCGTGGCAGGTCGCATTCATTGCCGACTACACGCTTTCCAAGCGCACCGACCTCTACCTGACCACCGCCTATGCACGCAACGCGGGCCTGGCGCTGGATCAGGCTACGGTAGACCTCAACGCCACCGGCTACGGCCTGGCGACGGGCAAGACCAGCATGCTGGGGGCAGCAGTCGGCATTCGCCACAAGTTCTGAGAACCTGCTCACGATCCTACTGCGCGTCCCTGATCGGGGCTCATGCGCTGCTCGGAATCCTCATGGACTTCAGTCCATTCCGGTTCCTGCGCTGCTCTTCACCCCGCTGAGGGCCGCTCGCTACAGATCGTGAACAGGTTCGGCGCGGCCCAGAACCAGGGGAGGTGGCGTTGACCTTCCATCTCCCAGGTCGGCATTCGAGGAGGGCGACCTCCTCGTTTTTTTGTTTCCCAAACTGAAGTTGAAGTCGATGACGATGTTGAAGCCCCTTCCGACCATCCTGATGGTGCCGGGCCTGCGCGACCACGTGGCCGAGCACTGGCAAACGCTGCTGGAGGCCAAACTGCAAGCCCAAGGGCAGCGCGCTGCCTCCGTTCCACCGCTCGAGGCCGACAAGCTGAGTTGCGCCGCCCGCGTGGCCGCATTGGACAAGGCCATCTCTGCCATTGATGGCCCGGTGATTCTGGTCGCGCACAGTGCAGGCGTGATGACGACTGTGCATTGGGCCCAGCGGCACGCACGCAAGATTCACGGCGCGCTGTTGGCTGCGCCGGCCGATCTTGATACACCGCTACCGTCTGGCTATCCCACGCAGGATGTGTTGCAGAAGAACGGCTGGCTGCCCTGCCCGCGCAAGCTGTTGCCGTTTCCGAGCATTGTTGCGGCGAGCCGGAATGATCCGCTGGCGCCTTATGCGCGTGTGGCCAGCATGGCGATGGACTGGGGAAGCCGGTTGATCGACCTGGGGGAAGTCGGGCATCTGAACCCGGCGTCGGGCTTCGGCCCGTGGCCGATGGCAGACGCGCTCATCCATGCCCTGCGTTGAACGGAGCGACCCCATGCCAAATACCGTGTCGATCCCCATGGCGGCGTTGCCGCCGGGCCAGCGCAAGCTGGTGTTCGTGGATGGGCGCAGTGTGGTGGTCTTCAATATCGAGGGCAGCCTCTACGCCATCGACAACAGTTGCCCGCATCAGGGTGCATCGCTGGCGGATGGCAAGCTCGACGGTACGCGGCTGCAATGCCCTGCACATGGGTTGCGCTTTGACCTCTCCACCGGCTGCACACCCGGCGCAGCCGCCCTCTGCCTGGACACCTACGCCGTCGAGGTCATCGACGAACACGTCGTCGTGCATGTCGAAAATGTGGCCTGACACTGCCGCGCGTGCAGACCCCTAGCTGTGCTGCGCCGGACCCTGGGCCAGTTCGGCATCATCGGCCGCCAGCTCCTGAAAGCGGGCCACCACGGCGGCTTGGCTTTCCTTGGTCGTCAGCCCCGCCATCTGGGCCTCAAATACGAGGTTTTTCGGGAACACCCCTTTCGCCAAGGCTTGCTTGATTTCGGCTGCTTCTTCGGGGTCGGCGTCGGCGCGATGCATGCGTTCGCTCAGCGTCTGCACCATCTGGCCGATCAAGATGTCTTGGCGCGGTATGGTTTGCGCTGCCCGAAGCGGGTCGGTGCGCTTCGCCGGCCCCGTATGCCCACCGGACGATCTAAGCTCGCTGGTGAAATCGAGCTTGTGCGTGCCGCGGTCGACGGATGTTTCGCTGGCATGATCGTTGGTGACGCGCGTGCGCACAGTGCTCTGAAACTGCACGCGCCCGCGTCCTGGCACGGCACGCGCCGGCGCAGACCCGGATGGCCCGACACCCGAGGATTGCCGCGATGGCCCCGCTGAAGACGATGCTGAAGACGGCTTGCTATCACCCGGGTCAGGCACTCCCAGGTGGGCGCGCGTCAGCTTCGACGGTGCTTCCTGGTGCATGAGTGCCGCCAGCGATTGCTTAGGACGCTTCGGTGCCGCCGAGGTGATCCCAATCGTCTTAGCGAGCGACTTCAGCCCCTTGAGTACGGAAGAACTGGTGCGCGCTCTGGCCGGCGCACTGGATGACGCACCGGAAGACGTGGTTGCAGAGGTCTGCCCAGCGTCTTGCGAGGCACGGTTGACGTGCGAGGTGGTGGACTGGGTGATTCGTGGCATCGTGGTTTCCTCAACTCACGGGGCCCCAAGATCGCGATCAGGCCTTCAACTGACGCTCTGCCTTTCTGGATCTTTTGCCCCTGTGGAAACATCAGGCTAACGACCGCCGCGAACCGACGCCGCGTCCACCCCGAACATTCCGCGCGTCCAACGAAGCTCCGTTGGACACGCTCACACCATGCGGCGAATGCCGAAGCGCTGCGCGCGGCGCCGCCACACCAAGCCGTAATACGCCCCCTGCATCACGAACATGGCGATGAACGCCGCCGGGTAGGCCGCCCAGATGCCATCGGTACCGATATGTCGGCTCAGCATCCACGCCACCGGCACTTCCACCGCCGCAATCGCGAGGATGGAGATGGCCGTGGGCGCCATGACCGTGCCGCTGGCGCGCATCACGCCCGAGAACACGCTCGCCATGCCAAAGATGACGGAGCTCCACAGCGAGATATGCAGCAGGCTCTGCGCAAGGTCCATCACCTCCGCATTCGTGGTGAACCAGCCGATGACGGCACGCGAGAACAGCAGCGCCAGCACCACCAGCAAGCCGGTGATGGCGACGTTCAACCACAACCCGGTGCGCGTGATGGCATCGAGCCGATCAGGCTTGCCCGCGCCAATCGCCTGCGCGCCCAGGATCGACGCCGTAATGGCGATCGACATGGCGGGGAACTGCACGTAACTGATGATCTGCGTGCCGGCGCCATACGCGGCGGTGGCATCCGAGCCGAAGCCGTTGACGAACGACAGCAGCGCCAGCTCCGCAATCGAGATGACCACAAGCTGCACGCCCGTAGGCACACCGATCTTCAGCACCGTTTTGAGCACGCCAAAGTCGACCCACAGATGGCGCGCCAGCACGGCATCTGGCGCGAGCGGATGGTTACGGCGGCGCAGGAAGAACGCCAGCCACACCAACGCAACCGTGAACGAGACGATGGTTGCCACCGCGCCACTGGCCACGCCCAATTGCGGCAAACCAAACCAGCCGCGAATGAACGTTGGCGTCAGCACCAGCCCGATCGACGTCGACAGTGCAAGCGTGCGCAGTGGTGTGCGCGTATCGCCCACGCCGCGCATCATCGCCGTGGCAAGCAGGTACACGAACAAGCCCGGCATCGCATACAGCATCACACTGGCGTAGAGCGTGGCGTCTTGCAGGATGTCCGCCGGCGTGGCGAGCCAACCCAGCATCGCATGCGCAAACGGCCCACCCAGCAGCGCCACAGCCAAGCCCGCGATAAAGCCCACCGTGAGCGTGGTACCGGCCACGGTTTTGACCGCTTCGGGCTTCTTGGCGCCCCACGCCTGCCCGATCAACACCCCTGCCCCCGAGCCGAGCCCGATGATGAAGGCGATCAGGAAAAACAGGATCGGGAAGAATGCCGACACCGCCGCGAGCGCCTTCACGCCCAGCATGTGGCCGACGTACACGTTATTGAGCGTGCCCGACAACGATTGCAGGATGTTGGCCAGAATCAGCGGCCCGAGAAATGCAATGAATGTCCGCCACAGCGGGCGGGGCGATGGCGCAGTGGGAGGTGCTGTGGAAGGCGCCGTCATGCGGCCTCCTCTTGTTGTGTACGGGTATCGAAAGCGGCCTGAGCCAGTTCACGCGCAAAGTCGCGCACGTCGGCAGGCCACGTTTGGGTGAGGGATTGGAATGCGCCGGCATCGGCCGCGAACAACGCGCGCGTGGCCTCTTCAAAGCCCGCAGCATTGCCGGCCATGGCCGCCATAAAGCGATAGGCCGCTTCCTGTGCAGCGCGGCGGCGGTCGGCGCCTTCGGTAGCGCGGCGTGCGTCTTCCACCAGTTTGCGTAGGGTGACGGACGCCCCGCCCGGCTGCGCGGCCAGCCAGTCCCAGTGACGTGGCAGCAAGGTGACCTCGCGGGCGATTACGCCGAGCTTGGGCCGGCCAGGGCCGCGCGGACGGCATTCCGTATCGGCCGGGGCGGGTGCGGGCGACAGCGTGCGGTCCAGGCGCGCGAGCACTTCGTCCACCGTGCCGCGCAGGTCGAATTCCACGGGCTGGGCGCTTACGTTGTCGAATACGAGCACCTGCGATTCGGGGTGTGCGTCGAGATAGGTCTTGACGGCCCGGGCCACATCGCGAACGGGCCCGCCAGCCAAGCGGCGGGTGGCGGCAAAGGCCGTACAGGTTTGGATTGCTGCGGCATCCATGGGAATGTGCTCCTGCTGCGAATTTCAACAGGAACGCATTCTATCCGGGTTTAATTTGCCGTCAATATCACCCGGGCAAAAATTCCCCACTGTGCGCAATGTGACGCCATCACGCGACGTTGTGACGGAGCCCCCGGGGAATACCGCCTCTGCCGGCGGGCGGCGATCGCAGCGCAGCGCAGCAGCCCTGACAACGGCGTCACCCGGTCGTGCCCATCACAGCAGTACCCACCGAGTTCGCAGTTAAATCATAGTGCGAGTTATCTCACCATGATTGACCGCCCTAATCTAGCGGGCCGCAATAATACGCCATTCAATTGCCGCATCAGCGCAATATACGACCGCATTGCGCAAGCATGCCTCACACGACGATTTGCTTTTTGCTAGATTGCCTGAGCGTAGCAAGCGGGGTGCCACGGGTAATTGGTTTTTGTTTGCAACCCTCATCCAAGTCATCGTGTGAAGACTGCATGCCATGCCAATGCACATCGCCCCTCCAGTCTGGTCGTCCCCCACCATCCATGCCAGGAGAAGGATATATGCCAAGCACCAACCCGACCATTATTATTGATAATGGACACGCGTACATAAGAGTCGGATTATCCAACCAAGATAGTCCCTATTTTACCCGCCCCGCCTATGCATACAAAACCGGGCGCCGTGATCAACCCACAATTCTCCCAACCCTTAGCGAGGGCCAATCATACTGGGGACAAGCCTATCCCTTCAATGGCGCATCCATTACTGATGAGAATCTCTTAGGAGACCTCTGGGGCGACTGTTTTTCACAGCTGAAAATCGACCCAAAGGGATACAACATTATCGTGACCCAGCGGGCCTCCGCCAAACCCGAAAACGCGCCGATTGTTGATCGCATACTGCTGAACCGCTTTGGAGCGGCTCAGTGCGCGCTGTTTCCGGATGCGTTGTTGAGTTCATACGCGGCGGGCTACACGCCCTGCATCGTACTGGACATTGGAGCGTTTGAATCTTACGCCGCGCCCGTGGTTAATGATCAGGTTGACATCAATAACCTACAAATCTTGGGCATAGGCGGATTTGACCTTAGTGATTATCTTCTAAAAATTCTGACCGAACGTGGATATAGCTTCACGACTCAATCTGATAGAAAACTCCCAGAGAAAATCAAGGAAACGCTCTGCTACGTGGCACAGGATTTTAACCAGGAAATGGCCACAGCCGCTTCGAGCTCTCAAATAGAGCGCTCATTTGAAAAACCCGACGGCGACATAATTACGCTCGGCAATGAACGTTTTCGATGCCCCGAAGCGCTGTTTCAGCCCGCGTTCCTAGGAAAGGATGATGATCTCGCAATACAAAAAATCATCCAGAAGGCGATCTTGGCGAGCGGGGATACATTTAAGGCAGGCGCCACCGTCGTTCTGAGTGGTGGAGGCACGCAGTTTCCTGGCTTGGCGAGCCGCCTGCAGAAAGAAACGGCTGCACTCTTTCCCGACGGAAGGCAGATAAAAGTTATTGCGGATCCACACAGCGCCTATTTGCCATGGCTAGGGGCCGCAGCGATAGCTGAAAATAATCTTCCCTTGCGTACCCTCTCTCCGTACTACCGATAGGGCATTGTTGAAACCCACCAGAGGCTGGCGCAATCGGGACTGATAACGCCCCGGTTGCGTCGCCCCCGATATCTGCGGGCCAGCGCCGTTCGCCATCAATCCGACTGGCTGACTCCGCTCTCGTCCGCCAGTCGGTCAGTTCACCCGCGTTTGCCAGAACTTGCGATCGGCTCTCAGACCAGTACGTGACGCGTTTCGACAAAGAAGCGCTGAATCTGCTGCTCAACGTCCGGATCGATCATCTGATCCGGCCGCCTTCCGTTCGGACAGGCCAGCCTCGGTGTCGTGCCAAACAAGCGGCAGATCAATGGGCGCTCGAGATACACCGTGCAGCCCTTGGCACCCAGATGCGGGCAGCTCAGCTCGGCCAATGCCGCCTCGTGCTCGGCATCGGTTTTGACTGGCAGCCTCGACATCTCCTCCGTGGAGGCCATCACCGGGCCACAGCAGTCATGACAGCCGGGGACGCACTCAAATGCGGGGATGCGTGAGCGAAAAAATCGGATCGTTTGACTGTGCATGGGGGACGGAGCCGGTACGCGACCAGGCGCCATGATAAGGCGTTGCGCCGTCCGGTACCGTCTGGTGTCGTGACATCACGCCGCCTCTTCCGTCGGCACCCGTGCCTCCACCAGCAACCGCTTGAGCTCCGGCACGCAAGAGCCGCAGTTGCCGCCCGCCTTCAGACACACCGTGATCTCGCCCGTGGACTGCAACCCCTGGGTGCGGATAGCGTCACAGATAGTGTTGCGGCCGACGCCAAAGCACGAGCACACGGTCGGGCCCACATCGGCGCCGGCTTCCACCGGTTGGCCGAGCAGCACACCCGCGCGGTCGAGGTCTTCCAGACGTGGCTGCGCAAACAACCCTGCCAGCCAGTTGCGCGACGGCAAGTCCGGCCGCGGCGAGAGAAACACACAGGCTTCAATGCGGTCATCCACCACATGCACGGCGCGGTAGACGCGTGCGGTGGCGTCTTCGTATTCGAGCCAATCCGCATGCGGGTCGTCCACGCCGAGCAGCTTGCGCGCCCAGTCATGCACGTTGCCAAGTTGCTGACGACCGGCCAGTTCATACCGCACGAATTGCTTGCCCTGGATGCGCGTCCACCATGTTGCGTCGTCGGTATTCAGCGCGCGGCGCGACAGCACGAAGCCATGCCACGCCACGTCAAACGGCTCGACCATCACCGGCGTGTGCTTGAACTCGGGCTCGCCGGAGACAGGGTCGACCTCCGGGTTGACCACGGCGCCCACGCGCGCGTCGGAGGCAAACTGGCCGTTCCAGTGGATCGGCACGAACACGCTGCCGCGCGCGATGCCGCCCGTCATGCGCACACGCGCCACCACACTGCCCCAGCGCGACGACACGCGTGCCAGGTTGCCCTCGCGCACGCCGGCCAGCAGCGCATCGTGCGGGTGCAGATCGACAAACGGCTCGGGCACGTGATCCGCCAGCTTGGGCGCGCGGCCGGTGCGCGTCATGGTGTGCCACTGGTCGCGCACGCGGCCGGTGTTGAGGACGAGGGGGTATTCGCCACCCGTCTTGTGCGCGGGGGCACGCGCAACCGTGGGCACAAAGCGCGCACGGCCATCGGCGTGAGCGAAACGGCCATCGCGGAAGAGACGCGCCTCGCTCGTGCCGGAAAGCGTGACCGGCCATTGCGTTGGCGCCATGCTGTCGTACGCATCTGCGTCGAGCCCGGTCAGGCCGCCAAGGTGGAAGGCACGGCGGACACCACCTGCATCGTTCGCATAGGCCGACAGGCGTGCGTGCTCGTCAAACACGTCGCGCGGGCTCTTGAAGTCGAAACCGTCGTAGCCCATGCGGCGGGCCACATCGGCGAGGATGTCCCAGTCGGCACGGGCCTCGCCGGGTGGCGGCAGGAAGGCGCGCTGGCGTGAGATGCGGCGCTCGGAGTTCGTGACCGTGCCGTCCTTCTCGCCCCAGCCGAGCGCGGGCAGCAGGATGTCGGCCAGCACGGTGGTGTCGGTGGCTTCCACGATGTCGGTGGCGACCACCAGTTCGCACTTGGCCAGCGCGCGGCGCGCCTGATCGGCATCGGGCAAGCTGACCACGGGGTTGGTGCCGATGATCCACACGGCTTTCACGCGCCCGTCTTCAATCGCCTGGAACAGGTCGACCGCCTTGAGGCCCGCCTTGTCTGCCATGCGCGGTGCGTTCCAGAACGTCTGCACCAGCTCACGATGCGATGGCTCGTTCAGCTCCATGTGCGCGGCCAGCATGTTGGCGAGCCCGCCCACCTCGCGTCCGCCCATCGCATTCGGTTGGCCGGTGATGGAGAACGGCCCCATGCCCGCACGGCCGATGCGGCCCGTGAGCAGATGGCAGTTGATGATGCTGTTGACCTTGTCCGTGCCTGCGCTGGATTGATTGACGCCCATCGAGAACGCTGTGATGGTCCGTTCTGTGTTGGCAAACCAGCTGTAGAACGTGAGCAAGTCATCCAGCTTGAGCTTGCAGGCCTTGGCCACGGCTTCGACGTCTTCGCTCTCGGTGCCTGCGGCTGCGAGGGCGGCGTCTGGGCCGTTGGTATGCAGGGTGACGAAGTTGCGGTCCACCACGCCGCGCCGCGACAGAAATGACAGCAGGCCGTTAAACAGCCACACGTCGGTGCCGGGCTTGATGGGCAGGTGTAGGTCGGCCAGTTCGCACGTGGCGGTGTGGCGTGGGTCGACCACGACCACCTTCATCTCCGGTCGCACTTCTTTGGCGCGCACGATGCGCTGGAAGAGGATCGGGTGGCACCACGCGGTGTTCGATCCCACCAGCACGATCAGGTCTGCCTGCTCCAGATCGTCGTAGCAGACGGGTACGAGGTCTTCGCCAAAGGCGCGCTTGTGCCCGGCCACGGCGGACGACATGCAGAGGCGTGAGTTGGTGTCGATGTTGGCGGTGCCGATGAAGCCTTTCATCAGCTTGTTGGCGACGTAGTAGTCCTCGGTGAGCAACTGGCCGGACACGTAGAGTGCGACGGCGTCGGGGCCGTGTTCGTCGATGATGCGGTGGAAGCCTTGGGCGACGGTGTTGAGGGCGGTGTCCCAGGAGACGCGGTGCAATGGTGCGGGCTTGGCATCTATGTCGTGCGAGCGCTCGCGCATGGCGGGGTGCAGTAGGCGGCCGTCCAGGCTGATGGTTTCGCCTAGTGCGGAGCCTTTTACGCATAGGCGCCCTGCGTTGGCTGGGTGGGTGGGGTCGCCTTTGATGTCGACGCTGCCATCCGCCTGTGGGGTCGCCAGCACGCCGCATCCGACGCCGCAGTACGGGCAGGTGGTACGCACCGCGTCGGTGGCTGGGTGGATAGGGATGGTTGTCATCGTCATCTCTGTATTGCTTTGCGTTTTTGGTGCATCCCTTGTTTCATCCCCTGCCGGGGCTGACTCACTTTCTTTGTCTTGCCAAAGAAAGTAAGCAAAGAAAGGCGCGCCCGATGCGGCGACTTCCCCTTGAATTTATGTCGCAAGGAGGGAAAGGGGAAAACTCGCTTCGCTCAGACAGTTCCCCTTTCTTTTTCCTCCTTGCAACAGAAATTCAAGGCGCCGCATAGGGCAAGGTACGGCCAAACCGGCGGACTGCATGTGTTGGCGCCAAGGCACGCTTAGGCGGCCTCCGCTTCGCACAATGCACGGCCGAACAACAAGCGCTGGCGGATTGGCGTGATGGGGGTCTGACGCTGGATCAGGTCGAAGTACCACGGGCCATCAGCCACGTCGCCGTACAGCACTGCGCCGACAACGCGGTCTTCCTTCAGCACCAAGCGCTTGTAGACGCCGCGGCGCGGGTCGCGCAGCACGATGTCTTCGGTGCCCTCCCCGCCGATGAAGTCGCCCGCCGAATACAAGTCCACGCCCGTGACCTTCAGCTTGGTCGCTGTGGCTTGCTGGATGTAGCGGCGATGGCCTGCGCCTGCCAAGTGCGCGGCGCATACGCGGGCCTGTTCCCAGATGGGCGCGACCAGGCCGAAGGTGGCGCTACGGTGCTGCACGCATTCGCCCACGGCGTAGATGCGCGGGTCGTAGGTCTGCAGCGTATCGTCGACGATGATGGCGCGTTCGCAATGCAGGCCGGCGGATTTGGCGAGTTCAATGTTCGGGCGCACGCCGGCTGTCATGACGACGAGGTCGGCGGGGACCTGCGTGCCGTCTTTGAAGCGCACGGCGGTCACGCGGTCGGTGCCTAGCAGCTCCGCCGTATGCGCACCAAGCAGGAAGCGCAGGCCCTTGGCCTCCAGCGCTTTCTGCAGCAACTGCGCAGCGGGCTTGTCGAGCTGGCGCTCCATCAGCGTGTCGGGTAGGTGGACCACGGTCACGTCCATGCCCTGGCGCATCAGGCCGTTGGCGGCCTCCAGCCCGAGCAGGCCGCCGCCGATCACCACCGCATGCCGATGGTTGCGTGCCGCCTCCAGCATCGTCTCCACGTCTTGAATATCGCGGAAGGCGATCACACCCGGCAGCAGATGCCCCGGCACCGGCAGGATGAACGGCCGTGAGCCGGTGGCGATCAGCAGGCGGTCGTACTGCATTTCCACGCCGTCGCGCGAGCGCAGCGTGCGGCGCGGGCGGTCGATGCTCACCACCGGGTCGCCCGCGTGCAGCGTGATGTGGTTCTGCGCATACCACTCACGCGTGTTGAGCATGATGTCGTCGACCTGCTTCTCTCCCGCCAGTACGGGGGACAGCAAGATACGGTTGTAGTTGCCGTGCGGCTCTTCGCCAAACACGGTGATGTCGTACAGCTCCGGCGCCAGCTTGAGCAGCTCTTCGACCGTGCGCATGCCGGCCATGCCGTTGCCGATGACGATGAGCTTGGGGCGCGCGGACGTCATCGTTACACCCCCACCCACACGGTGCCGTTTTCCACCTTGGTGGCGTAGGCGTGCACCGAGTTGGCCGGCGCTTCTAGGCATTCGCCTGTCGCCAGATCAAAGTGCTGCTTGTAGATCGGCGAGGCGACAACGATGCGTTCGCCCAAGTTTCCGACCAGCCCGCGCGAAAGCACAGCCGCATCGGAGTTCGGGTCGTAGTTGCCGATGGCGTAGACGGCTTGCGGTGCGCGGCCCGCGACGTGAAACACGGCGACTTGCTCGCCATCCACCAGCGCGCACACGCCGGTGTTGGGCACGATGTCGTCCAGCGAGCAAACAGGGGTCCAGCGGGATGCTTGCATGATGGCTCCTCTATCAAGCGGCTTCAGCGACAACGGGAATGCGCACTGGGCGCGTCTTGCTACGTTCGTCCACCGTGGCCGGGCGGATCTGCCCGCGCGCCTCAACGAAGACGACGTTCACATCCTTCGCATCGCTGTTGACGAAGTGGCGGAAGCGCTTGCGCACCTCGGGGTTGGTCACTGCGGTCTTCCATTCGTCCTGGTAGGTATCGACCACGTGCTGCATCTCGGCTTCCAGTTCGGCTACGATGCCCAGCTTGTCGTTGACGACCACGTCCTTCAGGTAGTCGAGGCCGCCTTCGAGGTTGTCGCGCCACGTGCTGGTGCGTTGCAGGCGGTCGGCCGTGCGCACGTAGAACATCAGGAAGCGATCGACGTATTTGATGAGCGTTTCTTGATCGAGGTCCGCCGCCAACAGTTCGGCATGACGGGGCTTCATGCCGCCGTTGCCGCACACGTACAGGTTCCAGCCCTTCTCCGTGGCGATGATGCCGACGTCCTTACCTTGTGCCTCTGCGCATTCACGCGTACAGCCCGACACGCCAAACTTCAGCTTGTGCGGTGAACGCAGGCCCTTGTAGCGGTTCTCCAGCGCAATCGCAAAACCGACCGAATCGCCCACGCCATAGCGGCACCACGTGGAGCCCACGCACGACTTCACCGTGCGCAGCGATTTGCCATACGCATGACCCGACTCGAAGCCGGCTGCGATCAACTCTTCCCAGATCAGCGGCAGTTGCTCCAAGCGCGCGCCGAACAGGTCCACGCGCTGGCCGCCGGTGATCTTGGTGTACAGGCCGTACTTCTTGGCGACCTGGCCCACGGCGATCAGGCCGTCCGCCGTCACCTCGCCGCCCGGCATGCGTGGCACCACGGAATACGTGCCGTCCTTCTGGATGTTGGCGAGGAAGTAGTCGTTGGAATCCTGCAGGCTGGCGTGCTCCTTCTTGAGCACGAAATCGTTCCAGCACGAAGCGAGAATGCTCGCCACCGCCGGCTTGCAGATGTCACAACCCATGCCGTGGCCGTGCGCTTGCAGCAGCGCCTCGAACGACTCGATGCGACCCACGCGCACCAGGTGATACAGCTCCTGGCGCGAATACGGGAAGTGCTCGCAGAGGTGGTTGTTGACGGCCAGGCCCTGCTTCTTCATCTCCGCCTTCATCACCTGCGTCATCAGCGGCACGCAGCCGCCGCAGGATGTGCCGGCCTTGGTTGCATCCTTCAACGCACCCACGGTGGTAGCGCCGCCGCACACCGCCTGGCACAGCGCGCCCTTCGACACGTCGTTGCACGAGCAGATCTGTGCGCTGTCGGGCAGCGCATCCACACCCAATGCCGGGCGGGCATTGCCATCGGCCTGCGGCAGGATCAGGAATTCCGGGGCCTCGGGCAACTCGATGCGGTTGAGCATCATCTGCAGCAGCGTGCCGTATTCGGCCGCGTCGCCCACGAGCACGCCACCCAGCAAGTACTTGCCGTCGGAAGACAGCACCAGCTTCTTGTAGATCTGCTTGCGCTCATCGACAAACTGCACGCTGCGGCTGCCAGGCGTCGTGCCCTGCGCATCGCCCAGGCTGGCGACGTCCACGCCCATCAGCTTGAGCTTGGTGCTCATGTCGGCACCGCTGAACTCGGTCGCATCATCAGCGGCCAGGATCTGCTTGGCGGTGATGCGCGCCATCTCATAACCCGGCGCGACCAGGCCGTACACCTTGCCGCCCCACAGGGCGCATTCGCCAATGGCGTACACGTCTGGCGCGGAGGTGCGGCACTCGGAGTCGATCACGATACCGCCGCGCTCACCCACCTCCAGGCCGCAGGCGCGCGCCAGTTCATCACGCGGGCGGATACCGGCGGAAAAGACCACCATGTCGGCGTCCAGATGCGTGCCATCGGCAAAGTTCAGGCGGTGCGTGCCCGCTTCGCCATCGACGATCTCCACGGTGTTCTTTTGCGTGTGGACCGTCACGCCCAGGTCTTCGATCTTCCGGCGCAGCATGCGGCCGCCGCCGTCGTCCACCTGCATGGCCATCAGGCGGCCGGCAAACTCAACCACGTGCGTTTGCAGGTTCATGTCGCGCAGGGCCTTGGCGCATTCCAGGCCAAGCAGGCCGCCGCCGATGACCACGCCGGTCTTGGCGCGCTGGCCGCACTCGGCCATCGCTTCCAGGTCTTCGATGGTGCGGTAGACGAAGCAGTCCTTGCGGTCCTTGCCCGGCACGGGCGGCACGAACGGCGACGAGCCGGAGGCGATCACCAGCTTGTCGTACGGCAGCACCTCGCCGGTGGAGGCCGTCACCGTTTTGGCGGTGATGTCGATGGCGGTGGCGCGCGCGTTGAGCTTGAGCACCACGTCATCACGGTCGAAGAAGCCGGGCGTGACGAGCGACAGGTCTTCCGCCGTCTTGCCAGCGAAGAATTCCGACAGGTGCACGCGGTCGTACGCAGGGCGCGCTTCTTCGCACAGCACCGTCACGCGCAGGTCGTGGCCCGGCACGTGCAGCAGGCTTTCCAGAAACTTGTGGCCCACCATTCCGTGGCCGATGACGACGATCTTCATGGTCATGGTGATGTTCTCCTCAGGCGCCGCCAGCAGCGGCCAGCGTGTTGTCGTACAGCGCTTGTTCACGCGCCTTATGTTCTGCCGAAAAGCGCACGGCAATGGCGCAGATGGCGGACAGCGCCACCAGCACGCCGAGGATGGACAGCGTGGCCTGCGTGTCGGCCATGCCCTTGAGCAGGAAGCCCGCGGCCACCGCGCCAGCGTTGCCGCCCGCCCCGATGATGCCGGCCACGCCACCGAGCGCGCGGCGGTCGATGAAGGGCACCAGCGCATACGTGGCACCGCAGGCCATGTGGGTGAACAGGCCGAAACCTAGCATGGCCACCACCGCCACCGTCACGCTGCCGGCATGGGCAAAACCGAACAGGCCCAGGCCCTCGCCCAGCATCAGCACGCACAGCAGCTGGGTACGGGCGTCGAGCCCGCGCTTGGCGGCCACGCGATCCGACACAATGCCGCCCAGCGCACGGGCAAACAGCGCCAGCAGCCCGAAGCTCGCCGCGGCCATGCCCGCCGCCGACAGCGACAGGCCGAAGTGGTCAACGTAGTAAGTGGCGGCTATGTTGTGGATGAAGATCTCCACGCCAAAGCACGCGCCGTAGGTGACGAACAGCAGCCACACGCGGTAGTTGCCAGCAGCGGTGACGAAGCTGCCCCAGCCCCCCTTCTTGCCGCCGTCGATGGTCTTGCCAGCGGCGCGCAGGTCGCTGAAGTTGCCTTCGGGGCAGTCCTGCGTATAGCGCCAGTAGAGTGCTGCGACGATCAGCATCGCCACGCCCGGCACCACCATGGCTAGGCGCCAGCCCATGCTCTGCGTCACGCCCAGCATCACGATGGCGGTCAGCAGCAACGGCATCGTGCCCTGCGCCACGCCACCGCCGGCATTGCCCCAGCCTGCTGCTGCGGCGTTGGCAGTGCCCACCACATTGGGCGCGAACATGACCGACGTGTGGTACTGCGTGATGACGAAACTCGCGCCAATCGCACCAATCGCCAGACGGAAGAACAGGAAGGCCTCGTAGCTCTGCGCCAGTGCCACACCCAGCACAGGGATGGCGCCCAGCACCAGCAACCCGGTATAGGTCTTGCGCGGGCCAAAGCGATCGCACAGCGGGCCAACAATCAAGCGCACGAGAATCGTCACCGCCACAGCGGCGATGTTGATGTTGGCGATCTGCCCGGGCGTGAGGTGGAACTCGCCCTTGAGCAAGGGCATGAGCGGCGCGCAGGCGAACCACGCATAGAAGCAGACGAAGAACGCCAGCCACGTCAGGTGAAAGGCGCGCATCTGCGGCGTACGCAGGCTGAACAGATCGATTCGGGTGGCCCGAGTGGCGTTGGCGGTCATATCGAATCTCGCTTCCAAAAAAAGAAAGGCGTCCGAGAACCGGGCACTGAGCCAGGTTCTGGGACGCCGTTGTCCAAGAGCCCTGAGCACCAGGGCCATCACCACGAAGAGCACGAATCGCCGTTGATCCGCGCAATGGGTCTATGCAACAGGCATGCCAAGCGTGGAAAGCGTTGATCTATCGCGGTTTGCGTCAGAAAGCGACGCCGGCGCACAACGCCCATGCCTCATGCACGAGCGTTGCGTGGCACGGTTTCGGTGCAGATGCGAATCGGGTTGGTGCGGCACAGCAAATGCGTAGGCGGCCGTACGAAGGCGACCGCCACATCACCGGTGGCGGTCGACCAGCAACTACCTGAACAGGCGTTGCGGCTTCAGTAGCCGTGCGTCACGATCGACAGCACGGACAGGTCCGGATGGGTGCCGTCGACGATACTGCGCGCCACATGCATGGCCTCTTCCATGGCTTCCTCAGCGCTGCGGAAGCTGTCGTCGCCATCGGCATGAAAAGGCACGGTATGACCCGGCTGGTGGGGATCGGCGCCGGGGTGGCACACGTAACCGGTGTAGGTGTAGCGGGCTGGGTTGGCGGACGTGGGGGACGGCGTAACGTGAATCTCGAACCCTTCGTAAAGGGCTTGCGGCGCGGTGAGCTGATCAGACATGGTGGCCTCGCGGGTATGGCGTGTACCGGCCGCGCCGACGCTTGTGGCGCGACGCGGCTGTCCTGATGCAACCAGTCTAGATGATGGAATGCGCGTGGAAATCCGGCGGTTGGATGACAGCGCCATCCACCGCCGTATTGCGCTGTACTGGCCCGTCCTAAGCGCGTTTGATGAGCCGGATGATGAACAGCAGGATCACCGCACCGATCACCGCCGTGATGATCGAGCCGATCCACCCACTGCCCAGCGAAATGTGCAGCACGCCGGCAAGCCAGCCGCCGATGAACGCGCCGACGATACCGACCACGATGTCGACAAAGATGCCGAAACCGCCGCCCTTGACCAAGATGCCGGCCAGCCAACCAGCTACCGCGCCGATGATCAGCCATGCAATCAAACCGTGTGAGGCCATGTCCATGCTCCCGTGAACGTGTGTTTTGAAGGTCTTGCTGCACAGGCATAGTAGGCGAAGACAGCACAATCGCCATGTGACGCTCACGCGGTTTTTGCAATTGCAGCGGGCTTAACGGAACACGTTCACCGCCTCCACCAGGCGCGTTGCCTGAATGCGCAAACCTTCGGCCGCGGCCGCACTCTGCCCGACCAGCGTGGCGTTTTCCTGCGTCACTTGGTCCAGATGGTTAACGGCCTGGCTGACCTGCGTGATGCCATCGGTCTGCTGCGCCGTCGCCAGGCTGATGTCGGCGATCATGGCCGACACCTTTTTGACCTGATCAACGATGTCGTCCATGGTCTTGCCGGCATCGTCCACCAGCCGCGAGCCCGACTCGACCTTATCGACGCTGGTGCCGATCAGCTCCTTGATCTCCTTGGCCGCGCCAGCGCTGCGCTGCGCAAGCGCACGCACCTCACCCGCCACCACCGCAAAGCCGCGCCCCTGCTCGCCGGCACGCGCAGCTTCCACCGCCGCATTGAGCGCGAGGATGTTGGTCTGGAAGGCAATGCTGTCGATCACGCCGATGATGTCGGCGATCTGCTTGGCGCTTTGCGTGATCGCGCTCATGGTGGTCACCACCTGCTCCATGGCACGGCCGCCGTTGACGGCCGCCTGGGTGGCCGCGCTCGACAGCGTGTTGGCTTGCCCCGCCGTCTCCGCGTTGCTGGCCACCGTGGCGGTCATCTGCGTCATCGAGCTCGACGTTTCTTCCAGGCTAGCAGCGGCCTGCTCGGTGCGCATGTTGATGTCACCGTTGCCCTTGGCGATTTCCTGGCTGGCCGATTGCACGTTGACCACCTGCTCAGCCACATCGTCGATCAGCCAACGGAACATCAGCCCGAGCTGGCTGATGGAGCGCAGCGTCATGCCGATCTCGTCCACACGGTCGGCGATGGCGACTTTGCGGCTCTCGCCAGAAGCCACGCTCAGGGCGTGCTCCTGCAGCTTTTCAAGCGGTGTGGCGATCTGCACCTTCAATGACCAAGAGCCGAGCGTCAGCGCCGCCAGCAACGCCACGGCAAAACCGCCGAGCGCCGTGCCAGACAAGCCGAACGCCCACGCCGCTGCCAGCAGCGTCGGCAGCAACGTGAGGAACGTGAGCCGAATGCGCCAGCGCACGGGCATCACCTGGAACACCGAGCGCCAGGCCATCAACCCCGTCCGCACAATCAAGCCCTTGTGGAACTTGCGGCTGCCCGCCTGGCCGGTACGGAAATCTTTATAGAGCGCCTCGGCCGCCGCGATTTCTTCGCGCGACGGCTTGGTGCGCACCGACATATAGCCGCTGGTCCGGCCATTGCGCACCACCGGCGTGGCATTGGCCCGCACCCAATAATGGTCGCCATTCTTGCGGCGGTTCTTGACCAGCGCCGTCCAAGGCTGACCCGCCTTGAGCGTGGCCCACATATCGGCAAATGCCTCGGGCGGCATGTCGGGGTGGCGCACGATGTTGTGCGCCTTGCCTTCGATCTCTTCACGCGAAAAACCACTCACCTCCACAAACGCCGCATTGGCATAGGCAATGTAGCTCTGGGTGTCGGTCGTCGACATAAGCGTGGCGTTGTCCGGGAACTCGTATTCACGCTGGGTAACAGGTTCATTGACACGCATGGGGAGGTCTCCTTTGATGATTCTGGTTAGCAACCGGGTTTTCGGCAGAGAACCGGATTTATTAAGGGGGAGATAACCCTTTTTTTGCGGGGTGTAGACAGAACAGCCGATAAAACTGCCGGAGCAGATACTGCGTGCTGAAAATGATTTTTATCTGCCGTAACTGGCTACGCAAAAGAGAATTCACCAGGCATCTACCTCATCTGCATTGGGATTCGCAGGCGGTTATCTCAAACCGAAAAATCGGTTAATCCCTCATTTGCGTTAATTTTTTTGCGCCCAACCCGAAACTGAGGTCATCCACTAGTTCCCACACGTTTGCATGTGAGAAAAAATCACAACGCTGGTCGCCTAGCGCCACAGCCACCGCAAGTCGCGCCCGCGACAGCACGCCACATCGCAAACCTCACTTTCGCGCTCTAAACTTTCACAAATTCCTGAAATTTGAGAAAGATCAAAACGATGCAACTCTCCCCCTTGAAACAGCGCTTCGTCTTGCATTTCGGCGAAATGGGCAGCCGCTGGGGCATCAACCGCACAGTCGGGCAGATCTACGCCCTGCTCTACGCGGCCCGCGAGCCGATCAACGCGGACGAGATTGCCGAGGCATTGGGTTTCTCACGCTCGAACGTAAGCATCGGGCTGAAGGAGCTGGAATCGTGGAAGCTGGTGCGCCTGTCGCACAAGCCGGGCGATCGGCGCGAGTACTTCTCTGCCCCCGACGACATCTGGACCATCTTCCGCACGCTGGCTGAAGAACGCCGCAAGCGCGAGATCGACCCCACGCTCACGTTGCTGCGCGATGTGATGCTCGAATCCCCCACCGACCCGGATGACCGCCACGCCCAGGCGCGCATGAAAGAGATGTATCAGCTCATCACGCTCATGACCAACTGGTTTGACGACGTGCAGAAGCTGGATGCCGAGTCCTTGCAGCAGCTCATGAAGATGGGCGCCAAGGTGCACAAGCTGCTGGAAATGAAAAACAAACTTGCCGTCGTTGTTGGCGGCAAATCGAAGTAGTCCGCCCCGAGAAACATCATGTCGCTTGATCCTGTTGTACTGGCGCGCATTCAGTTTGGCGCCAACATCACCTTCCACATCCTCTTTCCCACCATCAGCATCGCGCTCGCGTGGGTGCTGCTGTTCTTCAAGCTGCGCTATCGCAAAACGGGTGATGAAGCCTGGATGGCCGCGTACCGGCTGTGGGTAAAAGTCTTCGCACTCACCTTTGCGCTGGGCGTGGTGTCCGGCGTGACGATGAGCTTTCAGTTCGGCACCAACTGGCCGGGCTATATGAATACCGTCGGCAACATCGCCGGGCCGCTGCTGGCGTATGAGGTGCTGACCGCCTTCTTTCTGGAGGCCAGCTTCCTCGGCATCATGCTGTTCGGCACGGGCCGCGTGAGCCAGCGCATCCATACATTCGCGACGTTCCTGGTGGCGCTGGGTACGACCATTTCGGTGTTCTGGATCATCGCGCTCAACTCGTGGATGCAGACGCCCGCCGGCTACGTGATGATCGATGGCCGCGCACATCCGGCAAGCTGGCTGGCGATCATCTTCAACCCGTCGTTCCCCTATCGCTTTACGCACATGCTGTTGGCCTCCGGGCTGACGGTGGCCTTCCTGCTGGCGGGGCTGTCGGCCTACCGCTGGCTGCGTAACGACCGTGGCGCCGATGTGCGCGCCACGCTCAAGACCGGCGTGGTGCTGGCGGCCATGTTGATCCCGCTGCAGATCGTTGCCGGCGATGCGCACGGCCTGAACGTGCTGGAGCACCAGCCGGCCAAGCTGGCCGCCATGGAAGGCATCTGGCAGACCGAGCGCGGCGTGCCTGCCGTGCTGTTCGGCATCCCCGATGCCGCCACGCGCAGCAACCGCTTCGAGATTGCCGTGCCCAAGCTGGCCTCGCTGTACCTCACGCACTCGCTCGATGGCGAAGTGAAGGGCTTGGATCAGTTCGACAAGCATCCGCCCGTGCTGCCGGTGTTCTTCGCCTTCCGCCTGATGGTGGGCGTGGGGCTGCTGATGCTGGCGGTGTCGTGGTTCAGCGTTTGGCGCCTGCGTCGTCATGGCGAAGTGCCAAACTGGCTGGCCCGCACGCTGGTCGCCATGACGTTCTCCGGCTGGGTGGCCGTAGTCGCCGGCTGGTATGTCACGGAAATCGGCCGACAACCGTGGCTGGTCTACGGCGTGCTGACCACCGCGCAAGCCGCCTCCACCGTGCCCGCCCAGATGATCGGCAGCACGCTGGCGATGTATCTCGCGCTGTACGCCTTCCTGATCGCCTCGTATGTCGGCGTGGTGTTCTACCTGGCCCGCAAGGCCGGCGGCGCCATTGACCCGACCGACGCCGACATCCCCGGCACACACGCCCCGCAACTTTCCGCAGCGAGCCCCGCATGAACGCCATTCCTGACCTCACCCAACCCGCTGGCTGGCTGCCGGTGGTGTTCATGGCCCTGATGGGCATTGCCGTGCTCGCCTACGTGGTGCTGGACGGCTACGACCTGGGCGTCGGCATTCTGCTGCGCCGCGCGGATGACGCCGAGAAAGACACGATGATTGCCTCCATCGGCCCGTTCTGGGACGCCAACGAAACGTGGCTCGTGCTCGGTGTCGGCCTGCTGCTGGTGGCGTTTCCGGCCGCGCACGGCGAGATCCTCGGGGCGCTGTACCTGCCCGTCGCGCTGATGCTGTTCGGGCTGATCCTCCGCGGTGTGGCGTTCGACTTTCGCGTCAAGGCGCGCGCGCACCACAAGCCGTGGTGGAACCGCGCGTTCTATGCAGGCTCCGTCATTGCCACAGCGTCACAGGGCTTGATGCTGGGCCTTTACATCACGGGCTTCCGATACGACGCGGCCAACGTCATCTTTGCGATCTGCACGGCGGCGGGGCTGATCGCGGGTTACCTGCTGCTGGGCGCCACGTGGCTGATCATGAAAACAGAAGGCGCGCTGCAGTTGCGCGCGGTGCAGTGGGCGCGCGGCAGCCTGTGGTTCACGGCGCTGGGCGTGGCAGCGGTATCGCTGGCCACACCGTGGGTCAGCACGCGTGTGTTCGACAAGTGGTTTGCGTTGCCGAACATGATCCTGCTGGCACCCGTGCCGCTGGTCACCATCGCGCTGTTTGGCCTGATCGACTGGGTGCTGCGCCGCCTGCCCCAGCAGATTGCCAAGGGTGACGAGCACCTTGTATGGGCACCGTTTGTCGGCACCGGCGCCATCTTCCTGCTGGCCTTCAACGGCTTGGCCTACAGCCTGTTCCCGTACCTGGTGGTGGACCGGCTCGACATCTGGCAAGCTGCCAGCGCGCCGGAGTCGCTCGAGTTCATGCTGGTGGGCGTGGCGATCGTGCTGCCGACCATCGTGGCGTACACCGTCTACTCGTACAAGGTGTTCCACGGCAAGGCGACGGAGCTGCGGTATTACTGAATAACCGACATTGACGACGCGGCGGGCAGGCATTTAGGCTCACAGCCTTCCTACCCCTGCCCGTACGCGCCATGATCACCTGCTACCTCCGCTACATCATCAATCCGGCCCGGCTGGTTGAGTTCGAGACCTACGGCAAGATGTGGATTCCGCTGGTCGAAAAATTTGGCGGCCAGCACCACGGCTACTTTCTGCCATCCGAAGGCGCAAACAACGTCGCGCTGGCATTGTTCTCGTTCCCCAGCCTGGCGGCATACGAGGTCTATCGGGAACAGTCGAAACACGACCCCGCCTGCATCGCCGCCTTCCAATATGCAGAGGAAACCGGCTGCATCGTCAGCTACGAGCGCAGCTTCTTTCGCCCGGTCTTCTCGTAATCCACGCACGCATGCAGCAGGTCCTGCTCTATTCTGATTCGCTGTCCTGGGGCATTGTCCCGGGCACGAGGCAGCGCCTGCCGTTTGCGGAGCGCTGGGCTGGCGTGATGGAGGCCGCGCTGCATGCACAAGGCTACGCCGTGCGTGTGATAGAAGACTGCCTCAACGGGCGCACCACCGTACTGGACGATCCGGCGCGCCCCGGACGCAACGGCCTGCAGGGCCTGGCCCAGCGCATCGAAGCCCATTCGCCACTGGCCCTCGTGATCCTGATGCTGGGCAGCAATGACTTTCAGGCGATGTTTGACCACGACGCGCGCGATGCCGCGCAAGGCGTTGCCAGACTGGTCGAGGCCATCAACGCCGCGCCCATCGAACCCGGCATGCCTGCCCCTGCCGTACTGATCGTGGTACCGCCTGCCATTCGCATGCCGGCAGGGGCCATGGCTGCCAAGTTTGCCGGTGCACCCGCCAAGGCCGAAGGCCTTGCCCAGGCGTATCAGGCAGTGGCGGATGCATTGGGCTGCGCCGTGTTTGACGCAAACACCGTCACCAGCGCCAGCCGTATCGACGGCATCCACCTGGATGCGGACCAACACCTCGCGCTGGGTGACGCGATGGCACAGGTGGTACGAACATGGCTTCAGCCACAAACCTTCGATAGCAACACACGCGTCGCTCAGGCGGCCAGTTAAAACGCGCCCGCTATTGCTGCGCCACCGGCTTGTTCTGCGACAACACCCACAGCATCGCGCCCACCGCTTCGGCTTGCGAGCGCGAGGCGGTCTTCTCGTAGATCGAGCGCAACTGCGTGCGCACAGTCGACACGGCAACGCCCGCACTGTCAGCGTATTCGTCGGGGGAGCGCCCTATGATCAACGCCTCCGCCACTGCGGCTTCTGCCGCCGACAAACCAAACGCCTGCCGCAGTTGAACCGCTGTGACCGGGCTGGCACCGCCGCGACGGCGCACGGTGACCATCATGGCCGCGTCGCCAAACGCGGCATGAGCCGCATTGGTGGGCAAGAGCGAGATGCCGAGGAAGAGTTCATGCGCGGCCCCCAGTGCGGGGCGTACGGCAAAACTCTCCCCCTTGCGGGATTTCGCCACACGCGACAGCGCCGCCTGCAAGCCATCGTCGTCCGCGGCAAACGTGGCATGCAGGCGGCCGTGTTCGAGCCGCAGACAGGTCGACGCACGCAAGAGCGCCTCAGCCTGGGCGTTGGCGAAGAGCACCCGCTGATCACGCCCGAGTGCGAATACCGCCAAGCCGAGCTGCTCCATCAGCTCCGTACCGAGCGCCGCGTCGCGATGGAGCACGCGCGTATCTTGCCAAAGGTTGATCGTGCGCTGCAGGTGGCCGGTCATGCTGGCAGCCGTGGCGCGCTCTTCTGCTGAAAAAGGCGTCCGCCCGCTGGATCGCAGCATGCCGAGCAAAATATCGCTGCCGCCGGGGCGTGCAAGGCGCACGCCCATCAGGTAGCGGAAACCCGCCGGTAGCTGGTAGTCCTGATAAAACTCGCTGCGCTCGACGTAGGCGTCGGACACATAGTCCTGGCAAAACGCAAATTCACCCAGCGCGGCGCGTTCCACATGCTCGCGGCGTGGGTCGAGCGCACCGTAGTACTGATCGTAGAGCGCGATCACCTCGTCCCACCCCCTCCCCGGGGAGTAAGTCGAAAGATGGGGCGCATTGCGAGCGGCATCCCAACTGAACATGTGAAACACGTTGGCACCCAATGCCTCAGTGACGTTGCGGAACACCTCCAGGAAACCATCCTGTGTCACTGCCGCTTCGTACAAGTCCCCAATCAGTTGCTCTTTGAGCATGCTTCCCCCCGGAAGAATGGCTGCCTGGCCCTGCCGCCCGTCACGCTCGCCTTGGTGGTCGGCGCCGGGCATGTTGTGCATGCCAACGTAACATGGGCGTTGGCCGGCGGGCATCCTACGTTTGGTGTGTTTTTCCACCAAATGAAGGATGCCGACGGCAAGAGACCTCACGAGAATCTCCGCACAGAAGACGCCACCCAAAACACGGCGCGTTCGTCAAACCAGCGGAGGACATCATGAAGCTCACCCCCATTGCACTTGCACTGACCACGCTTGCCCTCTCGGCATGCGGCGGCGGCGATTCCGGCAGCAGCACATCGCCCGGCACCTCAACACCACAGGCGCAGACGGTCAGCGGTGTAGCGGCCACCGGTGCGGCCATGCAAGGCGCAACCGTCACGCTGATGGACGCCAACGGCCAATCGGTCAATTGCCCGGCCGATGCCACCACGGGGGCCTTCCAATGCACGGTCACGGGCCTCACTGCACCGTTTGTGCTCTCCGCCTCGGGCAACGTGGCCGACTCGCAAGCCACGTTGATCGCGCTGTCGGCCAACGCCGGCACCCAAACGATCAACATCACCCCGATCACCAACGCCATTGCCGCGACCATCGTCGGTGACACCCCAACCAAGCTGCTCGGCAACACGGGCCTGCTGCAAAGCAAGGTGACGGCGCAGACCGTCTCCAGCACGGTGGCCGCGTACTCGGCCGCGCTGGCAGACCTGCTGGCCGCCACGGGCAACACCGGGGCGGATTTGATCTCGGGCCCGCTCACAGCCGGCGCGCCGGGGCTGGACCGCCTGCTCGACCAAGTGAAGGTGAACGTATTGCCAGATGGCAGCGTGCAGATCAGTTCCATTGCAGGCGCATCGAGCGATACCCCGGCGCAGCTCCAACTGGCCCCGGGCGTTGCCCCGCAGCCGAGTGACAAGGCCAGCTTGCCGAGCGTTGCGACCATCGGCGGCGCGCCTGTTTCCAACCTGCCGACGGCCACCGATCTGGCCGGCTTGCAAGCCGCATTCAACCAGTGCTTCGCGGGCTCTACGTCCAGCGCCCGCCTTGGCGGCAGCGTTTCCGCATGTGGGCAAATCGTTGTCGACGATGTGACCAGCACCCTGCTGGGCGGCGTGCCGTCGAGCTACCTGAGCAACGGGTTCGATGCACAGCGGGAATTCGCTGGCACAGCCAGCGCGCCCGGCATCGTGGGGGACGATGCCATGAACAACGCCGTCTTCAGCTTGCCGGAAGTCATTCGCGTGCAAGCGAGCGACAAGATGTGGGTGAAGTTCTCCTGGACGCGCACCGATGGCATCCGAGACGGCATGCAGCAGATCGTGCAGGTCGTCACGCAACCCACCGCGAGCGACAACGGCTGGCGTGTCGTCGGCAACCAGCGTGCCGTGCTCTCGAAGATCAGCGCCAATGCGCAGAAGTGGGACTGGCTGAACAGCGCCAAACCGACCACCGGCACCAACGCGTTTGTCAGCTCGCTCAACATGCAGGTCGGCAGCTTCGACAACACGGGCACACCCGTCGACTTTGCGATCGTCAAGGGGCCGGGCCTGCGCAACGGCGTGTTCCTGCAGCCGTCTTCAGGCGTGTGCGACACGCTGAACATCCGCGCGCAAATCAGTGCGAGCCAGACGCCCGCACAGCTGGCCTTGCTATCCAAACAAGGTTCCTGCCGCAACAACTTCCGCCTGGCCGGTGTGGCGCAAGACGCTGCCAACCAGGGGGTATTCGCATGGCCCAACAACAGCGCCTGGGCGCAACCGATGCTGAGCGCAAGCGAGCTCGCCACCATCACGCCGTTCAGTGTCTATACGTTCGACATTTACCAGGGCGGCAATACCAGCCAGCCGGCGAAGAGCTACACCGTGCGGCTGCGCACACCGTCTCCGGGGCCGGACGCACTGCGCCAGTACACGTGGCAAGACGTCTCGCAAACCACACGTGACATTCTCACCCCGGGCACAGCGTCGACGTTTGCGGGCGGAGCAACCTTCCCCGTCACTTGGACGGCCAAGCCGGGCGCGCCATTCGTCAAGCGGGCCAACGTGCAGATTCGCGCGACGGCATCGGGGCAATCGACAGTGTTCGTCAATGGCGCAGCGCGCGCGACACCGGCCGCTGCGGGTACCACGCTCAGCCTCAATGTGCCCGGTGATCAGGGTGCAGCCTTCCCGGCGGTGGCGGGCTGGACTGGCAGCACGGACTTCTCGTTCACCAGCATGTCATGGTCGGACCCGTTTGACCTGAACTTCACCACGTCGGTCGAATACGACCGCTAACACGCAACACACGGGGAAGCAGCAGTGGATCGGGCCCGCAGGGCATGCCGCCTTGCGGGCTACGATCAACCGACCGTGGCCTCGAACACACGCCGGTAGTTGCCGCCCAGAAGCTGCCCCACCTCGCCCGAGGTAAAGCCGGCCTTGAGCAACGCCGTTGCCAGCGCAGGCAACTGCGCATACGTCGTGAACACCGGCGGCTTGATGAAGCCGAGCATATCGGTACCCAGACCGACGTGCGCCACGCCCACCACGTCCACCATGCGCTTGATGCCGATGGCCATGGCATCGAGGGTCGGAAAATCCGACGCATTGGGCCACACGCCAATCACCCCACCGGTTTCCGCCACCGCACGCGCGTGGTCAGCCGAAATCAAGCGACTGCGTTCCCTCGGCCGGCCCGTCAGCGCCGTATGCGAGAGCACCAGCGGCTTGGTGGTCGTCGCGGCCGCGCGCTTGACGAGGTCGTACGTGCCATGCGCCACATCCACCACGATGCCCAGCGTATTGCAGCGGCGCACGACGTCCGCGCCGAAATCAGTGAGCCCGCCGTGCACGGGCGGCTCCGTTTGAATGTCGCCGAGTTCGTTCACGCGGTAGTGCGTGAGCTGCAGGTGCCGCAGACGATGCTGCGTGTAGGCCTCGTCCACGCGCTCGATGCGACCCTCCAGAAAATCCGCGCCTTCGGAAGCAATGATGACGCTCGGCCCCTGCCGCCCCATGGCCGCCAGCGAGGCCGCATCCGTCACCACGTGCAGTTGCTCCCGCTCGATCAACCGCTGCGCGCGTGCAAATTCCGTCATGCCGAGTTGGTACAGCTCACCGGGCTCGGGTGTGCGGTAAGCCTCGAACCGGTTGCCGTTAGCCGACACATGCGTGGCCGTCGTATCGGTGACGATGGCCAGACAGATGACGTGCATGCCGCCAGCCCGCATCGGCTCGGCCAGCGGCAGGAAGGGCCGGTTGTCGCCGATCTTGGGGTCGCGTGAAACGATGACGCGGCCGCCGTGGCTGTGCATGTCGATGGTGAGCGTGCCGGGTGCGGGCGCCCACGCGGGGGCGTCGCCGGGGGCACCGTCGGTGTAGTTGGCAAAACGGCCCGGCGCACAAGCTGCCAGGCCGAGCGCAGCACCCGCGGCCAGAAACACGCGGCGGCTGATACGCGGGAATTGGCTCGCCGGTTGCTCCGCCGCCGCGGTGGCCTCCACCAACTGGTAACGCCAGCCGGCAGGATCATCGTGCAAACGCACCAGACGCCCGCGCAAGCGCATGGCGCCATCGCCCATCGTCACGGGCTGCGCAGCAAACACCTCGAGGCTGGTCGCCGGATTGCGCGGTGCGCAACCCCCGCAGCATGGGGCGTCTTGGGCGAGCAGGAAGTAGCTGGCCGACTGCGCCGCCGCGTCCAGCGGCATCGGCCACCCTTCGATCTCGATCCACTGGCCATGGAGGGCATCGGCTTCGCAGCTTGCAATGAGGGACCAGGGGATCAGCATGCGGACTCCGCGTGATTGGGGGTGCGGTATTGTGCGCTCGACGCTACCGTACTTCCACCGCATCCGCGGTACCCTTACGGCCTTCGCTGTCCCACTGTCTTACGCTGTCTTAGGCCACGCTTCATGCCCACGCTGCAACACGTTGATCTGCGCACCGACCCCGCTGCGCGCCCCTTCGTCAAGGACGAGACCGTCCACGTCGACTTTGCCCACGCCCCCGGCGAACTGATGAGCCTGGAAGGCCCCAACCGCTATGCCCCCGGCGATGCGCTCATCACCGGTTCAACGGGCGACCGCTGGGTCGTTTCGCGCGAGCGTTTCGATGCCAAATACCTGCCCGCCGATACCGCGCTTGCGCATGGCCAGCCCGGTGCCTACCGCAATCGGCCAAGCGTGGTGCTGGCCAAACAGATGGACGCGCCGTTCTCGATGGCCCGCTCCGAAGCCGGCGATGTGCTGCACGGCCAAGCCGGTGATTGGATCCTGCAATACGCCCCCGGCGACTACGGTGTCGTGCAGGCGCAGCGGTTCGCCAAGGTGTATCGGCCGGCTTAAGGCCGCCCTCTCCCTCACTGCACCGTCTGCTGGCGCTCGACCTCGTGGTGCTTCATCTCCAGGTAGTCCTGCCGATCCAGCTCGTGCAACTGGCGCGGGTACTGCTCGGTGGCGTTGAACCACGTGTTGAGACGCTGCTGCAGGCGTTTGTCTGGCGGCGCGGAGAGCGACTTCAGGTAAGCGTCGATGGCCAGGTAGTAGCGCATCGTGTTGCGCTCCAGCAGGCCGCGCACGCCGCCCACGTATTCGGGCGCGCCCGATGAAGCATCCGCCGTCTTGGTAAAGCCGACCTTGCCGCTGCCCACGGTCGCCAGGTACGTCCGCATCGCCAACCTGCCGGCAGTGCCGTAGCCGTAGGCATAGGTCAGGTGCAGGAAGGTGTGGTTGCTGACCCCTGGGGCGGGAATCGCCTCTAGCGTGATGTGATAGTCCCGCGTGCTGAGCGGGCCAGACGCTGCGCTCAATTCCACGCGGAAATAGTCCGCGCTGCTGGCCGCCGGATGAAAGTTGAACTCCAGCCGGTAACTGCTCGACAGCGATTCTTCCACCTTGCGGCCCAGATTCACGTTGAGCACGCTGCCGTTGGCGCCCTGCGTGGCATGGCAGTACTTGATGTTCAGATGCAGGATCAGCACATCGCACCAGTTGGCTGCGCCGTGCGTCGGGTCGTTCAGTGCGCCGCTGACGGTGGCAAACGGGTAGTCGAGCACGCTGTAGATATCGCTCTTGAGCCGGTCGGGGGATTCGCTGGACTCCAGCACCAGCGGCCGGTGGAATGGGTTATCAGCCAGTTGCGGTGCCAGTGTCTGATAGTGGTCGCGCAAGGATGCGGCGCTTTCTGCGTGCGCTGTGGGGCCGAGGCAGAAACCAGCCAGCGCCAGGGCCATCCAGCCCAGCCAGGCGGTGTATCGATGGGGGAGCATAGGCATAGCGGTTCGCGGGTCGTGTTTGCATTCTAGGAGGCACTACTGCATCCGGCGCGCAACAAACGTTCCCAGCCGTTGTGCACTGCGTGCGACGTTCTGTCATCGCGGCGCGTGGTGCGGTGCATCGTTAAAATGGGACTTCTCTCCGCTTGCCACCGGCACCATGTTTTCCCCGCTTGCCCCCCTGCGTGAACGCATCGCCAACCAGGTCCGCGGACTGACACGCGCCAGCGGCGGGTTGTCGCTCGACATCGCCTCACCTCCCGGAGACCCGGGCCTCTTTGGCCCCGATGCAGTCTGCTGGCGCGTGCATGCCGACTTTCCCGCGATGATGGCGGGCGGCATCAGCGCACTGCTCTTGCAGACACTGCACCCGCGCGCGCTGGCCGGCGTGTGGGACCACTCCAACTTCCGCGAAGATCTGCAGGGCCGCCTGGGCCGCACTGCACAATTCGTGGCCGGCACCACCTACGGCAGCCGGAAAGACGCGTTAACGCTGATCGAGCACGTCAAGGTCATCCACCAGCGCGTGCAAGGCATCGCACCCGACGGCCGCCCCTATTCCGCCAACGACCCCGACCTGCTGACCTGGGTGCACGTGGCCGAAATGTCGAGCTTCCTGGCGGGCTATCTGCGCTACGTGGATGGTGGCCTGAGCGGCGCCGAGCAGGACCGCTACTTTGAAGAGACGGCATTGGTGGCCGAGTTGCTCGGCGCGCGCGATGTGCCGAAATCCCGCACGGCCATCCGCGACTATCTGAACGCCATGCGTGCCGAACTGGTTGCCAGCGACCGCTCCCGCACGGTGGTCGATGTGCTGATGAACTGGCCGGCGCCGCGCCCCGGGCTGAAACCGGCGGTGCGCCTGTTTCTGGATGCCGGCATCCAGTTGCTGCCACCATGGGCCGCGCAGATGCTTGGGCTCACGCCGGCACCGTTGCGTGCGGCGTTGGCGTCCGCCGCCATGCGCACCGTGGCGCCAACATTGCGTTGGGCGTTGTATGAAGGCAGCGTCGCGCGCAAGGCCCGCCGCCGTGCGTTGATGCCGGCGGCAAGCTAACGCAAGCTCAGTCCACCGCCTGCGCGAGCGACACCTTGCCGCGCAGCGCCTTCTCTTCCAGCCGCACGAGCAGCAGTGGCGAGACGGCAGACACCGCCGCCGCAAAGAAGAACAGATGCCGGAATGCGCTCTCGCCCGCGCGTTGCAGCGCCTGCGCATCGGGCCCTTGGCTGGCGAGCGCCGCGTGGAACAGGTCCATCAGCAGATCGCCACCGGCAGCCACCTGCGCTTCGGGTGCAGCCTGGCGCAGCAGCGCAATCAGTACCGACGTCAGCACCGCCACACCCACCGCGCCGCCCAACAGACGGGAGAACGCCGTGAGTGCCGTTGCCAGGCCCACCGTGTGCGGCGGCACAGCGTTCTGCGTGGCCACCAGCCCCGTTGGAAATTGCACGCCAATGCCCAGGCCCAGCACGATCATCGCCAGCGTGAGCGCCCAGACGTTGTGCGGGTCCAGCAGACCCAGCGCGACGATGGCGAACGGCACCACGCAGGCACCGCCCAGCATCAGGGGCTTGTAGCGGCCGCTGTGCGTCATCCACTTGCCGGCCACGAAGGCGCCAAACGGAATCGACAGCGTAAGCGGCACCAGCCGCAGTGCGGCAGCGTCGGGGCTGGCACCGGCCACCATCTGAAAGCGCAGCGGCATCAGCACCGACGTGGCAATCAACTGGAAGAAGCACAGGAACAGCGCCAGGCAGCAGATCGTGACCGTGCGCACGCGGAACATCGACAGCGGAATGATCGGCTCAGCCGCGCGGTTTTCCTGCCAGACGAAGGCGGCCAGCACCGCCACGGCCGCCACAAGCAGGCCCAGGTTGTCCGGCTGCGTAAGCGGCACACCTTGCCCCACGCGCGTGATCATCAACAGCAGCGCCGTCAGCCCCACCGCAAACAGCAGAACGCCCGGCACATCAATCGGCCGACGCTGATGTGCCACCGGCAGATGCCGCAGCGTGCGCCGCACCACCCACAGCGCAACGATGCCCAGCGGCAGGTTGATCCAGAAGATCCAGCGCCACGACAGGTAGTGCGTGAGGTAGCCGCCAATCACCGGGCCGGCTAAGCTCGCCATGGCCCACATGCCGCTCACATAGCCCTGGTAGCGGCCACGCTCGCGCAGCGGCACCACGTCGGCGATGGTGGCCTGCGCCACCGAGATCAGCCCGCCGCCCCCCAACCCCTGCAGCACGCGCGCAACCAGCAGCATCGGCATGCTGGTGGCCAGCGCGCACGCCACCGAGGCCAGCACGAACAACGCAATCGCCGTGGTCAGCATGGCGCGGCGGCCATACAGATCACTCAGCTTGCCGTAGATGGGCGTCACCACTGTCGACGCCACCAGATACGCCGACACCACCCACGCCATCAGCGCAAACCCGTTGAATTCGCCTGCGATAACGGGCAGCGCCACCGCCACGATGGTCTGCTCCAGCGCGCCCAGCAAGATGGCGAGCATCAGCCCGCCCATTACGACCATCACCGGAATTTCGGGTACGGGCGGCGCGCCGATCGGGTCGGGCAATGAAGCAATGGAGGTGTCCGGCTGGGGCGGCTCGATGCTGGGGCGGGAGGACATGGGAGGCCGCGCGGACGCCGTCGCGGGCATCCACACAAACGTCAGAATGAAGCCGTTGATGATACTGCTGATCGTCAATCGTTGCAGGGTCAACGATCGGGGTTCGGGCGGTTGCCTTGGGCGATGTCCTCATAGCAGCGGCTGACCTTCGCCGTCACATCGGGCAGCTCTTCCGCGAGGAATTCGATAAAGGCGCGGACCGCCGGCACCAACCCGCGACGCGATGGAAACACCGCGTGAAACTGATGCACCGGCAAGCGGTAGCCGGGTAGCAGCACGACCAACTGGCCAGTGCGAACCAGCTCTGCACACAGGTTGAACGGCAACTGCGCAACGCCCACGCCTTCGACAGCCACCTGGCTCATCAGGTACAGGTCATCGGTGACCAGCGCGGGGGTGTAATCCACGTCGATGGCACCGCCTTCGGGGCTGGTCAGCCGCCAGCGTGCGCGCTCGCCAGCCGCGCCACCCGCACCCACGCCCACCGCCCCGCGCATCGATTCAGGTGTGTCAAACGGGCCATGCTCGGCCACAAACGACGGGCTGGCCACCAGCACCTGGTCGCTCACGCCAAAGCTGCGCACCACCAGGTTGGAATCATCCAGTGTCGAGCGCACGCGCAACGCCACGTCGTAGCCCTCGCCAATCACGTCGACGCGGCGGTTGGTCACGTCCAACTCGAGCCGCACATCGGGCTGCGCACGCAGGAATTTCGACAGCACCGGCGCAATGAACACGTGCGCCACGCCCACCGGGCAACTCACGCGCAGGCGGCCGGACGGCTTCTCACCCGCATGCTCGGCCACCTCGAAGGCCGCGCGGGCGGCTTGCGTCATCGACTCGCAATGCGTGTAGAACGCCGAGCCGACGTCCGTCACGTGCACCGCCCGCGTGGATCGCTGCAGCAACCGCACGCCCAGCCGCGCCTCCAGATCGGCCACACGGCGGCTCACCCGCGACTTGGGAATCCCCAACGCCCGCGCAGCGCCCGAAAAGCTACCGTGCGTCACCACGCTGGCAAACAGGACGAGGTCGTTCAGGTCTTCCATGGCCGTTCTCCGAGAGCTACCGGCATTGTCCCATGCATAGAACGATGTGTGTCGATTCGACCCACTACTGGAACTCGCTGCACCGCACTATCTTTCCAGCAACCCACCTTTTCTTGGAGAGACACCATGCAAGTCCTTCACATCGATTCCAGCATCCTCGGTGACGCCTCGGCCTCGCGCATCCTGACCGCCGCCATCGTCGACGAACTGCGCCGCGACAACCCCAGCGCCACCGTGGTCCACCGCGATCTGTCAGTCGAAGCCATTCCCCACCTGGACGGCGCCATCGCTGCGGGTTTCCGCGCCACGGGCAGCAACGATTTTGACGACGCCACCCGCGCCGAGCATGCCCGCTCGGAAGCGCTCGTCAACGAACTGCTGGCCAGCGATGTGATCGTGGTTGGTGCGCCGATGTACAACTTCTCGGTGCCGAGCCAGCTCAAGGCGTGGATCGACCGCGTGGCGCAAGCCGGCCGCACGTTCAAGTACACGGAAAACGGCCCGGTGGGCCTGGCTGGCGGCAAGAAGGTCATCGTCGCCTCCACGCGCGGCGGCATGTATTCGGCCGGCCCCGCTGCCGCCATGGACTTTCAGGAGGCCTACCTGAAGACGGTGTTTGGCTTCCTCGGCATCACAGACGTGCAATTCGTGCGTGCTGAACGCCTGGCCATGGGCCCCGAGGCACGCGCGCAAGCCTTGGAAGCAGCACACGCTGCCATGCGCGGTGTGGTTGGCCAAGCCGTGGCTGCCTGATCAAACAGACCGGTCCAAATGCAAACGGGCGCCGCATGGCTGCGGGCGCCCGTTGCTGTTTCTTGCTGTTGAGAAGACCGGGGTGGCCGATCCCCCGGTCAGCGCATCATTCTTCGCGGTTCTCGCGCGCGTGGTGCATGGCTTCGAGCACGCGGCGTGTCCGCAACTTGCGCCACATCACCGGCGCAACGATGGCGGTGGCGATCAGGCAAGGTACAACCCAGGCAATGGTGGATTCCAGAATAGTCGTCATGATGCGTTCCCCCGACACGTGTTGCCGATGCGCACCGTAACCGAGGCGCGCACCGTGTAGTCCCCGCAGGGCTACATTGATCCATCAACGCGCCCTGACATCTCTCTATATGAACGGCTATCGGCGCCCCACCTTCGAACTTGAGGGCCGAATGTTTACCGTTTGCTCTATTTCCCGCTGATCTCTGCGATCTGTCAATACGCCGCCGATAAATTCGTGCAACATTGTGGCGCCGCGTAGACAAGCCCTGCCGAATAGCGCACTCCACGATTCGCTCGCAAAGGTAACGGTAAGTTACGACCGCGGATGCGAAACCCGTGCGGGGACAGCGTGCATCCTCAGTTGCTCGCCAGGGCGCCTGAGTTTTTCTTACAAACGGTAATGCGCGGTTGCGAGGCGTTTCCATACAGTCGATGCAGGTCCAACGACAACCCCGGAGCCGCATCATGAAACGCACCCTCGCCCTACTGGTTCTTGCCGCAGCAGCGGCTTCCGCACTCAGCGCATGCGTGGTTGTGCCGGCGGGCGGCTACTACTACGACCGCCCGCACTACCACCCGTACTACCGCGGCTATTGATGGCGCGGTGAGACCCCTCCGTCCGCCGCTCAGGCCTTGCGCGCCTGTAGTGTGCGGATGCGTGCGACGGCCTGGTGATCGGCCGTGGCAGCGTCGTAGAGCTTGGCCAGGTCGGCCTTCAACGCCGTACGCGACCCGCCATCCAGATACACCATGTGCCCCGACGGGTAGAACCCCGCAGACAGGTTCTTGCGCACCTCTGCATCCAGCAGCGGCATCGATTTCAGGTCGAGCATCGTCTGATAGAACGGCGTGACGAAGTCGTAATAGCCGTTGGCGGAGAACACCTTCAGATCCACGTTCAGACTCATCGTGGCGGCCAGATCGCCTGCGGTGTAAAGGGCGACGTTGCCGTTGGCATCGAGCCCCTTTTGCGCGCCGGTCGGATCGGTGTGGCGGAAATCCCAGTGACGAAAGGCCTGGTCGTTCAAATCCGTGAAGGCGGAGTTGGACGTGTACTTCAGGTCGTCATTGAGATAGGTGTTCCACATGGCCGTGTAGACGCCGGACACTGCCGTCATGGTCGGGTCGTTGCCGCCGGAGTTCGGGTCAACGCTGGCCGCAATGCCGGTGTGGATGCCCGTGACGCGACCGTCGTACGCGCCCAGCGACAAACCCTTGTCGGCCAGCAGCGTGGTCAGGAACAGCGACGTGCCCGAACCATCGGCGGCCGCCACATCCAGCCGCCAGCCTTGCAGCGTGGACGCGTCGACACCGGTGTAGGCAGACAGCGTCTTCACCACAGCCGGATCGGCATGCGCGGGGTTGGCGAGCGCCTTTTCGTAGTCTGTGCTGGCAAACACGGCTGCAGCTTCGGCAAAGTCGCCCACGTCCGTCGGCAAGGGCCCACCTTTGGGTGACGTGGCACGCTTGTGGAACCACGCATCGGCCGCGCACGTCGGCAATAACCCGATGGGGTTGCCCGCCTGGGTGTAATCCAAAATGGACGACTGCAGCGTGATGCCGTTCAGGTCCACCCCATCCTCATGCAGCACATACGACAGCACGCACGAGCGCGCCGTGCCATACGACTCGCCAAACAGAAACTTGGGCGAGTTCCACCGGTCGTTGGCCGTGAGCCAGCGCTTGATGAACTGCGCGATGCTGCGCGCGTCCTGATCCACGCCCCAGAAATCCAGATTGCGCTTGGGGGCGATGGCCGTGGAATAGCCGGTGCCGACCGGGTTGATGAAGACGAGGTCCGAGCGATCGAGCAGGCTGTCGGGATTGTCTTCCATGCGATACGGCGCGGGCGGCGTGAAGGACGGCATCGACGTCACGATGCGCCGTGGCGCAAACGAGCCCAACAGCACGAACACGGCAGAAGACCCCGGGCCGCCGTTATAGAAGAACGTCACGGGGCGGGCCTGCGCACCGCCTTCCGGTGCATCGGCCAGAAACGCCACATGGAACATCTTGGCCACGGGTTTCGAGCTGCTCGGGTCCACCGTGACGAGGTGGCCAGCATGCGCGGTGTAGGCGATATCGCGCCCGCCAATGCGCACGGTGTGGTGCGTGATCGCCATGCCCTCGCTGGTGTCGGTGACGCTGTCGTCGGGGCCGTTGCCGTAGGCCGTGGCGTCGAAAAACGGTTGGTCAGTCGTCGTCATGCGTGCCTCGCTGCTAGAAGAGTTGGGCGATCGCGTCGCCCTTCGGACTACCCAGGCCGGTGCAGGCATCCCACCCGGGGCCGGCCGCAAAGGTGCCGTTGTTGCCCTGCCGGATATCGTTGAACGCGGCGGGGTTCTGATACAGCCGCGCGTGCAGATACCCCACCGGCTGCCCCTTGATGGCATTGATGCGCGCAACAAGTGCTGCCCACAACGGCGCGGCCGCACTGGTGCCGCCCACCACGCCGGTCTCGCCATCCACGCGCACCACATAGCCCGTCAGCGGGTCGGCATTGGCCGAGACATCCGGCACGCCGCGCCGTGTGAGGGGCAAGCTGGTGCCGTTCGTCTCGTGCGCGGCCAGGCCTTGCTGCCAGGCCGGCACGGCAAACACGGTGCTGACGCCGCCCCCGCCCGCGCCGCCTTGTGCGCCGTCGTTCCATACGGTTTCTTCGGCGATGCGGTTGCCGGTGGCCTGCAGGCTGGTGCCGCCACACGCCAGGGCGTAGGGGCTGGAGGCCGGAAAATCGACGTGGTCCGTGCGATCGGGCTGACCGTCGCTGGAGCCGTTGTCGCCCGATGCCGCGCACACCGTTACGCCCATCGTGGCGGCGCTCTGCAGCGCGGCGTTGACGGTCTGCATGGCTTGCGGCGTCCAGCGGCTTTCCGGCGCGCCCCAACTGATGGACACCACCGACGGCCGCAACGTCGTATCGTGGATGGCCGCGTTGATTGCCTGCACGAAGCCGGCGTCGGTGTTGGGGGCGAAGTACACCGCCAGCGTGGCGCCCGGCGCGGCAGCCCCGGCCACCTCGATGTCGAGCACGACCTCGCCATCGGGGCCGCTCGGGTCACCGCTGGGGCGGTTGGCGCCCTGCCCGACCGGTACATCGACGATCTTGGGCATGGCCACGCCAACTCCCTGGAAGTACACGCGCAGATCGTCTTCCCGATACCCGCCGCCGAGTTCGATCAATGCAATGCATTGGCCGGTGCCATCCCCCTGCGGAAAACCGTAGAGCTGCGCGAGCTGCACCGGCGTGTACGAAGCCGCGGGCTCGGCCCGTGCGGGCCGGATCGACACGGGCGCGGGCGGCATCGGCACAAAGCGGAAATGCGGCTCCGCCTGCGGGCGCGAGTCGAGCCCGAGCACGGCCACCACCACATCCTTCAGGCTGTCCGGAAGACGCAGCGGGCCGGAACGCCCACGGTATTCGCCGTCGCCATGCGCCACGCGGTGCAGGTGGGTATCAAACGCGCGGCAGAACTGCTCGACGGACCCCGCAAGCGTGATGGTGGCGGCTGCGCCGTTCACATGCGTGACCTGCAGGCCGTGGTCCTGCGCAAAGGCTTGTACGGCGTGGATGTCGTCAGCGGAAGCGCCAAACTGCGCTGCCCACTGTTCGCGCGTTAGCGGGGTGGGGGCCGGCATGCCGCCGGCGTGGGATTGTGCAAACCCGGAGAGGCGTGCATCCAGGTCAGCCTCGTTAGGCCGGCGAAGCTGCACGAGCACCTGGATCTGCTCGGCCGGCGGCGCATCGCCAAGAATGCGTGCGCCCTCCGGAATCGTTCGTTCACTGCCATGCAGGGGGTGTCGGGCCATACGCCATCTCCACGAGTGAAGGTGGCCTCAGCGTCGCAATCAACGTGCCGCATGCTGCACCGGTCGCATTCGCGCCGTGCAACGGCATAGCCACCCTCAAACACGGTAGGTGATGGTCTGCCCGGCCGATCAGTCGTTGCCGTCTGCGGAGTCCCGCTCGACAGGCGGGCGTTGCGGGCGGCCTTCTGCAAACGCACGGCGGATGAGCGCGCCGCACGCCGCGCTGCGCACGTAGGCACGCGTGCCCAACGTCTCGCGCACGAGCATGCCGTAGGAGCGCTTGTCGGCCGCAATCCACGGATAGAAGCCGAACGCGCCCGGCGAGCTATAGGCGCCGTCGCCACCCGGCTGATCTTCGATCCAATAGTTGAGCGCGTAATGCCACGGCTGCGAGGCCGGCGTACTGACGGCCGTCGGGCAACTGCCGGGCTCGGTGCATACGGCATGCTGGCCGAGCATCTTGCCGAGCAGGTAATCGCCACGCATAAGCCGGCGCAGGAATTGGCCGTATGCCGCTGGGGTGCCAATCATGCCGCCTGCCGGCTCAGGCGCGAGGTAGCGGATGCCCAGCGGCTTCTCGGCATCGCGCAGACCGGGGGCGTGAGCGAGTTCGCGCTCCAGGTCTTCGCTGAGCGTGGCGGCGTCGGCAGCCCCCTGACCGAAGTCCATCAGCAGCTTCTGGTCATGACCACCGTTGTAGCTGAACCGGCCGACATGGCCCGGCGTGAAGGTGGCGTTGCGCCCGCGTTGAAAGCAACTCTGCACCGTGTCATTGCGGTTGCACAGCAGCGGGTTGAGTGCGTCGTAGCCGGAGCGCATCGTCAGCGCTTCGATCTCGGCTGGCGTGGGCTTGCCGCCTGCGCGCTCCACGACATACGCGCCAAACACCCACTTGGAAGCCGACGCCAGCCGCACGGTCTTGTTGGCACCCACGCGCTGCCCTTGCTGGCCATGCATCAGCACGCCCTGGGCGTCACCGATCTCCCAGTAGTAATCGCCCAGCCGCTGGCAACTGGCTGCATGCGCGAGCGTTGCTTCCACCGCGGCCCGCCGCGTTGCCAGGCTGGGCTCCTGAGCCTGTGCCACCATCGGCCCCACCACTGCCAGCGCGGCAATCACGCGCGGCACCCACATTGCCAGCGCCGGGAGTGTCCTGGCGCGTCTTGCTTCCGTCATATCGATATCCTGCTTGTTCTGCCTCTTACGGGCCGCCAGCACTCTACAGCAGCGCTGGCGGCTTTCCCACCGTGTGACCGCACGACCGCACGAGCGATGGCGCGTCCGAAGTACAACCGCACCACCTTGCAGCGGGCTTGCAATGCCATACGTTTTCCTTTTTAAAACGTAAGCGTTTGCGTACCGGATAATCACCCCCGCGCGGCCCTTTAGGAAAAGCTGGGCATATCTACACCCCCAATATGTCCTAGGCCGCTTGTTTATGAGCCAAATGGACGAGAAAAATCATGCCAAGGCCACCTAGCGCTCCGGCCAGAGTGTCCTAGAATGCAACCACAGAAAACCAGAATTAAATAAAAGTAAATACGCAGCGAATTTCGCTTCGGGAGCCAGCCATGGGAACAATCAGACGGGGAAGTGCGGGAGTCTTTGCCCGCTGGGGTTGGGAGCGCCATTCAGCGGATTGGCAAATCATCCCAACACGGCGTCGCCTGTTTCTTCCATCACGCATGTCTGCAATCCGCACGCCAGCGGTTTTTCGATGGTTGTGCATGATCTCGGTTGCGGTTGGCGCCGGTGGCGTCGTATTGCACAGGTTGTGGTAGTCACAAAAACATTACGCAGAATTTGTACGGGGAAGGTCGCAGCGCGAGAGCAAACCCGCTGAAATAACACCGAATTGATTAGACCGCATAGCGGCACCGAGGGGTTGTCTGACCAGTTTCATGGGTCAATCGCACCCGGATAGATTGAGCATCCGGGGCATCGTCATCCCTCCATTCGGAAAACACGCTCCCGCATGTGATCAAAATGCGCCGCGCAAGCGGCATGTGGGGCACGCCGGCCACGTGGCATGCCTGATCAAATGGGGGGAGCATCATGAACATCTCGTTCACCGGTAAGACTTTCAGGTCTGTAGGAGACCTGTTCTTCCAAGCCATCGTCGACGGCAAGGTCGTGAGCTGTTTTGTCACGTCCGAGGCCCTGTCGTTGTGCGATTGCGCACATCAAAAAGCCACTGCTGAAGACGTCTATCGCAGCTACCGCGACTGGATCGAGCAAGCCGCATCGGATCTGATCCGTGCCGGCACGCTGGCCCCCGTCATCGTGCGCGGCCGCGACCTGGCGGCTTCGCGTGCGTCCCTGCCGCATGGCGGCGTACCTGCCTACGATCTGGACCGTTCGCGCCAGCTGCGTCTGGTCCCACGTTCATCGCGCTGAAGTGCCGGCGCGGGCGCAGCGGAACGTGCGGTCGGGGGGCCGCACGTTCCGCGGGTGCCCATGCGCACAATGCCAAGCTCCAAGCGCAGATCAATCGGCTGGGAAATCCTCTTCCCAATATTCCTGCACGTTGCGCACGCCCGCAGCGCTTTCGCTGCGTGCGGCTTCACGCAGGCGCAATTCGACGCGCCGGATCTTGCCCGAGATGGTCTTGGGCAAATCGGCAAACTCGATGCGGCGCACGCGCTTGTACGACGCCAATCGGTTGCGGCAAAACTGCAGGATGTCTTGCGCCAGTGCAGGACCGGCTTCGTGGCCCGCACGCAGCACCAGGAAGGCTTTCGGCACGGCTAGGCGCACCGGATCTGGGCTCGGCACTACCGCCGCCTCGGCGATGGCGGGGTGTTCGATCAGCACGCTTTCCAGCTCAAACGGGCTCACGCGATAGTCCGATGCCTTGAACACGTCATCGGCGCGGCCGACGTAGGTCAGGTAGCCGCTGGCATCGCGCGCTGCAATGTCGGAGGTGTGATACACGCCGCCACGCATCGCCTCGGCGGTTTTTTCGGCGTTGCCGGCGTAGCCGTCCATCAAGCCGGCGGGTCGATCATTCTGTCGTGAATTCAATTCGATGCAGATCTCGCCTTCTTCCGCTTCGTTGCCATCGGGGTCACGCAGGGTAATGCGGTAACCCGGCAACGGTCGACCCATTGAGCCGGGCTTGACCGGCTGCCCGGGGCTGTTGCCGATCTGGCAGGTGGTTTCCGTCTGGCCGTAGCCGTCTCGGATGGTGATACCCCACGCTGCGCGCACCCGCTCGATGACTTCCGGATTGAGCGGCTCACCCGCGCCCACGAGTTCGCGCAGCGCGGGCTTGCAGGCGGCCAGGTCTTCCTGGATCAGCATGCGCCACACGGTGGGCGGTGCGCACAGCGTCGTCACCTTGGCGCGGCACAGCACGTCCAGCGCGGCCTTGGGTTCAAAGCGTGCGTAGTTATAGATGAAGACAGTGGCACCCGCATTCCACGGCGCGAAGAAGCAGCTCCACGCGTGCTTGGCCCAGCCGGGCGAACTGATGTTCCAGTGCACATCACCGGGGCGCAGACCGATCCAATACAGCGTGGACAGATGTCCCACCGGGTAGCTCGCATGCGTGTGCATCACCAGCTTGGGCTTGGACGTGGTGCCGGAGGTGAAATACAGCAGCAGCGGGGCGCTCGCCTGCGTGGGTGCCTCGGGCATGAATTCAGGCGATGCGGCATAGGCGTCTTCAAAGCGGTGCCAGCCAGCTGGCGCCTTCTCTGCACCCACCGCAATGCGCGTGAACGTGCCGGATACGCCATCGAGCTTGGCGCAATCGGTTGCGCCAGCCACCACATGGCTCACTTCGCCCATGGCGATACGCTCGCGCAGGTCTTCCGCCGTGAGCAGCGTGGTTGCGGGGATGATCACCGCGCCGATCTTGATGCTGGCGAGCATCACATCCCACAGCGCAGGCACGTTGCCGAGCATGAGCAGGATGCGATCGCCACGCTGCACGCCCAGCGCACGCAGGTGGTTGGCCACGCGTGCCGAGCGCTCTGCCATCTGCGCGAAGGACAGACGCGTCTCATGGCCCTGATCGTCGATCACCCACAGGGCGATGGCGTCGTTGCCGCGCGCCATGGTGTCGAAATAATCGAGCGCCCAGTTGAACTGGTCCAGCGCCGGCCATGTGAAGTCGCGCACAGCGGTGTCGTAGTCCTCTCGATGCGCGAGCAGAAAGTCGCGGCACCGCAGGAAGGCGTCCAGCGATGTCATGTCTGTCTCCTGTCAAGGGTCTGTTCACAGACCCTACACTGCACGCGCCTCGTCCGGGCGCTGGAAAAACGCACCTGCCACGCATCTATATAGGAGGAAACCCTCCGCCAGACCAACCCGGGTTCACCCGGGCTGCCGCTCATTGCGAGCGCGGCGGAAAACGCAGCGACCGGCCGCCACCCAGGCTCAACCACGCCCAGGCCGTCGCCGCCGTCACGATGGCCAGCACGGCCACCCATTGGGCGCTCACCAGCATCAGTTCCACGGTACCGGAGACGTCCGGCAGGATCTGCGGCCAGGCGATCGCCAGCCAGCCATCCGCATCGAACCACGCGCCGCGCCCGGCCCCCGTGGCCAATTCCACCGCCAACAGTGCGGCACTGATGGCCGCAAACGCCATGCCGCTGTGCGTCAGCAGCCGGCTGAACACGGGCAATTCATACAGGGGCTTGAGATATTGGATGTGCCGCGTGAGCGACCACGCGCACACGATCAGCAACGCCACGCTGATGGCCGCCATCGGTGCCGGACTGCGCAGGCAGACGCCCAGCGCGATCCACGCCAGCGCGTTGATCTCGTGGCGCCGATAGATGCGCAGCGCACGCGCGGCATGCAGCAGGCCGATTTGCGGAGCTTTCGGGGGAACACGCGGGGGAACACCGGCAGACGCCATGATGCGCTCCATCAGCGGAAGGGTGGATGCGGCGCCGCATGCTAAGCGCCGCGAAGGCGACCGCAACTGCTTGCAGTGTACCGAGGCAGGGTGGCCCGTGCGAGTTCAAACAGCACGCCTCGTCCGAATGACGGACAGGCCGCAGGGTCAGGCCTCGCGCAAATGCTTGATCAGTTGCTGCGCAAATGCCGGCAGATCATCAACGCTGCGTACGCAGATGCGCAGCAGCCGGGTCGCCCAGGCATCGGTCAGACGCACCCGGCGGATGCCCATGGAACGCTGCAGCCGGATCGCCGCACGCTCCGGAATGACCCCCACGCCCACGTTGCGCTCCACCATGCGGCAGACCGCGTCAAAGCTGCGCAGCCGTACGCGGTATTTGAGCCGATAGCCTGCGCGCGCGGCGTGCCCGGCCAGGTAAGCCTGCAGGGCGTTGTCACCGGTCAGCCCGACGAAATCTTCCTGCAAGGTTTCCACGAAACTCAATTCGCGGCGCTCGGCCAGCGGATGGTCACGCGCCGTCACCAGCACGAGACGGTCATGGCGGAACGGAAACGTCTGCAGCCCCGACAGATCCACCGCGTCATTGACGATGCCGATATCTGCCCGCCCCTGCGCAATCGCCTCGACAATCTCATGGCTGACCAGCTCCTCCAGGTCGATGTCGACTTCGGGGTGCGCAGCCAGAAACGCGCTCAAGGCTTCGGGCAGGAACTCGGTCATGGCGGCGGTGTTGGACAGCAGCCGCACATAGCCCTTGAGGCCGCGCGCATATTCGCCCAGTTCGCCGCGCATGCGGTCCATCTGCTGCAACACGACGCGCGCGTGGTGGATCAGCGTGCGGCCGGCGGCGGTCATTTCCACGCCGCGCCGGTTACGCGTGAGCAGCGGAACGCCCAGCGCGTCCTCCATGCCGCGGATGCGCGCACTGGCGGAGGCCAGCGTCAAATGCACACGCTCCGCGCCGGCGGTGATGCTGCCGGCTTCAGCGGTGTACAGAAAGAGCCGGAGGTCGGTCAGATCGAAGCGCACAGGGTCTCAAAGGGGCGTTAGCCTCAGTGTCAGCCTGAGGCTCGATCAATTTATCGCAGATTGTGCCGGGGCCGCCAGTGCCAGAAACTGAGGCACTTCCAATACAACACCCCACCCCTTCGCCCCCAATGGAATCCGCCACGCTGCTGTTTGGCGCGGGCCTGCTCGCCGGCACGATGAATGCACTGGCTGGCGGCGGCTCGTTTGTCACCCTGCCCGCGCTCATGTTTGCGGGCGTGCCCTCCGTGTACGCCAATGCGTCGAGCACCGTAGCGCTGCTGCCCGGCGCGGCCACATCGGCATGGGCTTATCGCGCGGACTATCGCGGGTTTAAGCAGGTGCCCATGCGCACCATGGTGGCGGTGAGCCTCGCGGGCGGGCTGCTTGGAGCGCTGCTGCTGATGACGACCTCATCGCGCGCGTTCGACTTCATCGTGCCGTGGCTGCTGCTGGTGGGCTCGCTGGCGTTTACATTCGGCAAGCAAGCTGGGGCGTGGCTACGCCGGCGCATGCGGATCGGTAGGACAACGCTGTTGATCACGCAGGGCGGGCTGGCCGTTTACGGCGGCTACTTTGGCGGCGCGGTCGGCATCATGATGATGGCCGTGTGGGCCCTGCTCGGCCACGACGACATCAAGGCCCTGAATGCCTCGCGAACCTTGCTGGTGGGTGCCACCAACCTTGTCGCCGTGCTGTGTTTTGCGCTGGCGAAGATGGTCTGGTGGCCGCAGACGTTGGTAATGCTGGTGGCCGCTGCGTTGGGCGGCTATATCGGGGCACACGTCGGCAAGCGTTTGCCCGTGCCGCTGGTGCGGGCACTGATTTCCACCTTCGGCTTTTCGATGACCGCACTACTGTTCTGGCGCGCGTGGTCGCACGCATGAGCATGAGGAGAACCGCCATGCCCCACGTGCAACACCGTCATCCAGTCCACCGGACCTGCGCGCCACGCGCGCACCGTGATGCAGCACCCCACCCACAACACCATGCCGGTCGCGCGACAAAAATGGGCGTCCACAAAACCAAGTGGGCCAGCGCGCAAACGATTTTCTACGTCGCTCGCGGTCTGGCGGTTCTGCTTGCCGCAGTGGCCGTAGGCCTGAGCGCAGCATCGGACGAGGCAGAAAAAACCGCCACCGCATACCCCTCTTCGCCGCACGCGACATCACGCTGAAGCCGCGCTATCATCCGCCCCCGCAGTGTTGGGCCGGGCAAAAGAAAAAGCCCGCGGGCCGGGGGGCGGGCGGGCTTAACATCTTCAGCCTTTGACGACGAAAGATGGTCGGGTGTGCTTTGTGAATGAGCAATGCGCCGGAATTCACAAAGCGAAGCCATTATAAAAAGGGCCTGCCCCCCGCCATACCCCAACGATGGGGGGTGCACACACACCCCACATTTCCATTTCGCAAAAATCTAGGCTGAAACACGCTCAGCGCAGCTTAGGCGGCGCGGGCGTTGGCTTCGGACATCACGCGGATGCTGCGTTCGATACGGATCTGCACGATCAGCATCACCAGCATGATGAAGGCCGAGAACAGCGCGGCAATCATGTACAGCGAGATGTAGACGCCCGAGCGCTTGCCGTCGGCGTCCATCTTGGCAGCGTCCTTTTCGCTGGAAATGCGCGCCTGCTCTTCCGCATACGCCAGCTGGTAATCCGAGAACACCTTGTTGACCACCGTGTAGAACGATTCGACGGTGCCGGCTTGCTTGGCCACGTCAGCGCGGCTGAGCACCTGGTCCAGATACGCCGTTTGCGCGTTCAGGAACGCCTCGCCCTGCTCGGGATTGTCCAACGCGTTGGTCACCAGTTCACGCACTTCCGCCCGATCGAACTGGAACGACGCACCCAGCAGCGCCTTGCCATGCTTGCCGATGACCGCCGCGAGCGCGGCTTCATGTTTGTCCGCGGCGGCGGAGGGCTTGGCGGCCTGGTCGCCCGCGCTCGACTGCTCGTCGTCAAGCTTGAATGCGGAAGCCTTGATGTTGATGGCCTCAGACACCGCCTTGGGTTTGGCGTTGTAATCGCTCACAGCGCTCACCACCAGCAACACCACGCCCACCAGGACCACCGTGGCAAAAGCCAGCACCAAAATCCGCACCAATTGCAGATAGCCGCCTTCAACCTTATTCAGAACGCTCATTTCACTTCCCCTGCTGTTAGTTTTGGGGCGGCGATTATTCCAGAGTCCTCGTGCGCCTGGGTTAAGAGAACTTAGTATCCGAGCGCGGCATCCAGGGCCTGCGGCGTCAGCAAGCCGCTGGAAGCATGGCGCTTGCCATCGGGGCGCAGGATGATCGTGCGCGGCATTTCGCCCTGCCAGCCCGGGTCGAGTGCGGCGCGCAGGCGCTCCGGCATGTCTTCGGCATTGGCGTATTGCGGCACGCGCGCGAGGCCGATCTTGCTGTCGCGGGCCAGTGGGGCCAGCGCGCGGTTCAGCATCTCGGCTTGGTCTGGGCTGTCCATCGACACCATCACCACGTCGACGTTCTGCCTAGCAGAGCGCCGCCACTGCGCGATGCGCGCGATGTTCTCGCGGCAGTAGCTGCAATCCAGCGACCAGATTTCAACGATGAGCGGGCGCGCGTGCGGGGTTTGCAGCAGCGCCGGCACATCGCGCGCGTGCAACGGCCGGAATTGCAGCGCCCCGGCGGCGTGCGCAGTGATGGCGGCGATCGACAACGCCATGCCCATCGTCAGCGATTTCCATCGGATATTCATTGCGATGCCTCCAGGGTGGTGTTGGCCGGAACAGCGCCGGTTACGTCAATCAGGCGATAGCCCTCCACCTGCGTACGCCACGATAGATAGACGCGGCCATCGCGCGCCAGCAGTTGCGGATGATCATTGCCGCCATCGGTGTTCGCCACGCTGACGGGTGCCGTCCAGTGCGCGCCGCCGTCTGTCGATTTGCGCAGCAGGATCTGCATGCGATCGTCGGCAAACTGCTTCCACGCCAGCCACAGCGCGCCATCGGCCGCGAGCAGCGCGGGGTGCGATGCCTGCGCACCGGCTCGCCCCGAACCCGCAAACGCCCAGGCGCCGCGGATCGGCTGGCCGTCAGCCGAGAGCCGGCTGTAGAACAGCCCCGGCTTGTCGTTCATGACCGAGAACCACGCCATGTGCCGCACGCCATCGGCCGTGACGGCGAGCGCCGGTCCGTGGTGCGGACACGCATCGACGCGCCATTCCGAGAACGTCGCCCGCGTGACGGTCAGCGGCGTGTTCTCGACCGGCAAGGTGGCCAACGCATGATCGCGGATCTGTCCGGCAAACACGTTGCGCCACAGCGCGAGCATGTGGCCGTCGGCATCAGCCGCCAGCGCGATGCGGCAGCACTCGCAGGTCTGGTCGATGACTTTGCGCTCGGGGGCGAAGGTTGCGCCACGGTCGGTGGATACGGTGTAGTAGACCGCCGCGCCGTCATACGGCTGCTTGGCAGCCTGCGCGCGCAGCAGGTCGCGCTTGTCGATCCAGGTGACGAAGATGCGGCCGGCACTGTCGACCGCGATCGAATCGAAGCGGTGGGTGATCGGCTGGCGGTCATGGTGGACCGTCACCGGTGCGCTCCACGTCTTGCCGCCGTCGAGCGAGCGCGAGAAGCGCACGAAGCCCGTGTACGGCGCATCGAGCGGGCGTGACCAGCTTACGTACAGCGCGCCGTCGGGGCTGACGATCACCTTCGGGCGGTTCTCGCCATCGGTATAGATCGGCTCGGGTTGCGGGTTCACGCGCTGCGGTTTGGAGAGCGTCTTGCCGAGATCATCGGAGGACGCCACCACCACGTGCTGCCCTTCCGCCCACGTCACCCATAGGCGGCCTGCCTTGTCGAACGCGGCCGTGGTGACCAATTGTGGTTTGGCTGCAGCCTTGGCTGCCATCGCGCCATGGTCGTGGCCTTCGTGCGCAAGCGCTACCGTTGCAGCCAGCACCAGCAACGCACCGGCAACCCATCGAGACAGCGGAGAAATCGAATGCATTACAGACGCCATTTCAGTTGTCCATAGAAGGTGCGCGACGGATACGGGTGGTACACGAAGTACCGCCGATCCGTCAGGTTGTCGACGCCCAGCGCCAGCGTGAAGTGCTTGTCGATGCGATAGCTGGCCTTGAGGTCCACCGTGAAGAAGCTGCTGGTGCCGCCGTAGACGTTGGGCAGCACATCGGTGTTGTCGAGCGTGCCGTATTGCCGCCCGGAATAGCGCACGCCCGCGCCGACCGTCCAATCCGGCGTGGCATGCCAGCTTGCAAACAGGTTGGCGCGCACGCGTGGCATGCGCGGCCAAGTCTTGTCGACATAGGTGGGGTTGGCGGCATCCTCCAGCGTCTTCGATTGCGTGAAGGCGACGTTGGCCTCCACGTCCACACCGCGCACGCCCGTGGCTTGCAGGACATCCTGCCCCGAATACGCCAGCTCGATGCCGCGCGTACGCACGCGGTCGACGTTCTGCACGTTCGTCACGTTGGGCGTGACAGTGATGTTGGTCTGCGTGTAGATGCTGTCGCGCACGTCGCTCTGGAACAGGCTGGTGCGCAGCACGCCATAGGGCACAGCTTGCTCGACGGTGAAATCGAAGTCGTTCGCGCGCTCAGGCTTGAGGTTCGGGTCGTTGTTGACGATGGTGTTGCCGCTGATCGTGCCCTGGAACAGCTCCGCCACCGTCGGGAAACGCACCGCGCGGCCGTACGACAGACGCAGCAGCGTGTCTTGTGTGGCCTGCCATTGGATTGCGGCCTTGGGCGAGAACGCGTCTTCGGTGCGGCTGGCGTAACCGAGCGTGCTCGTACTGTTACCAAGCTGGCCGTTATAGGCACGCCAGTTCTCGTAGCGCAAACCCAGCGTCGCCAGCCAGCGCGGCGCGAACGCCCAAGCGTCTTGCAGGAAGATGGCCTGCGTTTGCGTATCGCCCTGGTAGCTGGATTTCAACGTGGACAGCGTTTCCGCCGACCAATTCGTCGCGTTGAAGGTCTGGTTGCGCAGGTGGTACTGGTCGTAGTGGTAGCCGGTCGTGAACGTGTGGCCGGACACCGTGGGCGACGTCGCCTTGATGTCGAAGTTGGACCAGCCCGTGCCGTCGCCGTAGAACACCGTGCCGGGGCCATTACCGGCTGCCGTGTTGGACGCACGCAGAATGTCGCGCGACACGTTGTACGCCGAGGCGTTGGTATCGATCTTCCAGCCGCCGAGTTTGCCCTTCACGCCCAGGCCGTAGAGCCAGTTTTCCTGATCGCCGTTCTGCGGGGCGAAGGTATTCTGGGCAATCGTGTACGGCGTGCCGTTGATCAGCACATTGCCACCCGTGACCACGTTGCCGGCCGCATCGCGCAGGAAGCTGATGGCCTGATCGTTGAAGTGGTTCTCCCAATGGCCCAGCGTGAGCGATGCTTCCAGGCTGTCGCTGAAAACGTAGCCGAATCGCAGCGTCTCTTGCAGCTGCTGCGTGCGCTCGAGCATCTGCGGCCCGAGAATCACGCGCGGCTGGCCGTTAGGAGCGGTGTCCTGCACCGCCCCCGTTACCGGTACAGGTGTGCCCCCTGCCGTGAACCGGGAATTGGGCGTGGCGTACTGCATCGGCTGGCTATCGTTCTCCAGCCGGTCGACCGACAGCGCATACCAGAGCTTGCCGATCCGGTCGCCCAGCGACGCGCTCTCGTGGTTGCCGGTGACGTTGCGCGAGAAGCCGTACGCATCGTTGTAGTGCTGGCGCATCACCTGCGTCTGCGCGGCGGCCTCGAATTGCTCGGGCTTGCGCAGCGTCATCGAAATGGTCGTGCCCATCGAGTTGCCCGGCAGCAGCGCCGAGAACGGCCCGTACAGGATATCGACTCGCGCCAGGTCATCCGGCCCGACCATCGACCAGCGCGGCGGGTAGCTGTAGCTCGAGCCCAGCAGGTTGGAGAGCAGGATGCCGTCGGCGTACAGCAGGCCGCGCGCGCTTTGGATCTCGTTGAAATCGCGGCCGGCGAAGATGGAGTTGCGGTCGCCAATGAAGCGGCGGCGCACCATCACGTTGGGCTGGTATTTGACAGCGTCTTCGGTGGTGACGACGTTGCGGTCGGCCAGTTGGTCGGCCATCACGGTCTGCACGACGGCCGGCGTATTGCGGGCGAACGGCGCGGGCGTGGCGTTGGCACGCACCACGGTGGGCGCAAGTTCCTGTGTGATGGGCGCGTTGGCGGCCTCGTCAACGGCAAAGGCGGACAGCGGTGCCGCTGCGATCAGAGCGAGCGCGGCACGGCACACCAGCGTCCGCCTGGGGCCAGCGGCCGCAGTGCGCTTGTGGGATGACATCGGGGTGGTCTCCGGATTGCGATGGCGTCGGCCACGCAGGTGACCAGACGCAAAGGCGCCACGGAGTTCACCTCCGCAGGCGCATCAGATCGACAACGACGGAGAAACCGGAGGCGCGCGCGACTCGGCTACGCGCAGCGCGCTGCGCGCGTACACCGGCGCCGGGTTGGCCGGCTGCCGCACGCGATAGACGAAATGGGCGGTGGGAACATCCAGCGCCAGCGGCGAAGCCAACGCAAACCCGGCCGCAAACCCCGGGCAATACAGGCAGTGCGCCACGCCGTGGTGGGCAGCCGAATCATCGGCAGAACCATCGCCTTGCAGGTCGACGGCAATCTGTACCGTGCTGCCATGCGGTGCGGTTGCGCTACACAGTTCGACGTCGAGCGTGCCCATCTGCGCAGCACGCGCAGAAGCAAGCACCGGCGACAGTACGTTCAGTACGATCGCAAGCCAGACGAGGAAGAGCCAGCGGCGATGAAGCATGGGGCGACGGAAGAGTTGCGCGAGTATAGCGCTGCACAAGAGTTCACGTTTTGCCTGCGGCAAGCTGTCGCGTACTGCACGATTTCCTGGTAACCGAGCCGAATTAGCCCCAATTATCGAATCGACTATAATTTATACCGACTTCCATAATCGAGTCTAAAACAGGACTGCCATGGATTCACGAATCGACTCCGGCGACACCAGCCGCTTCAACTTCCACCGGCAGGACCTCGCCAACACGCTGTGCGACAGCCTGGAGGGCAAGGGCCTGGCCGATGCGCGCTCCGGCCTGTTCCTGGCGGCACCCCGGCGCACCGGCAAAAGCACCTTCCTGCGCGAAGACCTGGTGCCCGAAGTCGAGCGCCGCAAGTGGATCGCCATCTACGTGGATTTGTGGGCCGACCGCGCCCGCGACCCCGGCCTGCTCATCGCCGATGCCATCAAGTCGAAGCTCGCCCAGTTCGACGGGCCGATCGCCAAGCTGGCCAAGCAGGCTGGCATGGAAAAGGTCGACGTGCTGCGTACCTTCACCTTCAACCTTGGCAAGATCGGGCTGCCAGAGGGCATCACGCTGGCCGATGCGCTGGATGTGCTCTACAAGGCGGTGCAGCGGCCCGTCGTGCTGATCATCGACGAAGCGCAGCACGCGCTATCGACCGAAGCCGGCACCAACGCCATGTTTGCGCTCAAGGCCGCGCGCGATCAGATGAACCAGGGCGTGGCTGAACCGCGCCTGTTCCTGGTCTTCACGGGGTCGAACCGCGACAAGCTTGCCAACCTGTTGCTCAATCGCACGCAACCGTTCTTTGGCTCACGGGTGACCAACTTTCCGCTGCTGGGGCGGCCATATGTGTCTGCGTACACGGCGTGGGTCAACCAGCACCTGGCGCCCAACAACCAGTTCAAGGAGGACGACATGTTCGCCGCCTTCCAGCTGGTCGGGCACCGGCCGGAAATGCTCAAGGGCATCGTCAGCGAGATCGCGCTGGAGCTGGGCGAGGCTGCCAGCCTGGGCGAGTTGCTCAAGCGCGGCGCACAGGGTTTCCGCGACCGCATCTGGGGCGAAATCGAAAGCGATTACAGCGCGCTGACCGAAATCCAGCGTGCCGTGCTGGCGGTGTTGATCGAGCGCGGCCAAGGCTATTCGCCGTTCTCGGAAGAGTCGATGAAGGCCTATGCCGCGCGCCTGGGCCACAGTGATTTTTCCACCGCCACGGTCCAGGCTGCGCTCGACGCGTTGCGCGACAAGAACCTCATCTGGAAGGAATCGCGCGGTGCCTATGCGCTGGAAGATGAAAGCCTGGCGCTGTGGTTTCGCGAAACGCGCGGTGCGCATGCGATGCCGCCGCGCCTGGGCCAATAGGCTGAGGCGCCATCGATTGCGCCCTCGCTCGCCACGACTACACTTCGCACATCAAACACAAGAAACGGGGAGTTGCCAGATGGCACGGAATCGCACCACATGGCGCGCACTGGCGGCCGCGCTTGGCCTGCTGGCAGGCATCGGCACCGCCACGGCGCAGGACGCGCCGGCACCTACATCGACGGCGGACAACTGCCCGCCGCCCGCCACCAGCTTCATCCCCAAGGACGGCTGGGCCGCTGCCGCACAACGCGCGACCGACCACGGCCTGCTCTGGCGCATCGAGAAAGACGGCCACACTTCGTGGCTCTACGGCACCATCCACGTCGCCCGTGCCGACTGGATGCTGCCCGGCCCCACCCTGCGCGATGCGCTCAAACACAGCGACGCCATCGCGCTCGAACTCGACCTGCTCGACAAGGGCGACAGCCGCAAAGCCCTCGAAGCCAGCAACAGCAACGACGAACGCCGCCTGCTGACCGGCCGCCGTGGTCAACGGTTCAACAAGCTGCTCGCCTCGTCGTGCTTGCCCGAACCGGTACTGGCGCAGGTCCGCAAGTTCCAGCCGACCTTGCAACTCGCCTCACTGGCCGTGCTGGGCGTGCGCACGGATGGGCTGTACCCCGACTTCGGTATCGACCTGTTCCTCACCACCTACGCCAAGGGCGTAAAGGTGCCCATCGTGCCGCTGGAAACCCTCAGCGAGCAGATGCGCGTGCTGAATGAAATCGTGCCGAAAAACGAAATGGCGCAGCAGTTCGACACCGTGCTCGACGCCATCGAATCGGGCGAAGCCCGCACGCAAACCCTGACGCTCGCCAACGCCTGGGCCGACAGCGACCTCGACACGCTGGAGCACTATCCGCAATGGTGCGACTGCCTGAAGACGCCATCGGACAAGCGTGCCTTCCAGCGCCTGGTGACGAACCGCAACCGCGCCATGGCAGAGAACATCGCCCGCGTGCATGACAGTGGCCAACGCGTGTTCGGCGCCGTGGGCGCGTTGCACATGATCGGGCCCAAGGGCATTCCGGCACTGCTGGCGGCGCGCGGGTTTACGGTCACGCCGGTGCTGCCGCCTGCGCAAGCCCGCTGAATCAATCCATCGCGGCCAGAATCTGCTGCGCGCAGGCTTCGTCTGTAACGAGGCCGGTCAGCCAGCCACCACGCAAGGCCGCCGCAATCGCGCCCGCCTTGGCCACACCGCCGGCCATGGCGATCACCGGCCGCGACGGCATCGGTTTGAGCGGCAAACTGGTAATGCGGGTCTGCAGCGGCAGATCCAGCAAGCGGCCTTGGGCGTCAATCGGGCGACCGATCAACTCGCCCGCCGCGCCATGTGCGAGCAGATCGTCCACGTCTTGCTTGCTGATAAAGCCATCCACCTGCAATGCGCAACCTGGCCCGATCGTGCCAACGCCGATGAAGGTGACATCCGCCTGCGCGGCCAGATCGGCCACCACGCCATAGAGGCGGTGCTGGCACCACTGGCGCGTGTCTTCCGCGTTGTCGGCCACCAGCGGCGCCGGTAACAGGTAATAGCGGCTGCGGGTTTTTTCCGCGGCGGCCAGCGCGACGTCGTAGCGGTTGGAGGAACCGTCCGCGGCAATCGCCCCGACCATCGAGACGATGCGATGCTGCGGCCGATCGAGATCGGGCAATTGATCGATCGCGGCGCGCAGCGTGCGGCCCGAGCCAACACTCACCACGCGCGGCGCTTCCGCCAGCAGGTAGCGCTCCATGGTTTCCGCGCCGGCCACGGCAATCATGCGTTGCGCAGTTTCCGGGTCGTCTGCGGCGGCCGGCACCACGTGGCACGTCTCCAGCCGGAAGCGGCTGCGCAGGCTTTCCGCCAACTCCAGACACGCTGACACCGGGTGCGTCACGCGCACCTTCACCAACCCGTGCTCCACCGCATAGGCGATCAGCCGCTGGGCGATCTGGCGCGATACGCCCAACTGCTCGGCGATGTCGTGCTGCGTGTGGTTGCCCACGTAGTACAGCCACGCTGCGCGCGCGGCCTGGTCTCGTTTTTCTTGCTGCTTGGACACGCAGCGCCTCCTCTAGAACCTCGGCGATATGGAATGGCACTGTAACGCGCTTTTGCCCTTTCAACGAGCATTTGCTTGACAAGCGACACACCGCATCCGATTATTTGCTCACAACACGGACAATTGCTCAAACCCCGAAGCAAGTCCAGACGATGCGCCCGCATCGCCACATTCCAAAAAAGGAGACGACTGCATGTTCCGCACGCTTCTGCGCGGGATGGCCCGCCCATCCCATCTCTTCAAGCTCGCTGTCTTCGCTGCCATTCCCGCCTTCTCCGCTGTTTCCGCGCATGCAGCGCCCACCACGCTGACGATTGCCACGATCAACAACCCCGACATGATCGTGCTGCAGAAACTGTCGAGCCAGTTCGAGCAAGCACACCCCGACATCAAGCTGCGCTGGGTCACGCTGGAAGAAGGCGTGCTGCGCCAGCGTGTAACCACCGACATCGCCACCGGTAGCGGCCAGTTCGATCTGATGACCATTGGTGGCTACGAAGCGCCGCTGTGGGCCAAGAAGGGCTGGCTGGCGCCGCTGGACATGCCCGCCAGCTACGACGCGGCCGACCTGCTGCCCACCGTGCGCGATGGCCTCTCGCAGAGCGGCAAGCTCTTCGCCGTGCCGTTCTATGCCGAAAGCTCGATGACGTACTACCGGCGCGATCTGTTCAACGCGGCCGGCCTGAAGATGCCCGAGCAGCCCACGTATGACGACATCGCCAAGTTCGCGGCCAAGCTGCATGACCCAGCCAAGGGCGTCTATGGCATCTGCCTGCGCGGCCGTGCGGGCTGGGGCGAAAACATCGCGCTGGTGTCTACCATGGTCAACACATTCGGCGGCCGCTGGTTTGATGAGAAATGGCAGCCGACCATCGACACGCCGCAGTGGAAGCAAGCGGTCAACACCTACGTTGATCTGCTGAAGAAATACGGCCCGCCGGGTGCCAGCAGCAACGGCTTCAATGAAAACCTTGTGCTGTTCTCGGGCGGCAAGTGCGGCATGTGGATCGACGCCACCGTCGCCGCCGGCATGGTCAGCAGCGCGAAGGATTCCAAGGTGGCCGACAAGGTGGGTTTTGCCAACGCACCCATTGCCAGCACGCCCAAGGGCTCGCACTGGCTGTGGATCTGGGCGCTGGCGGTGCCGAAGTCGTCGAAATCGCCGGAGGCCGCCAAGACGTTTGCCGCATGGGCGACATCGAAGGAATACATCCGCGCCGTGGCCAAGGCGCAGGGCTGGGGCGAGGTGCCGCCAGGCACGCGTGCGTCGACGTATGACGACCCCGCCTACCAGAAGGCCGCGCCGTTCTCGAGCTTTGTGCGCCACGCCATCGAGACCGCCAACCCGAACGATCCGTCTGCGCAGAAGGTGCCGTACACGGGCGTGCAGTTCGTGACGATTCCGGAGTTCCAATCGCTGGGCACGGTGGTCGGTCAGGCCATTGCCGGTGCGCTCACGGGCAAGACCAGCGTGGACGATGCGCTGCGCGTTTCGCAATCGCAGGCACAGCGCGCGATGCGCCAAGGCGGCTACCTGAAGTAATGCAGCGGCGGCTGCGCCTGGAGGTTTCATGGAACACGTATTGGAGTCGCACGTGAACGGTATGGGCGGCACACCTTCACCCGCTCAAACACAGCGCACGCGGCGCTGGCTGCCGACCCTGCTGGTGTCGCCATCGGTGCTGGTGCTGCTGTTGTGGATGACGGTGCCGCTAGCGATGACGTTGTATTTCTCGGTCAGCCGCTACAACCTGCTCAACCCCGATCAGACCGGCCTGGCCGGCCTCGACAACTACCGCTTCCTGATCGAAGACCCGGCCTTCTGGCCAGCGATCGGCAACACGCTGGTGCTGATCGGTTCGGTGCTGGTGATCAGCGTGGTGGCGGGCACGTTGCTGGCGGTGCTGTTCGACCAGCCGTTTGCCGGACGGGGGGTGGCACGCATTCTCGTCATCAGCCCGTTCTTCGTCATGCCGACGGTGGCCGCGCTCATCTGGAAGAACATGATGCTGCATCCCGTCTACGGCCTGGCCGCGTGGGTCGCACGCCTGTTCGGCGCGGAGCCGGTGGATTGGCTTGCCACGCACCCGATGCTCTCCGTGATCATCATCGTTGCGTGGCAGTGGACGCCGTTTGCCTTCCTGATTCTGCTCACCGCGCTGCAATCGCTCGACCCCGAACAGAAGGAAGCCGCGCAGCTTGATGGTGCCAGCCCCGTACGTATCTTCTGGCACATCGTGCTGCCCCACCTGAAGCGCGCGATTGCCGTGGTGGTGATGATCGAGACGATCTTCCTGCTCTCCATCTTTGCCGAGATCCACACCACCACCGCGGGCGGCCCCGGCACGGCTACCACCAACCTCGCCTACTTCGTCTACAGCTTGGGCCTGCAGCAGTTCGACATCGGCATTGCTTCAGCCGGCGGCATCGTAGCCGTGGTGCTGGCGAATGTGGTGGCGTTCTTCCTGGTCCGCATGCTGGCCCGCAACCTGAAGGGAGTGCACGAGCAATGAGCACACTCACCGCAACCTGGCGCACGCGGCTGGCAGGCGTGCTGGCCTGGGCGATTGCCCTGGCGCTGTTTTTCCCGATTGCGTGGGCGGCGTTGACAGCCTTCAAGACCGAGCAGGACGCCTATACGCCCACGCTGTGGTTTACGCCCACACTCGACAGCTTCCGCGAGGTGCTGGAGCGCGCGCACTACCCGAGCTTCCTCGGCAACTCGCTGGCGGTGTCAGTCATCTCCACGCTGCTGGCATTGGCGATTGCCATTCCTGCTGGGTATGCGATGGCGTTCTTCCCCAACAAGCGCACACAGCAGGTGTTGTTGTGGATGCTCTCCACCAAGATGATGCCGGCGGTGGGCGTGCTGCTGCCGGTGTACCTACTGGCAAAGACGGCTGGGCTGCTGGATTCCGTTACCGCGCTGGTGATCGTCTACACGCTCGCCAACCTGCCGATTGCCGTGTGGATGGTCTTCACCTACTGCAACGACGTGCCGCGCGAAATATTGGAAGCCGCGCGCATGGACGGTGCCAACCTCTGGCAGGAACTCGTCTACGTGCTGCTACCGACGATGCTGCCGGGGCTGGCCTCCACCGGCTTGCTGCTGCTGATCCTGTCGTGGAACGAGGCCTTCTGGAGCCTGAACCTGACCAGCATCGATGCTGCGCCGCTCACCGTGTTCATTGCGTCGTACTCAAACCCGGAAGGGTTGTTCTGGGCGAAGCTGTCCGCGGCCTCTGTGCTGGCGATTGCGCCGATCCTCGTGCTGGGTTGGCTGGCGCAGCGCCAACTCGTGCGCGGCCTGACGTTCGGGGCGGTGAAATGACGCAGTACACCAACGAGCGCGCCCCTGCCTACCTGATCTGCGATTGCGATGGCGTGCTGATCGACAGCGAATCCGTAGCGCTGCGCGCGCTGATCCGCACGCTTGGGTCCCATGTGCCGCATCTCTCGTCCGCCGCGCTGGAGGAACTGCTGGAGCCGCGCCTGGGCATGAACACGATGGCGCTGCTGAATGAACTGCAGAGCACCATCGGCTTTCATCTGTCCGACGTGCAACTGGCCGATCTGCTGGCTGACGTGGAACACGACTGTGCCACGCAATCGCAGCCGGTGCCCGGCATTGCAAACCTGCTCGCCACCCTGCCGCAGCCGAAGGCCGTTGCCAGCAACAGCAGCCGGCCGCGCATTGAAGCGAGCCTGCGCCGCGCCGGCCTGCGTGATCTGTTCGGCGAGCACATCTATAGCGCCTACGAAACACCGCGACCCAAGCCGGCGCCTGACGTCTACCTCGCCGCTTGCGCTGGCCTGGGTGCGAGCCCGGCGCAATGCCTGGTCATTGAAGACAGCGACACCGGCGTGCGGGCCGCGCGCGCCGCCGGCCTGACGGTGTTCGGCTTTGCCGGCGTCGCGCATGTACCGGCCGTCGCCACGCAACGCCTGCTGGCCGCCGGCGCACGCCACGTCTTCACCGACATGCGGGCACTGGCCGACGCGCTGACGTCGACCCTCGCCACGCCTGCCTGATCGGCATACCGCAATACCGCATACGCCTAAGGAGACACCTCATGGCCAGCCTGACCCTGCGCAACCTGCAGAAGCGCTACGAACAGAACACCGTCCTGCACGACATCAATCTCGATATTGCCGATGGCGAATTCGTCGTCTTCGTCGGCCCCTCGGGCTGCGGCAAATCCACGCTGCTGCGCACGATTGCCGGCCTGGAGAGCATTGACGCCGGCGACCTGCTGATCGGCGACACCCGCGTGAACGACGTGGTGCCGGCCAAGCGCGGCATTGCGATGGTGTTCCAGTCGTACGCGCTGTATCCGCACATGAGCGTGTACGACAACATGGCCTTCGGCCTGAAGCTCTCTGGCATGAAGCGCGAAGCCGTCGACGCCGCCGTGCGCCGCGCCGCCGAGGTGCTGCACATCGACGCCCTGCTCGATCGCAAGCCGCGCCAACTCTCGGGCGGGCAGCGCCAGCGCGTGGCCATCGGCCGGGCCATCACGCGCGAGCCGAAGGTGTTCCTGTTCGACGAGCCGCTCTCCAACCTCGATGCCGCGCTGCGCGTGAAGATGCGCCTGGAGTTCGCGCGCCTGCACGACGCACTCAGGACCACCATGATCTACGTCACGCACGATCAGGTCGAAGCGATGACACTGGCCGACAAGATCGTCGTGCTGCGGGACGGACGCATCGAGCAGGTAGGTTCGCCGCAAGCGCTGTATCACCATCCGGCCAGCCAGTTCGTGGCGGGTTTCATCGGCTCGCCCAAGATGAACTTCCTGCGCGGCACCATCGCACGCGCCGATGCGTCCGGCGTGGACGTGGCGCTCGCGGGCGGCCAGCAGCGCGTGGCCGTATCGCCGGGCGAATTGCGCGCAGGCGATGCCGTCACGCTCGGCATTCGCCCGGAACATCTGCATCTGGATGCATCGGGTGCGCTGCGGGGGACAGTCACGCACATCGAATCTCTCGGTGATGTGGCCTACCTGCATGCCGATTGCGATGCCGCACCCGATGGCCTGGTGTTGCGCGTGCCGGAGTCAACCAAGCTCGCGCACGGCAGCGCCATCTCGCTGGCTGCAGATGCCGCCCACTGCCACCTGTTTGATGCCGAAGGCCGCGCGCTGCCGCGCCTGCAAGCCCAACTGGCCGCCTGACGACCAACGCACTTGATCATGCCTTCGTCCAACGCTTCTACCACTTGGCTGCACCTCGGTGCCGGCTCGTTCCACCGCGCGCATCAAGCGTGGTATCTGCATCGCTTGCGTGAGGCTGGCGACACGTCGTGGAGGCTGGCGCTGGCCAACATCCGCGACGATGCGGCCGCACTGCTGCAGGATCTCGCCGCCCAGCACGGCGCCTACACGTTGGAGACCGTGGACACCGCCGGCCATCGCCAGTACACGCGCATCAGCTCCATCGATACCGTCGTGCCGTGGGATGCCGAACTTGCGGCGCTTTGCGACATCGGTGCGGCGCCCGACACGCGGGTGATCTCCTTCACCGTGACCGAGGGCGGCTACTACCTCGACCAGCAGCACCAGCTCGACACCACGCAGCCAGACATTGCCGCCGACCTGCGCGGCGGTGCCGGCACGCTCTACGGTGCACTGGCCCGCCTGCTGCGCCTGCGTGTGCAACGCAGCGGCGCGCCCGTCACGCTGCTCAACTGCGACAACCTGCGCCACAACGGCGAGCGCTTCCGCAGTGGCCTGCGCCAGTTCCTCACGTTGCGCGGCGACAGTGATCTCGTGGCCTGGCTCGACGCGCACGGCAACACACCCAACACCATGGTCGATCGCATCACGCCGCGCCCGACTGACGCCCTGCGCGAGCGCGTGGCCGCGAACACCGGCTGGCAAGACCGCTGCCCCGTGATGGCCGAAACCTTTGCACAGTGGGTGGTGGAAGACGACTTCCGCGCCGGCCGCCCCCCGCTAGAACGCGTGGGCGTTGCGTTCGTCACCTCGGTTCTGCCATATGAGGAGGCGAAGATCCGCGTGCTCAATGCCAGCCATAGCTGCATCGCTTGGGCCGGCACGCTGCTGGGCCTACATACCATTGACGAAAGCGTGGCCGTGCCGTCCATCCACCGCATGGCGTGGGACTACGTGACTGAAGATGTCATCCCCTGTCTGAGCGCCGATCAGCCCAGCCCCGTCGACTTGGCAGCCTACCGGGACACGGTGCTCGACCGCTTCGCCAATCCGCACATCGGCGATACCAACCAGCGCGTGGCGGCAGACGGTTTCTCGAAGATCCCCGGATTCATCACGCCCACGCTGGCCGAATCGTTCGCACGCGCGCATGTGCCGCTCGCCACGGCGATGCTGCCGGCGCTGTTTTTTGTGTTTCTGGAGCGCTGGCGTGCGGGTACGCTGCCGTATGCCTATCAGGATGGCCAGTTCGATCCGGCCGCCGCGCTCGCCATGCTGGAAGCGCCAGACCCGATCGCCGTGTACTGCCAGAACGCCGCGTTGTGGGGCAGCCTGGCTGGCACGGAAGCGCTCACGGGCCTCGTTCGCAACGCGGTCGCGCGGGTGCGTGCCTGGTTGGCCATCGAGCACGCCGCCACGGCGGATTGACCCCGCCGTATGACCTCGCTTTGATTCGCGCGACAATCCCGGCTTGAGCGCAACTCGCCCCGGTGGCCCCATGTACCTCGGTATCGATCTCGGCACCTCGGAAGTCAAAGTGCTGCTGCTGGACGCAGCGGGCGTCATTGTCGGCATGGCGGGCGAACCGCTCACCGTTTCGCGGCCGCATCCGGGTTGGGCGGAGCAAACGCCCGACGACTGGTGGCATGCCACCTGCACAGCCATCGGCAAACTTCGCGACACGGCGCCGAAGGCTTTTGCCGCCACGCGCGCCATCGGCCTGTCTGGCCAGATGCATGGCGCGGTACTGCTCGATGCGCGCAATCGCGTGCTGCGTCCGGCCATGCTCTGGAACGACACGCGCAGCACCGCAGAATGCATCGAACTCACGCGCCGCGTGCCCGACTTGCACGCCATTGCCGGCAACCTGGCCATGCCCGGGTTCACCGCGCCGAAACTGCTGTGGAGCGCGCGCCATGAACCCGATGTGTTCAACGCCATCGATTGCGTGCTGCTGCCCAAGGACACCCTGCGCCTGCGCCTGACCGGCGAGCGCGCATCCGACCCGTCAGATGCGGGCGGCACGCTATGGCTGGACGTGGCGCAACGCGCGTGGTCCGACGCACTGCTCGCGGCAACGGGCTTGTCACGCAAACAGATGCCTCGCCTGGTAGAAGGCAGCGCACCCAGCGGCACATTGCTGCCCGAGGTGGCCGATGCATGGGGCCTGGCGCGCAACGTCATCGTTGCGGGTGGCGGTGGCGATGGTGCCGCAAGCGCCGTCGGCATTGGCGCAACGCAGCCCGGCGATGGCTTTCTCTCGCTGGGCACGTCGGGCGTGATCTTTGTGGTCAATGACCGCTTCCGCCCCAACCCTGCGCAGGCCGTACATGCGTTCTGTCACGCGCTGCCCGAACGCTGGCACCAGATGAGCGTGATGCTTTCCGCGGCAAGCTGCCTGCGCTGGTTCTGCCGGCTGACGAGCGTGCCGGAAGCCACGCTGCTCGACGAGATTGCCGCGCTAACGGAATCCGCGCGTGAATCGGCACCGATCTTCCTGCCCTATCTTTCCGGCGAGCGCACGCCGCATAACGACCCGCTGGCGCACGGCCACTTCCACAATCTTTCGCACGCCAGCGACCGCGCCGCGCTCGGCTATGCCGTCATCGAAGGCGTCGCCTTTGGCATGGCGGACGGACTCGATGCACTGCGCGCGGCAGGCACGCGCGTGGCATCGCTGTCGTTCGTGGGCGGCGGCTCGCGCAGCCCGTTCTGGGCGCAATTGTTGGCCGACGTGCTCAACACGGAACTCACCACGCACGTTGGCAGCGAAGCCGGTGGTGCGCTCGGGGCTGCGCGCCTGGGCTGGATGGCCGATGGCGGCATTGAAGCCACCGTCTGCGCCAAGCCGCCCGTGCTGGCTACGTACCGCCCTGATGCCGCCCGCCATGCGCATCTTGCCGAGCGGCTGTCGATGTTCCGCGCGCTGTACCGCCGCGCCTCGCCGTTGTCCTCGGCATCCTCCACTGCCTCTGCTGATCTTCCCCTGCCCGCATGACCACCTCGCTGCCCCTGCCCCGCCTCGTCGTCTTTGGTGAAGCGCTGACCGATTTCCTGAACCAAGGCAACGGCCAGTGGCTCGCCCGGCCGGGTGGCGCATGCTGGAACGTGGCACGCGTGGCAGCGCGGCTGGGTGTGCCCACCGGCTACGCGGGCGCCATCAGTAACGACGTTTTCGGTGATGCGCTCTTCGCCGATTCCCAGGCCGCCGGGCTGGACTTGCGCTTCCTGCAGCGCGTGGACCGCTCCCCCTTGCTGGCGATGGTGACGTCCACGCAGCCGCCGCACTACTTCTTTGTCGGCGATGACAGTGCCGACCTGCATTTCGACGCACAGGCGCTGCCCGAAGGCTGGCAGACCGCCGTGGAGATCGCCCACTTCGGCTGCATCAGCCTGGCGCGCGAGCCGTTGGCCAGCCGTTTGGTGGCCCTGGCGGAAAGGCTGGCGGCACAAGGCACGCGCATTACCTTCGACCCGAATTGGCGCGTAGCAATGGAGGCGCCTCACTACGCACCACTATTCCGGCGCATGGCGGCCATCGCATCCGTCATCAAGGTGTCGGACGAAGACCTGCGCCATCTGTTTCCGGGTGCCCCGGATCCGCTCACGGCGCTGCGCGCACAGGCGCCGCAGGCCGAAATTCTGCTCACGCTTGGGGCGGCCGGTATGCATTGGCTGCACGGTACTCAACGCATCGCGCAACCCGCGTTCCCCGTGCCAGTGGTCGACACCGTCGGTTGCGGCGATGCGGCCATGGGCGGTTGGCTGGCCAGCCTGCTGCAAGCGCCCAATGCCCCCGCGCAAACGCATCTGCGTCAGGCGGCCGCTGCCGCTGCGCTGACGGCCTCGCAGCCCGGCGCTTATGCAGGCACGCAGGCAGAGGTGGATACGCTCATTGCGCAAACGGACGTCGTCGCTTGACGGCAGGTGGCCGTGCCACAATCGGCGCCTCGCCTCTGACCGCTTGCGCACCGTATGTTGGATCTGCTTCGCATCGCCTTGCTGTTCGCCGTCACCGCCGTGGCGGAAATCGTCGGCTGCTACCTGCCGTGGCTGGTGCTGCGGCAAGGTAAGTCCGTCTGGTTGCTGGTGCCGGCAGCGGCCTCGCTGGCGTTGTTTGCGTGGCTGCTGACATTGCACCCGACTGCCGCCGGCCGCACCTATGCCGCTTACGGCGGCGTCTACATTGCCGTCGCCCTGGTCTGGCTGCGCTTTGTGGATGGCATCACGCTCACGCGCTGGGACATCGGCGGCGCGGCCATCGCGTTGGTGGGGATGGCTGTCATCGCGTTGCAGCCGCAAGCGAGTTGATCGATTGCGCACGGTGTTTACGCTTTTCTGAGCGAAACGGAACCCTAAGCCAGCGCCACGATCCGATGGTGGATCATTGCAGCCTGTGACCGCACTGCAACCGGTCGCGACCCTTTCAACCTTTTCTGTCGATGGAGGCCTGACATGGCTGCTGCAACTCTCAAACACTTCGTCGTGGCATCGGCCCTGATGTCCGCTGCCATGACTGCTTCCGCGCTGACGACCGCGTCGACCACCTATTCCGATCAAGATCTCCAGGCCATGCTGGTGCGCAGCCAATCCGCACAACAGTCGGTCCCACAGTCGACCCAACAGGCGCCGCAAACCGACGACGCCGCCGCGCAAAAAACGCTGAGCATCGGTTTGAGCGACCCGGGTACGAAGCTCATCCTGCCGTGGTTCGTGGCCGACCTGGTCGACGCCGTCAATCAACGCACCCCACCGCAAGACCTCGCGAAGAAGCTGCGCGACGGCATCTGACGACGCTCTCCCCCCCACACGGGCAGAAACGCCACTGCCCTCCTCACAGCATCGATGGCGCCGCGCCGCCGTCGGTGCCGATGACGAGCCTCCCACCCAGGCTTCCCGTCCTACCTCGCTCCCGCCACACGCTCCACAGCACGTATGCCGCGCACCAATACTGGGCAAATCGCGCGTTCAATCTCATTGAATAGAGATGGTAATCAACCCTCTATCGCAACCATAAAAATTCGAGCACAACGCTTTCGAATGGTGTAGTTGCGAAAACCCTTGTCTACTTCAGTGCATTTTTATTGGAAGTTTTTCCCGCGTAATTTTCTGTAAACCTTGTATCCGCATCAAAATTACAAAAGCGGAAAATCGAATCAACCCTCCATTGACACCGCTAGTTTTGCTTCTATGATTCAACCACTCTTTTTGACGCCGACCTGATGGCGCCCCTCTAGCCGAACACCCAAAAGGTGCGCAGAGCGGCCACAGCACAAGCCATCCATGGCCCGACAACGATCCTGATCCGGGAGACAGCATGTTGTCTGCAAGACTGCAAGAATGCGATGGAACAACCGCATTACTGGGGCGCATCACCAAAATCGAGTTGCAGAGCCAGCCACAAACGGAGCGAGTGCGCCGCACAAACTCGCTGCCGAAACCGACTATTGATCTGATGATCTCCAAGCCGCCACTCTCTGGCGGCCGTGATTTGCCTTAGCGTCTTTCTGTGCAGGCTGGGGTCCTATTCCAAAATCCTGGTCTGTGCGAAGCCCCGCCGCTAAAGCGTCGATCCTCTTTAGAAGCGTTCAGGCAATTCTTTTCAGCACGCTTTGATTGACGGAGTGAAATCCCGTGGATTCCTCCAATGCATTAACTCGTGCATTTTTTTGCCTATTTCTAATGGCCTCCCCGCCACGCGGCTTTTTGTTCGTGTCTCATCAATGACAGGGATGCAAATGAAACCAACCCGTAATTCCAGTGGTCATGGCTCCGGCCGCCCCGTCCGCGCTCTTACCTTGGGGCGACTGGCGGGAGTCGGTGCGCTGCTTGTCGGCATATCGCTTGTCACAGCCTGCGGGGGCGATGACGGCAGCTCCGTGGCGTCCACGGCGAGCGTGAGTCAGGCAGACGTGAGTGCGAAAACGGTGGCAGCCAACCAACCGTACGTCGATCCAGTCGCCTATTCGTCCAACGCGGGGGACAGCTTGGCGTTGTCGCAAGTGTCCGAAAAGGCCGCGGTCATGCACTACCAATGGACGGCCGGTGCAACGCCAGTGAACTACACCACCACAACCGGTCACTTGACTGCGTCCGACCCCAACGGCAACCCCGAGGCGACGATGTCATATGTCGCATACACGGCTCCCAGCAGCAATGGGCAGGCACGGCCCGTCACCTTCTTCTATAACGGCGGCCCCGGCTCTTCGTCGATCTGGCTACGCTTGGGGTCGTTCGCGCCCACCCGTGTTGCAACGCCTGACCCGCTGCTGACCAACTGGCCGAACTACTCGCTGGTCGACAACGCGCAGAGCCTGATCGACACGACCGACATGGTGTTCATCGATCCACCGGGAACGGGGCTTTCCGAAGCGATTGCGCCGAACACCAACAGCTCGTTCTGGGGCAGCGATGTCGACGTCAACGTCATGCGCGACTTCATCCAGCGCTACCTGACCGTCAACAACCGCGCTAACTCGCCGATCTATCTGTACGGCGAGTCCTACGGCACGCCGCGCACCGACATGCTGGCGCTGGCGCTGGAAACGGCGGGCGTGCACCTGACTGGCATCGTGCTGCAGTCGTCCATCCTCAACTACTTTGCGGATGCGGTGGAAGCCACGGCCATCGAGAATTCGACCGCCGGGTTGAAACTCGCGACCGATACTGTGGCGGGCTATTTCCCGGGCTATGCGGCGGTGGCGTCGTATTTCAACCAGGTCTCGCCGACGCAACCCAATCAGGCTGCGTATGCGCTGCAGTCTGAGCGGTTCGTCACAAACACGTACAGCCAACTCCAGAAGTATGCGCAGTCATGGGCGCTCAGCCAGCTTGGCGCTCCGAATGCGCTGGGCCGGCCGGTGTACCCGTCCAGGTCGACCCTGGCATCGTGGGAGGCGCCATCCAGCCTGACATTCCAGGCGCTGCAGGGCTACTTCAACCGGAATCCGTTCAACACGTCGCTCTTGCCTGGCACCACGATCGGTCGGTATGACGGCCGTGTGTCGCTACCGAACTCGGATTCACGCCTGGCGACCGATTCGGACCCGTCGGACATTCTGATCTCGCAGCCCTTCACGACGGCGTTGCAGACCCAGATGCCGAACTACCTGGGCTACACGGCCCCCAATGCGACCTACGCGCCGCTGAACGACAACATCATCAACGCCTGGGATTTCTCGCACGACGGTCAGCCGCTGCCGGATACCCTGCCCGACCTGCTCGCCGCGCTCCAGATGAACCCGCAGTTAAAGGTGCTGGCATCCAATGGCTACCACGATCTCGCCACGCCGTTCTTCAGTACCGAAAAGGAACTGGCGCGTCTGCAGACCGTGCAGGGCCTCAACCCCAATCTCCAGGTCACCTTCTACCAGGGCGGACACATGATCTACCTGGACGATGTGGCCCGGCCGCAGATGAAGAGCGATCTCGTTGCGTATTTCAATGGCCAGTCCATTCCGTCCGCGCTGACGCTGGCGAAGCTGCCCGCCCCGTGGCCCGACCAGAACCCCGCCGGCACACCAACGCTGACCGCCGCCGCGAGCTCGGCACCTAAACTCTGATGGAAGGAGCGATGATCATGTCCCCTATCAAGATGCTGCGGCACGTGCTGCCGGCCATTCTTCTGGCTATGGCCGTCGGCCAGGTCCATGCAGCGCCCACCACTCAGGCCGTGGCGCCCATCACGCTGCCCAAGGGCGGCCATGGCGTGGATGGCCCGTTCTTTCCCGCCAACCGCTCGCTGCCCGTCGCGCCCACCACCGGCACGCAGTTGCAACAGGAAGCCCAACAACGCCTGGTGAAACGGCTGAGCGCAAACGCAACGCTCGGCAGCGGCGGCGCGATCACGAAATCGCAGGCACAAGCCAGCGGTCTCGGCTACGTGGCTAAGCACTTCGACCAGATTGATGCGGCACACTCCGGCCGCGTCACGATGGACGATGTGCAGCGCTATGTGCAACAGCGCCACTAAGCTCGTCTGACGCGCGCAAGGTCTTCTTATCGTGTGCTGACTCGATGACGCCACACCTGCTGTCGGGGTGTGGCGTCATCGCCCTCAAATTCCATCGGCAGGCAACACGGTGCTGTATATTCATACAGTTATTTTCTGTGATGGCCTGCCGTGCTTTCCGCTTCACTTACTCCTGACTCCGCCAGCGCTCCAGCCTACTTGGCCCAACTGAACGACCAGCAGCGCCGAGCGGTCGAGTTCGGCATTTCCGGGGCGGATGCGGCTGAAACCGGCCCGTTGCTCGTGCTGGCCGGCGCCGGATCGGGCAAGACGCACACACTGGGCTGGCGCGTCGCACATCTCGTCGCCAATGGGGCGGACCCGCAACGCATTCTGTTGCTCACGTTTTCTCGCCGGGCGGCAAGCGAGCTGTCCAACCGCGCCGGGCACCTTCTGGCGCGCGCCATGCAGGGTGAACGCACAAACAGCGCCTTGAATGCCGCCGGCACGTCGTACCAGACCACGCTGCCCTGGGCCGGCACCTTCCACGGCATCGGTGCGCGGCTGCTGCGCGAATACGCCGAGCGCGTCGGCCTTGCATCCGATTTCACCATCCACGACCGCAGCGACTCCGCCGACCTGCTCAACGTCGTACGCCATGAACTGAACCTATCGACCAAGGAGCGCCGCTTCCCGCTCAAACAGACGTGCCTTGCCATCTACTCGCGCGCCATCAACGCCGAGAGTCCGCTGAACGCCGTGCTCAAGCACCACTTTCCGTGGTGCGCGATGTGGGAGGCGCAGTTGCGCACGCTGTTCGACGCCTATGTCGAAGCCAAGCAGGCCCAGCATGTGCTCGACTACGACGACCTGCTGCTCTACTGGCACGCGATGGTGTCCGACGCCGAACTGGCGGCGGAAATCGGCGCGCGCTTCGACCACATCCTCGTCGACGAATATCAGGACACGAACCGGCTGCAGTCGTCCATCCTGCGCGCGCTGCGCCCGGATGGCCGCGGCGTGACGGTGGTGGGCGACGATGCGCAGTCGATCTACGCGTTTCGCGCGGCGACGGTGCGCAACATCCTCGACTTCCCGCGCCATTTTTCGCGAGCGGCGCACACGGTGCTGCTGGAGCGCAATTACCGATCAACGCAACCGATTCTGGACGCGTCCAACGGCGTGATGCGTTTTGCCACCGAACGCTTCGCCAAAACCTTGTGGACAGACCGTGCATCGACGCATCGCCCTCGCCTGATCTCGGTGCGCGACGAGGCCGAGCAGGCGCGTTGCGTGGCCGAGCAGGTGCTGCATCACCGTGAAGGCGGACTGACGCTGAAGTCGCAAGCCGTGCTGTTCCGCACCGCGAGCCACAGTGCGCCGCTGGAGATCGAACTCACACGCCGCAACATCCCGTTCGTGAAATACGGCGGCCTGAAGTTTCTGGAAGCCGCGCACGTGAAAGACGTGCTCTCGGTACTGCGCTGGGCCGAAAACCCGCGCAACCGCATCGCCGGGTTCCGCGTCATTCAATTGCTGCCGGGTGCGGGCCCCGCCACGGCCGCCCGCGTGCTCGACGCGATGGCCGAGGCGGTGGACCCGATTGCCGCGCTGCTCGCCCACAAGCCCCCCGCCCGTCTGGCCGGTGACTGGGCCACGCTGATGGCGCTGATGCAAACCCTGCGCACCCCGAAAGACAGCCTGGAGTGGGCCGGCGAACTCGAAGCCGTCGGTGCTTGGTACACGCCGCACATGGAGCGCCTGCACGACGATGCCGCCGTCCGCCAGGGCGATCTAGATCAGCTTGCCCGCATGGCCGCCACCTACGCCACGCGGGAGCGCTTCCTCACTGAGATGACGCTCGACCCGCCCGAGCTGACCAGCGATGAATCCGGCGACCCGTACCGCGATGAGGACTACCTGATCCTCTCGACCATCCACTCATCGAAAGGCCAGGAGTGGAAGGCGGTGTACGTGCTCAACGCCGTGGATGGCTGCATGCCGGCCGACCTGGGCGCCGGCTCGCATGAGGAGTTGGAGGAAGAGCGGCGCCTGCTCTACGTGGCGATGACGCGTGCGCGTGAGCACCTCGACATCCTCGTGCCGCAGCGCTTCTACATCACGCAGCAGACGCCGAATGGCGATCGGCACATCTACGCATCGCGCACGCGCTTCATCCCGCCTGCGCTGCTGCCATTGTTCGAGGCCTGCGCGTGGCCAGCGCCGGAGCCCGGTGCCGACCCCGCAGCGGAAGCACGTGCCGCCGCGAAGGTTGACCTCACCAAAAAGATGCGCGGCTACTGGCAGAAGTAGTTGGCGCCGGTCGTCAATGCGTCAATGCACTTCGATGTCGGGCTGCTTGACGACCTGCGTCGATTCGAAGCGCGAGAGCTGCGCGAAGATCCACGCCGCGGCCGCCGTCATGATGCCCACGCAGACGAAGGTCTTGTGGAACGCGGCCAGCGTATCGCGCCCTTCGGGCCCGGCGGTAAAGTCAGTAAAGCCCGTGAGCAACGCGCCGGCGGCAGCCACACCCAGGCTCATCGACAGCATCATCACCATGGAGAGCATGCTGTTGCCCGCGCTCGCCAATGGTCCGTTCAGGTCCTTGAGCGTGAGCGTGTTCATCGCGGTGAATTGCATCGAGTTGAAGGTGCCGAACAACGCCAGTTGCACGATGCGCAGCCACACTGGCACCTCGGGTGTCATCACCGCAAAGCTGGCCATCATCAGGCCAACCATCAACGTGTTCACAAACAGCATGCGCCGATAGCCGTAGCGCTTGATGGCCCACGTGCCCAGCGGCTTGGCGGCCATGCCCGCAGCCGCCACGGGCACCATCATCAAGCCGGCCTGCAGCGGCGTATATCCCAGGCTCACCTGCAGCAACAGCGGAATCAGGAACGGCATGCCGCCGCTGCCGATGCGCGCAAACAGGTTGCCCAGCACACCAATCGAAAAACTCGGAATGCCGAACAGCGTACGCGGAAACAATGGCCCTGCCACGCGCCCCGCATGCAGCCAGTAGGCCGTGAGCGCCGCCAGCCCGAAGATCAGCAGCACAAGCACCGTCGCGTGCTGGAAGCCCAGCTCGGACAAACCATCCAGCGAAAACGACACCGCTGCCATGCCGAAGGCCAACATCAGATAGCCCGACCAGTCGAAGCGGCTGTCATCCTCGGCACGCACATCGGGCATCACCTTGAGCGTGACCAGCGCGCCGATCAGCCCCACGGGAATATTAATCAGGAAGATCCAGTGCCACGACACCGCCTCCACCAGCCAGCCACCCAGCGTCGGGCCGATCAGCGGGCCGATCAGCCCCGGGATGGTGACGAAGCTCATGGCCGGCAAGAACTGCTCACGCGGCACCACACGCAGCACCGTCAGCCGGCCCACGGGCATCAGCAGCGCACCGCCCACGCCCTGCACCACGCGCGAGATGATCAGCATGGTCAGGCTGCGGGATTCCGCACACAGCAATGAACCCAGGGTGAACAGGAAGATGGCCGCGAAGAACATCTTGCGCGTGCCGAAGCGATCGGCTAGCCAGCCGGAGGCCGGCATCAGCATGGCGGTCGTCAACGTGTAGGCGATGATGACCGACTGCATCTTCAGCGGGCTTTCGGACAGGCTGCGCGCCATGGCCGGCAAGGCTGTGTTGACGATGGTGGAATCCAGCGTCTGCATGAACAGACCCATGGCCACCAGCCAGAGCAGAGGTTTAAGAGACTTGTCGACGGCGACGGAGGCGGACATGGGCAGAGGTGGGGGCGCGCTTCAAAGGCGTCATTGTGGCGTGCCTCGCCATCGCTCGCAAACGTGGGGGCCGGCCCGCCCCGGACGGCACGCCGAGCCGCCCTACCGCCAACAAGGACACTGGCCTCTGCCTATACTGGAGCGTTCGCCCCAGTCACTCGTGCCCACCTTCCGCCATGACCGCCCCCACCGCCACCCGCCTTGAACGCGACACCTTTGGCCCCATTGAAGTCCCCGCTGATCACCTGTGGGGCGCACAAACGCAACGTTCGCTGCAAAATTTCAACATTGCCGGCGACCGCATGCCGCGTGAGTTGATCGACGCGCTCGCCCGCATCAAGCGTGCCAGCGCAGCCGTCAACCACCGCCTCGGCCTGCTGTCTGCGGAAAAAGCCAACGCCATCATCGCCGCCGCCGACGAGGTCATCGCCGGCAAGCACCCGAACGAATTTCCGCTGGTGGTCTGGCAAACGGGCTCGGGCACGCAGACCAACATGAACATGAACGAGGTGCTCGCCAACCGCGCCAGTGAGTTGCTCGGCGGCGAACGCGGCGAAGCCCGCCTCGTGCACCCGAACGACGACGTGAACCGCAGCCAGTCGTCCAACGACGTGTTCCCGACCGCCATGCACGTGGCCGCGGTCACGGCGATCACCCACCACCTGATTCCGCCGCTGCGCACCTTGCGCGCAACGCTCGCCAAAAAGGCGGCGGATTTCGACGGCATCATCAAGATCGGCCGCACGCATCTGCAGGACGCCACGCCGCTCACGCTCGGCCAGGAATTCTCCGGCTACGTCGCCCAGCTGCAGCACAATGAAACACATTTGAACGCCGCGCTACCGCACCTGTGCGAACTGGCGCTGGGCGGCACGGCCGTCGGCACGGGCCTGAACGCACCGGCTGGGTACGCAGAGAAGGTGGCTGAAGAACTCGCGCAACTCACCGGCCTGCCCTTCATCACCTCGCCCAACAAGTTCGAGACCATGGCATCCGCTGATGGCCTCGTGCATGCACACGGCACGTTGAAGACGCTGGCCGCCAGCCTCACCAAGATCGCCAACGACATCCGCTGGCTGGCAAGCGGCCCGCGCAGCGGCCTGGGCGAAATCTCCATCCCCGAGAACGAACCGGGCTCATCCATCATGCCGGGCAAGGTCAACCCCACGCAGAGCGAAGCGGTGACGATGCTGTGCGCGCAGGTGTTCGGCAACGACGTTGCCGTCAACGTGGGCGGCGCATCGGGCAACTTCGAGCTGAATGTGTTCCGCCCGATGATTGCCTACAACTTCCTGCACAGCGTGCGCCTGCTGGCCGACGGCATGCGCAGCTTCAACGACCACTGCGCCGTGGGCATCGAGCCGAATCGCAGCCGCATCGACGAACTGGTCCAGCGTTCGCTCATGTTGGTGACGGCACTCAACCCGCACATCGGCTACGACAAATCGGCGCAGATTGCGAAGAAGGCGCACAAGGAAGGCACGAGCCTGCGCGAGGCCGCATTGGCGCTGGGCTATGTCAGCGCAGAGCAGTTCGATGCGTGGGTGCGGCCGGAGAACATGGTCGGCAAGTAAGCACGGGGCTATCCGAGCCCCGCGCAGAGCGCATCAGCGCGGGTTCGGAAAGCGAATGCGGAATTCGGTGTACTCGTGTTCCACCGAGTGGCATGAGATGGCCGCGCCCCAGCTATGGAGCACCTTGCGGCAGAACATCAAGCCGATGCCCGTGCCGCGATGCGCAGGGTACGAGACGAACGGCTGGAACATCCGCTTGAGCACGCTCGGCGGCACCCCAGCGCCGGTGTCGCGCACCACAATCTCCACCGTTTCCGGCAGCAGCGTATAGCCAATGTGGATGCTGCCCTTGCCAACGCGGTGGATCGCCTCCAGCGCGTTCTTGGTCAGGTTGGTGATGATGTGTTCGAACAAGCTGGCGTTGCCCAGCACCTGCACGCCTGCGCTGGGCGCGATGGACACCAGCTCCCGCGTGCCCGGCTCGAACGGGTAGGCGCTGACTGCCGAGCAGATCGCCTCGTGCGGGTCGAACCAACTGGTGCTGACGGTTTGTGGGTCTTTGGAGTTGGCGACCAACAGTTCGATGCTGGTGTTGGCCCGAGCCACATCGGCACGCATACGCTCGACGGCTTGCAGTAGCACTGGGAGGTCTGGATGGTCCACCGGCACCAAACCCTCTAACCGTCGTTGAATACCTTGGGCTGTCAACGCGAGACTCGCTAACGGCGTGCGTAGCTCGTGTGCTACCGTGCCCAACGCCAACTCCATGCCGCGCCGCTTCTCTTCAGTCATGATCTGCCGATTCAATTTGACCACGATCACGTGGATGGCAATCACAAAGGCAACAATCGGTAGTTGAATCGTCAGCGCCGGCCACAGCGACGCATTGACCGGATTCCCCATCAGCAAGAATAGTGTCGCCGCACCCATAGCGCCTGCGGCAAGGGAGATCATTGCAAATGCCAAGCCAAAGTGAAAAAGGACCGCGATCGCAATAATCGAGGACTCTGCCCAGACCATCGCTCCGCCATTCTCGAGATACAAGAAGAAGAAAACGAATGGCATTCCAACCGTGATGGCAAACAGCTCATAGGCCGGAAGCCACGGACATCTTGCCAGTCGAGTCGCGAAGAGCAATGGAATAAACACCACCATCGCAAACATCCGCAGCCAGATATTCTCGTAAGTTTGGGGAAATATATTCGTCCAGATGACGAAATAAAGCGGATGCCCGATGATGCCCAGCGCCCCAATAAAGCGAATACGCTGCAAACGCGCGGTGCCGTCATCCCCCAGAAAAGCGGTACTTGTCAGAGCGCCCTCCAAACGTCGCCAAATGCGGGCCAGCAGCCCATCCGCCCTGACCGAAGTGGTTGCTCGAAACAAGTTGCGCTGGTCCATCATCATGGCGCCTTGAAATTCATGTTGTATTAGGTCGACGTGGCCGCTCGCCGAGCCCTACGCGTGGATGACCAAGTCTCCAGCTGGACTTCGTCCCGGATATCGCGCAGTACGTCGAATAAGCGTCCCATATCTTCAGCGCGCAGCTTGGCATGCAAGGTGAGCCGCATCAATGCCCGATTCTTTGGAGTCGCTGGCGCACAGAATACCGCGCCAAAAATTCCGCGTGATTGCAAAGCGTCACGCAATATTTTGACTTGTGGCTCCGTCCCTGCCTCGAGCGCGATGATCTGCTCCGTCCCATCGCCAATGGGATAACCCAGCGCGGCAATCGTGGCACGCACCGACCGGGTAATTGCTCTCAAGCGCTCCCGCCTGTCTTCTGCGCGGGCAATGAAATCCGCCGCTGCCGCAAACCATGCGACTTCATGCCGCAATAACCCGGAGCTAAAAATCGCCGGACGCGCCTCCATCGCAAGAAACTCCTTGAATCGGGCGCTACAGGCGACAAAACCCGCTCGACCGGCAAACGCCTTCGCCAGTGAAGCCGTGCGGAAATGCACCCGCGCCTCCAAGCCAAGGTGCGCCACCAAGCCTGCACCACCCCGGCCGTGCGTACCAAACGCATGGGACTCATCCACGACAAGCACCGCGCCCCTGGACTCGGCAATCTCAGCAAACGCCACCAGCGGCGCAACGCTCCCCGTCGTGCTGTAGACAGAGTCCACCAACACCACACCGGGGCCGTTGCGCGCGATCAACCGATCCAGATGGTCCACATCGTTGTGAAGGAAGGGCACCGGCATCGCGCCAGCCGCGGTAATCCCCTCCCAGAGCGATGCATGTGCATGCATGTCGATGTAAACAGGAACGCCCGGTCCGGCGATACTCTGCACCAGCCCCACATTGGCGGCCCAGCCTGACTGGGCAATCAGCCCCGCCTCCGCGCGCATCATGGTGGCAAGTCGATGCTCAACCCGGTGCTGAGGTGTGTCGCCATGTTGAAATACGGCTGACATCAGCAGCTCGTCCTCTCGCTCCAGGAGCGCGCGCGCCTGGGCACGAACCAACGTGCGTTCGCCAAGCAAGCCCAGATAATCGTTACTGTTCAGAAACAATGCGTCGGGGCCGGGCACACGGCCACGCAGCAGATGGTCCCCCCCGAGGAGCTTAGCAATACGCTCATCGAAATGACACCGCATGCGGGCCTCGATCCACTCCGGCAATGCCGGCGGCGCAAAGGGCGTGGGGACTAGTGAAGACGGAACGTGCGTGGGCAGTGTGGTCATGAAGGCCTCGTCGGTTGATGGAAAACACCGATGGCCTTGCATCCGCCATCGGAATGCAACCCGAAGTACCACTCTGCCCGTCATGCGCGAAATATGAACAGGCTGAAATGTGTATTAGACCGAAAGATCTAGACCATTTATCAACCGCGCTGCATGACGCGCACATCCACGCGTGTCGGCGCCAATGCCCGCTCAAACACCGCACGCGCGGCATGCGTCGTGCCCGTGCCACACATGAACGCGTCCACGGCGGCGAAACCATGTTCCGGCCAGGTATGGATGGACAGATGCGACTCCGCCAGCAACAACACGCCGGTCACGCCGCCCTGCTCTCCTGCCGGCAAACCGGCGCGCAGCGAATCGAAGCGATGCAGGTGCGCATGCAAGATGGTGGCCCCCAGCGCAGCGGCGGCCGCGCGCAAGGTGGCCTCCAGCGCTGCCGCATCGCGCAGCAGATCTGGCGCAACGCCATACAGGTCCAGCAGCAGATGCTCGCCCACTGCAGCGGGTGCATCGGCCATGGCGGGCAGTACGTCAGTGCGTGTCACTTGTGGCCCCCACTGAAGCCACCGCCATAACCACTGCCGCCCGACGAGCCGCCCCAGTAAGACGACCCGCTGGAACTATTGCCGTACGACGGCGTGCGTGGCGCGGCAAACCCCGCCTTCCAGTCCATGTACGTCGCGCCGATGACCACCGCCACGGCATAGAGGACGAACCAACCCTTCATTCGTCACCCCCCACCTTGGCGACCAGCCACGCCGGCACAATCAGCAACAGCGCCGCAAACAACGTGATCACAAACACCGACCCCGGCGCCATGAAGAACGGCACAAGGTTCAGCAGGCCCAGCAGCACGCACGCCACCACGGCCACCGTCATGTAGTTCGACGACGATTCCTTGACCGGCTCCGGCACCACCTTGCCGAACCACGCCTTGATCTGGGCGGCGCTCACCGGCGTGCTCTTGGACCAGGTCAGCTCATGCGCGTCGCTCTCGGCGGCAAGGCTTTCCTGACCGGCGGTGTATTCCACCACGCGCGTCTGGTCGCCTGTCTGCACGCGCCAGTTGAACGCGCCGGCCGCGTAGGTCACGCGGGCGGTGTAGTCCTCGTCGCGGGTGTATTGCGTATTGCCGAGCGTGGCCTTGCGGCCGTCGGTCTGGGTGGGCCAGCGGTCGAGCACGTTGGCGCGGAACCAGCCGTCATCGGTCTCGACCATCCAGTTGAAACCGCGCTTGGGTGTGTACAGCAGGTATTCAAACCATTCGCCGCCGCCGTCGACCACCGTGCGGCGCATCACGCCGATCACCTGCCACTGCAGGCCATCGATGAGTGCCTTGTCGCCCAATTCCAGCGTAGTGGCGACCTGCGGCACGGACCGCGCACGCGCGATGATCTCGCCGCGCGGTGTGGCCGCATCGATGGCCGCGCCGCAGCCCGGGCACAGCACGTGGCCGGTCATGCCGGGGCTGAACGGAATCGACGTGCCGCACTGTGGGCAGTCGAGGTTGGAAAGTTTGCGCGGAACGCGGCCGGCGGTTTCTTTGATCTCGGCGTCGGTGCGCAGGAGCTGGCACTTGAGCAGTTCGAGCGTGGTGGCTTCGCCCATGTAGAGCGTGGGGGCTGTGCCGTCGGAGTAGTCCAGCGTGATGAAGGCATCGTCTCGGCGGCCATCGGCTACCTTGGCGTGCCAGCCCTCGCCCACGCGGAAGGGCAATTCACCCTGGCCGCCGGTGCAATCGGCTTCGCGCACGTCAGACAGCGTGAACTGCTTGCCTTCCGCCTCGTAGAGCAGGCCCGGACGCAGCGCCTCAAAGGCGACAGCGTTGGCCGGGGTGCCCCGCGAAAAGGTGATCGTCACCTGCCCGGAGGCTTCCGCCAGCCAGCCGTCGGTGCCGTCGTCGAAGAGGATGTACCACTCGTTCCAGAAGCCCGCGTCGTAGCGCAACTGGAGTCGGCCGACCACGGTGAAAGCCTTGTTCTTGTAGCGCCCGGTGGTGCCGATCTGCACGCGTGCGTAGTCCTCCAGTACGGCGGACATCTTGCCGATGTCGGATAGCGTCTCGCCGTCGCGCAGCAGCGTGCTCTTGCAGAAGCTGCACACCGTCATGACGGCTGCGGCAGACTTCAGTTCCACCGGCGCGCCACACGCCGGGCAGTTGGCATGAAACATGGTCAGGTCGTTCGATTGGGCAGAAAAACGGGCGGCTAGCGGTGCCGCCCGATCATCCGATCCGTCCAGCTGAAAATCAGCCTCCGGTCAGCGCCTTGAGCACGGCAGCCTTGCCGGCATCAAAGTCCGCTTGCGTGATGAGGCCCTTGTCGAGCAGTTCCTTGAGCTTACCCAGACGTGCGGTGGGATCGTCTGCGGCCGGTGCAGCAGGTGCGGCGGCTGCCGGTTGTGCTGCCGGCACTTGGGCGGCACCGCCCTGCACAGCCGTGCGCAGGCTGTCCGCCATCGCCTGGCCCATTGCCAAGCCTGCTGCCAGGCCAGCGCCCGTACCGGCGATGCCGCCTTCATTGCGCGCAGCCAGCGGCAGCGATTCAGCCGTCTGGTATTGCGTGAAGCGCTGCATGTCGCCGGTCATGTCCATGCTGATGCGGCGGTCCAGCGCGGCCTGCAGCTCATCCGGCAGCGTGACGCTCGACACCTGGAAGCTGTCCAGCGCCAGACCGTACTGGGTGAACTGCGGTGCCAGCGTTTCGCGCACCTTGTTCGACATCAGCATCTGGTTGGCGGCCAGGTCCAGGAACGGCACACCGGATTCGCCAAAGGCCGTGGCCATCGCGCCCATGATGACGGGGCCCAGTTGCGCCTCGACTTCATCAACGGTGTAGATGTCGCGCGTGCCGCTCACCTGCTGGTAGAACAGCTTGGGATCGGCCACGTGGTAGGCGTACACGCCAAAGGCGCGCAGGCGCACCATGCCGAAATCCTTGTCGCGCACCGTCACCGGCTGCGGCGTGCCCCAGCGGCGGCCGAGCTGCTGGCGCGTGCTGAAGTAGTAGACGTCAGACTTGAAGGGGGACTCGAACAGCTTGTCCCAGTTCTTCAGGTACGTGAGAACGGGCAGCGTCTGCGTGGTCAGCTTGAAGGTGCCGGCGCTGAACACGTCAGCAATCTGGCCTTCGTTGACGAACATCGCCATCTGCGAGTCGCGCACGACCAGGGTGCCGCCGTTCTGGATTTCCATGTCCTGCATCGGATAGCGCCAGGCGAGCACGCCGTCTTCGCTCTCCGTCCACTGCAGGATGTCAATAAACTGCTTTTTGATAAAACTGGACAGGCTCACAGCAAACTCCTTCGCAATGATTTGCGGGGCAGGAACAATCGAAACAGGGTCAGGACAGGCAGGCCGCGTTGATCACACCAACGGCCAGCGCGCTCACGCCAAACAGCATACCGGCGGCGATGTTGTTGTGCTCGATCTGCAGGCGGTAATCGGGCATCAGGCGCGTCAGCACCAGGAAGACGATCAATTGCACGATCGATGCCATCACCGCCCAGAACAGGAAAGGCATCAGGCCATCGGCATGCGTGATGCTCGACGCGATGGTCAGCACGAAACCGAGCAGCGCGCCGGCCAGCGACAGCGCCGCCGCGATGTTGCCTTCACGGATCAGCTTGAACTCGTCATACGGCGTCAGGCGCAGGTACACGAAGAAGAAGCCGGAAAACACCACGGCGCCCGCCAGTAGGTGCGAGGCGTAGGCGATCACGGAAGCAGTCATGTCGGGCATGGCAGATAGGGCCAAAGCGGGCCTGGCAGTGCATAGGTGGCGCCACTATAGCGGCTCATGCGTCGCTTGCGTACCCCCCTTTCTGTTGCACGCAATGCGCTCGCGGCGGCCCGAAAAAGACGGCACAATCGCGCTCGCCATTCAGCCCCACCGCTTGTTAACACATCTTCATTTTTCCACCCTTGCAGCATGTCGACGCCGCAGCCTGACGCTACTTACGAACCCTCGCAGCCGGCCGGTCGCGGCAACGCCTTACTGGTCCTTGCCGTGTTCGTGGTCGCCTCGTGCGGGCTGGCTTATGAGCTGATTGCCGGGGCATTGGCTTCGTACCTGCTGGGCGATTCCATCCTGCAGTTCTCCTCCATCATCGGCGCCTACCTGTTTGCAATGGGCATCGGCTCGTGGCTCTCGCGCTATGTGGCGGATGACGCGCTGCTCGCCCGCTTTGTCGATCTGGAACTGCTGGTGGGGCTGTTTGGCGGTGTATCGGCGGCAGCGCTGTTTGTCTTGTTTGCGGTGGAATCGGCACCGTTCCGGCTGGTGCTGTACGCGCTGGTGACGGTGATCGGCGTGCTGGTGGGCATGGAGATTCCGCTGGTGATGCGCATGCTGCACCGCCGGCAGGCCAAGTTCTCGGACTTGGTCAGCCGCGTGCTGACGTTCGACTACCTGGGTGCGCTGGCCGTGTCGCTGCTGTTTCCGCTGGTGCTGGCGCCGCGCCTGGGGCTGGTGCGCACCGGCTTCCTGTTTGGCCTGTTCAATACGGCGATTGCGGTGTGGACACTGTGGCACTTCCGCGCCGAACTGGCGCTCACCGCCCGCATGCGCACGGCTATGGCGTGGCGCGCGGGTGCGGTGGCCGCAGCGCTGCTGGCGGGCTTTGGCGCGTCGGACAAGCTCACGCATTGGTCTGAGCGCGCACTGTTTGGCGACGAGATCATCCACGCGAGTTCCTCCCCCTACCAACGGCTGGTGGTGACGCGTTGGAAGGACGATCTGCGCCTGTACATCAACGGCAACCTGCAGTTCTCTTCGCGCGACGAATACCGCTACCACGAAGCGCTGGTGCTGCCCGCGCTGGAATCGGTGCGGGGTGCACGCCGCGTGCTGGTGCTGGGCGGCGGCGATGGCCTGGCGCTGCGGCAGATCCTGAAGTACCGCGAAGTCGAACACGTCACGCTGGTCGATCTGGACCCGCGCATGACGAACCTGTTTTCGCATGCGGAAGCGCTGGTCGCACTCAACCAGCACGCGTTCAGCGACCCGCGCGTGACGGTCGTCAATGCGGATGCGGGGCAATGGCTGCAGACCGCCACCGATATGTTCGACGTGGCCATCGTCGATTTTCCGGACCCGTCCAACTTCAGCATCGGCAAGCTGTATTCGGTGCCGTTTTACCGACTGCTGTCGCGCCACGTGGCGGATACCGGGCTGGTGGTCATTCAGGCCACGTCGCCCTACTTCGCGCCGCGCTCGTACTGGTGCGTCGATGCGACGCTGAAAGAGGCCGGCTACCGCACGTGGCCGTATCACGCCCTGGTGCCGTCGTTTGGTGAATGGGGTTTCATCCTGGCCGCGCCGGGGCGGGCGGACTTCCAACCGCCCAAGTCGTACCGCGTGCCGACACGCTTCCTGGATGCCGACACCACGCACCAGATGTTCAGCTTCGCGCCCGACATGCCGCGCCCGCACGTCGAACCCAACCGGCTGAACAACCAGTCGCTGGTGCGGTATTTCGAAGAAGACTGGCACGGCGTGCTGCGCTGATGGCGACGCGACGCAGCTTTCTGGTTGGCGCGGCAGCCGCCGGTGTGGCCGCCGCCGGTGCCGCTTCGTGGGCGGGCTTTCGCGCACTGACCGAAATCACCCCAAACGTGCGCATGCCCGGCCAAGCCGCTGGCCATCAGTTGCGCGACCTGCGCTCATTGCCCGCACCGTCGGAAACACGCCGCGTGGGCGTGGCCATCTGCGGCAGCGGCATCGGCGGATTGAGCTGCGCGTGGCGGCTGGCGAAGCGTGGCCGGCGTGACGTGGTGGTCGTGGAGGGGCCGGAACGCTACGGCAATGCCGCGGGCGGCGCCTTTGGTAGCCAGCGCTTCCCAACCGGGGCGCACTATCTGCCGCTGCCGTCGATGGAATCGACGCACGTGCGCGAGATGCTGGCCGACTTTGGCGTGATCGAACGCAACCCGTTTGCACTGCGCCCGACGTATGACGAACGCGTACTCGTTCACGCGCCGGATGAACGCCTGTGGCTCGGCAATCGCTGGCAAGACGGCTTCGTGCCACACGAGGGCATCACGCCCGAAGAACGCGCCGAGCACACCCGCTTCTTCGCCCACGTCGACCGCCTGCGCCAGACCACCGGCAGCGATGGCCGCCGCATCTTCGTCGTGCCGACCGCGCTCGCGTCCACCGACCCGGCCTGGCGCACGCTCGACACACTCACATTCCGCGACTGGCTGCACCGCGAGGGCTACCACGCCACCACGCTGCACTGGTATGCCGACTACTGCTGCCGCGACGACTACGGCACCACGGCAGACCACGTCTCCGCCTGGGCCGGCCTTGCCTACTTCGCCAGCCGGGGCGGCATGGCCAGCAATGCCGAACAGGGCACCGTGCTCACGTGGCCGGAAGGGCTGGACTGGATGGCCGAACGGCTGTTCGAAGCCGCCGGACTGAACGAACCCGGCCGCCTTCTGCCCGGCAGCGCCGCACGCATCGGCACCACGAATGAAGCCGGCGCACGCGTCTATGCCGACGTGCTACAAGCCGATGGTCGTGTCGTCCGGTTGCTGGCTGATCACGTGGTCAGCGCGATGCCGTTGCACGTTGCCAAGCACGTCGTCGACGGCTTTGACGTGCCCGACGCCGAGCTGCCAGAAGCCGCACCGTGGCTGCTCGCCAACCTGCTGATCGATGGCTTTCCGCCCGAGCATGACGACACACCGCTCGCCTGGGATAACGTGGTGTATCGCGGAACGGGATTGGGCTACGTGGTGGCCAACCACCAGGACATCCGCGTCGGGCCGCCCGCCCAGAGCGTATTCACGGCCTATGTGGCGCTGTCGGACATGACGCCCAAGGCCGCACGCGAATGGTTATTGAAGGCGCCGCCGCAGGCGCTGCTGGACCGCGCGCTGGCGGATCTCGATACGGTGTACGGCATCCGCCTGCGCACGCAAATCCGCCGAGCCGATCTGACACTGCGCGGCCATGCCATGGCGATTCCCACGCCGGGCTTCTTCTCCCGACCGGGCATCGCGCGCCTGCGCGAAAGCGCCGGGCCGATCCACTATGCGCATGCGGACCTGTCCGGCTATTCGGTCTTCGAAGAAGCCGCTTGGTGGGGTGACCGAGCGGCGCGGGTGATTCTGGCGGGTTAGCCCTGGCTCCACAGCGTGCGGCCGAAGAACGTCAGCGCGCGGTCCCACGCGTGCTGCGCCCACACCGGGTCGTACTGCGTGATGGCGATGCGGTTCTCACCGACAGCGGTTTCGTTGGCGAACGCGTGATGCGCGAGGTAGCGGTGGAAGTCCACATCGACGCCGGCATCGACCAGCTTCTTTTCCAGTGCATCCACGGTTTCGATATTGAAGGCCGTATCTTGCGTGCCCCAGTGGCCCTGCACCGGCACCTTGATCTTCGAGGCATCGATGTACTCCAGCGGCGGGAAGCCGTACCACACCACACCGGCAGCGACTTCGGGCACGTTGCACAGCGCCAGCAGCGTGAGTGCGCCGCCCATGCAGTAGCCCGTCACGCCGACGCGGTCGCAGGTCTGCTTGAGGTATTGCACGGCGCCGCGCACGTCTTGCGTGGCCGCATCGCCAAAATTCAGGTTGCTCATCAGGTGGTGGGCTTCTTCCTCTTCCACCGTCATGGTGCCGCGATACAGGTCGGGCACCAGCGCCACATAGCCGGCGCGCGCCAGACGGTCGGCCACGCCCTTGATCTGGTCGTTCAGGCCCCACCATTCCTGGATGACGACCACGCCGGGCGCGCCGTCCGCTTTGGCCGGCTTGGCCAGATAGCCCTGGAGTTCCTGCCCATCCGGGCGCTTGAACGAGATCATGGATCCTTGCGGTGCAGTCATGCGTGGCTCCTTTGCCTGAAACGAAAGCGCACAGCATAGCCGCGGGCCGTGAAATTTGCAGCCGCCACTCGCGGCGGTCCAAGTGCTCGAAAGCACACGCCTCACAAATTTAACCCGGGTATTATTGACCGGTCATTATTACCCGGGTAATAATTGGAGGGTGACGCCTGCCTATCAACGCAGGCGGCACCACACATACATCGCACAAGGACGCACCATGACCGACAGACGGGAACTGAAACGCCAGTACCTTGAGACCCGAAGCCGCGCGGGCGCAGGCTGGGGTGTTTATGCCATCCGCAACCTCATCACCGGCCGGGTGCTGGTCAAGGGCAGCACCGATGCGCAGAGCACGCTCAACCGCCATCACTTCGAACTGAAGCACGGCACCCATGCCAACGCGTTGCTCCGCAAGGACTGGGCGGACCACGGTGAATCGAGCTTCGTGTTTGAAGTGCTCGACCTGGTCAAGCACCGCGAGACGCCGGACTTTGATGCGGCGCACGAACTGGAAACGCTGGTGACGCTCTGGCGCCAGGAGATCCCATGCCAAGGCGCGTCTGCCTATGAGAACGCGGAGCACACGGCATGAGCACCGCCGGATTCACATTCTGCATGGCGGTGCAGCGCGCGCAGGCCAGCCTGCAGCGCAAGCTCGACGACAAGCTCGGCAAGCACTACGGCATCGACTTCGCTGATTTTGTACTGCTGGATTGGCTGGCCTCCCATGCAGACAACCGTGTCAGCCTTGCAGAATGCGCGCAGCCGCTCGGGCTGCCACGCCCCGCCGTGCTCAAGCGCGTGCTGGCACTTGAGAAGATCGGCCTGATCGAGCGCCAAAGCACGCACGCGGGCCGCCGGATTGCCATTCGCCCCGCAGGCAAGGCGCTCGCGCACAACGCACGCGAGACCATCGACTGGCTCTGCGGCCAAGCGCTGACGGCAATCGAGCCGGCATCCATCGCCTCGGCAGAAGCGTCGTTGCACAACTTTGCCAAGGCCCGCGCGCTGACGGCGCTCTGATACCCCTCCTTCTGGGAGCAGGCAAGCGGCACAAAATCTCTATCATGGCGGCACGCTCATTCCTGACATGACAACCACCATGATCAAAACCCTTGCCCTGATCGTCTATCTGCTAGTGCTGCTGATCCACGTCTACATCGTCGTGCTGGAGATGGTGCTGTGGAAGACACGCGGCCCCAAGGTGTTCCGCATCACGCCGGAGAAAGCGGCAGAAACCGCGGCGATGGCGTCCAACCAGGGCTTGTACAACGGCTTCCTCGTGGCAGCGCTGGTGATCGGGCTGGTGGCGCCCGACCCTGTGGTCAACGCATCGTTCGCACTGTTCGGGTTGATTTGCGTGGCGGTGGCCGGCATCTGGGGCGCGATCACGGTCAGCAAACGGATTCTCTATGTGCAAACGGTGCCGGCAGTCGTGGCGCTGGCGCTGGGGTACTTCGCCTGAAAGCGATGCGAACGCGGCGGCGCTTGTCTGCATCGCCATTGCGCACTAGCTTGAAAGGAGTCGAAAGATGCCGCATGCATCGGATGCGGCATCGCCAACGGGACTGCACACATGTCACCTACCACCCGCCAGATGTGCGTCTTGACGCTGCTGCTGGCGAGCCTGTGTGGCGCCCCCATCTCCGCTCAAGTGAGGAAAGCCATGACGCTGACCTTGACCTCCCCCGCCTTTGTCACCGGTGGCGAGATCCCCAGCCAACTGACATGCGAAGGCGCGGATACCTCTCCGCCGCTGACCTGGACCGGCGTGCCTGCAGGCACCCGCAGCTTGGCCCTGATCGTCGATGATCCGGACGCGCCAGACCCCGCCGCGCCACAGATGACCTGGGTGCACTGGCTGCTCTACAACATCCCGCCCAGCGCAACGGCTCTCGCTGAAGATGCTGCGCGCAAGGGACTGCCGCCCGGCACGCGCGCCGGTACCAACGACTGGCAGCGCACCGCATACGGAGGCCCTTGCCCACCGATTGGGCGCCACCGCTACTACCACAAGCTCTACGCACTGAACGTGGAACTGCCGGAGATGGGCGCGCCCGACAAGGCGGCGCTTGAACGCGCCATGCGCGGTCACGTCATCGCCGAGGCAGAGCTCGTCGGCACCTACCAGAAGCACAAACCCTGAGCCTGCATTTCAACCGTTTCAGGGCTTGGCTACCGCACCCTTGCGGAACAGCGCATACGGCACGCCCCGCTCCGGGTGTGCCGTTGTCTCGTTGATGAAGCGTTCGACATCGGGCACGTCGCGCAGCGCCGTCATGAACGGCCCGAACGCATAGCCCGGTGCCACGCAGCCCTGCACGAGCATCCAGCGCTGCCACACCGTCACCCACAGCGTCGTGTTCTGCTGCCAGCCCGGTACATGAATGGCCATCCACTGCAGGCGCCGTTTCGCCGTTTCGGCAATCTCGTCGTCGTAGGAAAACGCATTGGGCAAGCGGCAGCGGCCCTCGACCCAGCAGTGGTTGCCGTGCTCGATGCGGTGGTGGGAATCACGCTTCCATTCGGCTTCGCTGATGCGCGGGCCGGCAGGCTCGGGGCAGTTGGCCACACCCGACGATATCTGGAAGAACGGATCGTGACCGCGGTTTTGCAGGTCGTCTTCGGCGTGAGAGGAAGGCATGGCCAGCAACAACGCCACCAGGGCGAGACAGCGCAGGGAAATCGTCACGGTGGCCTCCTCGCCCGCATGGGCGTCGCCTGGTGCAATGCTGCGAAGGATAGGCGCAAAGCGATGCGCCAACCAGATGCCGGACGCCGCGGATAAAGCGTCCCAGCCGCCTACCTCGACGTCACACGCGCCGCAAGCATCGAGGCAAACACATCGTGCAACTCGGTCTTGCCGAAACGCTGCTCGGAAACGCCCTTCTCGACATCGATCTGCCCGGCGTTCACCGCGTCATACAGTTCGGCGATGAGCTGCACATGGTTCCCGCTCAGCCCCGCGCGTTGCAGCATCGGCGCCCAGGCGTGGCGCGGTACTGCTTCTGCGGTGATGTCGCGGCCGATGACGGCGCTGAAGGTGCGCGCCACCTCGATCACGCTCACGCGGCGCGGACCCTCCACGCTAACGATGCGCGGCGCCTTGCCAGATGGGGCCTCCAGCAGCAGCTCGGCGGCCAGCGCGCCAACGTCTTGCGTGGCGACGGTTGCAAAAGCGCGATCCAGCGGCTGGTGCAGGCTCGGCAGCCGCCCGGTCGTCAGCATGACGGGCAGCATCGCTGCCCAGTTCTGCGCGTGTTCGGCCGAGCGCAACAGGGTGAGGTGCGTGGCCAACGGTTTGAGCCGTTCTTCCAGCAGATGGAACAGCCGTGTGAGGCCAGTGCCGCGGTCCAACTCCGCCCCATAGTCCGACAAGGCCAGCACCGCAGGTGGCGGATTGGCGCGCAGCACATCGGCGGCCACGTCGATCATGCGTTGCATGGTCGACGCCGGGTCGGCATCGCCCACCGGCACCGGACACAGAATCTGCACCGCCTCGGCGCCCTTGATGGCCGACGCGACGGAGGCTGGATCTATCAGGTCAGCCATGGCGACGTCGCAACCGATCTTGGCGAGCGCCTCGCCTTGCCGCACATGACGCACCGCCGCACGCACTGGGCGACCCGCGTTGCGCAATGCCGTGGCTGTAGCGTGGCCGACCTTGCCCGATGCTCCAAAGATGACAAACATGCTCGCGCTCCTATCAGAGGGTGAGCCGCGAGCTTAGGGCCCTCTCGCAAGACGCACTTGCAGGAACGGAGGAATCTGGCAGATATGGAGGATCAACTATGTGGCGAACGTATCGGACGACACCGCCGCCACCCTGCCCGCCCGGGCAATGTCGCGCGGGGTCACGCCAAGCAGCCGCTGCATCCACTGCGTCATATGACTCTGGTGCGCAAAGCCGACGTCCAGTGCGATTTGCGATGCGCTGCGCCGGCCCTCCAGCAGCAGCGTCTTCGCGCGCTCCACGCGGCGCTGCACGACGTAGCGATGCACAGGCACCCCCAGCGTGGCGCGAAACAGCACGTTGAAATGCGGCACGCTCAGGCCGGTCTGCGCGGCCAATTCGGCCAGCGTCAGCCGCTGGTGCAGATGGGCCTCGATGTAGTCGATCACGCGTGCGGCCACGCGGGGCGCCAGCGTCCGTGTGCTGTTCGCCCTATCGGTTAGGACATCCCGACTGCTCCTCAGCAGGCGGACCACGAGCGCGGTGCACAGGCTTTCTGCATAGAGCGCATCGGAGGTGTCTTCCGCCTCCAGCTCAGCGCCCAGCGCTGCGGCCAAGTGCTGCACACGCGTGTCGCGCCATTGCAGACGCGGGGCGATCTCCACCACCCGCGAGCCAACCTGCTCGCCGATGCGCCGCACAAACCCTTCGCTGATGGCGATGCGGAGAATTCGGCAGGCAGCATCGTCCGTCCACATGCCGGGCAGCCCGGCGGGGATCACGTCAGCATCGCCGTGTGCCTGGATGCGCGAATAGCGGCGGCCGTCGCACACACAGTTCGCGCGCACGGGCGCCCCGACATGCACATTGATGCGGTGGTGCGCCATCGCCGGCACCCGATATGTGCCCGGGCGGATACCGAGCAGCGTGGCGGCAAAGCCGTCCCAGCCGAGGCCCTCGCTGGAGCGCAGGCTGACGGGAGCGGGTTCAAGCAAGGCGGCGGGCGTGGCAGCGTTCATGGCAGTAGGTGGACAGTGATCGCGCCGTTATTCTGCTACCAACGCTGCGCCCCGGCATTGCCATGGAGAAGATCAAGCCCGCGCCGGATACTGCGCAAGCACCTTCTCGCGAATCGACGGCTTGATGTTCGCCAGCGACATGTCGCCCTGGTAGTGCGCCACCACGCGTGGGTTCATCACACGGAACCACAGCGGCGGCACATAGGCGATCAGGATCATCGCGGCATAACCCGCAGGCAGTTGCGGCGAATGCTCGAAATGCCGCAGCGCCTGGAATGAGCGCGTCGGGTTGGCATGGTGATCGGCATGCCGCTGCAGTTGATACAGGAACAGGTTCGTCACCACGTGGTTGCTGTTCCACGAATGCTGCGGCGTGCACCGCTCGTAGCGGCCGCTGGGCAACTGCTGGCGGCACAGGCCGTAGTGCTCCAGGTAGTTCACCACCTCCAGCAGCGACGCACCGTAGATGGCCTGGATGATCAGGAACGGCACCGCCTTGAGCCCGACAAACGCAATGCACACGCCCCACAGCACCACCGTCATCGCCCAGGCGTTGAGCACATCGTTGCGCCAAGACCAGACCGAATGGCCGTGCTGCTCCAGGCGCCGCTTCTCCAGCGCCCACGCCGATTTGACGCTGCCCACAACGGTGCGCGGCAGGAATGCCCAGAACGATTCACCATAGCGCGCGCTTGCCGGATCTTCCGGCGTGGCCACGCGCACGTGGTGACCACGGTTGTGCTCGACAAAGAAGTGGCCGTAAGCCACCGGCGCGAGCGTGATCTTGGCCAGCCAGCGCTCGAAGCCGTCGGTCTTGTGGCCTAGCTCGTGCGCGGTGTTGATCGAAATGCCCGTCACCACGCCCACCGAAAACGCGAACGCAATGTAGTCGTACCAGGTGACTTCGTAATTGCGCAGCACCCACATCGCCACGGCAAAGCTCACGTAGAGCACCGTGGTGGCCAGATAGACAATGCGGCGGTAATAGCGCTGCTTTTCCAATACGGGGACAACGTCTTCCGGCGGGTTATCGCGGTCGTCCCCGATCAGGAAATCGAGCAACGGGATGATCGTGAATACGATGAATGGCCCCGCCCACCACAGCGGATGCCAGCCCGTAGCCAGCGCCGAAACGGCCGCGATGATGGGCAGCGTGATGGTCAGCGCGCCGAGCATCCAGAGATAGCGCTTGCCGTCGGTCCATTCCACGGGCGCGACCATGCCGGGTGTTGCCATTGTCTTCCTCCTGTTTGCCCCGCTGGTGGCTTGGCTTGGTGTGCGCACATGCGTGCGCCGCCGGGGTCTTGCCCGACGCCTGTTTTATAGGCCCAGCAAGAGGAGACTCCAACATCAGAAACTAGGGACGCGCTTCCAAACAATGCGGCCGCTGCGCAGCCCTCTGCAGGCAGGCTAAAGGGAGGTGATTGAAACTGGCGATTTAGAAACGGTCGTTCGATTTTGGTGCGCCGCACCTCACCAATGTGGCAATCCGGCGCCCTTGACGCCGAAGCGCAACGACGCAGACGCGCCCGAACGTAGAGGGCTGGAAATCAGGCCAGCGTAGGAAGGAATGCGGTGACCGCATCGAGCACGGTCGACTCTTGCTCGCGGTGCGGCACATGCCCGCAGCGCTGCACCAGCTTGAGCGTGGCGGGCGCCCCTGCCAGCGTGACGATGCGCTCGGGCTGCGCGGTCGAGCCGTATTCGTCGTCTGTGCCGTGCAGCGCCAGCACCGGGCTGCGTACGGCCAGCAACGCATCATCCAGACACCACTGCGCAAACGCCGGCGACAACCACGTGTTGACCCAGACATCCAGCACCCATTGCGCCTTGTCACCGTGATATCGCTCAAGCCGGCTCATCTGGCCGGGCTCGGCAAACTGCGCCTGGGCCACGCGGATGCCTTCGCGCGTCTGCGCTTCCACAAACGCCTGCGCAGACTCCGTGATCAAGCCCGCGCAGCGGCCCGGATACGCCGCTGCAATCGACACTGCCATACCGCCGCCCACGCTGTGGCCGAAGACGATGAAGCGATCGACACCAAGCTGCTCGGTAAGCGCAGCAAAACCGCCGTACGCTTCCTGCTGAATGAACGCCGGATCAAGGTGACCCGCAAAAGCATCGGACTTGCCGAAACCGAGCCGATCATAGGCGATCACCGCATGCCCGGTCGACTGTGCCAGGCGCTGCGGAAAATCGCGCCACAGTTCCACGCAGCCGAGCGAATCGTGCAGCAGCACGATGGGCGGCTTGGCGGCATCGTCCGACGCGCCGCTCCATTGCCTGGCATAAAGGCGGCCATCGGGCGTGGTGATCCACGCTTCGGTGCCGTCAGCGGAAAGCGTGGAAAGCGACGCGGCCATCCGGGGCTCAGAACACGCGGTCGAGCCAGCCGTGCGGGTCCGGCGCGCGGCCGTTCTGCAGTTCGACCAGTGCGGCCTTCAGCTTGGTCGTCAACTCGCCCGCGCCGCCGTCGCCGATGGTGAAGTTGTGCTTGTGGCCCTTGACCTTGCCGATGGGCGTGACGACGGCAGCGGTGCCGCAGGCGAACGCTTCACGCAGGCGGCCGCTTTGCGCATCTGCCTGCCATTGGTCGATGGAGTACGGTTCTTCGCGCACGGTCAGGCCCATGCCGCGCGCCAGGGTGATCAGCGAATCGCGCGTGATGCCCGGCAGGATCGTGCCGGTGAGCGGCGGCGTCTGCAGCGAGCCGTCGTCGAAGACGAAGAACACGTTCATGCCGCCGAGTTCTTCAATCCACTTGCGCTCCACGGCGTCGAGGAAGACCACCTGGTCGCAACCTTCGCGCGTGGCCTCGGCCTGGGCGAGCAGGCTGGCAGCGTAGTTGCCGCCGCACTTGGCGTCGCCCGTGCCGCCGGGTGCGGCGCGCGTGTAGGTGTCGGACACCCAGATCGTGACCGCCGCCGAGGCGCCGCCCTTGAAGTACGCACCCACCGGGCAGGCGATCACGCAGTAGAGGTATTCCGCCGCCGGCTTGACACCCAGAGCCACCTCTGTGGCAATCATGAACGGGCGCAAGTACAGCGCCGAGCCCTCGCCCGACGGAATCCATTCGCGATCCAGCTTCACCAGTTCGCGCACGGATTGCAGGAAGAGGTCTTCCGGCAGTGCCGGCATGGCCAGGCGCTTGGCCGAGTTCTGGAAGCGGCGCGCATTGGCATCGGGGCGGAACAGGGCACCGCCGCCATCCGGCAGGCGATAGGCCTTCATGCCTTCAAAGATCTCTTGCGCGTAGTGCAGGACCTGCGTGGCCGGATCCATCGGGACGACACCGCGCGCGCTGATCTTGGCGTCGTGCCAGCCCTTGCCCTCGGTGTAGCGGATGGTGGCCATGTGGTCGGTGAATACGCGGCCGAAAGCCGGGCTTTCCAGCAGGCGCGCGCGCTCATCCGCCGGCACAGCATTGGGGTTCTTTTCGATCGAAAGGGCCGATTCGGCAACGTTGTTCATACCGTCTCCAAGGTGTTCGGGGGGCGCAAAAAATGTCCAAACCGCTATTTTGCGCCAACAGGCGCGCAATTGGGTTGCGTATTCACGAACAAGGGATTTCGACGGCCAGATAGGCTGATCCCCCAGAGAGCGGTAGCCCTTGGGGGATCAGCGGTACGGCGTTGGGCGGCTCATCGACGTATCGAACTGCCGCGGGGGTCAGAACCGATGGCGCAGCGCCAGGCGCACGGCCATCTGGCCGGATGTCGAAGACGGGCCCTGCGCCCCCATGACGAAGCCGCTATCCAGCTCCGAGCCAGTCTTGCCGCCCGTCACACGCTGGTAAGACGTCTGCAGATACACGTCGGTGCGCTTGGAGAAGCTGTAGTCCGCCATCAGGCCAACCAGATGGATACGCGGTTCAGCCCGGCCCGTCGAAGCGTCGTACCTCACGAGCGACAGCACGTACTGGCCACCCAGGAAGAACGCCGGCGTGATCTGGTACTTACCGTTGACTTCAAAGTTGTGATACTTGATCGCGTCCACCGTCGTGCCCGGCGCGGCGAGGCTCACGCCGTAGCCGTTACCCGACGGTTGGCTGTAGTTCGAGTTGGAATACGCAAAGCCGACCGTCGCCGGGCCGGCCGTGTAGTTGATGCCGGCGCCAAACACGCGCATCTGGTTGGCGATGTAGCTGGCATCGCTGGCGGTAAGGGCACCCACTTCGCCTTTGCCAATGCGGTTGCCGAGCATGTAGCCCGCACCCAGCTTGAGCCCGCCGTTGGCGTAGCTGGCACCAAAGCTGTAGACACGGTTATCGGTGAATGACGAGGTATCGCTGGACGCATAGGCGCCGCCAAACTGGAAACCGCCGATGTTCGGGCTGGCGTACTTGATGGCGTTATCCAGGCGGAAGGAGTTGTCGGTGTTGTCATTATCCAGCGGGTGGGCGAACTGATAGCCGGCCCAGTTGCCGTTGGCGGTGGTCGGCGCGAAAAAGTCGACCACGGAGTCGTACTGGCGGCCCAGCGTCAGCGTGCCGAGCTGGCCGCTGCTCAGGCCGACGTAGGCTTGGCGCCCAAACATGCGCCGACCTTGCCCCGCCGCACCGGTATCAGCCTGAAACCCGTTCTCCAACTGGAAGATCGCCTTCAAGCCACCGCCGAGGTCTTCCGAGCCGCGCAAGCCCCAGCGGCTGCCCTGCACGTGGCCGCTGGCCATTTCGGTCAGGCTATGGCCGCGCACGTTGTTGGTGAAGTTGATGCCTTGGTCGATCACGCCGTACAGCGTGACGCTGCTCTGCGCGGCGGCAGTTCCGGCCCATGCCGTGGAGAGGGTGGAGACGGTCAGTGCCGCGAAACGTTTTTTCATTGTCAGAAACTCCCTGGTGTCAGTGTTGTTGTCGTTGTGCAAATCAGATCGATTCGGCCAGCGCCGACGTGTTGCGGACATCGGCAGGCTTGCTTGTCTGGCGGGGCATCCTCTCGGTTGCGCCATCGGCATCGGCGAGGATCAGGTCCGCACCCTTTTCCGCCACCATCATCGTCGGCGCGTTGATGTTGCCGGACGTGATGTTCGGGAATACGGACGCGTCCACCACGCGCAAACCTTGCAGCCCGTGCACGCACAGCGAGGCATCGACGACCGAGTTGGCTGCATCCGGACCCATCGCGCACGAACCACATAGGTGGTAGATCGAGCCGGATTGCTCCCGGAAGTAGGCCAGCAGCGCTTCGTCCGACGCCACCTGCGGGCCCGGTGAAATCTCCTCCACCGTCATGGCCTTGAGTGCAGGCGCACACATCAGCGAGCGAATCACCTTGCTGCCTTGCACCGCCTCGTCGAGATCCTTCTGCGTAGCGAGCGCGTTGATGTGGATCTTGGCGGCGTCTTCCACGCGGTTCGATGCAATCTCGATCGAGCCGCGACTGGTGGGCCGGCATGGGTTGAACGCGATCAGGAAGCCCGAATACGGCTCGGGTTCGATGTTCGCGTGCTCGCTCTTTGGAATCCGGTACGACAGCGGGTTGAAGTAGAGCTGCAGGTTCGGCGCTTTCTCGTCCGGTGCGCCTTTGAAGAAGCCTCCGGCCTGGTTCACGCTCATCCCCAGCGGACCCCGCTTGGTGAGCAGATACCGCAGACCGATCTTCATCTTGCCGACCAGCTTGCCCATTTCGTCATTGAGCGTCGGGCGGTTGGCCTTGAAGTAGAAACTCACGCACAGGTGGTCTTGCAGGTTGCGACCAACCGCCGGCAGCGCGTGAACGAACGGCACCTGGTGACGCGCTAGCAGCGTAGGGTCGCCCACGCCTGAGAGCTGAAGCAGCTTGGGCGTATCCACCGCGCCGGCCGCGAGGATCACCTCGCGCCTGGCATGGATCGTTTCGTCTCCGCCCTCGCCCGCCACAACGACACCCACCGCCCGCTTGCCATCGAACTTCACGCGCCGCACCAGCGTGCTCGAGCGCACCGCGAGATTCGGGCGCGACTGCGCCGGGCGCAGATACGCAAAGCTGCTCGAACAGCGCTCACCCTTCTTGGTGTTCAGGTCATAGATGCCGGCGCCTTCAAACTGCGCACCATTGAAGTCATCGGTGCGCGGCAGCCCCAACTGCTCGCAGCCCTTGAGGAACTCGTGCACGATCGGGTGCACATCCTCCTTCATCGACGTGACGTGAATGGGCCCTGCTGCACCATGGTGTTCTGGGTCCGTCGCGGCACCTGCGTGTGTTTCCAGCTTGCGGAAATACGGTAGTACGTCGTCGTACCCCCAACCTGGGTTGCCCGCCTTCGCCCAATCGTCAAAGTCGCTGCGCTGGCCGCGCACATAGACCATCGCGTTGATCGAACCGGAGCCACCCACCACCTTGCCGCGCGGGCAATACAGCTTGCGGTCGGCAAGCTGTGCCTCGGGCTCGCTGTAGTACATCCAGTTATAGCGCCGGTTGTAGTACGTCTTGGTAAAGCCGACCGGCACGTTGAACCAGAACGAGTCGTCGCGCTCGCCCGCCTCCAGCAGCAAGACGGTGTACTGGCCCGATTCGCTCAGGCGGTTCGCCAGAATGCACCCTGCCGATCCGGCACCAACGATGATGTAGTCGTAAGTCATATTGCGTTCTTCAGCATCAGCCCTTGGCGGGCGCGAGGTCCTTCACGTCGACGGGCTTCTCGCCCATCTGCAAGTGCAGGCGCTGGCCGGTATAGGGCGAATGCTTGCGCACCACATCCATGTTCAACTCGATGCCCAGGCCCGGCTCGTTGGACGGGATGATGTAGCCGTCTTCCCAGCGGATCGGCGTCTTCACCACTTCCGCATGGCAGCCGCCCCACGTCATGATGCTTTCCTGGATCAGGAAGTTGGGCGTGCACGCGGCCAACTGAATGCTGGCCGCCGCGCCCACCGGACCGTTGTAGAGGTGCGGCGCAATCTGCGCGTAGTGCACCTCGGCCAGCGTGGCGATCTTCTTGGCTTCCAGCAGGCCACCCACGCGCGCCACGTTCAATTGCAGGATCGACGCACCGCCCGCCTGCAGCAGCTTGTGGAATTCGTACTTGGTGGTCAGCCGCTCGCCCGTGGCGATGGGGATGGACGTATGCTGCGCAATCGTCGCCATGGCCTCTTCCTGGCCCGGCGGCACCGGCTCTTCAAACCACAGCGGGTCGTACTTCTCCAGGCGCTTGGCCAGGCGAATGGCCGACGACGGCACCATCTGCCCATGCGTGCCGAACAGTAGGTCGGCCTTGCTGCCGACGGCCTCCCGCACGCGGCGGCAGAACAGCTCGCAGCGGTCCAGTACTTCCATCGACAACTGGTGGCCCGAATACGCCGTGTACGGCCCCGCCGGGTCGAACTTCACGGCGGTAAAGCCGAGCTTGACGTTTTCCAGCGCGCACTCAGCGGCGAGATCGGGGTCGTCGTAGTCGTATTCGCCCAGCGCGTTCTTCGGATAGAGGTACGTGTACGAACGCAGGCGCTCGTTCACCTTCCCACCCAGCAGTTCGTAAACCGGCTTGCCGGCGGCCTTGCCGATAATGTCCCAGCAGGCCATTTCCAAGCCGCTCACGACGCCCATCATGGTCAGGTCTGGGCGCTGCGTGAAGCCGCTCGAATAGCACTGGCGGAACAGGCGCTCGGTGTGGTGCGGGTCGTGGCCCTGCACGTAGCGCTCGAACACGTCTTCAATGATCGGCACCATTGCCTTCGGGTGGAAGGTGGCCGAGTAGATTTCGCCCACGCCTTCGATGCCGTCGTCCGTCTTGAGCTTGACGAACAGCCAGTACATGCCGCCCACGTGCGGCGGCGGAACAGCAACGACGTGCGTTTCGAGGGAGACGATTTTCATGACGTTTCCTTATGGATGGCGATTGAGGCGGTTCAAACGTTGTTTGAGAAGGGCGGTCGCACCCGTGCCCGGCAGCACCATGGAGCTGGCTTGGCTCGACTGGGTGGGCATGCGGTTACGTCTTATGCCTTCGCGCTTTTGGCGAGACGAGCAAAGCGATACCGGAGCACCACCGCGCCCACCGCACCGAGCAACGCCATCACGATGATGTAGCCGAAGAAGTAGCGGTAACCGAGCACGCCGGCGTACTTCGTGGTGAGGTACGCACTGATCTTTGGCAGAAAGATGTCGGGCGAATAGCCGATCATCGATACCATGCCGATGGCCAACCCAACACAGTGATCGGGAATGCCGCACTTACCCACCAGTGCCCAGTACAGGCCGCGCACGGCATAGCCCAGCATGCCGAGCAGCAGCACAAAGCCAAGCAATACCGGGACCGATGCACCGGCCGGCACCATGCTCAAGCCGGCCAGACCAAGCGCACCACAGACCAAGACGCCCGCCAACACCAATTCTCGCGAGAACTTGTCGGCCAAGAATCCACCACCAACGCCCCCAATCGGGCGCATCCACATCATGGCGACAGTAATGGTCGCGGCAATGGTGGCCGACGTGCCGAATTCGGGCAGTCGCACGAAGGCAGAGAACTTGTACGACACCCAGAACATCTGATAGCCACAAAACACCACGGCCGCCAGAATCCACAGCTCCGGGATGCCTGCCAGGGTTTTAAGATCCGCCCACAGGTTGCTTTTTTTCTTTTCGACCGGCGCACTGGTTTTCTCGGCGCCTTGCGGGTCTTTCAGGCAGAACAAGATGGTGCCCAAGGTCACGCACAGCGTGGCGTACATCAACAGGATCATGCGAAAGCCGGTGGCTTCTGCGTTTTGGCTGGCGAAGTACGAAAAGATCGTCAGCGCAACCACGGCCAGTGCGGCCTCCACCAACCCACGGCCGCCATCCAGAATGCCGAAGAAGCGGCCCCGCTCTTCCGGCAAGGAAATGGAATTGACGCGCTTGATAATGGCCGCCCAGAAGGTCAAGCCTGTCGTAATTCCCCCGCAGGCATACAGGATGCACAGCGTTTCATAGGATGGCGCGGTGGAAAATAGATAACCCAGCACGCCAGTCGCCACCAATGAGAAGCTGATCAGAATACGCGGGCGAACGCGGTCTGCCAGCCAGCCGCTCGGCATGTAACACACCACAAACACCGTGCCCAAGATGGAATACAGCGTGCCGAGCTGCAGATCATTGAGCTTGAAGAACTCCAGAATCGTGACTTCATACACCTTGCGCAGATACAGCATCGGGTAGATCGTGCCGGCGGCCAGCAAAACCAACGCCAGTTGGATATAGCGCTGCACGCGCGCGGATTGCTGCGCACTACCGACAGACAGCGATGCCGTCTGGGCTGTTGACGATGAAGTCGTCATTGGAAGTCTCCTTGGAATGCGCAGTGCGCGATTCCCATTGTTTTTATGGGGAAACAGACGTGCCATGCGCTCAGCGGCAAGTGCACGGGTTGGACGCAACCGCGCCGGTCAATACTTCATGACGACCAAACGCGTTTGCGTGAACTCCAGCATTCCGTGCTTGCCGTCATCGCCGCCCAGGCCGGAGCGCTTCCAGCCAGCGTGGTAACCCTGGTACGGGTCGGCTGGCGTACGGTTGACGTACAGCTCGCCGGATTCAATGGCGTTGGCCACCTTCATCGCGGTGCGGTAGTTCTCGGTGTAAAGCACGGACGCCAGGCCGAACTGGTGGTCGTTCGCCATGGCAATCGCTTCGTCAATGGTCGAGTAGCGCAATACGGGCAGGATCGGGCCGAAGGTTTCCTCCTGCACGATCTCCATGTCCTGTCGGCAATGGGTGAGCAGCGTGGCCGGATAGAAGAACCCTGCGCCCTCCGGCATCACGCCGCCCGTTTCGAGCGTGGCGCCATCGGCAAGTGCACGCTGCACCATGGCGTGGAGGTTCGCCCGCGCCGATGCGCTCACCTGCGGGCCCATGCGGGATGCGTCCACGGCGCGATCGCCGATGCGCACGGCGGCCATCTTTTCCTTGAGCAGCGCGACAAAGCGGTCGTGCACGCTGTCATGCACGTACACACGCTCGATGGCCGTACAGAGTTGGCCGCAATGCGTGGTCTTGGACGCCACCAACGCTGCAGCAGCGCGTTCGAGATCCGCATCGGGCTCGATGATGGCGGGCGTCTTTCCGCCGAGCTCAAGTGATGGTTTGGCGATGTTCGCCTTGCAGTAGTCGAGCACCTTGCGGCCTGCGTTCACACTGCCCGTGAGCGTGATCATGCCGACGGCCGGCTGGGTGCACAGCACCTCGGCCGTGGCGTGATCCATCGTCAGAATGTTGACGACGCCTGCCGGGAAGCCAGCCTCCTCCACCGCTTTGGCAATCTCGAATGCCGAAACCGGCGTGTTGTTGCTCGGGCGCACAACAACCGTGTTGCCGGTAATGAGCGCAGGCGCGACCTTGCGCAGCAGCGTGTAGACAGGGAAGTTGAACGGAATCAAGCAAGCGACGACGCCAATCGGCTCGCGTTGCAGCAACAGGTTTTCATCCGGCGTGTCGCTGGGGATGATCTCGCCCTCGATGCGGCGCGCCCACTCGGCGTGATAGCGCGTGATCTGGCCTGCGTAGATGGCTTCGTTGGTGGCGTCTTCCACGCTCTTGCCCGACTCCTGCGCAAGCGCGGCGCCAATGTGCGACGCCCGTGTAGTCAACGCATCGGCAAGCTTGTGCAGGTAGCTGGCGCGCTCTGCGCTCGGCAGCTTGCGCCATGCCTTCTGGGCGGCGGCAGCGGCATCCACGGCAGCGATCGCTTCGGCCGGCGTGGCGCTTGGTACGCGCGCGATGGGCGCCTCGGTGGCCGGATTGTGAACAACGATGTGTGCCTCGCCTTGCGGGTCGACGAAACGGCCGTTCACGTAATTGCGTTCGGTACGCATGCGGGGAGCTCCTCCAGAAACGCGGGCAACTCCCTTCGATCGGGGATCGCCACCCACTGAGCAGGGGGCATTCTGTTCAGGCGGTTCGCATGCGACAAACGACTTATTGTGACAGCGGGTATGTCAAAAACTCATGCCATTTCGGCGCGATTCCCGCCAAGCCGCGCTGTATCAAGCAACTTCAGAAAATCCAGCGCTCCCGGGCCGTGCCTACGGCGAGGTAATTTTCAGACGTGTCCGAATGTCCGCACGGAGGTGCCCAGCTAAGGTGGCACGCGCCCGGCGCCCAGCGCCGCCGCCATCCACAGAGAGAGAATGCCCCCATGCGACGCCTGCCATCGCTGATCGCCTTGCGCTTTTTTGAAGAGACCGCGCACCACCTGAGTTTCAGCCGCGCGGCCACGTCGCTGTGTGTGACACAGGGGGCCGTGAGCCGCCAGATTCGTCTGCTCGAAGATGCGCTCGACGTGCGGCTATTCGAGCGTGATCACAAAGGGATCAGCCTGACCGATGCGGGGCAGCGCCTGTTGCCGTTTGTCGAACAAGCCTTCAACGCCATCGAATGCGGCGTAGGCGAAATCGCTGCCGTGCCGCCGGCCAACAGGCGGCGGCTCGCGATCTCCATGCCGCCCACCTTGGCAACGCAGTGGTTCTCTCCGCGGCTTCGCGCGTTGGCGGAGGTACAGCCGGATGTCGAACTGTCGATCCGCACCAGCGCGGATGAAGATTGCGATTGCCACATCCGCTTTGGCCGTACCGCACAGCCCGGCATGCGCTCCGAACTACTGATGATGGAGCGGCATGCATTGGTCGGGGCGCGGCAGTTCGCCGCCGAGCCGCTGGACGGCTTGCTGTTCAAGCTACCACCGCTGCACGTTTTGCATGAGGGCAAGCGCCTGACGCTATGGGCCAACTGGCGTGCCCAGGCTGGGCTGCCCGCCCAGCACACGAACGACGGCATTGAATTTTCCACACTCGAACAAGCCATCCATGCGGCACGCAAGGGCGTGGGGCTGGCCGTGGTCGACCTCAACATGATCGAGGAAGAACTGGCCAGTGGCACCCTGGTGCCGCTTTCACCCGTGCAGGTGATCGGACCGTTCGGCTACTGGCTCGACATTGCACCCAACAGCCCAGCGGCGGAACACGTGCGCGTGTTTGCCGCGTGGCTGCGTAGCCAGGTGCCGGAGGTCAGTGTCCCGCCGCCTGGTTGAGCGTGAGGTGCTTGGTTTCAGGCGCCCAAGCAATCGACACAATCATCCCGAGCAGCAAGACGCCGGCCAGCGCAAACATCGTGGCGTGGAAACCCAGCGTTGTAATACTGATCGGCAGCAGAAACGTACCAATCGCGGAGCCCAGGCGGCTAATCGCCACCACCAAACCGACCCCCGTGGCACGCACGTCCGTCGGGAAGCATTCCGGCGGAAACACGCCCACCAGATTGCTGAACGCCGACATCGTGAGCGTGAACACGCCAAACGCCACGATCATCGCCACGGACGCGGAAGCCGGCAGAATCGCCAGCGCCACCAGCGAGGCACAGCACACCGCAAACGAGCCGATCAAGAAGCCTCGGCGCGACAACTTGATCGTCAGCCAGATGCCGATCAGCGCGCCAAGCACCAGGAAGCCATTGAGCAGCAGATCGGTGCCGAAACCTTGCGACAACCCGATCACGCTCAGGATGGTCGGCAAGAAGGTGTAGATGGCGAAGTACGGAATCACCAGACACACAAAGAAGGTGCAGTTGAAGATCGTGCGGCGGATCAAGTCCTTCTGGAACAGCCGGCCGAAGCTGGCTTGCTCGTGCGGCTCGGTGGAGCCATCCAACATAACGTGCGGGCCGAAGTGCTTGGTGATGATGGCGCGCGCCTCTTGCACACGCCCCTGGCCCACCAGCCAGCGCGGCGACTCCGGCGTGCCCATACGCAAGATCAGCACGATGAATGCCGGCAACGCAGCAGAGGCCAGCAGCCAGCGCCATGCATCGGGGGAGGACTCCGCGTACATCATACCCAGCACGTTGGCCGCCACGTAGCCGATCGTCCAGATCACGCTGAATGAACCCAGCAGCGTGCCGCGATGCTTGCGCGGCGAGAACTCCGCCAGGATCGCGTGGCCGACCGCAAAGTCTCCGCCCATGCCAAAGCCGATGAGCAGCCGCATCATGAAGAGCTCCTGCGGCGATGTCACAAAAAATTGCGCGGCCGCCGCCAGCGTGATGATCACAAAGCTCGTGAGGAAGATCTTCTGCCGGCCCATGCGGTCCGACAGCCAGCCAAACACCAAACTGCCCACAAAAATGCCCAGCAGCGCCGCGCTGCCCAGCATGCCCATCCAGAATGCATCGAGCGGCATCTGCCGGTTGAGCCCCGCCAGCGCGTAGCCCACGGTGCCGAGCGTAAAACCCTCGGTCAAGTGCGCGCCGAAGGTCAGGCCCGCGATCTTGATGTGAAAGCGGTTCAGCGGAACATCGTCCAGGCCGATGCGGCCCTGTCGTTCTGCACGCTCTGCATGCTCGGTGGTGCGCGATGGCGGCATGGCGCCGTCGGCATATTGGACATGAGATTGGGTCATGGCTCCTCGTGCAGTTTTCGTTGTTAACGGGGTGCGCGCGGGCACAAGGCACCGCGGCGAGAGAGGGGCGGCGCCGCGCTACCCGAGGGCGCGCGGCGCGAACTACCGAACCAGCGTGTACGCTGCCAGGTGATTCAGCGGCCGAGACCGGCCATCAGCGTGTACTTCAGTTCGACGTATTCGTCGATGCCGTACTTGGAGCCCTCGCGGCCAAGGCCGGATTGCTTCACGCCGCCAAACGGCGCGACTTCGGTGGAGATGATGCCGTCGTTGACGCCCACCATGCCGCTTTCCAGCGCGCCGGACACACGCCAGGCGCGTCCCAGATCGCGCGTGTAGAAGTACGCGGACAGACCGAACGGCGTGTTGTTGGCTTCGGCAATCGCTTCTTCCTCAGTGCTGAAGCGGAAGCAGGCGGCCACAGGGCCGAAGGTTTCTTCCTCGGCAATCAGCATATCGGGCGTCATGCCGGTCAATACGGTCGGCTCGTAGAACGTGCCGCCCAGTGCGTGGCGCTTGCCACCTGTGACCACCGCTGCACCCTTGGCCGTGGCGTCGGCCACGTGGGCCTCCACCTTGGCCAGCGCCGCCGCGTTGATGAGCGGGCCTTGGTCGACCTCACCCGTAAGCGCATTGCCCACGCGCAGCTTGCCGACCGCTGCCGCCAGCTTTTGTGTGAAGACGTCGTACACGCCGTCTTGCACCAAGAAGCGGTTCACGCACACACAGGTCTGGCCGGTGTTGCGAAACTTCGATGCTATCGCACCTTCCACCGCGGCATCTAGGTCAGCATCGTCAAAAATGATGAACGGCGCGTTGCCGCCCAGCTCCAGCGACAGCTTCTTGAGCGTGTCGGCCGATTGCTTGGCCAGCAGCTTGCCCACCCGCGTGGAGCCCGTAAACGACAGCTTGCGCACCACGTCCGACTCGGTCAGCACCGCCCCAATGGCGACAGCATCACCCGAGACAATGTTGAACACGCCTGCGGGCACGCCTGCGCGCTCGGCCAACACGGCCAACGCGAACGCCGACAGCGGCGTCTCTTCCGACGGCTTGAGCACCATCGTGCAGCCTGCTGCCAGTGCGGGGCCGGCCTTGCGTGTAATCATCGCCAGCGGGAAGTTCCACGGCGTGATGGCCGCCACCACGCCCACCGGCTCGCGCGTAACGACGATCTGCGCGTTCGGCTTCGGGCTGGGTATCACGTCGCCGTACATGCGCTTAGCTTCTTCGGCAAACCACTCGAGGAAGCTTGCCGCGTAGGCCACTTCGCCCTTGGCCTCGGCCAGCGGCTTGCCTTGCTCGCGGCTCATCAGTTCGGCCAGGGCGGCGCGGTTTTCGAGCATCAGTTCACCCCAGCGCTTGACACGTGCGCCGCGCTCCTTGGCGGTGAGCGCGCGCCAAGCCGGGAATGCACGCTGCGCAGCGGCAATGGCCTGCTGCGTTTCCGCAGCGCCACCCTTGGCGACTTGCACAATGGTCTCGCCCGTGGCGGGGTTCAGCACCGAATACGTTGCCGCCCCGATGCCCTGCGGCGCATGCCACTCGCCGCCGATGTAGTGGCCGTTCTTCAGAAATTCACTCATTGCTATGCTCCTTCAACCCGCGAAGGCGCCCTGCGCGGGGCGCGATTCGCGTGCAATGCGCTTGCCTGCGGTGTAATCGTTGATGAGATCGCACGGCGTGTAGTTGCGCTCCAACTCGTGCAGTTCGTCTGCGCTCAGCTTGGTTTCCAATGCACCGAGGGCGCTGTCGAATTGCTCGACCGAATCCGCACCTACCAGCATGCTGGCGATACCCGGACGGCCCAGCACCCAGGCCTGCGCGATCTGTGCCGGCGGCACTCCACGGCGCTTGGCCACCCGCGCCACCGATTCGGCAATCGCCAGTGACGCGGCATCGCCATACATCTGCGCGGTGAAGAAGTCTGTCTGGTTGCGCGTCGATTGCGCTTCACAGCTCAGCAGGCCGCGCGCGAGGGGGCTGAACACCGAGACGCCCACGCCCTGGTCCTGGCAGTACGGAATCATTTCGCGCTCTTCTTCGCGGTAAGCAAGGTTGAGTTGCAGCTGCATGTTGATCGGCTTGTGCCAACCGTTGCGCTCGCACACCTGCATGATCTTGGCGAACTGCCACGTGTACATGGTCGACACGCCGATGTAACGCGCCTTGCCCGCGCGCACGATGTCGTTCATCGCGCTCATGGTTTCTTCCACGGGCGTGTGCACGTCAAAAAAGTGCAGCATGTACAGATCGACGTAATCCATATCGAGGCGCCGGAGCGACGCATCGATGCCATCGAGAATGTGCTTGCGCGAATGGCCACCCGCGTTGGGGTAGTCGCCCATGTCGTAGCCGACCTTGGTGGTGACGACAATCTCTTCGCGGCGAGCCAGGCGCTTCAGGATGCGGCCAACCACTTCTTCACCCACGCCGGTCGAATAGAAATCCGCCAGGTCGATGAAATTGACACCGGCTTCGAGTGCGTGACGCACGATCGGCTCGCTTTGCGCCTCATCAAAAATCCACGGCTTCCATTGCGGCGTGCCCATGTTCATCGTGCCGAGGCACAGGCGGGAGACCCTCAGGCCGGATTGGCCCAGGCGAACGTATTCCATCTGGGCCTCCTCAGGCCTTCTTGGGCGTATAGAACGGGTTCGACACTTCTCGCGCGGCGGCAAACACGGCTTCCTTGCGCGGCAGACCTTCCATGGCGGCGATGATGGCGTTGCGGCAGGCGTTGTAGTTGTTCTCGAACACGGCGTCGAGGTTGTCGGTGCCGGGGTTCACCCAGTTGGCCGTGACGACCACCCAGTCGTTTTCGGCTTCCGGCGGCAGCGTGCCGTTTTCCAGCGCTTCGGCTACGGCCTTGGCGATACCGGCTTGCGATGCGCCCCACGTGGCGTTGCCGTGGAAGTCGCTGGCAATCGGCGCCTTGTTGACGTACAGCGTGAGCGGCTTGGTCGGCACGCCCGGCTGCGCAATCACCACGAACGGCGCGTGGCCCGCGGACGGCGTCGCCAGCGCGGTAGAAAACGCCTGGCCAGCGGGGCCATTGCGCGGGCCGATCAGCACGTTGATGTGCGCCAGGTTGACGCCTGGGCCTTCAAAACCTTCGCCGATGTAGAGCTGCTTTTGGGTGGTGGTCATTGCGGAGTCTTGTCGATGAGTTGGACTCGCGCATTGTGTCGGCGCCCAATTGGCGCGGGGAAGCGACGTATTTTGATGAGGGGGTATGAGAGCGTCGCATATTCGGGATAGCCTCTAGGCGCCCTCCTCGCCATGCAAACGCCACTGCCAAAGCGGGCTTAAAATCGCTGCACAATGGCGTCATGGCGGAGCGGTCGAGGCTGGGCCGCACCAGCGGATTGTCTTTCCTATCGGTACAACCCTATAGAGCAGCACGCTATCGGTATGCGCGCGTTTGCCGCCAGATTCTTTGCCGTCGTGGCGCTGGGCACCTCTACGGTGTTCACGCCGGTGCTGACGCCGTATCTGGCCGAGCCACCCCTACCCATGCCCCCGCAATTCGCGTTTGGGCTACCGTTCCTGGCGGCCGCCTGCGCGTACGGCTGGACGTGGCTGCTCCATCCTCGACGTGCCGAACTGAAGGCGTACGGGCCGCTGCGCGGTGCCATGGTCGCGTTGCTGGCGTATCTGACGTTTGCCGTGGTTCTGTGGCTCTCGGGCTATCGCGGGGCGTTGTTCCTGCTCGTGAGTTTCGTGTGGACGCCCTTTCCCTATCTTGCAATGGCCGCTGGTGCCATCGCCGGTGAAGCCAATCTGCGCAACACGCAGGCCCGTTCCCACACGCTGGTCGCGACCATGCGCCTTGCCTGGGCGACCGGTCTCGCCATTCTCCAGGCAGCGCATGCCCGGCTGCGCAGTGCGTATGCGCGGCTGGAACAACAAGCCGCCGACCCACGCGCCAATGCAGCCATCACCACAATCGTGAGCAGTTGCCTGCTGACCGCTGGCGGCGCAATGGGACTGGCGTGGCTACACCCACAAGCCGCGCTTTCAGACTCCGGGATGGAACCGTCGCTGCGGTGGCTGCCCGGCGCCGTCGCGCTGCTGCTATCCATCCTCGGCTGGACACTCGGCCGCGTGTTACTGGCCACGACACCGGCCACCTACCGGTTACGCATCGCACTGGCTGCCGCGACGGCGGCTGGCTTGGCGGCGGTGCAATTCTGGAGCCATGTCGCGGGTTGACCGCAGACGTGCCCTGTGGCCTCCCGTCCACCCCGGCGTAACCAAAAGTCATGTGGTACGGTTGGAAAATCAGGTTCACAGACCCACCCCGCCTGTAGCCACCTGAACCACATTGATGTGCGCTTGAGGAGAACGACGCACCGTGAGTGATGCGAAACAGAATGCGCGACGCACGCTTCGGACAGACAAGGTTGCCACCAGCCGGGCACTGCGCCTGAGCGTGCCCCCGGAGGCCCGGCCCGCGCCGGTCAGCCGGCAAGACTGGCTGCGGCAGCGCAAAGAGCAGTTGCAGGCGGCCCGAGTTGCAGCCAAGCAGCGGCGCGATCAATTCAAGGCTGAAATCCTGTCGGCTGCGCAGGATGTTGCCCGGGAGGAGCGTATTGCCGCCCGGGTGGAGGCAGAGCGCCTGAAAGCCGAAGCCAGGGCGGCGGACATTCACGCCAAGGAAGACGCCCGCGCCGCTGCCAAGTTCGAGCGCGGCAAACCCGCCCGCACCCCGTCCCAGCGGAAAACGCTGCAGAAGGGAAAACGCAAACTGGTTTCGTACGCCGATCTACTGCGGATGCGCGGCTGACTTTCGCGTCGCCGGAACACGCCAGCTTTCCCTCACAGCCCGCACCGCCGGGCTGTAGTTTTTTCCATTCCTGCCGATAACCGTACTGTCGCTTTCCGGCAGAAGGGCTGTGCGCTCGCTGCCTGGGCGAATACCGCTTCGAATCGGCCGCACTCCGCCCCAAAAGACAGACGCACGGCATTTGCCGACCTGCCGCCCCAACATGCCCCTCCGCCCCTTCGCCCAAAGGCTCGCTACGCTGGCCGGTCATCACCCGTTTATCGTCGGTGCGCTGGGCACGCTGCTGACGCTGGTGGTGCTGTCCATCAGCGCGCTCACCCTGTGGGCCGACCGCGAGACGGCCATCGAGCATGCCCACGGCATGTCGAAAAACGTGGCCGCCGTGCTGTCGAGCCACATCTCCCGCACGGTGGAATCAGCGGACCAGTCCCTGCTCACGCTGATTGCCGTGCTCGACAAGCCCGGCGTCCGCCAGCTCAGCCCCGACGTGCGGCATGAACTGCTGTTCAGCCCGACGGCTTCCACACGGTATCTGACCGGCATGGGCGTGACCGACGACAAAGGCCGGCTTATCGACGGCTGCTGTTCCTCCACACATCAGTGGGATTTCAGCGACCGCGACTATTTCATTGCCCAGCGCGACTCCGCAAACGTTGGCCTGTACGTATCCAGCGTCTATCACGCACGATCACGCGGCGGCGTCGAGGCCATTGCGCTGAGCCGGCGGATCAATCGGCCAGATGGCTCGTTCGGGGGCACCGCGCTGGTGGCGATCGACCTGGAGTACTTCCAGCAACTGCTGTCGAAGCTGGATGTCGGCCCGCACGGCGTGACGGCCATCGTCCGTACCGACGGCTCGCTGGTGGCACGCAACCCACCGTCAACTAAAGCGCGTTCGTTGAACTACAGCAATTCGCTGACGTTTCCGCGCATGGTGAATCAGGAGTCAGGCGTCTATGTCGCGCCCTCGGCCAGCGATGGCCTGCTGCGGCAGTACACGTTCCAGCGCGTACCGGGCACGCCGTTCATTGCCGTGGTGGCACCTGCCATGTCCGACGCACTGGCGTCGTGGACGCGGCTGGCGTGGGTGGTCGGGCTATCGTCATTGCTGGTGAGCCTGGCCTTTTGCGGTGGCATATGGCTGCTGGCCTTTGCCCTGCGCGGGCGCGTCAAGGCCGAGCATCATTTGCGAGAGCTGACCCAGATCGACTCGCTCACGGGGCTGAAGAACCGCCGCGCCCTCGACACCGTGCTCGACAACGAGTGGGACCGCCTGCAGCGCAACGGCAGCTGTCTCTCCGTGCTGTTTGTGGATGCCGACAACTTCAAGCGCTACAACGACGCGCACGGCCATGCGCAAGGCGACATCGCACTCCAGCATCTCGCCAACTGCATCAACAAGCACGTGCGCCGCCGGGGTGACCTGGCCGCCCGATACGGCGGGGAAGAGTTCGTACTCGTGCTGCCCGACACCAACGAAGCCGGTGCCATGCAGATTGCCGAAGCCATCCGTGCAGACATCGAAGGCTCTCGCCCCACCGACGGTCATCAACCCCTGGCGTCGTTCACTGTGAGCGTGGGTTGTGCCACTGCGCGGCGCGCAAGCTTCGCATCGCTCGAAGCGTTGACCAAAGCCGCGGATGTCGCGCTGTACGAGGCCAAACGCAACGGCAGGAACCGGGTGGAGTGCGCTCCCGCTCAAACGCTGCCCTGACCGCCGACACTGCTGGCCCCTACGCCAGCAACGTCAACGCCTCGTCCAGCGACAGCACCGTCGTGCGGGATTCAAACGCCGTTGCAAACAGATGCGCATGCACGACCTCGTCGGGGTCGTAGCAGCAATCCTTGACGGTGAAGATGCGGTAGTCCGCATCGCTCGCGTGCGCAACGGAGGACAGCATCACCCCCGTCGACGCAATGCCCACCATGATGAGTGTGTCGACTCCGTGGGCGGACAGCCGCACGCCCAGATCCGTCCCAAAAAACACGCTGGCGCGATGCGCGAGGATGAGCGGTTCATCCGGCCGCTGGCCAAGTTCCGGCGAGATGCGGTCATGCACGAACAAACCAAGCTGCTTCACGCCCTGCCCGTTCTTGTTCAACGGGCTGACCTCCGGATAGCCGGGGCTGAAGTGGAACTGCGCGAAATACACGTGCACCCCCTTGGCCCGCGCCGCATCACACAACTGGCGCGTATTGGCCAGCAACGCGGGGGCGGCCGACGGAAACAGCCCCGTGATGTCGGTCTGGTAATGCATGACCAGCAGCGCGGTGTTGGACGGGATGATGCTGGGGATGTGCATGGCGGTGTGCGTGAATGGCTGGCGACGTCACAAGGCTAGGCGAAAAACAATGCGATTGAATTCCGCCTACAGCCATCCCGCTCCAGAAAACAAACGCCCTTTGTCAGGGCCCTGCCAACCGCGTTCAGGCCGCGGCCTGAAGCACCGCGTCTTGCTGATCGCCACCCAGAATCTCGACCAGATCCGCCAACATCCGCCCCAGTTCCCCCGTCATCAACGCGAAATCGGATTCGAAGCGTTCCTCGTCGTTTTGCGCGGTGGGGTCTTCCGCCTCTTTGATCACGTCGAGCGGCGTGATGCGCTTGATCGTGAGCGACGGCGTCAGCACGAACGAGACGCGGTCATCCCACGTCATCGCTAGGCGCATGCATTGTTTGCCGGCTTCGATATGCCGGCGCATGTCTTCTGCCTCCAGCGCGTGGCCAACGTATCGCACCGTGGCGCCGCCTTCACCGGTTGAGCGCAATTCGGCGTCCTGGTCGACGGTGAACCCGCCCGGCGCCTCGCCGGAGAGCAGCCACTCCGTCATCGCTGCCACCGGCGAATGCGCCACGCGCACGCTGGTGAGCGGCAACTGGTCGACCGACTTCACGAGCAGACCGCGAACGTCATCCGCCAGCGTCTGCGAAGCGGCGTCGATGACGAGCCAGCCGTTGACAGGGTCGATCCACACCCGGGTATCGCGGCGAATGCTGAATGCGCGCGGCAGCAACTCGTCGGTCACCTGCTCTTTGAGTTCGCGCAACTGTTTGCGCCCGGGCTTGAAGCCCTGCTGCTCCTCCAACTCTTGCGCGCGGGCCTTGGTCACCTGGTTGATGACCGATGCCGGCAAGAGCTTCTTTTCAGCGCGGAAAGTGAGCAGCATCTGCCGATTGGTGGCATACACCAGCGCGCCGTCGTCACGCGGCGATGCCCATCCGGCGGTCTGCTTTTCGACGCTGTTGCCCGGTTGAAACGCGTGGGGCGCCAGCCATTTTTCAAGCTGATCAGGGGTAACGGCCCACGGCGCCGGAAGACGATGAACCTGAAGATTCTTGAACCACATGGGAGTACGGGCAAAGTGCGCGATTCTAAAGGATCGCGGCGCCCTCCTCCCAATGGGGGATGTGCCGCTCGGCGTTCGGAGCAATTTTTCCCCGGCGCGCCGAGCGTTCTGTCGCGCTTTCCTCAGCAGCGTTTTTTCTTCGTTGCTGCGGCCGGCCAATGCACGTGGTCGGCGACATCGGGAATCACCGAATGAGATTAACGATTGGAAACTTGAACGGCAGCACGACTTGCGCGCTGCCGTTCAGTTAGACCAGCCCGGGCAGTGTTGGGGTAAGCGGCCGGGCTGAGGCGATCAGACGCTTACTGCAACAGATGCGCATCCACATCCAACGCAGCTTCTGCAGCGCTACCCGTCAGGCCACGGTAGTACAGATGCACGCCAACGGCCAGCGAGTCATGGCGAATTTCATGCAGCGCACGCCAAGCCTCGGCGGGATCTTGAAACACGAGGTAACGGGCTTCGCCTTCTACCAGCGTGGCGACGCCGTGAAGCCCATGGCGATGCAGCGCTTCAACCAGGCTATCAAGACTGCGGTGCGTACGGGCGTCGGTGTGCGGATACAGCATGTGCAGCACAGCAATGCGCTGGGATGACTGCGCGGTAAACGCGGCAACGATATCCCCATGCTGGAGGGCGGAGACGGTGTTATTGGTCTTGGAATCGACGGACGGGAGCGCTGTATCGGACGTTGTATTCATGGCATACCTTCTTGGGGACGTCAGCAAAATGACGGTCAATTGAAGGTACGAGGCGCCACTCGATATTGCAATGCACAAAAACGGAACGCATTGTTCCGTTCCTTGAGCGGAACTTGTGATCAAAAAGGGCAGCAGCAGGTGCAATCCGTGCCGACTACCATGCAAACATTGGCTTTCCGGCCCGGGCAGCGGCTAGCTTGGCCGCAACTTGAACAATGACGAGGGCAGACGATGTCTGAGCGCGACACAAAACTCCACGGTAGCTGGCGATTAGTATCTTTTGAGACTGAGCTCCAGAACACAATGGAACGCACGCAACCGTGGGGCGCTGATCCCAAAGGCGCTCTCATGTTTGGCGCGGATGGCCGAATGATGGTGCTCGTCACCGCACAGGCGCGCGAGCCTGGCACTACCGACGAGAAAGTGGCCGCCCTTTTCCGTACGGTGATGGCCTATACGGGGCGGTATCGGGTCGATGGGGACCGCTTCATCACCAAGATCGACGCCTCCTGGAATGAAGCCTGGAACGGCACCGAACAGGAGCGCTTCTACATGCTTGATGGGGACGCGCTAGAAATCCGCACGGCATGGATGCCAAACCCGTTGGTTGCTGGGAATCCGATCGGCAGAGGGGTTCTTAGCTTCAGGCGCGAATGACTTCCCCACAGACTCAGGTTCGCGACCACGTAACCCCGCACACCATCATGCACAGCCCGACACTCACGTTCACCAATCAAGAGGCCTGGGAGGCGTGGCTTGAAGCCAACGCTGAGGAGGTATCCGGTGTCTGGCTGCGCATCGCCAAGCGATCGGCTGAACAACCGACTGTGTCTTATGCAGAGGCACAGGAAAGCGCCCTTTGCTATGGGTGGATCGATGGGCAAAAGCAGGCTGAAAACGCGCACTACTGGTTGCAGCGATTCACGCCTCGAACCGCCAAAAGCATCTGGTCCAAAATCAACAAGGCAAAAGCCGAGGCCTTGATTTCCGCCGGAAGGATGCGCCCCACCGGGCTTCGCGCAATCGATCAAGCCAAGCGCGACGGGCGCTGGGACACTGCCTATTCCTCTGCGAGCACGTCAACCGTGCCCGATGATCTGCAGCAGGCGCTGGACGCCCACCCAAAGGCCAAGCAATTCTTCGCGACCCTGAATAGCCAAAATCGGTATGCCATTCTGTTCAGAATTCAGAACGTCAAGAAGGCTGAAACGCGCGCAAGGAAAATCGCTCAGTTCATCGACATGCTGAACAACGGCGAAAAGCTTCACCCGTAGTCTTCCGCTGGATCTGGACAAAAAGCTGCACCGGAGGGCGCCTCATGCGGCTCACTCTTCAAGCGATGCTGATTCGCCCCGATGTTGGCCGCGATAGCCATGGGAGTTCAACGCTTGCAGTAGCGAGCGCCCGATATCGGTCAACTCCGCACGGCGACGATGGCCTTCCGCAGAGCGCTCGAGCATGACAAGTTGCCTCTCCAGCAGCGTATCGAGTTCGGCGCGATTCACGTCGACCTGTTCCGGCGACTGGCTCACCAACATCAACGTGGCGAATTCGTGTGCACTCAGCATCTTGGTCTCCTAGTGACAACCAACCGTAACCAGGGGCACGGTGCCAAATGCAGGCGCGCGGGACGCGCCTGCTTCTGAATCAGAACACGTGCGTGCGGAACAGCCGCTCAGCCGACGCTCACCTCAATGCGGCGCGGCTTGGCTTCATCACGACGAGGAATCGTGAGCTTCAGTACGCCGTCACGCAGCTGTGCATCGATGCGCGAAGCATCAAAGTCGGGGCTCAAGACAAAGGTGCGCGAGAAATGCGGGTGCCGCACTTCGCCGTGCTGCAATCGCAGGCCGGGCGGCGTCGGCACCATCAGTTCCGCGTCGACGGTGAGCGTGCCGTCCTGCACGCGCACATCCAGGTTCTCGCGCGGCACGCCGGGCAGATCGGCGTACAACGTGATCCCCTGACGGTTCTCGAAGATGTCGACCGGTGGCGCAAGGTGAGTCTGCCGCGCAGCCGTCTGCTCGGCCGTCTGTTTTGCCACAGCGTTATTGCCGGGCTGAGCTTGGGTGGCCAATTGGGTAGTGTCGTTCATGATGTCCTCCATGGTCTGAGCAGCGCGCGGATCAGCCCTGCACCGTGATCTGGCGCGGCTTCGACGCCTCGGATTTACCGACGCTGACGGTCAGGCAACCGTTGACATAACGTGCGCGGACTTTCTCCGGGTCGACGTCCTGTGGCAGTTCAATCACGCGGCGGAACGCGCCGGCAAATCGCTCGTCGGCATAGACCCGGGTGTCGTCGGTCAACTCGATGTCGGGGCGCTTGCGCTCACCGCTGATGGTGAGCAGCCCCTTGTCGATGGAGACATCGATCTGCGCCGGGTCGAGCCCCGGGGCGAACGCGACGATTTCGACGGAGTCGTCGGTGCTGCCGATGTTAACGGGAGGAAAGGTGCCGACGCGCGTGGCGCGCAGGCTTGCGGGCACGCCCGCGAAGAGGCTGGCCATCTGCCGGTGCAGGCGGTCGAACTCGCCCAGCAGATCGGTGCCGAAAAAGAGATCGCTCATGGCTGGCTCCTGAACGGGCCGGCACGGAGGCTGAACCGGACTACGCGCTCCAGTTCGTCCGTCCGTGGCAGGCCCACTGACAAACAAATCGAAACACGCAGCGCGTGAACCGCGACTGCATAAGCGAAACATAAAATAGGGCAGCAAGCGCGAATTTCAAGAGGCGATTGGACACCCCATTCGGAGGCTTCATGGAACTCTTCAACGCAGTGCACGAACAGATGGATGCGGTACGCCTGCCCCTGGTGGCCGTGACGGTCACGGCGGTCAGGCGGGTGAATACACCGCTGGTGGCGATCCTGCATTGGCATGGATTCCGCCGGGCAAGTCCGCTCGTGTTGCCGGGAATCGACATTCCGCCCCGCCCCGTGCCCGGGTCTGCCATTCAACTGGGGCAGCCGTGGCATCGCTTCGAGGCCGTCGACGAAGCGCTGCTCGATGCAGCCTGGCAACTCGGCGCGTGGGAGCTTGAGCGCGTCGAGCGACGTGGCTGCAACGTGGTCGGCGCCTCGTCGGGCGAGGCACTGGCCTGCCGCCAGGCGTTCGGCGATTACGGAGACGGTGCAGCGGAGCGCGAAGCGCTGCTCGACGGCGCGCCTGATCGCGGCGAGCTCATGCAGATGGCGGCAAACGAGGGCTACCTGCGCTGGCTCTTTCGCCCTGTCAAAGGCGGGCTGTGGCAAACCCTGGACGAGCCCGACGACACCCTCGGCGCAGATGGCGGGCGCCGGCCGCCCTGCCCGGTCCTTCCCATGCCGCGACGCGCCGAAGCGCGGGGGCGAACGGTGTACCGGCTCGGCGCCGTCCGACGCATCCTGCTTCGCTGAAATATTTCGTTACAAACTCAGCATCGCGCGACCTCTTGAAGCGCACGCAGAGCGCCTCTATTTCGCTTTCCGCCAAGTTCTTGGCACGGCATGCCCGCGCTAGCGGGTTACGCGCGCTTCGGTGCGTGCGTGCGCCGGATTCCCTTTTGGTGATCTATCGCTCAGGAGATGGAAATGAAGATTCGTCCCCTCTACGACCGGGTTATCGTCAAGCGAATCGAGCAGCAGCGGACGACGGCCTCGGGCATCGTGATTCCCGATTCCGCTGCGGAAAAACCCGAACAGGGTGAAGTCATTGCAGTCGGCACGGGCCGGCTGTTGCAGGACGGTACGCAGCGCGAGCTCCAGCTCAAAGTCGGTGACCAGGTGATCTTCGGGAAATACGCAGGACAGACCGTCAAGGTCGACGGCGAGGAATTGCTGGTCATGCGTGAAGAAGACGTCATGGGCGTCATCGAAGCCGACACCGCGGCGGTGCGCAAAGCCGCCTGAAGCCTCACACCGGTCGCGGACACCGCGCATCGACCGGCCGTTCGCGACGCGTTGAGTCAACCCAACCGACTTTACCCGGAGCAGACAACATGAGTGCAAAAGACGTCAAGTTCCACGACAGCGCGCGCGCCCGCATCGTCAAGGGTGTGAATGTGCTTGCCGACGCCGTGAAGGTGACGCTCGGCCCCAAAGGCCGCAACGTCGTCATCGAGCGTAGCTTTGGTGCGCCGACCATCACGAAGGACGGCGTGTCTGTCGCCAAGGAAATCGAGCTGAAGGATCGGTTCGAAAACATGGGCGCGCAGATGGTCAAGCAGGTGGCATCCAAAACGGCAGACATTGCTGGCGATGGCACCACCACGGCCACCGTGCTCGCACAGGCGATCGTGCAGGAGGGCATGAAGCACGTTGCCGCAGGCATGAACCCGATGGATCTGAAGCGCGGCATCGACAAGGCGGTAGCCACCGTGCTGGACGAGCTTCGCAATCTGTCCAAGCCGATCTCCACCAGCCGGGAGATCGCCCAGGTGGGCTCCATCTCGGCCAACTCGGACGAGGCCATCGGCAAGATCATCGCCGACGCCATGGAAAAGGTCGGCAAGGAAGGCGTGATCACCGTTGAAGACGGCAAGTCGCTCGACAATGAACTGGATGTGGTCGAAGGCATGCAGTTCGACCGCGGCTATGTCAGCCCCTACTTCATCAACGATCCGGAAAAGCAGGCGGCGTATCTGGACGATGCGCTCATCCTGCTGCACGACAAGAAGATCTCGAACATTCGCGATCTGCTGCCGATCCTCGAAGCCGCATCGAAAGCCGGCAAGCCGTTGCTGATCGTGGCCGAGGATGTGGAGAGCGAAGCGCTGGCGACGCTCGTCGTCAACGCGATGCGCGGCATCCTCAAGGTGGCTGCGGTCAAGGCGCCGGGGTTCGGCGACCGACGCAAGGCCATGCTGGAGGACATCGCCATCCTCACCGGCGCCACGGTCATCTCGGAAGAAACCGGCAAGCAGCTTCAGAAAGCCACGCTGGAAGACCTCGGCCGCGCCAAGCGCGTCGAAGTGCGCAAGGACGACACCATCATCATCGACGGCGCGGGAGACCAGGCCAGCATCGATGCTCGCGTCAAGTCGATCCGCGTGCAGATCGACGAAGCCACGAGCGATTACGACCGCGAGAAGCTGCAAGAGCGTGTGGCCAAGCTCGCCGGCGGTGTGGCTGTCATCAAGGTGGGCGCCGCCACTGAAGTCGAGATGAAAGAGAAGAAGGACCGTGTCGACGATGCACTGCACGCAACGCGCGCTGCCGTGGAAGAAGGCATCGTGCCCGGCGGCGGCGTGGCCTTGCTGCGTGCACGCTCAGCGGTGCAAAACCTCAAGGGCGCAAACAGCGATCAGGATGCCGGCATCCGCATCGTGCAGCACGCGCTGGAAGCCCCGCTGCGCGCCATCGTCGCCAATGCGGGCGAAGAGCCTTCCGTGGTCATCGCCAAGGTGCTCGAAGGCCAGGGTAACTTCGGCTACAACGCAGCCACAGGCGAGTATGGCGACCTTGTCGAAGCCGGCGTCGTCGATCCGACGAAGGTCACGCGCACTGCGCTGCAGAACGCGGCATCCGTCGCGGGGCTGATCCTGACGACGGACGCCACCATCGCCGACGCGCCAAAAGACGAAAAGCCCGCGCAAGTGCCCGCGCCTGAACTCGACTACTGAACCGCGCAGTTGTATTGCCATCCGCTGGCTGGTTCACCGGCCGGTGCAACTGCGTTTCGGCACCGGAGTGTCTGACTGCGGTGCCACTTTTTTTGGCTGCAGGATGCCAAGAACGGAATGCACTGAATCCGAATCCACATCGGAATCTTCGTCATGTATTGATTCAATGCACGAAGATCTTTGACCGTCCAATTGCGAGGAGATCGCTCACCACGTGCTGATCCCCTGCGGGGTGTCGACTGGCATGTCGAATCCTGGCGCCCCGCTTGCGATGGCCTGAACTTCCACCTGTGGCCTAGCCGGTTTGACATTGCCGAAGACCATGGCAATGGGCACATCCGCCGCATCACGCCCGGTACCGATCCGCAAAAGCCCCATGGGCACCGACGCATTCGATGGATCGACCAGACACCAGCGTTGGCCCAGAAACACTTCTACAAACGCATGAAAATCTGGCGGCCCCAACGCCGGATCGGCACCATAGTCGAGGCTGCTGGAGAAGCGCGCCGGAATACTCAATGCGCGACACAGGGCGATCATGAGGTGTGCATAGTCGCGGCATACGCCCTTGCGCTCCACGAGTGTGCTGACCGCAGACGTCCGCTCATTCGTCGACTGCGGGGCAAATCGCACGTAGCCGCAGACCCAGTCCCGAATCGTGATGACAAGCGGGTACCCACGGCGATAGCCGCCAAACTCGCGCAGCGCAAATTCCATGAGGCGATCGGACTCGCAGTAGCGACTGGGGGCCAGGTATGGGATGACATCAAGCGGAAGCTCTGCGATGGGGACTTCGAACAGCTGATCAGGGGGCGTCAGCAAATGGTCGATGTCGACGGTCGCGACATAGTTGACGGAGAAGTGCCCCTTGGGTGCCCGCACGCGCAGGCGTCGATTGAGCAGAGTCGGCTCCGTGTGCGGCGCAACGGGCAACGCCGGGGTCAGCTCCAATGACTCGGTAACGACTGCCTGGCGTGCGGTTTGCGCAGCGTGGAAATTGAAGATGAAATCGGCGGTCGGGTCGTGCACCTCGTAAGCCAAACCAACCGCATAGCGCATGCGGACCATGCGACCTCCTGCTGGCCCGCCTCCACCATCGTTTGGTGGTCGGTGAAGGCAGGTAATGGGCGATGCGGCGCCAGCACTGGCCGCAGGACTGAGTCGCTACTCGGACATCAGGGATTGGCCCGGCACAAATCCATCGATGATGTCCTCGGCCATCTTCGCAGCCGCACGTTTGGCTGTCCCGATGCTCTCCCAGTGAATCGCCTGCAGCGGAAAGATGCGGGAATGTCCGGTATCCGGCGGCTCGCCCGCCTCGCAGATCAACACGGAGGCGCTGTAAGACCGATCGGGGCGCCGTTCATGCCATTCACGCGGCGCATCGAATAGATAGATCAAGGGATAAACATCAAACCCCTTGTAGCGGCAAGTTGGATAGGCGTCCACGGCAATCTCCGTTGAAGGGGGTGGCCTCACTGTACGCTCTTTACGCTTGCCCGATTGAACTATCCGCGCATCAGTAAGTGCGAACGCAGCGGCCTTTGTACGCTGCGGGATCCCGCGGGTCTGAGATCCCCTTGCCAAGCCTGCACGCGCGTGTCGAGGGTATGGTCACCCTCCACCGTTTTTGCGTAGAGGCTGTCTCGGATCACTTGTCCGACTGCCAGGCGGCAAAAGGTCTCAACGCTGCGCGTGGCCGCGGATAAGACATCCGATGCGCTCGCCAACACCCTGAAGGACCGTCTTCCTTCCCCTACGAAGCTGGTGAATTGCGCACAGTTCGGGTACCCGTCGTTGCAAAAGCCAACGGTGATGGAATACGCCATCCCTTTTTTCTCGCCTGGAAGCGTGCAAAGAAAGCTCGTCTTCTCGGGCGGTTGGGTCGTCTTGTCTTCGGGCTGGTCATGCATGTAACACTCCTCTCCAAGGCAATATCCAAAAGGCTTGCGGGCCAGAGACATACATCACGCCCATTACAGCGACACCACTGACTCGCCGGCCACCAGACCATTGATGACGTCTTCGCCAAACTTCAGCGCGCCGCGCCTCGCGGTGCCGACGTTCTCCCACGCGGCAAGCGTCACGCGGAACACGCGCGAGTGTTCGGTTCCGGGTGGATGACCTTCACGGCAGATCATGACGGACGCGTTGAACGTGCGGTCGGGGCGCTTTCGCGGCCACGATTGGACGGTCTCCGTCCTGTACACCAACGGATACAGGTCGAACCCCTTGTATGTGGCAGACGGGCTTGCATTCATGAATGGCTCCAACTGTGCAACGAGTGGTGAGCACGATCGAAGCCCATGCAACGCGTCGACAGTGACTGTGAAGGGCGATCCGCTGATGGGTACGGGCGGCTACGAATCCACCCTCAGATGATCGATGGTGATCACGAGCGCGCGACCTTCCGCGCCGGTCTGGGCATGCATGCCCAGGCGTGCCCGTAAAAAGCGGTCCAGCATGCGCTGGAGCTGGCAAAGGTCTTGCCGATCCGCGTGCATCAACTGATTCATGACATCGTGCGTGAACGCAATCGTGAGCGTTCTCACACGCCAGATGCGGCTGTTGGGTTCAGGCACCTGCCAGTTCGCCGCCAAGACAAGCGGACCGGTGCTCCAGGTCCGCACGTCCTGCCCGGTAATTTCATCGAGCACCGGCTTGGTAAACGCGACAAGGTCGAGCATCACGGATCTCCATGACCTACATCGCGAGTCAAAGCATCAACGGGCAAGCATTCGTGCGGACCTGGCGAGGATGACAGCGTGCAAGCTTGATCCAGCGTAAGAGGCGCCCCCGAGCACTGTGATCACAAGTGCGGGGCAACATCCTTTCGTACCAACGGATGCAAACTCTGGCGCGTCATTGCCGGTGCCCCACTGTACTCCCATAACTGCACGGTGACGTCACTATCTTCCGAAGTCGCGCCAACATGTTGTTCGCGCTCAGTGGACGGTCCGCTCGCTATGTCGGGTGTCTGGCCATATGCGGAGACGAAAAAAAACCCCGCATAGCGGGGTTTCTTCTTGCGGGCGAGATCGATCAGATCGCTGCAATCTTGGTGGCGACGGGGCCCTTTTGGCCTACGCCCGACACAAAGCTGACCTTCTGCCCTTCTTGAAGCGACTTGAACCCGTTGCCCTGCACTTCAGAGAAATGCGCGAACAGATCGTTGCCGCCTGCGTCCGGCGTGATGAAGCCGAAGCCCTTGGAGTCGTTGAACCACTTTACGATACCGGTTTCCATGTTGGATTCCTTAAATGTTCTGGATGAGCCCATGCTAACCAGGCACGACAATCAAGGGAGCAACAAAGAGAAAAAGGCGTCGCTTGGTGTGACAACCCAAAACATCGGAGTAACTGCTTGAAAAGCCTGCGGGCGCAACATTTACCGATAAAGGCGTCGCCTGTCAATCAAAAAAGCCAATAAACCTCAAAATAGCGGGTGAATGTGAGTGCGACCGCGCTTTGTGGCCACCCCGGGTGCTCAGACATCCCAACCGTGGGAGTTCACGCAAAGCGGTGGTTGCCAGAAGCTGTTACCATGCGCCCACCTTTGCCCGTTTATCGAATCGACGATCGGGCCGGGTGCCGAGCAAAACAAGACAACACAACGCAGGCCACCCGTCGGGCGTACACCCGAATCATCCTGGGCCACGCAGCCCACCACCTACCAGACCGGCGGTTGATCCGCTCCGTATCCGACGCGCATGTACTAGCGCGCCAGCGTACGCAAGTACGGTCACCTCGCCGCCAATGGCTGACGTTCTGCACGCGCGTGCATGACACTCCGGCATTGGCTCTATTCATCGTGGCGTACGTCATCAGCAAGAAGCGGTTTGCCTAGTGGCACCACGCTTGCCATCCACCTTCGCCCGAAACCTAGCAGTGCATTGAACCCAATCCCTACCCCCTACACGGTGTCCGTGTACCCGATCGAGCAAGAACCAGGCGTCTGGTTTGCCACCTACCTCATCAGCGAATACCGCGATGGCATGGAACGCATCCTCGCCAACGTCTCGATGCGCCACAACGTACATGGCACGGAATCACTCGCCAGACATGCAGCCCGGCTTGCTGGCAAAGCAGCCATCGCACGTCTGACGGCCCGCCACAAAACCTGAACCGTGCAAGCCGCCTGGAGCGGCTTCCTCCGCTTGCCGCGATGGCAAGTGCCACCTCCAACGTCAACGAGAAGGAAATCACCATGTCTGTGAGCGATGAATGGGAAGAGCTGCATCTGACACCCGAGGGCTGGAAGGATGGCAGCTACCGCCACGAACCGGGGGATGCCGTCATCGTCGAGCCACCAGCCAACGACGTGCTGACGGTGCGCAGGCATGTGGCTGCCGTCTATGGCGGCCCATCACGCGTGACCGAAGACAGAACACCGCGCACCGATGACATGAGTCAGATCGAGCGCTTGCTGTTGAAATATGGCGCCCCCGTCTTTGGCGTCTAGACCGCAGCCCAAGCGGACGCACGCACCCACCCGGCACCACGTTATTTGAGAGAGAGATTTGGCATGACACTCTGCCGCGCTTGCCTTGCCATTGAAGTCCATCGACTTGGTGCGTCAGGTCATGCTTTCCTGAGAATCACCGACACACAGCGCATCAAGGCCTCCAAAACTGCGGCCGTCACGGTGAGCACGTTCACCTGCCGCACCTGCGGCGCGCGCTGGACCTATCGCGAAGGGAAAAATGTGCCCAACGCAGGATGGGCGCTGGAGCAGTAAGCGTCTTCTGTAGATCACTCGTTGCTGCCCTGGAACGCCTTTGGGCACACCGTTGCATCCACGGGCTTGAGTGGAGCAAAAAAAAGGCGACCACCTGGTCGCCCTTTGCGAATGCGCACCCACTAGCGGGACTTCTTCGCGATGTCCTTTGCTGCTTCCTTGACGTCACCTGCATCCTTGCGCGCTTGGCCGCCGGCCTGCTGAAGGTCGCCCTTCATCTCGCGTGCAGGATTGTTCGTCACTTTGCCCAGGGCCTCGTTGGCCTTGCCCTTCATTTTCTCGACAGTACCCTTCACTTGGTCCTTGTTCATGGTCTGCTCCTTTGAAAATGCGCGCTTGCGCACAGAGACGGGGTAGCAGCCAACGTGCCTGGGGTGCTGCGTTGCCGATACGGCGTTGATCGGTGTTCTGAGCGCGTCTGCTACGCATGCTCGAGCGCAGAAACCGCCGCCCGCAAGGCCAGAAGATAGCTTTGCACGCCGAACCCGCAGATCTGCCCACTGACGATGTCGGCAAACACCGAGTGATGCCGAAACGGTTCGCGCGCGTGAATATTCGACATATGCAATTCGACGACCGGACACGTCAGGATCGCCAGTGCATCGCGAATACCGTAGCTGTAGTGCGTCCACGCACCTGCGTTGATCAGCACGGCGTCCTGGCCTTCCTCAAAGGCGCGATGAATGCGTTCGCACATCGCCGCTTCGCTGTTCGTCTGAAACGATTCCACGTGCGCGCCCAGTTCGTCGCCCAGGGCTTGCAACTTTGCGTCGATCTCGGCCAGCGTGATCGTCCCGTACTGCACCGGGTCACGTTTGCCGAACATGTTGTGGTTGATGCCATGCAGCATCAGGATGCGCTTCATTCAGACCTCTGTAGTGGAATTCGATCAGTCGAGGGGAACGGTGAGTCGATCGATCACCGGGCGGGTGTCCGGACGCACGCCGCGCCACCAGACGAACGCTTCTGCAGCCTGCTCGACCAGCATGCCGACGCCGTCTGCGATGTTGCGCACACCCGCGTTGCGGGCGAGCCTCAGGAACGGTGTCAGCCGCTTGCCATAGGCCAGTTCGTAGGCCATCCCGGTGGGGCTGAAGATGCTGTGGGGAACGGGCGGCAGATCGCCTGTGAGGCTGGCGGAGGTGGCATTGACCACCAGGTCGAAGCGCTCCATCGCCTCCAGGTCGGCATACCCGCATGCAACGACCGGGCCGCGCCCGGCAACCTGGGCGGCCAGGGCCTGCGCCTTTGCAACGTCGCGGTTCGCGATGACCAACTGCGCCGGCGCCGCCGCCAGGAACGGCAGCAGCGCACCACGTGCGGCACCACCGGCACCCAGCAGCAGCACGCGTTTACCGGCCATCGGCAGCCCCAGGTTGATTTCGATGTCTCGAACCAGCCCAATGCCATCAAAGTTCTCGGCCAGGATGCGACCGCCTTCAAATTTGAGTGCGTTCGCAGCGCCAGCCAACGTGGCGCGCTCGCTGCGCTCGTCGGCCATCGCAAATGCCTTGAGCTTGAACGGCGCCGTGACGTTCATGCCCTTGCCCCCGCCATCGGCGAAAGCACGCACAACATCGGCGAACGCCGTGTCCGGTTCAACCGGCCCTTCGATGGCCGTGTAAGCCATGTCTTGTTGCGCCGCCTGCGCAAACAGACCGTGAATGAGCGGAGATTTGGTGTGTGAGATCGGGTTGCCGATCACTGCATAGCGGTCAGTCATCATGGGGCTCACTTCGAATAAAGAACGCCATCGGCCTGCATCGCGTGGATCTCGTCTGCGTCGAAACCCAGGGTGCGCGCAACTTCTACGTTGTGCTCGCCCAGGTCAGGCGCGACGTCGCGGATGGTCGTATCGCAATCGGAGAACTTGAACGGCAGGTTAGGCAGGCGCAACGTGCCATAGCGCGGATGCTGCTGCTCGACCACCATACCGCGGGCCTGAATTTGCGGATCGGCCAGCACCTCGTCGATGCGCTGGACCTTGGCGCATGGCACATCTACGCCATCCAGCAATTCCAACAGCAATGCCACGGGGCGTGCGGCTACCCACGGTTCGACCACAGAGAGAATCTCTTTGCGGTGCGCGTTGCGCCCGACGCTGTCATGGAACCGTTGGTCAGCGCCGAAGCCCGCCGGACCGCCATGTGCCTCGACGAGCGCAGCGAAGCGCTTCCATGCGTCGTCGACCTGCGCGGCAATCACCAGATCCGCGTCTGCCGCGCGGAACACGCCATAGAGCGTCGAGGTGGGCATGTCATGCCCGGTCTGCTCGGGCAGCACGCCTTGCAGGGTGTAGCACTGCACGGCGTATTCGTGCATCGACACCAGCGTGTCGTACAACGCCATGTCGATGTGCTGGCCTCGTTGGCTCTTCACGCGCCCGAGCAAAGCAGCGTTGATGGCAGCCACGGCATGGATGCCGGTATACATATCGCCGAGCGAGATGCGCAGCAGCGGTGGCCGTTCGCCCGGCGTACCGACCATTTGCATGATGCCGCTCTTGGCCTCGGCAATCAGCCCGAAACCGGCGCGATGTGCGTCCGGCCCGGTATGTCCGTATGCGGAGATGGAGCAATAGACGAGGCCCGGATTACGCGCCGACAGTTCGGCATAGCCCAGCCCCAGCTTGTCCAGAGCACCCGGCCGGTAGTTCTCGATGAACACGTCAGCCGAGTCGCACAGCCGCTGCATGAAGGCCTTGCCGCGCGGGTCCTTCATGTTGACGCTCACGCCGCGCTTGCCCATGTTGAGTTGCAGGAAATAACCGCTTTGCTGGTCGTCGAGCACGGTGGCGTGCTGGCGTCCGGCATCGCCGGAGCCAGGGCGCTCGACCTTGATCACTTCGGCGCCGAGTGCGGCCAGGCATCGGCCGACATAGGGGCCGGCGAGGAAGTGGCTGTAGTCGACAACGCGAATACCTTCGAGTGGACGCGCCTGCATCAGAATGCTCCCGGCCGGCGCGGCACCATCAGGCGGTGCTCACCGCGTTGCACGACTTCGCCATCCTGATTGATCAGCTCCGAAGGCAGCACGACGATGCCCCAGCCCGGGCGGCTCTTGCTCGCCCGCATCTCCCCGACGCGGAACTTCACATGCAAGACGTCATTGACCTTGATCGGCAGTAGGAAGTCCCACGTCCAACCGAGCGACATGCCGGGCAGGAAACGGTAGTCGCTCTGCGTTTTCAGGCCGTCGGCAATCGACAGGCCGAACAAGCCATGCGCGACGATGCAACCGAAGTGGCTAGCATTGGCATAGGCCTCATCGACGTGCACGGGCGTGTGGTCACCGGTGAGGTCTGCATAAGCGAGGATGCGTTCCTTCGTGACCGTGTAGGCGGGGCTGATGCACGTGTCGCCCTCGCGGGCGTCATCCCAGTATTTTTCAACGATGGTCATGTTCATGCCTGCGCACGTGGGTTGATCGCCAGCGCCTGCGCCACGCACGACGCCGGCTTGGCCTGGATGAGTTCGACCGCCAGACCGTCTGGCAAGCGCAGCCAGTTGCGGCCCTGCGGCATTTCGGTCACGCCAAAGTGCTGCGCCAGCACCAGCGCAGCTTCGAGGTCTTCGCACATCACGCCCAGATGGGCGAGTCGGCCTTCGGGGCCCTCGTACTCGGGGGCATGGATGAACTGCAAGCCGCCGAGCGTCCAGTACTGCCGGGGCGCTTCACGCGTGCCGTCGATCTCGCGCAGGGTCATGCCGAGCACTTCTTCAAAGAAGCGAATGTGCCAGTGGATGTCCTTCACCCAGATGGCGACGTGTTCCACATAGGCCTTGGGGGTGCTCATGCGGTTGTCTCCGTGTGTTGTCGTTGTTGGTCGGCCATCGCACGCTCGATCCCCTTGATGCAGGCGACCAGCGTGGCATTGACGGGGGTCGGTACGCCGTAGCGCTGCCCGCAACGCACGACTGAACCGTTGATGAAATCGATCTCGGTGATCGTCCCTTTCTCCAGGCTTTGCAGCATCGACGTCTTGAACGCCGCGGGCAGGCCTTCGGCGGCAAGGGTCCATGCCTGTTCGGGGTCCGTCATCGACAGCTTCACACCCGCGGCCTGTGCGGCTGCAATGGCCTCGGCCACGGCTGCAAGCGAGGTCGCCTTGAGCAGCGCATCGGCGTAGAGCTGGCCGTAGGTCAGGCGGGTGATGCCGGTGAGCGCGCCGGTGGCCACGTTGACGAGCAGCTTGTCCCACATCGTGCCGACGATGTTGTCGGTGACCGTGGTCGCCAGCCCAGCGGCATTGAAGGCATCCGCAACGGCCTGCACGCGCGGCGTCAGACGGCCATCCAGTTCACCGATGTAAGTGGCCTTGCCAACCACACCCGATTGAATATGCGCGGGGCCCCGCATCACCCCGCCAACATAGGTCTTGCCTGCCAGCACGCGTTCACGGCCCACGATGTCGGCGAGAATCTCTTCGTGCCCGAGGCCGTTCTGCAGCGACAGCACCAGCGTATTAGGGCCGACCAGATCCACGGCACCGCGCATGGCGGCATCGGTCTCGAATGATTTGACCAGCACGATCACCAGTTCCGCGACGCCAACCTCTGCAGCACGCGTCGCCGCCCGCACCTGGATGCGTCGTGTGCCCTGGGCATCGTCCACCCGCAGGCCTTCGTTTCGCATGGCGTTGACGCGGTCCGGTGAACGGACAATCAGCCAGGTCTCATGGCCGGCTTCAGTGAGGGTGGCCCCTATGGCGCAGCCCAGTGCGCCGGCACCCAGAATCGCAATCTTCAATGGCGTCTCCTTCACGTGTGGTTGCACGATAGGAGGCGGCCCTTATACTGGCAATACAATGATCCAAATACCGTTATTGCCATGGACAATAATGCTGCGGCGCTCGCCGATCTGCCCGACCTGAAGCTGCTTCAACTGTTCGACCTGCTATACGACGTTCGCAACGTCAGCCGGGTTGCCGAGCAACTCGGCCAGAGCCAGCCGACGGTCAGCATCTGGCTTGGGCAGCTACGGGATTACTTGCGGGATCCATTGTTTATCCGCACGCCGGGCGGCATGGCCCCCACGCCGCAGGCGGATGCGCTGATCGGGCCATGCCGCGAGATTCTCGAATCGCTCAGGCGCTTTGCCGCCTGGGAGATTGCATTCGACCCCGCGACGGCGCAACGGCGGTTTCGCATCTGCATGACTGACGCTAGCCACATCACCCTGCTGCCACGTCTTCTGGCACACGTTCGCGCACAGGCGCCCGGCGTCCGCCTGGAGGCTGCCAGGATTGACGGCAATACGGAACGCACCCTGGAATCCGGCGAGGCCGACCTCGCGATCGGCTACGTGCCCTGGCTGAGCGGCAGCATCTATCAGCAGCAGCTGTACGAGCAGGATTGGGTCTGCCTGGCCAACCGCCACCACCCGAGAATTCGCACCCGGTTTGGCGTGAAGCAATACAGCGCGGAGGGGCACGTCGCTGTTACGGCGGGCACAGGGGCGCAACTACTTCAGCAGGCGCTGACGCGCGAGCGCATCGAGCGTCAGATCGTGTTGGAACTGCCGGGGTTTCTGGGGCTGGGCGCGATCATCCAAACGACAGACCTGATTACCACGCTGCCCCGCCACATCGGCGAAACGCTCGCACAGGCCAATGACCTAGCCGTGCGCGCGTGCCCGTTCCCCGTGGAGGGCTTTGCCGTGCGGCAGCACTGGCATGCGCGGTATCACCATGAAGCGGGCAATCGGTGGCTGCGTGGGGTGGTTAGTCAGTTGTTTGGGGGGGCGCGCTAGCGGAGGGTTTTGGGTGGGATGTAGGGGGTGGTTTGAGGGGATGCCGATGCGCGCCAGTTTCGTGAGGATGCTTTGTGCGAGAAAGATCATGAACATTCTTAATAGAGCTTCAAGCATCATCTGCATCTCGGTGCGCGGGTGGCTGCGAAGCGACCAGTAACTGTCATTCGCCCTCGCTCTTTCGCTTTACCCTATTCGCTCGCAAGAGCTATAGACCGCCCACTCCATATGCAGCATCCAAGGCTCGGCTGTTCTTTCCCGAGGTCGCGAAATGGACAATCACGTAGGAAACGAACTCCCTCTGATGCTGGAAGGCAAGAAGCCGCTGACGATGTTCTATTACAGCAAAGTCGTTGGCGACCGAGACATTCTGCCCACGCACGCCTTCCTTCCGCACGTTCAGAGCGGGCGCATCAAGATGGAAGAGTTTGATGTCGAAGGCGCGTCAGATAATGCTCGTTCGACTATCACCTACGTTCTCTATGCGGCAGCGGGCGAAGAGTGGCGGATTCCAGCCATGAAGATTGCATTGGCTGCGCAGAGAGACAACTTCCATCGTCCAGACGAGGGCATCGATCGAATCATCGGAATGCTTCTCGGCTACTCGAAAAAAAGCATCGATGAATTTGCGTTGCGCGGAATCCAGGCAGCGGTTTATGGCGAAGTCAAGATTTCAACATAAGGGCTGCAGGGCGGCGGCTGTCCGACCGGCTCCCTTCACAGGGAGAGGTCATGCTGTGGGGGCGGGGGTCAACCGAGTCGAGCTCGCCGCCGCCGATTGGCCGAGAACATATACCGATGAACCAAACATTCAGATACGTCTTGGGAATCGTTGCCCTGACGGGGTTTTTACTTTCCCTGCTTGCTCACGTGATGGCGTTGATGGGGATAGACCTCTCCGCCTCAGCCCCGGTCATCTGGGACCTGCACTTCGGCATCTTTTTCGTCTTCATTCCATTTGTGCTTCTTTCTCGGAAGGAATTGGCGGGGAGAAACTCCATGCTCGGCATAGCCGCAGATGTGCCCCGATGGGTGGCGGTGCTGGGGGCCATGCTCTTTGTCTACGCGATGGTTAACTTTTTCCTCTTCACGCAGCACACCGAAGGCGGGAATGCCGTCATCCAGCACGGCAAGTGCGTTCTTCTGAATCACGGAAAATTCATTCGAGAACTGACTGCATCCGAGTACACGGCCCTCAAGGCAAATGAGCTCAGGGGCTTCTCCGGCCATTGGTTGCTGTTCTACTTCATGCCGGCAGCCTATTTTTTGCTCAGGAAACCCGACGCTCAGAGCCGTGATGTGTAGTCCCTTTCCAATGAGACACGAATTACAGGCGCATTGACCATGGCACATTTGAACCATTCCAGGGTGACCCTGCGCATTGCGGGGGACGACCTTGACCCTGCGGAAATCAGCCGCCTGCTTGGCTGTAAGCCCACAACTGCTCAGCACAAGGGCCAGACACTTGTCGGACACCACACCGGTCAGACACGTATTGCCAAGTTGGGTATGTGGAGACTCCAGGCCGCGTCACGAGAACCCGAAGACATTGACGGCCAGATTTCGGAAATTCTTGGACAGCTCTCTGATGACCCAGAGGTCTGGCGGACGATTGTTCAGCACTACAAAGTCGACCTGTTCTGTGGTCTGTTCATGAAAAGCGGTAACGAGGGCTTTTCGCTGTCATCCAACTCTCTGTACGCCCTAGGGGTCCGGCAAATCGAAATCGGGTTCGACATCTACGGTCCAGACGACGAAGCCCAAGGCGAGGACGCCACTTGATTGCATGGATGCTCGAGTGCGCGGGATGACTGCTCCGGGCCAACAGCCAACCTTCGCCGACAACTTGGCACGGGCATTCAGACCTCCATTGCAACCCGGTTGCGGCCAGTCATTCGCCTCGCTCATCCGTCAAACCGAAGCACGTTGGAACGCAAGTTGCGTCACGCCGACCGGGATCCATTCGACGGAAATAGCTCCCCCAAGCCACCCCGCCTGACAGGGTAAAGCGCCAGCGCTCACGTGCCCCGGTTCACGCGTTATCAGACCTGGGCCATACCGCCATCTACGAACAACTCGATGCCATTGATGAAGCTGGCCGAATCCGACGCAAGAAACGCGACGGCCTTACCCACTTCGGACGGCTCCCCCAGGCGACCCAGCGGCACCTGAGCGGCGAGGAAGTCAAACAGACCCTGGCGCGTTTCATCGGATGCCAGACCGCCAAGACCGGGCGTGCGAATCGGGCCCGGGCTCACAACATTCACGCGGATACCGCGATCCTTCAGGTCCATCACCCACGAGCGGGCGAAATTGCGCACCGCCGCCTTGCTGGCGCTGTAGACGCTGAAGTTGGCGGTGCCCTGAACAGAGACCGTGGACGACGTCAGGATGATGGATGCTCCGTCAGTCAGCAGCGGCAGGGCTTTCTGCACAGTGAACAGCACGCCGCGCACATTCGTCCCGAAAATCCGGTCGAAATGCTCTTCGGTGATGGCGCCAAGCGGCATCATGTCGCCGCCGCCGGCATTGGCGAACAGAATGTCCAGCTTGCCGGCCACCTTGGCAATCTGGGCATAGACAGCGTCGAGGTCCGATAGCACCGACGCGTCGGCCCGCAATGCGGTGGCGCCGGCGCCGATCTCTGCGACGGCGGCATCCAGCTCCGCCTGGCGGCGTCCGGTGATGAACACCCGCGCGCCCTGTGCTGCGAGCTCCTTGGCGGCGCCCAGGCCGATACCGCTGCTACCCCCCGTGACGAGGGCGATCTTGCCTTCCAGTTGCTTATTCATGATGTGCTCCATGTCGTGATTTCAGGTTTGGATGATTGACCTCGCGGCGGGTCGTGCCTTGCCTTGCTTTGCCCCGTCGCGTTGGGCATGGAGGTACTGTAGGGCGCCGCAATTTTTCAAAAAAGCGCTGCAAATGGAATTACTATCTACGCATGTAGATAATTAGCGGCTGCTCAGCGGCAGGGACATTCGAATGGACCAATTACTGGCAATGCGCTCGTTTGCCCGAGTGGTGGAGGCTGGCAGCTTTACGCGGGCAGCCGATTCGCTGGACATGCCCATTGCCACGGTCAGCAAGCAGGTGCAGGAGCTGGAGGCCCATCTGGGTGTGCGCCTGCTGCAGCGGACGACACGGCGCGTGACGGTGACGCCGGAAGGGCAGGACTACTACACCAAGAGCACGCGAATCCTGCGCGACCTGGAAGACATCGATGCATCGTTTAGCGTTGCGCGAGGCGCGCCGCGCGGGCCCTTGCGCATCGATGTCGGCGGCTCGACAGCGCGCGACGTGCTCATGCCCCTGCTGCCGGAGTTTGTTGCGCGCTATCCCGAGATCAGGATCGACCTGGGCGTGTCAGACCGGTCGGTGGATCTGATTGCGGACAACGTCGACTGCGTGATTCGTGGTGGCCCGCTGGACAACTCGTCCCTGGTCGCTCGCCGCCTGGGCGACGCGCCACTGATCACGTGCGCCACGCCGGGATACCTCAAGCAGTACGGCACGCCGGCCTACCCTGGCGAGTTGAAGAATGGCCACCGTCTGGTGAGCTATGTGTTCAGCCAGACGGGTCGAGCAGTTCCATTCCGCTTCGAGCGCGACGGCGAAAAGACCGAGATCAAGGTGGAGCATCGCATCGGCGTGAACGAGAGCAATGCACACCTTGCCGCCTGCGTAGCAGGCCTGGGCATCGTGCAGACCTTCGGCTATGCGGCCGAAGCGGCGATCAACCACGGCGTTCTGGTGGAGATCCTGAAGCCGTGGCGGCCGGCCCCTTACCCGTTTCACGTCGTGTATCCACAGACGCGCCATGTCACGCACCGCCTGAGGGTCTTCATTGACTGGCTGGTGGAGTCTTTTCCGGCGCGGCTCGGGAGTTGTCCGAGCTAACTTGGCGGACATTGCGTCCGCTATCGGCTGCGGATTCAACCGGTCATTCGGCAAATCGTTATTTAGTCAGGTTCTTCGAGAGCACTTTGAGGCGCTCGTGGCTGGCTCTCCAAGATTGTCACGTACGCCAGCGTCTTTCGACATCGGGCAGTGGTTCCGTCCAGTGTGCGGCCGCAAGACCGAGAATGGAGTGTGTGCGTGTTGCCGCGTTGTCATCAGTAGCGGGGTGGCGAGGCGGTTGATAGAACTGAACCCTCACGTGGCCTAGGCCTCCTTTTTTTCCTTACTCGCTCTCTACGCTTTTTTGCGGCGCTTGTGGGTTGATTAGCCTGCGCCGGCTTGTACGCTAGGCATTCAGGCTTGGCGAAGGTGGAGGTCGACTCCTGAAAGTACGCGCAGAAGGTCGGCGCCTACCAGGAACCTTGAGCACGGGCTGTAGTCGCCGGCGGTATCATCCTCGGCTGTCGCGAGAATCTCTCGACGACGACGCCAATGATGACAAGGAGAACCACATGATCAAAGTCACTGTGATGTACCCGTATGCCGAAGGCGCTCGCTTCGACCACGCCTACTACCGCGACCGCCACATGCCGATGGTGAAGGCTAGGTTGGGCAATGCCTGCGCCTACTACACCATCGAGAAAGGGTTGGCCGGCGGAGCGCCCGGTGAACCCCTCCCCTTCGTGGCGATGAGCTCATTGATCTGTGATTCGGCAGAGGGTTTTCAGGCGGCCATGAAAGAGCACGGCGCCGAGATCCTAGGCGACATCGCCAACTACACCGACATCACGCCGGTGCTCCAGCTCAGTGAGGTCGTCGTCGAGCGGTCGGATCGTTGAGCGCTGCGGAGCGGTAGTCATACGGTGTCGCATAGACCAAGTGCGGAGGCCCTTGCGAATGGACTCCGATGTCCGCTTTCAGCTGCGGATTCAACCGGTCGATGCAACGTATTGATGGAATCGTTCCGCTGGCGTATCGAAGTTTAGAGTTTTGCGCGGACGTTCGTTGAGCCGTCTAGCGACAGCATTGAGCTTAGCCTGCGAATGC
>JBCNQE010000006.1:0-273815 GCA_039592975.1 Ralstonia sp. | reverse complement strand
GACCGTAATCCGACATGGATATCAAACGCACCATTCTCTGGGTGATCTTCTCGCTGGCGGTTGTCCTGCTGTTCGACAACTGGCAACGCGCGAATGGCCACCAGTCGATGTTCTTCCCGACGCCGCAGACGGCCACCACCGCCAGCAGCGCACCGGGCAGCACGCCCGCCGGCGATGTACCGAGCAGCGCCGCAGCCGCAGTGCCGGGTACGCAGGCCGCTCCGGCCACGGGTGCCCCCTCGACCAATGCGCAGGCACCGGCTTCGGAAAAGATCGTCATCTCGACCGATGTGTTGCGCGCCACCATCGATACCGACGGCGCCATCGTCACCAAGCTGGAACTGCTCGACCAGAAGGACCACGACGGCAACCCGATGGTGCTGTTCGATCGCAGCGTCGAGCGTACCTACCTAGCGCGCTCGGGCATCATCGGTGGCGATTTCCCAAACCACACGACACCGTTCACGGCATCGGCTGGCCCGCGTGACCTGGGTACCGGCAACGACGTCTCCATCACGCTGACCGCCGACAAGGGCGGCGCCAAGCTGGCCAAGACCTACGTCTTCAAGCGCGGCAGCTACGTGATCGACACGCGCTTTGACGTGACCAACGACGGCACGGCGCCGATCAACCCGACGCTGTATCTGGAACTGGCCCGCGACGGTGGTGCGATTGAGCAATCGCGCTTCTACAGCACGTTCACCGGCCCGGCCGTGTACACCGACGGCGACAAGTTCCACAAGATCACCTTCGCTGACATCGACAAGGGCAAGGCGCAAGTGCCGGCCCCGACCGACAGCGGCTGGGTGGCGATGGTGCAGCACTACTTCGCCTCGGCCTGGATTCCGGCGGCCAACGTCAAGCGTGAGTACTACGTCAACCGCGTGGACGCCAACTTCTACCGCATTGGCATTCAGGAGCCGCTGGGCACGGTCGCCCCGGGCGCCAGCGTGTCGGCCACGGCACGCCTGTTCGCCGGTCCGCAGCAAGCGCGCATGCTGGAAGCCATCACCCCGGGCCTGGACCTGGTGAAGGACTACGGCTGGCTGACCATCGTCGCCAAGCCGCTGTTCTGGCTGCTCGAGAAGATCCACGCGCTGCTGGGCAACTGGGGCTGGTCGATCGTGGCACTCACGGTGCTGATCAAGCTGGTGTTCTTCCCGCTGTCGGCCGCGAGCTACCGTTCGATGGCCAAGATGAAGGACCTGCAGCCGCGCATGACGGCCATCCGCGAACGCCACAAGGGCGATCCGCAGAAGATGAACCAGGAGATGATGACGCTGTACCGCACCGAGAAGGTCAATCCGCTCGGCGGCTGCCTGCCGATCGTGATTCAGATTCCGGTGTTCATGGCACTGTACTGGGCGCTGCTGTCGTCGGTGGAAATGCGCGGCGCGCCGTGGATCGGCTGGGTACACGATCTGTCCACGCCTGACCCGTTCTACATTTTGCCGGTGCTGATGGCTGTGTCGATGTTCGTGCAGACCAAGCTGAACCCGACCCCGCCGGACCCCGTGCAGGCCAAGGTGATGATGTTCATGCCGATCGCATTCTCGGTGATGTTCTTCTTCTTCCCGGCCGGCCTGGTGCTGTACTGGGTGGTCAACAACGTGCTGTCGATCGCGCAGCAGTGGTCGATCAACCGCATGCTGGGCACCAACAAGAACGCTGCGCCTGCCAAGTAAGGCGAACGCGCTTCAGCAAAAAGGGCACCTTCGGGTGCCCTTTTTTTATGCAAACTGCCTACGCTTCAAGCCGGTGCGCGACAGACGGCCTCAATGTTGTGGCCGTCCGGATCGCGCACAAACGCGCCATAGTAGTTCGGGTGATAGTGCGCACGCACGCCAGGTGCGCCGTTGTCGGACCCGCCGGCGGCCATCGCCGCGGCGTAGAACGCCTCCACTGCCGCGCGCGTGTCCACGCGAAACGCCACGTGCAGCGGCGGCTTGTTGGGCGTCTGTCCCGCCATCGCGGCCGAAATCCAGAACTCCGCCTTGCCCGGCGGGCCGAAACCGGCCACGTCGGTGTGGCCCGTCACGGCAGCCGGAAACTCCAGCACCTTGACGAGACCGATGGCGCCTAGCGCCTGCTCATAGAACCGTTTGCTGGCCTCGAAGTCGCTGACGACGACGCCGGTATGATCGATCATCCAAATCTCCTGGGTTAGAAACTGGCGCCCAACGGCGCGGCTGCCGCACAATACCGCCCATGACCGCTGCTGACCACCCCACCATTTTGTCGAACACCTCAGACGCATCGCGCACGCCCATCCGCACGATTCCCATCGCAGCGATTGCGACGGCACCGGGCCGGGGTGGCATCGGCGTGGTGCGTGTGTCGGGGCCCGACGTGCGCGCCGTCATGCAGGCCGTCTGTGGCCGCGTGCTGACGCCGCGCCAGGCGACCTATCTGCCCTTTCTCGATGCCGACGGGAACGCCATCGACCGGGGCATCGCCCTGTGGTTTCCGGCGCCGCACTCGTACACCGGCGAAGACGTGCTCGAGCTGCAGGGCCACGGCGGCCCCGTCGTCATGCAGCTGCTGCTGCAGCGCTGCCTCGCGGCCGGTCGCGACATCGGCCTGCGCGTGGCGGAACCCGGCGAGTTCACGCGCCGCGCCTTCCTCAACGACAAGATGGATCTGGCACAGGCCGAAGCTGTCGCCGACCTCATCGAAGCCAGTACCGAAGCGGCTGCGCGCTCGGCGGCGCGCTCGCTTGATGGCGCGTTCTCGCAGGCCGTGCATGCGCTGGTCGAGCGCGTGATCCATCTGCGCATGCTGGTGGAAGCGACGCTGGATTTTCCCGAGGAAGAAATCGACTTCCTGGAAGCCTCCGACGCGCGTGGGCAGCTTGCCGGCATTCGCTCGGCCGTGGATGGCGTGCTGGCGCAGGCGCGCCAGGGTGCATTGTTGCGCGAGGGCCTGCATGTGGTGCTGGCCGGGCAGCCGAACGTCGGTAAATCGTCGCTGCTCAACGCACTGGCGGGCGCGGAGCTGGCCATCGTCACCCCCATTGCCGGCACCACGCGCGACAAGGTGCAGCAGACCATCCAGATCGAAGGCATCCCGCTGAACATCGTCGACACGGCCGGTCTGCGCGATACGGAAGACGAGGTGGAACGCATCGGCATCGAACGCACCTGGGCCGCCATCGCGCGTGCGGATGTGGTGCTGCATCTGCTGGACGCGGCGGACTACCGCAGCAACGGCCTATCCGCCGAAGACGCGGCCATCGACGCCCGTATCGCTGCGCATGTGCCCGCTGGCGTGCCGACGCTGCGCGTCATCAACAAGATCGACCTGACGAGTGTGGGCGTAGCCGGACGCGTGGATGCCGAACCGCCCGAGGTCTGGCTATCGGCGCGCGACGGCGTGGGCGTTGAGCTGCTGCGCGCGGCCTTGCTGGAGATTGCCGGCTGGCAGGGCGGCGGTGAGGGCCTGTACCTGGCGCGTGAACGCCATCTTTCTGCGTTGCGCTCGGCCAAGGAACACTTGGCCATTGCGGCCGAGCATGCGGATCAACAAGCGCAATCGCTGGATCTGTTTGCCGAGGAGCTGCGGCTGGCGCAGGAGGCGTTGAACAGCATTACGGGGGCGTTTTCCAGTGATGATTTGCTGGGGGTGATCTTCAGTCGGTTCTGTATCGGAAAATAATTGGCTGCGTAGGGATGCCCAAGGTTGCCAAGGAACCTAGCACGAGCCCTTATCTTTTAAGAGGCGCGGGAGATTAGGCTGGTTAAAAATCGCACTTACCAGTGAGCAGCCAACCGCCAGTTCGGTCCTGAGCAATATAGTGGCGACCCCGCTTGAGTATCACGGGTGAGCCCAAAATCCGGCAGTCTGGTACATCAGGCTTGTCCGTGAAAAAGTGCAACTCAATATCCCCGAGTGCATAGCGTTGCGGGTCTTCCGCAACATCATCCCGCGTCAGCTTGTTTATCCATACGCTCTTGACCGTCATTCCACCAGCCGTGAACCTGCTGCCCAAATCGCTACGGTAGGCTGGAATCGAATGGAGTAGCTTGCTCAACTCGATTGGATCGCTGACGGTCCGATCGTGCTGAGCGACGGCCGACGTGCAGAAGACTCCCAGCAGAAAAAGCCAGAGAAAGGCTTTGACGTGGCGTCGAGCTTGCATAGGAACTCCTCCGCTGTCGCGGTTCGTCACTTGCCCTCCATAAGAGCACGGTTGGCTACGGGCAAAATCTTGGAGAACCGAACATTGCTCGCGAGCTCGTCTGCGTGACTATTGAGCAGTTCACACGCGCCCTTCGTGGAGAGGCCATTGGTACGAGCAACGGTGTTCATGTCATCCGCCACGAACCTCAGGATCTCCAGGTGCAGTGACGTGTAGAGCGTCTCTTCGGCCTTAGATATGGGGTATCTGTGCGATTCATATACGGCACGCGCCTTCAGATAAGGGACCTCGTTTGCGCTTTGAAATGCGGCCAACCACTGGGACAAGTTCACCGCAAACTGAGAACAGTATTCCTCACGCCCCTTTACGTTCATCAGATAGAAACCGAGAAAACTGGAGGCGGCAGATGCCACCTTGTTTGCGCCGCTTAATCCATTGATGCGTTTTGTTGCCTCTTCGGCAGCGATAGTCTGCATCGCAGTAACAGGATCTTCGTTCGGGTACTCTCGCGCCGCTTTGTCCCTCAGAGCATCAATTTTCGCCTTTGCTTGCTCTACACCGCGCGCAATTTGCTGCTTTTGGCGCACCCTCTCCCAACCTTCTGTTGCAAGGATGAATGCTGCCGCCAACAGGATCAGCATCGCTGCGCTTTTCCACGGGGACTGGTTGGATTCTTCGTATTGCATGTTGCGGTGAAGCGTTTGTGGTCATGCCGCTGGCTCGAAAAGGGGCTAGCCGCCCTCGCTAAATGTTGTGGTATCGGACAGGTCACCCACCGTGCTTCCCATACCGGTCGCCGGACCGGCTATTCCGATATGAACCACCCTTGTGCGATGACCCACTGCCACCGGCGTAAGAGCCGCCATGGCTGCTGGTGTGCTTACTGCCTGAATAGGATGGTCGGCTACCGCCCTTGCCCCTGGCGTCAGCTGGCAGCGCGAAAGCGATGAGCGCGCAGGCAATGAGTGCTGTGATTGCTCGCATGTTGGACTCCTCCCGTTGTGATGTTTTTGATAGTGCAGGCGAACTCAGTTGGCCTGAGCATTCCCGGTTTGCGCGATCTTGGTCAGCACATTCTTTTGATACGCATACCAAGACTTAAGGCACTCCTTGTCGCGACAGTTCTTCTCACGATAGTTCCACTGCTTTCGTGTCCGATCGGTGAACGCCGCCTTGTCCATGACCGCTTCTTTGGCCTGACCGTAAAGAGTCGCAAGTTCACGATCAGAGGCAGCCAATTCGGGGTCATGACAGATCAAATACTCGGGGATGGACTTCGCCTTCGCGCAGTCAAAGCTTGGCTGCTGAACAGAGGCAGTGGTCTGCGGCATATCGAGGGAGTTTGATTGGGGCTGTTGTGTAGCTTGTGCATTTGCCTGCGTATCAGCGGGCGCCGGTACGACGATGGGGTTGGATGTAGCTACGGCTTGACCATAAGGCTTTAGCGCTCCAGACATAGCGTCTTCGAACATCCCTCCTGCCAACGAACTGTGCGTAACGCGAATTGTCTCGGTCTTCAACACAGTAGTGCCCGCAATGAACTGGGTTGTCGCGAAGTTGCACGGCGCTTGGCACGTCATTCTCGTCGCAACATTCTTGTTGTCTTGGTCAAGGATGAGAATGACGTAGCTCCCGTCGCGCACGCCCACATATCGCATCATGACGAGTGGCTTTACGGCTCTGCCGCTTCTAACATCGTCTTCGCTCAGGGCAGGCTCGTAGCCATATGTGCCGTCTTGCTCCATCGCATAGTTATGCGGAGGTGGGGGCGGAGGAGATGGCGGGAGCGGAGCAGCAGGGGCTACATCCTGCCAAACCGGAGCACTTGCGCCACCAGCAGAAACAGGTGCCGAGGCTGGTGCTGGTGGTTGCGCTGTATTGGTGGCGACTGGCGCCGCAGAGCGATCGCATGCGGCCAGACCGGTAACAGCTATGCACACCAGCGCGATGGTGTTAATCGCGCGCATGTGGGACTCCCCTTGGATTCTTTTTATTTGGCCGAAGCGGCCTACGGTCAATCGTGCCGGAGAGCGGTAGCTTTGCGTGCGAAGAGTTTTTTACATCTGATCTGAGTCAAACCAACGAAACGGCGTCACATCGACATCGCCTCCAATTGGCGCCCATGCGGGCCCCCTCTATCGGGGGGTGGCCTGCTAGGTGAAGCCTTAGCAGGCTGTTGGCTCATCTAGTCGGGACAATCTGCAGGAGAGCCATGAGCCGACGAATCTACCTAAGGCGTCCAGACACTGATCACGTGGTGTCTGTCACGACAGGATTCAACTGGTGGGCGTGCCTGCTCGGGCCGTTATGGGCGATTGCGAAAAAGCAGTGGCTGATTTTTGCGGGGCTTCTCGCCGGGAATATTGCACTAGTCCTTGTGGAGGTTGGACTGGCTTGGGTCCACGTGCCGAGGGGTCTCGCAACGACGATAAGCCTCGCGTCGTCCCTCCTGTTCGCCGCGTTCTGCGGCTACAACGCTAACCTGTGGCATCTTCGAGCCTTAAAGAAGCAGGGCTACCAAGTTGTCTAGCTTCTGCGGCTCGACGACCTGCTCTCCATCGCTGACGCCGCAGCAGCGGGTACCGGCCTGGCATGGCTGCCCTGCTGGCTCATTCCGTCATACTTGCGTGCTGGCCAGCTCGTGGTCGTCATGGACCGCATGGACCATGAAGGCGTGCGCGATGCGGAGATCAACGTGCTCTGGCTGAAGAGCCGCCACATGCCACTCAAAGTGCGCGTCGCCATCGATGCCCTTGTCGACGAGGTGCCTCGCTTGCTGGCGCAAACCTGAGCTGAGAAGCCCAACCTACTCACCAACGGAGACACCGGTGCGCAAGTGCCGCAACTACCTGAACCACAGCATCGTTCTGGGCCTGACCTTGCTCGGCCTCTCGGGCGCTGCTGCCGCTCAAGCCGGCTACACACTGATGCCAGTGCACAACGGGGTCAACACGCTGAAGCTTCGCGGCTACGACGCGATCGCCATGCGCGCGTGGCGCGAGAACTTCAACGCGCACAGCTTCGATGTGGTGACCTTCTTTGTTCGCGATAGCGCGGCGGGCCGTGCGCAGCCCTGGAGCCTCGTACCGGTATTCCGCCGCAGTGAGCGTGGCGCCAATAGCGAGCAGGAGCAACTGCACGTCACCACCAGCGGCGGCGCCGACTGCGTGCTTCACGACTTTCGGCTCTTGCTCGCGCAAGGCGGCAAGCCCGCCACCCTCATCCTCGCCAACCGTGAAGCCGGCGCCAGCGATGCCGACGATGCCAAAGTACGTTTCGACTACTACGTGCTAACGGAGAACACCGACGGCACACCGGGTTATCCGAAGCTGTCGTTCCGCTGGCAGAAGTCGCAGCCGTCACGCGCGCAGTACTGCGACGTGAACCGTGCCTTCGATCAGGAGCTGCATCTGGGCACGTCCAGCGGCACCGCCAATGTGGCGGATGGCCCCTAACGTACGTAGCCGCTGATCGCCATGCCTTCCATGCCCACCTATCCCGTCTCCGTCAAAGGCGTGCTGCGCGCGCCTGGCGGCGAGGTCGTCCTGCTGCTCAACGAACGCGAAGAGTGGGAGCTGCCGGGCGGCCGTATCGAGCTGGGTGAATCGTCCACCGAATGCCTGGCCCGCGAGATTGCGGAAGAGTTGAATCTGGCCGTGCAGGTTGGCGCGCCACTCGACACCTACCTGTTCGAGGTCGTGCCGGGCAAGCATGTCTTCATCGCCACATATGCCTGCACGCTGGTGGGCGCGTTCGAGCCGGTGGTCAGCCATGAGCACAAGCGGCTGGGGCTGTTCCTGCCGGAAGCGCTCCCGGACAACCTGCCGGCGGGGTACCGTGCGTCGATCGCGGCAGCATCCCGCGGCACCTGACGCCATGAACGCCCTGTTTATCTGTAGCCGCAACCGGCTACGCAGCCCTACGGCGGAGGCCGTGTTCGCGCAGTGGCCGGGCGTGGAGACGGATTCATCCGGCCTCGCCCCGGACGCCGACGTACCGCTCGACGCCGAGCAGCTCGACTGGGCCGACATCATTTTCGTGATGGAGCGCAGCCACCAGCGCCGTCTGACGCAACGGTTTGGCCGGCAACTGCGCGGCAAGCGTGTCGTGTGCCTCGATATTCCCGATGACTATGCGTTCATGCAGCCGGAGCTCATCACGCTGCTGGAGCGGCGCGCCGGCCCGCACTTGAAAATGGCGCAGCAAGTCGAGCGGCGCCGATAGGCTACCAGCGCGAGACGTGGTCTTCGGTGACGCCCGTCAGGTCTTGCACAACATGGCGGGCCCCAGTGGCGGGGTCGATGATCTGGCCGTTGAAACGGCCAATCGGTTGGATGTAGCGGCTGGTGGCGATGATCAGATTCTTGTTTTCGCTGCGCGCGCCTTCGGGCGTGAATGTCAGGTCCAGTTGGCCGCTGGCGTCTCGAATGCGCCAGGGCTGCAGCGGCTGCTGTGGGTCGAAAGCGAATTCAACCGGCCCCACGCGAATGAGCCTGCCGTGCAGCCAGATGGCGTTTTCTGCGTCGGCCATATAGCCCTGCTGCAGGTTGAAACCCAACTCCAGACTATGCGCGCTCGCCCAGCGCCAACGGGTTTCCCGCGCCAGCAGCCCGTTGGAGTAGTCCAGCGAGGCCACCGCGCCGTCCAGCGAATAGCGCTTCCCCTGGCAGTCGACCGTACCGCTGATGTTCAGCCCGCCCGTCTTGTGGGTGGAATGGGCCAGCCAGTTGGCCGGCGCAATCGACGCCAGCACCGGTGGCATGTCGGCCAGATCGAGCTGCGCGGCAAGTTGCAATTGCGGCGATTGGATCGTCAGCTCCAGTCGGCTGCCAGTACGCTGAAACGCCAAGCGATAACGGCCGGCCCGGAAGGTCGCGTCGCCGAAAGCCCGATCTTGCACGCGGGCAGACACGCCCGGCAGGCCATTGGCGCTGACCGCCGCGACCAGCTGCCGGCGTTGCCGGTCGAACAGGTAGGCGAAAGCGGTGCTCGTCCAACCGACATCAACGACAGCAGCGCCGATAAAGTAGTCGGGGTGCGCAATCGCGGCGTATTGCCAGCGTTTGTGATGCAGCTTGCGGGTCAGCCGTTGATACCGCGTCGCCCTCAAAGGCTGCCAGTCCAACTGGCCGACGATGCCTTGATACATGCCAAAGGCGGGGGTGCCATGCTCGAGCACCAGTTGTCCGGGGGCCGGCGGAAGGGGCAGAGGGGGCGTGAATGCCATTGCGTGTTGGCTGCGACATGCACCGACAGCCCGGTGGGCAAAAGATCGCCGTGAATCTACGCCTCGGCGGGCAAACACGGAGCAGAATCGACGTGTTTGAAGTCAGCGTTCAACTCTGGCGGTGAACAGGCGCGGCGCGTTTGGTGAGTGCAGGCGCCCCATCGGCAGTCCGCTCAACCCCTTTTCGTTCAGTCTCCAACCATGGGTCGAGGCCGGTACTACACCTGGTGGCGCAAAGCGAGCGAATCCGCCGAAGCGCTCTTCTATGCGAACGGCTGGGCTGCCCGCATCGCGCATGCACTGCGGCTGCAAGGTCGATTACACGTCGATCGCCGTGACGTCATGCTGCCACTGAGCACGTCGTTGGCGCAGCCGCTGAGAATCGCGTTCGCCTCCGACTTTCACGCGGGCCCGCTCACCGACCCACGCTTGCTGGACGCCGTGCGAGATGCGATCGCAGCCTTTGCTCCGCACGTCCTGCTGCTCGGCGGCGATTTCATCTCGCTGCATCACCGTCACATCACGGGGCTCGCGGCACGCCTGCGCGAAGTGGAGGCCCCCGCAGGAAAGTTCGGCGTCTTCGGCAACCACGATTTGTGGGTGGATGACGGGTTCATCCGGACGCAGATGGAGGCGGCTGGCGTGCGCATGCTGGTCAATGAGGCGGTGCGTCTTCCCGCGCCCTACGACGCGTTCCACGTCTGCGGGCTCGACGAACCGGGCGTTGGGCACCCAGACGCCGACCGGACTTTTGCCGACGCCGGCCCTCGCCGGCTGCTGCTCATGCATTCGCCGCTGGGGTTGCGGCACGTAACGGCCCATCCGTTCGATCTGGCGTTCTGCGGACATACGCATGGCGGACAAATCGCCCGCCCAGACGGACGCCCCATCGTGCTGCCGTCAGGCTCCGGCGATCCGCAGTTCGCCAGCGGCTTCTTTGCGCTGCCGGACGGTGGTCAGCTACTCACCAGCCGAGGGATCGGCATGAGCGATGTGCCGATTCGGCTGTTTTCGCCCTCCGAGGTGCATCTGTACACCGTGCATCCCGCGTCTTAGGGCAGCGATGGAGGCTGGGGCTGTCAGCCCTTTCCCCACCGCCAGCGCGGCGGCTCGCCCTTCCACCAGCACACCAACATCAACAGCACGCTCAGGCCCGCGACGTACAACACAAAACCCGTCGACAAACGCTCCGGGTGCAGCCCCACGATACCCGCCGCCAGCAGTACGGCGTAGATAGCCAGCACCACCCAGCCCTGCCAGCGCGCGGGCAAGCCCCATCCCCAGCCGTAGCGCTTGGCGGGGAACCAGTAGTCGTTGGATTCGATTGGCATGGCGGGAAGGTGCTGTGCGGCCGCAGTGGTGATACCTGCAGCGTAGGGCACCGCCCGTCAAAACGGCGTAAAGAGAGGAGGCGACGACGCGCATGACTGGCGTCCATGCCGGGCTGGGTAGGGAAGGCCCAACCAGGACGGCAAACGCCAACAGCCAGCCGGTCGATCACCGCTGGCGGAAGTCGTTTGCAACAGAGAGGGCGCACGCAGGCGCGCCGAAGCAGCGGAGAATGGCGCTCAGGCCATCAGCCACGTCTTGCTAGCTTCTGTATCGGAGAGTGGAGCATTGGCCGAATCCGAAAAGGGCTTCCGGGTGCGCCTGAACGGCGCGACAAGCCAAGCTCGGCGGAACGGAGGTCGATTGACAGCAATCGATTCACTTCTACCGCCAACGGCAGCACCCAGTTGGTGCTACCGGAACAATCGCGCGATCTTAGTAGAGCTTCTTCGGCAGCATTTGCGAGCGCAGGCGCTTACGCGTACGCGACACGGCAGCAGCCTTCTTGCGCTTGCGCTCGGTCGTCGGCTTTTCGTAGGCGGTACGGGCGCGCAGTTCCTTGATCAGGCCGGTGCGCTCGATTTCACGGCGGAAGCGGCGCAGCGCGACTTCGACCGGCTCGTTTTCTTTCAGGCGGATGGTGGTCATCGGGTCCCTTGCTAGTATTCGGGTGGACGGCGAAACAGCGGATTATATACCGCCCAGAGGGCGTGCAGTGTAGTTGAATTGGTTTACCGATGCAAGACCATTGGCTGCCGTGGCGGAAAGCGCATTTTGTGTCACTTTTCCACGCCACAGCGTGGCCTTGATGCGACGTCGGCGGGGCACTCTCTGCGGAGGAACGTAGCTTGCTGTGGGCCGGCATATCCCCTGGACTCTGCCGTGGAACGCGCTCCCGAACCCGCTCCTGCGCCAGCCGCCACCTGTATACCGCTTGGCGCCGATGCGCTGCCCGAGGCGCTGCGCTACGTAGACGACACGCGCCCCGGCTACACCCGCCGCCGGTTGCGCGGGCGCTTTGTCTACTTCGATACGCGTGGCGAGCGCATCCGTGATCCGGCCGTGATTGCGCGTATCAATAAGCTGGCGATTCCGCCGGCGTACACCGATGTGTGGATCTGCCCGCATGCGAGCGGCCACCTGCAGGCCACGGGGCGCGATGCGCGCGGGCGCAAGCAGTATCGATATCACCCGGACTGGCGCGCCTTTCGCGATGCAGACAAGTACGGCCGGCTGCTGGCGTTTGGCGCAGTGCTGCCGCGTGTGCGGGAGGCCATCACCGCGCAGTTGGCGGCGCCCGGCCTCTCGCGCGAGAAGATGCTGGCGACCGTGGTGTATCTGCTCGACGTGACGCTCGTGCGCGTGGGCAACGCCGCGTATGCACGTGAGAACCGCTCGTACGGGCTCACGACGCTACGCAATCGCCATGTGGAGGTGCGCGGCAATACCGTGCGTTTTCACTTTCGCGGCAAAAGCGGGGTGGAGCACGACGTGTCGGTGTCGGACCCGCGCCTGGCGCGCATCATCCGGCGCTGCGTGGACCTGCCGGGCCAGGAGTTGTTCCAGTACATCGACGAGGCCGGTGAGCGGCGTGTGGTCGATTCCGCCGATGTGAATGCGTACTTGCAAACGCTGACGGGCGCCGACTTCACCGCCAAGGACTACCGCACTTGGGCCGGTAGCGTGCTGGCGCTGGAGTTGTTGCGGGGGCGCACATCAGGCAGCGCGACGGAAGCACGCCGGCAGGTGGTGGAAGCGATTGCTGCCGTCGCTCAGCGCTTGGGCAACACACCAGCGGTCTGCCGCAAGTGCTACGTGCACCCTGCGGTGATCGACGCTTTTCTGGCCGGCGAGTTGACTGCGCTGCCGCCCGCCCGTGCCCGCAAGGGCTTACGGCGCGAAGAGGCCGCCTTACTGCGCTTTCTCGAACACGCAGCGCAGATTGCGGGCGAAAAAAAGCCCGCCTGAGTGGCGGGCTCGGGTAGGGCTGGGTGTGGTAAAGGCGCGCTTACTTGCTCTGCGGCGTCATGTCCGGCGTGGCGGGCGCGACGCCCGGTGCTGCCGTCGGCTGCGCCTGCTGTGCGGCCACCGTGGTGCTGTGCTCCTGCATACCGCCGCCCAGCGCCGTGTACAAATCGATGGCGTTGGTCAGGCGAGCCAGGCGCGTCTGCACCAGGGACTGATCGGCGCTGAACAGATCACGCTGCGCGTCGAGCACGTCGAGGAAGCTCGACACACCGTTGCGGTAGCGCTGGTCCGACAGCGTCAAGCGATCCGCCGTAGCGTCGCGGAAGCGTTTCTGCGCGGCCACCTGCTCTTCCAGCGTGCCACGCGCCACGAGGGCGTCGGACACTTCACGGAAGGCCGTCTGGATGGTCTTCTCGTAGTTGGCGACCGCGATCTTCTGGTTGGCCTTGGTCAGGTCCAGATTGAAGATGTTGGTGCCCCAGTTGAAGATCGGCAGCGTCAGGTTCGGCACGAAGGACCACAGCCCGGTGCCACTCTTGAACAGATCGTGCAGCGCCGTGCTGGCCGTGCCCACGTTCGACGTCAGCCCGATGCTCGGGAAGAACGCCGCGCGCGCCACACCGATATTGGCGTTGCGCGCGATCAGTTGCTGTTCGGCCTGGCGGATGTCCGGGCGTTGCTCCAGCAGTTCCGACGGCAGACCGGGCGGGATGTCGGCCACGATCTTCTCTGACGACACCGTGGTCGGCGCGGGCAGGTCGGCCGGCAACGGCGCGCCCACCAGCAGCACCAGGGCGTTGGTCGCCTGGGCGTACTGGCGCGTGAGCTGCGCCACCGACACGCGGGCCGATTCCACCAGCGTCTCGGTCTGGCGCAGGTCCAGCGCCGACGAGGCGCCCACGTCAAAGCGCTGCTTGGCGAGCTTGTAGTAGTCCTCGCGGCCCTTCAGCGTCTGCTGAGCCAGATCGAGTTGCTCGGCGTAGGCGCGCTCGTTCAGATAGGCCTTGGCGACTTGCGAAATCAGACTGATCTGCGCGGCACGGCGACCTTCATCGGTGGCCAGGTAGCTGGCGCGCGCCGACGTGGTGACGTCGCCCACGCTGAACAGGTTGACCTGGTAGTTGCTGATGCCCACACCCAGCTGGTACTGCTTGGTGTAGACGTCACCGCCGGTTTGCGAAATCGACGGCGGCGTGTGGCTGCGCGTGTACGTGGCCGATGCGTTGACCGGCGGCAGCAGGTCGGCGACTTGCAGGCGGTACTGCGCACGCGCGGCCTCGACGTTGAGCATGGCCACGCGCAGGTCGCGGTTGTTCTCCAGCGCCAGGCCGATCAGCTTCTGCAGGCGCGCATCGGGGAAGAACTCGCGCCAGCCGAGGTCAACGGCACGCGGCGCGTTCTCGCCGGGCTTGGCCGAGTCTGCCGGCACGGCGTAGCCGGCCGGTGCCTGCGGGTAGGTGCTCGTGACCGGAGCATCCGGGCGCTCGTACGTCGGCGCCAGCGAGCAGCCGGACAGGACGCCGGCGGCCAGCAGGAGCGCCGGCAACAGCGCGGGGGTTCTGAAAGTCATCTTGTTCTGCATGTTCAGATTTCCTCGTCCAGCGGGCGATGCGCGGCATCCAGGCGGCGTTGACGCTCGCTGCCCTTGAAGATGCGGCGGACCACCACGAAGAACACGGGCACCAGCACCACGGCCAGCACCGTCGCGGTAATCATCCCGCCCATCACGCCGGTACCGATGGCGCGCTGGCTGGCGGAACTCGCGCCGGTGGCAATCGCCAGCGGCAGCACGCCCAGGATGAACGCGAACGACGTCATGATGATCGGGCGGAACCGCAGGTGCACCGCTTCCAGTGTCGCTTCGATCAGACCCTTGCCTTGCGCCTGCAAGTCTTTCGCGAATTCGATGATCAGAATCGCGTTCTTGGCGGACAAGCCCACCACCGCAATCAGGCCGACCTTGAAGTACACGTCATCCGGCATGCCGCGCAGCGTCACACCCAGCAGTGCGCCGAGCACGCCCAGCGGCACCACCAAGATCACGGCTGCCGGGATCGACCAGCTTTCGTACAGCGCCGCCAGCACCAGGAACACCGCCAGCAGCGACAGCGCATACAGCGCCGGCGCCTGCGAGCCGGAGGTCTTTTCCTGCAGCGACTGGCCCGTCCACTCGTAACCGATACCGGCCGGCAGTTGCTTGGCCAGGCGCTCCATCTCGTCCATCGCCTCACCCGTGCTGGCGCCCGGGGCAGCACCGCCCGACAGACGGATCGCCGGATAGCCGTTGTAGCGCACGAGCTGCACCGGGCCGACGATCCAATGGCCCTTCGCGAACGTCGACATCGGCACCATGTTGCCCTGCCCGTTGCGCACGTACAGGTTCATGATGTCTTCGGGCTGCATGCGGCTGATCTTGTCCGCTTGCACGATCACGCGTTGCTGGCGGCCGTAGTTCGGGAAGTCGTTCGCATACGCCGAACCCAATGCCGTCGACAGCACGGCGTTGATGTCCGAGAACGACACACCCAACGCGTTGGCCTTCTCGCGGTCGATGTCCACCTGGTACTGCGGCGAATCCTCCAGACCTTCTGGGCGCATGCCCGTGATGATCTTGCTCTTCGCAGCCATCCCCATCAGTTGATTGCGGGCGGCGATCAGGGCGTCGTGACCCAGGCCAGCACGGTCCTGCAAACGGAACGTAAAGCCCGTGGCGTTACCCAGTTCCGGGATCGGCGGCGGGTTCAGCGGGAACACGATCGCATCGCGGATACCACCGAACAGTGCGCCGAAGGCACGGCCGGCTACCGCATCTGCGGTTTGATCCTTGCCCTTGCGCTCGCTCCAGTCCTTGAACGGGGTGAACACGATACCGGCGTTCGGGCCGTTACCCGAGAAGCTGAAGCCCTGCACGGCCACGATGTTCTCGACGGCCTTGTCCTGCTTGTAGTAGCCCTCGACCTGCTTGATCACGTCCAGCGTGCGGTTGGCCGATGCAGCCGGCGGCAACTGGATGTTGGTCACGATGTAGCCCTGGTCTTCGGTCGGCAGGAACGAAGACGGCAGACGCATGAACAGGAACACCACCGCAGCGATCAGCACACCGTAGATCACCATGTAGCGGAAGGTCTTCCTCAGCATGCGCTCCACGAAGCTCTGATAGCGGTTCGTGGTGGTGCTGAACATGCGGTTGAACCAGCCGAAGAAGCCTTTCTTCTCGTGGTGCGAGCCCTTCTCGATCGGCTTGAGCAGCGTCGCGCACAAGGCGGGCGTCAGCGTCAGCGCCATGACGGCCGAGAAGAAGATCGACGACACCATCGACAGCGAGAACTGGCGATAGATCGCGCCCACCGAGCCCGAGAAGAACGCCATCGGGATGAACACGGCCATCAGCACCAGCGTGATACCGATAATGGCGCCCGTGATCTGGCCCATGGCCTTGCGGGTGGCTTCGCGCGGGGGCAGGCCTTCTTCGGCCATGATCCGCTCGACGTTTTCCACCACCACGATGGCATCGTCCACGAGAATACCGATCGCCAGCACGAGGCCGAACATGGTGAGCACGTTGATCGAGAAGCCCATCGCGTTCATGACGGCAAACGCGCCCAACAGCGAGATCGGCACCACGATCGACGGCACCAGCGTGTAGCGGATGTTCTGCAGGAACAGCAGCATCACCAGGAACACGAGCACCATGGCCTCGAACAGCGTCTTGACCACTTCCTCGATCGAGATCTGGACGAACTTGGAAGTGTCGTACGGCACCTTGTATTCGACACCGGCCGGGAAGTACTTCGACAGCTCTTCCAGCTTGGCCTTCACCGCCTTGGCGGTGCCCAGCGCGTTACCCGTGGGCGAGAGCTGCACACCAATCGCCGAAATCGGCTGGCCGTTGATGCGGGCAGAGGTCGAATAGGTCTGGCCGCCCAGTTCCAGGCGCGCCACGTCCTTCACGCGCACCAGCGAACCGTCCGGTTTGGAGACCAGCACGATGTTGCCGAACTGCTCGGTGGTCGTGAGCTGACCTTGCACCACGACCGTGGCCGCGATCGGCTGATCAGAAGTGGAGGGCAGATCGCCGATGGTACCGGCCGACACCAGCGCGTTCTGCGTGCGGATGGCGTTATAGACATCCGTCGGGGTCAGCTTGTAGCCGACCAGCTTGGCCGGGTCGATCCAGACGCGCATGGCGCGCTCCGTACCGAACAGCACCGCCTGGCCGACACCCGGCACGCGCTTGATTTCGTTCAGCACGTTGCGCGAGATGTAGTCGCCCAGCGCCACCGGGTCCATCTTGCCGTCGGTGGAAGCCAGCGTGGCGAACAGCAGGAAGTTGGAGCGGGCCTTGTCGACCTGCACGCCCTGCTGCGTCACCTGCGAAGGCAAGCGCGCTTCCACGCGCTTTAAGCGGTTCTGCACGTCCACCTGCGCCAGCGCCGGATCGGTGCCGGCCTTGAACGTCACGGTGATGGTTGCCTGGCCGTTACCGCCCTGGCTGACCGACTCCATATAGAGCAGGCCGTCCGCGCCGTTCATTTCCTGCTCGATGATGCTGGTGACGGATTCGTCCAGCGTCTTCGCGTTCGCGCCCGGGTACGTCGCCGTAATGATGACCGACGGCGGCGCAATGGTCGGGTACTGCGAGATCGGCAGCTGGGTGATCGAGATCGCCCCCGCGACGATGATGAACAGCGCGAGCACCCAGGCAAAGACTGGGCGATCGATAAAAAACTTTGCCATGCGATGGCTCCTTGTTTACTGCTTGGCTGCCGGTGCGCTGGCAGCGGGGGCGCTTGCTGCCGGGGCGCGGGCCGCAGGTGCGGCACCCTGACCTTGCTTGGATTGGCCCTGACCTTGGCCCGGTGCTGCACCCGGCTGCCACGGCACGGCCTTCACCGGCGCGCCCGGGCGAACCTTCTGCAGACCGTCAACGATGACCTTGTCGCCCGCCTTCAGACCGCTGGAGACGATCCATTCCGTGCCGGTCGAGCGATCCGCCTGAACCGGGCGCACCGCCACCTTGCCGTCGGCGTCGACGATCATGACTGAGGCGCCATCCGGATTGCGCGACACGGCCTGCTGCGGCACCGTGATGGCCTGCTCGTCCACGGCTTGCTCCAGGCGGGCACGCACGTACATGCCCGGCAGCAGCGTGCGATCGGCGTTCGGAACGATGGCGCGCAGCGTGATCGTGCCCGTGGCCGGATCCACCGTCAGGTCAGAGAAGTACAGCTTGCCGGGCTGCGCGTAGGCGCGGCCGTCTTCCGTGACGAGCGTGACCTTGGCGGCATCACCGCCGGCCTTGGCCAGCTTGCCGGCCTTGAGCGCTTCCTGCAGGCGCATCACCTCGGTGCTCGACTGCGTGAAGGTCAGGTAGATGGGGTCGATCTGCTGCACGGTAGTCAGCAGCGTCGCATCACCCTGGCCAACCAGTGCGCCTTCTGTCACTTGGGCAAGACCGGCGCGGCCGGAGATCGGCGACGTCACGCTGGCGTAGCCGACGTTCAGCTTGGCGGTTTCCACGGCGGCGCGCGCAGCGGCCACGTCCGCGGTGGCCTGCTTGGCGGCGGCCACGGCGTCGTCGTAGTCCTGCTTGCTGATGGCGTTGGTGGCCACCAGCGGCTTGTAGCGCTCGGCCTTGATCTTCGCCTGGCTCTGCGTGGCTTCCGAACGCGCCAGTTGGGCCTTCGCGCTGTCGAGCGACGCCTGATACTGCGCCGGGTCGATCTGGAACAGCTGCTGACCGGCCTTCACATCACTGCCTTCGGCATACGTACGCTTGAGCACTATGCCCGCGACCCGCGCGCGCACCTGGGCCACACGCGTGGCTTCCAGGCGGCCCGGCAACTCGCTGGTCAGGCCAACGGCGTGTGGCTGCACGGTGACGACGCCGACTTCGGTCGGAGGCATGCCGGCGCCGCCCGGCCCTTGTGCCTGCTTGTTACCGCAGGCTGCAAGTGCCGCCACCATGAATGCGGCGGCAGCGAGTTGGTGATAACGGCGGGTGTTCGTCATAGATGACCCCATGTGGCGATAAGCGGGATGCCGGCGGATACCAGAGACCAGGCACGACGCAAACGAATGCGACGCCGGCAAACCGTCAGCGAAACCAAAAAAACACAAAAACGAAAACGTCCGATGCTAGCCGCATCTGGCTGCATGCGATATGGCCCGTGCGACGAAGTCGCAACAACGCAGACCAGAATGCTGTGAAACAAGAACGATCGGTGATCAGCTCCGACGCCCTGGTGCCGACGACACGGTGTCAGCCCCAAAGCGCAACCCTGGCCCGGATGCGATGCGTACGACCATGGGCAAGCGGCGGAGTGCGCGCTATTATAGATACGTTCACGCATGTATGTAAAAAGGGTCCTTCGCAGGCGAAGGGCCTTTATTGCAACTTTTGCCGACTTCGTTGCAATGGCGGAATGGCGCGGTATCGCGGCAATGCACGACAATTCCGGGCCATGTCGCCGCAACGGGCAGGTGCAGCGTTGTGCAGTATGAAACACTGCGTTGCGCAATTTTGTGCGGCGCACCAAAGCAAATCGAAAGAACGTCTGCGGGGGTGTGCGGGCGTTCCGCTGGAACATCATGGTCAGACGAACCAAGGAAGAAGCACTGGAAACACGCAACCGCATTCTTGATGCGGCCGAAGACGTGTTCTATGCGCGTGGGGTGGCGCGCACATCACTATCCGACATTGCCCAAGCCGCAGGGGTCACGCGGGGCGCCATCTACTGGCATTTCCGCAACAAGGCGGACGTGTTCGCCGCCATGTGCGAGCGGGTGAAATTGCCGATGGAGACGCTGTGCTCGCCGCCGGATGTGGAATCCGACGACCCGCTGGGCGAGCTGCGCATGGTGGCCAACTTCGTGCTCCAGCAACTGGTGGAAGACGCGCACTGGCGCAAGGTCTTCGACATCATGTTCAACAAGTGCGAGTTCGTGGAAGACACGAGCCCGATTCTCAAGCGCCAGCAGGAATCGTTTGAAGAAGGTCTGGGCCGGCTGAACAATATGATCGGCCAGGCCGCACGGCGCGGCCAATTGCCGGCCGACCTGGACGTCCCGCTGGCGGTGGCGCATTTCCATGCCTCGTTTGGCGGCATCATGGGCGACTACCTGTTCTATCCGGATGCCTCCAGCCTCGCCACCAAGCGCGAGCGCTTTGTCGATGCGTGCATCGACACACTCAAGTACTCGCCCGCGCTGCGGCACGCGCAATCCGAGCGCGCGGCGGTCAACGCATGACCACGCCCGAGTTCGATCAGATGGTGTTTGCCGGCGGCGGCAACCGGTGCTGGTGGCAGGCCGGCTGGTGGGATGTCGTGCAGCCAGAATTGGGCCTGGCGCCGCGCGTGATTGCCGGCATCTCGGCGGGCGCGTCGACGGCGTGCATGCTGCACGCATGGAACTCCGCCGACCTGATGGACTACTACGGCGAAGCCCTGCGCCACAACACCCGCAACGCCCACTGGGGCAACCTGCTGCGCGGTGAGCGCGTGTTTCCGCACTACGGCATGTACCGCACCGCCTTGCTGACCGTGTTTGGGGAAGGCCGCTTCGCGCGGCTGGCGCAGGCACCTGAAATCCGCATCGGCGTCGCGCACATTCCGCGCTGGATGGGCGCGCGGACCGCCGTGGCCGCAGGCCTCATCGCGTACAACATCGAAAAGCACGTTCGCAAGACGCTGCACCCCACGCTGGGCCGGCGCCTGGGCTTTACGCCGGAGTTCGTGCGCGCGCAGGATTGCGCCTCGCCGGAAGCGCTGGCCGATCTGCTGTTGCAATCGGCCTCTACGCCGCCGTTTACGCCGGTGCTGCGCCGCGCAGGGCGGCCTGTACTGGATGGCGGCATGGTCGACAACGTCCCAGTGCATGCGCTCGACCCCACGCCGGGCGATGTGCTCGTGCTGGTCACGCGGCTGTATCCGCGCCCTACGTATTTCCGGCTGGACACGCCCGTGCCGGAAGGCCTGCAGCGCCGGTTCTACGTCCAGCCTTCGCACAAGGTGCCGATTTCAAGCTGGGACTACACCCGCCCAGGCGCCATGCGCGACGCCTATGCGCTGGGCCGTCATGACGGCGAAACCTTCCTGCGCGAACTTCCACGCGGGTTCGCCACGCCAGCGGCTGCATAACCCGCCACTGCGCGGCTGGCGAGCCCGCCGGCGCGCCACCATGGCTGTCCGGCCAACGCTTGTTCGACGGACACCGCCATGCCCGCACGCGCGACAAACCCTTTTGACCTGATCGTGATTGGCGCCGGCTCGGCCGGCCTGGCTGCCGCGCATCGCGCCGCGCAATTGGGCGCACGCACATTGCTGGTCGATGGCGCGCAGGTGGGCGGCACGCGCCTCAACCACGGCTGCGTGCCGATGCGGCTGCTCGGCTACGGCGCGACCTGGTCGCAAGCGGTCGCGCGCTGCCTGCGCGTTGTGCAGCCGAGCGATGCGTGGGCGGACGCCATCGCGCGCACGCGTGCCGAGGTGGCGCGACTGCGGGAAACCCATCTCGCCCACTTGGCCGCGGCCGGCGTGCAATGGCTGACGGGCATGGCGTCGTTGCGCGGGCGCGGCATCATCCGTGTGCACAGCGAACGCGGCAAAACCACGCTGCGCGGCCGCCTGATCGTGCTGGCCACCGGCGCGCATGCCACGCCGCTATCGGTGCCCGGCGGTGAACTGGCCGGCACGCCAGACGACGTATTGGGCTGGGATGTGCTGCCCGCCTCCCTGATCATCATTGGCGGCCGGGCGGTGGCGGCGGAATTGGCCTCCACGCTGGCACGGTTCGGCGTGCGCATCACCATGGTGACGCGCGAAGCGCGGTTGCTGCCGGAGTTTGATGCGGCGGTCTCAGACGCGGCCACGCTGGCGCTGGCTAACTGCGGCGTCAAACACGTCACCAATACCGACGTGGTGCGCGTGGAGCACGATGCCATCAATGGCGACGGTGTCGCCGTCTACGTGAACGAACTGGGCCATGACACGCCGCGCGTGTTGCGCGCGCAACGTGTAGTCAGCGTCATCGGCCGCACACCCAACACCGCCGGACTTGGGCTGGAGGCGGCCGGCGTCTCCCTCGATGCGCGCGGACGCATCGCCGTGGACCGCCACTTCCGCACGCGGGTGCGCGGCGTTCACGCGGTGGGCGATGCCAGCAGCGCCATCCAGCTCACGCCCGTGGCGGCAGCGCAAGGCCGCTACGTCGCGGAACGCCTGTTCGGCAAGGGCGCCAAGCTGCCGGACATGGACGCCGTGCCGATGGCGGTGTTCTGCGATCCGGCCATCGCCGCCGTGGGCCTGACCGAAGCCGAAGCGCGCACCCGCTGGCCTGAGCTGGGCAAACGCACCGCCGACACCGACAAACGCGCCACAGCCGAGCGCATCGACGTGGTCGTTCGCCGCTTCGTCTCGCTGGAGCAGCGTTTTGCGGGCACCGGCATGGAATCGTTGATCAAACTGGTGTGCAACGCGCGCAGCGGGCGGGTGCTGGGCGCGCATATCGTCGATAACGCCGCGCCCGAAATCATCCAGACGCTGGCCGTGGCCGTGCGCATGGGCGTGCGGCTCAAGCATCTGCGCACGACCGTTGGCCTGCACCCCACCGTGGCCGAAGCACTGCTGAGTGTTTGAGCGCCCGGGCGCACTCGTTCAACTTTCCTGATGCCCATCGGCAAATCCATGCACGCTGCCTGAATGCCACCAGCGCACAATGGCCAGCATATTCTTCAGGAAATTTGACATGCTTCCCGTGCTCTATCTTTCTCATGGGTCGCCCATGCTGGCGGTCGACCCGGGCCCCGTTGGGCAGGCATTCGCAGCGCTTGGGCAAGAGATGGTGGCCCTTGCGCCGCACGCCATTGTCGTGGTGTCGCCGCACTGGATGACGCGCCGCCCCGCCGTCACCGCCCGCGCGCAGCAGGAGGCGTGGCATGACTTTGGCGGCTTCCCGCCACAGCTCTACGCCCTGGAATACGCCCCGCCCGGCGCACCCGAGCTGGCCGAGCGCATTCGCGCGTTGATCGATGGCCGCGTCGTGCCCGGGCTGGAGGAGCAAGCCTCCACCGTGCTCGACCCGCGCCAGCCGCTGGACCACGGCGCATGGATTCCGCTGATGATGATGTTCCCCGAGGCGAAGATCCCCGTGGTGCAGGTGTCGCTCATGCCCGGCCTGTCGCCCGCCTGCCAGATGGGGATGGGTCGCGCGCTGGCGCCGTTGCGCGACGAAGGTGTGCTCATCATCGGCTCGGGCAGCTTCACGCATAACCTGCGCGCACTGATGCGCGGCCCCGGCATGGCGCAGCACGGCGTGCCGGTGGACCCGTGGGTCACGGCATTCCGCGAATGGATGATCGAAACGATGACCGAAGGCATCCGCACCGGCGACTTCGCCACGTTCTGCGACTACCGCGCCCAGGCTCCGAACGCCGCCCACGCCCATCCGACCGACGAGCACTTGATGCCGCTGTACGTGGCACTCGGCGCCGCAATGGGTCAGCCGAGCCAAGCCACGCCGGGTGGCGTGCAGGCGCAGCACGTGGTCGACACGGTGACGTACGGCTCGCTGGCGATGGACAGCTTCCGCTTTGACGGCGCGGGCGCCAATCAACCGCAGCAGCGCGCCACGGCTTGATTGACGGATACGACCGACAGAACTGGCGTTACGCGCGAATCAGCGCCGGCGCCAGGGCCGTCGGGTTGACCACGCTGTCGACGTTGCCCTGCAGGACATCGAGGATGTTCTGGAACGCAACGCTGAAGTACAGCTCGTAGCTTTCGCGCTCGACATAGCCGATGTGCGGCGTGCAGATGCAGTTCTCCATGCGCAGCAGGGTGTGACCCTGCAGGATGGGCTCGGTCTCGAAGACATCGATGGCAGCCATGCCCGGGCGGCCGCGGTTGAGCGACGTCACGAGGCCGTTTTCTTCCACCAGTTCCGCGCGGCTGGTGTTGACGAAGAGGGCGGTCGGCTTCATGCGCGTGAGGTCGGCCACCGTCACGATGCCGCGCGTCTCGTCGTTCAGGCGCAAGTGGACGGACAGCACGTCGGATTGCTCGAACAGCGCCTCCTTCGATTCCGCCACCGCGCAGCCGTCGGCCCGGGCGCGCTCCTGCGAGCCCTCACGGCCCCACACCAGCACGTTCATGCCGAACGCCCGGCCGTAGCTGGCCACCAGCTGGCCGATCTTGCCGTAGCCGAAGATACCCAGCGTCTGGCCCTTCAACACGCGGCCGATGCCGAAGTTGGGCGGCATCGTCGTGGATTTGAGCCCCGACTGCTGCCACGCGCCGTGCTTGAGGCTCGCCACGTATTGCGGAATGCGGCGCTGCGCGGCCATCACCAGCGCCCAGGTCAGTTCGGCCGGCGCCACGGGCGAGCCCTTTCCCTCCAGAACAACCACGCCCTTGTCGGTACAGGCATCCAGGTCGATATGGCTGCCGGTATCGCGCGATACACGGCCGGTCTGGCTGATGATCTTGAGTTTGGGTAGGCGGTCGAGCAACTGACGCGTCACACGCGTGCGCTCCCGGATCAGCACAATGGCTTCGACATCCGCCACACGTGCGGCCAATTGACCCACGCCTTTGACGGTGTTGTTGAACACCTTGACTTCGTGGTCTTGCAGCAGGCTGAAGCAATCCAGCTTGCGAACGGCGTCTTGGTAGTCGTCCAGTACGGCAATCTTCATCGACATCTCACTTCGGACAATGGTGCGCAGCAAAAAACAGCGATCCCTCGCGGTGGTATTCTTCCCATCCCTCGCCGCCCGACAATCCGTGGCGGCGTTCGGAATTGCCCGCCGCGGGCACGCAAATTGCGCAGCCACGCTGGTGACGAGTCCTTATTCTTGGTTTGTTACTTCGGTCCCGCCACTTTAGCGCACGCGGCCCCCGCCACCCGGAAAAACCCACATTCCGGTGGCGCACCGCTTTGTAACTGAATGTGAAATCAGCACGGCTACCGTCCCTCCGCCTGCGTTGCCCTTCCCTCTGGAAATCGCTGATCCGGCCCGCTCACGATGTGCCGTCGATCGCTTTCCACCCCGCCGCAGGGCGCGCTCGCCAGACCTGCCGTGCTGATCTGCCGCCGATTTCTTTTTCACTTCCATTGGAGTTTTGGTCATGAATCAACCCGTAATGCAGGGCGTGCCTGCATTGAACGTGCCCGAGTACGTCAAACACCCGCGCCTGATTGCGTGGGTGGGCGAGATCGCCGCACTCACCAAGCCCGAGCGCGTGGTCTGGTGCGATGGTTCGCAAGCGGAATACGACCGCCTGTGCGCCGAGATGGTCACCGCCGGCACGATGAAGCCGCTCAACCCGGCCAAGCGCAAGAACTCGTTCCTGGCGCTGTCGGACCCGTCGGACGTGGCGCGCGTGGAAGACCGCACCTTCATCTGCTCGCAGAAGAAGGAAGACGCCGGCCCCACCAACAACTGGACGGCCCCGGCCGAGATGCGCCAGACGCTGAATGGCCTGTTTGACGGCTGCATGCGCGGCCGCACGCTGTACGTGGTGCCGTTCTCGATGGGCCCGCTGGGCTCGCCGATTGCCCACATCGGCGTGGAGCTGTCGGACAGTCCGTACGTGGCCGTCAACATGCGCATCATGACCCGCATGGGCCGCGCCGTGTACGACGTGCTGGGCACCGACGGCGACTTCGTGCCGTGCGTGCACACCGTCGGTAAGCCGCTGGCCGCCGGCGAGAAGGACGTGCCGTGGCCGTGCAACCCGACCAAGTACATCGTGCACTTCCCGGAAACGCGCGAAATCTGGTCGTTCGGCTCCGGCTACGGCGGCAACGCGCTGCTGGGCAAGAAGTGCTTCGCGCTGCGGATCGCCTCCACCATGGGCCGTGACCAAGGCTGGCTGGCCGAGCACATGCTGATCCTGGGCGTGACCTCGCCGGAAGGTAAGACGTATCACGTCGCAGCAGCCTTCCCGTCGGCCTGCGGCAAGACGAACTTTGCGATGCTGATTCCGCCCACCGGCTTCAACGGCTGGAAGGTGACGACCATCGGCGACGACATCGCCTGGATCAAGCCGCGCCAGGACGCCGACGGCCAGACCCGCCTGTACGCCATCAACCCGGAATCGGGCTTCTTTGGCGTGGCACCGGGCACGGGCGAGAAGACCAACCCCAATGCGATGGCGACGCTCAAGGAAAACGTCATCTTCACCAACGTTGCGCTGACCGACGACGGCGACGTGTGGTGGGAAGGCATGACCGACGCCGTGCCCGCGCACCTGACCGACTGGCAGGGCCAAAGCTGGACGCCGGAGATTGGCAAGGAAACCGGCCGCAAGGCCGCGCATCCGAACGCCCGTTTCACGGCGCCGGCCGCGCAGTGCCCGTCGATCGATCCGGAATGGGACAACCCGGCCGGCGTACCCATTGATGCGTTCATCTTTGGCGGCCGCCGCTCGACCACCGTGCCGCTCGTCACCGAAGCGCGCGACTGGACCGAAGGCGTGTACATGGCCGCCACGATGGGCTCGGAAACCACCGCTGCGGCCGCCGGCCAGCAAGGCGTGGTGCGCCGCGACCCGTTCGCGATGCTGCCGTTCTGCGGCTACAACATGGCCGACTACTTTGCGCACTGGCTCAAGCTGGGCGACCAGCTCGCCAGGAGCGGCGCCACGCTGCCGAAGATCTTCTGCGTGAACTGGTTCCGCAAAGACGAGAACGGCAAGTTCGTGTGGCCGGGCTTCGGCGAGAACATGCGCGTGCTGAAGTGGATGATCGACCGCCTCGAAGGCCAGGCGCAGGGCAATGCGCATGCCTTTGGCGTGTCGCCGCGCTATGAAGAACTGCGCTGGGATGGGCTGAACTTCACGGCCGAGCAGTTTGCCAAGGTGATCTCGGTCGACGCTGCAGCTTGGCAGGAGGAGCTGGCGCTGCATGACCAACTGTTTACGCAGCTGGCGCATGGTCTGCCGCAGGCACTGCCGGAGGCGAAGGCGCGCCTGGAGGAGCGCTTGGCTGGGTGACGGCCGCCAGCCGGTCGCAGAAAGCCCGCCTTGCGCGGGCTTTTTTTCGTCCGCACGTTCCGTCATTGCCTAAACAATGAGCAGTAATCCTAAAGTTTTAAATCAGGCGAATTACCCCTATACACAAAACGGTCGCTTGATTTAAATGCCGCAATATTCAGCTGTAAAAACTACAACCATCCAAGGGTCAGATGCCATTATGCCAACAACAACATAATGAGCATCGAATTATGCCAACAATGGATCATCGGCGGCATGCTATCACGCCAAGACCCTTGTCTGGCGCAGCTTTGTGAAGAACGCGTGTCAATCGAAGGCGCATGAAAAGTTTGGTGCCGCCCAAATTTCCAAATTTTAAAAATCCTACGTGACGAATTCCGATGGGATTCTTATAATCCGGCAAAACAGAATTCCTTTTCCTTGAGCCGGAGGGGGGATTCACTAGAGGAAACGAGAAAGGCAACAAGCCAATGCATCAGGGAGGGAGGTGGTACTCCTCTTCTCCACGGCGCTCGGGGGGGCGTCGGCTCGGTTTTGCGCGCAGGCAGTGCCGCACTTTATGCAAACGATTGCATAAATGAAGTGCGCAGCAGTGGTGCCGAGGCTTGGGAACCCGTCTCAACACCACACACCCTGGAGTCATCCAGGGGGCTCCGCTGGGATCGTCCGACCGGGAACAGCAGCACACGACGATCGGCGCCAGGCCTGTCCGGCCCGGCAGCAGCGCCCGCAAGAAAGACATGCGAGCAAACGCGCAACGCTTGCATGGACTCATAACAACGCGCACCGCAGACAGAAGAGCGCAGCCGCAAGGCTGCTCGCCGGAGTGTGTCGGCTGGTTAGACGGGAGGTATCACAAAGTGGGTATTCAGATCATGCTGGTCGAACAGGACCAGGCAGAGGGCGAACGTCTGTCGTTTTCCCTGCGTGACGGTGGACACGACGTTCAACGTGTCGGCAATCCAGGGCAGGCACAGGCGGCCATCCAGGTCGCCATGCCGGAACTGCTGCTCATGGAGTGGACGTGGCCCGAGCGCGAGTCGATCGACATGCTGCTGGCCTTGCGCGCCAACATGCAGACGCGCGGCCTGCCGGTCATCGTGCTGTCTCGCCACGGCGATGCGCGCGCCAAGATTGCTGCACTCGATGCCGGCGCCGATGACTACGTCGTCAAGCCGTGCGACACGGGCGAGCTGCATGCCCGCATCCGCGCGGTGCTGCGCCGCCGCACACCGCAGCAGCATGGTGACGACGTGCTGCAAGTCAACGGCCTGCGCCTGGACCCGCTCACGCTGGGCGTGATGGCGCAAACGGAAACCGGCCCGCGCGCCATTCCGCTCAGCCCGCTGGAATTCCGTCTGCTGCACTTCCTGGTGGCCCATCCGCAACGGGTGCATTCGCGCACGCAACTGCTTGATCGCGTGTGGGGCAATCACGTGTTCGTTGGGGAACGTACCGTTGACGTGCACGTGCGCAAACTGCGCGTGGCGCTGGCAGGCACGCCGTGCGATGGCCTGATCCAGACGGTACGTGGCGGTGGCTATCGCCTGGTCGTGGGTGCCAGCGGCGCGACCGCCGCGCACACCGCGGACGCCATCAGCATGCAGCTCGAAGCCGCCACCCGCAAAGCCGAACTGCCGCCGTACGGGCACATCCCGACGGGCCGCTCGCTGGGCAAGGAGCCGGTGCGCCTGGGCGCCTGAGCCGGGGGCGACCCGGCCTCATCTCATTCTTCACTGAACGACCATCCTGTCGCCCGCATTGCGCGGCGATCGGATGGTCGTGCCATCTCAAGCCATCAAGGAATCGGACATGAAGCTGTGGTGCAGCGGTGTACTGTTGGCCGCTCTGACTGGATCAGCCCTGTGCGTACACGCGCAGGAAGTCACGCCGGGCCTATGGGAAAGTACGTCCAGCGTGACCCTGAACGGCAAGCCGTTACCGCACGTTGATGAGCAGGGCCGCCAAGTGCCGAGCCGCCCTGAGCGCGGCTGCCTGAGCGCCAACGACGCCGGCAACCTTCGTAGCACATTCGAACGCTCCATCCGCCGCGACAGCCAAGGCTGCACGTTGACGCGCTGGAACTACGCAATGGGTACGCTCAAGGTCACGCTCTCGTGCGAAGACCCGCAGGGCGGTAAGGGTGTGCTTGAGGCCAGCGGCCCGCTCACACCCACCACCTTCAACATCACGGGCAATGGCCTGTATCAACATCCGCAGTTCGGGCCGGTGAAGAGCGGCTTCCACTATCAGGGCCGTTACCTCGGCGCCTGCAAGTCGTAAGCGGCGCAGCAACGACAACGGCCGGACTGCAGAGGCAGTGCCGGCCGTTTTTGTTTGGGGTAACGCTGATCAACGCAGGCTTTCGCGCCAACGCTTGAGCCAGCCCAGCCCTTCACTGGTGCCAGCGCGCGGACGGTATTCGCAGCCGACCCAGCCGTCGTAGCCCAGCGTATCCATCAAGGCGAACAGGTACGGGTAGTTCAGCTCGCCTTCGTCCGGTTCATGGCGATCGGGCACACCGGCAATCTGCACGTGGCCGACACCGCCCTCACCCACATACTGCTTGAGCTTGACCGACAGATCGCCCTCCATGATCTGCGCGTGGTACAGGTCGAACTGCACCTTCACGTTGGGCGCGCCCACCTCTTTGCACACCGCATGCGCCTGCGCTTGGTGCGTCAGAAAGAAGCCGGGCATGTCGCGCGTGTTGATCGGCTCCAGCACGATGGTGATGCCGGCGCTTACCGCCTCGCGCGCAGCGTGGGCAACGTTGCTCACGTAGGTGGCGTGATGGCGTGCGCGGTCCGCATCGGCGGGCAACAGACCCGCCATCACGTGCAGGCGCGTGTTGCCGAGCACCTGCGCATATTTCAGAGCCGTCGCAATGCCGCGCTTGAACTCCTCTTCACGACCCGGCAACGACGCAATGCCACGCTCGCCGGCTGCCCAGTCGCCTGGCGGCGCATTGAACAGCGCTTGCTTGAGACCGGCATCGTCAAGACGCGCGCGGATGTCGGCCTTGTCGAAGTCGTAAGGGAAGAGAAACTCCACGCCCTCGAAGCCGTCCTTTGCCGCGGCGGCAAAGCGGTCGAGGAAAGCGTGCTCCTGATACATCATGGACAGGTTGGCGGCAAAGCGCGGCATGTCAAAACCTCTGAAAACGGTTGCTTATTTGTTGACCAACTTGGCTGGCGTACGCAGCACGGCGATGCAGCCGAGCACCAGCACGCCGGCCAGCGCGTACATGCCCGTTGCGGTGCTGCCCGTCATGTCCTTGAGCGCACCGATCATATAGGGGCTCACGAAACCGGCCAGGTTGCCTACCGAGTTGATGGCGGCAATGCCAGCAGCGGCGGCGGTACCTTGCAGGAAGGCCGTCGGCAGCGACCAGAACAACGGCGCACAAGTCAGCACGCCCGCAGCGGCCAGCGACAGGAACACGATCGACAGCGTCACGTTGTTACCCGCCGTTGCCACCACCGCAAACCCCACCGCACCCATCATGGCGGGCACGACCAGATGCCAGCGGCGCTCGCGGCGCGCATCGGCGCTGCGGCCGATCAGCACCATGGTGATCGCCGCGCAGACGTACGGAATCGCCGAGAGCACGCCCACCATGAAGGTGTCCTTCACGCCGGCATTCTTCACCAGCGTCGGCATCCAGAACGTCAACCCGTACTGGCCCATGACGAAGGCGAAGTAGATCAGGCTCATGCCCCACACGCGCAAGTCCGAGAACACCTTGCCGATCCCCGGGTGTTCGGTCTTGCCCTTGTTGTCCGCAGCGATATTGGCTTCGAGAATCTGCTTGTCTTCCTCGCTCAGCCACTTCGCCTTGCGGATGCTGTCATCAAACTTCCACAGCACCAGCAGGCCCACCAGCACGGCCGGGACGGCTTCGATCACGAACATCCACTGCCAGCCCTGCCAGCCGCTGTGGTCGTGGAACGCGCTCATGATCCAGCCCGACAGCGGGTTGCCGAAGATGCCCGAGATCGGGATGGCCGCCATGAACATCGCCACGATGCGCGCGCGGCGGTGCGACGGGTACCAGTACGTGAGGTACAGGATGATGCCGGGGTAGAAACCGGCTTCCGCCAGCCCAAGCAGAAAGCGCATCACATAGAACTGCGTGGGCGTCTGCACGAAGGCGAATGCACCGGAGATCAGCCCCCACGTGATCATGATCCGCGCGATCCAGATGCGCGCGCCGATCTTGTTCATCAGCAGGTTGCTCGGCACTTCGAAGAGGAAATAGCCGATGAAGAAGATGCCGGCGCCCAGGCCATACACCGTCTCAGAGAAGTTCAGTGCCTGCGACATCTGCAACTTGGCAAAGCCGACGTTCACGCGGTCGAGATACGCGACCACGTAGCACAGCATGATGAGTGGAACGATGCGGCGCGACACGCGTGCGTAGACGGTGTCCTCTTTTGAGACGGCGTGCGTAGGCAGCGCCGCCGTGGTGGCGGTGTTCATGTGGTCTCCAATCTAGGTTTTGTTTTATGTGGGCTATGCGTGCAGCAATCGCTACCAGCGAGCCCCGAACGTCTGTCGCAGTTCGTCAATCTGCGTATCGGACAGCGGCGCGGGCTTCGGCTCCGTCATCAACCAAAGCTTGGCGGTTTCTTCCAGTTCTTCCAGGGCGTAGGCGGCGTTCGATGCCGAGCTGTGCCACACCACAGGGCCCAGGCGATCGAGCAGCACGGCGCGCACTTCCGTCGCCAGTGCGGCGATCTGCGCAGCCACATCGGGGTGCCCCGGGCGTTGATATTGAATGAGCGGCACGTGGCCGACCTTCATCACGTAGTACGGCGTGATGGGCGGCAGCACATCGGCCTCGCGCCAGACACCGGCCAGCGTGAGCGCAACCAGGTGTGTCGAATGCGTGTGCACCACCGCATGCGCCTCGGCATTGCGGTCGTAGATGCCGCGATGCAGGGCGAGCGTCTTGGAGGGCTTGTCGCCGCTGACCCACTCGCCCGCCGTGCTGACCTTGGCGATGCGAGCCGGGTCGAGCGTGCCGAGGCATGCGTCGGTGGGCGTGATGAGCCAGCCGTCGGCCAAGCGCGCGCTGATGTTGCCTGCCGTGCCGACCGTGTAGCCACGCGCATAGAGGCTCTGGCCCACGCGCGCGATCTCTTCGCGCAGCGCGTTTTCATGGGTCGCCGTCATGCGACTGGCTCCGTTGTCGCCTGCGCCAATTGCGCCAGCGCCTTCTCGAAGAAATCGACCGTGCCGAAGTTGCCCGACTTCAGCGCCAGCGCAACGGGGTCATCGCCGATGGTCGCCGTCCAGGGCACGCCCGGATCAATCTGCGGGCCGATGCGCAACGCGCGCACATCAAGCGCCTGCACGACAGCGCCTGAAGTCTCACCGCCGGCCACCACGAAGCGGCGCACGCCATCGGCATGCAGCGCACGGGCGATGCGGCCAAGCGCCTCTTCCACCAGCTTGCCGGCACGCTCCACGCCCAGCGTCTTCTGTACCTGCGCGACTTGTTCGGGCGCGCTCGTCGCGTAGATCAGCACCGTCTGACCAGCGTGGCGCTGCACGAAGTCGAGCGCCTCGACCACCACGGGCTGGCCTTCGGCCAGTGCGAGCGGATCAATCTGAAACGCCGGGCGCGATGCACGCCAGTGCGCCACCTGCGCATTCGTTGCGCGCGAGCAGCTGCCCGACAGCACGATCGCCGAATCGGCCACCGCGGGTAGTTGCGCGGCATCGCCATGCTCGGTGATGAGCCCTGTGCGGCGGTACTGTGCCGGCAAGCCCAGCGCCAAGCCCGAGCCGCCCGTGAGCAGTGGCAGATCGGCAAACGCCTCGCCCAGCACGATGAGATCGTCGTTGGAAATGGCGTCCGCAATCGCCAGCTTCACACCATCGGCGCGCAATTGTTGCGCTTGGTCTCGTGCGGCTTGCGCACCGCGCATCACCGCGTCGTAACGCAGCAGGCCGACCTTGCCTTTGCTTTGGCGCGCCAGCACGGGCACAAGGTTCGGGTCACGCATCGGCGTGAGCGGGTGGTGCTCCATGCCCGAGGCGTTGAGCAGCACATCGCCCACGAACAAGTGGCCACGGAAGATCGTGCGGCCGTTTTCCGGAAACGCCGGGCAGGCCAGCGTGAAGTCGGTGTCCAGTGCCGCCATCAGCGCCTCGGCCACAGGGCCGATGTTGCCGTCGTCAGTGGAGTCGAACGTCGAGCAATACTTGAAGAAGAAGCGCGAGCAGCCTTGCGCGCGCAGCCACTGCAGCGCAGCCAGCGATTGCTCAACCGCCTCGGCTGCCGGAATGGTGCGCGACTTGAGCGCAACGACAATCGCGTCGGCATCGGCGGCGATGGCTTCATCGCCAAGGCTGGGCACACCGATGGTCTGCACAGTGCGCATGCCTGCACGCACCAGCATGTTGGCAAGGTCAGTGGCGCCGGTGAAGTCGTCGGCGATACAACCGAGTACGGGGCGGGAGGATTGCGCGGCGCTCATTTCGACTTGCCCTCCGGCAGCGTGATGCCCGGGAAGATCTTGATGACGGCCGAGTCGTCTTCCTTCGCATACCCGGCGGTGGACGCCTGCATGAACATCTGGTGCGCGGTCGCCGCCAGCGGCAACGGGAACTTGGTCGCGCGCGCGGTATCAAGCACGAGTCCCAGATCCTTGACGAAGATGTCGACGGCGGACAGCGGCGTGTAGTCGCCGGCCAGCACGTGCGCCATGCGGTTTTCGAACATCCAGCTGTTGCCTGCGCTGTTCGTGATGACCTCGTACAGCGCATCGGCGGCCACGCCTTCACGCAGGCCCAGTGCCATGGCCTCGGCCGCAGCAGCGATGTGCACGCCGGCCAGTAACTGGTTGATGATCTTGACCTTGCTGCCCGCGCCGGCCTTATCGCCCAGGCGGTAGACCTTGCCAGCCATCGCGTCGAGCACGTGGCCCGCTGCGGCGTAGGCGGCAGGCGTGGCGGAGGTCATCATCGTCATCTGGCCCGAGGCAGCCTTGGCGGCGCCGCCGGAGATGGGGCCGTCCACATAGAGGATGCCGTCCTGCGCCAGGCGCGCTTCGAGCGCGATCGACCAGTTCGGGTCCACCGTCGAACACATCACGAACGTGCCACCCGGCTGCATGGCGGCCGCCGCGCCGTTCTCACCAAACAGCACCGCTTCGGTCTGCACGGCATTGACCACCACCGAGACGACCACGTCCACGCCAGCGGCCACTTCGGCCGGCGTTGCGCAGGCCACGCCGCCTTCCTTGGCGAAATCTGCCGCAGCGCCTGGGCGGGCGTCGCATGCGTAGACGGTGTAGCCGTTGTGGCGCAGGGTCTTGGCAATGCCCAGGCCCATGGCGCCGAGTCCGATCACGCCGACCTTCCGGTCAGCCATCGATTGCGTCATGAAGTGCTCCAGAAATCAGTCTTGCGCAGCGTCTCGGCCCTCGGCCAGACGACGTGCGGCATTGAACATGTGGGTCTGCGCGGCGTTGCGCGCCGCTAGTGCATCGCGGGCACGGATGGCTTCGACCATCGCGCGGTGCTCGTCGCGTACCTGGCGGGCGAAGTCTTCGCGGCGCGCTTCGTTGCTGCGAGTCACGCCAATCGCCTCTTCCAGGTATTGGCTGAAGAAGCCGAGCGCCTGCACGAGGAACGGGTTGCCACTGGCGGCCGCAATGGCGTGGTGAAAACGCAGGTCTTCGGCCACACCGTCGCCACCAGCCGCCACGGCGGCGTCAATGCCATCGAGCGCGGCGTCGATCTCGACCATCTGGGCGTCGGTGCGGCGCTGGGCGGCCATCGCGGCGCCTTCGGCTTCCAGCGCCCGGCGCAGTTCGATGATGTGCAGCACGGCGTCCATCGAGCCGGCTTGCGCCGCGTCGATGCGCAGCGGCTTGAGCCCGGCCTGCTGCGTGACGTACACGCCACTTCCCTGGCGCGCTTCGACCACGCCCTCATGGCGCAAGCGCGAAATGGCCTCGCGGATCACGGTGCGGCTCACGCCGAATTCCTGGCCGAGCACGGTTTCCGACGGCATGCGTTCGCCGCGGCGCAGTTCGCCGGCGTCGATCTTCTCCATCAGGGTTTGGGCCACGCGGTCGGACAGGGAAGGCGCGGCGTCGAGTTTTTCAAACATGGCGTGTCGCTTGGCAAGCGTAAATTCGTCGTGTCATCATACAAGTTGAGTCGCAGAGCTTCATCCCTGTTTACCCTAGGCATTGATCAGAACATCGGGCGAGTCACGTCCGGCCGAATCCAACAATCGAGGAGACACCATGAACATCGCCATCACCGGCGGCGCCGGCTTCCTGGGCCAGCGCGTGCTGGCGGCATTGCTCCAGCAACCCGGCCTGCCCGGCCCCGGCGGCACGGTGGAACCAGTTGACACCTTCATCGTGCTGGACCAGGTGGCGGGTCAGATTGACGACCCGCGCGTGCGCTACGTGGCCGGGGATGCTTCCGACCCCGCGCTGATCGCCCAGGTAATCGATGAGAACGTGGGCGGCGTGTTCCACCTGGCCGCCGTGGTGAGTGGCACGGCGGAGGCCGATTTCGACCTCGGCATGCGCGTGAACCTGGACGGCACGCGTGCGTTGCTCGATGCGCTGCGTGCGCAGCAGGCCAAGACGGGCCGTGCGCCGCGTGTGCTGTTCGCCAGCTCGGTGGCGGTGTTCGGCGGGCCATTGCCGGCGATTGTGACGGACGACACAGCGGCCACGCCGCAGGCCTCGTACGGCGTGCAGAAGCTGATGGGCGAATTCCTGGTGGGCGAGTACTCGCGCAAGGGCTACATCGACGGCCGCGCGGTGCGCATCCCAACGGTGTCCGTGCGCCCAGGCAAGCCGAACGGCGCGGCGTCGAGTTTTGCCAGCGGCATCATCCGCGAGCCCTTGGCGGGTGTTGACGCCATCTGCCCGGTGGAGGCCGAGACGGAGCTGTGGCTTGCCTCGCCGCGCCAGGTGGTGGCTTCGCTGCTGCACGCGTACACGTTGCCGGCATCGGCGTGGGGCAACCGTCGTTCGCTGAACCTGCCGGGCATTACGGTGCGCGTAGGCGAGATGGTGGAAGCGCTGCGCAAGGTGGCGGGCGATGCGCCGGTCTCGCACATCCGCTGGGAGCCTGACGCACGCATCAAGGCCATCGTGCAGAGCTGGCCGGCGCGCTTCGATACCGCACGCGCCGATGCGATGGGGTTCGGGCGCGACACCTCGTTCGAGACGATGGTGCGCGAGTATGTCGAGACCACGAAGGCGAGCTGACGCCTAGCGGCCCTTCCCCAGCTCCACCGCGAACTTCACCAGTTCCGCCTGCCCCTCGATGCCGAGCTTGCGCTTGAGGTTCAGGCGGTGCGATTCCACCGTCCGCACGGACAAGCCCAGCTCATCGGCGATGCGCTTGTTGGCATACCCCTTGGCAATGCCGTCGAGGATGTCGCGCTCGCGCGGCGTGAGCGCTTCCACCGGCGTGGGCATGACGGCCTGTTCGGCCATGCGCATCGCCAGTTGGGCGCTATAGAACGGGCGGCCGGCCAGCACCGCATCAATCGCTTCGACCAGCTCACTGGCGGGCGCGTCCTTAAGCACGTAGCCGCGTGCGCCAGCGCGGATCACCTGTCGCACGTACTCCAGGTTGTCGTGCATCGACAGCACCAGCACGGCGATCTCGGGAAAGTCCTCGGCAAACTTTTCGGTGAGCGCGATGCCGTTCATGCCGCGCATGCCGATGTCCATGAGCACCAGGTCTGGCGCCAGCGTGCGTGCGGCTTCGAGCGCGCCGGCAGCATCGCCCGCCTCACCGACAACTTCGAAATGCGGCACAGCCTCCAGCCGCACGCGCACGCCATCGCGCACCAGCGGGTGATCATCAACGAGCAGCAGTTTGACGGGCGCATTCATACGGGCGAAGACGTGGCGGCCGAAGCCAGTTGAGCGATGACAACGTGCGGCAGCACGGCGCAAACCTCCGTGCCGTGCCGAGTGTTGTCCATGCTGGAGACGATAGTACAGGTACCACCCAGCGCAGCCATGCGTTCACGCATGTTGCGCAGGCCGATGCCGTGCTCCGGGTCCACCTGCACGGATTCCACATCGAAGCCGGGGCCGTTGTCGCGAATGGATAGGCGCACCGCGTCGATGTCGTTCTCCAGCAGCACGCTGATGCGCGTGGCCTGTGTGGCATGGCGCTCGATGTTGGAGACAGCTTCCTGCGCGATGCGGAACAGCGCCGTGTTGCAGGCATCCGGCAACTGCACCGGCGGCCCGACCCGTTCCAGCGCAATGGCTAAAGCAGGCTGGCGATCTTCATGCGCTTCGCGTGTTTCACGCACGAGCAGTTCCAGCGCGGCGGCCAAACCTAAATCATCGAGCAGCGCCGGACGCAGGTTGTGCGACACGCGCCGCACTTCACCGAGCGCGCTATTCAGACGATCGAGCGCGCGGCGCAGCATGCCGGCAGCCTTTTCGGAATTGGGCACGGCTTCCAGATGACCGTGCGCGGTTTCCAGCAGCAGCTTGGTCGACACCAGCACCTGGCTGATCCCATCGTGCAGCTCACGCGAGACACGCGCTCGCTCGTCTTCCTGAGACCGCACCACCTGCTGCGCGAGCTGCCGCAGCTTGGCGTCGGCCTCGCGGTGGTCGCTCACGTTCAGCGCTAAGCCGCTGCCGGCCACCAGCAGGATACTGATCGCGGCAATACCGACCACCCAGGCCAGCGTTTGGTCAATGTTGGCCTGCGCGCGCTGGTCGATCTCGCGCAGGGTCTGTTCGATGTCGTCCAAGTAGAGCCCGGTGCCGACCATCCAGCCCCATTGGGGAATCGGCTCCACATAACCGAGTTTCGGCACGCTCTGGTGCGTGGACGGCTTGTCCCACATGTAGCGCACGAAGCCGCCGCCGCTCTGGGCCGCAGCCACTAGCTTCTGGATGGTGGGCTGGCCACGGGCATCGGTGAGGTCCCACAAGTCGCGGCCGACAAGCTCGGGCTGGCGCGGGTGCATGAGGTTGCGCCCACGCATGTCGTAGAGGAAGAAGTAGCCGTCGGTACCGAAATCCAGGCGGGCGAGGGTGCGCATGGCCTCATCGCGCGTGGCGTCGTCATTGCGACCGGAGGCGAGCAGCGGAGCAATGGCGCTCTGCGCGAGCTTGACGTAGGCGCGCAACTCGGTCTCCTTGGCCTGCAGATAGGCAGACTCCACCAACTGTCGCTCGTGCTTGGCCAGCGCAATCGACTGGTGCCGCACGGTCAGCATGATCGCCAGCATGGCAATGGTCAGCGGCGCAACGGCGAGCAGCAGGATCTTCTGGCGGAGCTTCATGGCGGAGCGCGGCATCTTGCGCTGCAACATCGCAAGGTTGCGACGCAAGTTCGATTGGAAGTCGCATCAACTGCGTAGTACTACGGACATGCACTGCGTAGTCCTCCGCTTGTGGCGCGGGGCAGGGCTGACAAATACTACACGCCCCTGTGAGGGGGCAGGACTTACTACAGGGATGAATCCACATCCCGCAATCAGCAACAACTTCGACCAAGGTTCGAGGAGACCGACATGAGCTTCGTCAGGCAACACCTGATCTGGCTGGTCGTCGCCATTCTTGGCGCAGCTGCCTTTGCCACCGTTGCGCTTGCGCGCGGCGAGGCAGTCAGCGCGCTATGGGTGGTGGTGGCCGCCGTGTGCATCTACCTGATCGCATATCGCTACTACAGCCGCTTCATTGCCGACAAGGTGCTCGGCCTGGACGGCACCCGCAAGACACCCGCCTGGGTGCACAACGACGGGCTCGACTACGTCCCCACCAACAAGCACGTGCTGTTCGGCCACCACTTTGCGGCCATTGCCGGTGCCGGCCCGCTGGTGGGCCCCGTGCTGGCCGCACAGATGGGCTACCTGCCCGGCATGCTGTGGATCCTGGCCGGCGTGGTGTTTGCCGGCGCGGTGCAGGACTTTATCGTGCTGTTCATCTCCAGCCGCCGCGACGGCCGCTCGCTGGGTGACCTAGTGAAGAGCGAGATGGGCACGGTGCCCGGCGTGATCGCGCTGTTTGGCGCGTTCCTCATCATGATCATCATCCTGGCCGTGCTGGCGCTGATCGTGGTGAAGGCGCTGGTCGGGTCGCCGTGGGGCACCTTTACGGTGGCCGCGACGATTCCCATCGCGCTGTTCATGGGCATCTACGTGCGCTACATCCGCCCGGGCCGCATCGGCGAGATCTCCGTTATCGGTTTCGTGCTGTTGATGCTGGCCATCATCGGCGGGCAAGCCGTGCATGAAAGCGCTGCCCTGGCGCCGCTGTTCACGTTCGACGGCAAAGCCCTCACCTGGATGCTGATCGGCTACGGCTTTGTGGCCTCGGTGCTGCCGGTGTGGCTGCTGCTGGCCCCGCGTGATTACCTGTCGACCTTCCTGAAGATCGGCACGATCATCGCGCTGGCCATCGGCATCCTGATCGTGGCACCGAAGATGCAGATGCCGCAGCTCACGCAGTTTGCTGCGGGCGGCGGCCCGGTGTGGTCGGGCAATCTGTTCCCGTTCCTGTTCATCACCATTGCGTGCGGTGCGGTGTCGGGCTTCCACTCGCTGATCTCGTCGGGCACAACGCCCAAGCTGCTGGAGAACGAAACACAGGCCCGCTTCATCGGCTACGGCGCGATGCTGATGGAATCGTTCGTCGCCATCATGGCGCTGGTGGCCGCTTCGGTCATCAACCCGGGTGTCTACTTTGCGATGAACAGCCCGGCTGCACTGGTAGGCGCTACGCCGGATGCTGTGGCGCAGACGCTGTCCACCTGGGGCTTCGTCATCACGCCGGATGTGCTGATCCAGACCGCCAAGGACGTGGGTGAAAACACCATCCTCGCCCGTGCAGGCGGCGCACCGACGCTAGCTGTCGGCATGGCGCACATCCTGCACCAAGTGGTGGGTGGTCAGGCCATGATGGCCTTCTGGTACCACTTCGCGATCCTGTTCGAGGCGCTGTTCATCCTCACCGCCGTGGATGCGGGCACGCGTGCCGGCCGCTTCATGCTGCAAGACTTGCTGGGTACGTTCGTGCCGGCACTCAAGCGTACGGATTCGCTGGTCGCTAACCTGATCGCCACGGCTGCGACCGTCGCGCTGTGGGGCTACTTCCTGTACCAGGGTGTGGTTGACCCGCTGGGCGGCATCAATACGCTGTGGCCGCTGTTCGGCATCTCCAACCAGATGCTGGCTGCGATTGCGTTGACGCTGGGCACCTGCGTGCTGGTCAAGATGAAGCGTGATCGTTATGTGTGGGTGACGCTGCTGCCGACCGCGTGGCTGCTGATCTGCACGCTCACCGCCGGCTGGCAGAAGCTGTTCGACGCGGACCCGAAGATCGGCTTCCTGGCGCACGCCAACAAGTACGCCGGCGCGATCGCCGACGGCAAGCTGCTGGCCCCGGCCAAGTCGATGGCGCAGATGCAGCAGATCGTGTTGAACGATCGCATCGATGCCTTCCTGTGCGGCCTGTTCATCCTCGTTGTGGTCAGCATTGCCTGGTACGGCCTGCGTACCGTGCTCAAGGCGCGCGCCGCGAGCCGACCGACCGCCAACGAAACGCCGTACGAAGCGCTGGGCGCCTGAGCATCGGCATGCGCGAAGAACTCGAAACCTTCGGCCGCTACCTGGGCCAGACGCTGCGCCTGATGGTGGGCGTGCCGGACTACGACACCTACGTGCGCCATATGCAGGAGACCCATCCGGAGCAAGCCGTCATGACGTACGAGGAATTCTTCCGCGAACGTCAGGACGCACGCTACGCCGGGCGCGTCGGCCGCTGCTGTTGATGCACGGCTGAACGCGCTCCAAAAACAAAACCGCCGGTGCATGCGGCCATGCCCGGCGGTTTTTGTTTGTGTGCATGTGGACTAGCTACATGGACTGCCGTGCCGTTGAGGGCGGGTCGCCATGCTTCGCTCGGTAGGTTTTCTCCACCAGCTCGCGCAGCTTGGCGAGTGCCCCAGCATCGCCCTGCGCTGCCGCCTTGCCGTACCAGCCCTTGGCCTGCTCGATATCCTGCGGCACCACGCCGGGTTCGCCACGCTCGTAGTAGCTGCCCACGATGTACTGCGACGGCCCATCGCCACCCTCAGCCGCTTTCTTGTACCAGGTGAAGGCGCGCTTGTAATCGCGCGGCACGCCACGGCCAGTGAAGTAGTTGGTGGCAAGCGCGCGCTGCGCCTCGACATGCCCGCCCGTGGCGGCACGCTCGTACCACTTGTTGGCGTCTTCCAGCGAGCGCGGCACCAGCTCGCCGCGTTCGAACAATTCGCCGTAGGCAAACTGCGCGTGGGTCATCTGATTGTCGGCTGCGCGGCGCAGCCATTTGACGGCCTCTTCGGGCCGGGCAACGGTGCCTTCGCCGCGCATCAGCATCATGGCGTAGTTGAATTGCGCGAGGCGGTTGCCGCGTTGTGCGGCTTCGGCAAATTCGTCGAGGGCGTGGCCGAAGTCGTTGTGCTCGTAGTGCGCGATGGCGATCTGGGTGAGGGCGGCGGCATCGCCCTGTGCATCCTTGGGTGACGGCGCGGCGAGCGCAAGTGAGGTCGCTGCACTCATGGCAGCCGCCCACATTGCCCACCGCATGCGCGGACCTCTGCGCCGGGTCTGTCTGCTCATCGCGCGCTCCTCATCGGAAGATGGCCCAGTGTAGCGCGCCAACCTGCTGCGCGTGGGAGCGCTCAAACCGCCACACCCCAGCCCCGCATGGATGCCGAGGCAATCAGCCCGCGCGCACCCGATACACCGCCACGCTGCCGCGCCAGTTGGCACCCCAGCGCACCACGCTGCCGTCATGCAGCACCACGCGATCCAGAATCACCAGCCCGACCTTGGGCGCCAGCGCTTCAAAGTCGCGGATGGTCAGCACGCGCACGTTGGGCGTGTTGTACCACTCGTACGGCAGCGATTTCGACACCGGCATGCGCCCGCGAAAGATCGACAGCCGATGCGGCCAGTAGCCAAAGTTCGGGAACGACACGATGCATTCGCGGCCCACACGCAGCATCTCGCGCAGCACCTGCGCCGTGTTGTGGATGGTCTGCAGCGTTTGCGAGAGGATGACGGTGTCGAAGCTCTTGTCCTCGAACAGCGCCAAGCCACCTTCCATGTTCTGCTGGATCACGTGCACGCCTTTCTGCGTGGAGGCCAGCACACCTGCATCGTCAATCTCGATGCCGTAGGCCAGCACGTCGAGTTCATCCTGCAGCACGCGCAGCAGGCTGCCGTCACCGCAACCCAGGTCCAGCACCGTGGAGCGCGGCTCGATCCAGCGGGCAATGGCGCGGAAGTCGGCGCGATCCGCCAGGATGTTGGGCACTGCCGATGCAGCGGCGGGGGCGGCAGGGGTGGCGATAGCGTTCAGCGTTTGCGTACTCATTTGCGTGCTCATACGCCGATCTCCTGGGCAATGCGTTCGTAATAGGCGCGTACCAGCGCGTGGTAGCGCGGGTCTTCCAGCAGGAAGGCGTCGTGGCCGTGCGGCGCGTCGATCTCGCCATAGGTGACGGGCCGCTTGTTGTCGAGCAACGCCTTGACCAACTCGCGGCTACGCGCAGGAGCAAAGCGCCAGTCGGTCATGAAGCTCACGACGAGGTAGCTGGCCTTGGTGTGCGCCACCGCCTTCGTGAGGTCGCCACCGTAGGCCAGCGCCGGGTCGAAGTAATCGAGCGCACGCGTGATCAACAGATACGTGTTCGCATCAAAGTACTCGGCAAACTTGTCGCCCTGGTAGCGCAGGTAGCTCTCGACCTGGAACTCGACGTCGAACGAGAAGCGGATGTCTTCCGCCTTCAGCTCGCGGCCAAATTTCTCGGCCATGTCCTCGTCCGACAGATACGTGATGTGGCCGATCATGCGGGCCACGCGCAAGCCGCGCTTGGGCTTGACGTTGTGCGCGTAGTAATTGCCGCCGTGGAAGTCCGGGTCGGACAGGATCGCGCTGCGCGCCACCTCGTTGAAGGCGATGTTCTGTGCGGAGAGTTTTGGCGTGGAGGCCACCACCACGCAGTGCCGCAGCCGCTCCGGATACATCAGACTCCACGCCAGCGCCTGCATGCCGCCCAGGCTGCCGCCCATCACGGCGGCGAATTGCGTGATGCCGAATCGATCGGCCACACGTGCCTGGGCATTGACCCAGTCTTCCACCGTCACCACGGGAAAGCGCGCGCCGTACGGCAACCCCGTTTCCGGGTGCGGGCTCATCGGGCCGGTCGAGCCGAAACACGAGCCGAGGTTGTTCACGCCGATGACGAAGAAACGATTGGTATCGACCGGCTTGCCCGGGCCGACCATGTTGTCCCACCAACCGACTTCACCTTCCGCATGCACGCCCGCCACGTGGTGCGAGGCGTTCAGCGCGTGGCAGATGAGCACGGCGTTGGAGCGGTCGGCGTTGAGCGTGCCGTAGGTCTCGACCATCAGGTCGTAGCCGCTGATCTGGGAGCCATTGCGCAATTGCAGCGGCTCGGCAAAGTGCATGCGCTCGGGCACGACCAGGCCAAGGGCGTTGGCTGGTTTGCCTGTGTGTGCCGCTGGAGGAGGTGTCTCGGTCACGACCACAGCATCTGGGGGGACCGCCTGGAGTTCTGTCATGGCACCAAAGAAAAAACCCGACCGGCAACGCTGATGTCGCAACCAATCGGGTTCTCATGTGGCGCACGTGGGGCGGTGACTTTCCCTACCCCGCGTTCTGACCGAACCTCTTTAGCCGCATTTGTAATGAGAGCCCCGGGCCACATTCGTGCAACCAGGACTCCCGCGCGCCCGCAAGCCAGTCGTCAAATCGGCGCGTCAGGAAGAAGTGATTATAGAGCAAGCGCCGAACGATGCGACCGCGCTGTTGTGTCGTCTCGTTATGCACTGTCGAAAGCGTAGCGATCAGTCGGCCGCTTCATGATCCAGCGCTGACGCCCAGCGCTCGGCCCAGGCGTTGAGCGGCATGAGCAGCGCCTGCAACTCTACGCATAGGTCGGTGAGGCGGTATCCGCCCTCGTCGTGATCGACCAGCCCGGCTGCGCGCAGCTCCTTGAGGCGCGTGTTGAGCACCGCCGGATTGGTATCCGCCGCGTCCTGCAACGCGCGGAAGTTCAGGGGGCCGGCGCGCAACTCCCAGATGATGCGCAGCGTGCCGCGGCGGCCGAACAGGTCCAGCGCCGCCATGATCGGGCGGCCGGAATCCGAGCCGCGCACGGCCTGACCAGGAAGTGGCGTCTTCATGCTTTACTTTTCATAGCAAATTTTGTACGTTTACTATGAAAATCATAGCGCAGGAGACCGCATGGAAGCCGCTCGCATTGCCCCCGCAACGCCACCGTTCGCCACATCGATCCAACACACCATCGATCAGGTCATGCGCGGCCAACCGCCGCTGACGCTGTTCACGACGCTGGCCCGCGATGAACGCTTGGCGGGCAAGTTCTTCGCAGGCGGTCTTCTGGACAAAGGGCACCTCAGCCTGCGGGACCGCGAACTCGTGATCGACCGCACCACCGCGCGCTGCGGCTCCGAATACGAATGGGGCGTGCATATCGCCATCTTTGGCGACGCCGCCGGCCTGACCGAGACGCAGATTCACTCACTCGCGCACGGCAATCCGACCGACGCCTGCTGGCAGCAGCCGCACGAAACCACGCTGCTGCAGTTCTGCGATGCCCTGCACGAGGCCTGCGATATTGACGACGCGCTGTGGGCACGCGTGAAAGCGCACTACAGCGACGACGCCATCCTTGAACTACTGATGCTGGCGGGCTTCTACCGCACGGTGAGCTATCTCACCAACGCCCTGCGGCTACCGCTCGAAGGTTTTGCACGGCGCTTTCCCTCCACGGAAAACGCCCCGGCCTGAACCCTCGCCGTACAGACGAAGATCCAGCCGGGGCGTTCGTGCTGCTTGATGCCGCCGGTGCTGCTTAGAGGCCGGCCATGTTGATGTACTTGATCTCCAAGTACTCGTCGATGCCGTACTTGGAGCCTTCACGGCCCAGGCCCGATTGCTTGACGCCGCCGAAGGGCGCTTCGGCTGTCGAGATCAACCCCGTGTTGACGCCGACCATGCCCGATTCCAGTGCTTCCGACACGCGCCACGCACGGCCCAGGTCGCGCGTGTAGAAGTACGCGGCCAGACCGAATTCGGTGTCGTTGGCAGCGGCGACAGCTTCGTCTTCGGTGTCAAACGGAATGAGCGCCGCCAGCGGGCCGAATGTCTCTTCGTGCGTGAGGAGCATGCCCGGCTTGGCATCGACCACGACGGTCGGCTCGAAGAACGCGCCACCCTGTGCAGCCAGCGCGTGCGGCTTGCCGCCCACCAGTACTCGCGCACCTTGGGAGACGGCATCGTCCAGATGCTGTTGCACCTTCTCCATCGCACGCAGGTGGATCAGCGGGCCCTGCTGCACGCCGGCCTCCGTGCCGTTGCCCACCCGCAGCGCACGTACGGCGTCGGCCAGCTTGGCGGCAAACGTGTCGTAGATGCCGCGCTGCACGTAGAAGCGGTTGGCGCACACGCAGGTCTGGCCGGCGTTGCGGTACTTGGCAACCATCGCGCCTTCCACTGCCGCATCAACATCCGCATCGTCGAACACGATGAAGGGTGCGTTGCCGCCCAGTTCCAGCGAGAGCTTCTTGATGTCGTCCGCGCACTGGCGCATCAGCAGGCGACCCACCGCGGTGGACCCGGTGAAGCTCAGCTTGCGCACGATCGGGTTGGAGGTCAGTTCCCCACCGATCGGCTGTGAATCCCCGGTGACGACGGAAAGCAACCCCGCCGGCACACCAGCGCGCGCTGCCAGTTCGGCAAACGCAAGTGCGGAATAGGGCGTTTCCAGCGCGGGCTTAACCACCATCGAGCAACCCGCAGCCAGCGCCGGCCCGACCTTGCGCGTCAGCATGGCGATGGGGAAATTCCACGGCGTGATGGCCGCTGTCACGCCAATCGGTTCCTTGGTGACGACGATGCGGCGGTCCGCTTGCGGCGCGGGGATGGTGTCGCCGTACACGCGGCGCGCCTCTTCGGCAAACCATTCGATGAACGACGCGGCATAGGCGATTTCGCCCGCCGCTTCGGGCAGCGGCTTGCCCTGCTCGGCGGTGAGGATGGCGGCCAGATCTTGCTGGTGGTCCATCATCAAGTCCGCCAGCTTGCGCAGGATCTTGCTGCGCTCACGCGCCGGCACCTTGCGCCAGGCGCGTTGCGCGACTTGTGCAGCATCAATGGCGCGACGTGTTTCGGCCGCGCCCATGCCGGGTACGGTGCCGATCTTGCGACCCGTGGCGGGGTCGGTGACATCGCGCGTGGCGCCGTCATCGGCATCGGCCCATGCGCCGGCCAGGAACGCCTGCGTACGCCACAGGCCGGGATCTTTGAGCGCAATCGGTGCTGCGGGTGCGCCCGGCAAATTGGTGCGGGTCATGGTGTCAGCCCTCCAATGCGCGTTGCAGGATGGCAAGGCCCTCTTCGAATACCGCGTCTTCAATCGTCAGCGGGAACAGGAAGCGGATCACGTTGCCATACACGCCGCACGACAGCAGCAGCAGGCCGACTTCGAGCGCGCGTTGTTGCACGAGCTTGGTGAAGTCGGCGTCGGGCTTGCCGTCCGGCGTATTGAATTCCACAGCAACCATCGCGCCCACGCCACGCACTTCGGCGATGCGCGGTTGCTTGGCCTTGGCCGTATTGAGCGCATCGACCAGGCGTGCGCCCAGCGCAGCGGAGCGCTCGCACAGCTTCTCGTCAGCAATGATGTCGAGCACCGCGTGTGCGGAGGCCACGGCCAGCGGGTTGCCGGCGTAGGTGCCGCCCAGGCCACCCGGCGCCGGTGCATCCATGATCTCTGCACGGCCAGTGACGGCGGACAGCGGCAGACCACCGGCCAGGCCCTTGGCCATCGTCATCAGGTCGGGCAGCACGCCGGTGTGCTCCATGGCGAACAGCTTGCCGGTGCGGGCAAAGCCGGTCTGCACTTCGTCGGCGATCATCACGATGCCGTGCTCGTCACACAGCGCACGCACAGCGCGCACGAAGTCAGCAGGCATTTGGTAGAAGCCGCCTTCGCCCTGCACCGGTTCAAAAATGATGGCCGCCACCTGCTTCGGGTCGATGTCCGCCTTGAACAGGCGGCCAATCGCATCCAGCGCATCCTGCGTGCTCACGCCATGCAGCGCCACCGGGGCCGGCACGTGATAGATGCTGCCCGGGAACGGCCCGAAGCCCGTCTTGTACGGCACCACCTTGCCGGTAAGCGACATGCCCATGAACGTGCGGCCGTGGAAGGCGCCGGTGAGCGCAATCACGCCCGGACGGCCCGTGTGCGCACGGGCGATCTTGACGGCGTTCTCGACCGCCTCGGCGCCAGTCGTGAAGAACGCGGTCTTCTTGGCATGCGAACCCGGCGTGATCGCGTTCAAGCGCTCGGCCAGATCCACTGCCGAGGCGTAGGGCACGATCTGGAAGGCGGTATGCGTGAAGTGGTCGAGTTGCTCGCGCACGGCCTGCACCAGACGCGGATGACGGTGGCCGGTGTTGACCACGGCAATACCCGCCGCGAAATCGATATAGCGGCGGCCTTCCACGTCCCAGAACAGGGCGTTCTCGGCACGCTGGGCATAGCGGTCGGTCATCACACCAACGCCACGCGGCATCGCGGCCAGGCGGCGGGCATTCCATTCGGCGTTCTGTTGCGGCGCGTGTTGCTGGTCTCGAGCGTTCATGGCGGTGGGGTGTGTTGGGTCAAAGAAATGTGCGATGCGAGGCAGTGTGGCAGCCATTGGCCCCGTACAATGAGACCCAATCGTGTTTTTCTCATGGAGCCACTTTGGCTCCATCACCCGCCATGGCCGAGCATTCCCCCACCCACCGCGCCAGCATGCTGGTGGACTACCTGCAGCGCCGGTTTGACCGCAGCGACAACGCCGGCCCGGGCGGCGAGCCCGATCACCGCCGCCTGTACCGCGTGCTGCAGGAAGGCATCCTGCGTGACGAACTGCAGCCCGGCACGCGCCTGCCGTCGTCACGCCAGTTGGCCACCGAGTTGGGCATCGCCCGCAACACGGTCATCCACGTCTACGAGCAGTTGGGCGTGGAAGGCTACGTTTCGGCGGGCGTGGGCAGCGGCACGTTCGTCGCCGATACCGCGCCGGACCGGCTCGACACAGCGCCCCCGCCAAGCGCACCCGTTGCTGCGCCGATCACCGAAGCGGCCACGCCCTCCGCGCCGATGCTGTCCACACGCGGCCGGGCGCTGGTACGTGATGCCGGCGCGAGTTCGCGCCAGTGGGGTGCCTTCATGCCGGGCGTGCCGGAGGTGCGGATGTTTCCCGCGCGGATCTGGTCTCGGCTGCATAACCGGCTGCTGCGCAAACCCTCGCCCGCGCTGCTGACGTATCCGGTTGGCGCCGGTTACCTGCCGCTGCGCACCGCGCTGGCGGACTACCTGCGCACTGCGCGCGGCGTGCGCTGCGAGCCGGAGCAGATCATCGTCACCGCCGGCATCCACCCGTCGCTCCAGCTCATCGCGCAACTGCTGTGCGACGCCGGCGACAGCGCGTGGATCGAAGACCCGGGCTACTGGGGTGTGCGCAGCGTACTCACCGCGGCGGGCGTGCGCACCGTGCCGCTGCCGGTGGACGACGAAGGCATGCGCTTCGATGTGCCCACGCGCGGCCGTCAGCGCAGCAAGCCGCCCAAGCTGATGGTGGTCTCACCCTCGCACCAATACCCGCTTGGCTCGGTGATGAGCCTCGCACGGCGCCGCGCGCTGCTGGCCACCGCGCACGCCACCGACGCCTGGATCGTCGAAGACGACTACGACAGCGAATTCCGCTACGGCAGCCGCCCGCTGCCATCCCTGCAAGGCTTGGATGAAGGCGGGCGCGTGCTCTACATGGGCACGTTCTCGAAGGTGCTGTTCCCGAGCTTGCGGATCGGCTATCTGGTGGTGCCGCCCGCGCTGGCCGAGGCCTTTACGACTGGGCTGTCCGAGATGTTCCGTGGCGGGCAAATCCTCACACAAGCCGTGCTGGCGGATTTCATTGCCGAGGGCCACTTCGTCTCGCACATCCGGCGCATGCGTGGCGTGTATGCGGAACGGCGCGAAACACTGCTCGCTTCCATCGCCAATGAATTCGGCGATGCGCTGCCCGTGCATGACGGTGCATCGGGTCTGCATCTCGTGCTGGGATTACCGCCCGGCACCAACGATGTGGCCGTGGTGGAGCAGGCGCTTGCCAACGACGTCGTCACGCGCCCACTCTCGCGCTATTACCAAGACGATGCGCGCCGCCAGCCCGGCCTGCTGCTCGGCTATGGCCATGTGGAAACGGACACCATTGCCGCGCGCTTTCATACGCTGGCAGAAGCGATCCGCACGCAAGGACACCCTGGCACCGGTGCAGCGCCTTTATGATGTGCCCCCGCCCGCATACCGCCGGGATACCCCGCCCAGCTCACGCATGAACACACCGCGCATCCTCGTCATTGAAGACGAACCCGCCATCGCGGACACCCTGCTCTACGCGCTGTCGACCGATGGCATGACGGCCGAGCATTGCGCCCTTGGCGGAGACGGCCTCGCCCGCCTGCGCGGGGCAGCGTTCGATCTGGTGATCCTCGACGTGGGGCTGCCCGACATCAACGGCTTCGAAGTCTGCCGCTCCCTGCGCACGTTCAGCGATGTGCCGGTCATTTTCCTCACCGCGCGGCACGAAGAAATCGACCGCATCGTCGGCTTGGAGATCGGTGCGGATGACTACGTCATTAAGCCATTCTCACCGCGCGAGCTGGCCGCGCGCGTGCGGGTGATCCTGCGCCGCGCGGGCGGACGTGCCTCGGCACCCACGGCAACACCGTCGCCCTCATCAGCCCCGTCAGCCACCTTCACGCACGACGCGGAAGGTGCGCGCCTCGCTTACCTCGGCCAGTGGCTCGATCTCACACGCTACGAATACCAGTTGCTTGCGCTGCTGTTGCGGCATCCGGGGCGCATCTACTCGCGCGCCCAGCTGATGGAGCTGGTCTGGCACGATGCCGCCGACACCATCGACCGCACCGTCGACACGCACATCAAGACCGTGCGCGCCAAGCTGCGGGCCATCGATGCGCAAGCCGACCCGATCCGCACGCATCGCGGCATGGGTTACTCACTCGAAACCTGAGCCTCGCGCCATGCACATCGGTCTGCGCATCTTCTTCGGCTTCTTCCTGATCGTGGGCCTGGCTGCGTTTCTGACGCTGCGCGTGTTCGTGCAGGAGGTCAAACCCGGCGTGCGGCAAGCCATGGAAGACACGCTGGTCGATACGGCCAACGTGCTAGCCGTGCTCGCCACCGAGGACATGAAGCAAGGCCATATCGCCAATGGTGCATTCGCGCGCCGGCTCGCCAAGCTGCGCAATGCTTCCACTGCGGCCCCCACCGAGGCCAACATCTGGGGCCTGGCCAAACGCGACCTCGGCTACCGCGTCTACATCACCGATGCAAAAGGGATCGTGCGTTTCGACACGGCCGGCACCGGCGTGGGCAGTGATTACTCGAAGTGGAACGATGTGTACCTGACGCTGCAAGGCAAGTACGGTGCACGCAGTACACGCGCCATCGAAGGCGATGACAGCAGCACCGTCATGCACGTGGCGGCGCCCATTCGTGATGGCGACCGCATCATCGGCGCATTGACGGTGGCCAAGCCCAACCTGGCGATGGCGCCCTTCATCGAGCGCAGCCAACGCAAGATCCTGCTGCACGGTTTGCTGCTGATGGGCGTGGCGTTTGCCATCGGCATCGGCTGCACGCTGTGGCTCGTGCATGGTCTACGCAAGTTGCAGCGCTATGCACGCGCGGTGGCCGTGGGCGAGCGTGCCGAGATGCCGCTACAGGGTGCGAACGAACTCGCCGAACTGGGCCGCGCCGTGGAAACGATGCGGCTGCGGCTGGAAGACAAGCAGTACGTCGAGCACTACATCCACACGCTCACGCACGAGATGAAGAGCCCGCTGGCCGCCATCGGTGGTGCGGCCGAACTGCTGCAGGAGGACATGCCGGCCGCCGACCGCGGTCGCTTCGTCACCAACATCCAGCGCCAGACGCAGCGGCTTGAACAGATGATCGGCAAGCTGCTCGCGCTGGCCAGCGTCGAGCAACGCCAGCGCCTCGAAACACGCGAGCCTGTCGCGCTCGTTCCGCTGCTGGGCCAATTGCTGCGCGAGCTGGAACCGCGTGCCCGGCAACGCGCGCTGACGTTCTCGCTCCGCCCTGGGGACGATGCTGCATCCGTGCAGACCGCGTTGTCCGTGCAAGGCGACCCGTTCCTGCTACGGCAGGCCTGCGCCAACCTGATCGAGAACGCGCTCGACTTTGCTCCCTCGGGCAGCACAATCGACATCACGGTCACGCAAGCCGGCGATACCGAATCGCGGGCGCTCGTTGTTGAAGTCGGCGATCGCGGCCCGGGCATTCCAGACTACGCGTTGCCGCGCCTGTTCGAGCGTTTCTACTCACTGCCGCGCCCCGAGGGCCGCGACAAGAGCACGGGGCTCGGGCTGTGCTTCGTTCGCGAAGTGGCGATGCTGCACCACGGTGCCATCGTGCTCGCCAACCGCAGCGACGGCGGCACGCTCGCCACATTGACGCTGCCGACCACCGGCTGACGCACACTTCACACCGGCTTCACACACACGCGGTGCCGGCACACATTGGGCACATGGTCGCTTCGTCGTCCACACACATCGGGCACCTACGCTGGCGGCATTCCCATCCCCGTGCCAGCCGCTATGAACCGAGCCTTGCTGTACAAGTCCCTGATCACCGGATTCCTGATCCTGCTGATCCTCATCCCGCTGCAGATGGTCGGCGGGCTGGTGCACGAACGCGCCAGCTACCGCGATGAAGCCGAGCAGAGCATCTGGAGAAGCTATGCCGGCCCGCAAACCGTCACCGGGCCGGTGATCGTGCTGCCGTACAAGGAGGTCACCACGCAGAAGGTCTCTGAGGGCACCGACACAGCGCCCGAAGCCGGTGCCAAGGGCGCAGGGGTGGCGCGCAGCCCGGTACGCACCACCACGCAATGGACCACCACCGACAACAAGGTGCTGATCTTTCCGCAGACGCTGCACGTCAACGCGGAGGTCACGCCCAGCGAGCGCTATCGCGGCATTCACAAAACGCTCGTCTACGAAATGCAGAGTCACTGGACGGGCACCATCACGCTGCCCTCGCCCAACGGCCTGACGAAATCGGCGGGCCACGTGCGCTTCGAGATCGGCAAGCCCTATGTTGTGCTGGGCATCGCCGATACACGCGGGATCCTCACGCCCCCAGTGCTCGAGCTTGATGGCAAGCGGCTCACGCTGGAGCAAGGCTCACAGCTTGAACGGCTGCCCCAGGGGTTGCACGCCGCAGTCGACCTGTCGCCCACCGATGACCGCACCGTGCCCTTCTCGCTCACGCTGCCACTGCTGGGTGCGCAGTCGCTCGCCTTCGCGCCCGTCGGCGACGAGAACGATATTTCGGTCCACTCGCCATGGCCGCACCCGAGCTTCGACGGCAGCTTCCTGCCGCACACCCGTACCGTAGAGGCCACCGGCTTTCGCGCCAACTGGAAGGTCACGGCCTTCAACACGAAGGCGCCTGCCCAGCTCGCAGGCAATGCGCCGATGGACACCGGCGTGATGGACACGGTGTCCGTCAAGCTGATCGATCCGGTCAACGTCTACCTGCAGACCGATCGCGCGGTGAAGTACGGCCTGCTGTTCGTGCTGCTGACCTTTGCCGGCTTCTTTGTGTTCGAACTGATCAAGCAATTGCGCATCCATCCGATCCAGTACCTGCTGGTCGGCCTGGCGCTGGCACTGTTCTTCCTGTTGCTGTTGAGCTTGTCCGAGCGCATCGCGTTCTGGCAGGCATACCTGGGCGCCAGTGTCGCGTGCATTGGGTTGCAGGGCTTCTATCTGTCGGCTGTGCTGCATAGCTGGCGACGTGGGCTCACGTTCGCAGCGTTGCTATCTGCGCTGTACGGTGCGCTCTATGGCCTGCTGCTTTCGGAAGACAACGCATTGATGCTCGGCTCGGCCCTGCTGTTTGTGATTCTTGCCGCCATCATGGTGCTGACGCGCCGTATCGATTGGTATGCCGCAAGCGCCGACCTGCTACCCAGTGCGAAGACCGCGGCCCCGGCAGAACCAGCGGCACACACGCCGCAAGCGTAACGCCGCATCAACACCAAGCAAGCGAGAGAACCGCACCATGCCCACCTACCTTCATTGCGCGCCGGCGCTGGCGCTCGCTGCCACGCTGGGCCATCGCCGGGTGCCGGCGAGTTTGCTGTTGACCGGCGTCGTCGCCAGCGTGCTGCCCGATGTGGATATGCTCAACGTCTGGTACGGCGGCGCGCGTTACGGCGCCTTACTGGGTCACCGTGGGCTGACCCATTCGATCGGATTCGCACTGGGGCTTGGCGTACTGGCGGCGCTTGCCGCCCGCCGCTGCGGTTGGCGCGCCGGCATCGCGTTCCTGTTCGTGGCAGCCAGTACCGTGTCGCATCCGCTGCTGGACCTGCTGACCGACCGCGGTATCGGCACGGCGCTGTTCTGGCCGTTGTCGGATCACCGCATCACGCTGCCATGGCGGCCGCTGCCACTGACGCACGCAGGTTTATTCAGTACAACACGGTTCTGGTTGGAATGTCAGTGGATCGGCCTACCGCTGGCGGCCGTCACTGCGATGGGCATGTTGGTACGCAGTTGGGTCGATGCAGCAACCCAATCCCGGCACGCGCTCGTATGCACGCCATCAAACAGCCGGATTGCATCAAAGTCCTCCTCCAACCGTCAACCCGATGCTAGATTCACGCGACCATTTCATTCTGTTGAACGTCGCCGATCCCCATGAAATCCGTCTTTTCCGCCCTTGTGCACAGCCGACGCGGCGCGCTGCGCCACCTGGCCAAGCTCGGCGGCCTGTTGCTCACGGTGGCGCCGCCCTGGCTGCCACCCGCGCATGCCGGTGAAGCCAGAGCGGCAGTGCCGTTGCGCATCGCCGTCGATCCTGGTCACACGCCTGCACAGGGTGGCGCCATCGGTATTCGCGGGGTGCGGGAGGTTCGCTACAACGATGCGTTTGCCGCCAGACTCCGCGCGGCGCTGCAGGCCGCCGGCTTTCAAACGCTGCTGACACGTGCGCCGGATCAGGAGATGAGCCTGGACGCCCGCGCGGCGCGGGCCAATGCATGGCATGCCGATCTGTTTCTTGCCATCCACCACGACTCGGCACAGCCGCAGTACTTGGAAAAAATCCAGGCCGGCACGCCGGAGGCTTATCGTACGCGGCAACCCATCGCCGGTTACTCGCTGTTCGTTTCCAGGCGCAATGCCCAGTTCTCGCGCAGCTACGCCTTCGCGGAACGCCTGGGCGATGCGCTGCACCCGCTTGGGCGAGCCCCGGCGCAGCATCACGCTGAGCCAATCCCCGGAGAGAACAGGGAATGGCTCGACCGCCAACGCGGCATCTACCGCTTTGACGACTTGGTGGTGCTGCGAAAAACGGAGATGCCAGCGGTCTTGCTGGAGGTGGGGGTGATCGTCGATGCCGGTGACGAAGCCTATGTCAGCAACGAAGGCCACCAGCAGCGCATGGTGGAGGCCATCGTCAAGGCGGTGCGGGCTTATGCAGCAGACGGCATCGCAAAACCATAGGACAGCCCGCCTGGCCCAGGGCTAAGCACCCAGGCGGGTTGGGCAACCTCACATTGCGGCCAACAACACCCGCAACTGCGCCTCCACGCCCTCCATGGGCGACTTGCGGAAACCGCTCTTGGCATACCGGTGCCAGCGCCCCAGCACGGCACACACGATCAGGTTGGCGCGCGAGGCAATGTCTGCATCCGCGGGCCAGGCGCCCTGCGTGACGGCCATGCGCAGGCTTTGCTTGAACGACGCTTCGATGCGGTCCAGGCACTGCGCCATGCGCTCCGGCAGGCGTTCGTCTTCGCCGACGAGCGCGTCGCCCACGAGCACGCGCGTCATGCCCGGGTTCTTGTCGGCGAACGACAGCAGCATGTGCGCAATGGCATGCGCCTGGCGCAAGCCATGTTCCTCACGCAGCGTGATCTGATTGATGAGGCCGAAGACGGTCTGCTCGATGAACTCGATCAGCCCTTCGTACATTTGCGCCTTGCTGGCGAAATGCCGGTAGAGCGCCGCTTCCGACACATCGAGCTTGGCGGCAAGCCCGGCCGTGGTGATCTTTTCAGCACGTGGGTGTTCCAGCATGCCCGCCAGCGTTTGCAGAATCTGCACGCGGCGCTCGCCCGGGCGCGGGCGCTTGCGGACGGGTGGCGGTGCTTCCATGACGGCTTCCGTGGCCAGTTCAGCCGTGGAAAACCCGGTTTGCGCGTTGCTCATGACTTCCTGGCCCCTCTCCCGTTCTGGACGCGGAGTTACCCCTGCCTAGCCGCGTCGAACAAGCCTTCGTTTTAGTTGAAGCACCGATTTTACTTTCACGCTCACATAGCCGGGCCGGTTGGCGAACAAAATCGGCGCGGCGGCCGGCTGATGTGGTGAATTTGCACGCGCGCTCATTGCGGCGGCTTGCATTGGGTGCAAGGCATCGGCAGCAGAAGTCGGCTGCACGCCGGGCACAACACGCTTCAGGTAACCCGTCACCCAGACAGTGCGAATCCCCAGGCGCCGATAGCGTTTGAGGTGAGAAAGCGTGTCTTCGACGAGGATGGCGCGTGAAGGCGCAATCCGCTCACGGGCCAGCAGCCGACGCAGCATCAGCGGATCGGGCTTCGGGCGCAGGCGCCGGTGCACCCACATGTGCTCGACAGCGATCTCGTGCATGAAGGCGCGCTTCAGGCCGATGAGCTTCAGCACCTCGCGCGCATAGGCGACGGGCGCATTGGTCAGCAGGATCTTGCGGCCTGGCAGGGCGCGCAGCAGTTGGGCCAACCCACGCTCGGCGCGCACCATGGCGCGCAGGTCGTCGAACGTGTGGGCCGCCGCGAGAAAGTCGGCTGGGTCGACGCCGTGATGGCGGACCATGCCAAGAATCGTGGCGCCATAGCGGCGCCAGTAGTCCACCCGCACCTGGCTGGCGGTGGCATCGTCCGTGCCGAGCACGCGCGCCACGTAGGCCGTCATCAGACGGTTGATCTGCGGAAAGATCGCGTGCGAAGCGTGGTGGAGGGTGTTGTCGAGGTCGAACAGCCAGACCGGCTGCCGGGTGGGCGCATCAGACGATTCGCCCGCCGGGACCTCGCGCGGCCAAGTGCGCGCAGCATGGCGCACCCGGGCCGCTCGGGACTGTCGCATTAGTGCGAGCGAATCATCGTGCCGAACGCCTGTTCGGTCAGGATTTCCAGCAGCAGCGAGTGCTCGATCCGGCCATCAACGATGTGCACCGAGTTGACGCCGCTCTTGGCTGCATCCAGCGCCGACGAGATCTTCGGCAGCATGCCGCCCGAGATCGTGCCATCCGCAAACAGCTCGTCGATCTCTCGCGCCGACAGGTCGGTCAGCAGGTTGCCCTGCTTGTCCATCACGCCGGGGATGTTGGTCATCATGACCAGCTTCTCGGCCTTCAGGATCTCGGCCATCTTGCCAGCCACCACATCCGCGTTGATGTTGTAAGCCTGACCTTCGTCAGAGAAGCCGATGGGTGAGATGACGGGAATGAACGCGTCGTCCTGCAGCGCCTTCACCACGGCCGGGTTGATGGTTTCGATGTCGCCCACGAAGCCGATGTCGATGAACTGGCCGGGGTTCTCACGGTCCGGCATCTTCAGCTTCTTGGCGCGGATCAGGCCGCCGTCCTTGCCGGTCAGGCCGACCGCTTGGCCGCCGTACTGGTTGATCAGCATGACGATGTCCTGCTGAACTTCACCGCCGAGCACCCATTCGACCACTTCCATGGTCTCTTCGTCGGTCACGCGCATGCCCTGGATGAAGGTGCCTTGCTTGCCGACCTTCTTCAGGGCTTCGTCGATCTGCGGACCGCCGCCGTGCACCACCACCGGGTTCATGCCGACCAGCTTGAGCAGGATCACGTCACGCGCGAAGCCGTGCTTGAGCTTTTCTTCCGTCATGGCGTTGCCGCCGTACTTCACGACGATGGTCTTGCCGTGGAACTTGCGGATATAAGGCAGGGCCTGGGCAAGAATCTCAGCCTTGAGCGCTGGCGCGATATTGGCAAGTTCGGGCGCAAGTTCAGGGGCGAGGCCAGCAGGGTCGGGAGCAGCAGCAGCGGTCATGACGGTGACATCCGGTTTGGGCGGGTATGATGGGACGCCGAATGTCGCCTGCAACACAAAAAACGAAGCAGCCCATTTTCGGCAGGCGCGATTTTACAAGAAAAGCTCGTACGGTCCTGGCCGCAGCTTGCGTGCCCACCAAACCGTTGCAAGCGAAGAACACCCTGGGGAAACATGGCCATCGCACCCGAGCAACTCGACGCCCTGCGCCCGCATCTGCTGCGCTTCGCGCAATTGCAGTTGCGAGACACCGCACTGGCCGAAGACACTGTCGCAGACACGATCCTGGCGGTGCTGGAACACCCCGAGCGCTTTGCCGGCAACGCGTCGCTCAAGACGTACGTGATCGGCATCCTCAAGCACAAGATCATCGATGCGATTCGCTCCGGGCGGCGCGAAGTGCGCGTCTCGCTACTCGCCGGTGGGGAATCGGATGAAGCCGACCAGCGCTCCGACGAGGCCGTGTTCGACAGCCTGTTTGCCGCTGACGGCCATTACGCCAGCCCGCCCTCCGACTGGGGCAACCCGGATGCAGCGCTGTCGCGGCGCGAATTTTTTGACGTCCTGCAGATGTGCGTCGACCGCCTGCCACCGCGCGTGGGCCGCGTGTTCATGATGCGCGAGTGGCTAGAGCTGGAGACCGACGAAATCTGTCAGGAATTGGAGATCACCGCGACCAATGCCTGGGCACTGCTTTACCGTGCCCGCATGCGACTGCGCGAGTGCCTCGACCTGCACTGGTTCGGCAATCAGCCTGCCAGCGCCTGAACCGCAGACGCCACAGTCGCATTACCGAGACCGAGATGCCAAACCGCTGGGGATTGCCCACCTGCCGAGAAGCCCACCGCATGCTGGTGGCCAAGATGGACCGCGAACTGCCGGCGGGGGAACGCCTGCGCCTGCGCCTGCACCTGTTTGCGTGCGATGCGTGTACCCGGTTCTCGCACCAGATGGGAGTGCTGCGCCAGGCCATGCACAAGTTCGGCCAGGACGACGAAGGAGGCGGCCGCACGTGAGCGCGTCGGCGCCCAATACGGTGTGCGCGATGTGCGGCGCCGAATTGCGCTGTGGGGCCATCGGCGACGGCAGCCAGCCGGACGCGACGTGCTGGTGCATGGAAGAACCGCAGTTGCCCGCCGACGCGCTGCGTCCCGGACAGGGTTGTCTCTGCCCGCGTTGCTTGCGCGAAGCCATTGCGCAGACGCGCGCTGCGTCCGCACCTGAGTAGCTAGTCTTTGTCTTCGTCCAGCGTACGCAGTGCGCGCCGGACATCGGCCCGGCCACGCTGGCGTTCAGCATGGCCGCCCTCGGTGTGGGCGCCGGCCTTGCGGCCCCGCGCGAGCGGCACGAGGACATTGCGCGGGCGCGCCGTGCCGGCCTTCGTTGAAGGCTCGATGCGGAAGGTGAGTTTCTGGCGGGTGCCGAGCGTCTTGTTTGCCATGGGAATGCAGTCCTTACCTGGCTGACGACACCCGCCGCCAGCCATCAATGTTTGTGTTCGCCGCCGTGGTCATGGTTCATAGCGGGCATATTGCCGGCCGTCAGATCACGCACCTTGGCGTCGACCTTCTGCTCAACGACGCGCTTGTCGGCGAGTTCGACCTTGAGCGTGAGCGGCACGGTGGCGTCCTTGGCCAGCGGTTGCTTCAGGTCCATCAGCATCACGTGGTAGCCGCCCGGCTTCAGTTGCACGGCCTGGCCCTTGGGCAAATCGAGCGACTGGACAGCGCGCATGCGCATCACGTTGCCTTCCATCTTCATCTCGTGGATCTCGGCCGTACCAGCCACCGGCGTCGACACGCCCACCACCTTGGCGCCGTCGGCGGCTTGCAGCGTCATGAACGCGCCGCTGGAAGTCTGGCCCGGCACCGTACCCCGCACCCACGCGTCTTGCACCGTCACCTGCGCGAACGCGGCGGCGCTGGCGAGCAGGCCAGCACCCAGCAAAGCCAGACGGACAGAAAGTCGGATCGATCGGGACTGCGTCATGGAGGGCTCCTATCGGGAACGATTGGGGGACAAACGTGCTGCGCATTAAAGCACAGGGGTCTTTCGAAGGGTCGTTGGGTGCACAATTGTGCGGCTGATTGACGCATCGTGCCGGCCAGAACCGCGCGGTGTGCACGTTTACACTTGTCCGCCATGCTTTCCACCCTGTCTCTCGCCGCCCCGCTGCTGGATACGTCCAGTCTACGCCGCCTGTTCTGGCTGCGATGGAGCCTGCTGGCCACGCAGCTCGTGCTGATGCTGCTGGCGCCCATGGTGTTTGGCGTGCAACTGCCGGTGGTGCCGCTGCTCAGCGTGATGGGCATGCACGCCCTGTTCAACCTCGCCACCGGCCTGCGCATGCGCAGCGAACGGCCGGTGCGCCACATCGAGATCACCATCCAGCTGCTGGTAGACCTGAGCGCGCTGTCCGCCTTGCTGTACTTCACGGGCGGCGCGACCAACCCGTTTGTCTCGTTCTACCTGCCCGCCTTGGCGATTGCTGCGGCCATGCTGCCGATCGTGCATGTGATTGGCCTGACGCTGTACGCGCTGGCCGCCTACAGCATGATGCTCGGCAACTACATCCCGCTGAAGTTGCTGAACCAGGCCGATGCGGTGCCGTACCACCTGGCCGGCATGTGGATCGACTTTGTAGCGAGCAGCGCGATGATCGCCGGCTTTACCGCGCGCCTGTCCGCCGCACTGCGCGAGCGCGATGCCCAACTGACCGAAGCGCGTGAACGCCTGCTGCGTGATCAGCGCATCGAGGCCCTGATGTCGCAAGGCGCGAGCGTGGCGCACGAGATGGGCACGCCGCTATCGACGGTGGCCGTCATCACGGGCGAGCTGCAGCACGATGCACGGCAACCGTCTTCACCGCTGGCACCGTACCGCGACGATTTGCGCGCCATCGAGCAGCAACTGGAACTGTGTCGCGCGGCGCTCGCCCGCCTGCAGCGCAAGCCCAATGACGGCGCGCCGGAGCCGCTGGGCCAATGGCTGCCCGAGTTCACGCAGACGTGGCAATTACGCCATCCGGACATCCGCTTGCACACCGAGATGTCACCGGCCGCGCAGGCCGTGGAATTGGACGCAGTGAACGTCGGGCAAATCCTGACCATCCTGCTGGATAACGCGGCCCGCAGCCAGCAGCACGCGGGGCGCGATCTCGTGCCGCTACTGCTGAGCGCCAAGATCGACGCAGGGCAGGATGCGCCTACGCAGATCGTGCTGTCCGTGGTCGACACGGGCCTGGGGCTGCCGGAGGATCTGCGCGCGTCGCTGGGCCGCACGCCCGTGCCGAGCCGGCATGGTGGTCATGGCATTGGCGTGTACCTGGCCGCCACCACCGCGCGCCGCCTGGGCGGCACGGTGGTGCTGCGCCCGAACCCGCCGCAGGGGGCCATCGCCGAACTCCGCCTGCCGCTTGAGGGTCCGAAGGAACATGCGGCGCCCCCCATCATCGGCGCACCCACTCTTTTCACATAATTCACATAAGCGACCGCGTGGGTCATGTCACCCGCGCGGCTCGGAGAGAACACCATGCAACAACCCGCCCCCTTCCTGATCCTCGACGACGACGACGTGTTTGCGCAGACGCTGGCACGCGCGCTCACGCGTCGCGGCTTCGCCCCGCAGATCGCCCACACCGGTGGCGAAGCCCTGGCGCTTGCCCGCCAGACCCGCTTTGCCTATGTCACGGTAGACCTGCACCTGGCCACCAGCGACAAAGGCCTGATGCCCCATGGTGGGACGGATTCCGGCCTGCACTGGATCGCCCCGCTGCGGCAGGCGCTGCCCGATGCACGCATGCTGATCCTGACCGGCTACGCGAGCATCGCCACGGCCGTGCAAGCGGTAAAGCTGGGCGCAGATGAATACTTGGCCAAGCCGGCCAACGTGGATTCGATCCTGCTGGCACTTCAGGTGGGCGTGTCAGAAGCGGTCGCAGAACAAACGATGGAAAACCCCGCGCCGCTGTCGGTCGCGCGGTTGGAGTGGGAACACATTCAGCGCGTGCTGGCCGAGCACGGCGGCAACATCTCGGCCACGGCGCGTGCGCTGAACATGCACCGGCGCACGCTGCAGCGCAAGCTGGGCAAGCGGCCAGTCGCGAAGTGAGCCTTACCAGCGTGTATCGCGCTCCCAGGCCTTGAGTTCGTCTTCGGCGCGCTCCTTGGTGTAGCCATAGCGCTCCTGGATCTTGCCGGCCAGCTGATCGCGCTTGCCGCGGATCACGGTCAGGTCATCGTCGGTGAGCTTGCCCCACTGTTCCTTGACCTTGCCCTTCGCCTGATCCCACTTGCCTTCGATCTGGTCCCAGTTCATTGCATCCTCCGTATCGGTTGAAACAAGGTAAGGGCGACCCGCGGGCCGCCCGTGTGGAAACTGCTGTGCGGGTTACTTCTTGTACTTGGCGGCCACGTCGTTCTGGCACTTCGTCTTGGCGTCGCCCGACATGGCGTCGCAGCGTTCCTTGGCGGCCTTGTAGTTGGCGTCGTTGGTGTCCTTGACGGCATCACGGCGCGCTTCGCTCACGTCCTTGGCGTTGCCGGTGGCCTTGGCATGGCTGACGTCTTCACCGGCCTTGGCACGCGTGTAGGCGGCCTTGGCGTCCTTCACACAGGTGTCTTTGTCATTGCCCTTGAGCGCATCGCACTTGGTCTTGGCGACGTCATAGTCGCCCTCGGCCTTTTCCTTGGCTGCGCGGTCGCGGGCGGCCTCGGTGCCATCGCGCTCTGCCTTGGCGTTGGCCTTGGCGACGTTGTAATCGGCCTTGGCCTGCGCGCGGCAGACATCGCGGTCATTGCCCTTCATGGCGTCGCACTTGTCCTTGGCGACCTTGTAATCGGAATCGGCCTGCTTGACGGCGTTGTCATACGCCGTGCGTTTGGCGTCGCTGGGTGCGGAAGCACCGGTGGGCGCGGGCGTGAGTTGCGCGTGGGCCAGCCCCAACGGGGCACAGGCAAGTACGCAACACAGGGCGAGGCGTTGGATTGTGTTCATGGGCGTTTCTCCTTGTCGTGGTGTTGGGATCGCACACGGGGCGTGCGCGGCGCGCATTGTCTTTGCGGCACCACCTTGCTCAGCAGATAACGGACCTGACCGCACGCAACCCTAAGCAAACCCTTGCTGCACTTGGGTTAGCGAGCCACCAAACAAAACGGGCCGCATCGTCTCCGATGCAGCCCGTGGGGTGTTGAGGTTGTCGAGATTACAGCACGTAGCGCGACAGATCCTCGTTGCCCGACAGCTCGTTCAAACGCTCATCGACGTACGCAGCGTCGATCGTCACCGTTTCGCCCGACGATTTGTGCGCGTGGAACGACAGGTCTTCAAGCAAGCGCTCCATCACCGTGTACAAACGACGCGCACCGATGTTCTCGACCTTCTCGTTCACCGAGCAGGCGATCTCCGCCAGACGATGAATGCCATCCTCTGCAAAGACGAGATCCACACCTTCGGTCTTCATCAGCGCCTGATACTGCTTGGTCAGGCTCGCGTCCGTTTGCGTGAGGATCGCGCGGAAGTCTTCCACCGACAGCGAATCCAGCTCCACCCGAATCGGGAAGCGGCCCTGCAGTTCCGGAATCAGATCGCTCGGCTTGGACAGATGGAACGCACCCGACGCAATGAACAGGATGTGATCGGTCTTGATCATCCCGTACTTGGTGTTGACCGTCGTGCCTTCCACCAGCGGCAGCAGGTCACGCTGCACGCCCTGGCGCGACACCTCGCCGCCACCGTGTTCGCTGCGGCTGGCGATCTTGTCGATCTCGTCCAGGAACACGATGCCGTTCTGCTCAACGTTGGCCACCGCCTTCTGCTTGAGCTCGTCTTCGTTCACGAGCTTGGCCGCCTCTTCGTCGATCAGCAGCTTGAAAGCTTCGGCCACCTTCATCTTGCGGCGGTTCTTCTTGCCCTGGCCCAGCCCCTGGAACATCGAGCGGATCTGCTCGGTCATGTCTTCCATGCCGGGCGGGCCCATGATGTCCATGCTCGGCACACCGGCCGACACTTCCAGCTCGATTTCCTTGTCGTCGAGCTGGCCTTCACGCAGCTTCTTGCGGAAGGCCTGGCGTGCGGTCGAATCCTTCTCTTCGGGTTGCGAGAAACCGATGTCGCGCGGCGGCGGGATCAACACGTCGAGGATGCGGTCTTCCGCAGCGTCTTCCGCCTTGGCGCGCACCTTCTTCATTTCGGATTCGCGCGTCTGCTTGACGGCCATTTCCGCCAGATCGCGCACGATGGTGTCCACGTCACGGCCGACGTAGCCCACTTCCGTGAACTTGGTCGCCTCGATCTTGATGAACGGCGCATCGGCCAGCTTGGCCAGGCGGCGGGCGATTTCCGTCTTGCCCACGCCGGTCGGGCCGATCATGAGGATGTTCTTGGGCGTGATTTCCTGGCGCAGCGGGTCGCCCACCTGCTGGCGGCGCCAGCGGTTGCGCAGCGCCACGGCCACGGCCTTCTTGGCCTTGTGCTGGCCGATGATGTGCTTGTCGAGTTCGGAGACGATCTCCGACGGCGTCATGGTTTCAGACATGGGAGTCCTGTGGATACGCGTTTGCGAGAGACGGCGCGTTTATTCGAGCGTCTCGATCACGAAATTGGTGTTGGTGTAGATGCACAGCTCGCCGGCGATGCGCAGCGACTTTTCCACGACATCGCGCGGGGCGAGATCGGTGTTCTCCATCAGCGCCTTGGCGGCCGATTGGGCGTACGAACCACCCGAGCCGATCGCGGCAATGCCGCCTTCCGGATCGAGCACGTCGCCATTGCCGGTGATGATGAGGGTGGATTCGCGGTCGGCGACGATCAGCATCGCTTCCAGGTGGCGCAGGGCGCGGTCGGTGCGCCAATCCTTGGCGAGGTCGACAGCGGAGCGCAGCAGGTTGCCCTGGTGCTTTTGCAGCTTGGCCTCAAAGCGGTCAAGCAGGGAGAAGGCATCGGCGGTGGCGCCGGCAAAACCGACCAGCACCTTGCCGTCGTAAATGGCGCGCACCTTGCGGGCGGTGCCCTTCATCACGATGTTGCCCAACGTGACTTGACCGTCGCCGCCGAGCGCAACCTGATTGCCGCGCCGCACGCTGACGATGGTGGTGCCGTGATACTGTTCCATGCGCTTGTTCCTAGGGTCCGGCCGACCCAACGCGGGCCGGCCAAAGAACTCCATACTTGGCGCCAGCCCACAGGATTTCAAGCGCGATTTCGGCCCGGCGCACGGATTTTGTGCGCCGCAAATCGCTTGGCGGTTTCAGCGCGTGACGTCGAAGGCGTACGTGCGCTCATCCAGACGGGGCGTCACCGTATAGCCCTTGCGCGCCGCCCACACGTTGATGTTGAAGTACAGCGGGATCACCCCGTTGTCGCGCATGCCGATCTCGGTGGCTTCCTGCAGGAGCTTGTCACGCTTGGCGTCGTCGATGGTTTGCAGGGCTTCGGCTAGCTTGGCATCGAGCGCCGGGTTGGAGTAGCGCCCGCGGTTGGACGCGCCCCAGCCGCGCGCCGGGTCATACGTGGCCAGCAGGGCCTTCAGGCTGGAACTGGCTTCGCCGGTATCCGCGCCCCAGCCGGCCAGCATGAATGAAAAATCCAGCTTGTTGGCACGCGTAAAGAAGGTGGCCGATGGCATGGCCTCCACCTTGGTCGCAATGCCCACGCGCGAGAGCATCGATGCAATCACCTGGGCGACGCGGTCGTCGTTCACGTAGCGGTTGTTGGTCGCGTGCAGGGTGATGGCGAACCCGTCGGGATAGCCAGCCTGGGCCAGCAGCTTCTTGGCGGCAGCCGCATCGGCCACCGGCGCCTTGAGGCCCGGCACGTGGCCGAACAGCGCGCTATTGACGAGCTGACCGGTCGGCTCGGCGGCACCTTCCATCACGCGGTCCACGATGGCCTGGCGCGAAATCGCCAGCGAAATCGCCTGCCGCACGCGCGGATCCTTCAGCGGATTCTTTCCCAGCGGCTTGCCCGCCTTGTCGGTCACGAACGGCGAGACATCGCGGTTCGAATCCAGATGCAGATACATCAAGCGGAACACGGGCATCTTGAACACCGACACCGCCGGGTCACTCGACAGCTTCTTGATATCGGAGGTCGGCACGTTTTCGATGACTTGCACGTCGCCGGCCAGCAATGCAGCCACGCGCGAAGGGTCGGCCGTCAGGATGCGCAGCGTCACGCGATCCCACTGCGGCTTCTTGCCCCAGTAGCCGTCGAAACGCGTCAGCTCCACGCGGTCGCCCTTGGCAAAGGAGACGAACTTGTACGGCCCCGTACCGACCAGTGCGCGGCCGTTGTTGAAATCCTCGGGGCCGGCTTTTTCCGCCACCTTTTTCGACACCATGTCAATGGTCGATAGATCGTTCGGCAGCAGCGGATACGGGCCGTTGGTGGTGATGCGCACGGTCAGCTTGTCGACGGCCGTCACCTCCTTGAAGCCGCGCGTGTAGATGGTGAACGGCGATGGGCTGTTCTTGATGGTGGCCGGCCGGGCCAGCGAGTAGACAACATCGGCGGAGGTGAACTCGCTGCCGTCATGGAAATGCACGCCGGGGCGCAGCTTGACTTCCCACACCGTATCGCTCACGGCCTTCCACGCGGTGGCGAGGCCGGGCTTCATGCGCATCTTCTCGTCCTTGGCGATCAGCGTTTCGAACATGTGCTCGGCCACGTTCGAATTGGGCGTGACGTTATGGAAGTGCGGATCCAGCGAGGTGATATCGCCCGACAGCCCAACCACCAGCGTGGTCGGAGCCTGAGCATGGACGGCAACCGGCGCAGTGGCCGTGAGGGACAGCACAGCGGCCACACTTGCGGCGCGCAGCAGACGCAAAACCGGCATGACGACTCCCCGAAGGTTCATTACGAAAGCGAAACGTTCGGGGATTGTCCGGACCGGAGGATGCCGGTGTCAACGGCGATGAAGCAGGGTGTTGCGATGCTCAGTGGTGGTGCCCGCAGTCACAGTCGTCACCGTGTTGGTGATCGTGGTCGCCATCCCAGTCTTCGTCATCGTGATCGTCAAAGGCCCAGGCGGGGAAGGGGTCCGGCAGCGCAGCCCAGGCCTCCGGGCCGGCGGCCATCTCGGCGTCGGTCAGCAGGCAGGCGTCGAGTTGCGCGATGAGCGCGGCTTCATCGAGGTCCGTACCGATGAAGACGAGTTCCTGACGGCGATCGCCCCAGCGCGCGGGCGCACTGTTGTCGTGCATCTTGTCCACAATGTCGGCGCGGGCTTCTTCCTCGTCCGGCCATTCGGCTTCATCGACTGCCGCCCACCACGCGCCGGCGCCGCCGTGGCGCATCACGCCGCCGGCCTGGCCCCAACTGCCGGCCGTGTCCATGCGCGACGCCAGCCAGAAATAGCCCTTCGAGCGCAGCACGCGACCATGTTCGCGCAGCCATTCAGTGTGCATCAGATCCCACAGGCGCTGCGGGTGGAACGGCACGCGGCGGCGATAGACGAAGCTGCGAATGCCGAGCGCTTCCGTCTCGGGCACATGTTCGCCGCGCAACTCGGCCAGCCACGCGGGCGCGGCCGAGGCCGCATCGAAATCAAACCGATGCGTGTTCAGGATGGCGTCCAGCGGCACCTTGCCGAACGACGCCGGCACGATGTGCGCACGCGGGTTCAGCGAATGCAGAATGCCGGCCAGACGCGCGCGCTCGGCCTCGCTCACGAGGTCGATCTTGTTGAGCACGATCACATCGCAAAACTCCACCTGCTCGATCAGCAGATCGACCACGGTGCGGTCGTCATCCTCATCGCGGGCCTGGCCGCGGTCGGACAGGAAATCCGCCGCATCGTAGTCAGCCAGGAAGTGCTGGGCGTCGACTACCGTGACCATGGTGTCCAGGCGCGCGAGGTCGGACAGCACGTCGCCTTGCGCATCCTCAAACGTAAAGGTCTCGGCAATCGGCAGCGGCTCGGCCACGCCGGTCGATTCGATCAGCAGATAGTCGAAGCGGTCTTCGCGCGCGAGGCGGGCGATCTCGTCGAGCAAATCTTCGCGCAGCGTGCAGCAGATACAGCCGTTGGACAGCTCGACCATGCGCTCGTCGGTGCGCGAAAGCTGGGCGCTAGTGGCGGTGCCATCGCCGACGAACTGCGCGTCGATGTTGACGTCCGACAGGTCGTTGACGATCACGGCCACGCGCTTGCCCTCGCGGTTGGCGAGCACGTGGTTGAGCAGCGTGGTCTTGCCGGCGCCCAGGAAGCCGGACAGCACGGTAACGGGAAGCGGACGAGGCATGATCGATGACCTATAAAAGCAAACAGCCCGGCTGGTTACCGGGCTGCCAATTCAAACCGATGCGCGGGCGGATGTGCCGGGCGCGTCAGTCACCCATCAACTTCTGGCGCTTTTCACGGCGCTCTTGCGCCTCCAGCGACAGGTTGGCGGTGGGGCGGGCGATCAGGCGCGGAATGCCGATCGGTTCGCCGGTTTCGTCACAGTAGCCGTAGTCGCCGGCATCAATGCGGGCGATCGATTGCTCGACCTTCTTGAGCAGCTTGCGCTCGCGGTCGCGCGTGCGCAATTCCAGCGCGTGCTCTTCCTCGATGGTGGCCCGGTCGGCCGGGTCCGGCACGACCACGGTCTCGCGCAGGTCGCTCACGGTCTGGTCGGCATTCTTGAGAATGTCGTCCCGCATTTTTACGAGCTTGTCCCTGAAAAAGGCGAGCTGCGCCTCGTTCATGTAATCCTTTTCGCCCATCTTCAGGATTTCGGCTTCGGTGAGTAGTTTCTTGCTGCTCATGGTTGCTGCAGATGATCCTGGTAAATCGCGCGCCGTGTCGGGCATCGCGTCGTCCTTGCGCGGGGATGCGTTGGACTCGTTCTGGCTGGCGGCGGACTTGCCGCCCCGCGCGCCTCCTTTTGCCTCTCCCGCAGCGGCGCCCCCTGCCGCTTTCCTACGGGTGGCTGGCGCAGCCTGGGCTGCTGCCGACTCCGTTTCGGGCCGCCCAGCACCACCGTTGGCGCCGCGTCCTTCCTTGGTCTTAGTCACCATCGCCTGCTCTCCTGTCGGACGTGCTTCGGACGACGTGCTTCTGAATCGACCTATTGTAGCTGAACGATATTAACCGAACTATCGGAGAAACACGGACAGAAAATCCGGCCCGGATTCTGCCCGAAAGCGCCCGGCGAAGCCACCCGAAAGAAGGGAAAAAGCGCCTCGGGGGGAACCAGCCCTAGGCCAGGCAGTTCTCCAATCCTTTCAGAATCGTTTCGCGCGGCAAGTCTACGCCGATGAAGACCATGCGGTTCGAAGGGGTCTCGCCGTCCCATTTGCCGCCCACGTCGCTGCCCATGAGCTGGTGCACGCCCTGGAACACCACCTTGCGGTCCACACCTTCCATATAGAGCACGCCCTTGTAGCGCAGCAGCTTCTCGCCGTAGATGTTCAGCACGCCCGAGAGGAATTCTTCCAGCTTGGTGTAGTTGAACGGGCGGTCGCTGCGGAAGACGAACGAGGCGATGCGGTCCGTATGGTGGGCATGGCCGTGGTGATGGTGATGATGGCCGTGACCATGATCGTGGTCATGGTCGTGCTCGCAATCGGCTGAGCACGCATGGTCGTGGTCATGATCGTGGTCATGGCCATCTTCGCGTAGGAAATCAGGGTCGATTTCCAGCTTGGCGTTCAGGTTGAAGCCGCGCAGGTCGAAGATGGTGTCGATCGGCGTGTCGCCAAAGTTGGCGGTGCGGATTGGCGCGCGCGGGTTCATGTGCAGCAGGCGGTGGCGCAAGGCGTCCACATCCTGGGCTGACACCAGGTCGCTCTTGGTGATGAAGATGGCGTCGGCAAAGCCCACCTGGCGCTGCGCCTCTTCCTGCTTGTCGAGTTGCACGTTGCCGTGCTTGGCGTCGACCAGCGTGATGACGGCGTCCAGCAGGTAGCGGCTGGCGATCTCGTCGTCCATGAAGAAGGTCTGCGCGACGGGGCCCGGGTTCGCCACGCCGGTGGTCTCGATGACCACGCGGTCGAACTGGATCTGGCCGGCGTCACGGCGCGTGAGCAGGTCGGACAATCCCTTCACCAGGTCGCCGCGGATGGTGCAGCAGATGCAGCCGTTGCTCATCTGCACGATCTGCTCGGTGCCGCCTTGCACGAGGATATCGTTGTCGATGTTTTCTTCGCCGAACTCGTTTTCGATCACGGCGATCTTCATGCCGTGGTGCTCGTTCAGGATGCGCTTGAGCAGCGTGGTCTTACCGCTGCCGAGAAAGCCCGTCAGGATGGTGACCGGGATCATTTTGGACATGGTGCGTTTCCTGTCTTGTGATGGGCCGCCCGGTGCGCGCAATCGGCGCAGCAGCCCTTGATGGTGAGTTCAGCATGGTCGGCCGCGAAGCCGGCGGGCAGGGCGGCCTTCGGCATGGCCGGAGGCTCGGCGGCTTCCAGGCAGAAGTCGCGCCCGCATTGCGTGCAATGGAAGTGGCTGTGCGAGCGGTGCGCCGCCTCGCGCGCGGCGTCGTGCTCGGCCAGACTGAAGCGGAACACGCGATCGGCACCGGCCGTCTTGTGGACAATACCGCCGGCCACCAGCCAGTCGAGCACGCGGTAGACCGTCACGCGGTCGATGCCCGAGTCGTCCGGTAGCGCGTCGCACACGGCCTGGTGCGAGAGCGCATCGGCGCCCTGCATCAGCACGGCGAGCACGCGCACGCGCGGCTCGGTCACACGACTGCCCAGGCCACGCAAGCGGGCGCGGGCCGCCTCTTCAGGTGAGTCGGCTTGAGAAGTGATGAAAGCGTCGCGTGTAGCCAGGGTGTTCATGCGCGGGATTGTCCCACGGCCGAACGGTTACTGCAATTGAGTTGCAACTGGGCGGCATTGCACCGCCCAGGTTTTCTGTTGATTACCCCGCAAACACCAAACACACCGGCGTCGGCACCTTCGCCACCACCATCGGCTGATCCAGCTTTCCGGTCTGCCCATCGATGCGCAGCCGCAGGATCGTGTCGCCCTTCTGGTTGAGCACGTAGAGGTGGCTGCCGTCGGCGGCCATCGTCATCGCGCGCGGGAAGCGCACCCCTTCGCTCCAGTATTGCAGCGGCGCGAGCTTGCCCGCGGCATCGACGCTGAATGCGGCGACGCTGTCGGCCAGCGGGTGGTCGGACTTCAGCTTCCGGTTGCTCGCATACAGGAAGCGCCCGGACGGGTGCATCAGGATCTCGGCGCCGCTCTTCTGGCCGGTGTAGTCGGCGGGCGTGGTGGAGATGCGCTGGCGCTCGTCCGACACATGGCCGGTGGCGGGGTCGTAACCGTGGCAGGCGACGGTGCCGTCCAGTTCGTTGATGACATACAGCAGCTTGCCTTGCGGATGCAACGCCAGATGGCGCGGGCCGCTGCCGGGTTTGAGCTGCGCGCGGTCACGCGGGGCGAGCTTGCCGCCTTCAATGGCGAACACGTTGATGCGGTCGGTGCCGAGGTCAGTGCCGATCACGTGGCCGCCGGCGGTGTCGAACAGCATCATGTGCGCGTGCGGAGCCTCCTGTTCGGGGCGGGGGCCGGAGCCGGTGTCCTTGAAGATGCCGGAGACAGTGCCGAGCTTGCCGTCTTCGCCAATCGGCAGCAGGTTGTACGCGCCACCGCTGTAGATCGACACGCACAGGGTTCGCCCATCCGGCGACACCACCACGTGCGCCGGGTTCGTGCCCGACAGCGACAGCGGCTGGCGATTGAGCAGCGTCAGCTTGCCGTCGTGCGAGTTGATGGCATAGGCCTCGGCGCTGCCATTCGGGCGGCCTTCGTAGACCTCCAGCTCGTTGATGGCATACAGGAAACGCTGATTCGGGTGCACGGCCAGGAACGACGGATTCGCGCTCTCGACCACCTGCACCTGCGTCCACGCATCGCCGCGCGGGGCGAGCACGTAGATGCCGCGCGCAGCCGGGCCACCGGCAGTACCGCCCGGCGCGTTGAACGTGTAGGTGCCGACGTAAGCGAAGCGCGGCTGTCGAGCGGCGCCATTGGGTTGGGCACCCGAGGCGGCAGGTTGCTCACCCCCCTGGGCCATCGCGGTTTTGGAGAGAGCGCCCAGCAAGGGCAGGCTACCAGTCCACTGCATGAAGGTTCGACGCGTTGGGCGTTGGCGATTGGTCATTGGGGGCTCCATCAAACACGCACCGACATCGCGTGGTGGAAGATGTTGTTCGGATCATACCGGCGCTTCACATCCTGCAGAAACGCGTACAGGTCGCCACTGCCATAGTAGAGCTGCGGCCAGAACGAATAGGCGAGCATGTCGACGTCGGGGTAGTTGATGTAGCAGCCCTCGTACCGGTCGCCGGGGTAAGGCGTGCCGCTGTGCGGCGCGGGCACGTCGGGGGCGCCGTAGACATCGCGGTAGAAATCGCTGATCCAGCGCAGGTGGCCGGCGTCATCGGCGGCGGACGTCCAGTAAGTCTGGTACTGGAGCTTCATGATCGATGCGCGTTGCGGTACCGCGGTATCGCCAACGCGGTCGGGCTGGTTGACAGCGCCGCCGTACGAATCGACCTGCAGCAACGATTGGCTCAAGTCCACGCCGGGCATCGTCCGCGTGAGATTCGCGTAAATGCGCTGTGCCTCGCGTGCCGTGAAGCCGCGCTTCATGTAGGCGGACTTGTACTTGCCGCGCTGGTTCGCGCCCGAGCCGTTCAGGTACTGCGTGGCCGTCAGCCAGTCGTATTGCACGATGGTGTGCGGCTTGGAGCAGAGCAGTTGCCCCACGCCCTGCCTGTGCGCCGGGCCATAGCCGGGCGGGCGGCCCTTGACCAGCGTCGGCGCGCAAGCCTGGAAGCGGTTCAGAAAATCGTTGAGGACGGAGAGATCACGGCACGTGCCATCGGGGTTGCAGAACTGCGTGAGCAGCACGATCTGCCCGGCCGATTTGTGCGTGAGCTTGAGCAGCGAGAACATGCCCCAGGTGTCCGGGTCCTTGCCGCGCGTTTCCCAGTATTCGCCGTAGATGCGCAGCAGTTCGGCAAAGCGCTCGGCCGTCATGGTGGCCCAGTCGAATGCCACGGTGGCCAGCGCCACCTCTTGCGGCGCGGCGGGCAGCTTGGCGAAGGTGTAGCCGGTGATGACGCCAAAGTTGCCGCCGCCCGCTCCACGGCATGCGCGAAAGAGATCTGGATCGTGCGCCGCATCTACCGTGCGGGCAGCGGCCTTGCCCGTCTTGTCGACTGTGACAATGTCCACGCCCGAAAGCCAATCCACCGTCAGCCCCTGCAGCCGCGAGAGCAACCCATACCCACCGCCGCAGATATGCCCGCCCGCGCCCACCGAGTAGCACGAGCCACCGGGCAGCGTGACGTTGTGGCGCTTATACAGTTCGAGGTAGCCGTTCCAGTTCTGCGTACCGGCGGGAATGCGCACGGAGCCGTCGGCGTGCACGTCAGGCGATGCCAGCAGGCTCAGGTCGACAATCGTGCCGTCGGGGTTGTTGCTGACGAAGTCTTCATAGCAATGCCCGCCGCTGCGCACCGTCGGGCGCTGACCCGCGTTGATGATGCGCTGCACGGCGGGCGCCACATCGTCGGGTTTCTCAATGAGGGCGATGCGGCCGGCGGCCTGCGCATCAGTGGTTGGCCAGCGCAGGTTGAAGCCATGTTTGAGCGTGTTGTAGCGCGGGTCCTGGCGCGTCACATCCAGTGTCATCGGTGACTCCCATGAAGGGCGTTTGCGCAAGCATTGCGCAAACGGAGTTGGATTCGGACGCGTGGCGTCCGGCGGTTCCAACTTAGTCGTTTAAGTGCCCGGCTTCCACCAAATGTTGTTAATCCGAGGTCTTTGAATTCGCAGTTTTCTAGCGCCGACGATTCTGCCCAATGGAAAAATTGAGGACAACAGTGCTCAATAGCAGACCACAAACAAAAATAGCGTACGCCATGCGTACGCTATTTTTACACTAAAACCGATTTTAAAAATCAGTCAAGGTCCAACCGGAACAATAGCCAAAATTGGGTCATTTGTGAGACCAACCACAATGAATCCATCGCCGGACACCACCATTTGCCGCTCAATCAAATTCTTTGCATATCCTGCGAATTTGAAGCTTTTCAGCAGGACACCATCTGCATCATGCACCCAGAAGTCCGCCCCACTGTACCAGCCGGAAATTCCACAGAAAACCCTGCCATCACTGCCGACCTTGATATTGTTTGGATAGGCGTCACCACCAGGCAGTGAGCCAATAAAGCTCAAATTGGCGGGAGAAACCGAACTACAGCGGTAAGGAGCCCCACTAGCCGTATACAAACGGTTGCCATCAGCACTGACGGCAATATCCTGCCCATTAGACGCACCATTGATAAAACTGGCCGAAGCGATCCGCGAAGAACGCAAGGTTCCTTCGCCGACATCTGAGTAGTCAATATCATAGGCCAATACCGTGGCTGGACTGAAACCCTCATCTTGAACATAGACGCGTTTTCCGTCTGCCGTTGCAGTGATATCGCCACCAATAATACCGGTGCTAGCAATGCGCACCCCACTTGATGCCAGGTACGCGCTACCATCATTAACCAGTACGATCTCAACACCATTTTGGCGAATCGCCTTCAATCTCGAAGCCCTGGTCGCCGCAGATACCAAATTCCAGACATCACTCTTGGTCAGAGTTGCGAGATCCACAACGACCAGACTACGGTTGGCCGTATCGAATGCATAAAGGCGATCACCGTTTGGACTGACAGTCATGCTTCCGAGGGCAGCCCCGAGATCGACAATCGCACCAACTTTTTTGGCCGTATAGACGTTATAGACATCAATCGACGCGCCGCCATTATGCACATAGATTAGCGGACGAATCGGGTCGGCAATAATATCGCTGTACGCTTGCGCAATCTTTTCCGTCGTCATCGGCGCAGCCGCGCCCTTCCACAATGCCACCTTGATGGGCTCTGGCACATGAGCGGAAGCGTCGGGTGAGCTTAGCGTGATCGTTGCATAGTTAATTGTGTTTGTTGCCAAGCTGGCCGGATTGGCCGTGAGCGTTAAATTACCGCGACTCTTCCCGACGGTTAACCAAGCTTGATTTGAGCTGGCGCTCCATTGAGTATTTGGACTAAATTTGTCGCTGACCGCGAGCGTGCGAGTCAGACGCGACCATGTTGGAGTGGATACCAAGGCAACCCCAGTCTCCAATGCAAAGACTGGCGTCTCTGCGGCCGGCGTGACGGTCAACGCATAAGGCAACGACATGGGAGAGCCGGCGAACTGGCTGGTACAGGCACTATCACGACACAACTTAACGGTGATATCGCCTTGGTACGAGCCGGCATCCAACATCGTTGATGTATTTAGTACAACGCTATAGCTAGTTTCTGAGTTTTTAATAAACCTCGAATCCGGCAGCAGCACACCCTTATCGTCATTGAAATAGGCGTAGACAGTCGATGCCCCACTAAAGTCAGAAGGGTTGTTGACCGTAGCAGTGAGATTGATCGCGCTTGACACGCCCTCGGTAAGCGTCCGCTTGATCTCAGCAGGATTAAAGATCAGAACCGAACGAGAGGTATCATTTCCATTCCCAGCACCAGCACCAGCACCAGCACCAGCTTCTGGGTTCGTTGACTCCGACGCGCCTGAGGAGTCCCCCCCGCCGCCGCAGGCAGAAATAAACAGCGTGAAAAATAACGCAGAAACCAATCTTTTCATTAGATGCCTCCTTGTATATTAATTAGACAAAAATTGCCGCCAATTAATATCACAGAAGCATTTTTCAAAAAGTCAACTTCTATTGATTGACATCCTTTATTGCAATCACACCGCCCCACACACGGCCAAAGTACCCGGCGTAATCGGCTGCCGCTTTCACGACCACCGGACAGAGACTCAATTTCACGGGATGTAATGAGCAAGCCATGCAACTACTCATGCTGCCGCCGCTAGCTACAGCAGCCGCAATGTCCACCAGGCGGCAGCCCATGCCAAGGTCACCACAATCAGATCGCAGCGACCGCTTTTCCACAAGTTCAGGGAATGGCGCCCCAGGATCCAGGGCACGCCGAGCGGATTGGGCCAATCGGCCAGCAGATGCATCAAGCCGCCGCAGGCGAAGCCAAACAACAAGGGCGCCCACAGGTGGCCGTGGCCCAGCGCCTGATACGACAACACGAGCGCCGCGACCCAGCCAATGCCCCAGTGCGTGGCGGTACGGTGCGTGATCCAGAGGCGGCGTGCACGGGTCCACCATGCGACCTCCATCCAGTCAGGCGCGGTGCTGCCGGCAACGGCCGCGCAAAACGCCAGGATGCAGCCAAGGTGTTCAAGAGAGGTGTGGGAAGCCTGCGCGACAACGGAGGCGGCAATGACACCCGCCGCCCAGCCCGTCGCATGATGGGCAGCATTGGATGCCATCGACGTGATGCGGAAAAGAAGGGTCCGCATCTTCGCAATTGAGGCTTGCGGGGACAAGCCAAAAATTGCGACAAATTGCTAGCCGATCTGCAGCAACAGGCCCTTGAGGTATTCGCCTTCCGGGAAGCTCGTCAGCAGCGGATGGTCCACGCCTGCTGCCAAACGCCGCTGAATGCGCGCCGTCACCTTGGCATCGGCCGCCGCACCGGCCACGATCTTCTGGAACAGGTCCGCATCGATCGCACCCGAGCACGAGTACGTGAACAGCAGACCGCCCGGACGCAGCAGTTGCATGCCGACCAGGTTGATCTCCTTGTACGCCCGCGCCGCGCGATCCACCTGCTGGGCCGATGCAGCAAACTTGGGCGGGTCCAGCACGATCAGGTCGAACTGGCGCCCCTCTGCGCGGAAGTTCCGCAGCGACTTGAAGACATCCGCATCGAGCCACTCGGCGCGCGCCGGATCGAAACCATTCAGCGCGACATTGCGCTCGGCCACGGCCAGCGCTTCGCCCGACGAGTCGATCGACACCACCGATTTCGCCCCGCCCTTCAGCGCCGCCAGCGAGAAGCCGCCGGTGTAGCAGAAGCAGTTGAGCACATCGCGGTCTTTGGCCAGCGCGCCGACGAGTGCGCGGTTGTCGCGCTGGTCGACGTAGAAGCCGGTCTTGTGGCCCTCGCGCACATCCACGTAATAGCGCACGCCGTGCTCGGTGGCCGACAGGTCTGCGGGCGGCTCGGCGCCGGCCAGCACGCCGGTCATCTGCTCCAAGCCTTCGCGCTCGCGCACGCTCACATCGGAGCGCTCGTACACGTTGGGGCAGCCGGTCTCTTTGATCAGCGCGGCGACGATTGCCTGCTTCCAGTGCTCGACACCGGCGGCGCTGAACTGGCAGACGAGCTGGCCCGTGTCACCCGTGCCGTACTGATCGACGATCAGGCCGGGCAGGCCGTCGGCCTCGCCCATGATGAGGCGCACGGCATCGGTGTCGTGTACCCATGCGCGGCGGTACGCCACGGCAGCGGCAATGCGGCGCTTGAAGAACGCGTGGTCAACGGGCTCGGCCTCATCGAACGACCACACGCGGGCGCGAATCTGCGAGACGGGGCTGAATGCCGCACGCGCCAGGAACTGACCGTTGGCGGCACGCACGACCACCGTCGCGCCGGAGGCAGGCTTGCCCTCCAGGCGATCGATGGCGTTGGCGAAAATCCACGGGTGCCGGCGCAGCAGCGAGCGCTCCTTGCCGGGCTTGAGAATCAGGGTTTGCATACGACTGGGGATGATTGCGCCCCGCTATAGAGCTCGGGGCAGCGCGCTACTTTTTCTTCGCGCGGGGATGCGCCTGATCGTAGATCTTGGCCAGGTGCTGAAAATCGAGCGAAGTATAAACCTGCGTGCTGGCAATGCTGGCGTGCCCGAGCAGTTCCTGCACGGCACGCAAGTCGCCGGACGACTGCAGCATGTGCGTCGCAAACGAATGCCGCAGCACGTGGGGGTGCACATCGGCCGGCACGCCGGCAGCGATGGCGTTGCGCTTCATGCGCTCATGAATCTGCCGGCGCCCCAGCCGTTTGCCGCGCGGCGAGAGGAACAGCGCCTGCGCGTCCTCCATCGCGGCATCGGGCTGGGCGAGTTGCGGTCGCGCCGCCAGCCATACAGCTAGCGCCTCAGCGGCCTTGCTCCCCACCGGCACGCTGCGGCGCTTGTTGCCCTTGCCGAGCACCACCACCTCGCGCGCTTCCAGGTCCAGCCAGCTTGCGGATTCGTATTCGCCCGTTTTGACGTGACGCAGATCCAGACTCACCAACTCCGAAACACGCAATCCACACGAGTACAGCAGCTCGTTGACGGCGCGATCGCGAATGGTCTCCGCATCCTCGCCGGGCACGTGCTCCATCAGCGCGACAGCGTGCTCGACAGACAGGGCTTTCGGCAACTTCTTGGGGCTCTTGGGCGCACGCACGCCGTCGACGGGGTTGGCGGTGACAGCCGCATCGCGCAACGCCATCCACTTGTACCAGCCGCGCCATGCCGACAGCGCACGCGCAATGCTGCGGCCGGACAGGCCATCGCCATGCAGCTGCGCCATCATGGGGCGGATGTGGTGGGATTGGAGTTGCGTGAGGTCGATGCCAGCGGCGTGCTGCGCAGCCAGGCGCTGCAGCACGGCCAGCTCGTGCGCGTAGCTACTCAGTGTGTGCGACGAGAGCTGCCGCTCGAACTTCAGCGCATCAAGGTAGGCCGCAATCTGCGGATGTGGCGGCGCGGGTGCGTCGCGATCCTCGTGGTGAGCAGGTTGCGGCATGGGGGCTGCGCTCAGTCGCGCAGGCGGTTGAGCGTGGCAGCGGCCAGTTCGCCGATCTGCGCAAGGTAGGTCGTGCCCATACCGTCATGGAAGCGGCGGGCGTCCGGCGAACCCAGCACCAGCAGGCCGAACGCGGGCGCGGCGCTCGCATCTGCGTCTCCGCGCACCGGCACGCGCAGCGTGACGATGGCAACCGACTCGATCGTCTCAGCGGTCTCCAGCCAGCCAGCGGCTTCGAAGCCCGCATTGGCACCACAGTACGGCGCGCGCAGGCCTGCGGCGAACAAGCGCACTTCCTCGCTGATGCCTTGCGCGACTTCCAGATGCGCGAACTCCTCGCCCACCTGCCACACGCGCAGCGCTACCGCCGGCACCTCAAAGATTTCGCGCAGGCCATCCTGCACGACATACGGCAGCGCATGCGTGTCGGCCTCGCCCAGCAGGCGCGTCGTCCAGGCGTGCACGCGCTGCTGTGTGCGGTCGTTCTCGTTGCCGTGGCGCATGAGGTCCGACAGCTTGAGTTCGAGGTGCTTGTTCTTGTCGCGCAGGATTTCCATCTGACGCTCCTGCAGCGACACCGCGCGGTGGCTGTGCGGGCTCGTCAGTTGAATGGCGGCCAGCAGCTCGGCGTGCTCTTCAAAGAAGGCCGGATGCGCTTGCAGGTAGTTGGCGACGTCTAGTGCGTTCATGGTGCTCATCAGGCTGCGCCCAGTTTCTTCTTCAGCAAATCGTTGACTTGTGCGGGGTTGGCCTTGCCGCGCGTGGCCTTCATGGCTTGGCCGACCAGCGCGTTGAACGCCTTTTCCTTGCCCGCGCGGAATTCCTCGACCGACTTGGCATTGGCGGCCAGCACGTCGTCGATGATCTTCTCCAACTCGCCGGAATCGGACATCTGCTTCAAGCCCTTCTCGGCGATGATCGCGTCGGCATCGGCACCGTGTTCGCCAGCCCACATGGCGGGGAAGACGTCCTTCTTGGCGGTGTTGTTGCTGATCGTGCCGTCGGCAATGCGCGCAAGCAGCTTGGCCAGTTGCGCAGGCTTGACCGGCGCAGCGTCGATTTCGAGATCGGCGCGGTTCAGGTTCGAGGCGACCTCGCCCATGATCCAGTTGGCAGCGGCCTTGGCGTTCGCAGCACCAGCATCGGCGACCACGGCTTCGAAGTACGCAGCCGTTGCCTTGGTGGCGGTCAGGATGCTCGCGTCGTACTTCGGCAGGCCGTAGACCGACTCGAAGCGCGCAGCCATGGCGGCGGGCAACTCGGGCAGCGTGGCGCGCACCTTTTCGATCCAGTCGTCACCGATGACGAGTGGCAGCAGGTCAGGATCGGGGAAGTAACGGTAGTCCTGCGCGTCTTCCTTGCTGCGCATCGAGCGCGTTTCCTTGCGGTCCGGGTCGTACAGGCGGGTTTCCTGCACCACGGTGCCGCCGTCTTCGATCAGCTCGATCTGGCGGCGCACTTCGTAGTTGATGGCCTCTTCCAGGAAGCGGAACGAGTTCAGGTTCTTGATCTCGCAGCGCGTGCCATAAGGCGCATCCGGGCCCGGGCGCACCGACACGTTCGCATCGCAGCGGAAGCTGCCTTCCTGCATGTTGCCGTCGCAGATGCCCAGCCACACCACCAGTGCGTGCAGGGCCTTGGCATAGGCCACGGCTTCGGCAGCACTGCGCATGTCGGGCTCGGTCACGATTTCCAGCAGCGGCGTGCCGGCGCGGTTCAGGTCGATGCCGGTCATGCCCGCAAAATCTTCGTGCAGCGATTTGCCGGCGTCTTCTTCCAGGTGGGCGCGCGTGAGCTGCACGGTCTTCTCATAACCGGGCTGGCCGTTCTTGCCTTCCACTTGGATCGTCAACGTACCGCCTTGCACCACCGGGATCTCGAACTGGCTGATCTGGTAGCCCTTGGGCAGATCGGGGTAGAAGTAATTCTTGCGCGCGAAGATGCTCTTGGGCGCGATCTTGGCGCCAATGGAGAGCCCGAACGTAATGGCGCGCTCAACCGCACCCTTGTTCAGCACCGGCAGCACGCCCGGCAGCGCCAAGTCCACCGGCGCGGCCTGCGTGTTGGGCTCGGCACCGAATGCGGTGGAGGCGCCAGAGAAAATCTTCGAGACCGTCGAAAGCTGTGCGTGCGTTTCGAGGCCGATCACCACTTCCCATTGCATGTTGCGTGTGTCCTGTCGATTGTTGTGGTGTGAATGTCTAGGTGTTCGTTTCAGCGTACGTCTGTTCAGGGGCGCGGCGCGGCCAGCCAGGCCGCGAGCCGGGCGAAGGCCGCTTCGCGCGCCGCCGGGTCGCCGCCGACCATGACGGCACCGTGACGACGTCCGTTCGGGACATCGTTGCGCTCCTTGAGCGGCGCCGTGCCGTCAAAACCGTGATACGCGCCGCCAAACATCTCCAACTCGAAACGCGCCTGCGGCTGGCGAGCCAGCACGGCGGTCTGCAGCGCCTGGCACTGCTCGGGCGGCGTCCAGTCGTCGCTGGCGCCGGCCAGCAGCAGCAACGGCGCGTTGATCTGATAGGCGGAGCGCTTGAGCACCGACGCGCAGCCCGGATAGAACGCCACGGCGCGGTCGATCGGCGGCGTGTCGGCAGGCCAGGTGCGGCTGGCATCCACCGCTTCCAGCACCGCCTGCGCACCGTTGGACCAGCCCAGCAGCACGATGCGGTGGACATCCAGCCCCGGCTGCGCGGCCACCCAGCGGATCGTCGCCAGGATATCGGCACGCCGCACGGCGCCGTTGATATCGCGCGACGCGTACCGCTCCGTGCAGATGCCGTGCGGCTTGCCGCGCGGGCCGAAACTGTCCGGCATCACCACCGCGTAGCCACGCGCCCCGAGCCACTGTGCGTAGCCGCGATACCGCGAGCCGAGCGCCTTCGCATCCGCGCCGGCCTGCGTGTACAGGCCGCTGCAGCCATGCAGGGCGATCACCACCGGCGCACCGGCAGCGGGTGCCTTGACCGGCGGAGCGACCCAGTAGGCGGTCAGCGTTTGCGGCGCGTCCTCTGCATCTTTCACGGATGCACGCGGAATCTCCACCGTTCGCACACCCAGCTCTGCCGACGACGGTGCACGCGCGGCCGGCATGTCCGGCAGGGCGCCTTCGGCGTCAGGCGTCGGCTGGGCGACGGCGTGCAGCGCCATGGCGCCGGCCAGCGCCACCAGCATGCGAAGCGACGTGCGAATCACCGGGCGCATCACCGGGCATTGCGGGCGCACTGGCCCGTTTGCGGATCGAACATCACCGGCCACGCCTCTTCGTAGATACCGGGCGTGCAGTGGGCTTCGCAGTTGGCGTGCGCCAGCGTCACACGACGCGGGTCCTGCCACACCATCAGCGTGCAACTGCCGTTGCGCTCGCGCAGCTCGATGCTGGGGCGGCGCTTGGTCTGCTGGAATGTCGACAGATCGAACTGGCACGAGCCGCGCCGGCCGACCCACAACTGCCACTGCATGGCGTTGACGGTGTTGTCGGCCACCGTCAGCGTGGCCTGCTCGCGGAAGCCGTCTTCCTCGGTCTGGCTGCAGTAACCCTTGATATCGATACCGCGGTCGGAAATCGGCGGCGGCGCGGTGGGGCGGCGGCTGATGCCCGGCAGCGACGGCAGCGGAATGGGGATGCACGCCGACAGCGTACTGGCGACCAGGGCCAACCCCAGTGCATTGCGAATGCCGTGGTTCATGCGTGCCTCCTGCCGGACTGCGGGGCGCATCGGTGCTTCGGTCGGGTGAGCCTCAGGCCGCCGGCTGGCGGTTGTGCCAGTCAGTCGCCTGCTGGAACGCATGCGCAATCTGCAGCATGCGTGCCTCTTCAAAATAGTTGCCGATGATCTGCAAACCAACCGGCAAACCGTTGGCGCCAAAACCAGCCGGCACGCTCATGCCCGGCAAGCCCGCCAAGCTGGTCGACAGCGTAAAGATGTCTTCCAGGTACATCTGCACCGGATCATCGCTCTTCTCGCCCAATTTCCAGGCAACGGTGGGCGCGACCGGACCCATGATCACGTCGCACTGGCTGAAGGCGTTCTGGAAATCCTGCGCGATGATGCGGCGGATCTTCTGGGCCTGCAGGTAGTAGGCATCGTAATAGCCGTGCGACAGCACGTAGGCGCCGACCAGAATGCGGCGCTTGACCTCCCAGCCAAAGCCTTCGGCGCGGCTCTTCTTGTACATGTCCTCCAGATCGCGGTATTCCGCGGCCCGGTGGCCATAGCGTACGCCGTCAAAGCGCGACAGGTTGGACGAGGCCTCGGCCGGGGCGATCACGTAGTACGTCGGGATCGACAGTTCGGTCTTCGGCAGGCTGATATCGACCAGCGTGGCGCCCAGCTTTTCGAGTTCCGCCAGCGCGCCGCGCACGGTGGTGCGGACATCATCGGCCAGACCTTCGCCGAAATATTCCTTCGGCAGACCGATGCGCAGACCGGCCAGCGGACGGGCCGCATCCGCGCCTTGCAGCGGCTGGCCAAGCAGGCGGCTGAAATCTTCCACGTCGCCGCCGCGACCGGGTTCCAGGCTGGTGGAATCGCGTGGGTCAAAGCCAGCCATGGCGGACAGCAGCAGCGCGCAATCTTCGGCCGTGCGGGCCATCGGGCCGCCCTGGTCGAGCGACGAGGCGAACGCGATCATGCCGTAGCGCGACACGCGCCCATACGTCGGCTTGATCCCGGTGATGCCCGAGAACGACGCCGGCTGGCGGATCGAGCCGCCGGTATCCGTACCCGTTGCAGCGGGGGCCAGATCGCCCGCCACCGCCGCCGCCGAGCCGCCCGACGAGCCGCCCGGCACGTATTCGACGTTCCACGGGTTCTTGACCGCGCCGAACGCCGAGTTTTCGTTGGACGAGCCCATGGCGAACTCATCCATGTTGGTCTTGCCCAGCGTCACCATGCCGGCGGCACCCAGGCGCTCAACCACGGTGGCGTCGAACGGGCTGGTGTAATTGCCAAGCATCTTGGAGCCTGCCGTGGCGCGCCAGCCGCGCGTGACGAACACGTCCTTGTGCGCGATCGGCACGCCGGCAAGCGGCCCCGCATTGCCGGCCGCGATGCGCGCATCGGCGGCCTGCGCCTGGGCAAGCGTTGCTTCGGCATCAACATGGACGAAGGCGTTCAGGTGCGCCCCCGCCTCGATGCGCGACAGGTAATGGCGCGCCAGTTCCACCGCCGAAACCTCACGGGCGGCGAGCTGGGCAGACAGGGCTTTGATCGTGGATGCGGTCATCGAATACGTTCGGATAGGCTGCCGGCAGCGGCCGGCGACGTCGAATAGGGTGGGCTCAAGACTGGCGCCAGTGCGCCGTTTACGCGGGTTACCGCGGATTACTCGATCACCTTGGGCACGAGGTACAGGCCGGCTTCGGTGGCCGGGGCACATTGCTGATAATCGGCGCGGCGGTCGGGCTCGGTCACGGCATCGTCACGCAGGCGCTGCGCCTGCACCTGGACTTGCTCGATCGGGTGGGCCATCGGCTCGATACCGGTGGTGTCCACAGCCTGCATCTGCTCGACCAGCGAAAAGAACTGGTTGAGCTGCGTGAGCGTCTGCGCGGCTTCGCCGTCGGAGACTTCGATGCGGGCCAGGTGGGCGATGCGTTTGACGTCGGAGAGTTCGAGTGCCATCGGAGTGGATCAGTGAGTGCAGCGGCGGGCGGGCAGCGTGCTCGGGCGGCCAAGCGACGGGTACTGCGCGCAACGCATGCGCAGGTGGGCCCAGAGTGTGCCGATTGGCCGCAAATTTGGAGGTAAACGTGCGCCGAATGCCCGCAGAAAGCACGAATTATAAGGTATGATTGCCGACTAAATTTCTAAGTCAGCAGGCGACTTCGTGCAGCCACGGACCCTCTGATTAAGTGGCCGGGAACCTCCCGGCAACGTCGCCGTCTGCATCTGGCGACACTTAATCAAAGGTTCCTTGGGACCGCCCCCTCCGGGCGGCTCACCGGCAGGATGGCCAGTGCCACGGCACCCCACCGCCGATTACCACGGAGCCCGCGACACATTCCCGGGAGCGCAGTAGCAGGATCGGACCGCATGGCACAGCCCACGCGAAGTCCGCGCATCGGTGCAGCCGTTGCACCGTGATCCGGCTGCTGGGCTGCCCATGACTCGAAAACAGGATTCAACTCGATGTTCGGCTTTCTGCGCAGCTATTTCTCCAACGATCTCGCGATCGACCTCGGCACCGCCAACACCCTGATCTACGTGCGCGACAAGGGCATCGTCCTGGACGAGCCGTCGGTGGTGGCCATTCGCCAGGAAGGCGGCCCGAGCGCCAAGAAGACCATCCAGGCCGTCGGTAAAGAAGCCAAGCAGATGCTGGGCAAGGTGCCGGGCAATATCGAAGCCATTCGCCCGATGAAGGACGGCGTGATCGCCGACTTCACCGTCACCGAGCAGATGCTCAAGCAGTTCATCAAGATGGTGCACGACAGCAAGCTGCTGCGTCCGTCGCCGCGCATCATCATCTGCGTGCCGTGCGGCTCGACCCAGGTCGAGCGCCGCGCCATCCGTGAATCGGCGCTGGGCGCCGGTGCCAGCCAGGTGTATCTGATTGAAGAGCCGATGGCCGCAGCCATTGGCGCGGGCCTGCCGGTGTCGGAGCCGTCGGGCTCGATGGTGGTGGATATCGGCGGCGGCACCACCGAGGTGGGCATCATCTCGCTGGGCGGCATGGTCTACAAGGGTTCGGTGCGTGTGGGTGGCGACAAGTTTGACGAGGCCATCGTCAACTACATCCGCCGCAACTACGGCATGCTGATCGGCGAACAGACCGCTGAAGCCATCAAAAAGGAAATCGGCTCGGCCTTCCCGGGTTCGGAAGTGCGCGAGATGGAAGTGAAGGGCCGCAACCTGTCGGAAGGCATTCCGCGCGCCTTCACGGTGTCGTCCAACGAAATCCTGGAAGCGCTGACGGACCCGCTGAACCAGATCGTGTCGTCGGTGAAGATCGCGCTGGAACAAACCCCGCCGGAACTGGGCGCCGACATTGCCGAGCGCGGCATGATGCTCACGGGCGGCGGCGCGCTGCTGCGTGATCTGGACCGCCTGCTGGCCGAAGAGACTGGCCTGCCGGTGCTGGTGGCCGAAGACCCGCTGACCTGCGTGGTGCGCGGCTCGGGCATGGCCCTGGAGCGCATGGACAAGCTCGGCAGCATCTTCTCGTACGAATAACGGGACCATGCGCCACGCTCGTCAGCCGTTGTTTGCACTCGCTGCGGCCGTTACGGCCACTGCGGCAGTGGTGAGCCGCTGACGATGCGTCACGCGCCGGTGCGCCGTGCTCCGCCCGCCCTGGGCACCAGCACCGCACCAGCGCCACACCCAATCTGTTACCGGCCGGCCGCTGACGTTATCCCTAACGTTGACCGTCAAGCGCCTGCCGTGTCCATCTAAAGCGTCCGGGTCATGGATTACTCCCCGCCGCCCCTCTTCAAACAGGGCCCGTCCGCCACCGCGCGGCTGGTCGCCCTGCTTGCGCTTGCGCTCATGCTGCTGGTGGTCGATGCCCGCATGTCGGTGCTGGGCGTCGTCCGGCAGGTTGTGTCGGTGGTGCTGTACCCCGTTGAACGCGTGGTGCTGATTCCGCGCGACACGGTCCGCGCCGCGCTGGATTACACGCAATCGTCCACCAAGCTCGCCACCGATAACCGCAACCTGCGTGAATCGGCGGTTGCCCAGGCACAGCAATCGCTGCGCGCCTCGCAACTCGACGCCGAGAACCGCAACCTGCGCACGCTGCTCAATCTGAAGCAGCACGCGGCCGTGCCGACCGTGCCGGCGGAAGTCCTCTACGAAGCGCGCGACCCCTATACGCAGCGCATCGTCATCGATCGCGGCTCCAAGGATGGCATCCGTGCCGGCTATCCGGTCATCGATGACCGTGGCGTGGTCGGGCAGATCACGCGCGTGTCGCTGTTCGAATCGCAAGTCACGCTGCTGACCGACAAAGACCAGGCGATCCCCGTGGAAGTGGTGCGCAACGGCCTGCGCAGCGTGGCGTTCGGCGGTGCCCGCCCGGGCGCGCTGGACCTGCGCTTCATGGCCGCTTCGGCGGACTTGCAGCAGGGCGACCTGCTGGTGACCTCAGGACTGGATGGCGTGTACCCGGCGGGCTTGCCGGTGGCGCGCATTTCGCAGATCGAACGCAAGGCGGACACCGCGTTCTCGCGCGTGATCTGCGAGCCGGTGGCCGGCATCCGCAGCAACCGGCATCTGCTGATCGTGAAGTACGAATCCGGCTTCCCGCCCCCCATGGACCTGGCGCCCCCGCCAGCGGCCAAGGGCAAGAACGCTGCGCGCGACGCCCGTGAAGAGAAGGAGCGTGCGGCACGCGCCGCCGCCGAGGCCAATGTGCCCGCACCGGCGCCAGCCCCCGACGAGAACACCACGCCGCCGCGCCCGACCGATGCCGACGGCAATCCGCTGGATACCGCGGATGCGCCCGCCAAACGCTAAGCGAGGCCATCGACCATGAACTCGCCCCAATACCTGCTGCGCCCCGTCAACCCGGGCTTCATCGCCTTCAGCTTTGTGCTGGCGTTCCTGTTCAACCTGATGCCGTGGGGCCACATGCAGTGGATTCCCGATCTGGTGGCGCTGGTGCTGGTGTTCTGGAACATCCACCAGCCGCGCCGCGTGGGCATGGTGGTGGCCTTCCTGCTGGGCCTGCTGATGGACGTGCACGAAGCCCGCCTCTTGGGCGAGCACGCGATGGCCTACACGCTGCTGTCGTACTTTGCGATCACGATCCACCGGCGCGTGCTGTGGTTCTCGGTGCTGTCGCAGGCGCTGCATGTGCTGCCGCTGCTGGTGCTGGCGCATGCCGTGCCGATCGTCATCCGCCTGCTGATGGGTGCCCACCTGCCGGACTGGCAGGTCATCCTCCCGCCGCTGATCGAAGCGGCGCTGTGGCCGCTTGCGCACGCCATCCTGCTGGCGCCGCAGCGACGGCCGGAAAGCGTCGACAAGACGCGCCCGATCTGATGCGCCGTCCGAGTCGTTCCGCATGACCGAAATCCGTAACGTCGAACAGGAACTGTCGCGCTTCCGCCTGCGGCTGGCGGCGGCGGCCCTGTTCGTGGTCGTCTGCTTCGGGCTGCTGCTGGCGCGCTTCTTCTGGCTGCAGCAGGTCAAGCACGAGCAGTACTCGGCCAAGGCAGAAGACAACCGCATCTCGGTGGCGCCCATCGAGCCCAATCGCGGCATCATCATGGACCGCAACGGCGTGGTGCTGGCGCGCAACTATTCGGCGTACACGCTGGAGATCACGCCGTCCAAGCTGCAGGACACGCTCGACAACACCATCGACCAGCTGGCCCAGGTGGTCGACATCCAGCCGCGCGATCGCCGCCGCTTCAAGCGCCTGATGGAAGACGCGCGCAGCTTTGAGAGCCTGCCGATCCGCAGCCAGCTGACGGATCAGGAAGTCGCCCGCTTCTCGGCGCAGCGCTTCCGCTTTCCGGGCGTGGACGTGCATGCGCGGTTGTTCCGCCAGTACCCGCTGGGCGAATCGGCGTCGCACGTGATCGGCTACATCGGCCGCATCTCCGAGCGCGACCTGGACCGCATCGACAACATGAGCGAGGCCAACAGCCAGCCCAATGTCACGTACGACCCGCGCAAGGACGCCAACAACTACAGCGGCACGGAATACATCGGCAAGGTCGGCATCGAGCAGAGCTACGAGACCGAACTGCACGGCCTGACCGGCTACGAAGAGGTGGAAGTGAGCGCAGGCGGGCGGCCGATCCGTACGCTGTCCACCTCGCAGGCGACGCCGGGCAACAACCTGATCCTGTCGCTCGACATCAACCTGCAGCGCCTGGCCGAGCAACTCTTCGGCAACCGCCGCGGCGCGCTGGTGGCCATCGAACCGGAGACGGGCGACATCCTCGCCTTCGTCTCCAAGCCGACGTTCGACCCGAACCTGTTCATCGAAGGCATCGATGCCGCCACCTGGAACGAATTGAACGGCTCGCCTGACAAGCCCCTGCTGAACCGTCCGCTGCGCGGCACGTATCCGCCGGGCTCGACCTACAAGCCGTTCATGGCGCTCGCCGCGCTGGAACTGGGCAAGCGCACGCCGCAATGGGGCATGGCCGATCCGGGCTCGTTCACGCTGGGCAATCACACGTTCCGCGATGACGCGCCGGGCGGCCACGGCTGGGTCGACATGTACCGCTCCATCGTGGCGTCGTGCGACACGTACTACTACAAGCTCGCCAATGACATGGGCGTCAATGCCATCCACGATTTCATGAAGCCGCTGGGCTTCGGGCAAGTCACGGGCATCGACATCGAGGGCGAGCGCACTGGCATCCTGCCGTCCACCGACTGGAAGCGCAAAGCCTACAAGCGCCCGGAGCAGCAGAAGTGGTACGACGGTGAAACGATTTCGCTGGGCATCGGCCAGGGCTACAACAACTTCACCATCCTGCAGCTCGCGCACGCGGTGTCGACGCTGGCCAATAACGGCGTAGTGATGAAGCCCCACCTGGTGAAGGCTGTTGAAGATTCGCTGTCCAAGGCACGCGCGCTGACGGTGCCGACCGAGAGCTACCGCATTCCGCTCAAGCAAGCGAACATCGACGTGATCAAGCACGCCATGGTGGGCGTGAACCAGGCGGGTACGGCAGCCAAGGCGTTCATCGGCGCGCAGTATGTGTCTGCGGGCAAGACCGGGACGGCGCAGGTGTACTCCCTGGGCAAGAACGAAAAGTACAGCCACCACGCGCTGCCCGAAACCAAGCGCGACCATGCGCTGTTCGAGGCATTTGCCCCGGCCGACCACCCGAAGATCGCGCTGGCGCTGATCGTCGAGAACGCCGGTTTTGGCGCCACGTCGGCCGCGCCGATCGCCCGTGCGGTCATGGACTACTACCTGACGGGCAAGTGGCCCGCGGAACTGGCCGCCACAGCACCCAAGCCGCAGCCGCAACCGCCGGTGAGTACGCCGAGCGTGTTCTCGACCGGCAAGACGGCCACCATTGCCAGTGCCACCGCCACCCCGCAAGCCGCAGCGGAAGCGGCTGCGCAGGCGGCTTCGGATGTTGCGGCGGCTTCGGCGGTGACGGCGTCCGCTTCGAGTGGCGCGACAAGCGCTTCGGCGCCCGCAGCATCGTCGGCTGCGGCCAGCGCACCGCGCACCACACCGTCGATGTCGCCAGACTTGGTGGCGCCCGCCTTGCGCGAGGCCGGCACGAGCGCCGAGGCTGTTGCACCGGCCACGCTGGATGCCCAGGTGCTGCAAGCGCTGTCGCATGCGCAGCCCGCCCCGGAACTGCCACCGCGCGGACGCGGCAACGCCGCAGCGCCGGCCTCGACGCCCACGACCGCCCCCAAGGGCGTGAAAGAGGCTAAACCAGGCAACAAACCCGCACCAAAGCCGGTGCAGAAGCCGACGCCCAAGCCGGCGCCGGCCACGCCCTGATTCACGCGCTTGGAGAACCCCATGGATAAGCTGGACAAGCGCCGCATCTTCAACGTCATCAAGTCGCTCTTCACCGGCTTCGATGGGCCGCTGGCGCTGATCGTCTTCCTGCTGCTCGGCACAGGCCTGGTCGCGCTGTACTCGGCCGCCATCGACATGCCAGGCCGGGTGGAAGACCAGGTCCGCAACATCCTGCTGTCGTTCGTGCTGATGTGGATCATCGCCAACCTGCCGCAGCAGACGCTGATGCGCTTTGCCGTACCGCTCTACACGATGGGCGTAGCGTTATTGATTGGCGTGGCAATGTTCGGGCTGATCCGCAAGGGCGCGCGGCGCTGGCTCAATATTGGTGTGGTGGTGCAGCCGTCCGAGATCATGAAGATCGCCATGCCGCTCATGCTGGCGTGGTACTTCCAGAAGCGCGAGGGCGTGATCCACTGGTATGACTACCTGGCCGCCGCCATGCTGCTGCTGATTCCGGTGGGCCTGATTGCCAAACAGCCCGACCTGGGCACGGCGCTGCTGGTGCTCGCTGCCGGCATCTACGTGATCTACTTTGCCGGCTTGTCGTGGCGGCTGATCGTGCCGGTGCTGGTGATTGCGGTGACGGCGATCACGCTGGTGGTGTCGTTCGAATCGCGCATCTGTGCGCCGGGCGTGAACTGGCCGATCCTGCACGACTATCAGCAGCACCGCGTATGCACGCTGCTGGACCCGACCACCGACCCGCTGGGCAAGGGCTTCCACACCATCCAGTCGATCATCGCCATCGGCTCGGGCGGGGTGACGGGCAAGGGGTGGCTGAAGGGCACGCAAACCCACCTGGAGTTCATCCCCGAGAAGCACACCGACTTCATCTTCGCGGTGTATTCGGAAGAATTCGGCTTGGTGGGCAACGGCATCCTGCTGTTCCTGTACCTGTTGCTGATCCTGCGCGGGCTGTTTATTGCGGCCAATGCGGGCACGCTGTTCGGGCGCTTGCTGGCCGGCTCGATCACGCTGATCTTCTTTACCTATGCCTTCGTTAACATGGGCATGGTGAGTGGGATTCTGCCGGTGGTGGGCGTGCCGCTGCCGCTCATCAGTTACGGGGGCACGGCGCTGGTCACCCTGGGCATGGGGATCGGCATTCTGATGAGCATTGCCCGACAGAAACGCTTCGTGCAGACCTAGCAAAAACGGCCGCCAAATTCTGGCGGCCGTCTTGTTTTCAGGCGGCGAGCGCCTCTTCGCGCAGCAGCCGCCTGAGCACCTTGCCCGTCGCCGTGGCGGGCAGCGCATCGTGGAACTTCACGCGCCTCGGCACCTTGTAGGGCGCCATGTTGTCGCGCGACCAGGCGATGAGTTCGGACTCCGTGAGCGTCGCCCCGGCCATGGGCACCACGTGCGCGCAGACGACTTCGCCCTTGTCCGGGTCGGGAATCGGCGTCACAGCCACCTGACGGATGCCCGGGTGGCGCGACAGCAGTGCCTCCACATCTTCCGGAAACACGCTGTAGCCCGACACCTTGATCATCTCTTTGATGCGGCCTTGCCATTGCAGGTAACCGTCGGGCGACACCTGACCGATGTCGCCGGTGCGCAGAAAGCCATTGTGGATGGCAGCGCGCGTGGCGTCGTCGCGCTGCCAATAGCCGCGGAACACGCCCGGGCTGCGGATCGTAATCTCGCCGGACTGGCCGGGCGGCAGTTCCGCGCCGGTATGCAGGTCGACGATGCGGACTTCGGTCTGCGGCACGATCTTGCCGTGCCAACCCCAGCGCGGCGCATCGGCCGGGGTGATGGCGTCGCAGGTATGCGTTTCCGACAAGCCATACGCGGCTTCGTAGATGCGGCATTGCGGGCCGGCAAAGGCGCGCCATTGCTCGGCAATCGCCTCGGTCAGCGTCACGCCAAAGCTGGTGCACGGGTTGGCGATGAGCGACTCCATGCGGTACTGCGCGGCATCGGGATGGGCCATCACCGCCAGGTTCATCGGCGTCATGCTGTACCAGCGCGTGACGCGATAGCGGTCGATGGCCTGCAACACGGCCAGCGGGTCGAAACGGTAGAGCAGGATGGTGGGCGCGCCGGCATACAGCATCACATTCATGCCCATCAGCATGCCGGCGATGTGCGACAGCGGTGCCACCGCCAGCATGACATCCGACGCCTGGATGCCGCTCACCTGCACCGTCACCGCCGTCTTGTACAGCGCGTTGCGGTGCGTGAGCATGGCGCCCTTCGGGCGGCCTGTGGTACCTGACGTGTAGACCATCAGCGCCACCTCATCCAGGTCGACTGGGATGGCGGTCACGGCATCGCGCTCGGCCACGTCCACGGGTTCGGCCAGCAATTGCATCAGATCGCGCTGCGCGGCCCCTGGCTTGTTCTTGGGGGGCGGCGCCGACGCGGCATCGGCGGCAATCAACTCGGGCGGCACGGCCAGCGCCTTGCGGCAGGCGGGCTGCGCGGGCTGAAGATCGGCATAGCGCGTCGTGATCACGCTGGTGACGGCGGTACCGGGCCGCGCGGCCTCGACGATCGGCATGAGGTCGGCCGCGGCCACCAGCACTTTCGCACCGCAATCGGCCAGTTGATCGCGCAGTTCATGCTGGCGCGACAGCGGCCCGCACGGCACGACGATGCCGCCCAACTTGGCCGTGGCCAGATGCGCCAGGATGGCCTGCGGGCAGTTGTGCAGAAACAGCGCCACGCGATCGCCACGCGTCACGCCCAGGCGCCGCAGTTGCACGGCCAGCCGCGTGGAAAGCTGATCCAGCTCGCGCCAGCAGATCGTGCGGCCGTACCACAGCAGGGCGATCCGCTCGGGTGTCTGCTGCGCATGGTGGGCGCAATACCGGTGCAACGGCATTTCGCCCGCCAGGTAATGGACCGGGTCGCGGTTCTGGATGGTCATATGGTGTCTCCTCGGCTGCCGGCATCGCGGGGCGACACCTTGACCCTGCTGGCAACCCTCGTGCCGGGGCGCTCATGCGGGTCGGGTTTCGTGGCATCCATCATTCGAGTATGGCGGGAGTGCGCAGCGACCGCCGCATCGATTTGCGCAAAACCGTGTTCCACCCGAAATCAGCGCAGAACGTGACCTCGCGCAAGATGGAATCCACGAAAATCTACCGCTCGGTATAGAGTCTCGGCGCAAATCTGCTGCTGCGTCAATCGGTGAGAAGTCGGATGCCTACTTGCGCCGACAAAACGCACAAAGTGTCGATTACAAGCGCTTCATGACACAAGCATGCACTCACATTCAGCTAGCACCCGAGCACAGTACGTTGCTTAGACCACCATTAAATATTTGCCGTGTCGGCAGATTTGTTCTATTTTCGACAACAAATCATGTGAGAGGCTGGAATGGATCGTTTGCAGTCGATGCGGGTGTTCTCCAAGGTGGTGGAGTTGGGCAGCTTCGCCCGGGCCGCCCAGCATCTGTCGATGAGCAATGCCGTGGTCACGCGCTACGTGGCCGATCTGGAAGCGCATCTCGGCACGCGCCTGCTCAATCGCACCACCCGCAGCCTGTCGCTGACGGACGTGGGCGAAACCTATCTGCAGCGCTGCGCGCAGATCCTGCTTGACATTGATGAGGCGGAATCGCTGGCCACATCGCGCAGCCAGGCGCTGGTCGGTGGCCTGCGCATCGTCGCGCCGGTCATGTTCGGGCTGCATGTGCTGCCGATGCTGCTGGCGCGCTTCCAGCAGCTCTACCCGGAAGTCACGTTTGACGTAGCGCTGTCCGATCGCCCGATCGACATCGTGGAAGACGGCCGCGACGTCGGCATCATGGTGTCGGAACTGGGCCTGGGCTCGCACCTGGTGGCGCGCCGCATGATCTCCGCCGAGATGATCATGGCCGCGACGCCTGCCTACCTGCGCCAGCACTCCACGCCGCAGCGCGCCGAAGACATCGCCGAGCACCGTGTCATTGCCATGTGGCACCCGCAACTGCGCCACGAGTGGGAGATGTCCACGCCCGACGGCCAATCGATTTCGGTGCCGGTACAGCCATCGCTGGTGACGAGCAACGCGGAGCTGATGCACCGCGCCGTGCTGGCTGACATGGGCATCGCGATTCTGTCGTCGTACATGGCGCGGCCGGATCTGGAATCGGGGCGCCTCGTGCGTGTGCTGCCCAACTACAAGCTGCCGCATCGGTCGCTGTCGCTGGTGTATCCGAGCCGCAAATTCTTGCCTACCAAGGTGCGCACGTTCATCGATTACATGCTGGCCCAAGCGATGGAGGTCAAGCACAGCGAGGCGCGTGCCGGCCGGGGCTTGAGCGAAGCCGCGTAAGCAGCAACCGTAACGCTCAAACAAAACGGGAGGACACTGTCCTCCCGTTTGCGTTGGTACTGGCGAAGCGCGATCAGGTTTCGCTGGTGCTTTCTTCGTCTGTCTCAGCTTCGGCGGCCTTCTTGCGCGCCGGTGCTTTCTTGGCGGCAGTCTTGCTTGCCGTTTTGGCCGGGGCCTTCTTGGCAGCCGGGGTCTTGGCGGCAGCCGTCGTCTTCTTCGCAGCAGTCTTGGCGCCAGGCTTGCCCTTGCCTTCGCCGCGCGGCTCAAACTCGAAGCCGATCTTGCCGTCCGGCTGCTTGACCAGGAACGCCTTGAAGTTGCGGCCCGTGCGCGCCGACTTGAAGCCGGTCAGCAGGTCCGTCTTGCCCTCGCTCAGCAGCTTGTGCAACTGCTCGCGGCTGATCTCCTGCTGCAGGATGATCTTGCCGGTGGTGAAGTCGCAGGTCTTGGGCTGCGCCACCGCGTTTTCGCACACGTACTTCAAACCGTGCTCGAACACGTTGCCGTTGCACTTCGGGCAGTGGCCGACGCTTTCCTGGCCGGAGAAATCCACCGGCTCGCCGTCGTCTTCATCGTTCTGGCCGAAGTCGAATTCCATCTTCCAATGGCCGTCTTCCTGCGCCAGCTTGAGGATGGCCGCAAACGGCCGGCCCATCTTGCTGCGGAAGCCCTGCAGCGGGCCGATGGTCTTGTTGATCAGCAGCTCTTCCACCTCATCCAGCTCGAACTGGCGGCCGCCCGGAATCTTGCTGATCGAGAAGTCGCAGTGGCTGCAGGCGAAGCGGCGGTAGTTCTCTTTGACCACGTGGCCGCACTGCGGGCACGGCGTGGCCAGCGTCGCGTAGTCGCCGGGGATGGTGTCGCTGTCGTATTCCTTGGCGCGCTTGACGATCTGCTGCGTCATCTGCGCGATCTCGCGCATGAATTCGTCGCGCGCGAGCTGGCCGCGCTCGATGAGCGAGAGCTTGTGCTCCCAGCCGCCCGTCAGCTCGGCCTGCGTGAGCTCTTCCACGCCCAGGCCGCGCAGCAGCGTCATCAGCTGGAACGCCTTGGCGGTCGGGATCAGCTCGCGGCCTTCGCGCAGCAGGTACTTTTCCGTCAGCAAGCCTTCGATGATGGCCGCGCGCGTGGCTGGCGTACCCAAGCCCTTGCCGGCCATGGCTTCGCGCAGCGCGTCGTCGTCGACCAGCTTGCCGGCGCCTTCCATGGCCGAAAGCAGCGTCGCTTCGTTGTAGCGTGCGGGCGGCTTGGTGGTCAGGCCGACCGGCTCGACCTTGTCGGTCTTGACCTTCTCGTCCTTGGCAACCGGCACGAGGTTGGCATCCTCGCCCTGCGACTCACGGCCATAGACCACCAGCCAGCCCGGATTCACCAGCACCTTGCCTTCGGTCTTGAAATGATGGCCGGCCACCTCGGTAATCCGCGTGGTGACGAGGTATTCCGCCGCCGGGAAGAACACCGCCAGGAAGCGGCGCACCACCAGGTCGTACAGCTTCTGCTCAGGCTCCGACAGGTTCTTCGGCGCCTGCAGCGTCGGGATGATGGCGAAGTGATCGCTGATCTTGCTGTTGTCGAAGATCCGCTTGTTCGGCTTGACCCATTGGTTAGCGAGGATCTTCTTCGCGTGCGTCAGATAGTTGGGCGAACTCTCGCCCAGCATGTCCAGCGTCTGCTTGACCGTGCCCATGTAGTCTTCGGGCAGCGCGCGCGAATCGGTACGCGGATACGTCAGCACCTTGTGCTTTTCATACAGCGCCTGCGCCAGCCCCAGCGTGTTCTTGGCCGAGAAGCCGAAGCGGCTGTTGGCCTCGCGCTGCAGGCTCGTCAAGTCGAACAGCGCCGGCGACATGTTGGTCGACGGCTTCGATTCTTCCGTGACGGTGCCCGGCTTGTCGCGGCAGGCAGCGACGATGCTCTTGGCTTCAGCCTCGCTCCACAGACGCGAATCGCGTTGCTCGGGGTCGAACTCGTTCTTCTTGAACTTCGGGTCGAACCAGCGGCCTTCGTACAGGCCAGCCGCAGCGATGAACTCGGCGCGCACTTCCCAGTAATCGCGCGGCACGAAGCGTTTGATCTTCTCTTCGCGCTCCACCACGATCGACAGCGTCGGGGTCTGCACGCGGCCCACGGTGGTCAAGAAGAAACCGCCGCCCTTGCTGTTGAAGGCCGTCATGGCGCGCGTGCCGTTGATGCCGACCAGCCAGTCGGCTTCCGAACGGCTGCGCGCAGCATCGGCCAGCGGGCGCATATCGTCATCGCTGCGCAGGCGGGTAAAGCCATCGCGGATGGACTGCGGCGTCATCGACTGTAGCCATAGGCGCTGGATCGGCAGCTTGGTATTCGCATGCTGCGCGATCAGGCGGAAGATCAGCTCACCTTCGCGCCCCGCGTCACAGGCGTTGATGAGGCTGGTGACGTCCTTGCGCTTGATGAGACGCGTGAGCACCTTCAGGCGCGACTCCGACTTGGCGATCGGGCGCAGATCAAAGTGCGGCGGAATCACCGGCAGGTGGGCGAAGCTCCATTTGCCGCGCTTGACTTCGTATTCGTCGGGGGCTGCGATTTCGACCAGGTGGCCAACCGCCGAGGAGAGGACGTAGTCGTCGCTCTCAAAGTACTCGTCGTGCTTGGTGAAGCCACCCAGCGCGCGCGCGATATCAGCGGCGACCGACGGTTTTTCGGCAATGATGAGAGCCTTGGACATGTGAGCGGATTCTGGCGATCGCAAGCAATCAGGTAAACAAGAGGTCGCTTTCTATAGCGGCCATTCGCGTGGGTTTTGTAGAGTCTTATGGCAACGCCCGCCGACTTCAAGTCCCGCGGACGCTATTCAAAGCACGCGCCGAGGTGGTCGCGCAACGCGCCCACCCCAAATTTGGCCGCCAATCATAAGCGCGGTTCCTTTTCAGGCGCAATAGAGTGGCGCATGCATCGCACGGCGCTGTCAAGCCCCGCCATCACGCCAATTCCAGCAACCAGCTTCGCAAGTCGGGCGCCGCTGTTACGGGTCGGGCGTCGTGCAGGTCACGCGAAAGCAATCCCTCAACAATGCCTGCATGCGGCAAGACCGGGCCGAAAAACAACACATCGCTCCCTCGCTGCACCAGCAGGGTCGGAAAGTTTTCGACATCGAAATCGCCCAGGGCGTCTGGGTGGTCTTCCACGTCCACCCAGACAAAGCAGCATTCCGGATGACGCGCCGCCAGTTCGGTGAATGTGGCGCGGTAGCTGCGGCACGTGCCGCACCACTCGGCGCACAGACACGCGACCAGCAACTGCCCGTCGCGGATGCGTTCGTGCAGCGTGGCGGCGTCGGTATCGGGGGAAAACAGCGGCATGGGTGAAAGCGCCATGGGCGACGAATAGGTCGCGCCTATTGTAGGCACGCTTTCACGGAAGCCGCAGGAAGCGCCCGCCGGGCTGCCGCTCGATGCGGCCGTCCAACTCCAACGCCAGGAGTTGCGCTGACAGCGCGGCTGCCGCTTGGCCAGTGCGCTCGCAAAGGGTGTCCAGATCGACGGGGTCGAAACCAAGCGCATCCAGCAACGTGGTTTCAGCGGCACTCGGCGCAGAACGGGGAGCGGGTGCCGACGCTGAGGATGGAGCCTCGGCCGGCGCAACGCGTGCGGCACGTTTTGCCGGCGTGGCTGCACGCCCCCAGCCCAGCTCGTCGAGGATGTCTGCGGCGGTTTCCACCAGCTTGGCCCCTTGCTTGATCAGCAGGTGGCACCCCTTGGCCAAAGGCGAATGGATCGACCCCGGAATCGCAAACACATCGCGCCCTTGCTCGGCCGCCAGCCGCGCCGTGATGAGCGAACCGGACTGCGCCGCCGCCTCCACCACCAGCAGCCCACGCGCCAGCCCGGCAATCAGACGATTGCGGCGCGGGAAGTTTTCCGCACGCGCGCCCATGCCCAGCGGGTATTCAGAGATGATGACGCCCGCTTCGGCAATGCGATGCGCCAGCGCGCGGTTGCGCGCCGGGTAAACAATATCGAGCCCTGTGCCGACCACAGCGACGGTGCTGCCCGGCCCAGCCAGGCCGCCCTCGTGCGCGGCAGCATCAATGCCAAGCGCCAGGCCCGAGACCACCGTCACGCTGGCGGCGGACAGGGCCTGCGCAAACGCCCGCGCGTTGTCGATGCCGGCCGCCGTGGCACTGCGCGCCCCCACCACGCCGACCGCCGCCGCCCGCAGCAACGACGCATCGCCCTTGACGTAGAGCAGGGTCGGCGGGTCGGGCAATTCGAGCAGGCGAGGCGGGTAGCCGCGATCGGCCAGCGTGAAGATGGCATTGCCGGGCTCGTTCACCCACGCCACGGCGCGGGCGATGAGGTCGGCCAGCGCTTCGTCCGGCTCAGCGAGTAGCGCACGCGCCTGCCGCTCCGGCAGCACCTTGGCGAGCGCCGCATACGGCTGGGCAAAGATGTCTTGCGGCAAGCCGAACGCGGCCAGCAACTGCCGCGCGGCCACGGGGCCAACACCAGGGGTTTCGGTCAGACGCAGCCACGCAGCCAGTTCGGCCGGATCGCGCGTGCAGGAGAGGGAATCGGTGGCATCGGCCGCGGCGTGTGCCGCGGCCTGTGAAGCATCGGTCAAATCAGGACTACGGGTAGACAGTTCAGGGTTGGGTCATGGGGTTGTTGACAGCGTCGCCAACTTCCACGGTGTTCGATGCATCCGTCACCAGCGCATAGGCCACGTGCGGGAACACGCGGAACACGAATGCCAGGCCGTAGCGCTCTTCCGGCAATTGCACGCGCTCGTTGCCGGCAGTCGGGTCCTTGACCACACCACCTGCACGCGAAAGCGCCAGCACATGCCCCGGCTCCAGCCCCTGCTGGCTGCCGATGTTCAGCACGACCACCTGATCAGCGCCACCGAACCGCACGCCGCCCGTCACCTTGGCGACCACGCCGTGCACATTCCCTTCCGGCGCATGTGGCACATAACGCACCGGCACGCGCGGCGGCAACGGCATCAGTTGCGTGCCGACGCCCATCTCTTCCTTGGAGGACAGCACCTCCATCTTGGTCACGGCTTGCGGGCCCGTGGCGGCGCGCACCACGCGCAGCGTGCCCAGGAAATCCGCTTCGTAGCCAAGAACGCGGCCAGTGACCGGGTCTTTCAGTGGTTTGACCGGGCGATAGGCCTGCCACTCGGCGCCGGCCAAGCCGCTTTCATCGCCGGGCAAGCCACGTGCGTAGGCAGTCTCGCCCTTGCCCAGGTAAACGCGGTTCTCGGGCAGTCCGAAGATACGCGCCGGGGTGGCCAGCGTTTTCTCGTCAACGACAATGGGCTGCGTGAGGAAGGGCTCGATCGCAGCGGCGGGGATGCTGGAGATGGCGTCGCCATCCTGCCCCACCACGCGCGTGTGCGGCGACAGGCGCACCGTGCTGCCGTCCGCCGAAGCCGGCGAGCTGGACAGCCACGCGCGGCCATTCGCATGGTGCAGATACAGAATCTGCCCCGGGTAGATCAGGTGCGGGTTGCGGATCTGCTCGCGGTTCATGCCCCACAGCTCGGGCCAGCGGTAGGGCCGCTTGAGGAACTTGCCGGAGATCGCCCACAGCGTATCGCCACGGCGCACGGTGTATTGGGCGGGCGCGTTGGCGGCGAGCTCCGATTCGGGGATCCCCGCCTGCGCAGCCGCGCTTGCCTGCGCCTGTTGTTCTGGAGACACAGTACGCTCAGCGGCGTGTGCGGCGCCCGTACAGAACAGCGCTGCCGCGGCAACTGCCGACAGGGCGCAAACGTAAGGCTGGCGCGCTTTCGTAGCAGATTGCGTGGCGAACTTGAAGAGCATCGGTGTGTTACGATGGCGCATTATTCTTTAAAGAATCGGCGAGTGGTCCGCGTGCCTGTCTGACGCCTGACCGCCGCTGCTGCGCGCATTCTGCGTTGCAGTTGGAGGGGTAAGGCATCGAACATTCGTCAGGCTTTTTCCTAAGCCATGTGGCGGATAGCGCCCCCGATTCTGCATGACATTCCAAGCGACCGCAATTGAAGGCAACCCCTCGTTAGCGTGGCCTTCTGCAACCGTTGTTGCCAAGCATCATGGCCCTACTGAATATCCTGCAATACCCTGATCCGCGGCTGCATAAAGTGGCCAAACCCGTGGCCGTCGTGGACGACCGCATTCGCAAACTGGTGGCCGACATGGCCGAGACCATGTACGAGGCACCGGGCGTGGGCCTGGCCGCCACGCAGGTCGACGTGCATGAGCGCGTGATCACCATCGACGTCTCGGAATCGCGCGATGCACTGCTCGTGCTCATCAACCCGGAGATTGTCTGGGCAAGCGATGAACACAAGGTATGGGACGAGGGCTGCCTGTCGGTGCCCGACATCTACGACAAGGTGGAGCGCCCGGACCGTGTGCGCGTGCGTGCCCTCAATGAAAAGGGCGAGACCTTTGAACTCGACGCTGACGGCCTCCTGGCCGTGTGCATTCAGCACGAGATGGACCACCTGATGGGCAAGGTGTTTGTCGAATACCTCTCGCCGCTCAAGCAGACGCGCATCCGCTCCAAGCTCAAGAAGCATCAGCGCGACGTAGCGCATCAACGTTGATCCGCCGTCCATGTCCGCCGACGCCGACGCGCAAGCCGGCCCCGTCCTGCTGATGCCGACCGCCGCCACCGACGACGCTGGCGTGAACAGCCGCACGCGCCGCCTGCCGGCACTGCTGGTGCGGCATTGGCGCACCGTCGTCGTGCTGATGCTGTGCGCGTACTTTGTCGCGGGTACGTTCTGGCGGGCGCCGTGGAAGGCAGACGAGCCGTATTCGTTCGGCGTGGTGCTCAACATCATCGAGCGCGGCGATTGGGTCATTCCGAACGTCGCCTTCGAGCCGTTCGTCGAAAAGCCGCCGTTGATGTATTGGACCGGTGCGCTGGCCGCACTGGCGCTGCCGGATATGCCGCCGCACGAAGCCGTGCGCGTGGCCGTGCTGTTCTGGATGGCGCTGACGTGCTGGGCGGTCTGGTGCACGGGCCGCCTGCTGCGCACGGAAGCGCGTGACTGGCGCCTGCGCATCGGTGCGGATCTGACACGCGGCCGGCCCGGGCTGACGCTGGCCGCGCGCCGCGAAGCCGGTCTGGATGCCGGCGGCGCCGCATTGCGGGACTACGCCCTGGGTGCGCTGCTGCTGTTTGCCGGGTGCATCGGTCTGGTGGAGCACGTCCACAAGTTCATTGCCGATGTGCCGCAACTGGCGGGCACGGCGATGGCGCTGTATGGCCTCGTGCGCTTTGTGAAAGAGAGCGAGACCGGCGGCGCAGAAGGCGTCAACGTGCTGCGCCCGGCGTTGTGGTTCGGCACCGGCATCGGCGTGGCCTTCCTGGGCAAAGGCGTGCTCGTGCCGGGGTTGTTCGCCTTGACCTTGCTGGCGGCCATGGCGTTGCTGCCCGATTTCCGCAGCCGCCAGGCGTGGCGCTTCTATGGCCTCTCGCTGCTGGTGGCGCTGCCTTGGCTGCTGATCTGGCCGGTCATCTTCTGGCGCGAATCGCCGGACCTGTTCATCGAGTGGTTCTGGGTCAACAACCTGGGCCGCTTCTTTGGCTTCTCGCACCTGGGCGGCGAAAAGGGCTCGATCACCACCACGATCCGCTCGATCTTCCTGACCGGTACGCCCGCGGTGTGGCCAGCACTGGCGGTGCTGGGCATGTCGTTCTACAAGCTCGCGCGGCAGCGCGGACGGGGGGCGCGCGCAGCATGGCTGTTGCCATATCAGGGGCACTTGGTTGTTGCGCTGTTCGTGCTGGTGACGATTGCCGTGGTGCTGCGTTCCGCGGTCTTGCGCGATGTGTATCTGATGCCGCTGCAGCCGGCACTGGCGCTGCTGGGCGCACCGATGCTGTTGCTGGTGCCGCCCACGTGGCGCGCACGCGCCTGGAGCGCCTCGGTGGCACTCTTCGGTGTGCTTGGGCTGGTGGTCTGGGCCGTGTGGGCCACACTGGTCTCCAGCGGCGGAACCTTGCTGCCCGGCTGGCTGGCCAAGATGCTGGGCCGCGTGCTGCCGCTGCCCTATGACATGCTGATCCACCCCATCGCCGTGCTGTCGGCCATGGGCATCACGATGCTGTGGGCTGTCTGCGTGTGGCTGCGGCCGGCACGCTCGGGCGTCGTGGCTTGGGCGGCAGGGCTTGGCATGGTGTGGGGCCTGCTGGGCACCCTGCTGATACCTTGGGTGGACGATGCCCGCAGCTACCGCCCGCTGTTCCAGGCGATCAAGCCGGTGCTGGAATCCGCGCAGATCTGCGTGGCCACGCGCGGCATGGGCGAAAGCGAACGCGCACTCATGCACTACGAAACCGGCGTGCGCCCCGTCAAATGGCTGCTGGGCCACAGCGGTGCTGGTGAAGCGCATCGCCCGAACCCGGCCGCGCGCACCTGCGACCTGATGCTGGTGCTGGACAAATCCGCCGAGCACCGCCGCAGCCCCAAGGGCCCTGACTGGGAAATGGTGTGGCGCGGCAGCCGCCCCGGCGACACCAACGAAACCTTCTCGCTCTTCCAGCGGCGCGGCAGCGGCATGACCGAGGCGCTCCCCACGCCCGAGCCCATCGTGCCGCTGACCGACACCCCCCAACGCGGCCACCGTTAAGCCCGATGCGCTACGCTTGTCCGTGGCGCTTTTTTGTTTCTCCACCACATGACGTCCACCCTTCGCGTAGCGTTTGCCGGCACGCCGGAATTTGCGCAGATCGCCCTGGCGGCGATTCACCAGGCCGGTTTCCCCATCGTTGCTGTGCTCAGCCAGCCGGATCGCCCGGCAGGGCGGGGCATGCAACTGCAAGCGAGCCCGGTCAAGCAATACGCCTTGTCACATGACCTCGGCCCAATCCTGCAGCCGCCATCACTGCGCCGCACAGGCAAGTACCCGCAGGAAGCCGCCGAGGCCATCGACGCGCTGGCCGCGCAACGGCCCGACGTGATGGCCGTGGCCGCCTACGGGCTGATCCTGCCGCAGGAGGTGCTCGACCTGCCACGCTTTGGCTGCATCAACATCCACGCCTCCCTGCTGCCGCGGTGGCGTGGCGCCGCGCCCATCCACCGCGCCATTGAAGCCGGCGATGCCGAATCGGGCATCACGCTCATGCAGATGGATGCCGGCCTGGATACGGGCGACATGATTTCCATGGAGCGTGTGCCCATCGGCCTGACCGATACCACCGGCACGCTGCACGACACGCTGGCCGCGCTGGGCGGGCGCATGGTGGTAGACGCGCTGACCAAGCTGGCGCAGGACGGCGAGCTCGATGCCACGCCGCAGCCGGCCGATGGCATCACCTACGCTGAGAAGATCGCCAAGGACGAAGCCACGCTCGATTGGTCGCGCCAGTCCGCCGCGCTGCTGCGCCAGGTACATGCGTTCAATCCGTTCCCCGGCGCATCGGCCGCGCTCGATGGTGTGACGATCAAGTTCTGGCAGGCGGAAGCGTTGGCTGATCGCCCGGCCGACGCTGCACCGGGTACGGTGCTCGCCGCCAATGCTGACGGTGTCACCATCGCTTGCGGCGCCGGCGCGCTCCGTGTGACGCACCTGCAGAAGCCGGGCGGCAAACGCCTGCCCGCACGCGAGTTCCTGCAAGGGCTGGCGATCGAGCCCGGCCAGCGCTTCGATTCGCGCGCATAAACCGTCACTCCGTCCATCTATAGAAAGAGGGGGACTTCGCCATGAATACGTTGGGCATCGTCAATCTGCCGCTCTTCATGCTGGCGGTGTTTCTGCTGAATGTGACGCCGGGGCCGGACACGGCGTACATCGTCGGGCGCAGCGTTTCGCAGGGGCGGGCGGCGGGGCTGCTGTCGTCGTTGGGTGTATCGGCCGGGTGCTGCATACATGTGCTGGCGGTGGCGTTCGGGCTGACGGCGCTGCTGGCGGCGTCCACCGTGGCCTTCACGGTGATCAAGGTGGTGGGCGCCGCGTATCTGATCTACCTGGGCGGCCGCATGCTGCTCGCGCCGCCCGACCGCGATGACGTACCCGCCGGCACGCAGACCGAGCAAGCGGCCATCGCCCAGCGCCCGCGTCCGCTCAAGTCGTTGTTTATGCAGGGTTTTCTGACCAATGTGCTGAACCCGAAGGTCGTGCTGTTCTTCCTGTCGTTCTTCCCCCAGTTCGTCGATCCGCACGCCAGCCACAAAGCGGCGGCGTTCCTGGCCCTGGGCGCGGTGTTCATCCTCATGTCGACGGCATGGAACAGCCTGGTGGCATGGGTGGCGGCCAGCGTGACGCGCCGCGTGGCGGGCAAACCCGGTATCAAGCGCTGGCTGGACCGCGTGGTCGGCACCGCTTTCATTGGGCTGGGCGCGCGGCTGGCGTTCACCACCCGCTGAGCGGCCCAAGCGCCAACTGCGGCGAAATATCGCGCAAGCCTCGCCAATATGCTTGAATTTTCAGCGATTATCGCGATCTAAGAGACTCACAAACCCCAAGACCCACAGGAGCCACGCCCCCATGTTCAACTGGATCAAGACCTTCATGCTGATGGCAGCGATCACCGCGCTGTTCATCGTCATCGGCGGCATGATCGGCGGACGCAGCGGGATGACACTGGCGCTGCTGTTCGCGCTGGGCATGAATTTCTTCTCGTACTGGTTCTCCGACAAGATGGTCCTGCGCATGTACAACGCGCAGGAAGTCAACGAGACCAGCGCGCCGCAGTTCTATCGCATGGTGCAGGAGCTTGCCGGCCGCGCCGGCCTGCCGATGCCGCGCGTCTACCTCATTCAAGAGGATCAGCCCAACGCCTTTGCCACCGGCCGCAACCCGGAGCACGCAGCGGTTGCCGCTACCACCGGCATCCTCAACATCCTCTCCGAGCGTGAACTGCGCGGCGTGATGGCGCACGAGCTGGCCCATGTGCAGCACCGCGACATCCTGATCTCGACCGTCTCGGCCACCATGGCTGGTGCCATTTCTGCGCTGGCCAATTTTGCGGTGTTCTTCGGCGGGCGCGACAGCGAAGGCCGCCCGGCCAACCCGATCGCCGGGATTGCGGTAGCGATTCTCGCACCGCTGGCAGCGGCGATGATCCAGATGGCGATTTCCCGCGCGCGTGAATTTGAAGCCGATCGTGGCGGTGCCACCATCAGCGGGGACCCGCAGGCGCTGGCCTCCGCGCTGGACAAGATTCACCGCTATGCGGCCGGCATCCCGTTTGCCGCCGCCGAGGCGCACCCGGCCACCGCGCAGATGATGATCATGAACCCGCTGCATGGCGGTGGCCTGGCCAACCTGTTCAGCACGCACCCGGCCACGGAAGAGCGCATCGCGCGCCTGATGCAGATGGCGCAGACTGGGCAGTACCCGGCCTGACGGCGGGGCGCCGGAGCGCTTCCTTTATACTTCGGCAGTCCGCACGAGCCCGCCCACCGCGGGCTCGTTGCTTTTCACCCGCCTGATTTCTCTACGCCGATGCGCCTGCCGTCCGACTCCCTCGCCCATGCCTTGTCGCTTGCAGCTGTTGCAATGGGCAAGCTGCGGCAAGGTACGGCATTGCCGCAAGCCATCGATGCGGTGTGCCAAGGGCAGCCCGCGCCTGTGCGTGGCGCCGTGCAAGACCTCGCCTACCGAGCCACGCGCTGGCTCGGCAGCACCGACTGGCTGATTCGCACGCTGATCCCGCGCCCGCCCGCTGAAGGCGCCGCCAATCTGCTGCGCGTCGCGCTCGCGCAGTTGCTGGATGCACCACCGCCGTACGCGCCCTTCACCGTGGTCGACCAAACCGTGCGCGCGGCCTCCGCCGACCCGAAGCTGGCGCACGGCAAGGGCATGATCAACGGCGTGCTGCGGCGCTTCCTGCGTGAGCAGGGCGAACTCGTCGCCGCCATGCAAGCGGACCCGGTCGCCGCCACCAACTATCCGCAGTGGTGGATCGACGCCGTGCGCAGCGCCTATCCCGACGCGTGGCAGGGCATCCTCGCCGCTGGCAACCGTCGCCCGCCGATGGTGTTGCGTGTGAACCCGCGCCGCGTTGCCATCGACGCCTACCTCTCCCGCTTGGCCGACGCCAGCATCAACGCAGAGCGCATCGGCGAGCAGGCCGTGCGCCTCGCGCGCGCCGTGCCCGTGGGCGAACTGCCGGGCTTTGCCGAGGGCGATGTCTCCGTGCAGGATGCAGGCGCCCAACTGGCGGCGGCCTTGCTCGACGTGGCACCGGGCCAGCGCGTGCTGGACGCCTGCGCCGCGCCCGGCGGCAAGACGGGCCACCTGTTGGAACTCGCCGACAACCTAGACGTGGTTGCGCTCGAATCCGACCCCGCCCGCGCTGTCCGTATCAACGAAAACCTCGCCCGGCTAGGCCAGACCGCCACCGTTTGCGTGGGCGACGCGGCCAAACCCGATACATGGTGGGATGGCCGGCCGTTCGACCGCATCCTGGCTGACGTACCGTGTTCAGCGGCCGGCATCGTGCGCCGCCATCCGGACATCCGCTGGCTGCGTCGCCCGGCCGACCTGAAGGCGCTGGCGGCGCTGCAGCGCGACATCGTGCGCGCGCTATGGGCATGCCTGGCGCCCGGTGGCAAGTTGGTTTATGTCACCTGTTCGATTTTCCCGACGGAAGGTGAACAGCAGGCCGGATGGTTTGAACGCCATCTGGAAGATGCGATACGATTGCACGCGCCCGGCCAGTTGCTGCCCGAGCTGTTGCCCGTAGCGCCCGATGCGGCGCGGGCTGGCGGTTCCGCCCCGGGTGTCTCATCGCTGCCGCTCGATCACGACGGCTTCTTTTACGCAGTGTTCCAGAAACGGCCTTGATGCACCGACCGTTGTGACAGCCACTCTCCGCCCATCGCTCCGGCTGATGCCCGCCCGATTCCGGCAGATGCTGCATCGGCTGATCACACTCAGCGTACTGGGCATGCTCTGCGTGCTGTGGCCGCTGGCGTCTTCCGCGCAGACCATCGAAGTCAACCGCGCGCAACTGGAATACGCCGAGGGCGGCTGGAACCTCTCCGCCGATTTCGATTTCGATCTGCCCAGCAACCTCGAAGACGCCGTCAACAAGGGCATTGCGCTCTACTTCCTGGTGGAGTTCGAGCTGATCCGCCCCCGCTGGTATTGGTTTGACGAGCAGGCCGTCAGCGCCACGCGCGTGGTGCGCCTGTCGTACCACCCACTCACGCGGCAGTATCGTGTGTCGACGGGTGGCTTGCAGGTACCGTTCTCGCGCCTGAAGGACGCCGTCGATTTCATGCAGCACGTGCGCGGCTGGCGCGTCTTCGAGCAACGCGCCGTCAAAGCCGGCGAAACCGTACAGGCCGAAGTGCGCATGCGCCTCGACGTAACGCAGTTGCCCAAGCCGTTCCAGATCAACGCCGTCAACACACGCGACTGGAACCTTGCCTCCGACTGGAAACGCTTCAGCCTGCTGGTGCCGAACGAACCGCCACCCGCACCTACGCCAGCCGCGCCGCCAGCCAGCGCACCGGCACCCACGCCGAGTTCTGGCACATCGGGCGCGCCGTCCAATTCAGGCTGGGGTATGAGCGCCGGCCCCGGCAACGCAGCCTCGCTGCTGGCGCCCGCCAAATGATCTTCGATCGCAGCTACAAGCGGCTGCTCTATCAGGTGGTCGCCGGCACCATCGTTTTTCTGGCGATTGTGCTGGTGGGCCTGCTGGCCGCGGCATCGGCCAACACCGAATTCTTCGACCGGTATTTCGCGCTGCTCTACAAGGTCAACCTCGTCATCGGGGTGCTGCTGGTGGTGATCATCGGCGGGCTGATGTTGGCGCTGGTGCTGCGTGCGCGGCGCGGCAAATTCGGCACGCGGCTGATGACCAAGCTGGCGGTGTTCTTCGGCGTGGTGGGCGTGTTGCCGGGGGTGCTGATCTACCTCGTATCGCTGCAGTTCGTGTCGCGCAGTATCGAATCGTGGTTCGACATCAAGGTGGAATCGGCGCTGGAGGCCGGCCTCAATCTCGGCCGCTCCACCATGGATGCCGCGCTGGCCGATCTGCAGAGCAAGGGGCGCCTGATCGCCGATCAGTTGGGCGATAGCTCCACGTCGGCCACGGCCATCACCCTCAACCGCCTGCGCGAGCAGTTCGGCGTGCAGGAGGCCACCGTCTTCACGGCCAGCGGGCGCGTGGTGGCGACAGCGTCTAATACCTACGACACGCTCGTACCGACCCTGCCGAACCAGGCGGTGCTGGAGCAAGCGCGCACGCCCGGCGGCTACGCCAGCCTGGAGGGCGGCGGTGACTTCGAAGCCGATAGCAGCCCCGCATCGGCCACGCGCCCGAACAACCGCCACCACGATCTCTACCAACTGCGCGTGGTGGTGGCGCTCGGCACGGCCGCACGCGACCTGCCAGGATTGCGGCTGAATACGCCCACCCACAAGTGGGCCGGCACCGGTCTGCTCGATCGCCAAAGCGATGGCACGGACGGCGCCTCGCGCGGCTTCGGCCTCACCGGCGACGCCGGCCGCGAAGAGCGCTTCCTGCAGCTCGTCCAGCCGGTGCCGCAGGCCCTCGCACGCAATGCCGACGCCGTCCAGCGCGCGTATCAGGAGTACCAGGAAAAGGCGCTCGGCCGCACCGGCCTGCGCAAGATGTACATCGGCACGCTCACGCTCACGCTGTTCCTGGCGGTGTTCATCGCGGTGATGCTGGCGCTGCTGCTCGGTGCCCAGCTGGCACGCCCGCTGCTCATGCTGCTGCAGGGCACGCGCGAGGTGGCCGAGGGCGATCTCTCGCCCAAGCGGGAACTGCATACGCGTGACGAACTCGGCGTACTCACCCAGCAGTTCAACCAGATGACGCGTCAACTGGCCGACGCACGCCGCGCGGTGGAGCAGAATCGCGCGGCACTCGAGCAATCGAAGGCCTATCTTGAGAGCGTGCTGACCAACCTGACCGCAGGCGTCTTCGTGTTCGACCATCGCTTCGTACTGCTGACCGCCAACCCTGGTGCTGAGCGCATCTTCAAGCAACCGTTTGGGGCGTGGGTCGGGCAGGCGCTGACCAGCATCACGCCGGTAGCGGCCTTCGCCCCGGTTGTCGAACAGGCATTCGCGGAACAGGACGCCAGCACCGCCGCCGGCGGTGCCACGGCACACTGGCAAAAGCAGGTGGAGATTCCACTCGAAGACGAGGACGAGCCCCTCACGCTGCTCGTGCGCGGCACGCGGCTGCCCGGGCCCTCGGTCGGCGCGCATGGCACCGAACGCGGCTACGTGGTGGTGTTCGACGATATTTCGGACGTGATCTCCGCGCAGCGGTCGGTGGCGTGGGGCGAAGTCGCGCGCCGCCTGGCGCATGAAATCAAGAATCCGCTCACGCCGATCCAGCTCTCGGCCGAACGCCTGGAGATGAAGCTGTCGCCCAAGCTGGCCGACGCCGATGCCGAAGTGCTGCGCCGCGGCGCCACCACGATCGTCAACCAGGTCGCCGCCATGAAGCGCATGGTGGACGACTTCCGCGACTACGCCCGCACCCCGCCGGCCATGCTGCAAGAGCTGGATCTCAACGCGCTCGCTGCCGAGGTGCTGCATCTGTACGGCATCGATCACCCGGGCAAGCACGACCACCCGGTCATCGAGGTCAAGTTGGGCGAAGGATTGCCGTTGATCAAAGGCGACCCGACGCAGTTGCGCCAGGTCATCCACAACCTGCTGCAGAACGCGCAGGACGCGGTGGCCGAGAACGAAAGTGCCGGACGGCCCGCCCCGCATGTCATGTTGCAAACTGACACGGTAGAATACGACGACGCCTCGGGCGCACGGCGGCAGGCCGTGCGGCTTGTAATCGCGGACAACGGCGGCGGGTTCTCTTCCCGCATCCTCAACCGCGCGTTCGAGCCGTACGTCACCACCAAAGCCAAGGGCACGGGTTTGGGCTTGGCCATGGTGAAGAAGATCATGGACGAGCACGGGGCGCGCATTGAATTGCGCAACCGCCAATCCGGCACAACATCCGGCGCCGACACCATCGGCGCGCAGGTTTCCATCCTGTTCGTAAAACTCGCGTAGCGCGGACGGCGATCCCGCCGCACATAGAGGAAAAGCATGGCCACCATCCTCGTTGTCGACGACGAAATGGGTATCCGGGAGTTGCTCTCCGAGATCCTCGGAGACGAAGGGCACGTTGTCGAAGTCGCCGAGAACGCGCAACGCGCGCGCGAGTACCGCGCCAACGCAACGCCCGACCTCGTCCTCCTCGATATCTGGATGCCGGATACCGACGGCGTGACGCTGCTCAAGGAGTGGGCATCGCAAGGTCTGCTGACCATGCCCGTCATCATGATGTCGGGACACGCCACCATCGACACCGCCGTCGAGGCAACCAAGATCGGCGCGCTGAACTTCCTTGAGAAGCCGATCGCGCTGCAAAAGCTGCTGGCCGCCGTGGAGCAGGGCTTGTCACGCGGCAAGGAAAAGCCGCGTGCTGCCGCACCGGCCGCTGTACCTGCTACAGGCATCGCCGGGGTGGGGGCCAATGCCGCGATGCCGGGCACGCCCGTCGCCGCCGATCGCGCTGACCTCAACGGCTCGCCCGCCCGCGCGGCAGAGGGCGGCGGCATGCAATTCTCGTTCGACATGCCGCTGCGCGAAGCACGCGACTTGTTCGAACGCGCCTATTTCGAATACCACCTGCAGCGCGAGGGCGGCAGCATGACCCGTGTGGCCGAGAAGACCGGCTTGGAGCGCACGCACCTGTATCGCAAGCTCAAGCAACTGGGCGTCGAGCTGTCGCGCAACAAGGGCGAACCGGCTGCATGATCATCAAAGTACGCAGAGACGCTTGACGACAGGGAGCAAACCCTGTCATACTTTCCTTTCTGTGCTGGCCCGGTAGCTCAGTTGGTAGAGCAGCGGATTGAAAATCCGCGTGTCGGTGGTTCGATTCCGCCCCAGGCCACCAAAATTCCTCGTTCCGCAAGGTCAATCGATTTTGCGGAGCAACAAAAAAGACCTCCTCGCGAGGTCTTTTTTCATTTCTGCGCGCCCATTCGAGTGCGCGCTCATCTCCAGCTTTGCCGCATCTGCTGTTGATCTGTGGCGAAGTGTCACGGAGACAAAAAATATACCCAAGCCTCTTGACGCGCCGCAGCTTAGGGTATACCTAGCGGCGCGAAGTGCGCCAAACTGTCGCAGGTCTCGGTATAGTGACTCAACGCTATCAAGCGGCACGCACAAGGAGACTCTCCATGGCACTCGTTGGCACCGGTCACCACCACTTCCATTTCCACGCTTTCGACGGCATCAGCCGCAAGACGCGGTTGACGTGGTTGCGCAATGCCGCAGCGCTGACGTGCCTGATGGCGCTGATCGCAGCCATGTGGGTCGGCGGCAACCTGTCGGCGCTGATGCATACGCCGCTGATGAGCGGAGTCTCGCCGCTAGGTGCCGTGATGATTCTGGCGTGCACCTGCATGGCGCTGAGCCTGCTGGGCTTGATTGCCGCCGGATTCTTCCAGTTCCGCATGGAGCAATTGGACGCGCCCGCCACCTGAGGCCCACACGTCACACTCACATAACGGAGGCTTCTGCCTCCGTTTTTATTTGCCGCCACGGCCGCGCTCCCTCGGGACGCGGCCGTTTTGCTTTGGCGAGCCAAGCCCCCAACTCGCGGTTGACTCATTCGTTTCAATAAACTAGCTTACGAAACAATTAAATCAACGCGACCACCTCATGACGTTTGACGGGCTCATCCAGACGCTGCGCGACCGCGCCGGCGATCTGTCTCCGCAACTACAACGCGCAGCCGTGTTGCTGGAGAAGCACCAGCACGACATCGCCTTGCTTTCGATGCGCGATCTGGCGCGCCGCTGCGATCTGCCGCCGGCCACGTTCTCGCGCCTGGCACGGGCATTGGGCTTCGAAGACTTTGCCGCGTTGCGCGAGGTATGTGTGAACCAGTTGCGCCAGCAGGCGGATGGTTTCGCCGGCCGGGCCAGCGCGTTACAGGGTGACGATGCTGCAGGCGCGTCCGACGCGCAGCGCATTGGCGCCGCCATTGGCGGGCATATGCAAGCCGCGTTTTCGGCCGCCAACCTCGCGGCGCTGGAAACGGTGTCGGCGGCTTTATGCAAGGCTCGCCGCGTGTATCTGCTGGGCGCGCGCAGTTGCCTCGCGCTGACGCATGCATTTGGCTATGCGGCCCAGCTGTTCGACGACAAGGTCACGCTGTGCACCGGTAGCGGCAACACGCTGGCGGACCCACTGCGATTCTGCGGCACGGACGACATCGTAATCGCCGTGACATTCGACCCGTACACGCGGGAGGTCATCGAGGCGATGCAGTACGCGCATGCGCGCGGGGCGCGCCTGGTCTACGTGACCGACAGCGCGATCGCCCCCGGCGCGGAACTGGCGTGGCAGCAGCTCGTCGCGCCCGTCGCCATTCCGTCGTTCTTCCATTCGCTGGCCGCGCCGCTGGCGCTGCTCGACGCGCTGTTGATGACGTGGTTCCGCTACGCCGGCCCGGCCGCGCTCGCGCACCTGGCCGACAGCGACACCCAGCTCAAGCAACAACACGCCTACGTGCGCAGCGCGCGCCGCAGTGAAGCGGCTGTCGCCATGCCTCCCACTCACGCTGATTCCGATCGCCCATGACACCGTCCACGACCTCCGTCTTTCACCGCGACCCGCGCAAGACGCTGCCCACCGCTGTCGGCGGCGAGGGCATGACCCTCATCGATTCCGACGGCAAGCGCTACCTCGACGCGTGCGGCGGCGCCGCCGTCTCGTGTCTCGGCCACGGCCATCCGCGCGTGGTGGAAGCCATCTGCAAGCAGGTGCGGGCACTGGCGTATGCGCACACGTCGTTCTTCACGACGGACGTGGCGGAAGAACTGGCCGCGCGCCTGACCGCTGCCGCGCCGGGCGATCTGGATCACGTGTATTTCGTCTCCGGTGGATCGGAGGCGATTGAAGCGGCGCTCAAGCTGGCACGCCAGTACTTTGTCGAGATCGGCCAGCCGCAGCGCCGGTACTTCATCGCGAGGCGCCAGAGCTATCACGGCAACACGCTCGGTGCGCTAGCGATTGGCGGCAACGCGTGGCGGCGCGAGCCGTTCCTGCCGCTGCTGGTGCCGGCACACCACGTGTCGCCGTGCTTTGCGTATCGCGAGCGGCTGGATGGCGAGAGCGATACGCAATACGTGCAGCGCCTCGCTGACGAGCTGGACGCGAAGATCGTCGAACTCGGCGCAGACAACGTCGCGGCCTTCGTCGCCGAGACAGTGGTGGGCGCCACGGCGGGCGCCGTGCCGCCGGTTGGCGACTACTTCCGCAAGATCCGCGCGGTGTGCGATCGCCATGGCGTGCTGCTGTTGCTGGATGAGGTGATGTCCGGCATGGGCCGTACCGGCTATCTGTTTGCGTGCGAGGAAGACGGCGTGGTGCCGGACCTCATTGCCATCGCCAAAGGCCTGGGCGGCGGATATCAGCCGATCGGTGCAACGCTGGTCAGCCGCCGCATCTACGACGCCATCACGCACGGCAGCGGCTTCTTCCAGCATGGGCACACGTACATCGGGCACGCCACGGCCTGCGCGGCGGCGCTGGAAGTGCAGAAGGTGATTACCGAAGAGAACCTGCTCGCCAACGTGCTGGCGCGTGGCGAGCAACTGCGCGCGGCGCTGCGTGCACGCTTTGCTGACCACGCGCACGTGGGCGACGTGCGCGGGCGTGGGCTGTTCGTTGGCGTAGAACTGGTGGCCGATCGCGCCACCAAAGCGCCGCTGCCACCTGCCCGCAAGACGCACGCACGCGTGAAGGCCGAGGCCATGCAGCGCGGCCTGATGGTCTATCCGATGGGTGGCACGATCGACGGCCAGCGCGGCGACCACATCCTGCTCGCGCCGCCGTTCATTGCCACTGCGCAGGACATCGACGCCATTGTCGAGCGCCTGGGCGATGCTGTAGACGCTGCCACCGCCAGCGCGCTGGAGGCCGCATCGTGACGCAACCCATCGCCATTGCCGTTGCACCCAACGGCGCGCGCAAGACACACGTCGATCACCCCGCGCTGCCGATCACGCCGGACGAGCTAGCCACCTGCGCGCGCCAGTGCGTGAACGCCGGCGCCGCGATGCTGCATCTGCATGTGCGCCGCCCCGACGGCACGCACAGCCTGGAGCCCGACGACTATCGCCCGGCCATCGCCGCCGTGCGGCAGGCGGTGGGCGACGCGCTGGTGATCCAGATCACCACCGAGGCCGTCGGCATCTACACGCCTGCGCAGCAGATGGCATCGGTGCGTACGCTGCAGCCCGAAGCGATTTCCGCCGCGTTGCGTGAACTGGTGCCCGATGCGGCGTACGAAACCGAAGCCGCGCGCTTCTTTGGCGAACTCGCTTCGGCGCGTACGGCCATCCAGTACATCCTCTATTCCGCTGACGACGTGGTGCGCTACCGCGACCTGCGCACGCGCGGCGTGCTGCCCGACACACCGCACTGGGTGCTGTTCGTGCTCGGCCGTTACAGCGCAGGGCAGCGCTCTGACCCGACCGACCTGCTGCCATTCCTGCAAGCCTGGGCAGACGGCGGCGACATCACCACCAACGTGCCGTGGGCGATGTGCGCATTCGGCCCGCGCGAGGCGGAATGCGCGCTCACGGCGGCGCTGCTCGGCGGCCACGCGCGCATCGGCTTCGAAAACAACATGGCGCTGCCCGACGGCGGCATCGCCCCCGACAACGCAGCGCTGGTCACCAACCTGCGCCGGCATATCGACGCGCTGCATCGGCCGCTGGCCAGCGCCGCGGACTTGCGCAACTGGTTCCAGCACTAAGACTCGGCCTTCCCGCATTCATCACCACGAAGCCAAAGCACAGACGGCCGCAACACAACAGGCCGCGCCCCACAACCATTGGAGGAAGTATGCGTTTCACCCTGCGTTGCATCCCGCTGGCGCTGGCCGGCCTGTTCGCGACCCTCGCGCACGCCGAGGCGCTCGACGGCACGCTCAAGAAGATCCAGGACAGCAACACCATCCTCATCGGCGTGCGGGAATCGTCGATTCCGTTTTCGTATCGCGACAGCAAGAACCAGATCATCGGCTTCTCGGCCGACCTGTGCTCGCGCGTGATCGACGCGGTGAAGAAGAAGACCGGCAAGCCGGACCTGCAGGTGCAGCAGATTCCGGTGACGTCGCAGAACCGGACATCGCTGGTGCAGAACGGCTCGGTGGATCTGGAGTGCGGTGTGACCACGCATTTGAAATCGCGCGAGCAGCAGACGGCGTTTTCGACCACCTTCTTCATCGCCGGCACGCGGCTGCTGACGAACGTGAAATCGGGCGTGAAGGATTTCCCGGATCTGGCGGGCAAGTCGGTCATCACGAACGCGGGCACGACCTCGGAGCGCATTCTGCGCAAGATGAACGACGAGAAGAAGATGAACATGACCGTGATCAGCGGCAAGGATTATGGCGAATCGTTCCTCACACTGCAAAGCGGCCGCGTGGCAGCGTTCATGATGGATGACGTGCTGCTGGCCGGCGCGCGCACGCTGGCGCAGAAGCCCGACGACTGGGTCGTGACCGGCACGCCGCAATCGTTCGAGGCCTACGGCTTCATGCTGCGCAAGGATGATCCGCAGTTCAAGAAGCTGGTGGACGACACGATGGTCGGCGTGATGAAGAGCGGCGAGATCAAGGCGCTCTACGCTAAGTGGTTCGAGAAACCCGTGCCGCCCAAGAACCTGAACTTCAACTTCCCGATGAACGATCAGTTGAAGGCGCTGTACGCCAACCCGAACGACACGCCGTTCGAGTAAGCCACGCAGGCCGGCTTAAATGCCGGCCTGCGCGACCGCCTCAATGCGGGCCTGATGCACGGCCTGCTTGATATGCACCGGATGCTCGGCGTAGCGCTTCGCGACGGCGCCCGCATCGATGGATGACGCGGCCTGCAGCGCGCGCAGCAAACGCTCGGTCTGCGGATAGCTGCGGTCTTCAAACCCGAGGCGCCCGCGCGCATCAGCCTCGCATGCTTGCAACGCTTGGCGGAAACGATCGGGCTTGCGCAGCGCGTCGCAGCGTTCCAGCAGGCGCACGAGTGCCTTCGCATCAAAGCCATCGCTGCGGTGGATGTTGCCGTGCTCGCGCGCCACCACCAGTGCCAATTCGCGGCAGTCGGTCGGCACGCGCAAGCGCTGGCAGACGTCTTCGATCATCGGCACGCTGCGTTCTTCGTGGCCGATGTGGCGCGGCAGGACGTCATCCGGCGTGGTGCCTTTGCCCAGGTCATGCACCAGCGCGGCAAAACGCACCGGTAGCGATGTCCCCATCGCGGCCGCGGTTTCGATCACCATCATGGTGTGGATGCCGGTATCGACTTCCGGGTGATAGTCGGCGCGCTGTGGCACGCCCCACAGGCGATCAAGTTCGGGCAGCAGGCGGGCGAGCGCGCCGCAATCGCGCAGCACGGCAAACATGCGCTGCGGATGCGTCTCCATCAGCCCACGGGCGATTTCCTGCCACACGCGCTCGGGCACCAGTGCATCGACTTCACCGGCCTGCACCATGCGCTGCATCAGCGCGTTGGTTTCCGGTGCGACATGAAAGTCGGCAAAGCGCGCAGCAAACCGCGCCAGGCGCAGAATGCGCACCGGGTCTTCCATGAAGGCATCCGACACATGCCGGAACGTGCGCGACGCCAAATCAGCCTGACCGCCGTATGGATCGATGACGGGGCCGACCAGCGCGCCGTCTTCCGCAACGCGCTGCGCCATCGCGTTGATGGTCAGGTCGCGGCGGATGAGGTCGTCTTCCAGCGTGACATCGGGCGCGTAGTAGACCGAGAAGCCCTTGTAGCCGGCAGCCGTCTTTCGCTCGGTGCGGGCGAGCGCGTACTCGGCCTGTGTGACCGGGTGCAGGAAGACGGGGAAGTCCTTGCCGACAGCACGAAAGCCGCGTGCCTCCATGGCCTCCGGCGTGGCACCGACAACCACATAGTCCCGATCCTGCACCGGCAGCCCGAGCAGCGCGTCACGAATGGCGCCGCCCACGGCATACACGTCCAGGTCGTGCGTGGCTGCGTCGACAACGGCCTCCGTCTTTGCTGCGTGTTCCGTCATTGATTGGCAGCAACCAGCGTGTCTTCGTCAGGCGCGGTGCGGTAGGGCTCGTCGTCGGCGAGGAAGTCGTGCTCGGCGCGTGCACCGTCAACCCACTCCTGCATGGCAGGCAGGTTGAGGATGTGGTCGGCGTAGGCCTTGGCGGCCTCCGGCAGACGCACGCCGTAGGTGGCGAAACGGCTGACCACCGGCGCGTAGAACGCATCCGCCACCGTGAAGTGGCCGAACAGGAACGGGCCTTCTGCCGCGTACTTCTGGCGCAGCTCGGTCCACATCGCAGCAATGCGATCGATGTCGCGCTGCACCGCTACATTCCAGCCCATGCCGGGCAGCACGGCGGTCACGTTCATCGGCATGTTGTTGCGCAGGTTCGTGAAGCCGCTGTGCATTTCCGCGCAGATCGAGCGGGCATGGGCGCGGGCCTTCGGATCGGCCGGCCACAGTTGCGCGCGCGGAAAGCGCTCGGCCAGCGTCTCGCAGATGGCGAGCGAATCCCACACATTCATGTCACCGTCCACCAGCACCGGCACGCGGCCGGCCGGGGAATGGCGTGCCACTTCAGCGGCAAAGGTGTCGCTCAGCAGGCGCACGCGGATCTCTTCGAACGGAATGCCGGCCTGCTTGGCGAGCAGCCACGGGCGTAGCGACCACGACGAATAGTTCTTGTTGCCGATGACCAGTTTCATGATGCCTGTCCTTGGAGAGTGCCGCGATTATTGTGTGAGCTCGCCTGTATTGCGGCGCAACGAAGTGCCGGCAATAGTGCAAGGCTGCTGCGTGGGGCGAACGAATCATTCTAGCCCCGCGCTGCATCGCGACAAAATGAAACGCATTCGCCACCGTTGTTAAGGTGGCTCACAAGCACAAGCACGGTGCGTTCCGTTAGCGATGCATGCGCATGCGTGCGGCGCGCATGCCGCGGTCTGCGCCGAAGCCGGCCAGCGCAGGCAGCATCACCGCTTCCATGCCGAGCGGGTGGATGCCGAGTTCCGGCGCCATCGGCTCTGCGCTGACGTTGTCCACGCGCATGGAATCGAGGTTGTCGCGTGAAATGGGCGCGCCCGGCAGATGCTCGAACAACGCCGCCTGCATGCGGCCCAGCCCTTCGGGCAGCGGGACGATCCAGCGCGGGTGGCCACTGGCACGGCCGGCAAAACGCATCAGCTCGGCCAGCGTGTACACCCGCGGTCCAACCAGCGGATACGCGTGCCGGATGGTGGCAGGGTTGTCGAGCGCATTGATGAACGCGGCGGCCACGTCGTCGACATAGACGGGCTGGAAGCGGGCATCGGCACACGCCAGCGGCACGAAGAACGGCGCCATGCGCTGGATACGCGCGAACAGGTTCAGGAAATGATCCTGCGGACCAAACACCACGGAGGGGCGAAACACCGTCCAGTCCAACTCGCTGTTCATGACCACACGTTCGCCGTCGCCTTTGCTGCGCTGGTACATCGACGGCCCGCCTGGGTCGGCGCCGAGCGCGCTCATGTGCAGCAGCCGGTTCACACCATGGCGACGGCACGCGGCAACGATGCGGCGCGGCAAGTCGACGTGCACACGCTGGAAGTTCGGGCCGTACGGCATCTCGCGCGCATCGTGCAGCGTGCCGACGAGGTTGATGACCGCACAGTGCTGGCCGCCCCGCTCCGTGAGCGCCATGAACAGCGCGTCGAGCGCATCGTCGGCGTAGATGTCGGCGTCCATCACGTCGACACGTGGCAGCAGGGTGAGATTGTGCGCCCGGGCGGATTCGGCGTCGCGTGTGGGCACGATCACCCGACCCTCGGGTAAGCCGGGTGCGGCAAAGGTTTCTGTCACCAGCCGCGATAACAACTGCGTGCCGATGAAACCTGTGCCGCCAAAGACGAGCAGATTGGAGCTTTGCATGGTGCATCTCCAGACGGGGGGGTAGGGGGCACCACCACAATAGAACCCGAATGCGTTTGCCCCCAAGGCCATGTGGATTGGCGTGCGCGCGGCACCACCGTTGTGACGCGAACGACGCGCGCGCCAATGCGAAACGCCCGCGTTGCAGCGGGCGTTTCGCATGACAGTGGGGGCGCTTACGGCAGGTCGTCCGGTGTTACCGCTTCGGGGGCGACCTTGCCCAGGCGATCCTTCAGCGACTGCGGGCGGCCGGTCAGCAGCGCGCTGTAGTACGTCGCGTTCGACAGCACGTTCTTCACGTACGTGCGCGTCTCGTTAAAGGGAATCGTCTCGGCGAAGATCGCGCCTTCCACCGGGCGCGTCAGCGTGGCACGCCAGCGCTTCGGGCGCCCCGGACCGGCGTTATAACCGGCCGTGGCCAGCGTCATCGAGCTTTCCAGGTTGGTCAGGATCATCGACAAGTAAGCCGTGCCCAGCAGCACGTTGGTGTCGATGTCGCTCATCTGCGAAACGCGGAAACCCGGCAGGCCGATCTTCTTGGCGATGTGCTTGGCGGTTTCCGGCATCACCTGCATCAGGCCTGAGGCTCCCACCGATGAGCGCGCGTCCATGATGAAGCGCGATTCCTGGCGGATCAGGCCGTACGCCCAGGCGATATCCAGACCCACGGCATCAGCGTTGCGCTGCACCACGTTCAGGAAGGGCGTCGGGAAACGCAGCGAGAAATCGTGCTCGCTCTTGGTCTTGTCCGCCGAGTTGACGGTGCGATCAAGCAGGCCGAGCTTGCGGCCGTATTCCGCCGCGGCCAGCAACTCGCGGTCGCTCATGTTGCGCAGTTCCCAGTTCCACTCGCGGTTGCCCTCAAAACGCAGGTTCAGGTCGTACAACCGCTTGGCGCGCGCAAAGCCCGGATGGTTGCGGCCCATCACGTCGATCTCGGCGTCGGCCACCGTGGTCTTGGGCGGCACGGTGATGCGCTGACCGAGTTCTTCCTGCGCAAGCTGGCCGTAGAAGTTGAATTGTCCGGCGATCGACTGAAACTGCTGCTTGGCCTCGTCGTTGCGGTTATCCGCCTTGAGTGCGCGGCCGTACCAGTAGGCCCAGGCCGGATCGCGATCACGCAGGGTGGAGCGCATTTTTTCGATGGACTGGCGCACCATCTTCCAATCCCCCGCACGCAGCGCAGTGCGCACGCGCCATTCCTGCGACTCGTCGGACAGCAACGCGTCGCCGCCGAGGCTGAGTTGGCGGCGGTACGCGTCCAGCGCATCGGGCGTCTGCTTCTTGGCGGCGTACTGGCCGATCACGCCCCAGCCGGCACCTTGCTCTTCGCGCGACAGGCCACCGCTTTGCGACAGCAAATAGGCCGTCGCCTGCGACGGATCATTGCGCGCCATGCGCGTCACGTTGGCCAGCGTATCGTTGTCCACGCGGTCGCCCTCGGGCAGCACCGCGGCAATGCGCGCTGCCTGCGTGACGAGGTTCTGCTCCAGCGACAGCCGCGCCGCAAACGCCACGTCGGCACGCGTGAACTGCTTCGACTGGGCCAGATAGCCGATGAGGTCGACACAGCCTTCGCCATAGCCCTTCGGATCCGACAGGGTGTTGCGCGCGTCGGCGGCCACGCCGGTTGCCGCACTTCCGCCCTTCATCGCGCGCGAGAGCAGGGCATAGCACTCGACCTGCGTGTCGTCCTTCAGCACGAAGTTGGGGTACTCGGCATCGAAGGTTGCCCAGTCGCGCTTCTTGCCGAGCACCAGCAGCCAGTCGTTGCGCAAACGGTCGGCAATCGCCTCGCCCTTGTAGCGCTGCAGGAACGAGCGGATCTCGTCCTCCGGTGCATCGGTGCGCGCGTAGCCGCTGGCGTCAAACAACTGCGGCTTGATGCGGAAATACTGCACGTACGATTGGATCGGGTAGTCGGACAGGCTGTCGGCCAGCTCCCAACTGCGCGAGACATCGTTACGGCGCGCAGCGTTGCGCAGCTCAACAAACGCATCGTCCGGATTGGCCGGAATGCCTTGCGGCGCCTGCCGCTTGGCGGCCACCGCCATAGGCGTCGACGCAGCCACGCCCATGCCGATCACCCCCGCAAAAGCCAGCGCAACCGCGCGATATACTGCCTTGGCCTTCAATGTCATCTCCTGCCCCATCCAATCATCACTGTTCAGTCTCTAAATTATCCCATGTCAGCCTTAGGCAATCCGCACGATCCGGCCAATCCCACCACGCCGATCGAGTCGCGCCGTACGCTGCGCGCCATGCTGCTCGACGCGCGCGCGACGCTGCCGGAGCGTGTGGCACATGACGCCGCACTCGCGCGCCACCTGGCTGATCTGCTGCACACACTGCCCGCGCAACGCCTGGCGGCCTACTGGCCAACGCAGGGCGAGTTCGATGCGTTGACCGTACTTGGCCATTGGCTGGCCGCCGACGCGAAGCGCCATGCGCTGCTGCCTGTGGTGACAGACAAGTTTTCACCCCTGCAGTTTCGGCGATGGACGCCCGAATGTGAAATGACACCGGGCGCGTACAACATCCCCATCCCCCGCACGGGTGAGATGGAAACGCCCGATGCGCTGCTGATCCCATGCGTCGGCTTTGATGCGCAGCGCTACCGCATCGGCTACGGCGGCGGGTTCTATGACCGCACGCTTGCTGCACTGCATGCTGCGGGGCACCGTCCGCGCACCATCGGCATCGCATACGAAGTCAACCGACTGGAATCCATCGCCCCGCAATCGCACGACATCGCGCTCGACTGCATCGTCACCGAGCGCGGCGTTTTCTAACCCTCCAGGAACGTTCATGCCCCACACGCTGAAGACCGTTGCCGACCTCGAAGCTGTGTACGGCGCCCCGAACCCGCGCTCACTGCTCAAAGAGATCGACCACCTGAACGAGGACTACCGCGCGTTCGTGGAAGCGTCGCCGTTCATCGTGCTGTCATCGGTGGGCGCGGCTGGCACGGATGCTTCGCCCAAGGGGGATGCGCCGGGGTTCGTGCGCATTGCTGATGCACGCACACTGATGATTCCCGACCGCCCCGGCAACAACCGCATCGACAACCTGCGCAACATCGTGGAAGACGGGCGCGTGTCGGTGCTCTTCATCGTGCCGGGGGTGGGTGAGACGCTGCGCGTGAACGGCACGGCCACCATCTCGGCCGATCCGGCACTTCTGGCCAGCTTCGCGGTCAAGGACAAGCTGCCGCGCAGCGTGATCGTCGTGCATGTGCAGACGGTGTACTTCCATTGCTCTAAGGCACTGGTGCGATCGAAGCTGTGGGAACGCGCGCAGGAAGCGAAGCCTTCAGTGCCGACCGCAGGCAAGATCCTGCAGCGCATCAGCGGCGGCGCGTTCGATGGGGACGCTTATGACCGTGAACTGCCCGAGCGCCTGAAGACGACGCTGTACTGAGCGTTCAGCGTTTGGCCGGGGTTTTCTTGGCGGCGGCCTTTTTGGTCGCCGTTGTCTTTTTGGCGACGCGCTTGGGCTTGGCAGCCTTGGCATTCGCTTCACGCAGTGCGGCTTCGATCGCCAGGCGCCCCCAGTCGCGCAACGTCTGACCGCCGTCGAGTGCATCCGCCGGCGCGCTCAGATAGCCGTTCATGCTGATCGTGCGACCGTCACGGTCGTAGCTGAACGGCACCGACTTCTCGGCGAGAAAGCGGGCGCGTGTGGTGTCATCCACGCGCAGGTAGCACGTGCTACGGATCACCAGCGCGAAGACAATGTCGTCGTAATACAGCGCCGCGCCGCCAAACATGCGGCGGGCGCGAATCGCACCGATCTGCGCGGCCAGCGGCTGGAGTTCATCCAGCAGCCAGGCAATGAGCGGATCGGGTGCGGCCGCCATTTACAGGCCAAGACGCTGCCAGATGGCGCGCGTGGCGCCGGCCGCATTGAGCGTGTAGAAGTGCAGGCCCGGTGCGCCGCCTTGCAGCAGGCGATCACACAACGCCGTCACCACGTCCAGGCCGAACGCGCGGATCGACTCGCGGTCATCGCCAAAGCTCTCCAGCCGCTTGGCAACCCAGCGCGGAATCTCGGCGCCGCACATCTCGGAAAAACGCATCAGCTGCGACGAATTTGTGATCGGCATGATGCCCGGCACGATGGGCACGTCCACGCCCAGCTTGCGCACGTCGTTCACGTACTGGAAGTACGCGTCGGCATTGAAGAAGTACTGCGTGATGGCGGAATCCGCACCGGCCTTCACCTTGCGGGCGAAGTTCTCCAGATCGTGCTTGGGCGAGCGCGACTGCGGGTGGTATTCCGGGTACGCCGCCACTTCGATGTGGAACGCGTTGCCGGTTTCCTGGCGGATGAACTCGACCAGCTCATTGGCGAAGCGGAATTCACCGATCTCGCCCATGCCCGAGGGCATGTCGCCGCGCAGTGCGACGATGCGGCGGATGCCGTTGTCGCGATACGTATTGAGAATGGCGCGAATGCTCTCGCGCGACGAGCCCACGCACGACAGGTGCGGCGCGGCCTCGATGCCTTCGCGCTGGATCTCCACCACGGCGTCGAGCGTGCCCTGTTGCGTGGTGCCGCCCGCGCCAAACGTCACGGAGATGAAGCGCGGCTTGAGCGGCGAGAGTTGCGCACGCGTGTTGCGCAGCTTCTCGGCGCCTTCCGCCGTCTTGGGCGGGAAGAATTCGAAACTGAATTGACGGTCTTGCATGACAGAAACCTTAGGCCTCGCGCAGCAGCAGGCTCGAGAGCAGCCACGAGATCACGCTGTACAGAATGGAGCCCAACAACGCCGCACCAAAGCTGGCCACCTGGAAGCCCGCCAGCAAGTTGCCGACAAACAGGAACAGCAGCGCGTTGATGATGAAAATGAACAGCCCGAGCGTGAGCAGCGTCACCGGCAGGGTGAGGATGACCAGGATCGGACGGACGAGCGTATTGACGAGACCCAGCACCAGCGCCGCAATCAGCGCGGAGCCGAAGCCATTCACGTGGATGCCTTGGAGCAGATAGGCGACAAGCAACAACGCCAGCGCGTTGATGACCCAGACAGCGAGCAGTCTCATGGGGAGTCCTCGAGTTGAGTGCCGGCGGCAGAGATGCCGCCGGCGGGTACGGCTTAGTAGCGGTAGTGGTCAGCCTTGTACGGGCCTTGCTTGCTCACGCCAATGTAGGCCGCTTGCTGATCGGTCAGCTCGGTCAGCTGCGCGTTCAGCTTCTTCAGCTGCAGGCGCGCGACCTTCTCGTCCAGGTGCTTGGGCAGCGTGTACACGCCCACCGGGTACTTGTTCGAGCCCTTCACCGCTTCGGTCCACAGCTCGATCTGCGCAATGGTCTGGTTGGCGAAGGAGCTGCTCATCACGTACGACGGGTGACCCGTGGCGCAACCCAGGTTCACCAGGCGGCCCTTGGCCAGGATGATGATCTTCTTGCCGTCGGGGAAGATCACGTGATCGACCTGCGGCTTGATCTCTTCCCACTGGTACTTCTCGACCGATGCGATGTCGATCTCGTTGTCGAAGTGGCCGATGTTGCAGACGATGGCCTGGTCCTTCATCTTGGCCATGTGGTCATGCGTGATGACGTGGTAGTTGCCCGTGCAGGTCACGAAGATGTCGCCGTGCTCGGCAGCGTAGTCCATCGTCACCACGCGGTAGCCTTCCATCGCAGCTTGCAGCGCACAGATCGGGTCGATTTCCGTCACCCACACTTGCGCGGACAGCGCGCGCAGTGCTTGCGCCGAGCCCTTGCCCACGTCGCCGTAGCCGGCCACGATCGCCACCTTGCCGGCGATCATCACGTCGGTCGCGCGCTTGATGCCGTCGACCAGCGATTCACGGCAGCCGTACAGGTTGTCGAACTTGCTCTTGGTGACCGAGTCGTTCACGTTGATGGCCGGGAAGCGCAGTTCGCCGCGTTGGGCCATCTGGTACAGGCGGTGCACGCCCGTGGTGGTTTCTTCGGTCACACCCTTGATGGCATCGAGGTTGCGGCTGTAGAAGGTCGCGTCCTTGGCGAGCTTTTCCTTGATGGCGGCAAACAGGAAGGTCTCTTCTTCGCTGCCCGGCTTGCTGATGACGGAAGCATCCTTCTCAGCCTTGGCACCCAGGTGCAGCAGCAGCGTCGCGTCGCCGCCGTCGTCCAGGATCATGTTCGGCGTGCCGCCGTCATGCCATTCGAAGATGCGGTGCGTGAAGTCCCAGTATTCCTTGAGCGACTCGCCCTTGAACGCGAACACCGGCGTGCCCGATGCGGCAATCGCCGCGGCAGCGTGGTCCTGGGTCGAGAAGATGTTGCACGAGGCCCAGCGCACGTCGGCGCCGAGCGCCTTGAGCGTCTCGATCAGCACGGCGGTCTGGATGGTCATGTGCAGCGAGCCGGCAATGCGCGCGCCCTTGAGCGGCTGGCTTGCGGCAAACTCCTCGCGGATTGCCATCAGGCCGGGCATCTCCGTCTCGGCAATGGCGATTTCCTTGCGGCCCCAGTCGGCCAGCTTGATGTCGGCGACGAGATAGTCGTTCTTGAGGTCGGTCACAGCGTTCATTGGATCACTCCGAAAAGATTGGGTGACCGCACGCTGGTGAGATAACTGCTGAGTCGGAGCGCCCACGCGCTTGAATGCGCCGGACCCCGGATAGATGCGTTCTCGCCATCGTGTCAGCCACGATACTGCGAGCGCCGTTTGAACTTCCGAGCCTGGCGGTCTGGCTGAGCCGACCGTTGCAACGCTCCTCGGAATGGGCTGGATTGTAGCGGATTCGGTGCCGGTGCGGCACCTAACCCGAGCCTGCCGTGTGATGCTTAGGCAACCGCTCAAACAAAAACGAGGCGGGTCAAGGCTTTCGCCCCAAACCCGCCTCGTTTTCAGCGTCGCGATTTCGCCACCGCAGCCCCCCAAAGGCGGCGCATGCGGCGCTCAGCCTTTCCTGTACTCGGGTGGGCTGGCAAAGCGCTGACCGTCTCCCGACTTGTCGTCGCCCGGGAATGCATTCGGGCCTTCCGCTGGGGAGGGCTTGCTCTTCTTGTTCGGGTCGTACAGCTCAAACACAGCGGTACCAATGACGCCAACATTGGCGGCCGCCCCGTTCCTGCTGTTGGCCGCGTAGGCATCGTCCACCTCAGCAAAGCGGAACGCGGCCACTTCCTTCCGGCTCTTGCGGAAACCTTCCACCTGGAGGATTTCGCCCGGCTTGAGCACATAGCCATTGTTTCGGATGCTGCCTGCCCGGCCGTTCATCACGTCCAGGCCATCCACCGTGGTGACGATTTCGTAGATGGTCTGCTTCGAGTAATTCTGATACTGCAGCACATAGCGCTCACCCTTCTTGCCCTGAAGGTGGCCGTTCGCGCCATCCAGGTAAATCGACCAGGGCTCGTTCCCATCACGAAGCACGGTCAATCCGATTCGGCCTTTGGCAAGCATGATTTCGCGGACGGCTCGGCCTTCTCCGCTGGCCTCGGAGTACGACAACGTGTGCTGAAGCAGCGGCTCGCCGCTCACACGCCGGAGATTGACCGTTTGCAGGCGCGATTCGATGCCTTCTCCCCACTGCGTGCCAAGCCGCGCCGAGTCAGTACCCTTCTCCGACATCATGGGTTGCTGCGCGCATCCCGCGACAACCATCACGCCCAAGGCCGCCATGAGGCTGGCCAACATCCATCGCATTCTGTTCAGTTTCATCACTTCGCGTTCAATTGCGGTGCTCAATCGCCGGCGCTTTTGGTAGCCGGGTCTCAGCGCATTATCCCTGGCCAAAATCGGCGCCACGTTACTGAATCAACACAAACGCCAATCACAGAAGATTGGCGCTTCAGTCATCCAGCAGCATGTTCAGCATCCGCTGCGGATTCGCCAGAAAATCGCGCGTGACCTGAAAGTGCTCGGTCTCTTCATAGGCCACGCGCCGGATGCCGTCTCCATCGCACTGGTAGATCCACGCATCGGGATACGCCATCAGGATGGGCGAGTGCGTGGCGATGACGAACTGGCTCTCCGCCTTCACCAGGTCGTGCAGGCGCGTCAGCACCGCCAGTTGCCGCTGCGGCGAGAGCGCGGCCTCGGGTTCGTCGAGCAGGTAGAGGCCATTGGGCCCGAAGCGATTCATCAGCAGCGCCAGGAATGACTCGCCATGCGATTGCGCATGCAGTGACCTGCCACCGTACGAGTCGATCACGCGGCCGCCCAGGCCGGGCTCCTCATCCATCTGCTGGATGTTGGTGGCCACGTTGAAGAAGCTTTCGGCACGCAGGAAGAACTCGGTACGCGGCTTCCGAAAGCCCCGTGCGATGCGCAGATGCGCGTGCAGCTCGGAGTGCGACGCGTGTGTGCTGAAGCGGAAGTTGCGCGAGCCGCCCTCGGCGTTGAAGCCCAGCGCCACGGCAATCGCTTCCATGAGCGTGGATTTGCCGGAGCCGTTCTCGCCGACGAGAAAGGTGACCTTCGGGTGCAACTCCAGCGTGTCGAGCGCGCGCACGGCGGGCAGGCTGAACGGATACGCATCCAAGGTGGTGATGGTGTCGCGCCGCAGCGTGACATGGCTGACGAACTGGCGGGTAAGCATGATCGGCAGGAGCAAGTGGCAGAGGGCGGATGCCCGCATCGTATCGCGCGTAGCGCGCAGCACACCGCACTGTCAATGCGCTGTCACGCGCCAACCTTGCGATCGGGTTAGGAAGCGGCCCTCCCGCATCACAGACATGCAACACGCCACCACCACAGTGCCGGGCATCGTTCAGGGAGCCAACGATGCACAACCATAAACTCACGAAATACGCCGCCGCCGCGGCAGCCGCACTGGCCATAGCCACACTTGGCGCCTGCGGCAGCGACGGCACATCCACCACCGGCAACGCCACGCCGGATGCCGGTACGCCCACCACCCCCACCAAGAACGTCGTGTTCTTCCTCGGTGACGGCATGGGCCTGACTACCATGACCGCCGCACGCATCTACAAGGTGGGCGAAGACGGCGAGCTGACCATGGACACGCTGCCGGAAACCGGCTTCGTGCGCACGTATTCGAACAACGCGCAGGTGACCGACTCGGCGCCGTCGATGTCGGCCTACATGACCGGCGTGAAGATGAACAACGAAGTCATCTCCATGTCGCCGGACACGATGGCCTATGACGCGGGCGGCAAGGACTACCTCTCTGGCGCCGACAGCACCTGCCCGAGCGGCAACGGCAAGCCCGTCACCACGCTGCTCGAACTGATGAAAGCCGCAGGCTATGGCACGGGCGTGGTCACCACCACGCGCATCACGCACGCCACGCCGGCGGCCACGTACGCGCACATCTGCCACCGTGATGGCGAGAACACCATCGCCGCGCAACTCACGCCGGCCGGCAAGGGCTTCAACACCGCGCTCGGCGATGGCGTGGATGTGTTCTTCGGCGGCGGCCGCAAGCACTTCCTGTCGGACAAGGCGGCAGGTGGCGTGCGCACCGACGGTCGCGACCTCACTGCCGAACTGAAGGCCAGCGGCTACAGCTACGCCAGCACCCGTGCGGAATTCGACGCACTGTCGGCCAGCAGCAAGAAAGTGGCGGGCCTGTTCACCAGCAGCCACATGTCGTACGACCTGGACCGCGACCCGAGCAAGGAACCCAGCCTGGGCGAGATGACCAACAAGGCCATCGACGTGCTCGCCGCCAAGAAGAAGGGCTTCTTCCTGATGGTGGAAGGCGGCCGCATCGATCACGCGCTGCACGAGACCACCGCGCGCAAAGCGCTGCAAGACACCGTGGCATTCGACTCCGCCATTCGCGGCGCAATCGACAAGCTCAACACGATCGACCCGGGCCTAAAGAACACGCTGATCGTCGTGACGGCTGACCACGACCACACGCTGGTGCTCAACGGTTACGCCAAGCGCACGGGCCCGAGCAGCGATGCCAACCCCGGCGTGCTCGGCCTGCTCAAGAGCTACGTGACGGGCAACAACGCCACCGACACCGGCGGCAACCCATTCACCATCATCGGCTTCGGCACGGGGGAAAACCGCCCCGCAACGCGCGGCGCGCTCACCGACGCCGCCGTGTACGACAAGACCTATCACCAGGAAGCCGCGATCCCCGTTGCCGCAGGCAGCGAAACGCACGGCGGCACCGATGTCTTCATCGGCGCGCGCGGCCTGGGCGCCGAGCGCTTCACCGGCACGATGGACAACACCGAGGTCTTCGGCCTCATCAAGCAGGCCGTGGGTCTGTAAGAGGGAGAGGGCAAACATGAACACGCAATCGAAACGCATCCTCCGCGCCACGCTGCTGGCGCTGGCCGCCGGTGCCGCTGCCCAAGCGCACGCCGCTGGCGAAGCCAAGAACGTGATCTTCTTCCTGGGCGACGGCATGGGCCCGACCACCGTCACCGCCACGCGCATCTACAAGGTGGGCGAGAGTGGCAAGCTGACGATGGAATCGCTCAAGCGCACGGCACGCATCAAGACGTACTCCAACGATGCGCAGACCACGGACAGCGCCCCGTCGATGTCGGCCTACATGACCGGCGTGAAGATGAACAACGAAGTCATCTCCATGTCGCAAGACACCAAGGCCAGCGACGCCACCGGCAAGGGCTATGTGACCGGCTCGGACAGCACGTGCCCCGCCAACAACGGCACGCCCGCTACCACGCTGCTGGAGTTGGCCAAGGCGGCTGGCAAGTCGGTGGGCGCGGTGACGACTACGCGCGTCACGCACGCCACGCCGGCCGCCACGTATTCGCACATCTGCCACCGCGATGGCGAGAACCGGATCGCCGCCCAAGGCGCACCGGGCAACGCGCTGTACAACGCCGCGCTCAAGGACGGCGTGGACGTGCTGCTCGGCGGTGGCCGCCGCCACTACCTGCCGCAGGGCACCACCGGCAGCAAGCGCACCGACACCACCGACCTGATCGGCCAGTTCACCGCCGCCAACTACACGTATGTGTCGACCGGCACGCAACTCGCGGCCGTGGACCCGGCGAGCACCAACAAGCTGCTCGGCCTGTTCAACCTCGACCACATGAACTACGAGCTGGACCGCAAGAAGAACAGCGTGGACGAGCCCAGCCTGGCCGACATGACCGAGAAGGCCATCCGCGTGCTGCAGAAGAACGGCAAGGGTTACTTCCTGATGGTGGAAGGCGGGCGCATCGACCACGCGCTGCACGGCACCAACGCCAAGCGGGCGCTGGAAGATGCCGGCGCGTTTGACGAAGCCATCAAGCGCGCCCTGTCGATTGCCGATCTGTCCAACACGCTCATCGTCGTCACGGCCGACCACGATCACACGATGACGATCAACGGCTACGCCCACAAGGGCAACCCGATCCTGGGCCTGTCTACCGACATCAAGACCAAGCAGCCGCAACTGGCCGCTGATGGCCTGCCGTACACCACGCTGGTGTTCGGCAACGGCGGCGGCCCGCGCAAGGCCACGCGCGACAACCTCGCCGCTGTGGACACGGCAGCAGACGATTACTTGCAGGAAGTGGGCGTGCAGCTCGGCACGCCTGGCTCGGAAACGCACGGCGGCGGGGATGTGATGCTGTTCTCCTCTGGTCCGGGCAGCGCACCGCTGAAGGGCACGCTGGACAACACGAAAGTGTTCGGCGTGGTCAAGACGGCCATGGGCCTCTGATTCCGGCGTTTCCATTGACGCGCATGCCGAGACCATCGGCATGCGTTTTTTTCTTTTCGCTGCACCGAATTCGCATGACCCGATCTGCTCGTTTTCTCCTTTCGCTCGCGCTTGCCGCACTCGCTGCCACCGCACAGGCTGCGAGCCCAGCCTCCTCGAATGCGCTGACCGCACTGCGCGTCGAACATCAGATGTCGTCGCTCGGCACCGACGGCATCCAGCGTGATGTGCGCTTTGCCGAGCGCGTCTATCGCCAGGGCGACCGCGTGTGGATCGCACGCGAACTGCCGCCCGAGTCCGCCCACGCTGAGCATGACCACGCCAACGCCCACGCCGGCCACAAACACGCCGATACCGACACCGCCCCCCGTTGGATCGAACGCGACGCCAAGGGCGCGCTAACCGTGCGCGTCGTCAGCGACGCGCAGCAGAAAAACTACGCCGTGGAACCGGCCGAGTATTCCAACATCGGCTTCGACGGCTCGTGGGCGACGGCGTACCACCTGCTCGACCCGGCCGCGCTCAAAGGCATGCGCGCCGACGGCCCGGTGCGCAATGGCGTGCAGACCTACAAGGCAAAGCAGGGCGACCGTACTGTCACCGTGGAATGGGATGTGGCCGGCCAATACCCGCGCCGGGTGGAGTCGCGCAACGCCAATGGCAGCCAGCGCAAGCTCACGCGCGTGACGGTGCTACCTGCACCAGCCACCGCGCCATGGGTATCGGCCCAGCGCTACACCGCCGCGGACTACACAGATCTGATGGACTAACCCTTCGGTCGGCGCGCGATGGCGCTATAGTGCAAGCACCCCCCAACACCGCTCGCACACGTACCCCGCCATGACGATCACCGACCCGACCCTCGCTGCGTTTGCTGCTCCTGCCTCGCACGTGCCGCGCGTGCTCACCATCGCCGGCTCGGACAGCGGTGGCGGCGCGGGCATCCAGGCCGATCTGAAGACCTTTGCCGCGCTCGGCTGCTATGGCATGTCGGCCATCACGGCCATCACCGCGCAGAACACGCTGGGCGTGACGGCGGTGGAAGCGCTCACGCCCGACATCGTCGCCGGACAGATCGATGCCGTAGCAGGCGACATCGGCGTGGACGCCGCCAAGACCGGCATGCTCGGCACGCCGCAGGTAGTGGAGGCGATTCTCTCCGCGCTGGACCGCCACCCGATTGCCAACCTCGTCGTCGACCCGGTCATGGTCAGCACCAGCGGTGCGCAGCTCGGCACCGATGCCACCGTGCAGGCGATGGCGAAATGGCTGTTCCCGCGCGCGCTGCTGGTCACGCCCAACCTACCGGAGGCGAGCGCGCTGCTCGGCCGCGACATCCGCACGGCGGATGACATGCTGCCGGCCGCGCGCGATCTGCTGGCCCTCGGGCCGCGTGCCGTGCTGCTCAAGGGCGGCCATCTGGCGGACGTCGCTACCGCAGGGGAAGACGGCGTGCTGCAAGACGTGCTCGTCACCGCCGACGGCATCGAGCGCGTCTACGCCCACACCTACATCGACACGCCGCACACGCACGGCACGGGCTGCACGCTGTCGGCCGCGATTGCCGCGCACCTCGCACGCGGCGATGCGCTGGAAGTCGCCATCGAAGCGTCGCTGGACTTTCTGCTGCATGCCATCGGCGCGGGCCGCCACCTCGCCCTGGGGCGCGGGGCCGGTCCGCTGAACCACGGCTTTGCTCCGCGCCCGCTGGCGGCACCGCGCGCGCTGGAAGTGGACGTCGACGAGGATTGACCCCAGGAGCCACTATGAAGCATCTGCCGATCATGCGAGTCCGCTGTCTTACCGTGGCGATGCTGTGCGGCTTGCTGACCGCCTGCAACGGCTACGTCAGCATCGGCTCGCCCATCGGCACCGTCTTCTCGATTGGCGGCACGCTGAACGGGTTGCCTGCCGGCCAGTCGATCGTGTTGCTCAACAACGGGCGCGATTCGCTCACGCTGGCCGCCAACGGCACGTTTGTGTTTGGTGGGCTGGTGCCGTTCAACGGCAGCTACGTGGTGACGATCAGCGCGCAGCCTGCATCGGCCAATTGCACGGTGGCCAACGGCAGTGGCACCGTCAACGGCGATGTGAACAACGTGCAGGTGACGTGCCAGCCGCGTTAGCGGCAAGAGAGCGCGGGAGCGCCTTCGTCAACCTGCGGGAAGCTCGGTAACATCCCGCAAGAACTGCTCAATGGCCGTCACCAGCGCGAGCGGCGTTTCGTTCATCGGATAGTGCCCGGCGTTCTTCAGCACCTCGATGCTGGCACGGGGATAGCGGCGCAGGTAGGTGGCCGTCATCAGGTCCACGTTGAACGCGGGGTCGTGCTCGCCCACCAGCACCTTTACCGGATGCATGCCGGTGATCTCCGCGCTGAAATCCGTCTCGGCCCATGCATGAAAGTACGCACCAAAGGCCTGCGTCGACGCACGCGACATCGAGTACGCCGCCTTCCACGCCACCCATGACGGCGGCAGCCGCCCACCGGTGCTGCGATCAATGATCGTCGTGCGGTGGCTCAGGCTGTCGGCAGCACCCTCGAACAGCGCACGCCTGGCCGGATCGAACGGAATGCCCCCGCACGGCACCGGCGCCACCGGCACGAGCGCACGCACCCGCGCAGGCGCCATCACCGCAACGCGCTCGATGGCCATGCCGCCCATCGAGTGCCCCACCAGGCTGAAGCTGGCAAAGCCGAGGGCATCTGCCAGCGCGAGTACGTCGGTGGCGATCTCGTCGATCGTGTAGGCGCCAGGTGCATCGCGCATGCCGCCATAGCCGCGATAGTCCATGAAGACATAGCTGAAGGTGTCGGTCGCGAGCCAGGGCTCGATCGGCTCGAACGCATGGGCGTCACCAAACCAGCCATGCAGGACCAGGACCGGGTGAGGACCGGTCCCCACGCGATGAAAGTGATTGGGCATCTCAGTTGCCAGGTGAAGGAGAGCGCCAAATCGTAGCCATGGCCAGCAAGGCCCGCCTTCGCCAGCAGGCCATTCATCATAGAATCCGGGCCATGCGCAACACCCTGGTCGATCCCTACGAAAACATCCCCCGCCAAGTCGTGGTGACAGCGAACGACTATCCGGCTGGCCTGACGTTTCCCGTCCATGCCCATTCTCGGGGGCAGTTTGCGTTGGCTGCTCGGGGCACCATTCGCGTGGCCACGCCGCAGGGCCGCTGGCTGGTGCCGCCACAGCGCGCCTGCTGGATCCCATTCGGCGTCGCGCATGACATGACGATGAATGGGCCGGTCACCATGCTCAACGTGTTTGTGGCGGGCGAGGCCGCGCAGACTGCGGGGCTGCCGGCGCATTGCTGCGTGGTGGGGGTGTCCGCGTTGCTGCGGCAACTCATCGACGCCGCCATCGACCTGCCCGCGATGTATGACGTCGAGGCGCGTGAAGGCAAGGTGATGTCGCTGCTGGTGGCGGAAATGGCGGAGATGCCGCCGCTGCCGCTGAACGCGCCGCTGCCGAGCGACCCGCGCATGGCCAGCATCTGTCAGCGGTTCTTCGCGGCACCCTCGGTGGCCGCCGACCTCGATGGGGTTGCAGCCGAGGCGGGGATGAGCCGGCGCACCTTCACACGGCAATTCCGCGCGCAGACCGGCGTGAGCTTTGGTGCATGGCAGCAGCAGGTCTGCCTGCTGAGCGCCATTGCCCGACTGAGTGAGGGGCAGTCGATCACGAGCGTTGCACTCGATCTGGGGTATGCGAGCCCCAGCGCGTTCACGGCAGCGTTTCGCCGTGTGCTGGGCGAGGCGCCAAGCCGGTACATGGACACGCGCAAATAGGTGCGTCGGCGCGCGCCCATGCCCGCGCCCTGCATCGCGAGACTCACGCCGATGCGCTTGCCTGCTCCTTCGTCCACTTCTCCATGCGCTTGGCCATCTCTTCGGGCGCCACGTCCTCCACATGCGTGGACACGGTCCACACGTGGCCGAACGGGTCTTTCAGGGTGCCCGAGCGGTCGCCGTAGAACTGGTCCACCACCGGGCGGACTTCCGTGCCGCCGGCCTTCAGCGCATTGGCGAACACGGTGTCGACGTTGGGCACGTAGATCATCAACCCGACCGACGTGCTCTGCAGCGTGTCGGGGCTGGCGCAGGCCATGTTGGGAAATTCGTCGGCCATCATGATGGGCGAATTGCCGATGCGGATTTCAGCGTGCGCGATGGTGCCGTTGGGGCCATTCATGCGCATGATCTCGGTGGCGCCGAAGGCTTGCTTGTAGAAATCGATCGCCTTTGCGGCGCCTTTGATGCTCAGGTACGGGGTGACGCTGTGGTAACCCTCGGGGATGGGCTGGACCGCCATGTCTTGTCTCCTGCAGCGTGAATGGATTCGCCGCCACGGCGAGGGCCGCAGCGGCGCACGAACAGGATAGGTCAGCGGAAAGACGCTTGCGTGTCGAAACCCGTAGGACGTGCAGCGCGCGATGCTCAGGCGCGCACGTGCGCTGCGAACGTCGCTTGCAGCGCGTTGACGGCAGCCGGCACATCGTCCGCCTGGGTGATGGCGCGCACCACGGCCACGCAGCCCACACCGGACTCCAGCACGCGCGGCATGGCGGCCAGGTCGATGCCGCCGATGGCGACCAGCGGTGGCGCCGGCACGCGCGTGCGCATGGCCGCCGCATAGGCGAACAAGCGGCCCAGGCCCTGCGGCACGGTCGGCATGGTCTTGGTGGGCGTGGCAAACACGGCGCCCAGTGCCAGGTAGCTGGGGTTCAGCGGCGCGACGCGCAGCATTTCGGCAAAGCCGTGCGTGCTGATGCCGAGGCGCAAGCCTGCGGTACGAATGGCCACCAGGTCTGCATCGTCGATGTCTTCCTGGCCGAGGTGGATGCCGTAGATGCCGCTGTTGGGCGCCTGCGCATGCACGTCGAGCGCGATCTGCCAGTGGTCGTTGATGAACAGGCGCGTGCTGCTGCCGCGTGCGGCGGCTTCTGCGCGGCGCACCTGGTCGGCCACGGCCTGCGCGTCGTCGGACTTGAAGCGCAACTGCACGGTCGGCACCTTGAGCGCGACGAGACGTGCTACCCATTCAGCATCCGGCACCACGGCGTAGACGCCGAGCTGTGTCGGACACGGCGCGAAGGCGAGGTCCGCTGCAGTCGGGCACGGCAACGCCGGTTCGAGTACGCGGGGCAGGGCGTCGAAACGCGTGGGCCAGGTCAGCGCATCGGTATTGGTTTCGGTGACCCACGCACGGGCCACGCACAGCGCATCGCGTGGCTCGAAGGCCAGCGCGAGTGCCGCGCCGAAGATGGCGACGAAGCGAGCGTCGAGCGTAGCGCCGTGTGCAGCCGACGCGAAGCGGTACGTACCGAGGCGGTCGTGCACGGTGTCGATGCGCTCGGTGCCGTGCGTCTCGCTGAATACGACAGCGGCACCGGCGGCGCGGGCGCGGTCAGCTTGTGCGGCGTCGGTCGTCAGAAGGACGGTAGTGGCGCTGGTGGCTTCATCGGCGCGGTCGGTCACGCTCCAGGCGTGTGGCGCACGGCCGAAGGCTTCCACATGGCGATCGATGATCTGTGCGGCGAGAGCAGCCGCTTCCGGCCACGCGGCGGAAAAACGCAGGGACGACAGGCTCATGCGCTTTTCTCTTCTGCGTGCCAGAAAGGCAGACCCACCACCGGCGTGCTCGCCTGCGCAACATCGCGCTCGGGCATCGGCCCCGACAAGCGCGCAAGGCGGCCGGCCTGCGTGGCCATCGCAAACGCCTGCGCCATCGCCACGGGGTCACCGGCTTGCGCGACAGCGGTGTTGAGCAGCACAGCGTCGTAGCCCCACTCCATCACCTGCGTGGCGTGCGACGGCACACCCAGGCCCGCATCGACGATGAGCGGCACATTGGGCAGGCGCTCGCGCAGCAGGCGCAGGCCATACGGGTTGGTCGGCCCACGGCCGGTGCCGATGGGCGCGGCCCAGGGCATCAGCGCCTGGCAACCGACGTCGAGCAGGCGTCGGCACAGCACGAGGTCTTCGGTGCAATACGGCAGCACCTTGAAGCCGTCTTTGATGAGGCGTTCGGCCGCCGCAGGCAGCGCGAGCGTGTCGGGCTGCAGCGTGTAGTCGTCGCCGATGACTTCGAGCTTGATCCAGTCCGTCTCGAACACTTCGCGCGACATCTGCGCGAGCGTATAGGCCTCGTCGGCGGAATAGCAGCCGGCGGTGTTCGGCAGCACGGGCACACCGAGTTCTCGCAGCATTTTCCAGAAGCCAGCACCGCCCTCGGGCGAGCCCGCGCTTTGGCGGCGCAGCGCGACCGTCAGCATGGCGGGGTTGGACACGCGCACCGCATCTTCCAGCGACTGCGGCGACGGGTAGCGCGCCGTGCCGAGCAGCAGGCGCGAGGCGAAGGTCTCGTCGTACAGGCGCAGCGGATCGGCCAACGCGGAGAGATTCGTAGTGGTCATCAAAGAACTCCTAGCCGCCCACGACAGGCTGTACGAGTGCAATGCGATCGCCTGCTTTGAGCGCGTGCTGCGCGTGGCGCGCCTTGGGCACGAAATCGCCATTCACGGAGGCGGCAAACGGCGGCGCGATCTGCAGTTGCGGCGCAGCCGCGCCGATGGCATCGGCCAGCGTGCTGCCGGCGGGCAGCGCGAGCGACAAGTCGTTGAGGGTGACGTTCAGCGTCATGACAAAACAGGTTCAGACGATGCGTTGGCAGCGAACAGCGCGGGCCATTCACTGTCGTGCGCATCGATGGCACGGCCATCCAGCAGATCGCGGGCAACGGCCACCGCAGCTTGGGTGACGGCGGGCGCGATCATGTAGCCGTGCCGGTACAGGCCATTCACCGACAGCGTGCCAGCGCCGTCCCAGCGGATGGCCGGGCGGTGGTCGGGCAAGGTCGGGCGGCACTGCGTATTCAGTTCCAGCACGCGCGCCTCGCCAAAGGCAGGGTGCACGGCGTAGGCAGCAGACAGCAACTCCAACGTGGAGCGCACACTGGCTGGCGACATGTCGTCGGACTCGATTTCCGTCGCGCCAATCACGTAGACATTGCCCGGCTTGGGCGCGATGTACAGCGGGTAACGCGGATGCAGCATGCGCACCGGCCGCGTGAGCGACACGTCGGGCGCATGGATGCGAGCGACCTCGCCGCGCAGACCACGCAAGCGTGGCCATTGCGGCTTGGCGCCAAGGCCTCGGCAGTCGAGCACGAGAGGTGCGCCAAGGCCAGCAGCGGCCAATGCCTCGGGGCGCGGATCGGTAACTTCCGTGTTCCAGCGCAGTTGCACGCCCAGCGCTTCCAGTTCGGTCGCCAGTGCATCGAGCAAGGTACGCGGGTCGAGTTGACCTTCGCCCGCCAGATACAGCCCCTGCGTGAAGCGCTGCGCAAGCAGCGGCTCCAACGCAGCGATGCCGGCGGCGTCCACCGCGTGCAAATCTGCGGCAACGCGCTCGGCCGGCGCAGCAGCACGCACGTGGTTGGCAAACAGCGATGCCTCACCACGATCCGCCGCATGCCACACCACCAGCGTGCCGGCCTCCTGGAAGAACACCGGCGTACGCAGGCTGGGCAGCCACGTGCGCCACAGCGCCAGGCTTGCCAACCCCAAATCGACAACGAAACGATCCGCCACGGCGGCTTCGGCCAGCGGCGCCAGCATGGCGGCGGCCACGTACGCAGCAGCACTGCTGCCATCGCGCGCGCCGCGCTCCACCACGGCAATGCGCGCCGGTGGCACACCCGCTTGCACGAGTTGCCACGCACACAGGCGGCCAGCGAGGCCTCCGCCGAGGATCGTTACGTCGAAAGAGGTTGGCATGTCGCCCAGTGGATTTAGCTGTAGATCTTGCTGCCCGTCTTGCGGAACTCGATCGACTTCTCTTCCATGCCGCTCACGGCGGCGGTGGCGTTGCTGTCGAGCGTGGCCGCGTAGTCGCGCACTTCCTGCGTGATCTTCATCGAGCAGAATTTCGGACCGCACATCGAGCAGAAGTGCGCAATCTTGGCGCCTTCGGCCGGCAGCGTTTCATCGTGGAAGGCACGTGCCTTTTCCGGGTCGAGGCCGAGGTTGAACTGGTCTTCCCAGCGGAACTCGAAGCGTGCCTTGGACAGCGCGTTGTCACGCAGCTGCGCGCCCGGCCAGCCCTTGGCCAAGTCCGCTGCGTGCGCAGCGATCTTGTAGGTGATGATGCCTTCGCGCACGTCTTCCTTGTCCGGCAGACCCAGGTGTTCCTTGGGCGTGACGTAGCACAGCATGGCCGTGCCGTACCAGCCGATGTTGGCCGCACCGATGCCGCTGGTGATGTGGTCGTAGCCCGGGGCGATGTCCGTCACCAGCGGGCCCAGCGTGTAGAACGGCGCTTCGAAGCAGTGCTTCAGCTCTTCGTCCATGTTGGCCTGCACGCGCTGCAGCGGCACGTGGCCCGGGCCTTCGATCATCACCTGCACGTCGTGCTCCCACGCCTTCTTGGTGAGCTCGCCCAGCGTGTGCAGCTCGCCGAATTGCGCGGCGTCGTTCGAGTCGGCAATGCAACCCGGGCGCAAGCCATCACCCAGGCTGAACGACACGTCGTACGCCTTCATGATTTCGCAGATCTCGTCGAAGTGCGTGTACAGGAAGTTTTCCTTGTGATGCGCCAGGCACCACTTGGCCATGATCGAACCCCCGCGCGAGACGATGCCCGTGATGCGGTCGGCCGTGAGCGGCACGTAGCGCAGCAGCACGCCGGCGTGGATGGTGAAGTAGTCGACCCCTTGCTCGGCTTGTTCGATGAGCGTGTCGCGGAACATTTCCCACGTCAGGTCTTCGGCCACGCCGCCGGTCTTGTCCAGCGCCTGGTAGATGGGCACCGTGCCGATGGGCACCGGCGAGTTGCGCAGGATCCATTCGCGCGTCTCGTGGATGTGCTTGCCGGTGGACAAGTCCATGATCGTGTCGGCACCCCAGCGGATCGCCCACACCATCTTTTCCACTTCCTCGGCCAGCGACGACGTGACCGCCGAGTTACCGAGGTTGCCGTTGATCTTCACGCGGAAGTTGCGGCCGATGGCCATCGGCTCCAGCTCGGTGTGGTTGATGTTGGCGGGGATGATCGCGCGACCAGCAGCGATTTCTGCGCGCACGAATTCCGGCGTGATGTCTTCCGGGCGCTGCGGCAGGTTCGCGCCGTATGAGAAGCCCGGATGCTGCTTGAGCAGTTGGCGGTACTCGGGCTTGTCTTGCAGCGCTTGCAGGTTCAGCGATTCGCGCAGCGCGACGTATTCCATTTCCGGCGTGATGATGCCGCGGCGCGCGTAGTGCATCTGGCTCACGTTGGCGCCAGCCTTGGCGCGGCGCGGCTTGGAGATGTGCGAGAAGCGCAGGTGCGCCGTGGCCGGGTCGTTGGCGCGGTTCTGGCCGTATTCGGACGACAGGCCCGAGAGGATTTCCGTATCACCGCGCTCGTCGATCCACTTGGCGCGCAGCGGGGCGAGACCCGCCTTCAGGTCGATGTGCACGTCCGGGTCGGAGTACGGGCCCGAGGTGTCGTACACCGGCACCGGCGGGTTCAGCATCTCGCCCTTGTCGGTACGCGTGGCGGTCTGCTTGATGGTGCGCATCGGCACGCGGATGTCCGGGCGGCTACCGGTGATGTAAGTCTTGCTGGAGGCCGGATAGGCGAACTTCTGGTCGAGCTCGGACTGCAGCGAGTCGAATGAGGCGGCGGGGGCGTTCTTGGCTTGGGGCATGGTCTCGTCCTTTGATTCTGTGGCCTGGTGGAGCAGGCTGTGGACGAAACCGGGAGAGGTGGCGTGACCCGAAGTACGAAGGGGGTGGCTGCCAGAGACTACGCGGTGTTCTGAAACTTCCCACGCCGGTACGAACCGGATCGGGTGCGAAGGGACTCTCTCAGCCGCACGGCCCATCCGTACGGCACCCCTGTTTCATCCAACGAGGCTGAATTTAAGCACAGGGCTGCCAGCGTTGCCAGCAGGAATTCCCAGGGGGTGACGGTGGGGACGTCATTTCAGTCCAAACCCCGGCGCAATGGGCGCAAATTGTGCATCCGAGCGCACGGACTCCGGCCGGCTTGATCTGACGCAACCCGGCCGCGTTTCACCTATGCGACGCTCGAACCCATTTTGGATTGCGGCCAAGCCGCTGAAGAGGAGTTGTCATGCTGGAGCGTCGGTTCACACTCGCGGGGCGCAGCCTCGTGCCCATCGTGCAGGGCGGGATGGGCGTGGGTATTTCGGCGCACCGGCTGGCCGGCGCGGTGGCGCGCGAAGGCGGTGTTGGCACCATCGCCAGTATTGATTTGCGGCATCACCATGCAGACTTGGTGGCCGCCACTGAGAAATCGCATGACAAGGACGCCATCAATGCCGCCAACCTCGTCGCGCTGGATCGGGAGATCCGTGCCGCGCGCGAAGGCAGCCAGGGCAACGGCATGATCGCCGTGAATGTGATGAAGGCAGTGGAATCGCACCCCGCGCTGGTGCGGCAGGCGTGTGAGAGCGGCGCCGATGCCATCGTCATGGGGGCGGGACTGCCGCTCGATCTGCCGGAGATGACGGCGGAGCATCCGAAGGTGGCGCTGATCCCGATTCTTTCTGACTCGCGCGGCGTGGGCGTGGTGCTCAAGCGGTGGATGAAGAAGGCGCGCTTGCCGGACGCGGTGGTGATTGAGCATCCGGCTCACGCGGGCGGGCATCTGGGCGCAGCGCGCATTGAAGATCTGCGCGACGAGCGGTTCTCGTTTGCTCGCGTGCTGGATGAGTGCCGTGAGCTGTTCGTCAAGCTGGGGCTGGCGGCGGAGCAGATTCCGATCATCCTGGCAGGCGGTATTGATTCGCATGCCAAGGTGAAGCATTGGCTGGACGAGGGTGCTGCGGCGGTACAGCTCGGCACGGCGTTTGCCGTGACGGAAGAGGGCGATGCGCACGAGCGTTTCAAGCGCGTGTTGACGGGCGCCGAGCAGGGCGATATCAGCGAGTTTGTCAGCGTGGCGGGGTTGCCTGCTCGCGCGGTGATGACGCCTTGGTTGTCGCGATATCTGTCGCGTGAAAGTGCGCTGCAGGCCAAGGCCAAGGTGCGGGATTGCTTGCAGGGATTCGATTGCTTGCAGACGTGTGGGCTGCGGGATGGCATCGGCAAGGTTGGGCAGTTCTGTATTGATTTGAAATTGGCGCAGGCGCTGCGTGGCGACGTCGAGCGCGGGCTGTTTTTCCGGGGGGCGGGCAAGCTGCCGTTTGGGGAGGCGATTCGGCCAGTGCGGGAACTGATGCATTACTTGCTGACGGGGGAGAAACCTGTGGTGAGTTGAACCGTTGCGGTTCGTCCCTTGTTTCATCCCCTGCCGGGGCTGACTCACTTTCTTTGTCTTGCCAAAGAAAGTAAGCAAAGAAAGGCGCGCCCGAGATGGCGACTTCCCCTTGAATTTATGTCGCAGGGAGGGAAGGGAGGCAAACTCGCTGCGCTCAGACAAGCCTCCCTTCTTTGTCCTCCCTGCAACAGAAATTCAAGGCGCCATCTAGGGCATGGGAAAACACACCGTCTCTTGCAAGTGCACGACTTCGTCTTTCAGCTCAAACAGTCACCGCACACTGCACACCCACCCCTTCTTGGCGCCCGCGCTGATGCCCCCGTCGGTTTGGCCTTTGACTTTCCTGCCCTTGATGGCGCCTTGAATTTTCGTAAGCGGGCGGAAAAAAGACGGGAAACTGTCTGAGCGCAGCGAGTTTTTCCCGTCTCCGCCCGGTTACGGAAACTCAAGGGATGGGTCGCCATCTCGGGCGCGCCTTTCTTTTGCTTACTTTTCTTTGGCAAGACAAAGAAAAGTGAGTCGTGCCCGGCAGGGTACGAAACAGGGATGGACCACAAGACTAAAAACCAAGCCGCGTATAGGCCGCGTATGGAGATCCCCCTCCACCCAACAGCATCGCCACCGGTCTACCATGGCCTCACAATCCACGATGACACGCCAGGAGACCTCCAATGCCCACCGAGGCCACGCACCGCGTCTTCAACCAGGTCCCGGACCTGACCGGCTTCAACCCCTTCACGTCCGACACCACGCTGCAAAGCGCCCTCGAACGCCTGGGTGGCGGTTGGAACGCTGGCGCGCTAGAAGCCTTCGGTGACCAGCTCGGCACCCCCGAGACCCTCCGCTGGGCCGCCGAGGCCAACCAGTACCATCCCGAACTCCACACCCACAGCCGCACCGGCGAGCGCATCGACGCCATCCGCTTTGACCCCGCCTGGCACGCGCTGCTCGGGCTGATGCGCAGCCAGGGCCTGCAAGCCCTGCCCTTCGCAGAACCACGCGCAGGTGCGTGGGCCGCCCGCACCGCCGGCTATTTCATGCAGGGGCAGATCGAATCCGGCTCGCTGTGCCCGGCGACGATGACCTTCGCCAGCATCCCCGTGCTGCAGAAAGAGACGGCGCTGTTTGCCGATCTTGCCCCGCGTCTCTACGCCCGCGAACACGACGCACGCGACCTGCCGTGGCGCCAGAAAACCGCCATCCTCATCGGCATGGGCATGACCGAAAAGCAGGGCGGATCCGACGTGCGCAGCAACACCACGGTGGCGATGCCCCTGCGCGGCGAGGGACGCGGCGCCACATACGCCATCACCGGGCACAAGTGGTTCTTCTCCGCGCCGATGTGCGACGCCCATCTGGTGGTGGCACGCATGGGCGCGGAGGACGGCCCGCTGTCATGCTTTTTCGTGCCGCGCTTTCGCGACGACGGCAGCAAGAACCCCATCCAGATCCAGCGCCTGAAAGACAAACTCGGCAACCGCTCCAACGCCAGCAGCGAGGTGGAGTTCCGCGGCGCGGAGGGCATCCTCATCGGCGAGGAGGGGCGCGGCATTCCGACCATCATCGAGATGGCGACACACACGCGGCTCGACTGCGTGATCGGCAGCGCGGCCATCCTGCGTCACGCGCTGATGCAGGCGCTGCACCACGCACGCCATCGCATGGCGTTCGGCCGCCTGCTGGCCGATCAACCGCTGATGCGCAACGTGCTGGCCGACCTCGCGCTCGAATCACAAGCCGCGACGTTGCTGATGATGGAACTGGGCAGCGCCTTCGAGCGCGCGGATGCTGACCCGCTGGCTGCCGCGTGGAAGCGCATCGTCACGCCCGCTGCCAAGTTCTGGGTCTGCAAACGCGCCATCGAAGCCACCGGCGAGGCGATGGAAGTCTGGGGCGGCAACGGCTACGTGGAAGAGGGCCCAATGGCACGCCTGTACCGCGAGGCGCCGGTCAACTCCATCTGGGAAGGCTCGGGCAACGTGATGTGCCTGGACGTGCTGCGCGCCATCGGCCGCACGCCGGACGACGCCCTGCGCCTGCTGCACGACATTGGCGAGCGCGCGCAGGGCCATCGCACCGTGCGCGCGGAACTGGCGGCATTGCAGGCGATGCTGCACCAGCCGGGCGACATCCAGGAGACCTCCGCACGCCGCATCGCGCAAGGGTTAGCGCTTACTGCGCAGGCAGCGCTCATGCTCGCCCATGCCCACCCGGACGACGCCGAGCGCTTTATCGCCAGCCGTTTCCACCATCAGCATGGCCGCGTCTTCGGCACGCTCGACGGCAACGCGCAGGAGCTGGGCGCCGTGCTGCAGCGCGCCTGGCCGGTGTAGGCCGGCCTTCCGATGCGCTTCCTGCTGCGACTCGTTCAAATGCCCGACCGACAAGGTGGCGGGCTGATTCCGCACGGTTTGTAGGTCTTCTCTGAACGCGTTTGAGGGTATACCCGTAAATGACGGATAATGCGGGCCCATGGCGGCGCGTGACATTGCTTGAGGTCGGGCATCCCGGGGGGGATGACGGCGCGCCCAGCCAGCGCTGTGCAGCCAGGCGGACACCGTTCCGCCATGGGGTGCGCAGACGGCCGCGTCGATAGGGCACCCGAGGCGGTCCGATACCCACCAATAGAAGCCCTGTTCTCTTCTAGGATCGTCAAATCATGCTGTTCCCTGCGCGCACGTGGCTGCTGGCCGCGCTTGCCGTTCCCGCCGCTGTTTCCGCTTCCCTTGCAACCGCCGCTTCACCCACGCTCGATCGCATCCGCGACACCGGCACGGTGCGCCTGGGCTACCGGGAAGATTCGATTCCGTTTTCGTACGTCGACAACAACAAGCCCGTCGGCTACACGATCGACATCTGCTCACGGCTGGTCGACTCGATCAAGACCACGCTCAAACGGCCCGACCTGAAGGTGCAGTACGTGCCGGTCACAGCCGTCACCCGCATGGACGTGGTCGCCTCGGGCAAGGCCGACCTGGAATGCGGCTCGACCAACAACTCGCCTGAGCGCCGCCAGAAGGTGGCTTTCACGGTGCCGCACTACATCACCAAGGGCCGCATGCTGGTGAGGGCAAGCTCGTCCATCCAGCAATGGGAAGACCTCAACGGCAAGACCGTGGTGGCCACACGCGGCTCGACCAATGCCGAGCTGGCCCGCAAGCTGAACGACACTGGCCTGTCTGTGAATGTGGTGGATGCCAATGACCTGCGCAGCGCCTTCGCCATGCTGGCTGACGGCCGCGCGAATGCGTTTGCCGGCGACGACATCCTGCTCTCCGGCATGCGCGCTACGAGCAAGAACCCGGCGGACTACCGCGTGGCGGGCAAAACGCAGATGGTGTCGTCGTACGCGATCATGCTGAGCAAGCAGGACCCCGAGTTCAAGAAGCTGATCGATCAGACGATGACGCGGTTGATCGTGGATGGCGAGGTGCCGAAGCTTTACAAGAAGTGGTTTCAGCAGCCGATTCCGCCCAATGGCGTGAACCTGGAGGTGCCGATGAGTTATCTGTTGCGGGATTCGTTTAATACGCCTACGGATAGTGCTGGTAACTAAGGTGGGCGGGGATTGGTGCTGTTGGTCGATCCCTTGTTTCAGCCTCTGCCGGGGTGGGCCTTGGTGGTCCATCCCTGTTTCATCCCCTGCCGGGGCTGACTCACTTTCTTTGTCTTGCCAAAGAAAGTAAGCAAAGAAAGGCGCGCCCGAGATGGCGAAAGACTCCTTGAATTTCTGTCGCAGGGAGGGGAAGGGAAAAACTCGCTGCGCTCAAACAGTTTCCCTTCCTTTTTCCTCCCTGCAACAGAAATTCAAGGCGCCATCTAGGGCATCAACGGCCAAACCCTCGGAGTGCGAAGGTTGGCGCCACAGCGCATTCGATCTCCCTGCTGCCTTACTGCACCTCGGCTGGCGTTGCTTGCGTTGGGGTGTCTGTCACCACATTCAGCGTCGAGTGACCGCCCTGGCGGATCAAGTCTGCTGCGCGCTCGGCGATCATGATGATCGGCGCGTTGGTGTTGCCGCCGATCAGCGTCGGCATGACGGAGCCGTCGATCACGCGCAGGCCCGTGACGCCGCGCACGCGCAGCTCGGGGTCCACGACTGCCATGGCATCGTCGGCGCTGCCCATCTTGCAGGTGCCGACGGGGTGGTAGATGGTGTCCGCATGCTGGCGGATCAGCGCGCGCACGGCTTCGTCGTCGGAGCCGTCTCCGCGGATATTTCCGGAATACAGTTCACGGCCGCCCAGGTCGGCCAATGGCCGCTGCGCGAAGATGCGTTTCACCGCGCTGAAGCCGGCGAGCATGCCGGTCATGTCATCCGGGTCGGACAGGAAACGCGGATCAATCAGCGGCGCCTCGCGCGTGTCGGCGGAGGCTAGGCGCACTTCACCGCGGCTCTTCGGGCGCAGCACGCACACGTGGCACGAATAACCATGGCCGTAGTTGAACGTGCGGTTGTGGTTGTCGGCCATGGCGACGACGAAGTGCAGTTGCAGATCAGGTTCGGCCAGATCGGGGCGGCTCTTGATGAAGCCGCCGGCCTCGGCAAAGTTGGTCGCCAGCATGCCGCGCCGTTCGCGCCGGTAGCGCAGGATCTCGCCCAACATGTGGGCGCTGCCGCGCGCGGAATAGCCGATCAGGTCCAGGTTGAAGACCTTCTTGTGCAGGATGATGTCGAGGTGGTCCTGCAGGTTCTGGCCGACGCCGGGCACATCTTGCACAACGGGAATGCCCAGCGAGCGCAGATGCTCGGCCGGGCCCACGCCCGAGGCCATCAGCAACTGCGGTGAGCCAAATGCGCCCGACGACACGATCACCTCGCGGCGTGCACGCAATGTCTCCGTGCGGCCGGCGCGCTCCACCGTCACGCCCACTGCGCGCTTGCCTTCAAAGACGATGCGCAGGGCCTGCGTTTCGGGCAGCACGGTCAACTGGCGGCGATTGCGGCTGTAGGTGGTGTCCGCTTTGTCGCCGCCGTGCAGATACGCGCGTGCCGCGTTCCAGCGTTCGCCGTTGTATTGCGTGACTTGGTACGGGCCGACGCCTTCCTGGTCGGGGCCGTTGAAATCGTTGTTGCGGCGGTAGCCTGCGGCTACGCCGGCATCGACAAAGCGTTGTGCGATCGGGTTGCCGGTGCGCAGGTCGCTCACGTGCAGCGGGCCGGTGCCGCCGTGCAGCGGGTCATCATCCCGGCCGGCAAAGCGCTCGTTGCCTTCGGAGCGCTTGAAGTAGGGCAGTACGTCGCTCCAGCTCCAGCCGGTGCAGCCGAGCGATGCCCAATGGTTGTAGTCGTTGGGCGTGCCGCGGATGTAGATCATCGCGTTGAGCGAGGAGCTGCCGCCCAGCCCGCGCCCGCGCGGCTGATAGCCCTGACGCCCACCCAGGCCCGGCTGCGGCACGGTCAGGAAGCCGTAGTTGCGCTTGTTCTTGAACGGCAGCGACGCCGCACAGCCGGCCGGCACCCACACCGAGAGGTGATGGTCATGCGGCCCCGCCTCCAGCAGCGCGACGGTCACGTCCGGGTCTTCGGTCAATCGGCTGGCGAGCGCGCAACCGGCCGAACCGGCGCCGACGATGACGTAGTCGAAGGTGAGGGCGGGGGTGAGCAACTCGGTAGCCATGGGTGTCTCCGGGGCGGTCTTTTTTGGACTCGACCTCACATCGTAGGCGCCATGGGTTGTTTCAAACGGTGGGGGTTACCCCGCATTAGAGGCATCGTTCAATGGCAGGGTGCGCACCGGCAATCCATTAGGAATGGCAAGGTCTTTGCGCCGATGCATTAGCACCTAGAATGCATCGATGGCCAAGAACCTCGACATCACGCTCGTCCGTACCTTTGTTGCCGTGGCGGAAAACGCCAGCATGACGGTGGCGGCCAACGCGTTGCATCTCACGCAGGGCGCCATCAGCCAGCAGATCAAGCGCCTCGAAGACGCCTTCGAGTGCCGCCTGTTCGAGCGCGACGGCCGCCGGCTCGAACTCACCCACGCGGGTGAGCGCTTCCTCGGCCGCGCCAAACGCCTGCTGGCGCTGAACGACGAAATCTGGGCCGACATGGCCGCGCGTCCGCTGCAGGGTCCGGTGCGCCTGGGTGTGCCGTATGACCTGGTCGGCACCGTCTTCCCGCCCATCTTCAAAGCCTTTACCGAGGCGTGGCCGTCGGTGGAGCTGACCATCGTGTGCGGCACTTCGCCCGAGTTGGCGGAAGGTATTGCGCGCGGCGAGCTCGATGTCGCCGTGGTCGAAGCCCCGATGGACGAAGCGGCGGGCGAATGCCTGTGCGTGGAGCGGCTGGTGTGGGTGGGTGCGCGCGGCGGCAACGTGCATGCGAAGCGCCCGCTGCCGCTGTCGATGGTGGACGAGAGCTGCGCCTTCCGCGCCCGCGTGCTCAAGGCGCTGGGCGAGCACGGCATTGAATGGCGCACGGTATTCGAGAGCGGCAACATTGAAGCGACCACCGCCACCGTGCGCTCGGGCTTGGCCGTCACCGCTTGGCTGACGCCGACGGTGCCGGCGGACCTGGACATCCTCGGACCGGAAGCCGGCTTGCCCGAGTTGCCGATGTTTGCGATCAGCCTGCTGCTGCCCGCGCAGGGGGCCAGTGCGGCGGCGCAGGCGTTGGGGCAGTGTATTCGTGAGGGGGTTTCTACGCGACAGCGGGTGGTGGAGCGTAAGCGTGCGGCTTGATTGGTAGAGCGATTCGATTCGCCCAGCATCCCCGCCCGTCTCGGGGATACGTCCTTCTAGGTCTTACTGGCTCTCGCCAGCCCGCTCTACGGCGGTGAGCACTTCCCACGTTTCAGGGTTCACCTGACAGCCCTCGAGCGTCATCAGCACATACGCGCCGATGGCATCGAGAAAGCCGGCCCGGTATTCGGGCGGGTGGATGCCCGAATTCGCCAATTCCCAACGCAGCACGTTCGGCTCGTACCGCTGATGCCGGTGCAGGTCGGATTGCGTGCGGCAGAGAAAGTCCCGTGCCGCCAGCGCGCCGGTCAGGTAGATGCGGCGTTTGCTGGGCGTCATGGGCGGCCTCCCGTGGTGGGATGCACTGAACGCCAAGGGGGTGGGGAAGGGTAAGACGCGGGGCGATGCCCGCTGAGTGCGGTTGCCATGTGGCCTCCTGAGGTGATTGCAGGAGACCCGCCATTCGCTGCGAACGAGGGTGGCGGGCCCGACGACAGGGTTCGCAGACCGGCCACCTCAGGAAACCGGCAGACCCGAAGGTCTCCCTGCCCGGCCCGCCGCAGAAAAGCATAGGCGTGCGCAAGCACCGGACATGAAAACGCCGCGCGGAGGCGGCTGTCCGTCTGAGGTGTGTTTGGATGGGCTGCGAAACCCGGTCACCGCGAAGGCGGTGACGGTGGGATTATAGCCATGAGCCTGTGCAATGCGTGCCAAGCACGAGAAGACACGGAAATTGCAAAAGTATTTGCCCTCGTTATCGAAAAGCGAATGCGGAAAATGGGAACCGGAGACGAATTCAGAAAATTCTCGCCACCACCCTTAACCAAAGAGAGATTGTCTTTCGTCACCATTCGTAATGGGGGTTAGCGCCTGCGGGATGCCGCGTATAGAATGCTACCGCCCGACTCTTCCATAAGCATATGCCCAACGCAGTTGAGCCAATTGTTCTGTCAGCAGAAAACGCTGCATTCTCGCAACTAACGCCTCATTACGGCGGGATGTGTTGTGAAGCGGCCGCATATTGTTTTCAGCAAAATGGGCACTCTGCACCCACTGCAACCACACTACAAGGCTGCGGGGAATCAAGTGTAACGCTGCAATGGGAAGAACCAGCAACCACCGCAGCTGCAACATATGGTGATCGCGATGTTGCAGCGGAAAATGGAGCCTATGCAGTCGCGATTGCCGTCATTAATCGTTTTCATGGTTACCAGGTAATTGAGCGTTCAGCCAAAGGAACGGGCTTTGATTTTTGGCTTGGGAACGACAGTAGTGATCTGCCATTCAATGGGCTTGCGCGCTTGGAGGTGTCGGGAATTTTCTCCGGCAGCTCTCGCGTGAGTGCACGCCTCACCAAGAAGCTTGATCAGATGCACCCCACAGACACACTAGCAACGGGCTTCGCAGTTGTTGCAGAATTCGGGGCACCAATTGTGGCCGTCAAGTCAAAGGGTCCGGAGACCAGCGATGTCTGAGAGCTTGCAAAGCCTTCACCGCAAAGCTATGGAGCACGCTGATGCTGCCCTGTTTGCTAAATCCAAAGGTGACCTTGCTGTGTTCGAGACGCACTCGCGTCTTGCCTTGGAGTTGGAAGAGCGTGCGGCACTGATGCTGCCCTTAGAAGATGGTTCTGAACCCACCCGGACGATCCTTCTCCGCAGTGCGGCAACACTAGCGTTGCGTTGCAACGAATTGGAGCGTGCAGAGAGGCTAGCGGCGCTTGCATTGATCGGCAATGGGCCACACCGGTTGAAAGAGGAAGTGCGGGACATTTTGGAACAGGTGCACTTTGGCCGGCATCTGTCACTACGGGGCGTCCAACTGGAAGAGGAGGAGCTTCAAGTTTCGCTGTCCGGCTCCGGAGTCTCGTTTGGCATGATCGCGGCGAATCAATACCTAGACCGCGCAAAGCTCATCGGTAACTTGCTCCGCCGGACCGCAGAGCGTCGCTTAGGTATGCCGTTCCAGAAACACAGAGGAAGGCAGAAGGATCCGTTTCCGGTCTTCCTAAGTGTGCCGCGGGCTGCCAGCTTTGCTATCACGTATCGCCTCGGCGACGCACAAACTTTGCTGCAAGGCATGACCCGTGCCGATGACGTCTTGTCGGCTCTGCTCGATGACATTGAGTGCGCAAACTCTGGGGACTGGGCTGGCCTTCGTCGTAGCACAGGCAGTTTGGACTACTACTCAAATTTCCTAGCACTGCTGCGCCAGATTGCGCCTGATGGTGAAGAAGTTCGATTGCTCGGTTTTACTGCGCAGAAGTCAGGCATGGTACGGAAGGTATCGTTTATAAAAACGAGGCGAGACCTGAAAGCAGACAGTCCTACGATCCGATCTAGACAGGAAATGGTGGTTGAAGGACTCCTTGCGGCAGCGGACCGAGGCTCTAGTTTTGTAAAGGTTGGCGGTGCAAAAATTCGAGTTCCCGACGGCATGATCGACGACATTGTGCGGCCGATGTGGGGCCAGCAAGTGCGTGCCATCATTGAGCGCCGTCGACAAACCGCCTCGTGGACTCTCAAGGATGTCGAGCTATTGGAGTAGTCACAGCACTCAGGCAATCTCCTGCGCGCTTCAAAGTAAATGTCCGCCAGCCGCCAAACGAGGGTTCAACCGGACCACCCCAAAAACAAAAACCCCGCCAACCGGCGGGGTCCCCAAATCCTTTCGAGCCTGCAAGTGCATCAAGCCTGCGGCGCAGCCCCATCTTCCGGAGCCGCCTCGGCGCCTTCGGCCTTGGCTTCGTCCTTCTTCTCCAGCATCTCTTCCAGCGCGCCCGCGCCCTTGAAACCGGCGACGGCGGCGACAGCCTTGGTCAGCAGGCCGGCGTCCGGATCGACTTTCTCGGCGGCTTCAACGGCGGCGACGGCGCCGGCGATCTTGCCCACTTCATCCAACAGTCCCATGGTCACCTCCGCGTGATTAAACGGGAGGGCCATCTTCCCACCGGCAAGTGGCGGGAGTGCAAGCAAAGTTAAAAAAAATTCCGCGGGCGTTCGTTTGCGTACGCCGTGCATCACTCGGCTTCGGCGCCGGCCGGGGGAGCCGTAAGGGCGGCGAGGCGCTGGCGTGCGCTATCGCTGATGGGCGCTGATTGGCGCGTGCTGACGTCGATCTGCACGATCACGGATTGCGAGGTGGCGGCGCAGCGGCCATCCTGAAAGATGGCCTGTTCAAGCTTGACCGAGCTGCGCCCGACATTCGCCACGCGCGTACCGATCTGCACCGAGCCGGGCCAGAGAATTTCGTTGCGGAAGTCGAGCACAAGCTGCGCGATGACGAACTCGCAGCCGGGCGCGGCCAGCGGGTTGTCGGGCGTGAAGAGCATCTCGACGCGGCCGGTTTCCAGGTAGGTGGCGAACACGGCGTTGTTGATGTGGCCCTGGCGGTCGGTGTCGCCGTAGCGGAGCTTGTCGGTGGACAGCAGCGGGAAGTCGGAGATCGACGGAAGCGTCATGGCGATGTGGGGTGAGGCGAGGGTGCGTGCATTGTGCCGGGCTTTGTCTATTGCCGCAGATTGCGCGATCACCCTAACGCGCGCACCGACGTACTGATCGCCCGCGCACACTGCAGCAACGCGGGGCCGAGCTTGGTCTCCATCTCTTCGGGTGTCCACCGCCCGGTGGGTGCGACGAGGTGAATCGCACCGAGCGCCCGCCCGTTGCTGCTGACGATGGGCGCGGCGATGGTCATATCGCCGAGGAACAGCTCTTCGCAGTTGGTGGCGTAGCCGCGCTGGCGTGCCTGGCGCAGCGTTTCCATGATCTCGGCCACATCGGTGCGCGTGTGCATGGTGTGCTCAATGCGCTGTGAGGCTTCGACGATGGCCTGCGCTTCGGGCATCGGCAGCGCGCTCAGGTACGCGCGGCCCGATGCCGTGCAGTACATCGGGATGCGGCTGCCGATGGGCATGTGCACCGGCACGAAATGCGCGCTCACAAAGCGGGCGACGTACACCATCTCGTCCTGATCGGGTTCGGTCAGGCACGAGGTTTCAGTGGTCAGCTTGGTGAGTTCGGCCAGGAAGGGGTTGGCCACGTCGATGAGCGTGTCGGCGGCCAGGTAGTTGAAGCCGATCTTCATGACCGCGGGGGTGAGCTGGTACCGGCGCGTTTGCGGATGCTTGCGCAGGTAGCCGAGCTGTTCGAGCGTGTAGACCATGCGCTGCGCCGAGCTTTTGTTGATGCCGGCAGCGGCGGCCACTTCGGCAATCGTCATGGTGCGGCGCTGTGCGTTGAAGGCGCCCAGCACGGCCAGTCCTTTCTCCAGCGACTGGTTGAACAGTAGATCGGGGGTATCGGCGGAATCAGCGTCGGTCATGACAAGTGGCGGCTCAGTGGCAAATCGACGCTCAAAGAATCGCATATCGATTCATAGTCGTCGATTAGTGGTTTTCCATAATTAACTATCGATGATCTGAATTCGAATATTGGCACAAGCATTGCATCACGTTGAGCCAGTCCCCGTCCATGCGCGTTCGGGGTGCGTCTTTTTTCCGTTGCTGGGAGGATTGCCATGTCTGTTGTCACCACTTTCCGTCGCGCTGCACTGGCCTTGTGCATGGTCGGCACCGCATCGTTCGCCTGCGCGCAGGGTGCAGGCGCGCCCGCCACATACAACGTGGGCGCCACGGCGACCGGCGTGCCGTTCACCTTCCTCGATGTGAAGACGAATTCCATCCAGGGGATGATGGTCGACACCGTCACGGCCGTGGGCAAGGCAGGCGGCTTTACCGTGAACGTGCAGCAGACTGTGTTCTCGGCGCTCATTCCGTCGCTCACGTCCAACAAGATCGACATCATCTCGGCGGCGATGCTGAAGACGCCGGCGCGTGCGCAGGTGGTGGATTTTTCCGACCCGGTGTACTCGTACGGCGAAGGCCTGATCGTCAAGGCCGACGACGCCAAGAACTACGCCACGCTCGATGACCTGAAGGGCGAAGTGGTGGGCGCGCAGGTGGGTACGGTGTTCCTCGACATGCTCAATAAGAAGGGCATCTTCAAAGAGGTGCGCAGCTACGACTCGGTGGCCGACATGACGCGCGATCTGGCACTGGGCCGCATCAAGGCCGGCCTGGGGGATCAGCCGATCATCGCGTACCAGATCCGCCAGCACGCCTTCCAGGGCGTGAAGCTCGCGCCCAACTACAAACCCGCCAACGTGGGCGACGTATGCCTGGTGGTGCGCAAGGGCGATACCGAAACGCTCAACCGCATCAACAAGGCCATCGCCAAGATCAAGGCCGACGGCACGCTCGATGCCATCGTGAAGAAGTGGGGCATCTAAGCGGGTAGCGTGCGATGAGTCTGGCAACGTTTCTTGAGAGCGCGCAGGATTTCCTGCCGATTCTGCTGAAGGGGGCGGTGGTCACGGTGGAGGTGACCGTGCTGTCGTTCCTGCTCAGCAGCGTGATCGGGCTGGCCCTGGCGCTGATGCGGTTGTCGCCCATCAAGGCTGTGTCGACGGCCGGGGCGACGATCGTCAATGTCATCCGTGGGCTGCCGATCATCGTGCAGCTCTTCTACATCTACTTCGTGCTGCCGGACATCGGCATTCAATTGACGGCGTTCCAGGCGGGCGTGATCGGGCTGGGCATTGCGTATTCGGCGTATCAGGCTGAGAACTTTCGCGCCGGTATCGAGGCGGTGGACCCCGGCCAGCGCGAAGCAGCGCAGGCGATGGGCATGCGCGGCGCGCTGATCATGCGGCGCGTGATCCTGCCGCAAGCGTTTCGCATTGCGCTGCCGCCGTACGGCAACACGCTGGTGATGATGCTCAAAGATTCGTCGCTGGTGTCCACCATCACGGTGGCAGAGATGACGCGTGCGGGGCAGCTCATTGCCTCGTCCACGTTCCAGAACATGACGGTCTACACGCTGGTGGCACTGCTGTATCTGGTGATGAGCCTGCCGCTGGTGTTCGGCCTGCGCCGGCTTGAACGGCGCATGGGCGCAGGACGGGGTACAAGCGGGGCCAAGCCATGATCGAAATCCGTGACTTGCAAAAGCACTTTGGCGATCACCACGTGCTGCGCGGCGTGAGCCTGCATGTGGACAAGGGCGAGGTCGTCTGCCTGATCGGCCCATCGGGGTCTGGCAAGTCGACCGTCCTTCGCTGCATCAACGGGCTGGAGTCATACGACGGCGGCGAGATCCGTGCCTTTGGCGAACGTGTCGACCGCAACAGCAAAGCCATCCACACGCTGCGCAGCCGCATGGGCATGGTGTTCCAGCGTTTCAACCTGTTCCCGCATCGCAGCGTGCTGGAGAACGTGATGGAAGGCCCCGTCTACGTGAAGGGCGAACGGCCGGAAGCCGCACGTGCCAAGGCGATGGCGTTGTTGGAAAAGGTCGGCTTGGCCGCAAAGGCACAGGCCTACCCCGCGCAACTCTCCGGCGGCCAACAGCAGCGCGTGGCAATTGCCCGCGCGCTGGCGATGGAACCCGAGGCGATGCTGTTTGACGAGCCCACGTCTGCGCTCGACCCGGAACTCGTCGGCGATGTGCTGGAGGTGATGCGCGCACTCGCTCGCGAGGGCATGACGATGATCGTCGTCACGCACGAGATGGGCTTCGCGCGCGAGGTGGCCGACCGCGTGTGCTTTCTGCACAGCGGCACCATCGTCGAGGAAGGGCCGGCCGCACAGGTATTGGGCGCACCGCGTCAGCCGCGCACGCAGGACTTCCTGCGCCGCGTGCTGCACAAACCCGCGGATGCTTCGGTCGGAGACCTCGTGCCATGACGCAGCCGCAACTCGATATTGTCGGCGGCGAGCCGCTGCCGCCGTCACTCTGGGCGGCGACGGCACCGGCCGCGCCTCCGACGCCGCCGTTAATGGAATCGATCACCACCGACGTGCTCGTCATTGGTGGTGGCTATACGGGACTCTCCACCGCGCTGCATCTGGCCGAGCGCGGCACGCAGGTCACCGTGCTCGATGCCAACGACCCGGGCTGGGGCGCCTCCGGGCGCAACGGCGGGCAGGTCAACCCGACGCTCAAGCACGACCCCGATGAGTTGGTGAGCCTGTTCGGTGCAGCGCGCGCTGAGCCATTGATCGACGCCGTCTCGCGCTCGGCCGATCTGGTGTTCGATCTGATCAAGCGTCACAACATCGACTGCCAGCCGGTGCGCGCGGGGTGGCTGCAGCTTTCGTATTCGGACAAGGCGGTGCCCGCCCTGCATGCGCGCGCGCGGCAATGGGAGAAGCGCGGCGTGCCGGTGGAAGTGCTGGATCGCGCCGCCGTCGCAAAACGCGTCGGCACCGAAGCGTTTGCAGGCGCATGGCTCGACGGCCGCGCCGGCGCGATCCAGCCGATGGCCTATGCGCGCGGGCTGGTGCGTGCCGCACAACAAGCAGGCGCGGCCGTGCATGGCCATACCGCAGTCACCGCGCTGGAGCGGCAGGGTACGCAATGGGTCGCCACCACCAGCACGGGTGCCGTCGTGCGTGCGCAGCGCGTGGTGATCGCCACCAACGGTTACACCGGCCCGCTGTGGCCTGGGCTGGCACAAACCGTGCTCTCTGCCAACAGCTTCATCGTCGCCACCAAGCCGCTCAAAACGGCGGATGCGCAGCGCATCCTGGCGCGCGGCGAGACGGCTTCCACCTCGCAACGGCTGTTGCTGTATTTCCGCAAAGACGCAGCCGGGCGCCTGCTCATGGGTGGGCGCGGCTTCTTTACCGAGCCGCGCAGTGCGCAGGATTTTGCACACCTTGAACGCTCACTGGAGTTGCTGTTTCCGCAGTTGGGGCCCTTGGAGTACGAGTACCGCTGGAGCGGCCGCATCGCCATCACGCGCGATTTTCTGCCGCATATTCATGAGCCCGCGCCGGGGGTGACGATGGCGCTCGGCTGCAACGGGCGTGGCATTGCGCTATGCACGAGCCTGGGCCAGCACATCGCCGCGCGGCTCACGGGCAGTGGGGAGGCGTTTCCGTACCCTGTGTCACCCATCACGCCGATCCCGCTGCATGGGCTGCAGCGCTTCTACATTGCGGCGGGCGTGGCGTGGTACAGCCTGCTCGACAAGATGGCGGGCTAGCGAGCCACTATGGGCAGACTGATGTGGAATTTCCTGAACGCATGACGGGAGATTCCGCAGACACCCGCCTTACTTCAAATACGACTTGATCACCTGCAGCACAGCGTCGAGGTCTTCCTGGCGCTGCGCTTCGGCGGGCTCCTTGACCACGTGATCGGTCAGGTGGCCCTCAATGACGGCCGCCATCAGCCCGTTCACCGCACCGCGAATCGCAGCGATCTGCTGCAGCACGGCCGTGCAATCTCCCTCATCAGCGAGTTGCTTTTCCAGGGCGGCGGCTTGGCCCTGGATGCGCCGTACGCGCGCCAGGAGCTTGGCTTTGTCGCGGATGGTATGGGCCATGGGTTCGGGTGTGTTGCGGGTTGCAGAGTCGGCGGAGGGTAGCACGCAGATACTAGGGGGGAGTATACTGCGCCGACCCAAAAACTGCCTCGAATGCTCCGTCCATGACCGCGTTCACCACCCTGTTGCAGCAAGGCAATGCCTGGCTGTTTGTCCCCAGCGCCATCCTGCTGGGGGCGCTGCATGGCCTGGAGCCAGGGCATTCGAAGACGATGATGGCGGCGTTCATCGTCGCCATTCGGGGCACGCTTGCGCAGGCGGTACTACTGGGGTTGTCGGCCACGGTGTCGCACACCGCGGTGGTGTGGGCGGTGGCCATGGCGGGCCTGTATTTCGGCCGCAACTGGAATGCGGAAACCACCGAGCCGTACTTCCAGGTGGCATCAGCCGTGCTGATCGTGGCCGTGGCGGCCTGGATGATGTGGCGCACGTGGCGCAGCACGCACGGGCATGACCACGATCACCACCATGATCACGACCACGACGAAGCCAAGCACATCGACACCGGCCACGGCGCGGTGCGGCTCGAGGTGTTTGAAGACGGCGTGCCTCCACGCTTCCGACTGACGCGGGAAGGCACGCGCGGCCACGCCTGGACAGCCGATCAGGTGCAGGTGGTGACCGAGCGGCCCGACGGCAGCCGACAAACGTTCGCGTTCGTGCAGCGCGATGGCTTTCTGGAATCCACGCAGACCATTCCTGAGCCGCATGCCTTCGTGGCGCGGCTATCGCTTGGGCATGAACACCATCGGCATGATTACGACGTGGCATTCGTTGAGCATGAGCACATGCATGCCGATCATGACCACGGCGGGCTAGACGTGTCGTCCGACGGCTATCAGGACGCCCACGAACGCGCGCACGCCAACGACATCCGCCGCCGCTTCGCCAACCGCGAGGTGACCACCGCGCAGATCATCGTGTTCGGGCTGACCGGCGGGTTGATTCCGTGCCCGGCGTCGATCACCGTGCTGCTGCTATGCCTGCAACTCAAGCAGGTAACGTTGGGGGCTGCGCTGGTGCTGTGTTTCAGCATTGGTCTGGCGTTGACGCTGGTCGCTTCCGGCGCGCTGGCCGCGCTGAGCGTGAAGCACGTGTCCGAGCGCTGGAGCGGCTTTGGGGAATTTGCGCGCAAGGCGCCGTATCTGTCGGGCGTGTTGATTACGCTGGTGGGGCTCTACGTGGGGTGGCAGGGCGTGCATGGCTTGATGCGGCTGGCATAGCCCACCTGCCAGCGCGAGCTTCGTCACGCGCACATTTCCGCCGGCTGCATCCACCGCCGCATGCGCTGCGTATCTGTAGGTACAGGCCGGCGCGGAATCTTTCTTCACCGATGCAGTGTCAGGTTTGCATGACCACCGCGACCAACCTGTGAGGTCGAGACGGCCAAGCGCCGTCGACGACCTGATGGCGTGCCATGTTGGATGGCACACGTTCACAGGATCAGGAGTTCATCATGCACACCCGCCGCATCTCGCTGGCATTGCTTGCCACGCTTTCCGCTTCTGCCGCGCTGTTCGCAGCGCTTCCCGCCTCCGCCGCCCAACCAAAGTTCGACCCCTATACACAAGGCGCCGTCGACAAGACAGACCCGTTCACGCAGGGCGCGGATCGCCAGATCGACACCCGTGGCGCTCTGGCGTGGAAGTACGATCGCTTTGACCCCTACGGACAAGGGGCGGATCGTCAAGCCAGCGCACATGACCTGCTCGCATGGCGAGGGGATACGCGCTATCCGGCTGGCGCAGAAGGGGCGCGCGGCTGATGGGGCATGCGCCGAGCGAGAGGGTCGGTACGCAGGTGCGGATCGGCCTCCTCGCCGTCACCTCAGTCCGCAGGCGTGGCGCCCTCGGCAATGCGGTCATACAGCGCACGCGCGGCCGGCGACAGCTGCGCCGCCTTGCGTGTCACCAGCACCAGCGTGCGTGAGACCACCGGCTCGACCAGTTCTATCGCGCGGATCATCGGGTACGCATTCTTCTGGATGGCCAGCTTCGGCACCACTGCCGCGCCCAGCCCTTCGGCCACCAACCCCAGTGCGGTGGAACTGCGCTGCACTTCGTAGAACGAATGCAGCGTCACGCCGCTGGTTTTGAGCGCGCCGTCCAACAGGCTGCGGTTGCCGCTCACCTCGCCGGCAAAAATGAGCGGATGCGGCTGCAACGCCGCCCATCGAATCCGCCGCCGCTTGGCGAGCGGATGGTCGTCGCGGCTGACCAGCACATACGGGTCGCTCGTCAACGGCACGCTCACGAGTTCCGGGTGCTGGTCGCCCGCAATGCTGATGCCGAATTCCGCCTCGCGCCGCAGCACCGCCTGCAGCACGGATGCCGAGGCATGGTCGAGAATCTTCACGCGATCATGCGGCCGGTGTTCGGAGAACGCGCGCAGGATACGCGGCAGGTATTGCACGCCCACCGTCGGCACGCAGGCGATGGTGATGTCGCCGCGCTGGCTCAGGCCTGTCTCGCGAATCTCCGTCAGCGCGTCGGACAACTCACCCAACAGCCGCCGCGCCTGCGGCAGAAAGCGCTGGCCGATTTCCGTCAGTTCCGTGCGGCGCGTGGTGCGCTCCACCAGCGCCACGCCCAGAAACGCTTCCAGCTTGCGCAGTCGCTGCGTAATGGCGGTCTGCGTGACATGCAGCGTATCGGCGGCTTGCGTAAAGCTGCCGCACTCCGCAATCGCCACAAATGCCTGTACGCCCAACGTGTCGATTTTCATCAATGTTTTGAATCAATATGGAAATTGAATTCATTTTACTGATCGGTTGTCACCCTACACAATCCAGCGTCAGGCAAACAACGACAAGGAGCACATCGTGACGACCCCACACGATTGGTACGCCAAGCAATACGTGCAATTTGAAGACGAACGCACGCGGCCCATCCGCGACTTGCTGGCCGCCGTGCCGCCCACGCCCATCCATGTGGCCATCGACATTGGCTGCGGCCCGGGCAATTCGACCGAAGCCCTGATCGCACGCGCACCCGCTGCGGCCGTGCGTGGGATCGACGCTTCCGCCGACATGATCCAGGCCGCACGCAAGCGCCTGCCCGAGGTGCGTTTCGATATCGTCGACATTGCGGCCTGGGACGAGCCCGGTGCGTATGACCTGATCCTGGCCAATGCGGTGCTGCAATGGCTGCCGGCGCACGACACGCTGTTTCCGAAGCTGATCAGCAAACTCACGCCGGGCGGCCATCTTGCGGTGCAGATGCCAGACAACCTCGACGAGCCCGCACACCGGCTGATGCGCGAAGTCGCTGCCTCGGGGCCGTGGGCGGACAAGCTCAAGGGCGTGGAGCGGACGAAGCGGTTTGATGCGCGCCATTACTACGGGCTGCTCGCTCCGCACTGCGCGCGCGTGGATGTGTGGCGCACCACGTACCACCATCCGCTGCGCGGCGGTGCGGATGCGGTGGTCGAGTGGTTCAAGGGCAGTGCGCTGCGGCCGTTCCTCGCTGCGCTGGATGATGATGCTGAACGCAACGCCTTCCTCACGCGCTACCGCGATGCCGTGGCCCAAGGCTATCCCGCACAGGATGACGGCACGGTGCTGCTGCCCTTCCCGCGCCTGTTCATCGTGGCCACACGCAAGTGAAGTGAAGAGGGCAGCGTCAGCGGGCCGCCAGCATCAGCCCAAGGTTCTGCACGGCGGCGCCTGACGCCCCTTTGCCGAGGTTGTCGAATACGGCGCTCAGCAGTACCTGGCCGTGGTCGTTCGCAAACACGGCCAGGCGCATGTCGTTGGTGCCGTTGAGTGCCTGCGGGTCCAGATGCGACAACGCCGACGCGGCAGCCAGCGGCATCACCTCGACGTGCTCCGCACCCGCGTAGTGGCGGGCGAAGCACGCATGCAACATCGATGCATCGATGCCGGGCGGCAGCAGGCGCAACTCCAGCGGCACCGTCAACACAATGCCCTGGCGATACGCGCCATACGCGGGCACGAACATCGGGCGCTGTGTGAGGCCGACGTGTTGCTGGATCTCCGGCGTGTGCTTGTGCACCAAACCCAACCCGTACACCTGAAACGGCAGAGCGCTGCTTGCCTCGGGTCCCTCGTACGCTGCCACAGCCGCGCGGCCGCCACCGGAATAGCCAGACACCGCGTGAATGCTGACGGGGTAGTCTGTCGGCAACAAACCGGCCTGCACCAGCGGGCGCAACAAGCCGATCGCGCCGGTCGGGTAGCAGCCCGGGTTGGTCACGCGCGATGCCGTGGCAACGCGCTCCGCCTGGTCAGCGGCCATCTCCGGAAACCCATACGTCCAACCCGGCGTAGTGCGATGTGCCGAGCTGGCATCGATCACGCGCACGTTCGGGTTGACGATGGAAGCCACCGCCTCGCGGGCCGCCACGTCGGGCAGACACAAGATGGCGATATCGCACGCGTTAATGGCTTCGGCGCGGCGGTGCGGGTCTTTGCGGTCGCCGTCGGGTAGCGTCAAGAGCTGCAGGTCGGTGCGGCCGCGCAGGCGTTCGTGAATCAGCAAGCCGGTGGTGCCTTGGTCACCGTCGATAAAGATGAGGGGCGTGGACATGGCGGAGTCCTCTGCGAATGCGATGTGGGTGAGCCGCCATCTTCGGCCCCCGCCTAGAATGTGAAAAGTTGAATTTCCCAACCGCCACATTCAGCGTTTCTGAACCATGCGAGAAATCAGCCTCGACCGTCTGCGCACCTTGGTGGAGGTGGCCGACCGCAGCTCGTTTGCCGAAGCGGCCCGGGCACTGCATCTGGCGCCGCCCACCGTCAGCCTGCACATTGCCGAGTTGGAAGGTCGCGTGGGCGCGCCGCTGCTGTCACGCAAGCGCGGGCAGGTGCAGCCGACCGCCATCGGGCAGGTGATGGTGGAACGCGCCCGCAAGCTGCTGGCCGATGCCGAACAGGCGCTGGACGACATCCAGCGCCAAGTGCAAGGCCTCAGCGGACGCGTGCGACTGGGGGCTTCCACCGGTGCGATCGCCCACCTGCTGCCGCAGGCGCTGGAGGCGTTGCGGCAAGACCACCCCGGCATCGACGTCCAGGTGGCCGTGCTGACCTCGCAAGAAACCCTGGCCAAGCTGGCAGAGGGTGCGTTGGATGTCGGCCTAGTGGCGCTGCCGCAATCGCAAGTGGCGGGGCTCAGCATCAAGCCGTGGCGCCGGGATCCGGTCATGGCCTTTCTGCCAGCACATTGGGTAAGCCCGGCCCGCATCACGCCGGCATGGCTGGCTACGCAGCCGCTGATCCTGAACGACACCACCACACGGCTCTCGCGCCAGACCATGGAATGGTTCGCCGCCGACGGCCACCACCCCGTGCCGCGCATCCAACTCAACTACAACGACGCCATCAAGAGCCTCGTCGCTGCCGGCTACGGCGCCACGCTGCTGCCGCACGAAGCCTCGGCCGTGCCGGCAGATACGCGCATCACCATGCGACCGCTGCGGCCGGCGTTATGGCGTGAACTCGGCGTCGCGCATCGTGCAGGCCATGTCGAGCAATCGACGCAGCACGTGTTGGACGCGCTGTGGGCGCTGCGGGCGAAGTAAGCCAGCCCGCCACCTTCAGCCCAGGAGGTACTCGCGCGTGAGCTGCCGTGCCCGGTGCAGGCGGCTCTTCACCGCCGCGCGGGTCTCGTGCAGTTGGTCGGCAATCTCGCCGATGGTCATCTCGTTCAGGTCGCGCAGCACGATGATCTCGCGATAGTGCGCAGGCAGGGATTCCAGCGCGGCGGCGACGTCGTGGCGCAGGTCGTCAACGGGCTGGCGTACCAGCCAAGCCTCCACCTTGTCGTCATCCCAGGGGTCGGTGGACAGCGCCTTGCGCGCCATGCGGTGGCACTCGCGGCGCACGATGGCAAACAGCCAGCTGGAAAACGCCGCCGCCGCGCGCAGCGAGCCTACCTTGCGTGACAGCACGAGCAGGCTTTCCTGCACCGCATCGTCCACGTCAGAGATCAGGCAGTTGCGCTGCGCGTAGCGGCGAATGTCGGGCTGGCAGACGGCCAGCAGCCGCTCAATGGCCGATACGTCACCCGCGCGGGCAGCATCAAGCAGGGGCTGGTGACGGACCAGATCCATGGCTCAGTTGCGCGGAGGTTGTTGCAGCTTGCGTCCGACCAGCGCACAGGCCGGGCAGAAGCCGACCACACCAGTCAGGCCAAACCCGGCACCCGCCGCGGCCAGCATCCAGTTCAATGGCGTGGCCGCCAACGCCAGCCCGCCGGCAATTACGGCCAATGCCAGCACGATGCGGATGGCGCGCTCCCAGTTCGGCACGTTTTTCACATACAGCGCAGATTTCAGAAACGACATGATGTTCTCCAAAAGAGGGCGGACAAGAGATGAGGGAAGTCCTCGCCCCCTAAGAGGCGCCGTGGGGTCGAACGGATTCGCGGCCAAAAAAAAATTCCACCATGCGGGCACGACGGCGCAGGAATGGCCTCGCTCGCAGGCGGGTCACACAGAATCAATTTGACTTTGCAAGGGTCAATTACTATCTTACGATATGTTTTTAGACACAACACAGTGCGCCGTCCCGCCAGACGACTCCGGCTGCGGATGCGTGCGCCTCCTCATCGGTTTCTCCGCCTCCGCTCATGCCCCTACTTGAACCCACCCGCGAACGCCGCCTGCTGTGGCTGCTCGCGCTCACGCAGTTCACTGTCATCATGGATTTCATGGTGATGATGCCTCTCGGGCCGCAGATCATGCATACGTTTGGCATTGGCCCGGCGGCGTTCGCCACGGCCGTGTCGGTGTATTCGCTGTGCTCCGGCGCCTCAGGCCTGCTGGCCGCCACCTACACCGACCGCTTCGACCGGCGCCGCCTGTTGCTCGCCGTCTACGGCCTCTTCACACTGGCCAATCTCGCCTGCGCGCTGTCCAACAGCTACGCCATGCTGCTGTTTGCGCGTGCGTTTGCGGGCGTCACAGGCGGCGTGCTCGGCTCCATCATCATGGCAGTGCTGTCCGATGTGATTCCGCCTGCGCGGCGCGGTGCGGCGACCGGCGTGGTGATGTCGTCGTTTGCGCTCGCGGCCATGGCCGGCGTGCCGGTGGGCGTGGCGCTCGGCGCGCATCTTGGCTGGACGGCGCCGTTCTTTCTGCTGACGGCGCTGACGGTGCTGATCTGGCTGGGCGCACGCCAGACCGTTCCACCGTTGACCGACCACCTGAGCGGCACCAGCCAGACGCCGCGCGAGATCCTCGTCGGCCTGTGGCGTCTGCTGACCCACCCGCGCCATCTGCGCGCCTTCCTGCTGACCTTCGTGATGATGGGCTCGCACATGCTGGTGATTCCGTTCATCTCGCCGGTGCTGGTGGCCAACCACGGCGTGGCACCGCAGGATCTGGCGTGGCTGTATGTGGCAGGCGGGGCGGCCTCGTTCTTCAGCTCGCGCGCGGTGGGCAAGCTGGCCGATCGCTACGGCCGTCGCCGCGTGTTTGTGGCGGCTGCGCTGCTGGCGTTCATCCCGGTGCTGGTGATGACGCATCTGCCCGACTGGCCGTTCATCGGCATGCTGCTGTTCTTCCCGTGCTTCATGGTGGTGCTGTCCAGCCGCATGGTGCCGATGCAGGCATTGATGACCACCGTGCCCAACCCGCAGGTGCGCGGCGCGTTTCTGTCGGCCAACAGTGCCGTCATGTCAGTGGGGACGGGCGTGGGCGCGTGGGTGGGCGGGTTGCTGCTCAGCAACGGCGCGGGCGGCCACATTGAAGGCTACGGGCTCAATGGCTGGCTGGCCGTGGCGGCCGGGCTCTTCAGCGTGTTCTGGGTCAGCCAGGTGAAGGGGTCCGACGAACGCGGCGATCCGTCGCTCGCTACCCCCGCCGCGCCGCCAACGGTGCCGCATGCCGTGCCGCAAGCGGCGCAGAGCGAGAAGGCCTGACGCGCGGTCTAACGCGCACGCAAGCCTATTCCGCTTCGAGCACCGTCTTCAGTTTCACCAGGTCACGCTGCACCCACTCGACATCGGCGTCGAATTGCGCGTCGTCCATGTTGGGCTGCTGGAACAACGTGAGCGAGACAGTGGTGCCCGCGCCGTTGCGCACCACGCGCAGCGGCACGTACACCACGCTGCCATCGGGCAGGCGTACCCAGTGGTCGGCAATACCAAAGGTGTTGGGCGGGCTGAAGCGGATGAACACGGCGCCTTCGTTGCCCTCGCCGGCATTGGGTGGACTGGCAATCCACTCATCGGGCGCCGCGCCGGAGCCCTGCGTGCCTGGGGCCAGCCCATCCGACAAACCCGTCGCCCAGATCGGAAAGTTCAGCGGCTCGGCCAGGAAGGCGGCCACGTCATCAAAGTGACGTTCCACATTGATGCTGAGGGTGCGGACGTTGTGCAGCATGGGGCCTCCGTGTGCGGCGCGCGCCGGTGCTGCCGAGTATAGGCGGCGGTTATCCGGGCAGCTTGCGGAAGCTGATGGCCAGCCGGTTCCACGTGTTGATGGTGCACACCAGCAGGGTCAGGTCGACCAGCTCTGCGTCAGAGAACTGCGCGCGCACGGCCTGCCATACGTCATCCGGCACGCGCGTTTCGCCGACCAGGGTGACGGCTTCCGTCCACGCCAGCGCGGCGCGTTCGCGGTCGGTAAAGAAGGGCGTTTCGTGCCAGACGGCGACCGTGGCCAGGCGCCGGCTGTCTTCGCCGGCCTTGCGCGCGTCGGCGGTGTGCAGGTCCATGCAGTAGGCACAGCCGTTGATCTGCGACGCACGCAGGCGCACGAGTTCGGTCAGCGGTCTTTCGAGCGTGCTTTTGCTCAGGGTCTTTTCGAGGCCGAGGACGGCCTGCATGGCAGCGGGGTTGCTCTTGTTGTAATCGAGGCGGGGTTCCACGGGCGGCTCCAACGTTTGGGGTGGCAGATGAGGCCAGCGTAGGCCTTCAGGTGGCCCCGGAACAGCGCCAATCCCCGCAACTTTCAGGTAGCCACATTGCCCAGCGCGTCGGCCAGCCGCGTGAGGCCGGCGTCGATCTCCGCCGCATTCACATGGCCATAGCCGAGCAACAGGCCCGGCTGCGGCGGCTGCGCCACATACATGCGGCCCGTACCGTACAGGCCCACGCCAACGCCTTGCGCCGCCTGCACGAGCGTCGCCTCCGACAACGGCGCATGCAACTGCGCTGCCATGTGAATGCCCGCCGCCGACGGCAGCGGCGCCATCCAGGCGCTCAGCGGCCCACGCAGATGCCGCAGCAGCGCAGTGCGGCGCGCCGCGTATTCCTTGTGCATGCGACGCAGGTACTTGGCGAAATCGCCATCGAGCATGAACTTGGCCAGTGCCGCCTGCATGAGCGATTCGCTGTGCCAATCCGCCACCTGCTTGGCGCGCCGCAACGGCACCAGCAGCGAGGCCGGCGGCACCACGTAGCCGATACGCAACTCAGGGAAGATCGTCTTGGAGAACGTGCCCACGTAGGCCACATAGCCGGCGGTATCCAGGCTCTTGAGCGATTCCATCGGCCGGCCGTCGAAGCGGAACTCGCTGTCGTAATCGTCTTCCACGATCAGCGCATCGTGGCGTCGGGCCCAGTCGAGCAATTGCGCACGACGGGCGAGGCTCATCGGCATGCCAAGCGGAAACTGATGCGACGGCGTCACGTAGACCAGCTTGGCATGCGGCGGCAGCGCATCAACGATGAGGCCCTCGGCATCCACCGGCACCGGCACCACGTTGGCGCCGAGTGCCTGCAGGGCAATGCGCGCGGGTGGATAGCCCGGGTCTTCCACCGCCACCGTTTCTCCCGGGCGCACGATCACGCGCGCGAGCAGGTCGATGGCCTGCTGCGCCCCCTGCGTCACCACGACATCGGCCCACGCACACACCACCGCACGGCTGAACGCCAAGTAACGCGCAATGGCCAGCCGCAACGACTGATCGCCTGCCGGGTCTTGATAGCCGCCGCGCCCGCGTGCCTGTTGCCGTAGCGCGTGGGCCACGCAGCGGCGCCACGTATCGAAGGGGAAGAGGCGCTTCTCCGTCACGCCGCCGACGAAGTCGTAGTCCACGCTTGGGCGGGGCATCGGCAACACATCGGGCAGGTCGTTCCACGGGGTGGGGAACACGTGCGCGGGCGGTGTAGGCGCGGTGAGTTGTTCTGCGGGCGAGATCGACTGCGTGCGCCCGCAAAGCCCTTCAGCGGCCTGCGCCACGAAGGTGCCCGAGCCAGCGCGCGGCTGCAGATAGCCCTCGGCGATCAGGCGTTCAAACACATCGAGCGTGGTCTTGCGAGATACGCCGATCTGCAAGGCCAGATCGCGCGTGGAAGGCAGCCGCTCACCCGGCACGAGGCGGCCTTCGAGGATGGCGGTGCGGAGCTGTCGGTAGAGCTGGCCGGCAAGGTCGTGCCGGCCATGGATCGTCAGGTGGACATCCATCGTAGGCGCAGTGGGCGGTGGGGCTGCGCCATTCTACGGAAGCCGTAGACGCGGCGGATGGATTCGGATAGAGGGAACAGTCCGGCCGTTGCAGCCATCTGCGCGGGGGCATCAACCATCGCGCGCATAGCGCTGCCAGCACTCACCGCGCCCTCACTTCTCCATGGATGCCCGCAGGCATGTTCACTGCTGCAAAAGCGTTGTCGGCCGCGCCACTCCCGGGTGCGGCCCGCTCAACCGACCTGCGGAGGTGTCATGAAATCGACTCGCGACAAGCGCGCCAGCGATACGCGCAAACACGCCCCATCCCAATCGACGTCGCATAGCCACGCCAGTGGTGGCGACAAGCACGGCAGCCCCTCCAAGACGAAGCAACACGGCGGACGCACCGAGCATGGCGGGCACAGTTCGACCGAGCGCTCGGGCGCCAAATCACATGAGCGGGGCACGCACAGCGGTGGCAACGAGCATGCGACGCATTCGCCCATCGGCATTCAGAAGGCCTTGAAGGGCGCGTCGTATCCGGCCAAGAAGCAAGACCTGCTCGATACCGCGCAGGCCAACGGTGCAGATGACAGCACGCTGCAGACCCTGCGCGATCTGCCCGACGATAAGTACGACACGCCAGCCGCGGTGTCCAAGGCCATCGGCAAGGAGATGTGATGACCGCCCCGCACTGGAGGACGATTCCCATGCAAGACCAACGATCCAACCACCGTTTCGGTATGCGTCGCATTGCAGCGCTGTGCCTAGCCGGCGGACTGGGCTTCTTTGGCGCCCTGACTGCCGCCAACGCGGCTGCCGACAAAGCAGACACCACATACGTCACCAAGGCTGCGGCCGCGGGCATGATGGAAGTCCAGGCCAGCCAAGCGGCCATCACGCGCGCGAGTAACCCGGACGTGCGCGCCTTTGCGCAGCGCATGGTGAAAGACCATACGGCCGTCGGCGACGAGCTGAAAACGCTGGCCGGCCAGAAGGGCATTACCATACCCGACAGCCTGCCTGCCGATGAGCGCGCTAAGGTCGACAAGCTCAACGCGCTGGAAGGCGCGAAGTTCGACAGGACCTACGCCGAGGAGGTGGGCGTCAAGGCGCACAAGGAGGCTGTCTCGCTGTTTGATCAGGCCTCGAAGAATGCCAAGGACCCCGACATCAAGGCATTCTTCGCGCACAACCTGCCGGCGCTGCGCGAGCACTTGCAGATGGCGCAACAGCTCAAGCCGGCCAAATAACCGAACCGTTTCCCCCACATAGGGCGGCCCCGATAGGGGCCGTTCCACTGCCCGCGTTCCGACAGTCAAAACAGTTCGGCGCGCGCGACATCGCTTCGCCTTTCCTGTCGCAGATTCACCAGATCGTCATCGTGGGGCGCCAAGATGCGGGCGCGCAAACGTTTACCTCCGCAAGAACTGTCCACACGCATGGGCGGTCGGCGCGCGTTTGCTCGACTCCACCATCGGATAGGAAACCACAATGCTTTCGACCAAGAAGACGCTGCTCGCAATGGCAGTGCCTGCATGCTTGACCCTCGGCCTGTACGCCTGCGGCGGCGGCGACGCGCCCACCACCACCACGAGCACGGATACCGCGCCCGCGCCCACCACACCCACCACCCCAAACCCACCGGTCAAACCGCAAGGCATGTGGACCATCGGCGATCTGCATGTGCACACGGCAGAATCCGCAGATGCTGTCACGCCGCTGGCGACGGTGCTCGACCACGCCTTCAACCTCAACAGCTTGGACTGGATGGCGGTGTCGAACCACCTGCGCCCCTCGCCACGCGATGCGACTGGCGCCACGCTCACGGGTGGGTCGATTGCCGCATCGGCCGGCATCATGCAGTACGAAATGCCGGCCATTGCGCAAGCGCAGGCGGCCGGCAAATACGCGGGCAAGCTTATCTTCTCGGCCGCCGAGTGGGACATGCCCACGCACGACCACCTGAACGTCGGCATCTTTGACGGCACCGACACCCTGCAGACCTCGGGCAAGGGTCTGAACAAGTTCGAGTACTTCTTCACGCAGCAGGCGGCCACGCTGTTCGACCCGAACGACGTGACCGCCTGGCAGCAAGAGGGCCCGCGCGCCGGCACCACGCATGCCGATGTGGTCAACGCGTTCAAATGGCTCAAGACGAACTATCCGAACACGAGCTACGGGCTGATCAACCACCCGTCGCGCAATCCGGGCAAGTACACGGTGGCGGACTTCCGCGAGTTCAACGACACCGCGCCCGACATCATGTTTGGCATCGAAGGCATGGTCGGCAACCAGATGGAGCCCGACCGCGGCGGCTACACCAGCGCCTACATTGACGCCAACCTCAAGAACCGCACCTATGGCGGCGTCGACTACGTGGTCGCACAAGTCGGCGGGGTCTGGGATGCGCTGTTGGGCGAAGGCCGCCGCATCTGGAACTTTGCCGATTCCGACCACCATTTCGAAGTCGACGCCACGCAGCAGTTCAGCAGCGGCTACTACCCCGGTGAATACGCCAAGACCTACATCTGGCTGCCGGGCGCCAGCACGAACCTCAAAACGCTGCTGGGCGCCATGCGCTCGGGCAAATCGTTCGCGGTGTTTGGCGACCTCATCAACGCGCTGGACTTCCACGCCGACACCGCTGCCGCCACGGCCGACATGGGCGGCACACTCACCGCGAAGGCTGGCGACAAGGTGACGATCACCATCCGCTTCAAGAGCCCCGATCACAACAACTACGAGTTCCCGCTGGGCAGTGGCCTGAAGGCCAACATGCGCCCGGTGGTCGATCACGTGGATCTGATTGCCGGGGATGTGACCGCCAAGGCCGCCCCGGGTACGCCGGAGTACGCGAAGGCCACCAACGACTCCACCAAGGTCGTCGCCACCTTCACCAAGACCGACTGGAAGGTCGATGCGGATGGCTACAACAGCATCACGTTCACCACCACGGCCACCAAGAACCAGTACTTCCGCCTGCGCGGCACCAACCTCGGCATGAACGTGTCGGGCGAGACTAGCAACGGCAACCCGCTGCCCGATCAGAAGACGGTGGTGACGGAAAACGTGGCGCGCTTCAACGCCATCAATGACCGCAACTACAACGACCTGTGGTTCTACTCGAACCCGGTGTTCGTATCGGTGCAATAACGCAGAAGCCGGTGCGATGACTCACGCGGCGGCCGGGGCGTCCGACCGCCGCAGCCACACGGTCACCGCCAAGCCCTCGCCGCCGGGCCCGGGCGCCAGCGCAATGCGCCCGCCCATGCGATCGACGATCTGTCGCACGATCGCCAGGCCCAGCCCACTGCCTTGTGTGTGGGCTGCCAGCCGCGTGAAGCGCTCAAACACGCGCCCATACGCTTCGGGCGGAATGCCGGGGCCGTTGTCGGTCACGGTCAGCCTGGCCCAACCCTCATTCGCCGACACCTGCACCGTGACGTGGCCGCCTTCCTGCGTGTAGCGCACCGCGTTGTCGACGAGGTTGAACAGCAAGGCCGCTACCAGCGTACGGTTGCCGGAGGTCCACACGGGGTGGTCGATCGGCTCCATGCCAAGGTCGATGGCGCGACCATCGGCCAGTAGCGCGAGGTCTTCCAGCACGGTGCGCGCCACGAGGGTAAGGTCCACCGCCTCGCTCGTCGCCGCCGACGCTTCCGCCTGCGAGAGCAGCAGCAGATCGTTGATCAGGTCAGCCAGATTGCGCGTCGTGGTGCGCGCGGCCGCGAGCACTTCATGGAGCGCGGCATCGGCGTTGGTTTGCGCGGCCACCTGCATCTGCGTGTTGAGAATCGCCAGCGGCGTGCGCATCTGATGCGCGGCATCGGCAATGAAGCGCTTCTGCGTGAGCGCGTTGTTGGCAATGCGCTGCAGGTACTGGTTGAACGCACCGGCAATCGGCTGCAGTTCGCGCTGCAGGCCGGTGGGGTCCAGCGGCGCCAGGTCCGTCGGTTCGCGCGCCGACACGTTGCCGGCCAGCCGCAAGATCGGCCGCAATTCGAGCGTCAGGCCGATGAGGATCATCGCCAGCGCCAGCCCCACCAGCGACAGTTGCCGCACGGTGGCGGGCCACCACAGTTGGCGGACCATCGCGTCGCGGCCGTTCATGGTTTGCGCGACGCGGGTGACGACGCGCTCGGTGTGGCCGGCGTCATACATCGTGCGCACCACGGCGGCCACGTGCACGGGCTGGCCTTCCATGGTGTCGGTATAGGTGCCGGCGTCGGGCTTGCCGGCGGCATCAAACGCGGGGCGCGTGCCAAAGTCCAGACGCCCCGCCAGCAGGCGGCCATGCTCGGTGCTGACCTGGTACGCCACCTGATCGCGCACGGGCGTCTCGGGCGCAGCAAACACGGCCAGCGCCGCAGGCGGCACCGATACCCGCAGGCGGCCTTCGTCCCATTCCACCTGGCCGTTGATCATCTGGGCGGCGGTGTCCAGCGCGTGAAAGTGCACAAGATCGGCGTTGTGCCGCGCGGCGGCCAGGTCGAGCCAGCCATCCGCAGCAACATAGACCACCAGCGGCAGCGCCAGCCACAGCACCAGCCGCGCCCGCAGGCTACGCGCGCGCGTGGGCGATGCCTTCTGCACCGGCTGATCAGGATTGGGCGGCTGAGGCATCGCGCAGCAAGTAACCGAGGCCGCGCAGCGTGACGATGGTGGCGGAAGAATGCTCCAGCTTTTTGCGCAGGCGGTGGATGTAGATTTCGATCGCCTCGGGGCTGGCTTCGTCGTCGAGCCCGAACACGCCGTTGACGAGCGCCGGCTTGGACACCGTCCGCCCCAGCTTCTGCATGAGAATTTCCAGCACGGTGTGCTCGCGCGCGGGCAGGACCAACGGCCGGCCGGCCAGCGCGAAGGTGCGGCTACCGGTGTGATACGTCAGATCGCCGCACTGCAGCTCGACGGACTGATCGGGCGTGCTACGCCGCATCAGCACCTGGATACGCGCGATCAACTCACGGATCTCGAACGGCTTGACGAGGTAGTCGTCGGCACCCGCACCCAGGCAGGCGACCTTATCGTCGATCCCGCCGCTTGCCGTCAGAATGAGCACCGGCACCGGGTTGCGCCGGGCGCGCAAACGTTGCAGCACGCCTTGCCCTGACAGCGTTGGCAATTGCAGATCGAGCAGCACCACGTCGTAGTGTTGCGTGAGCAACAACGTGTCAGCAGATTCCCCATCGGTGGCATGATCCACCGTGAAGTGCGCGCGGCGCAGTGCTTCGGACAGCCAGTGCGCAAGCGGGGCGTTGTCTTCGATCAGGAGCAGTTTCATACCAAGGCGGCCGGGGTGACATGGAGCTCTGCCACCTGATGAAAGCGATTTGTGGGTTGCCGCTTCCTAGAATGGGGGCGGCTGCCTACGCGCGCCGGGTGCATCACTGCGTGAATCCGGACGACGCGATACCGATATCTACAAAAGAGCCGGAGACAACTCAATGGGTGTTTTTACCTGCAGGAGCGCGCGCGCACGCGGCCTCCGAGGCTGGATCACACCGTTGCTCGCTGCCTTTCTGGCAGTGGCGACCCCGCATGCCCTCGCACAAGACCCGACGCACCTGACTCTCATGGTCAGCGGCACGGCCAAGATGATCTACCTGCCGGCCACGCTGGCACAGCGCCTGGGCTATTTCCGCGACGAGGGGCTCGACGTGGAACTGCTCTCGCAGCCCGCCGGCGTCGATGCGGAGAGCGAGTTGCTCACCGGTTTCGCGCAAGGTGTGGTCGGCTTTTACGACCATACGATCGACTTGCAGGCCAAGGGCAAGGAAGTGCGCGCCATTGTCGTGTTCAGCCAGGTGCCCGGCGAGGCAGAGGTGGTTTCCACGCGGCTGCCGGCGACCGTGCAATCCATGCATGACCTGCGCGGGCGCACGCTGGGCGTGACGGGGCTGGGGTCGTCCACCAGCTTTCTCACGCGTTACCTGATGGCGCAACAGGGCATGTCGGCAGCGGATTACACCATGCTGCCGGTGGGTGCGGAACACAGCTTTGTCAACGCACTGCGCAGCGGCCGCATCGATGCCGGCATGACCACCGACCCGACGGTCTCGCGCATGGTGCGTAACAGCGAAGCCCGCATCCTGCTCGATCTGCGCACGTTGGAGAGCACGCGCGCCGCACTCGGCGGCCCGTACCCTGCGGCGTGCCTGTACCTGCAGACTGAATGGCTGGAAGCCCATCCGGATGTGGCCGCCAAACTGGCCCGTGCCTTCGTGCGGACCTTGCGCTATCTGCACACGCACTCCGCGGACGCTATCGCCGCACACATGCCGGCTGAATTCCGGCGCGACCATCCCGAGCTGTACGTCAAAGCGCTTGCCGCCGCGTTGCCCACCTTCAGCACCGACGGACGCATGCCGGACGACGGCCCACCCACCGTCCTGCGCGTCCTCGCCGCCAGCAATGCCAACGCGCGCGACAAGCTCATCAACTCGCACATCGATCTCTCGCGCACCTATACCAACCAGTTTGTCGATCAGGCGCGCGAGCGGCGCTAAGCACATCGAACCTGTTCAGGATCCGTAGCGAGCGGTCCGAGGTTGGCGTGAGAAGCGCAGCCGTACACACGGTACGGCGAGCTTCGCAACGTCAAGATCGGGCCGCGCAGTAGGATCATGAGCGGGTTCAGAAACGCGTGCGCATACCGAGGCCGAACTCCGTCTGGCTGTTGTGGCCGTTGGTGCTGCCCACGATGTACTGATCCTTCAGCTTCATGTAGTCGGCCGCCACGTAGAACTCGGTGCGCTTGGACACGTGATAGAACACCGAGCCATAGAGCGTGTTCTTGCGGCCGCTGCCCGCAGCCGTGGCGCCCGCCACGTTGGCATACGCGTTGAGCGTGTTGCCATCGGCGCTGAACGCTGCGTTGCCGGCCTTCATGATCTGGTAGCCGATCTCGTAGTCGAAGGCGCCTGGCGGAGCGATCTTCAGCGACACGGTGTAGGCGTCGTCCTTGCGGTTGCCCAGGGCGGCTGGTTGTTCACCGGTGTAGTGGAAGTAGCCCGCATTCACGCGGAACATGCCGAAGATCACGTTGCCGCCCACCGAGTACGAGCGGTCCATGAAGCCATTGACCTTGGCCTGCTGCGCGAAGCCTGCCAGGTGGAAGTTGTCACCGTTGTAGCCCAAGGCGAGCGACTCGGTGGTGCCTTGCGTGAACTGGCCCGGCACTTCGCCAAATTGGTAGGCCAAGCCGGTGAAGAAACGGCCATCCCACAGCTTCTTCCACACCACGCCGTTGTTCAGGCGCGTGCCCGTGGCGCTGCCTGCGTAGAAGATCAGTTGCTTGAAGTTGTTGACGTTGGTGTAGCCGCCTTCGTCCAGCGTCACCTTCTCGCTGGTGTACGGGTCGCCGTAGATGCCCGACACGTCGCGCGCGATCGCGTTCTGGCGGCCGAAGGTCAGCTTACCGAGCGATTCGCTCGACAGGCCCACCCACGCATCGCGGTTGAACAGCACCCCCGGGGTGTCCATGTTGCCGGTGGGCGTCTCAAACTCCGATTCCAGCTTGAAGATGGCCGACGTGCCGCCGCCCAAGTCTTCCTTGCCGGTCAGGCCCCAGCGGCTGCCCGAGAACCAGGGCACCTGAAAGCCCGTCAGGCGCGAGCCCGCAGCATTGGCGTTGCTGACAGTGCTGATGGTGGTGTCGATCAGGCCGTAGAGCGTAACGCTCGATTGTGCGTGGGCGCCGGTGGCCAGGGTGGCCGCGGCAGCTGCAGTTGCCGCGAGGGCAAACTTGATGCGGGACATTGAAGTCTCCTTCCTTGTGGGTAATGGTGTCCGGTCGTGGTGCCGGCTTGGGTGATGCGGAGGGCAGCGAGTCAGACCGCCCGATGCAATCGCTGGGCGAGCGTAGAAGGGGGCACCTTTCTGGAGCCTTTCGCGTCGGCATGCGCGCAACGCTAGGGATGACCCGCATTGGGGCGTTATTGCGCGCCTCGCTGCAACCCATTGCAGTCGTGGAAACCCGGCTCGCGGTAGAGTGTCGAGTCGCTCCGCCCCCAACTCTCATCCGGTTTTCCCATGCATCCATCCCAAATGACCGGTCTGCAATTGCTGCAGGCCATGTCGCGCGGTGAGCTGCCGCGCGCGTCCATCAGCGAAACCATTCCGATGACGATGGAAGCCATCGACGCGGGCTCCGTGCGCTTTGTCGCCACGGCAGACAAGCGCCACCTCAACCCGCTAGGCGGCGTGCATGGCGGCTTTGCGGCCACGGTGCTCGATTCGGTGACGGGCTGCGCGGTGCATTCCACGCTCGAAGCGGGCGTCGGCTATGGCACGGTCGACCTGAACGTGAAGATGGTGAAGGCGGTGCCGATCGATACGCCGCTGGTGGCCGAAGGCCGCGTGCTGCATGTCTCCCGCACGATCGGCGTATCGGAAGGCACGCTCAAGACGCAGGACGGCACCTTGCTGGCCCATGCCACGGCAACGTGTGTCATCCGCCGTCCGTAACGGCATCACATCACTAGGAACCTGCGATGTCTGAACCGCTGCAAACCCTGTCCGCCTTATCCGCAAAAACCACCGCGCTCGTGCTGATCGATCTGCAACGCGGCATCCTGCCGTTTGCGCAGGGGCCGTATTCGGCGGAGCAGGTCTTGGGCACATCGGCCCAGCTGGCAAAACGTTTCCGTGCGCTGGGCGCACCCGTGGTGCTGGTGCGCGTGGGCTGGGCTTCGGACTATGCCGACGCGCCACGCCAGCCCGTCGACCGCCCCGCGCCCACCCCGCCGGGCGGCCTGCCGCCGCAATGGTGGGAGCAGCCGGCAGAACTGGAAGTCGCCCCCAGCGACATCCAGATCACCAAGCGCCAGTGGGGCGCGTTCTACGGCACGGAACTGGACCTGCAGTTGCGCCGACGCGGCATCACCACCATCGTGCTGGGCGGCATCTCGACGCATGTGGGTGTGGAGTCGACCGCGCGCGCCGCGTGGGAGCACGGCTACGCGCTGGTGCTGGCCGAAGACGCGATGAGTTCGAACGATGCCGCGCTGCATCGCTCGTCGGTAGAGCACGTCTTCCCGCGCCTGGGCCGTGTGCGCAGCACCGAGACCATCCTCGCCGCGCTGACGGCCTAAGCCCGTACCGCTTACGTGCCGTCTTCCATCGGAACGTACATCACTAGGCGAAGGCGCGGGTCTTCCATCACCGGCAGGCCGATGTAGTCGTAGCGGACGACCTTGCCGTCGGGCGTGCGGATCAGCTTGTGCTCGGCGCGTGCGGCACGGACTTCGTGCTGGCGCCACCAAGTGTCGAACTCGCGGCTTTCGGTGCGCAGGCGGTCGACCAGCGCCACCAGGACGAGGTCGTCCGCATGCGGGTCATACACCGCGCGGAACTTCGCCAGCATGCGGCGGGCCTCGCTCTCCCACTCAACGAAGCGCTCGCGCGCGTTGGCATACAGGAACATATAGACCAGCGCGTTGCGGTCTTCGGGCGGCATCGTGCCGAAATCCATGAACAGCTGCGAAGCGGCATCGTTCCAGCACAGCAGATCGGTGCGGTAGCTGCGCACGTGCGCGGGCAGGGCCATGCCGGCGACGGCGCGGCGCAAAACGTCGGGCACCGCGTCAGCAGAAGATTGGCCCTGCACGCCCGGGAAGACCGACTCCGCCCGCGCCAGGCTACGCATGTGCATGCGCTCGTCTGATGACAGCTTCAGCGCCCGGCCAATCGCCTCGATGGTCGCCACCGAGGGCCGCACGTCACGCCCCTGCTCAATACGCACATACCAGTCGATGCTGATGTTGGCGAGCTGCGCAACTTCCTCCCGGCGCAGGCCGGCCGTGCGGCGGCGCCCGCTGCCTTCGGGCAGACCAACATCCTGCGGGCGCAATTGGCTGCGGCGGCTGCGCAGGAATTCGCCCAGCTCGTTGCGGGGCGTGGCACGGAAGCCCGGGAAGCGGGCAAGATCAACGGTGAAATCGTCCATGGGTGCATTACACACAACGGCGTGCAAAGAAGGGAGGGACAACGCAATCCTAGGTTAATCCTAGCTCTGTATCGAATCGGCTCGGGTGCCTACGCTGCGTTCACCCCCTCTTTCCGGAGCCGATCGTGACCCACGTTTCTTTGACCCCCTCCACATCCGAACCCCGTCGCTGGCTCGCCTTTGGTGTGATGGTGACGGCGCAATTCATGTTCATCGTGGATGCCTTTATTGCCAATGTGGCGATCCCGAGCATCCGCACGAGCCTGCACGCAACGCCCGCGCAACTGGAGGCCGTGCTGGCGGTGTACCAACTCGGCTACGCGATTCTGCTCATCACCGGCGGACGCCTGGGCGACCTGTTTGGGCGACGGCGCGTGTTCCTGCTAGGCCTCGTGGCCTTTACTGCCACCTCGGCCGGTTGCGGGCTGGCGGGCAGCGCTGCGGCGCTCATCGCGTGGCGCTTTGCGCAAGGGCTGTCCGCCGCGATGATGGTGCCGCAGGTACTGGCGAGCGTGCAGGCGCTCTTTGCCGGCGCCGAGCGCGACCGGGCGCTGTCGATCTTCGGCCTGGTGATGGGCACCGGCGGCGCGGCCGGCCTGCTGGTGGGTGGGGCACTCACCAGCGCGGACATCGCCGGGCTGGGCTGGCGCTCGGCCTTCCTGATCAACGTGCCGGTGGGGCTGACGGCTGCGTGGCTGGGCTCGCGCTGGATTCCGCACCCGACGCCGGATGCCGCGAAAGTGCGCCTCGACACCGCCGGCGTCGCGTGGATGGCCACCAGCGTGGCGGCCGTGCTCGTACCGTTGTTGTTCGGTCGCGAGCTGCACTGGCCAGTGTGGAGCCTCGTGCTGCTGACCGTGGGCCTGCTCGGCATGGCGACGTTCCAGCAGCTTGAGGCTCGCGTCGACCGCGCAGGCGGTACGCCGTTGCTGCCGCCGGCCTTGCTGCAGCATCGCGCCTTCATGACGGGCATGACGGCGTCGGCGCTGCATTACATCGGGATGATGGCGTTCTTCCTCGTGCTGACGCTGTATCTGCAGAACGGGCGGCATCTCTCCGCATTGCGCATGGGTGTGGTCATCCTGCCGCTGGCGGTTGCGTTTCTCGTCACCTCGCGCTTGGCCAATGCGCTGGTACGGCGGTTTGGCGTACGTGCGCTGCTGGGCGGTCTCGGGCTGATGGCGCTCGGCCTGATGGTGCTGCTGTCGGGCTTCGGCACAACCTGGGCGCACCCCGCCACCCCCGACATGACGCGCATCGGCATCGCCGTCACGCTGTACGGCGCGGGGCAGGGGCTGGTCGTGGTTCCGTTGATCGGCCTGGTGCTGACCGGCGTTGCACGCACGCAGGCCGGCGCGGCGGCAGGGCTGCTGATCACCGCGCAGCAGTTGGCGGGCGCGCTGGGCGTGGCGTGCATCGGCGGGCTGTATTTCATGTTTGCCGGAGACGGCAGCGCCGCCGGCATGGCGCACGGCACGATGGCCGGATGCCTCGCCATGCTGGCCGCGCTTGGCGCCGCAGCCCTGGGCTTTGCACGGCTGGGGGCACAGCAGCGGCACATGGTGGCATCCGGCGCCCCCAGCGCCGCCTGAACGCTGGCCTCTTCATTCGATACCGCGGCGCGCGACACAAGCGCGCCGCAGTGCATTGATCCGCCAGCGCAGAGATTCCACACTCGCCCGCGCGATGCGCTTGGCATCGCGCCCTGTCTGTTCTCTGCTTGCGCATGGCCACCGTCTCCCCGCTTCGCCGCGTTGCATCGCTTGCCGCCGATGCGCCGTCCACCGTACCGCTCGCCCGCCGCCTCGTCGCAGAAGGGCTGGGTACGGCGTTGCTGATTGCGGTGGTAATCGGCACCGGCATCCACGCCAGCCGCCTCTCCGGCGGCGATGCCACGTGGACACTGCTGGCGCAATCGCTCGCAGGCGGCGCGGGGTTATTTGCGCTGCTGACGATGTTCGGGCCAGTGTCGGGCGCGCATTTGAACCCGGCCGTCACACTGTCGTCGGTGCTGCGGGGCAGCCTGCGCGGGCGCGAAGCGTTGGCCTATCTGGTTGCACAAGCCGTGGGCGCCTCGCTGGGTGTGGCCGCCGCGCATGCCATGTACGGCATGCCGGTGTGGGCGGCGGGTACGCATGTCGCCACGGGGCCCGCGCTGTGGTGGAGCGAGGCGCTGGCAACGTTCGGGCTGATTGGCGTGGGGATCGCGTGCGGGCGGCATGCGCCTAGGCAACTGCCGCTGGCCGTGGCCGCCTATATCGCGGCGGGGTATTGGTTCACGGCTTCATCGTCGCTGGCCAATCCGGCATTGGCGCTGGCCTGTGCACTGACCGATAGCCCCTCGGGCATTCGCCCCGGTGATGTGCCGGGCTACGTGCTCGCGCAATTGGCGGGCGCGTTGCTGGCAACGCCGCTGTTTCATTGGCTGATGGGCGCGGAAGCGTCGCAGACGTCGAACACCTCGCATGGTGCTGCGGCCACCGTGCCCACACTACGGATGCCCGTCCGCCACCGGGCCGGCTAACGCACAGACGCCCGATCAGCGCAGGAAGGACAGCCCGCTGGTACGCGCGTAGTGGAAAAGCTCCGTCTCGCGAACGAGGCCGAGCTTGCGCAGCGCCGTCGTCTTTTGCGTGCTGACGGTCTTGATGCTGGAGCCCAGCCGCCGCGCAATGTCCGACACCGCCATGCCGCTCGCGTAGAGGCGGACCACTTCACGCTCGCGCGCGCTCAGGGCCTGGACGGCCTCGCGCTCGTTGATATGAAAACCGGCCTCTTCAAGAATGCGCGGGCTGAAGTACTGCACCCCGCGCGAGGCCGCTGAGATGGCATGGCCGACATGCGCCAGGTCGTCGCTCTTGCTCACGATGCCCAACACGCCGATCTGCCGCATAGTGCGCAGCAGCGCCGGATTGTTGACCATGGTGCAGACCACGATCGGGCGTTTCGGATACCGCTTACGCAAGCGCACCAGCAATTGCATGCTGTCGTAGGCCGGCTCGCCGTTCAGGTTGTAGTCGGTGACGATGACATCGCAGTCGATGTGCTTGAGCACCTGCATCAACTCACGGCCATCCTGCGCCTGCGCAACGATGCGCTGCTGCGGAAACTGCGCAATGGCCGACGCCAGCCCCATCAGGATCACCGGATGGTCGTCAGCCACCACGATCGACAGGACAGCGGACATATCGCGCGGCCTCATGGGCGGGCAGGCCGCGCACGGCCCGCAGAGGGGAAGCAGGGGAAAGCGATCTGCGAGCGCAGCGCCGCCTGGGACGCCGCCTTCCGCTTGGCGCGCATCAACAGAACGGGATAGATCGGAACCGACATGGGAAGGGGGAGGACCGACGAAAAGTTGGCCCGTACCATACGCATCCGACGTCGTCTGGGGGATCAGACGTTTCTTAGTTTCGACCGCTCGTAACCTTTCGGGGCAGAAGCTATTTCAATCAGTGCTGCGAAAAACTAAACCGCCCCGCAGCATTGCCCGCTAGGCGGCGGCCTGCACGTGCGCCAGGAAGGCCGTTGTGGACAGCGGTGCCGCCCACAGGTAGCCCTGTCCCGTGGCACAGCCGAGCGCGCGCAGGGTCTGGCGCTGCGCGTCGGTTTCCACGCCTTCGGCAATGCATTCGAGATGCAGCGTGCGCGCCAGCTCGATCATGGTGCGGCAGATCACGCCGCGCTGGCTGGTCTGGTCCACCGCGGCAGTAAACGAGCGGTCGATCTTGAGGATGTTGAAAGGCAGGTCCGCCAGCAGCTTGAGCGTGGCGATGCCCACGCCAAAGTCGTCGATGGCCAGCGGATGGCCCAGCAGACGCAGGCGGTTCAGCGCAATGGTGAGCTGCGTCGCATCGGGCACGGGTGAATCTTCCGTCAGCTCGATGGCGATGGCGACAGGCGAGATGCGCGCCTCGCGCACGATCGCCTCGATGCGCTCGATGGTGCCGGGGCGGCTGAGCGTCGCGGCCGAAGCATTCACGCCAATCGCCACCGGATGCGCATGCGCGGTCAAGGCGTGCTGCACGCGCACGCAGTGTTCCAGCACATGGAAGAACAGGCCATCGGCCAGCCCCAGCGCCTCAAGGCGCGGCACGAACGCCGCCGGCGAAACGCGCCCGTGCACCGGATGCATCCACCGGCATAGCGCCTCGGCGCCGACGATCTGATTGCTGGCCAGATCATGCTGCGGCTGCAAGACAACCTCGATCTGCTCGGGCGTATCGCGAATCAGCGCGGCGAGCTCGTCATCGGAAAAATGCGGCAGGCTGGCCTGCCCGGCGGGAACCGATTCGCGCGCGTGGGCGGCGGCTTCCTCCAACAGCGGCAGTACGTGCGCGGGGCGCAGCGGCTTGTGGATGCCATGTGGGCGCGCCAGGCCAATCGCGTCGGCCAGGCTCACGTGCGATTCGAGGATGGGCGCATCCATCGCGCTGACCCACGCCCACACGGGCGCCTGTCGCGGAAAAACCTGCCCGGCGCGCAACCGCATCTGCTCCATCAGTTCGGGGCCGTTCATGCCGGGCATGTCGATGTCGCACAGGACGAGGTCGACATGGCAGAGCTGCAGCAGGTAGAGCGCCTCGCGGCCGTCGCACGCGGTCAGTATCTGCTGCACACCCAGCGTGTGGAGCAATTGCCGGGCAGCGGCCCGTTGCACGGGGTGGTCGTCCACCACCAGCACGGCGAGTTGCGCGAAGCCTTCCATCGGCCAGTCCTTATTTTTGTTGGTATGGGGCGGAGCGCATCCCGTTTGCGTTTCGTGACATCCGCCGTGAGCCGACATTGAAACACCGTGCGCGGGCGTTGTCAGGCTGTCTGGCAACGCACCGAGCGTGGCGCCAGAAAAAACAAAGCCCGCGCAGCTTTTCAACTGCGCGGGCCTTGAGATTTCCCCCAACCTTTTGAGCTTTCCGACGCCGGTGTCGACGGCGTCGGGATGTCAGAAATCGTGCCCGAAAAAAATGAAGCCCGCAACAGGGGCGGGCTCAAAAGGGGGGGAGTGCTCTCTAAAGAGAGAGCAAGGTGAAGTTTAGTGAAGGTTCGTTTGTCGGACTGTCCGGGCTTCGCCGAATCGCTTGTAGGACAAAGGCTGACGCAGATCCGCGATGTTAGCGGCATAAAGCGGGTGGTTGCGCACACATCCATCACTTACGCGTGATTCAAACGGCGCTTTGAATGTCGTACATCACCATGCCTTTGGTGTGATGAAAAAACCACCCAAAACGCGCGCTTGAAAAAACTGCACGTTGCGATCTGGCAACGTGGCGATATGGCAGACCTAAGGGCGGAGCAGAGGAAATCAGCGTAGCCGGAATCGGCTAGGAGGCAAGGCTGCGCAGCGGAAGGTGCAATCGGGCGCGCCAAAGAAAAAAGCCCGAGCACCAGGTGCTCGGGCCACAATCCACCAAGGAGGGTGGAGGAGACAGTTCCCACTATAGCGAATCGTTTGCTGCGATGCAATAAGGTAGAACTACTTAATGTAACCAGAGGCTACAAGCGTTGCCAGGGCGCCACGCTCGCGAAAACGATTGCAAGGGCAACGGGATGACGCAACGCAACAAAACGACGCGGCGCGTCCGGAAGCTGCTCACTTCCCTGGCGCGCCGCGCGCAATCTTGGATGGTTTGGCGAAAGTATCCGCTTACTTTTTAGGCAGATTTAAAACGCCGGCAGGATCGCGCCCTTGAACTGGGTGTCGATGAACTTGCGCACCTCTTCCGATTGGTAGGCGTGCACCAGCGTCTTCACCCACGGCTGGTTCTTGTCTTTTTCGCGCACGGCGATCAGGTTGGCGTACGGGCCTTGGCGGTCTTCCAGCGCAATCGCGTCCTTGGTGGGCGACAGGTTGTTCTTGACCGCGTAGTCGGTGTTGATGGAAGCGGCGTCCAGGTCATCCAGCGAGCGCGGCAGTTGGGCCGAATCCAGCTCGATCAGCTTGATCTTCTTGGGGTTCTCTACCACGTCACGCGGGGTGGCGTTGTTGCCGTTGGTGCCCGCGCCGGCCTTCAGCTTGATCACACCAGCCTTTTGCAGCAGGAGCAGCGCGCGATTGCCGTTGGATGGATCGTTCTGGATGCCAACCTTGGCGCCTTCCTTGAGTTGCGCCAGCGACTTGATCTTCTTCGAGTAGAAGCCCATCGGCGCGACGTAGGTCAGGCCCACGTTGACGATCTTGTAGTGGCGCGCCTGGACCTGGCTGTCGAGGAAGGGCTGGTGCTGGAAGCCGTTGGCGTCCAGATCACCCGAATCGAGCGCGGGGTTGGGCTGAGCGTAGTCGTTGAACTCGATGACCTTGACGTCCAGGCCGTCCTTCTTGGCGACCTTCTGTACGACTTCCCAGATTTGCGCGTCGGGGCCGCTCATGGTGCCGAGCTTGATTTGCTTGGTGTCGGCGTTGGCGGCGGTGGCAACAGCAAGTGCGATGGCCGGTACGGCCACGCGGGCCAGGCGGGAGAACAGGGACATGGAGAAACCTCGTGGATTTATCGTGGATGCGTGAACGAAATCCGCCCGCGGGTAGCGGGCGGAGTGACACAATCCTGTCATACGAGGGGTACGTAACAGAACGACTTTTTCGGCATGTCCATATGCCCGGCAACGGTGCCGGGTTAAGCCGACAGCGCTCCGTCTTCCACACGCGGTGGCTCGGCAGCCGGCAGGGCGATGACGAAGCACGCGCCGCCATCGGCCGGTGCCTCCACCCAGATGCGCCCCTGATGCGCGCTGACGATGGCCTCGCACACGGCCAGGCCTAAGCCGACGCCGGTGGTGGCCGATTCCTGCTCACCGCGCGTGAATTTCTCGAAGATGGTGCGCACCGCGCCCGACGGCACGCCGGGGCCGTGATCGCGCACGCGCAGGTGCAGTTCGTTGCCGTGGCCCTCGTCGTGGATGATCTCGCCCGAGATGCGGACCTCGGTGCCGGCAGGGGCAAACTTGCCGGCATTCTCCAGCAGGTTCGACAGCACGCGCTCCATGAGCGGCCCATCGCAGCGGATGAGGGGCAGGGCGGCGAGGTTATCCACAACCACGCGGTGCTCGGGCAGCGGAATCGCCTGCAGCGCCGCGCCGACGAGTTCTTCCATCGACTGCCACTCCAGCCGCAGCTTGACGTCCTGGTTCTGCAGCCGCGCCATGTCGAGCAGGTTGGTGACCATCGTACGCATGCGCTGCGCCTGCTGGCCGATGGCGGCGGCGGCCTCGGCCTGTAGCGCGGGCAGGGGCGGCTGGGTGCGCAGGAGCGTCTCGGCCATCCCCACGAGCCCCGTGAGCGGCGTGCGCAAATCGTGTGACACGGCGGCCAGCAGCGAATTGCGCAGCCGCTCCGACTCCATGCGCACCAGCGCATCGCGCGCGACCTCTACGTAATGCACGCGCTCGATGGCGATGGCGATGAGCGTGGCGCAGGCGTCGATCTGGCGGCGGTTGTCGGGCTGCGTGAGCACCTGGAAGGTTTCGGGCTCCACAGCCAGCACGCCGCGAATGGCCATTGGCGCCTTCAGCGGCAGATATAGCACCGAGCCCGACGGCAGCGTGTGCGTGCCCGTACCGGCGGGCTGGCCGTGCTGATACGTCCAATCGGCCAGCACGCGGTCGAGGTTCGGCATGCCCGAGGGTGCCGAATCGGACACACTCGCGGCGCCTTCGGGCTTGGCGATCTGCGGTGCGCCCAGACGGCCATCCAATCCGACGAAGAAGAACGCACAGCGCCCACCGAATGTCGCGTTGACGAAGCGCCCGCCGATGCTGACGATCTGGTCCAGCGTGAGCGCGGCGGACAGCTCGCGTGCGGCCTCGTACAGCGCGTGCGCAGCGGCCTCGCGTTGCACGGCCACCTCGGCCTGTTCGCGCAAGCCTGCCGTGAGCTGGCCCACCAGCAGGCCGACCGCCAGCATCACCGCGAAGGTCAGCAAGTACTGCACGTCGCTCACGGCAAAGGAGAAGCGCGGCGGCACGAAAAAGAAATCGAACAGCGCCACCGACAGCACCGACGCCAGCGCCGCCGGGCCGCGCCCATGGCGCATCGCCACCGCCACCACGGCCGCCAAGAAGACCATGACGATGTTGGCGAGGTCGAACACCGGCCGCACGAGGGTGGACAGCACCGTCGCCAACCCCACGTACACGCAGGCGGCCACGTAGCCCGGCTTGAACACGGTTGCTTGCGCATCGGCGGCGCGTTGGGCCTCGCTGCGCACGTCGGCACGGCCCACCTCTGCGGCACGCGGCGTGAGCTGGATATGCGCCGGGTCCGCCGCCGCGCGGATCACGTCCACCTCGGGGCACTGCCGCGCCAAGGCTTCGGCAAAGTCGCCGCTGGGCAGGCGACGCTCCAGCCCAATCGCCAGCCGTAGCGCGACGATGATGGCACGCGCGGAGCGCCAGCGCTTCTCCGGCGGTCGCCCGATCACGGCCTTGGTGATGTTGTGGCGGCGGATGTAGCCGGTGATGGCCTCCACCGCGTTGGTGCCCGCCAGCGTTTCCACCTTGGCGCCCGCATCTTCGGCGAGATTGAGCAGCGCGTGCAAGCGCTCGGTGCGCGCATCGGCGGCGCGCAGGTGCGGCATCACCACGGCGACGGCGTGCCAATCGCATTCGAGCTGCGCGGCTAGGCGCGCGGCACTGCGGATGACTTGTTCGCTGTCGCCCTGTGGGTCGAGGCACGCGACGATGGTCTCGCGCGTGCGCCAGACGTTTTCGATGCGGCGGGCGCGGCGGTAGGCTTGTACGTCGTCATCGACGCGGTCGGCGGTGCGGCGCAGGGCGAGTTCGCGCAGCGCGATGAGGTTGCCCTTGCGGAAGAAATTGCGCGCGGCGTGCTGGGCCTGCTCGGGCATGTAGACCTTGCCCTCGGCCAGGCGGCGCAATAGCTCATCGGCGGGCAGGTCGACGAGGATGACTTCATTCGCGCTGTCGAACACCGCGTCGGGTACGGTCTCCCACACGCGGATGCCAGTGATGCTGCCGACCGCTTCGTTCAGGCTGTCGAGGTGCTGGACGTTGACGGTGGTCCAGACGTCGATGCCTGCGGCCAGTAGGTCTTCGATGTCTTGCCAGCGTTTGGGGTGGCGCGAGCCTGCGACATTCGAGTGGGCAAGCTCGTCGACGAGGATCAATGCCGGCTTGCGGGCCAGTGCTGCGTCGAGGTCGAACTCGGGGAGGGTGCGGCCTTTGTATTCGATCTGGCGGGTGGGGAGGTGCTCTAGGTCTGCGACCAGCGCGGCGGTTTCTGATCGGCCGTGGGTTTCGACTAGGCCGATGATGACGTCGATGCCTTGTGCACGTGCCGCCTTTGCTGCGGAGAGCATCGCGTACGTCTTGCCCACACCCGCTGAGGCGCCGAAGTAGATGCGCAGCTTGCCGCGGGCGGCGTGCTCCTCGCCGGATTGGAGTTCGGCTAGGAGTTGGTCTGGGTTCGGGCGCTGGTCGGCTGGCATGCGCTGTATTTTGGGTGTTTTTTTGGGTGGTGGTGCATCCCTTGTTTCATCCCCTGCCGGGGCTGACTCACTTTCTTTGTCTTGCCAAAGAAAGTAAGCAAAGAAAGGCGCGCCCGAGATGGCGAAAGACTCCTTGAATTTATGTCGCAGAGAGGGGAAGGGGAAAACTCGCTGCGCTCAAACAGTTCCCCTTCCTTTTTCCTCTCTGCAACAGAAATTCAAGGCGCCATCTAGGGCAAGGTACGGCCACACCATCGAGGCACAAAGGCAGTGGTACATACGCGGCAAGACGCGAGGCGAAGCGAGCAAAGCGAAGCGGCACACAGCAACAAACAAGACCCTGACGGCGCACGCAAACCAACGGTTTGGCCTTTGACGTTCCTGCCCTTGATGGCGCCTTGAATTTTCGTAAGCGGGCGGAAAAAAGATGGGGAACTGTTTGAGCGCAGCGAGTTTTCCCCATCTCCGCCCGGTTACGCAAATTCAAGGAGGGGGTCGCCATCTCGGGCGCGCCTTTCTTTTGCTTACTTTTCTTTGGCAAGACAAAGAAAAGTGAGTCGGTCCCGGCAGGGAACGAAAGGGGGATGGACCACCAGCACAAAAAACCCGGTGGTCCACCAAGCTCACTTCAAATCATCCAACGCCAAATTCAACCCCAACACATTGACGACCGGCTCCCCAAACACCCCAAGCACCGGCCCCTTGGTGTTCTCAGCCACGACCTTCCGAACCACCTCCACCGACAGGTGCCGCGCACGTGCAACTCGCTCCACCTGATACGCCGCAGCACCCGGACTGATCTCCGGATCCAACCCACTCGCAGAAGCCGTCACAAGGTCAGCAGGAATCGGTGCAGTGTTCCCAGGGTCCGCTTCCTTGAGCGCAGCAATGCGCGCCTTAGCAGCATCGGTCAGCGCCGGGTTACTCGGCCCGAGGTTGGAACCGCCAGAAGCCTGCGCGTTATACGGGTTCGGCGCAGTCGCCGAGATCCGCCCCCAGAAATACTGCGGCGACTCAAAGTTCTGCCCGATCAACGAAGACCCAACAGCCTTGCCATTGCGCTCGATGATCGAGCCGCCGGCCTGCGTCGGAAACAAGCCCTTGCCAATCCCCGTCACCACCACCGGATACAACACACCGGTAATCAGTGACAGGCCAACGAAGACCACCAGCGCCGCACGCAGCAGCCCGCCTTGTTGCGGCACTTCAGCCTGCACAGCTTGTGTCGTGGTTGCCATGAAATTCTCCTTGCTCAGACCCAGCCCATTGCGGCCAGGAACATATCGATGATCTTGATGCCCGGGAACGGCAGCAGCAGCCCGCCCAGCCCATAGACCAAGAGATTGCGCCGCAGCAACGCAGCCGCTCCCAGCGCGCGGTACTTCACGCCCTTGAGCGCCAGCGGAATCAGAAACACGATGATCAGCGCGTTGAAGATCACTGCACTCATCACCGCCGATGCAGGCGTTGCCAGGTGCATCACGTTCAGCGCCGCTAACTGCGGATACGTCGTCGCAAACGCGGCCGGAATGATCGCGAAGTACTTCGCCACATCATTCGCAATCGAGAACGTGGTCAGCGAGCCGCGCGTCATCAGCATCTGCTTGCCGATCTCGACAATCTGGATCAGCTTGGTCGGGCTCGAATCCAGGTCGACCATGTTGCCGGCCTCCTTGGCGGCCTGCGTGCCACTGTTCATGGCGACGGCCACGTCGGCTTGCGCGAGGGCAGGGGCATCGTTGGTGCCATCGCCCGTCATGGCGACGAGGCGACCTTGCGCCTGCTGCTCGCGGATGAGCGCGAGCTTGGTCTCGGGCGTGGCCTCGGCGATGAAGTCGTCGACACCGGCTTCAGCGGCGATGGACGCAGCGGTCAGGCGGTTATCGCCGGTGATCATCACCGTCTTGATGCCCATCTGGCGCAGCTCGGCAAAGCGCTCGCGGATGCCTGCCTTGACGATGTCCTTCAGCTCCACCACGCCGAGCACGCGGTCGTTGTCGCTCACCACCAGCGGCGTGCCACCTGCGCGGGCCACGTCATCCACCGCCGTCGATACGGCTTCCGGAAACTTGCCGGCCAGCAGCGTGACATGCGTGCGGATAGCATCGGCCGCGCCCTTGCGGATCTGGCGTGCTTCGCCGTTCTGCCCGACGTTGATGCCGCTCATGCGCGTTTGCGCAGAGAAGGCGACGTACACGGGCTGCGTCTTGGCCAGCGCGGCCTCATCGATGGACGCCTCACCCAGGTTGCGTGCGAGCGCGACGATGCTGCGGCCTTCCGGTGTTTCATCGGCCAGCGACGACAGCCATGCGGCTTCTGCCAACGCCTTCGCAGTCACACCCGGCGCGGGGATGAAGCGCGACGCCTGACGGTTGCCGTGCGTGATGGTGCCGGTTTTGTCGAGCAGCAGCACATCCACGTCACCGGCGGCTTCCACGGCGCGGCCCGAGGTGGCGATCACGTTGGCCTGCATCATGCGGCTCATGCCGGCCACGCCAATCGCGGAGAGCAGCCCGCCGATGGTGGTCGGGATCAAGCACACCAGCAGCGCGACGAGCACGGTGATCGTGATGGGCGAACCGGCCTTCATCGCATCGACGGAGAAGATCGAGTACGGCAGCAGCGTGACGGTGGCCAGCATCAGGATGATGGTCAGGCTCACGAGCAGGATCGTCAGCGCGAGTTCGTTGGGCGTCTTCTGGCGCTTGGCGCCTTCCACCATCGAGATCATCCGATCGAGAAAGCTCTCGCCTGGGTTGGCGGTGATGCGCACGATGATCCAGTCCGACAGCACGCGCGTGCCACCCGTGACGGATGAGAAGTCGCCCCCCGATTCACGGATGACCGGAGCGGATTCACCCGTGATGGCGCTTTCATCCACCGAGGCCACGCCTTCGATCACCTCGCCATCGCCCGGCACCATGTCGCCGGCTTCGATGAGGACGATGTCGCCACGGCGCAGTACGGTGGCGGCGCGGGCTTCCACGCGGTCACGGCGGCGGGCATCGGCCAACACCTTGGCCTGCACAGTGGTCTTAATGCCGCGCAGCGATGCTGCCTGCTGCTTACTGCGGCCTTCGGCCAATGCTTCCGCAAAGTTGGCGAACAACACGGTGAACCACAGCCACACCGTCACGGCGAGGATGAAGCCCGCCGGGGCTTCCGCCTGGCCGCGCAGCGCCATGATCCACAGGATGGTGGTGAGGATGCTGCCGACGTAGACAACGAACATCACCGGGTTCTTGGCCTGCGCAGCGGGCGACAGCTTGCGGAAGCTATCGACAATGGCGGGCTTGACCAGCGCAGACGAGAACATCGACAGCTTGCGCACGTCCTTGGCAGACAGCGGCGCATGCGGCGTCGCGACGGTCGTGGTGGCTGTGCTCGGTTCAAGCTTGTGCTTGACCGTACGCACAACGGGTTCGGATTCGGGATAACGGATCGCCATAAGGCACCTGTTGATGTGGAGTGGCAGCGCGCGTTAGCGTGCGAGGTGTTCTGCGATGGGGCCAAGTGCGAGCGCCGGGATATACGTGAGCGCGCCCACCAGCAGCACCGAGCCGATCAGCAGCACGACAAACAGCGGCCCATGCGTGGGCAGCGTGCCGGCGGTCACGGGCAGGCGCTTCTTGGCGGCAAACGTGCCCGCCATGGCCAGCACCGGCACGATGATCCAGAAGCGGCCCAGCCACATCGCAATGCCCAGCGCCACGTTGTAGAAGGGCGTGTTGGCAGACAGGCCCGCAAACGCGCTGCCGTTGTTGTTGGCGGCGGACGAGAAGGCGTAGAGCACTTCCGAGAACCCATGCGTGCCGGGGTTGAAGATGCCCGCCTTGCCCTGCGCCATCACCACCGCCACGGCGGTGCCCACGAGCACCAGCAGCGGCGTGACGAGAATGGCGATGGACGTCATCTTCATCTCGAACACCTCGATCTTCTTGCCGAGGTATTCCGGTGTGCGACCAATCATCAAGCCTGCGATGAACACGGCCAGGATGGCGTACACCAGCATGCCGTACAGGCCCGAGCCCACGCCGCCGAACACCACTTCGCCCAACTGCATCAGGAACATCGGCACGAAGCCGCCCAGTGCGGTCAGCGAGTCGTGCATGGCATTGACCGCACCGCATGACGCCGCCGTGGTGATGGTGGCAAACAGCGCAGACGCCACGATGCCGAAGCGCGTTTCCTTGCCTTCCATGTTGCCCATGGCCTGGTCGACGCCAAGGTTGGCGAGCATCGGGTTGGCGTGCAGTTCAGCCCATGCCAGGAACACGGCGAGCACCACAAACAGCACCGTCATCGCCGCGAGCACCGCCCAGCCCTGACGCCTATCGCCTACCATGCCGCCGAACGTGAAGCACAACGCCGCCGGGATGATGAAGATCGCCAGCATCTGCACGAAGTTGGTCAGCGCGGTGGGGTTCTCATACGGGTGCGCGGAGTTGGCGTTGAAGAAGCCGCCGCCGTTGGTGCCCAGCATCTTGATTGCCTCTTGCGACGCGACGGGGCCCATGGGCAGCGTCTGCGTTTGCGTGGTGGCTTTCTCGGTGACGGGGTTGCCTTGTGCGTCCTTGATCGGCGCGCCGCTGCTATCGAGCTTCGGGTTGTCGTACGTGGTGGCGGTGACGGTGGTTACGTCCTTGTACGCATCGAAGTTCTGGATCACGCCCTGGCTCACGAAGAACACCGACACGACAATCGACAGCGGCAGCAGCACGTAGACCGTCGCGCGCGTGAAGTCGACCCAGAAGTTGCCGATGGTGTTGGCCGAGTGGCGCGCAAAACCGCGGATGAGCGCAATCACCACCGCAATACCCGTCGCCGCAGACAAGAAGTTCTGCACCGCCAGCCCGAGCATCTGCGTGAGATAGCTCATCGTGCTTTCGCCCGCGTAGCCCTGCCAGTTGGTGTTGGCCACAAAGCTGATGGCCGTGTTGAACGACGAATCGGGTGACACCGCCCCGAAGCCCTGCGGGTTGAGCGGCAGCCACTGCTGCGCACGCTGCAGCGCATACACCGCCAGCGCGCCCAGCACGTTGACGACGATGACGGCTGCGGCATAGCGCTTCCAGCCCATCTCCGCCTGCGGGTTGACGCCTGCAATGCGATAGAACAGCCGCTCGATAGGGCCGAGCCAGTGCGCCCTGGATGACACCTCGGGCTTGTCACCAAACACGCCGGCCATGTAGGTGCCCAGCGGTTTGGCCAAAACCAGCAGCACGACCAGGTAGATCGCCAGCTGGAGGAGGAACGCATTCATGGTGTGCCTCGCAGTGTTGTTAGAAGCGTTCGGGCCACAAGAGGGCCACAAACAAATAGACGAGCAGGACCACCGTGATGGCCCCGGACAGCACGTAGAGCCAGGTCATTGCTGTTTCTCCATCGCATGCGTGGTGGGTTGGTCTTTGGTGGCAAGCCGGGCAGACAGGGCGAGCAATCCGCCCACTGCCAAGGCCAGCACCGCGAGGCCGGCGAGATAAACGATGTCCATATGCGCTCCCCTTTCTGTGTCCGTTGCGGGTGATGATCAGAACGTCTTGGTCACGGCCAGCAGCGCCGTGGCCTTGCCCATGTAGTTGCCGCGCGTGTTGGTGTAGGCCAGGCGCGAAGCGTTGGTGTCGAGGTAGGCCAGCGACGCCGTCCAGCCGCTGCCGAAGTCTTTCGTCACGCCCACCTTCCAGTCGGCATACGACGTGCGCACCGCCTGATGCGGCACCTGCTGATAGCCCACGTGCAGGTTCAGCGTCAGGCCCCAGAAACCGGTATCGAAGTTGCCCGACAGATCGAAGTACTGGCTGTGGTGGCTATCCGCAAAACCGAACAGGTTGGAGAACGCGTGCGAGTACTTGAACGCCACCGGCCCGTAGCCGATCTGTGCATAACCCTCGGTGGTGTGCGGGCGGGTGTAGCCATCGGGGTAGCTGCCCGGGTAGTAGTACTGCAGCACGCCCACGTCGATGGGCACATCCTCCATCAGCTCGGTCTTGTAGCCGCCGTAGAAATCCATCTCGATGGGGGCGGACACGTTGGGGTTGGAATCCCCCAGCCAGCTGATCGACGAGTTCCAGTTGCCGACGTAGAAGCCGTTCGGCAGGGCGTAATCCACACCGCCCTGGATGGCAGGCTTGTTGTTGGTCTGCATGAGGCCCCGGTAGCGGTACTGGCTGGCCAGCGTGACGTTGGCCGTGAGCGGGCTGGCGGGTGCGGCGGCGGGTGCCGGAGTGGCATCCGTGGACTGCGCAAATGCGGCCGCGCTAGAGAGTGCTGCGGCACAGAAGACAACGCCACCGATGACGGTGGCGTGCAAAGCAACCTTGGCTTGCATGGACCTTTCCCTTGTTGTTTTGGGTGCCGCATAGCCCGGCGCGTGTGCGTCAACAAGGGCCGGATGCGGCGTGCAGGCAGGCTCCCGTCACAGGGCCTGCGTGCAGTGCAACAGTAGGGAAAGGGGGGTAAAAACGGGGTAAAGGTTGGGGGGAGGGGTGTAAACGGGGTGTAAAAATCTGCCGCTCTTGCGCTAGACCATATCTATCCACCTTGGGACATGGGCACTGGGTGGTTATGTTCACCCTCTCGTGAACTAGAGCCTACCAACGAGGTTTGCGAGTATGAGCTACGCCATATCGCCATTCGCAATCCTTCGGGCCCAGAGGGACAAAATCCCAAAGCGGCGGTGAATCCCCCCCGATAGTGGGGGGTCAAATCGAGCATCAAGTTGGGACACACGCACACGAAATGTCACATAATTCCCTCTATTAGGAGCAGGCGAGATCAATACGGGTGATCTCGCATAATTTTCTTTGCTCCGCAAAGAAGAGGGCCAAGGTTAGAACAATGGGGACCATTCAGCCGATCGCGCATCTGATCGATTATCACTCCTACCGAATCCAAGATGCGCATGGAAATCGGATTATCAATCCAAATTTCACTCGGGAATGCGGGCAGATACTCGATCTAAAAAAAGAAACTGAGAGAGGCCACGCGCAAGCAGTCGCTACCTTTAGTCAGCGTGTCGAAGCAATGCTAAAAGCACATAACGTGCCCCCAGCGAATCTCTTGGTGCATATCGTTTTGGTCCCGTCGTCCACCAAGGGAGCTTGGAGCCCAGGGCTTCTTAAGGTCGGCGAATACTTGTGCCGTAGGAACAAGAACTTCGTCGACTCCCTGAAAACCCTCGAACGCACTACCGCGATACAGAAGCTCGCCAATGGGGGCGCAAGGAACCTGGACGTACACTTCAACTCCATTACGGTGCGGCAACCGTCAAGGATCGCCCACAAGACCGTACTACTGCTCGATGACGTTGCCACTACGGGCAATTCCCTGAACGCCTGCAGCCAAATTCTTAACATGAATGGCACCCTGCTGGTCATGCCCCTCGCTATAGGTAGGACGGTATGAACAATAGCCACGCCCTCGCATGTGCTTTCTCCCTTAGCCTTTTGCGGGCTGCACGGCTATCAACAGCAGCTACGTCGCGTGTAGCCCTGAGCCTCCCGTTTGAAGAGTTCGGCACGCCGCAGGAAATTCTGGACTGGTACAGAGAGACTTGGCCCAATCTTCCTGCCATATCCGAAGTCGAGGTACGTGGCTCGTGGGCGGTGATTTCAGAAACGGCGCTGGAGAACATCCAACCTATCTTCATTGGCTCCGACCAATACCCACGCTACTTGAAAGGCATTGAAGACCCACCTCCTGTGCTGTATGTGAAAGGGAATCTTGGGCTACTAGCAAGCGATCCGGGTGTCTCTGTTGTCGGGACCAGGAAAGCCTCTGAGGCGGGTGTCATCATTGCCGAACGTATCGCCAGATTCTTCTCAACACGCCAGTGGACCGTTGTAAGTGGATTGGCGTTAGGCATTGACGCGGCAGCTCACAGGGGAGCACTTCATGGCAAAGGGCCCACTATCGCAGTACTTGCTCATGGCTTGGAGCAGGCATCACCTAAGGCGAATGCAAAGCTCGGCGCGGAAATTCTGGAGGCGAATGGAGCTTGGGTTTCTGAATATCCAATTGGCGTAGCTGCTCGACCCGAACAATTCGTCCTTCGAAATCGCATCCAAATTGGATTATCTGCTGGCTCGATTATCGTCGAAGGAGAAGAGCGAAGCGGCACGATGACCCAAGCTGAGTTCTGCCTTCGGAATGAAAGACAGCTTTTTGCGGTTCTCCCGGAAAGAGCTGATTCACTAGGTCTAGTCTCAAAGGGCCCACTTATTCTTATCAATAAACGGGGCGCTACTCCGCTTCGATCAAAGGGAGACTACGAAGCCGCCGTACAAGCGCTAGAAAGGAAACGCGCAGAGATTTTTCAACGGGGCCTCTAGCGTTGGTGAACTGTACTCGCGACTGATCTGGACGCAAGAAGGTACACATCAACAGAACCCCGATCAACAACAAGCATGTGCCGCTTCTCACCCTGCGCGCATGCTCTTCTCAATCAGTGAAAGTCTTCGCCCTCCAGAGTATCAATCCCATCCCAAACCGTCAGCGCCCTGTACGCCCCCTCCGCATAATCCAAACACGTCCACAGATACTCCGCCTGCCGCACCTCATCCATCGCGCGGAAATGCTCGAAGCCACCCGCGTGCAGCATGCTCAAAAACGCCCGCAGCTTTGATAGCTTGTCGAACAACTCAGCATGCGCTTGATAGCGGCGTGTGTCGGGAACGGCTTGGGGGTCTGTCATGGCGATGTCTCCGTCGAATTGAGGAAACTCGCCACCCGGGGGGAGGGGTGGGCGAGCACTGACAAGGTTGGAACCCGAGCAATACCACTCGATCGGCACGAAGCCGTCCCTGCCAGGCTCGCCCATAAAAGGGGGAGCGGCCACGGGAGATTGACGACAAGGACTTGTGCTCAGTCCTTGCCGGGTATTGCCGAGGGTTCCAATCCTCGGCCGCTTTCTCTCATGGCACGAAAGCGGCACCGGGAGCATAGGGGCCGCCTTCTAATGAAGCAATGCAGAACGGGACAAATCAGAGTTTGCTGATGCGCCTGGATGCATGTTCGGCGCTACGTCCCGTGGAGCACGAGGCGCGCATTATCGCGCAGTGGCGTGGTGCGATCTGAAATCAACGCGAGACTCATGCGGCAGTCAACGCCGTGGTCGCCCCGCTAGCCGCGGAGTTCGCTGATCATGGCATCAAGCAGCCTGCGGTCTTCTGCGTCGCTGAGCTTCGCGCGATCCGCTTCGAGCTTCTGGCGAAGCTCTTCTCTGTAGAACGGTTGGAATGCCCGCTTGAGGGTCGGCAACGTGTCGGCCATGGCCTTGAGCACCAGCGATCTGCCTGCTGCAGAAAAGCCGTGTTCCGCGGTGAGCATGATTTCGGCATCCCCCAGTGTTGCCGCGTAAGCGGTTTGCGTAGTCTTCATGCTGGCGACTCGGGTCGCGTACTTCTCATCTCTCGGGACGGTGGATATCACTGCGTCCACCAGGTCGAGGCCCGCGACGGCGATGCGAAGCCGGTAGGCCATGAGCGCGGCGGTTTCAAGCTGCGTCTTCCCAGCGCTGTCGGGGGGCGACTCCACGTACAGCGTGAACAGCGTATTGGCGCCGATAGAAAGGGCGAGGTAGTCCCCAAAACGCGCCTCCAGCGGCACCGAGGGATTGCGGTAGAAGCCCAAGTTTTCCACTGCCGTCATGCGGTTGAGCACCGCGGCCCCATTGCTGTCGGAGAAACGGGGCAGGGGCGAAGCACCCGACTCCAAAACATTCACGGCTTGGGTGTAGTCGGCGCCGGTCCAGGCGCGCGATGGCGCAGGGATTCCGGCTTTGACGTAGGGCGAGGGGGTATCGGTCTTGTCGGTCTGGGCGATTGCAGGCTGGGCAATGCTGAGTGCGAGGGCTGCGAGGAGGGGGGTGAGGCGCATTGGGGGGATGGGTATTCGTTCGGGATTACCGCGACTAACAGAATTGGGCAGGTACCTAGTTGCCGAGTTCGCTGATCATGGCGTCAAGCAGCCTGCGGTCTTCTGCGCCGTTGAACTTCGCGCGATCCGCTTCGAGCTTCTGGCGAAGCTCTTTTTTGTAGTCCGGTGGGAATGCCCGCTTGAGGGTCGGCAGCGTGTCGGCCATGGCCTTAAGCACCAGCGACCTGTCTGCTGCGGAAAAGCCGTTGTCCTCGGTGAGCGTGATTTCGGCGCCCCCAAATGCTGTCGTGAAACCAGCTTGCATCTTCTTCACGCCCTCGACGCGCGTCGCGTACTTCTCGTCTCTCGGCACAGTGGGCATGAATGCGTCCGCCAGATCCATGTCCACGGCTGCGATGCGGAGGAGGTAGCCCAGGAGCGCGGCGATTTCAGGTTGCGTCTTCCCAGCGCTGTCGCGAGGCGAATACAGGTACAGCTTCAACAGCATGTTGGCGCCGCCCATGAAGGTGATGAAGTCCTCAAGACGCGTCTGCAGCGGCACCGACGGGTTGCGGTAGAAATCGAAGTTTTCCACAGCAGTCATTCGGTTGAGCACTGCCGCGCCATTGCTATCCGAGAAGCGGGGTAGGGGCGAGGTGCCCGCCCCCAGGACATTGGCGGCTTGGATGTAGTCGGCGCCGCTCCATGCGCGTGATGGCGTGGGGATTCCGGCTTTGACGTAGGGCGTGGGGGTATCGGTCTGATCGCCCTGACCGGTCTGGGCGATTGCCGGCTGGGCGATGCAGAGTGCGAGGGCTGCTAGCAGGGTGATGAGGCGCATTGCGTGATGGGTGTTTGTGCGGGATCAGTTGTGCTGGCTAAGTGGAAAGCTAGCTCGCGACGACCTGCTCGGCTGCTTGGCGTGCAGCGTCCGCAACCTCCTTCGGTAGCGGCCATTCGGTGCACGGCACTGTTTGTTCATCAGCGTATGTCTGCGCTGCCAGCATCACCGAAGACGTCGCTTGCACGACATCAATACAGTGCCCCGACGCAATATCGAGGCTCGCTTTCGCCCGTGCCATTTCGTCCAACACGTGGATCGCATCTTCAAAGCCGGTGGTTGGCCTCACCGCTAACGAAGCTGCCAGCACGAGCCCATAGGCGCCAATCTGTCGTCGAATCTCAGGGCGCTGATAGCGCTGGATGAGGTCTTGAATATCGGCCAGCGAAGCACATGCGACTGTTGCGCCGGGCACTTGAATATGGACTGTGTGTGTCATGTAGAGGGTGTCGTTACCGACCGTATGCACGCACGACAGGATACACATTCAATCCCGTATTCCTCGCAGGCCGAGATCAGAACTCGGCGCACGGCGCCCTCACCGCCGATTCACGCAAGCCACTGCGGTCAACGACAGGCAGCGATTGCGCAAATCGGAGCCGCCACATCAATCGCTGACTGGCCGCTCGCCCACTTCGCGTCTTTAAGCTCATCCGCCACGGCGCGCAGTCGGTTTCGGCCGTGGTTCGGGTGCAGCGGAGGAGGTGTTCCGTCCCTGTTCGGCTTGGCGAGCGGGTGTGCTCGGTTGTGGCTTGGCCTTACGTTGCCCGAACAGCTTGGAGAGTGTTCCGGATTTCTTCGGCGCGGAGGCAATGCCGGCCTTCACATCCATTTGCTGTTTCAAGCGTTCCAGATGCGCGCGTGTGTCGCCCGTATCGCGCGTATCGGCGGGGCGCGAACGCGGCGGAGACATGGCCAACATGTCGGCAAGCGATGGGGATCGCTGCTCGCGCGGCGAGGCAGACACCGGTTCGTGCTCAGGCGCTTCGTGTGCCGGTTCGATTTCGGATCGTGCGCCTTGCACGCTCTGATACAGCGGGGTGTCCGAAGAACCGTGGCGCTGCATCGGGCGGGGCGGTGGGGGCACGTCGGCTGGAGCCTGAGCCTGAGCTTGAGGCTGCGTCTGCGCCGAGGGTGGTGGCGCGTTCTGCTCGTCTTTCAGCTGCGCTTCATATTCTTTGAGCAGCTTGGCGTCGATGGTATCGAACACGATCTGCCGCTCGACCTTGAGCCCGGTGTTCTGCGTCAAGCGCAGCCCCGCGTTGACGTTGAAACCATCTGCCTCGCTGTATTTTTCATACGCACGCAGGCCGATCGGCATCCAGGAGTTGGGGGCGTTGATGGTCTTGGTGTATGACGCAGCCAGTTGCTCGTGCAGTTTGGTCTCGCTTGGCGGCGTCACGAGCGAAAGCTGCTGCAGATGGTTGAGCGTTTTTGCGGCGTCTGTGGTGAGGGCCCGCCGCACAAAGAAGGCGTTGTACGGCGTGTCGAGGAGGCGGGCCGTATCCAGATTGTCATTGACCGCCTTGAGCCCCTTTGCCAGGCCGCCATCCGGATCGTTCCGGTGCGGATAGGCAAAGAACTTCACCCACTCCTGCTTGGTGGCTTCCACATACCGGGCGTAGCCGTGGAAGCTGTCGAACTCGAAATCGGCCACCGACTTTGTCGGCAGCACGTTGTCCCGGTCGATCGCCAGGCGCAGCTTGACGTTCGTGCCGTGCTCTTTGACCACCGCGCCCCCGCCGAACAGATCGGCCGACGTGTTGCCGGTCTTGCCCGTCACTGTTGATGTGGTGAGCCCAAGGTTGACCTTGTGCCGGCTCAGCTTTTGCTCGCGCAGGTTGGCAATCCGGTAGGTGCCGGTGGCGTCGAGTTGCTTGAACGTCGACAGCCATTGCTTCTCGAACGAGTAGCTCAGGCTCGTGCCGATGGCGCCGGTCTCTTGCAGGTTTTTGTTGTGTTGGTTGGGGTTCAGCAGCTTGGTGACAGACGCGCCGATCCCTACCGACATCTCGCTGCGGTGCGCGCGGGTCTTTTGGTTGATCCAGCTGATCGAGAGATCGTGCTCGGCGTAGAACTCGCTGGCAAAAGCGTGGAACAGCGCATCGGCATCGGGCATGCCCTCAGGCGAGCGACGCCGAGCATCCGCCGCCGAAAACATGAAGTCGGTCACGCGCGAGAACAGCGAGCGGACTTCGGCATCTTTTGCTGCTGTCCGACGTGGGATGCGGACCATGAGGCCAGTGGCGTCTGTGCGCTCGTGCTCGTACGGATTCACATCCACGTTGGCACCGGTGCGGCAGCATTTGAACAGCTTGGCGCCAAAGAAGCAGCCCGCGCCGATGCGCCCACGGTGGCGCTTTTCCGTGCCGATGAACAGCTCGGCAGCGTGCACGGGGTACGACATGGAGACGGCCGCTTCGCGCCCCTTTTCATAGCGCAGATCGATACGGGCATTGCCGGCAACTGGCACGCCCATCACCCGCTTCTTGGCATTGACGAGCGCCCGGGTAATGCCCTTGGTACTGAACCCGCCGGTGGTGCCGCGGCTGAACCGGACCGTGTTGCCGCCCGGAATCGTCTTCAGGTAGTCCACCACCATGGCACGCACGCTCTGCGGCGACCGGTCAGCCGGGGCCAACGGCGGCGCGGTGGCAATTTTGCGGGCGGCTTCCATGGCGTGTTGGAAGGGCTCGGGCCGCTCGACATTGAGGAAGTTGGCCAGCGCATGCACGTCTTCAAAACCAAGGCGGACGTTGCCAAGATGCTGCCGGACGTTGGCAACTGCCTGTTCCAGTGCCTCGGGGGAGCCCGATGTCACCTTGTGCGCAGCGTCTTCTGTGAACTTGCGAATGCGCTGCTCGACCGCTTCCGGCAACGCCGCAGGCGAGAATTCGCGGCCTAGCACCAGTTGATGCCCCTGGCGTGCGGCCTGATGTTCGGGCATCCAGTCCTCAAGCGCGACCCGCAGAGCGATCCACTGGCAATGGGTGTCAGTCAACGCATCCGGACGATGGGGTGCCCCGTCTTCCGAGGCACCCTCTGCCGGCGGTGTACTGCCGTAAAGGCGCTCCATCTCGACAGCGACCGCCTGCACCACCTCGTTGACCGCCGGCTTCGCGAGTTCGGCCATCAACGCCTTCTGCTCGTTCGCCAGAACGGCGCGATCGCCCTGCGCCATACCGCCGCGTGCAGCGGAGAGCGGCGATTTGTGCTGGCTCGGCAATGTCGCGGGTCGGTCTTCGCCCATCCGGTCAACCCAAGCAAGCGACTTGAACAGGCGAGCCTTGAACTGGCTCAGCTCGGAACCCGGTGCGTCATCGGTAAAGCCGTTGCGCCATGCGACCAGATCGCTCTTGTCGGCGGCGCTCAGGCTCGCCGGGCCTGCACCGTGGATGAGCTTGGCGCTTGCGTCGGAGACGCGCTGGGCGAAGTTCGTCGCGCTCGATACTGCCGCATGCGGAGCCAGCCGCGCGGCAATCAGCGCCTCCGGGGTCGGCTTGGCCTTCAGCGCTGCGGCAACCACGGCGCCGGCTTGCAGATGCACGCGCAGGTTGCCCTGATCGGCGGCGCCCAGATTGCGATTGCCCGTGGCGGCGAGCATGGCCTCGAAATTGCCGGTGGTCGCGGCGTGCTGCAGAGCGCCCCATGCAACAGCCCGCCCCGATTCGGCCTGCTTGAGCTGCTGGTCGTGTGCGTGCAGGTGGGTCGGCGTCGAGACAACCGCAATCATCGCCTCCTGCGCGTCGCGGATTGCCGCGGCGGTCTGCTCCGGAACCACCACCGCACCCTTGTGTTCGTGCGCGGGCGGTTGCGAACCGATTTCGTTGGCCACCGCTTCGAGCGTGGCCAGGCACGCTGCAGCCGCCTCGGCGTTGTGCGCATCGAACTGAGCAAGGCTGTCACGCACACCCGGCCAATCGGCGAGAGCCTGTGGCGCATGCCGTGCTGCCCCGCGCATGGCGATGGGGAAATCTCGCACCGTCTGGATGAATGCCTGCAGGGCCTTGGTGTCGATGGTGTGGGACGGTGCCGACGACGATGCCCCCGCCGCATCCACCCCAGTGCTGCACCGGTTTGCCATCAAGGCGTCGCGCGTTTGCTCCAGCGCGCCGCGCAGGGCAAGGATATGGGTGTCGCGCGATGTCTCGGAATGCGTTTTCGCATGACCGATTTCGGCACCCAGATCCGCATGCTTCAGATAAGAAAAGACGTCGCCATTGAGCGGTGTGGCGTTGTCCGGGTCGAGACGCTCCTTGGCAGACACGAGCGCCAGCGATACCGCCATGGCGACGGCAGGCGAATGCGCAGCAGCCATCTCCTGAACACCCGCCACGAACGCCTCAGGTTCGCTGCTGACCTTCGCCGCCAGCGCTTGCCCTTGCGGCGACGCCCAGTAGGCAATGACGTCATCAACGTGTTGCAACGCCTGCGCCGGTTGCGGGTTGCCGGCGTGGAGACTGGCGCTGGCATTGGTGATTGCCGAAATCTGGGTGCGCAGGCCTGTCATTGCTTGGTTGAGCGCCTGCGCCGTTCTGCGTGCCGAACCCGAAGGGCTGCCGGGCTGGGGCGCGTCGCCGCGCGCGGCCGCAATCCGCTCCGCCGATTGCTTAACGTGTGCGAAATCACGCAGCGTGGTTGGTTTGCCGGCCCGCGAGTGTGCGCTGAATGGCGTGTTCCAGTCGAGCCGGCTGGCGCCGTCCTTCGTCAGGCAGCTGAACGTGTTCTTCACTTGCCCACGCAACGCCTTGCCCACCCGCTTCGCTATGCCGACGTTGGGCTGAGGCGCGCCTGGCAGAGCAGGGGGCGCCGGGGGGGCTTTCTTCAAACCGTCAAGCTCGCCGCGCTGGCGCGACGTCTGTCTGGCAGGAGTGGACGGCGTAGCGGTCTCAGCTGTCCCCGCTTGTGACGACGAAGGATGCGTGACAGAAGCGCCAGGCGAGAGGCGGGGCAATTTGAGCGGCATGGGGTGGCAGGACACATTGAACCAAGTTGACACCCATCGCAGTCTGGTTGCCCCTGTGTGAGGTTGCTCTGTAGCAAACGAAGATGCGAGTGCAAAGGCGAAGACGCCGGGGGACGGTTACGTCGTCACGGAAGCATCGGTACCCCTGCTCATCTGACGGATCGTCGCCGTACGGCTACGTTTGAAGCCCCGGCAACGCCTCAACCCTTCGGCACGGGTTTCAACTCCCACATCGGCAGGTAATTCATGATCGGCCGCTCGAACGTGCCGCCCTTGTCGATAAAGGGCTTCCCCGAATCCAGCATCGGCTGGAACGTGTTCAGTTGCTTGGCCGCATCCAGGTCCGTCCACAGGCTCACGTTTGACAGCGACGACGTTGCCTCGTCCTCGCCCACATAAAAGGCGATCAGTCCGCGCATCGCCTCGATACCGGGCCGAAGCGCCGGTTCGAGGTCATTCATCATCTGCCGCATTTCCGCAAACTTGTCCGGCGGGCACCGGAGAATCGAGACTCTGACGACTGGCTGCATGGGAACGTCCTCTCGTTGAACTGCGTGGAACAACAGATTAAATCGCCTGGGCTGAAGGGGCAGCGTCTGCACGGCGAATAAATCGCGCCATGGAGAGATCCGCAATATATGACCCGTCAGGCAGTCGTATGCGGTCCTCGAACCTGCCTTCTTCTACAAACCCAAAGCGTTGGTACAAGGCGATGGCACGGGCATTGGTTGCCCGAACGCGAAGTTCCACCTTTTCGACGTGCGGCTGGCTTTCCGCCCATTCCATGAGTGCGGTCATCAGCGCCGTGCCGATTCCGCGCTCCAAGTGCCCGGGATGCACCACGATCGTGAGACTCACAACATGCGAGAGCGCGATGAGCGTCATCGGCTCCAGCAGCGCATGGCCAACCGGCGCGCCGCCGCTTTCTGCAACGAGGTACACGCCGTCTTGCGCAAGCAGTTCGATCTTCCGTTCGAATGCGTCAACCTGCAGTTCGTGAGGCCGTGATATCAGCAAGCCGGGAGTGAGTGCGGTGGCTTGCTCTGCGGCGCAAAGCATCGCGGCGTCGGTTTTGACTGCTCTGCGGATGGTGGTGTGTCTTGTCATGGCGATCTTGGGCTGGACGGTGACCCCGCCTCGCCCTTGTAACAATGAGCGCATGATCAACCGGCCATCCGGCCTCAGCCGTGGCAGTACGCCAACACAGCAAAATGCCGGCCGAATGAGCGGCAGATTCTCAGAGCCTCAGCCTCCCAGGAGGGGTCGTCCTTCTCATAGGTTGCCTTGCTGCGATACCAGTCGCCGTGTGGCGTCAGCACGGAATAAGTGACGCCTTCAGCAGTGAGCTGGTCGACGGGGAAGACAACCAGCGGCTGCGCTTCCGGAATGCCTGCATACGCGGAATAACTCAATTGGCTTTGGTCCATCCACTCTTTGGTGCAGCACCAGTAGTAGTCCCACCGCGCATTCCCGATCGGCGTGTCGTCTTCCCACATCTTGAAGGGACCCATCATCTCTGCGGCAGCAGACTCTATCGACTGCGTGTCGAGAGGGTTGATGTCGATCGGCAAGATGATGAGCGCGAAGTATTTCATGATGAATGGCATCCATCCCAAAGCGGGCTTGCCCTCTGCGGACGACGCGAGCGACCGAAAGCAAACAAAGCGCAGAGGGGACGCCGAGAATACCGCTACTGCGCGAGGAATTTAACAACAGCGCCCACCGTCGCCTGCGTCTGCTCCTCCATCAACCAATGCCCCGCATCCGGAATCACCAGTTCCTGCACGTTGCTGGCCGCATTGCGCATGACGATCGCCTCGTTCTCCCCGAACGATTTGGCGCCACCGACAGCCAGCACCGGCATGGGCAGCTTGGTGGCAAGGGATTTCTGATTGTCCTCCGCGTCTTGCGGAATCGACAGGAACTGCGCAAACGCGGAGTGCATGGCGCCCGGCTTGGCATACAGCTTGGCGTAGTGGACGCGTGTGGCTTCGTCGATCTTGGCTGGGTCGCCGGCAAATTCATTCCAGAACCGGTCGAGGTAGATGCGTTCGCGGCCTTTGACCAGTCGCTCGGCATCGGGGCCGCCGAACGAGAAGTGCCACAGCTTGGGTGAGCGGACGATCTGCTCCCACGGCGGCACGCCGGGCACAGGGGCGTCCATCACCACCAGCCGTGTGGTCTTGTCTGGGTAACGCGCCGCATAGGCGTAGGCGACCATGGTGCCGATGTCGTGCCCGACCACATCGGCCTGGTCGATGTTCAGCTTGGTCAGCACGGCGCGGATGTCGGCTGCCTGCGTGCGCTTGTCATAGCCGCCGTCCGGGTGCGATGACAAACCCATGCCGCGCAGATCCGGCACCACCACGGTGTGGGTGCGTGCCAGCTCGGCGGCCAGCGGCGCCCACATGTCGCCTGTGTCGCCAAAGCCATGCAGCAAGACCACTGCGGGACCGCTGCCGCCCACGCGCACAAACAGGGTCGCGCCGTCGGTCTGAATGTTCTGGTGGCGGAACCCCGGCGGATACGGCTTCACCTGGGCTTGCACAAGGGGCGTCATGGCCAACAGGAGCGCAACGGCTGCAACGAGTTTTCGCATGGCTTTTCTCGGGGGAGGGGGGTGGTCGGCCGGGGCCGATGGGGACACGGCCCACTCACTTTGGCCGGGCCGTATGAGGGGGCGCTGCGCAGACTCGTCAAGCGTAGTACGCGCCACGCAGGGTGCAAGGATGAAGGCGAGGGGGAGTCCGCGTGGAGCGGAGGCACAGCCAATATCCGCTGTGGATAAGTCCTGTGGATAGGTGCAAAAACACTTTGATATCAACGGGTTGTGAAACAAACAACCCATCGGACAGAGCGCGCCGTGGCGTGGATGCCTTCGGGGGATTGCGTTGCACCCCGTCAACGCACGTGCGCGTCATTCAAGCGCCGTAGACAAGCCTCCCCCGTAGAGCCAGCGCGTTTTCCACAGGAGTTATTCACAGGGGCGGGTGGGGTTATCCACATCAGGGGCGGCTGGTCCGGCTAATGCGGGTAGTACTCCAGCTCGGCAATGCGCGCGCGGATGGCTTCGACGTTCAGTCCTTCAATGTCGGGGCTTGCCATCGAGCCACGATCTGCCCGCCACGGAGCGTTGTCGGCTGCCTTCTGGGCGTTTCGGTAGGCCAACCAGGCACGTTGGGCATTGCGGATGGCCTCGCGCGATGCGGGGTCGGATTTGCGCATCACGGCTTGATAGAGCGTGTTCATCTGCCGGTCGTAGGCCTGGTAGGCGGCGTGCGTGCACTCGGTCATGCCGGCCGTCGTCTCGCCGCGCGGGGTCTTCAGGCATTGCTCGAGCGCAGCGTCGATGGGATCGGCGGCCCACGCGGTCAAGGGCAGCAGCGCGGCTGCGAGTGAGAGTGATAGCGCGCGTACGACTTTGCGCACACTCTGGGCGGCGGAGTCGCGTGTTGGGTGGGGCGGGCGGTTGTGCATCGGTGGGGCCATCGCATACCTCATGGTGTTCACGGCGGGGGTGCTTGCCATGGTAGGAAAAGTCTTCCCGTGCCGCACTGGCGCCGAGGGAGCAGAGACCAAAGCACACCACGCGGCTTGATTCCCGAGCACAATGCCGCACACGCTCACACCTGGTACTCAAGGGTCCATCCAATGACGTTATTTCGCGGCCTCTCCGCCATCGCCTTTGCCATCGCCTTGCTGCCCATGGCGGCACATGCCGCCAGCTTTGATTGCGGCGCGGCACGCAGCCCGATCGAACACGCCATCTGCAATGACGCGGAGCTCTCGACGCTGGACAGCCAACTGGCGGATGCGTATCGCGCTGCGCTAGCCAATCAGGGCGACGCCGCAAACGAACTGAAGGCGGCGCAGCGTGCGTGGTTAAAGCAACGGGCGCCGTCGGGTCAGGTCGACGTGGCCGCGCTGAAAAAGGCCTATCGCACCCGCATTGCCGAGTTGCAAGCGCTGCCCGTCTTCCCAAGCCCGAGCGCACCAGTGGAAGGCCCAGTCTTTCCGTTCAAAACCATCGCCAAGCAACACGACTTCGTGCTTCGCATGCTGCAGGACTGTGCGGACGCGGGCGCTGATCAGTACTCGACGTGTGAAGGGCCCGGGCAGTTGCTGATTTACGCCAAGGGCCAATCGACCGCGCCTCAGGTCATCAACCTGCCCAATGTCATCGTCCCGCTAGCCGAGAAGCGCAAGGGGCCGGTGGTCAATTCCACTCCGCTCTATGGCATTCAGGGTGTCATCAACGTTGGCGATTTCAACTTCGACGGCAAGGAAGATTTCGGTATCCAGACGGGCAACAACGGCAGCTACGGTGGCCCGAGCTATGACGTGTATCTGTTCAATGCGAAGGCGCAGCGCTTCGTGCTCAATCCGTCGATGACGCAGTTGATTGTCGAGACACTCGGTTTTTTTGAAGTCGATGCCGCGCACAAACGTCTGCGCACATGGGCGAAGAGCGGTTGCTGCTATCACGAGCGCACGGTGTACGCCGTCGACGGCGATGAACCTATCGCCGTCGAACGCCGCATTGATGATGCCCAGCGCGGTGACAAGATGAAAGTCACCGTGGAAACGCTCGTCAACGGCAAATGGCGCACCAAGGTGCATTACGAGCCGATGCCGAAGTGAAGTGGTGCAATCCAACGCATGCCATCGCTCGCCCCGACCCCCCATCCAACACCATGAAGCACAACCACCTCACCCATCTGCTGTGCATTACCAGCCTGCTGCTGGCCGCACAAACCGCCCAAGCCGCTGAAGATGCCTGCACCACGCAGGTCGCCAGCGCGATCAAGCGGGCGTATCCCGCAGCAAAACGAACCGACACGGGTTACAAGCTCGATGGAGCGCGCATCCAGTTGTCGGAGTCATCCGACCCGCACGCGGTCGTGTGCCGCACGTGGCCTGCGCACCCGGAACTCATGCTCATGGCCGTGCCGCTGATACAGAAAGAGGACGAGGGAACCAACGAGGGCGATCTAGAGCTGTTCGTGCTCGACAGCAGCAACGCCACGATCCGCCAGCGGCTGCGCCTGCCGGGCCGCATGTCAGACGATGCGGTGCGCATCAGCTCGGTCGCGTTTGATACCGCGCGCTACCAGGTCGCACCGGGCCAGACCGCATTCGGGCTTCGCATTACGAAGGAAAGCAGCTCGCGCCCCAACCCGTTCGGCGAGACCGCCTTGTGGCTCTACACCTTTGATGGCAATCAACTGAAGCCGGTATTGAACGGCATCGTTGTGGATTCCAGCGGCGGGGAGTGGGACACCAACTGCGCCGGCACCTTCACCCAGACCAGGCGCACGCTGGCCATGGCGTCGGCCGCCCACAATGGCTACGCCGATATCACCATCGCGGAAACGAAGTCGTCATCCACCAACGTGGTCGACAAGGCTGGCGAATGCCAGTCGCACGATGCGAAACCTCAGCGCACGACGTACCGGCTGGCGTATGACGGGAAGCAGTACGTGGTGCCCAAGGCGTTGGCGCCGCTGGAGTGAGCGGCGCTGCGTGCTTCGCTATGCGTACTTGTCGCCCACCGTGCTGCGGATCGGGTACGTGTCATAGACGATCACCATCCGTTCAATGCGCCCCGTGGCATCAAACTCAAACACGTCCACGCATTCAAAGCGGGCGGCCGAGCCGTCTTTGAGTCCCCAGTCGTAGATGAAATAGCCGGTGGCGCGAGGGGCGCCCAGCGTGCTCGCGCAAATGTCGATGGGCGTGATCTTGCTGGCGCCCGATGCTTCGCTCACTTTTGCGAAGAACGGGGCGGGCGTCATCCAACCCAGGAAGGGCGAGAAGATCTGTGCGTCGGGCGTGAACAGCGCGCAGATTTCGGCCACATCGCCGCGCTCGAGGGCCTGCAGATACGCCTGAATTTGCCGCGTGTATAGTGCTTGCGCCGATGCGTCCATGAGTGTTCTCCATGCGTGGGATATCGGCACGATAGCGATGCAGCCATGACCACACCATCGAATTCTTCGCAAGCCGGGTATGCGGCTGATGCATACACGCTGGCGGATTTGACGCGCCCCTTGCCGTCGCTCACGGCGTACCAAGCGTTTGTGACGGCGGCGCAGTTGGGGAGCGTCAGCAAGGCGGCGGACCACCTGTGCCGCACGCAGGGCGCGGTCAGCCGCCAGATTCAGCAGTTGGAGGCGCACTATCGGTGCGCGCTGTTTGTGCGTCACGCATCGGGGTTGACGCTCACGGCGGAAGGTCAGGCGTTGCTTCCTGTGGTGGTGGATGCGCTCACGCGGTTGCTGCAGCAGGCAGACGCGCTGGCGGGCACGAAGTCGGCTCTCACGCTCCGGTTACCGTCCACCTTTGCGGTGCGGTGGCTACTCCCGCGCCTGTCGGAGATTCATGGCGCGCTGAGCGGCACGGAGTTGCGCATCTCGACATCCGCAGACGACACGCCGGAGTTTGGTGCGCCGGACATCGATGCGATGGTGGTGCGCGGCGTGGGGCAGTGGCCCGGCCTGGAATCTGTGCCGCTCTTTGCAGAAACGCTGACGCCGATGTGCGCGCCCAACATCGCTGCATCACTCCACTCGGTGGCGGACCTTGCGCATGCCACGTTGCTGCACCCGGGTGCTGGCCATCATGAATGGCGATGCTGGCTGGACAGCGTGGGGCCCGCACAGGTCGATGCCACCGCGGGGCTGGTGTTCGATACGCTCGAACTCACCCTCACCGCTGCGGCGCAGGGGCACGGCGTCGCTATTGGCGATCCGCGCATGGCCAGGAGCCGGTTGCAGGACGGCACACTGGTCGCCCCGTTCCGGCACTGGGCGCTGAGTGGCCTGGGCTACTTTCTCGTCTATCCGCTGCAGCGGGCAGCGCAACCCAAGATTCGCGCGCTGGCAGACGTTCTGACCAAGCTGGCGCAAGCGGAGCCTCTGCCGTTCGACTGAGGCTCACGCAAGCGGCAGCTTTGATCAATCGGTGCCAGGGCAGCAGCCGATCAGTGCTCGATCACCGGTGCATGCACCGGCGCGATGGATTCATGCGGGGTCGCGGTGCGTTGCGCGGCCTTGTGCACCATCGTGTAGGCGTAGTCGATGCCCATGCCGTATGCGCCGGAGTGCTCCTTGGCCACAGCCATCACCGCATCGTACGTGTCGCGGTTCTTCCAGTCGCGTTGCCATTCGAGCAGGACTTGCTGCCACGTCACGGGCACCACGCCGGCCTGGATCATGCGCTGCATCGCGTAGTCGTGCGCGTCCTTGCTGGTGCCGCCGGAGGCATCGGCCACCATGTAGATCTCGTAGTCGCCTTCGAGCATCGCGCTCAAGGCGAAGGTCGTGTTGCAGACTTCGGTCCACAGGCCGGCCACGACCACTTTCTTACGACCGTTGGCGGCCAGTGCGTCGCGCACCTTCTGATCGTCCCACGAGTTCATCGACGAACGTTCGAGCGTTTGCTTGCCCGGAAAGACGTCAAGCAGCTCGGGGTAGGTGTAGCCGGAGAACGATTCAGACTCGACCGTGGTGATGGTCGTCGGCACGTCGAAAATCTTGGCTGCCTTGGCCAGACCCACGACGTTGTTCTTCATGGTCTGGCGGTCCATCGACTGCACGCCAAAGGCCATCTGCGGCTGATGGTCGATGATGATCAGTTGGCTGTTGTGCGGGGTCAGGACTTGCAGCTTGGCGTTCGACATGGTGTTCTCCTAAGCAATTTATTCAATGAATTTGATTTACTGAAGACTGCGCTGACTGGCTTGTTTTCGTTACTGCGCTGTCCATGTGCAGAACTATAGCGAGCGACGCGCCGTCGAAAGCGGCGCATCTCTGTCATAGTTATTCAAATAAACTGAATATAGATCTTAGGGTAGGAAGTGCCGGGAAGGCCGGCCCTCATCCCCGCGTATCCGCCATCTCGCCTAGCTGGGAGCCGATTTCGCAAACGCATCGCCCGTCCTATACCTACGGTGTCCGGCGGCTGATCCGTCCGGCCCGCCTCAGGAGACAACCATGCGCATGCTCGTCAACGTGCGGATTCCGCACGAACCCTTCAACACCTACGTGCGCGATGGCTCCATCGCCGAGCTGATCCCGCGCGTGATGGCCGAGACCAAACCCGAAGCCGTGTACTTCACCGAGCAGAACGGCCACCGCGGCGCGGTGCTGATCGTCAACGTGGAATCGGCCTCGCACATTCCCGCACTGGCCGAGCCGTGGTTTCTGCTGTTCAACGCCGATTGCGAGTTCCGCATCGTGATGAGCGCGGAAGATCTGCAGAAGGCGGGGTTGGGGGAGATTGGAGCGAAGTGGAAGTAGGCTGGCCAACGCAGGCTATAGCCCCAACGCCTTCGTCAAAAACGCTTTCACATCCGCCTCTGCGCGTTGGGCTTGCCCCAGGTTGGCGCCGGTCGATACGCCACGGGCCATGCAGCGCGCGTATTCGGCCTGCATGGCCTGAAGGCTGGCGTACCTCTCGCCCGTTTGCAGGTGGTAGTACGCCTCGTGCTGCACGTCGAGCATGGTCTGCGGGCAATCACGCACCGTGGTCGCACCTGGGGCGTACTTGAAGTAAGCACGCGTGTTGTCAAAGTCGTGGTACGCGCCCGGGTAGACGTGCACCTCGACGGCTTGCCCGTCGCGCCGCATGGTGCCCGCCGCGTTGAGGCAGAGCTGCGCCGGCGTGTAGTCGTCTTTCTCGCCCAGCGCGAGCATCAGCGGGGCGCCTATCAGCGCCGGTGCCGGCACCTCCCACCAGAGTTGCGAGCAGCTCGGGTAGAAGCCGATGAGCGCCGCGAACCGCGTGTCGTCGTCGATGACGCCCTTGCGGAACGCGTCGAGCGTCATGTCCAGCGCCACGCCGCCGCCACGCGAGAAGCCGATCTGGCCGATGCGTTTCGGGTCGATGCGCGGGTCGGTGCTCAGCAGCTTCAGCGCGAACAGTGCATCCGCATCGTTGGCGGCGGGGCTGAGCTGCGCCTGGTTGTCCATCGTGTTGCTGATACCGCGCGGGCCGTAGGAATCCACCACGAAGGCGGCAAGGCCCATCTGGTTGAACGCGCGCACCCAGCGCTCGACATCCTTGGGTTGCGGGCCGGCAGAGCCGTGCGAAATGACCATGGCCGGCACGCGGCCTTGCGCGTTCTCGGGCAAATACAGCGTCCCCCAGATGGGCGTGGGCGTCTTGTCGTACTTGCGGTGCACCAGCTCCCATTTGCTCTTGGGGGTGACGCTGTTGAAGTGGATGCGGCCGGTCGGTTTTGATGAGAGATCGCTAACGATTTCCTGCGCAAACGCGGGCAGCGCAAACGCCAGAACAACCATGCCAACCATCCAAGCCACGATCGGCATCCAAAGCCATGCAGGCATGCGCCAGAGATCTTTCCTGTCTCGAGAAAAGAAACGGCTTCGTGATTGTTCTTTAATCGGCTTGGAATAGGCCATCGCTGGAATCCTGGGTGGGTAGCAGATCTTCGTCCGCGCCTTTAAGGAGCGAGAACAGCGTCCGTGCCATCGGGCGTTGAATGCATACACACTCGACGGCCGCCAATTCTTACATTGTTCTAGAACCGATTGCGATCAGCCTGGGCAACAACAGCACGCTGACTGTGCGGCATGGCCCCAATGCGCCCCCCCTCTGGCGACGACACGGTGGTGAAGCGGGCAGCGTTGACGGCGTTACAAACGCAAGCGGACTGGCGGCTCGCCATCTCTTATTTTAAGAAACCAAAACAAATCTCTATTTGATGCAAGGAATACACGCATCCTCAATTCTCGATGAGATTTACATTCTTTTTAAATCAGATGTCGATCGCTTTCCTAGAATCACGCCGTTCGCACCGGTTTGCATGCCTCGGCATCCAGCGGCGCGGACTGGGCGGATGCTCGCATTGACGGGTCAATCCGGCTTGTTTTTCGCCAACCCATTGGCGCAATCAGATCAAGCCGCTGCGAGCCATTCGCTTATCGGGGAAGTTGAACTCACACCATTGAAAAGAAAAAGGGGGAGTTCGCGCCATTCGCGCTACGTCCATCCGGGAGGATGGACGTAGCGGCTTCTATCGCGGTGCGCGCGAACGAAAACGTATGTCTACGCTATTGTTCCAGCGCCGCCGTGGGCGGCTTCAATTCATTTCCATCGCACTGGTCGCTTCGCCTCTGGCACTGTTTGGGGCGCTTGCACACGCAGCCTGTACCACCACCGGGCAGACCACCGTCTGCGATACGGCGGCACCCAACCCCACCAGTTCCACCGTCGGCACCGGCAACGTGGCGGCAGAAGACAACCGCGTGGTGACGGTGCAGAACGGCAGCACGCTGGCGGTGGGGGATACCAGTGCCATTGCCGTGCGCGACAACGCCAACCTCACGGTGCAAGCGGGCGGCACGGTCAGTGCAAACGCGGTGTCGACCCCCGGCTTTTACGGCACGGGCGGCAACGCAATTGATTTCCGCAACAACAGCACGCTGACGGTGGAGCAGGGCGCCCAGGTGCTGGCCAACGGCACGCAGCTCAGCGGCGAGGCCGTCAACCCGGAAGGCACGGGCAACACCATCATCAACAACGGCCTGATCAAATCGGCGCATGGCGCGGCGATCTGGTTCCAGAACGCCTCCGGCGGCAACACAGTCGTCAACAACGCTACGGGCGTCATCCAGACCGACGTGGTCGGCGGCAATGTGCTGGGTGCTTCGGGCAATGGGTCGGTGGATTTCACCAACCGCGGGCAGGTGATCGGCAACCTGATCTTTGCCGGCGGTAATGACGCGCTGCATCTCTTCACCGGGTCATCGGTGTCCGGCAGCATCAATGGCGGGGGCGGTGCGAACGTCATCACGCTGAACGGCACGGGCAGCGACACGCTGGGCACCATCACGAACTTCCAGACCCTGCAAAAACAGGACAGCGGCACGTGGACGCTGTCCAAGACGCTGGCCAGCATGGGCGTGACCAACGCCGAAGTGCAGCAAGGCACGTTGATCCTTCAGGGCAACAACGGCACGTACACCGGCACGATGCAGGTGGATGCCGGCGGCACGCTGCAAGGCGATGCGCTGAGCATGACAACGGCCGTGACGAACAACGGCCTGGTGCGCTTCCAGCAGGACACGAATGGCAGCTACGCCGGCCAGATCGTCGGCGCAGGTGCGTTGGAGAAAACCGGCACCGGCACACTCACATTGGCGGCCGGCAACACGTACACCGGCGGCACGACCATCACGCAGGGCACGCTGGCCATTAGCGCAGACAGCGCCTTGGGCGGCTCGTCCGGCGCGCTCACGTTCAACGGCGGCACGCTGCAACTGGGCAGCAACATGGATGTGGTAGCCACACGCGCGATCACCATCACCTCTGCCAACGGCACCATCGATACGCAAGGTTTTACGTCCACCATCAGCCAGGGCGTGACGGGCGCAGGCGGGCTTACCAAGGCAGGCAGCGGCACGCTGGTGCTGACGGCTGACAACACGTATCAGGGTGGCACCACCATCTCCGCCGGTACGCTGGCTGTTGGCGATGCGACTCACACCACGGCTGCGCTGTCTGGCGGTGGTCTTGTGCAGATCGCGGCAAACGCTTCGCTGGGTGGTTACGGCAGCGTGACCGGCGCGGTCGCCAACAACGGCACGGTGGCCGTGGCCGATGCGCTGACGGCATTCGCCAACACGGGCAGCGGCAGCCTGACGATCAACGGTTCGCTCACCAACGCTGGTACGGTGCAGATTGGCGGTGCCGGTGTAGGCAACAAGCTGGTGGTCAACGGCAACTACGTCGGCAATGGTGGTGTACTGGCCATCAACACCAAGCTGGGGGCCGACAACTCGCCCACCGACAAGCTCGTCATCTCGGGCGGCAAGGCCAGCGGCAACACAGCGGTGCGCGTCACGAATGTGGGGGGTACTGGTGCGAAGACGACAGGCGACGGCATTGAAGTGGTGAGCGCCATCAACGGTGCAACCACACAAGCAAACGCCTTTGCACTGGCCAACCGCGTGGTCGCCGGTCCGTATGAGTACACGCTGCAACGCGGTGGTTCGGCCAGTGCGGACAGCTGGTATCTGCGGACCCTGCAGACTTCGACCCAGAGCAACAACAACATCACCACGGGCCCAGGTGCCACGCAACCCGCGCTGCGCGCGGAAGTCTCGCTCTATACCGCCATTCCGCAACTGACGCTGGTGTACGGCCGCGCTCTGCTCGACACGCTGCACGAACGCGTAGGTGAAGAGAGCAACCAGGCTGCGGCACCCGCAGGGGCATCTCCCGTGCTGCGCACTGGCTGGGCACGCGTGATCGCGCAGAAGGGCAGCCGCATGTCGGATGGCAACGGCGTCTACGGCGGCCAGGGCCCTGCGTTCAGCTACGACTTTGGTGGCGTGCAGGTCGGCGCCGATGTGTACCAGCGTCAGCGCGAAGACGGCAGCCACGACCACGCCGGCGGCTATTTCGCCACCGGCCGCATCGCCGCAGACGTCACGCACGCCGATGGCGCAGATGCCGGCCGCGACAGCGTCAACGCCAACACGGTCGGCCTGTACTGGACGCACTTCGGTCCGTCGGGCTGGTATCTGGATGGCGTGGTGCAGGGCACCCGCTACGACGCAGATGCCTCCCCGATTGGCGTGAATGGCTTGAAGACACACGCACTGGGTTATGCCGCGTCGCTCGAAGCCGGCTATCCGGTTGCCTTGTCAGACCAGTGGCGTGTCGAACCGCAAGCGCAAGTCGTGGTCCAGCGTGCCGCGTTTGCGGATGCCAACGATGGCGCCGCCGATGTGCGCTTCAACTCTGTGAACTCGACGTTGGGCCGCCTGGGTGTGCGCGTGAGCAAGCGCTGGGGTGAGTCAGCGGAGCGTCAGCACACTGCATGGGTGCGCGCCAATGTGTGGCACGAGTTCCGCGGCCAGACGGGCACGCAAATGTCGTCGCCGGACGGAGGCTTCGTGCCGTTCACCTCGGAGCTGCCGCGTACAACGCTGGAACTCACGGGCGGGCTGACTGCGCAGGTGGCGAAGAACGGTGTGTTCTATGCCAGCGTGGGGTATCAAGTCAGCGCGGATCGTCGCCTGCACGGCGTGAATGGGAAGGCGGGGGTGCGTTGGGGGTGGTGATCAGGCATCGCTGGTCCAACGTGTGAACGAAGAAGAGCCGCTTGATGCGGCTCTTTCTGTTTGGGCATCAGGCCAGGGCGTTACTGCGCGTTGTCCCCACCTTCCTGCGTCTCACGCTCTTCGCGCTCCTCCCGCTCTTCACGCGGCAAGGTCAGCATGCCAGTGTTGTACACGTACTCGTACACCTCGCCGTAGCGGCCCCACTCGATGCCAATCTTGAGCACACGTTCGGCTTCTTCGGGCTTCAGATACGCCTCCAGCTCGCGCAGCACGTGTTCTTCGCGGATCTCGCCGTCCTCGCTGGCGTCCAGCTCGGCGCGGATGTGCGCGGCCAGAGCCACGCGCTCCAGCAGCTTCTGGCCGAACAGCACCTTGCGTTCGGGCGGTTCGGTTTCCATGTAGGTCTTGCCGAACGGGGTGACGATGATGTCGCCGCGCTCGATGGTAGCGAGCTGCAGCAGGCTCAGCGCTTCGCACGCGGGGAGCAGGTCGTCGTCAGTCACGCCGGCTTCTTCGGCCAGGTGTGGCAGATCGGCACGGCCGTTGAACGGTGCCTCGACCAGCAGGTCGAGAATGGCCTCCATCTGGCCGATCTCGGCATCGGGCAGGCGGTAGGCAAGCTGCTCGGCGGCGGGCTCCACGCCCACGTGCACGCCCACGCGTTGCGGCGAGGTCATCAGGCCGTACACCTCGTCGATGAGGTTGCGCACCGCAGCCGAATCCCGATTGCGCGGGCGCGCGAAGGGCACGCGCACCTCGGCGCGGATACGCCCCGGATCGCTCGACAGGATGACGATGCGGTCCGCCATCATCACCGCCTCTTCAATGTTGTGCGAGACGATCAGGATGCTCTTGATGTTCGTGCGGCGGCCTTCCCACAGGTCGAGCATTTCGTCGCGCAGGTTCTCGCCGGTCAGCACGTCCAGCGCGGAGAACGCTTCGTCCATTAGCAGCAGGTCGGGCTCAGTGACGAGCGCGCGCGCAATGCCCACGCGCTGGCGCATGCCGCCCGACAGTTCGCGCGGCAGGGCGCTGTTGAAGCCCGACAGGCCGATCAGGTCGATGGCCTGCTCGGCGCGTTCTTCGCGCTCGGCCTTGGGCACGCCTTGCGCTTCCAGGCCCAGCTCCACGTTCTGCTGCACCGTCAGCCACGGGAACAGCGCGAACGACTGGAACACCATCGCAATGCCCTGCACGGGGCCGGTGTACTCGCGCCCGCGGAACAGCACCTGGCCGCGATCGGCGCGCACCAGGCCCGCCATGATGCGCAGCAGGGTCGATTTGCCCGAACCCGATTTGCCCAGCATGGCGACGATCTCGCCCTGGCGTAGGTTGATGTCCACGCCTTCGAGCACGGCGCGGTCGGTGTGGTCTGCGGTGCGGAAGATTTTCGAGACGCCGCGCAGCTCGATGACAGATTCGCCAGTGGTAGCCATGTTGATGCTCTCTGCTAAATAAGGTCGTCTTAGAACGTGCTCATGATTCGTAGCGAGCGCCCCGAGGTTGACCCGAGAAGCGCAGCCGTACATGAGTACGGCGAGCATCGCAGGGGCAAGATCGGGGCGCGCAGTAGGATCATGTGCACGTTCTTACAGGCGGGTGCGCTCTTGTGCTATGTCATACAGCCGGTTCCACAGCAGCCGGTTGAAGCCGACCACGAACAGGCTCATCACCGCAATGCCGAGTGCGATGCGCGGGAAATCACCCTTGGCCGTCATCTCGGCGATGTAGCTGCCCAGGCCCGTGGCCACCAGCGTGCGGTCGCCCCACGTTACGTATTCGGAGACGATGCTGGCGTTCCACGAACCACCGGCGGCCGTCACCAGGCCCGTGAGCAGGTTGGGGAACACCGCCGGAATCAGGAAGCGCTTCCACATCAGCCAGCCGCGCAGGCCGAAGTTGCGCGCGGCCAGCTTCAGCTCGGTCGGGATGCCCGACGCACCGGCAATCACGTTGAACAGGATGTACCACTGCGTGCCGAAAATCATCAGCGGGCTCAACCAGATTTCGGGGTTGAGCGCAAAGCGCGCGATGAGCATCACCGCCAGCGGGAACATCAGGTTGGCCGGGAACGCCGCCAGGAACTGCGCCACCGGCTGCGCGATGCGCGCCACGTTCGGATTCAGGCCGATGCGGATACCGATCGGCACCCACACCAGCGCGGCCAGGGCGATGAGCAGGATGACGCGCGTCATGGTCAAAAAGCCGAGCCACAGCACGTGGCTCACCTCGGCCCAGCCCACCTCGGAGCGCACGAACTGCAGCACGTGCGCCATCGCCGCCAGCGCGGCCAGGATGATGAGGACGTCGGCCACGCGGTGCGACCACGGGAAGCGCGGGAGGAATCCGTTGCCGCCGGCAGCGGTCGGGCGTGTGCGTTCGGCACCCCAGGCCAGCGTACGCTCGGCCAGCGCGGCACCGCGTTCCAGCATCGCCTTGACCCATTCGGAGCGGCGCAGCAGATCGAGCAGCCACGATTGCGGCTCGCGCTCGGACGACATCGCGTCGAAGCGGAAGCGGTCTGCCCAGGCAATCAGCGGGCGGAACAGCAGTTGGTCATACAGCAGGATGCCGATCAGCATGGCCAGGATCGCCCAGCCGATGGCCGGCAGGTTCTGCTGCTGGATCGCCAGCGAGATGTACGACCCGATACCTGGCAGCTTGATGTCGTGGCCCGACACAGAGATCGCTTCCGACGCCACCACGAAGAACCAGCCGCCCGACATCGACATCATCATGTTCCACAGCAAGCCAGGCATGGCGAAGGGCACTTCCAGGCGCCAGAAACGCTGCCACTTGGACAAGCGGAACACCGTGGCCGCCTCTTCCAGGTCGGTCGGGATGGTGCGAAACGATTGGTACAACGAGAACGCCATGTTCCACGCCTGCGACGTGAAGATGGCGAAGATGGCCGCGCATTCCACGCCCACCAGATTCCCCGGAAACAGCGCAATAAAGCCCGTGACGGTAATCGACAGGAAGCCCAGCACCGGAATCGATTGCAGGATGTCCAGCGCCGGCACCATCACCTTCTCGGCCGTGCGGTTCTTGGAGGCAATGGCCGCAAACGCAAACGAGAACGCCAGCGACGCCGCCAGCGCCAGCAGCATGCGGATGCTGGTACGCAGCAGGTAGTAGGGCAGTTGGGCGACATCCAGGCTCACGTCCAGCTGCTCGCCGGGCGTGTAGGGCACGTTCATCTGCTTGGCGGCATAGGCCACGAGCACGATGGCGGCCAGGATGATCGGCAGCAGCGCCAGGTCGAAACGGTTCGGCGGCGCCGTCAGCAGATTGCTGAAGTTGACGCTCAGATTGGTTCCAAAGCGGCCCCGGATGGTGGTTTCGTTGTCGTTCTGCTGCATTCTGGATACCGGGACTGAAGACCGAGCCCAAGGGCGCGGGATGGAAATCGCGGAGTCAAATCGCGCGTCGGGCGTGGCGCGGTACGTGGCGTCATTGGCTGGGCAGCTGCGCTTCGCAAACGCGGCTTGGCACCCGGCGGCAAGCCGCCTAGTTTACCTTGCGTAACATCCAATGCCGCCGCACTGTGACAAGTCTGACAACGTCACATTCCAGAAATGTGACAGAGATACGACAAAGCCGGCTTGTCATGTTTTGCCCAACACATCGCCGGCCCATCGTCGGCTGTTTGCCCGGGAGGCTGCCATGTCCGCCATTGCGCAAGTGATCGTCACCGTACAAGGCCGGGTGCAGGGCGTAGGCTACCGCGCGGCCTGTGTCGACCGGGCCCGCTTGCTGGGCCTGCGTGGCTGGGTGCGCAACCGCCGCGACGGGGCGGTCGAAGCCTATTTGGCCGGCCCTGAAATCAACGTGCTGCGCATGCGCGAATGGATGTGGGAGGGGCCGGACAGCGCGCAGGTGACGCAACTCGAAGTGGCGTCCGGGGAGCGTGAGGCACCCGTGCCGGGCTTCGAAATTCGGCCGACGGTGTAATTTCCTGCGCCGATCAGTACACGTTCGGGACGATCATCTCGTCCGGCACCGGGTGGCGGATGTATTCCGCGTGGTGCACGCGCTCGGGCAGCACCACCGCCGGGCGCGGCACGGGCTGATAGGGCACCTGTGCCAGCAAATGGTGGATGCAGTTCAGCCGTGCGCGCTTCTTGTCGTCGGCCTGCACCACCCACCAAGGCGACTCGGGGATGTGTGAGCGTTCCAGCATCGCTTCCTTGGCGCGCGTGTAGTCTTCCCAGCGGCGGCGGCTTTCCAGGTCCATGGGGCTCAACTTCCACTGCTTGAGCGGATCGTCGATGCGGCTCTGGAAGCGCACTTCCTGCTCTTCGTCCGTCACCGAGAACCAGTACTTGACGATCTGGATGCCCGAGCGCACGAGCATCTTTTCGAACTCGGGCACCGAGCGGAAGAACTCTTCGTATTCCGCGTCGGTGCAAAACCCCATGACGCGTTCCACACCCGCGCGGTTGTACCAGCTGCGGTCGAACAGCACGATCTCGCCGGCGGCCGGCAGGTGCGCCACGTAGCGCTGGAAATACCACTGCGTGCGTTCGCGGCTGGTGGGTGCGGGCAGGGCCGCCACACGGCATGCGCGCGGGTTCAGCCGCTGCGTGATGCGTTTGATGGCGCCGCCCTTGCCAGCCGCATCGCGCCCTTCAAAGATGACGACGAGCCGGTGGCCGGTCTCGATCACCCAGTCCTGCAGCTTGACGAGTTCACCCTGCAGGCGGAACAGCTCGCGAAAGTACATGCGCCGCGTGTCGCGGGCTTCCTGGCTGAAGCCGGCCTCGCCATCGAGCAGGCGGTCGTCGATCTCCATTTCCAGCTCTTCGTCCAACGTGTCGAGGAGGTCTTCGTGCAGGCGTGCCTGCCGCGCTGCGTCGCGTTCGCTCATGGTGTGTTGCTCCTGCCGATCCTGATGATGGGGCGCTGCGCGTGGGCGGCGCCAACATAGTCTATGCCCGACTAGGTAGCACGGGCATGTGGCAGGGGAGTGACATGGCAGCGCGCTTCGCCCCTCGCACCACGATTTCGCGCGGCAGCATTCGTCGCGGGCCAACACGCCGTAGGCTGCTTACGCGCCTGCGTGTCGGGCGTTTACTGGAGCCACCCATGCCTTCCCCACTGCGATCGATACTCAGCTGCCTCCGCCCCACGCGGTCGGCAGAAGACGCCACTTCCAGTTCAAGCAGCCATGCCACCGAACCGACGGCACACGCGCCTCGCCGTGCTTCCGTAACCTTGCAAGGCTTGGCGACCTTCCAGGCGCAGCGCATCCGCGACCGGCAGATCGAGGTCAGCGCCCTGGCACCCGACACGCGCAAGGCATTGTCCGATGGCGAATGCCAACTGGGCGGCTATGTACAAGGCCGCCAGGTCGATGGCCGCCCCATTGAGGGCACCCAGCTCGATCGGCTCATGCGCGCCAACGAAACCGTCATGGAGAGCCGCGAGGCACTGGCGCATGGCCGCGGCAATGTCGTCGACGACATCCATGACAGCAACGGCCAGAGCGCAATCCGCGCACAGGCGGGCCGCTTCGTGAAGAAACAGCTTCCGCCGGACTACCAAAAAGGAGTGCGCATCGCGGCGGGCGCCATGGCAGCGCAGGCCGGCAATTGCGGCGAACACGCCAACGTGGCTGCGTTTCTGCATGCCGCCAAGCTGGGCAGGGGCGAATACGCCTACGCCGTTGGCAGCACCACCATCGACCACCGCTGGGCGCAGTGGCACAGCAGCAATGCGCGTGACCCGGAGCGGGACATCGTCATGGATCCGTGGGGCAAGGGCCCCGCCATCTTCGCTGCGGATGGTGAGTTTGCAGGCGGCCAAGCCGACATCGGGATTGAGCGCCAGTACGACCGGAGAACGGGGGCCCAGGCTCACGCGGAGATGCGCGAGCTGCTACACAGTCAGCACGACCAGATGCAAACGAATCTGCAATCGGCGATGGAACACTGGGGCTCCAATGTCCCGCTCGCAGACACTGCGATCTTTGCGGTCACGCCGGTCATCTCCAGCGAGTTCGCGCATCGCGTCAGCCAGAGAATCCATGAGGCACCGGACCCGGCCAAACTGGCACCACGGCGGCGCGCCCAGGTCCGGCAGGCAGCCGAACGGGTACGCACCGGTGAACGCGGGATGGCACCCTTGCGTCAAGAGATCCAAGCCACGCAAACGGCACGGACCCTGGGCGCCAGTGGCGTGCGAGAAGTCACGCAGGCGGCAGCGCGCATCGCCCAAGTGGCGGCGGATTTACAGAACTATCCGCTGGCATCGCACCCGGCGCAGACCGCGCCCGAGGATCTCTAGGGACTTGAACTAGCTGAGGCGACAGCCTTAGCTCGATTCGCCTTCCAGCATGAACTTGGCGCCATCGTCCTGGCCGAGTAGGCGCACCAGCGCGGGCATGGCTTCCTGCAGTTGCGCCTTCAGCGTCCACGGCGGGTTGACGATGAACATGCCGCTGCCGTGCAAGCCAAGCCCGCCTTCCACCGGGTGCTTGACGGTGAGCGTGACGTGCAGCCAATCCGTCAGCCGCAACTGCTTCAGGCGCGCAGGAAACTGCGCGGCTTCGCGCCGCTGCACCAGTGGATACCAGATCGCGTACATGCCGGTAGCAAAGCGCTGCAGGCTGTCTTGCAGGGCCTGCACGGTGCGGGCGTAGTCGTGTTTGTCTTCGAACGAGGGGTCGATCAGCACCAACGCGCGGCGCGGGGGCGGCGGCAGGATTGCCTTGATGCCGGCAAAGCCGTCGCCGTCGTACAGCATGACTTTTCGACCGGCACCGCGGAAGTTGTTCGACAGCACCTTGATCTCGCTGCTGTGCAGTTCGAACAAGCGCAGGCGATCGGCATCGCGCAGCATTTGCCACGCCAGCCACGGGGATCCGGGGTAGTGCTTGAGCTCGCCATTCGGGTTCAGCTCACGCACTTGGTCCAGGTAGGCATCGAGCAGCGGGGGCAGCGTTTCGCCGGCTTCTGCGGCGCGCCACAGCGGGCCGATGCCGGTCTCGAACTCCGCCTTCTTCTGCGACCACTCGTGGTCCAGCGCGTAAAGCCCCGCACCGGCGTGCGTGTCGATGTACCAGAACGGCTTGTCCTTCTGCGTCAGGTAGTCGAGCAACTGCACCACGATGGCGTGCTTGAGAACATCGGCGTGATTGCCGGCGTGGAAGGCGTGACGGTAGCTGAGCATCGGCGGGCCATGTGCGCCCGGCGTATCAGGCGCAGGCAGAGAAAACGGTAGGCGCGCATCCTACCACTGCGGCTACCACCGCGCGGGGTGTGTCCCCAGCGGCACGCTGGGCAGCGTCCAGTGTGGCGGCGTGTCGGAAAGCTGGCCCGCATGGCGCAGCGCCGTGAGGGTGCCGAAGCCAGAAGGCGTGGTTTCCAGATAGGCGCCGATGTCTTCATAACGCGGGTCGGCCGCGTCGAAACCGTGGGCCATGCGGCCGAAGCTGCGCAGCCAGTGCGCCGTCTGCGCGAGCGACACACGCACGTGCCAGCTGCCGCCTTCCGTCATGCGGCGGGCGAGGGCAGTCATGGCGCCAGCGGCCATTAGGTAGCCCGCGCCGTGATCCAGCGCTTGCGCGGGCAGTGGGTGCGGTTTGTCCTTGCCGGCGGCTTCCGCTTCGGCCCAGTTGAAGCCGCTGGCAGTCTGTACGAGCGAATCGAAGCCGCGTCGATTGGCCCAGGGCCCTTCATAGCCGTACGCACACAGGCTGACGTAGACGATGCCCGGGCGCAATGCCGCCACCTGCTCGGGGCTGAACTGAAGCGCCGCCAGCCCACCGGGCCGATAGCCCTGCACGAAGATGTCGGCATCGCGCAATAGCGTGCGCAGTTGCTCGGCGCCGGCCGCATCACGCAGATCGAGTTGCGCCGAGTGCTTACCGCGCCCGGTGTCGATCACCAGCGGCGGTATGGCAGGCAGATGCGGCCCGGTGATGAGGAGTACGTTCGCCCCATGCGCCGCCAATGTACGGCCGCAGACCGGTCCCGCAATGACGCGCGTCAGGTCGAGCACGCGCACCCCCGATAGCGGTCGGCCCTCAGCGTGCACGGGCAGGGGCTGCGGCGGTGCCTCGCCAATGCGCTCGATCGTCATCAGCGGTTGACCAGCCACAGCGATGCCTTGCGGGTGGCGATCCCACTCATCGAACGTGCGCGCGGCGGTGACCACCATACCGGCCTGCGCAGCCGCGTCTTCGAATGCTTCAGCCTTCCACTGGTTCAGCGCGGCGGCCACGGACGCACGGTCGTACGCGCAGCCGAGCAGCTTGAGCACCCCATCACGGTGATGCGGAAAGTTGGTGTGCAGACGCACCCAGCGCCCATCGCCGCAGCGATAGAGCCCCGCGATCTTGTCCCACGGTTCCGGCGGCAGTTGGCCATCGACACGGAAGTAGCGCTCGGAGCGGAACTCCAGCGCGGCGTGGTGCATATCGACCGACACCGTCTGCCGGCGCCCGGTGCGCAGCGTATCGACCTGGGCAGCGGCCAATGCGGCCGCGGCAATGGTGCTCTGCGCCAGCGTGCCCACCGCAAACGACGACGGCAGCGCAGGCTCCGTCCCCGTGAGTGTGACGCGCGAGAGCGCATCGGCCGGTTGGCCGAGTGCCGCCCAGACATGCGCAAGTGCATCCGTGGGCGGCAGGGTGGGCATGGTGATCAGGCCTGCGGAATCTCGATCTTCACTTCGAGCACTTCCAGGTTGTCCTGGCGCTCGAGGTTGACCTTGATGTCGTCGTTGCCGATCTTCACGTACTTGGAGATCACGGCCACCAACTCGCGCTGCAGCGCAGGCAGGTAGTCGGCAGGCGCACCGGTAGCGGTGCGTTCATGGGCGAGGATGATCTGCAGGCGTTCCTTGGCGACGCTTGCAGTCTTCTTCTTCTCACCCAGCAGGAAAGACAGAATCGACATGGGTGTGCGTCTCCTTTATTTTCCGCCGCCGAACAGGCGTTGCAGGAAGCCCGGCTTGTTGTACTCGACGTAGCGCAGTTCCTTCTCCTTGCCGAGGAAGCGGTCGATCACGTCGTGGTAGGCGTTGGCCACATCGGAGCCTTCCAGATGGATAGCCGGCAGGCCCTGGTTGGACGCCTGCAGCACGGCTTCCGATTCCGGAATCACGCCGATCAGCTTGATGCGCAGGATCTCTTGAATGTCGGTGAGCGACAGCATCTCGCCTTCGGACACACGCTTCGGGTTGTAGCGCGTGAGCAGCAGGTGTTCCTTGATCGGTTCTTCGCTGCGCTCCGCACGGCGCGACTTGGACGACAGGATGCCCAGGATGCGGTCTGAATCGCGCACGGACGACACTTCCGGGTTCGTCACGACGATGGCCTCATCGGCAAAGTACATCGCCATCAGCGCGCCCGATTCGATACCGGCGGGCGAATCGCAGACGATGTATTCGAAGCCCATTTCCTTCAGGCCTTCGATCACCTTCTCGACGCCGTCACGCGTCAGTGCATCCTTGTCGCGCGTTTGCGAGGCGGGGAGGATGAAGAGGTTTTCGCACTTCTTGTCCTTGATGAGGGCCTGGTTCAGGTTCGCCTCACCGTGGATCACGTTGATCAGGTCATACACCACGCGGCGCTCGCAGCCCATGATGAGGTCGAGGTTGCGCAGGCCGACGTCGAAGTCGATGACGGCGGTCTTGTGGCCGCGCAGCGCGAGGCCGGCAGAGAACGCCGCACTGGTGGTCGTCTTGCCGACGCCGCCCTTGCCGGAGGTGACTACGATGATCTTGGTCATGGCTCGTATATCGAAAAGTTAAATCGCTCGGCGCACGGGGTGCGTCACTTCATCCGCAACGGTTCGAAAACCAGCGTGTTGTCCGCGAGCCGGACCTGCGCAGGCTTGCTGGCGTAGGGCTCCGGCCACGGGGTTTCGCCGGTGCGGTAGATGCCGGCGATGGAAATCAGTTGGGGCTCCAGGCACGTGCAGAAAATGCGCGCATCCAGGTTGCCCTTCACGCCCGCCAGCGCCCGTCCGCGCAGCGAGGCATACACGTAGATGTTGCCCTCGGCGATCACCTCGGCGCCGTCGCTCACGATGTCGAGCACGACCAGGTCCCCGCGCGCATAGATGCGCTGGCCGGAACGCAGGGGGCGGTCGATGATCATCGTGCCGGGCTGCATGGCCACGGCATCAACGGGAGGAACAGCAGAGGTGGGGGCTTCGGCAGCTTGGGCGTGCTCGGGCGCATCCTGTGCGTCCTTGCCCTCTTTCTCGCCGCGCGGGCGGCGGCCGTGGCTCCCATGGCTATCCAGCAGCGGCAGGCCAAAGGCTTGCGCCCACTCGGCCTGCTCGGGGCTGGCCACCACGCCGATCGCGCGGGCGCGCAGCGTGGTGAGGGTCTCCACCAAACGGTCGATGGGCAGGCGCTCGTCCTCGGCCAGGCGGCGCACATCGATGGCGATCACGTCGTTGGAGAAAAACTCCGGCGTGTCGGCAAAGCGTCGCGTGAGTTCGGCGGCCAGGGTGTCCATGTCGGCGGTGCGCGGCGACAGCAGCAGGGCATCGACGGTGCCGCTGCGGATCTCGAACAACGGCGCTTTCTTCTGAGACATAGAACGGCTACGCGGAAAAATGGGCTCATTCTAACGTTGTTGACGAAACGCCTTGAATTTTTTGGCCCCGTCGATCGACCGGCCGATGGAGATGCGCTTCGGGCGCGCATCTTGCGGCGCAGACGGCAATGCATGCGCTCTGCGCGATGCGGTCCGCATGCGATTGAACACTGCTCTGCAGCGCATGCAGATCGGCAAGCGGCTGCAGGACATCGGGCGAGGGCGTAGACGTCATGAAAACGGCTTGGTGGATCGTGGCAGGCGCGGCACTGGTTGTCGGCATTGGTGTGTACATGGCGAAGGCCGACCGTGCCGCACAAGCCGCGCCGGCTGTGGTTACGCAGACGCCATCGACAGGTGCCTCGTATCAGCCAGCGGAACTGCCGCAGCCAGGCGCGGCGAGCGACAACCGCACTGACCCGGCCGCCGCCGCATATGAGCGCTTTCGCACCGAACTGGCCAGCTATACCGCCGCCCGCGACACCCTGCCCAACACCGAACGCGAACGCCGCGCCCGTGCGCTGCTGCAAGCGCTGCCTGCGCGGTTACACGATGACCAGATCCTGCCCGCAGAAGCCCTGGTACTCGCCGCCGCGCTGGCGCAAGACGCCAGTGCCAACACGGCCGCGCGCGAAGCCCTCGTTGCCGGTATCCGCGCGCAGGTCGAGCAATACGCGGCGCAGCGGGTCGGGCCTTCTCCGGCAGACGACCCACGTCACGCGCGCTATGCGCAGGAAAGCGCGCGGATTGCAACCGAAGTCGAACAGAGCGTGCCGGCACCGCAGCGGCAAGCGGTGTTGAGCATGCGTTTGCAGCGGCTGCGCGCGCAGCTGTACGACGGCACACCGGCCGCGCCTTGAGCGACCGACCGCGTGCGTTCCCATCATTCCTTCAAGCAGACACGGAGACGATCATGCGATGGCATATGAATCTGCGGCTGGCGGTCTTGTTGGCGGCGGCCATGCTGGTCAGCAGCGCGGCAACAGCGGCGGCATACCGATGGGAAGAAATCACGCTGCCTGCGGCCTCGGGAGCGACCTGCGGTAACGGCACGCCCTATCGGTTCTATGTCAACCGCGCACCGGCGCCCAATGACCGGAATCTGCTCATCGCCTATGAGTTTGGTGGGGCGTGTACGGATTACGGCAGTTGCACGGGCGAGGGCGGTGCCATCAGCGCGAAGAACCCGGACGGCATCCCGGCAGGTTATCTGTGGTCCGTTCCAGCGCAGGGGTGGATCAACCAGATCGCCTCGCCGGTCATGAGTGCGGTCACCGGCAACATTGGCTGGCTGGCCGGCTCGAGCGATGGCAAGCTGCCACCCACCGCCAACTGGACCAAGGTCTTCCTGCCCTATTGCACGGGCGACGTCCATGCCGGCAGCGCGATCCGCAGCTACGTTTCAACCGACGGTGCCCACACGTTGCTGCAGCACTTCGCGGGGCTGGCCAACACGCGTGCCGCACTGGCGTGGATGCAGAGCAACGGCCTGGGCCAGCCCGACAAGATGCTCGCCTGGGGCTTGAGCGCGGGCGGCTATGGCGCCATGGCGAATTACGCCTTCCTGCGCAGCGCACTGCAGCCACGGCAGAGCGCGCTGCTGGATGACGGTGGCCCGTTGTTCCCGGTGAACCTGGACGGCGATGGCAGCGACAGCTATGCGTACCGCATGTACTCCGTCGCCTTCCGAGACTGGGGCATGCTCGACACCGACGGCCTGCTGGACCGTCTGCGGCGTGACACGCCCGTCGGCGGCTCTAGCGCCAACCTGCGCGCCCTCGGGCAGTTATACGGCGCGCTCGCACGTGCGTTCCCGCAGGATCGGCTGGGCCTGTCCGACACCTTGCATGACGCCACCATCGCGCGCTTCAGCTATGCCGGCCGCTACCCCGAGGTGGATGCGCTGCCGACCGCGCAACGTGATGCGATGCGCATGGCCATGTTCGAGCACGACACCCAGGCGCTCATCACGACCCTGCACGGGCAATCGCCCAACCTGGGCTATTTCTTCCCGTGGGACCACTACGGCATCGCGAGCAACCACACGGCCACTGCCGTGACGTTTCTTGGCACCGAAATCGACAACACCGGCATCAATGTCGGTGCGTTCGTGACCGACCTGGTATCAGGGGACGATCCGGCGCAGCGTTCTGTCATGCAGATGTCCGCGACACAGCCACCATCACCTTCTGTGGCAGCGGCTATCGCGGAGCAGATCAAGACCATTGTGCAGACCGTCCGACAGTTTGTCGGTGGGGGTTCATAGGCCGGTACGTCACCCAGCGCGTGCAACTGTCATCCGATCGTCACAGCGTCGTCACGCGCGCTTTTGATACTGCTCTGCTTCTGAGCCCCCGGCCCAGTCCGCAGTTCTCTCGCGTTGCGCAAACGGTTACTCACGTGTTCACACACGCTCGCGTACACGCGCCTCGGTAGTTCGTTGTCTGCAGTCTGCAGTTCGCATACCAAAAAGATCTTCAGGGAGAAGTCCATGCGAGTCCGACCACTGTGTTCGGCGGCGTTGCCGCTTGCTGTGTTGTTGTCGATGTCATTGGCTGCTTGTGGAGGCAGTGACGATTCCACGACCACCGGTTCAACCGGTAACACGACCCCCGCGGCTGCCGCGCCCACGGGCACCAAGGCCACGCTGGCCGTACTGGAAACCACCGACCTGCACACCAACGTGCTGTCGTACGACTACTTCAAGCTCGCGGCCGACAACTCGCTCGGCTTCGAACGTGTGGCGACGCTCATCAACCAGGCGCGCACGCAATTCCCGAACGCGCTGCTGCTGGACAACGGCGACACCATCCAGGGCACCGCGCTGTCGGACTACCAAGCGATGGTCAGCCCCATCCCGTGCAACCAGACGCTGGCGATCTACAAAGTGATGAACGCCGCCAAGTACGACGGCGGCGGCATCGGCAACCACGAGTTCAACTACGGCCTGCCGTACCTGTCGCAAGTCACGGGTAACACGTTCAATGTGACGGGCATGCCGGATCCGTCCGCGCAAACCAAATGCGCAGGGCCGAGCTTCCCGCAGGTGCTGGCCAACGTGATGAGCGCGAAGACCAACGCGCCGCTGTTCCAGCCCTACACGATCATCACCAAGACGGTGACGGCCACGGCGCCAGATGGCAGCACCGTCAGCGCGCCGGTGAAGGTCGGCATCATCAGCTTTACGCCGCCCACCATCACGAGCTGGGACAAGCGCTGGCTCGACGGCAAGGTCTACACCGTCGGCATCAAGGAAACGGCGGCCAAGTACATTCCCGAGATGCGCGCGAAGGGCGCCGATCTGGTAGTCGCGATTTCGCACGGCGGGCTCGACAACTCGACGTATTCGCCGACGATGGAAAACGGTAGCTGGTGGCTTTCCACCGTGCCGGGCATCGACGCGATGCTGATCGGCCACTCGCACCAGCTCTTCCCGGATGCGAAGAGCACCGTGAGCCAGTTCAACCTGCCCGGTGTGGATAAGGTGGCTGGCACCGTGAACGGTGTACCGACCGTAATGGCCAACTACTGGGGCAAGCACCTGGGCGTGATCAAGCTGGGCTTGACGTTCAATGGCACCAACTGGACCGTCGACAAAACGCAGACCACGGTGGAAGCGCGTTCGATCCAGAATGCGGACAAGACCTACGTGGCCGCAGATCCGACTGTCTCGGCCGCCATCGCCACCGAGCATCAGGCGACGATCAACTACGTGAAGACGCCGGTGGGCAGCACCGACTTCAACATGAGCACGTACTTTGCCGACGTGGGCGACCCGGGCGCGATCGAGATCGTCAACCAGGCGCAGGCCGATTACGTGTCGGCGTACATCCAGGCGAACCTGCCGCAGTACGCATCGCTGCCGGTGCTGTCGGTGAGCGCGCCGTTCAAGAGCGGCTTTGGTGGCGGCACGGACTTCACCGACGTAGCGGCCGGCGCGCTGGCGATCAACAACGCAGCTGATTTGTACCTGTATCCGAACACGGTCTACGCGGTGAAGGTGGCGGGCTCCGACATCAAGAACTGGCTGGAAACGGCGGCCAAGCGCTTCAACACCATCGACCCGACCAGCGCGACGGTGCAGAAGCTGGTGAGCACGTTCCCGGGCTACAACTTCGACATGTTCACCACGCCGGACCTGACGTATGAGATTGACGTCACGCAACCGGTCGGCAGCCGCATCAAAAACCTGCAGTACAAGGGCGCGGCGATTGATCCGGCAGGCCAGTTCATCGTGGCGACCAACAACTACCGTGCAAGCGGTGGCGGCAATTTCCCGGGCCTGGATGGCAGCAAGACGATCTACGCGTCGCCGGATGCCAATCGCGATGTGCTGATCAGCTACATCAAGAAGCTCGGTACGGTCACGCGTGCGACCAACGGTTCGCAACGCAGCTGGCGCTTCACGAAGCTGGCGAGCTCGGTGGCACAGGTGCAGTTCACTTCAGCGCCCAACAAGCTGGCTAGCGCCACTGCCGCCGGCATCACCAACGTCACGCAAGTGGCTGCGGATGACGGCTCGGGCAAGGGCCTGGCGGTGTACCAGATCGACCTGACGCAATAAGCAGGAGCCGACGATGTCATCTCTTCGTTCCGCATGGGCTGGGCTGGATGCACCGGCCATGGAATCGCCGCGCCAGTCGGTGCCGATGCTCACGGTGGCAGCCGCATTGGCGATCATCGTGACGGCCGGTGGTTGGCTATCGCATGCCCGCCAGGCACCCGCTGTGGATACCACGCAGTTGGAATCGTGGCGCGCGATGGTCGTGCAGGCGATGGAGCCCGAAGCGCTGCAGCAGTTGCGGCAGCTTGCACGCAGTGGTTCGGTGCCGGCGCAATCGGCACTGGGCGAAGCGTTGCTGAGCGCGCACGACGGCTCACTGCGTAACGAAGGGATGCGTTGGCTGGAAACTGCGGCACCGAGCGATGCGCGTGCGCAGTTGTCGCTCGGCAAGGCGTTGCTGCTCGGTACCGGTGGCGTGGAACGCGACTACCCACGCGCGCTGCGTCTGCTGCGTCAGTCGGCCGACAAGGGCGATGCAGCAGCCGCGTACTACCTCGGCCTGATGTATCGCAGCGGCTATGGCACGGCCATCGACACAGCACAGGCTGCGCATTGGTTCGATCGCGCTGCACGCCATGAGATTCCGGCCGCGATGTTCATGCTGGCCAATGCGTATCGTGAAGGCGATGGTGTGCCGCGCGACGAAGCGCGTGCGCTGGCGCTATACCAGGATGCCGCCGAGCACGAACTGCCCGAAGCCGTGCAAGCCCTGGCGATGGCATATCAGAACGGTGAACTCGGCCTCAAGCGTGACGATGCCGCGTATCACCAGCAGTGGATTGAAACGGCGCACGCGCTGAAGCACCCAGCACTCGCGCCGTAATACCGTTGGCGTTTCAGTAGAGCCCTCGGGTCTGGGCGTGCAAGCGCACTAGACCCAACAGCGCATCAATCTGCGGGGTCGGCACACCCACGTGCTGACCGATCTCCCGCACCGATGCCACCAGCGCATCGATCTCCAGCGGACCGCGACCGGCTTCCGCATCCTGCAGCATCGACGTCTTGAACGCGCCAAGCTGACGCGTCACTGCACAACGTGCTTCGCCGCTCTGTTCGATCGGGCAGCCGATATGCGCGCCGATCGCTTTAGCCTCTTCCATGATCGCCAGACAGAACGCTGCCACCTGCGGATCATCGAGGATGCGATCACACGTTGCACCGGTCAGCACCGACACCGGGTTCATCGTCATGTTGCCCCACAGCTTGAACCAGATGTCGCGCTGAATGGCTTCGCTGCGTTCGACCTGCAGACCGGCGCGTTCGAAGAGGGCGCTGACCGCATCCAGGCGCGGCGATACACCACCTGCCGGTTCACCGAGAATCAATCGCTTGCCGAACCCATGCAGCACGTGTCCGGGTGAGCGGGTCGAGCACGTCAGGTGCACCACGCAACCGAGCACGTTCTTCGTGGGAATCGCCTGCGCGATATGGCCGTGGGGATCGACGGATTGCAAACGTAGCCCTTCCAGCGGGCCAGGCCGATCGAAGAACCACCATGGCACGCCGTTCATTGCCACCACCACGCAGGTGTCGGGCCCGATGAGCGGGGCGATGCTTTGGGCAACGCTTTCCATGGCCGGTGCCTTGACGGCCACGATCACCACATCCTGCACACCGAGGGCGCGCGCGTCGTCGCTCGCGTGTACCGGTACGGATTGCGTAACGCCATCTTCGGTCAGTTGCAGGCCGGCTGTTTGCAGCGCTTGCAGCGTGGCACCACGCGCCAGCACGTTGATCGGCGAATCGGTTTGCGCCAGCTTCGCGCCCAGGTAGCCGCCGACCGCGCCGGCGCCAACGATGCAGATGCGTGTCATTGCCCTAAGGAAGTTGATTGCGTAGGACCACCAACCACTGCATGACCGAGTTGGTGTACGGGTCGATCTGGTTGGCGTCGTTCAGCTCGATGAGGCTCATCGAGGCGGATTGCTGCACGTTGCCGCCAATCGCCTTGGCCTCGTGGCGCACCGGATCCACTTCGACCACGAGATCGCAGTGCATCGGCGTCATACCGGAGCGGATCTCGGCCGGGTCCGACATGAAGCGATCGGCGCCGCGTGCGGTGCAGATGAGGTCGCCGGGGCGCGGCACAGCGGGGGTGCGTTCGAGCACGAAGGCCGGATGCTTGAGCAGATGGTCGCGCGCGTCGGTCACGTACTCCGCATGCGTGGCGCCGGTGAGGAACTGATCGTTCTGCAAACCCGCCTTGCGCATCACCCACGAAATGAACACCGCCGACCACGCCCAACCGCCGGTGGTCAATTGCTGGCAGGTCGGCGTCTTGCCGACGATGCCCCAGTAGCGCTTGGCCAGCCTGCAGCCGCGCGTCGTGGCCTCGCCGCCGGTGCCGTCGGGGTAACGCAGGCACGGTGTAGCGGGTTGTGCTGATGGCGTCGGTGCTGCCGCCTTGGTGTTGGATCCAGACATGTCGGCGCCGGCTTCCTCATCGGAAGGGGCGGGCGTCGGGTCATCAGCCGTCAACCAGCGGCCTTGCGGTTGATCCGGAAAGCCACCGCCGGCCACGCAATAGGTATCGTCACGCCCCACGCGTACGGTCTGGCGCCCCCAGCGGTCCCATTCCGTCAGTGCGATCTCGATCATCTTCTGGCGCGTTGAGGCACCAGGCGTGGTCTGTACGACTTCGTTGTCGGGCAGTGGCTCGGCCTGTGGGCGCGCAGGTGGCGTTGTACAGCCTGCAAACCAGACGGCCGGTGCAATCAGAACAATCGGGAGAACCGTGCGCAGAACGCGCTGGAAGGGGCGAGACATGGGGGAAGAGGGGCGGGATGGCCTGACGGGGAGACAGGCCTTCCGACGTGGTACGCCAGCACAGCGGGCTGGTCACGCATGCAAAGGCATGCCACGTCGAGGGCGTTGACCAGGTGAACCGGTCACGCCAGGGTCGTCATCACCTTACGCGTTGACGGCGTCCTTGAACTTCTGGCCGGCCTTGAACTTGACCGTCTTGGCCGCTTCAACCTTGATTTCTTCGCCGGTGCGCGGGTTGCGGGCCATACGCTCAGCACGCTCGCCTTGGCTGAAGGTACCAAAGCCGATGAGGCTGACCGCATCGCCCTTGCCAACGGATTCCATGATGGCTTGCAGCGTCACGTTCAGTGCCTGCTCGGCCTTGGCCTTGGTCAGACCGTCTACGCCGCTGGCGATGGCGTCGATCAGTTCAGTTTTCGTCATTGCTTGACTCCCTTCAAGAGTAGATAAAACACACAACAGAGCGTCCGGGGGATGGCTCCAAGGGCGACATGATACCGGCATGCGAACAGCGCCGGCATGTGAGCTTTGTAACCGCGCATGGCACATGGGTTCCGCGAAGCCGCATGGGGCTTGGCCTGCGCGATGGCCGCATCACATCAATCAGGCATTCCGGGAGGTGGGTCTGGGGGTGGCTGGCTCGCTCATCGATAGGAGCGACGCAAGTCGATCGATGGGTTTACCTTTTTCTTTATGTATACAGATAGTAGTAGTAGATAACGGTGGATATCTTCTGTGGATAACCGCAAAAAGCGCTTTGGATTCAATGGTTTGTCGAAAGCAAAACCGAGGGCACAGTGTGTGCCCCGGCGTGGATAGCTTGCCGGTTTCGTTCCATCGTCTGTCATCCTTCATCGCACTTGTGCCCACGCCGTCGACAGGGCAGCCACAGACAGCCAACAGGCTTTGCTAGAGGTTATCCACAGCGGCAAGCCGAGTTATCCACAAAAACTATCCACAAGCGCTATCCACAGGCAGGGTTGGGTTGCGTGCGGCACGTGTCGAGATGCCATGCTTTTGGTGTAGGCTCACGCCTTTGCTGATCGACGTTCCTGTTTTGTTGCCGCCGCCATGACACGCTTGCCTTCCGACGCCCAACCTCAGGCCGACCTGTCGCCAGCAGAGCAAGAGGGGACGGTTAAACTGCGTCGCCGTGATCGCATCGAAGTGCGCGAATCGGGCGTGCACGGGCGCGGCGTGTATGCCGTGGCGCCCATTGCCAAGGGCAAGAAGATCATCGAATACAAGGGCGAGCACATCTCGTGGAAAGAGGCGCTGCGTCGCCATCCGCATGATCCGTCCGACCCCAACCACACGTTCTATTTCAGCCTGGAAGACGGCAGCGTGATTGACGCCAAGTTCGGCGGCAACCGCGCCCGCTGGATCAACCATGCCTGCAAGCCGAACTGCGAAGCGCGCGAAGCAGATGGCCGCGTCTTCATTCACGCGCTGCGTGACATCGAACCCGGTGAAGAGCTGTTCTATGACTACGGCCTCGTTATCGAAGGCCGCCAGACCAAGGCGTTGAAGGAACAGTTTGCGTGCCGCTGCGGCGCCAAGAAATGCCGCGGCACAATGCTGGCGCCGCCGGAAAAGAAGGCCAAGAAGAAGTAAGTTCGCCTGAGCGCCGCGCTTAGGTCGTGGCGTCTGTCAGCGGCAGACGCAGCACGAAGCGCATCACGCGGCTGCCATCTTTCGCAACTGCGTCGTCAATGGCGACGGTGCCGCCATGCAGCCGCACGATGTCGTGCACGATGGCCAAGCCCAGGCCGCTGCCCTGTGGCTGGCCGGGCCGATGATCCGCATCGCCACGGAAGAAGCGCTGGAACACTTCGGCGCGCCGTTCGGCTGGGATGCCCGGGCCGTTATCTTCCACACTCACCACGCCCCACCAGCGCGACGCACTGTCGGCGTCCACGCCGGCACGCAAGGTCACGCGGCCGCCCGAAGGAACGTACTTGATGGCGTTGTCGAGCAGGTTATTGATGGCCTCGCGCAGCAGCAGCGCGTTTGCCAGCACGGGGGCCTGTAAGACACCTGGTGAGCTGCCTTCTTGCGGCCAGGCCTCAAACCCCAGATCCAGCCCGCGTGCCAGTGCGCGTGGGACCCATTCCGCGCCGGTATCGAACGCCAGCGCAACGAGATCCACCCGCATCGGCGGCCCGAGTTGGTCGAGCGTCATGCCGGGTTCGGCACGCGCGAGTGTCAGCAATTGGTTGGACAGGCGCACGGCACGGTTGGCGCCGGATTGCAACTCCAGCAGCGCAGGTCGGGCGTCTTCCAGTGTGTTGGCTTCGACGGCACGATCGGCATGCAGTTTCAATGCCGTGAGCGGCGTGCGGAGTTGATGGGCCGCGTCGGCAATGAAGGTGCGTTGCGCTTCCAGTGCATCGCGCAGCCGGGCCAGCAGCGCATTCATCGCGTTGATGAGCGGTTGCAACTCGGCCGGCACGCGCTGTGCGGATTCGGCCGGCAGCGGCGTCACCGATTGCGCGCTCTGCTTGTTGAGCGTGTCGGCCAGCGTCTGCAGCGGCTGCAGCTCTTCCTTGAGCACCAGCGAGAGGATCAGGCCCCCCACAGCCAGCAGCACAATCAACGGAATCGACACCGACAGCAGTACTTCCTTGGCCGCCAGGTCGCGGTGGTCGAGCAGTTCGGCAACCTCCACCACCAGGCCGTCTTCGGGGGGCGTGGCATCGGGGAAGGTGAGGGGAGGAGCGGCAGGCGCAGTCCGCGCTTGCGTGGGGGCAAGGGCAGGGCGCGTGGCATCGCCTTCGGGTGCCGGCGCCACAGGCTGGCGCGGCGATTGCGGCTTGGGCACCTCGGCACGCATGCCCGGCAGTAGCAGATGCACGGCGCGCACCTGCTTGCCGTCGATCCAGCTATAGAACACGCGTGCTTCGCCAATGCGCACCTGGCCCGAGCCGTAGCCGAGCGGTATATCGCGCCCGACCAGCGTGCCGGTGGGGCCAGCGATACGCCAATAGATGCGGTCTTCGCCGCTGTTCTGCACCAGTGTCTGCGCGGTGAGGGCAATGTCGTACAGCTTGGCCGCCGGCACACGCGGACCGGCCAGGCGCAATTGCTCGGCCAGCGTATTGGCTACGCCCACCAGCGCGCGGTCGAACACCTGCGCGGTGTAGTGCGCTGCCAGCCAATACGACAGCGCGCCGGTCCCCACGATCAGGCCGAACAGTGGCGTGGCCAATGCGCGCAGCAGATGCAGGCGCAGGCTGACCGCACCATTGGCGGGCGCAGAGTTGGTGGGCCGGTGGCGCTTGAACATGGAGGCTGGGCAGCTATGCTGCGGCGCGCGCCTGCAGCAGATAGCCAAAGCCGCGCACTGTCACGATCTCGGCTTCCGACTGCTCGATCTTGCGGCGCACACGATGCACGTAGACCTCGATGGCCGTGTCGCCGACCACGTCGTGGCTGGCTTCACCGAGCGCGTGACCGAAGCTGGCGAGGTGGTCCTGCAATTGCACCTTGCTGACCACGCGGCCCTGTCGCAGCATCAGCAGTTCCAGCACGGCAAATTCGCGTGGAGACAATTCCAGCGGCGCGGCATCCACGAAGATACGGCGCTCGACACCGCTCATGCGCAGCCGGCCGACCAGGATGTCGGGGCGTGCGGCGGGTTCTGCCGAGTCACTGCGTCGGCGCAGCAGGGCACCCACGCGCGCGACGAGTTCCAGCATCTCGAATGGTTTAAGCAGGTAGTCATCGGCACCGGCGTTCAGGCCGTTCACCTTGTCGAGCAGGCCATCGCGCGCGGTCAGAATCAACACGGGCGTGGCGCGGTCGCGTGCACGGAATTGCGACAGCAGTGTCATGCCGTCGATGCCGGGCAAGCCCAGATCGAGGATCACCAAGTCATGCGTTTGCCGTGCCAGTTGCTCGGCCGCGAAAACACCGTCGTGCACCACATGTACGCGGTGTCCGGCCTGAGTGAGCCCGGCGTGGATGCCACTGGCGATGGCGCGGTCGTCTTCAATCAGCAGGATGCGCATGCAATGCCGTCCGGTGTGCGGAGCAGAAAGGGGGATCGGTGCAGTTTGGCAGCGCTACAATGCGCCGATGACCGATGCCCTGCTCACCATCACCGACCTGGAGGCCGCCATCAATTACTGGCGCGCCCGTTCGCCTTCGGAAGGCGAAGAGTTGCGGCTGTGTGCCGAGGCGTCGGCGCTGGCCAAGCCGTATGCGCTGATGATTGTACAAGGCGCCACCCGCATCGCTCCGGAGCAATTGAGCGACACGGCGCGGGCGGCGTATGAGGCATGGCGCGCCACGATGGGTGCAAAGGGCGCGTAGCTCTGGTTACTTCGCGCCGGTCGTCTTTGCGGCCTGCTCGATGAAGCGCGCGAGATCGGCGTCACGGTGCGTGAGCCCGTTCGCATCATGCGTGGACAGGGTGATGTCCACGCGATTCCACACGTTGAACCACTCGGGGTGGTGATTCATCTGCTCGGCTTTGATGGCCACGCGCGTCATGAACCCGAACGCGGCGTTGAAATCGGCAAAGGTGAAGGTCTTCTGGATAGCATCGCGGTCGCTCTGCAGCGTCCAGCCGGGCACTTCGGCAAACAGGGCCTTGCGTTGGTCTTCGTTCAGGGTCGGCATCATGGTGTCAGGCGGAGTTTGGGTGTGCATGCGCGCAGTATAGTCAGCGCTCAGATATCCGCCGTGTCGGCCCAGCCTTCACGGTTGCCGACGTTCAGCACCAAGTCTCCTTCCACCACATCGCCCGCACCGAAGGTTGGCAGCGCGGCGAGTTCTTCATACAGCGGCGTGAAATCCGGGCGCGTGGCATCGAACAGCTGCTCGAAGCTGTCGATAGTGAAATAGGTTTTCTGGAACGTGTCGATGCGATAGCGCGTGCGCATGATGCGGCGCACGTCAAAGCCGATGCGGTTGGGGCTGGCGGAATCGAGTGCGTATACCGATTCGCTCTTGCTCGACACAATGCCCGCGCCGTAGATGCGCAGCCCGGCCGGCGTGCGGATGAGGCCGAACTCCACCGTGTACCAGTACAAGCGCGCCAGCATGTCGAGCTGGCCCAGGCGTGCCGCCTTCAGGCCGCCCTTACCGTAGGCCTGCATGTAGTCGGCAAAGATCGGGTTAATCAGCAGCGGCACGTGGCCGAAGATGTCGTGAAAGCAGTCCGGCTCTTGCAGATAGTCGAGCTGATCCGGGCGACGCATCCACCAGCTGGCCGGGAAGCGGCGGTTGGCGAGGTGATCGAAGAACACCTCATCCGGCACGAGGCCCGGCACGGCAACGATCTGCCAGCCGGTCGCGCGCATCAGTGTTTCGTTGAGTTGGTCGAACGACGGCACACCATCGCGGCGCATGCCCAGTGTCGACAGGCCTTGCAGGAACTCGTCGCATACGCGGCCGGGCAGCAGGGCTTCCTGACGGTCGTACAGCGTGCGCCACGTCGCGTGGTCGGCGGCGGTGTAGCGGTGCACCGGCTGCTCGATGGTGAAATCCGGGCGCAGCGTCTGGCCATCCAGGCCTTCTGCGAATTGCTCGCGCAGTTTGTCCGTCAGGGTGCCGGTAAAGCCGGCGGGCGCGGCGTTTGCGGTTGCAGCGGGGGCGTTGGTTGCGATGGCCATGGTCAGGTTGGGCTCGAGTGCAATCAGAATCCGCATAGTTTATGGACGTGCCCCTGCGGATTGGCCGCAAAACCGTCGCCCATTCCGCTGGGTGTGCGGAATTCATGCAAAATACCGGCCATCAACGCAGGAGTTTTGCATGATTTCCCTCGATGCCTTCGATCTCGCCTTGTTGGAGGCCCTACAGCGCGATGGTCGCGCCACGCATCAGCAGCTTTCGGAGCAGGTACATCTGTCGGCCAGCCAGGTGGGTCGGCGCCTCGCCCGGCTTGAAGCGGAAGGGGTGATCGAGGGCTACCGGGTGATGCTCTCGCCGACGGGGCTGGGGCTGGGCGTGACGGTGTTCGCCAGCGTCAAGCTCGCCCACCACGGCGATGCCATCGTCGAGCGCTTTCGCGAAGAGATCCTGTTGCTGGATGCGGTGCAGGAGTGCTTTTCCGTGGCTGGCGACGCCGACTACATGCTGCGCGTAGTGGTGCCGGACCTGCCGGCGCTGTCTGAATTTGTGATGCGTAAGCTGATGCGTGTGCCAGGTGTGGACAATGTGCGCTCCAATATCGTGCTCACCGCGTTGAAGCGGGACGGCGCGTTGCCGCTATCCCACCTTGGTGGGTAACCCCGCGCCTTGCGCCAGGGTGCGCGGCGTGTCACGCTGCACACCGATATGACTTTGTTGCACAGACGCTCGGCCCTGTCTCGAGCGGGAGACCACCATGGTTGAAGGACACCCCACGCATCCGGTGCACGCGCCGGCGCATCGTACTGGCGGCTACGGCATGCCGGCACGGGTTCGCGCGTGGTGGGTGGCTGCTGCGGTGGCGGGTGTCACCTACGGCGGCATGTTGACCATGGTGGCCGTGGATGTGCCGCCGGGCACGCCGCTGGCGGGGCGCATCGTTGCGCAACCGCTATGGAAGATGCTGATGGCGCTGTTGTTGGCGCGCGCGGCATCCCTGCACGAGGTGCCGCGCGAACGCCGTTGGCTGATCGGCGCCATGGTGTTCTCCGCGCTGGGCGATCTGTGGCTGGCACTGCCGTGGCTATCGTTCTCGTTCATTGCCGGCCTGGGCTGCTTCCTGCTCGCCCACGTGTGCTACCTGCGCGTGCTGGTGAGACTGCGTGGTGCCTCGTCGCCGATCCGCATGCTTGGGGTGGGGGCGATGATGGGAGTGTCGATCGGCATGTTGATCTGGTACTGGCCGGGCCTGGGCGAGTTGAAGGGCCCGGTCATCGCCTACATGATCGTGCTGTCGTCGATGGTGTGCGCGGCCTTCATGGCACGCCTGCCGGGGCCGCTCACCGCCTGGGGCGCGCTGGCGTTTGCCGCGTCCGACGCGATGATCGGCATCAGCGTGTTTGTGTTTCCCTTTACCGACCATGAGCTGGCCATCTGGTGGAGCTACGCCGCCGCCCAGCTTCTGATCAGCGCGGGGCTGCTGACGCGCCGCGTTGCGCCGCCACCGCGTCGGATCGTTCCCGCGTAACCGCCTTCCGTTTTTCTTCGCTGCAGGAGCCCCCGATGCTGCAGACCCTTGACGCCGCTAGCACGGCGGCCCGCCTGCCATACGCCGCGCTCGCCGATGCCATTGCCCAGGTGTTGCGTGATGCACGCGCAGGGCGTGCGCAGGCGCCGGCCCGCCTGATCATGCCTGTGCCTGGCGCGGGCAGCTTGCTGCTGATGCCGGCTTCCAATGCCGACATCGCCATCACCAAGATGATTACCGTGCATCCGCACAACCCCGGGCGCGGCCTGCCCGCCATTCACGGTGAAGTGGTGGTGATGGACGCGCATACCGGCGTGCGCCGTCTGTTGCTCGATGGCCCCACGGTGACGGCGCACCGTACGGCGGCGGTCTCGCTATTGGCTGCCCGGTTGCTGGCGCCGGAGCCTGCCGGTGATTTGCTGCTGATCGGAGCCGGCGCGCAAGCAAGGGCGCATCTGGAGGCCTTCCGCGTTGGGCTCGGCACACGGCGCGTGACCATCATCGCGCGCACAGCAGCCAGCGCAGAGGGGCTCGCGGCTCATGCTCGCGCGTTAGGCATGGACGCCGTCGCACTGGCCGGCGGTGATGCGGCTGGCGTTGCACAAGCCGCCCGCGCGGTCTTGCCGCACACCGCGCTCGTCATTACCGCGACGCCGTCGTCGCAACCGGTTCTGCCGGATCACGCTGAGCCGGGCCACCTAGCCGGCGAAGTCTGGCGTCCACATCACTTCATTGCGGCAGTAGGCGCCTTCCGGCCCGACATGGCGGAGTTACCGCCACGCCTGTGTGTGCACGCCGCCACAGTGGATCGGCTCTATGCCGATACCCTGGTCGACCTGGAGGCTGAAGCCGGCGACCTGCTCCAAGCCGGGGTTCCGTGGTCACGTGTGCGGCCGTTGCAACAGTGCGTCGATGCGGCGCCAGACACGCTCACACAGGCGCAGCCAGCGTCGCCCGTGGTGTTCAAGAGTGTCGGCAGCGCGTTGTGGGATCTGGCTGCCTGCGCGCTGGCCCTATCGAAGGGTTCCGGCGTTTAAAAAACCGCGCCTCCCTCGAAACGCCGGTGGGGAGGGCATTTCTATTGCGGCTTGTAACAGGAAACCTCTAGAAAAGGGGTTCTAGCCACAGCAATCACACGGGATAATGGCCATCCCTTCCGCCTGGGAGGAGACTGAGAACGCACCGCAAACGATACAATCGCCGTTTGCTTCGGATGCGTCTGACACAGGAGCACATACAGAGATGGCCTATAAGAAAGCACTGGCGGCTGCCGCCGGGATGATCCTCGCCACCGCCGCGCACGCACAGGCTGCCGGCAGCAACGTCGTCAGCCTCGGCTGGTTCCGCGTGATGCCGAACAGCTCGAGCGACCCGTTGAAGATCAACAGCGTCAACGGCGCGCCGATCAATCAATCGCAGCCCGGCACCGGCGCCAAGATCAAAGAAGCCGATACCGTTGGCTTGTCGTTCACGCACTTCTTTACCGACAACGTAGCGGTGGAACTGGTTGGTGGTATCCCGCCGCGCCACAAGATTGAAGGCACGGGAACGCTGTCGAACTTCGGCGAGATCGGATCCGCCAAGCAATGGAGTCCGGCCGTGTTGGCCAAGTGGTACTTCTTCAGCGCCGACAGCAAGTTCCGTCCGTACGTGGGCGCGGGCTTGAACTACACGTGGTTCAGCGATGAAAAGATCACTAGCAGCGCATTCCAGACGCGCCTGGGCGGACCCGGCAGCACCAGCAACGTGTCGACCGACGGCTCGCTGAACCCGGTGCTGAATGTGGGTGCGACCTACGCCATCACCAAAGATTGGTTCGTCGGCCTGTCGGTGTCGTATCTGCCGCTCAAGACGACGGCGACCATCGATACCACCACCGCCACAGGCGTGCACATCCAAAGCGAAGCGAAGATCAAGATCAACCCGGTCGTGACCTACCTGAACATCGGCTACCGTTTCTAAGCCGCGTTTCGCAAACAAAAAGGCGTGCCACTGCGGCACGCCTTTTTTGCTTTGGAAGGCCATCGGCTTATGCCACGGCCTTGACCGGGTAGCCGGCCTGTTCGATGGCCGCCTTCACGGCATCGGTAGTGGCGCCGGTCGTGACAGCCACGGTTTGCTTGGACAGATCCACCTGCACATTGGCCGCGGCATCGACCTGCTGCACGGCCCGCGTGACGGCCGAGACGCAATGGCCGCAGCTCATGCCTTCAACTGAAAACGTCGTCATGGTTTGCTCCTGAAAAGAGGGAAGAGACAATCACCACAGCAGTATGAACCTTCCCATCGTGGGAAGCGCAAGCGTAAGATGAGCGCTTGACCTTGCCAAGATGGGAAGGTCTAGGCTGACGTCATCTTCTCCAGAACGAATGCTTTCATGACTGCCGCATCACTTGATCTCGACATCAGCGGAATGACGTGCGCGGCCTGTGCCGGCCGTGTTGAACGTGCCTTGCGGGCCGTCCCCGGTGTGACGGAGGCCAGCGTCAACCTGGCTACGGAACGTGCGCGCGTGCAGGGTGAGGCGACCGGCGACGTACTGGTCGCTGCCGTGACGGCCGCCGGCTACGAGGCGCACGTCGCTTCCGATGACACCGTTGCGCCCACCGCTGCAGCCCCCGACTTTTGGGAGGGCCCCGGCCCGGTTTGGATTGCTGCAGCGTTGTCCGTGCCGCTGGTGCTGCCGATGATCGCGGGTTGGTTTGGGGCCGAGTGGATGCTGCCCGCCTGGGTCCAGTGGCTGCTGGCGACGCCCGTGCAGTTCGTGGTCGGGGCACGTTTCTACAAGGCGGGCTGGAAGGCGCTGCGTGCGGGTGCGGGCAATATGGACTTGCTGGTGGCGCTGGGTACGTCGGCAGCGTATGGGCTTTCCTTGTGGCTGTGGTGGCGCGCTGGGGCCGATGACATGCCGCACCTGTACTTTGAGAGCGCCGCTGTGGTCATCACACTGGTGCGCCTGGGCAAGTGGCTGGAGGTGCGTGCCAAGCGCCAGACCGCCCAGGCCATCCGCGCGCTGCAGGCATTGCGCCCCGATACCGCCCGCGTTCGCACCGCCGATGGCACCCTGCGCGATACGCCCATCGCCCGCGTGCGCGTTGGCGATGTGGTGTCCGTGCGGGCAGGGGAGCGCATCCCCGTGGACGCGCTCGTGCTGGAAGGCGCCAGCCACGTTGATGAATCCATGCTGACTGGCGAAAGCCTGCCCGTGCCCAAGCGCGAAGGTGACCGCGTGACGGCCGGCGCCATTGCCACCGATGGCGTGCTGCTGGTGCGCACCATGGCCATCGGCGCGGACACGATGCTCTCGCGCATCATCCGGCTTGTTGAAGACGCCCAGGCCGCCAAGCCTCCGATCCAGCAACTCGTTGATCGGGTGAGCGCGATCTTCGTGCCGGCGGTGCTGGTAGCCGCACTGCTGACGCTGATCGGTTGGGCCATCGCCGGGGCGGAGTGGGAAACGGCGATCGTCAACGCGGTGGCCGTGCTGGTGATCGCCTGCCCGTGTGCATTGGGGCTGGCAACGCCGTCGGCCATCATGGCCGGCACGGGCGCGGGGGCGCGGCGCGGCATCCTGATTGCCGATGCGCAGGCGCTGGAGCGCGCACAGCAGGTGGATTTTGTTGTCTTCGACAAGACGGGCACGCTCACCATTGGCCAGCCGCGTGTGACGGCGGTGGAAGCCGCACCGGGTGTCAATGCCGACGCGCTGCTCGATCAACTGGCCGCGCTGCAAGCTGAGAACACGCACCCGCTCGCGCACGCCACGCGGGAATACGCTGCGGAGCATGGCCGTGCAATCGCACCCGCGCAAGCGCCCGAAGTGCTGGCCGGCCGCGGCACGCGCGGCATCGTAAACGGCGTATCGCTGCAACTCGGCAACGCACGGTGGATGGACGAACTGGGTGTGGACCGCAATGCATTGCGCGCGCAGGCCGAAGCGTTGGAAGCGCAAGGCAACACGGTCTCTTGGCTCGCGCAGAACGGTGCGCAACTGCTGGGCCTGATCGCCTTTGGTGATGCGGTCAAGCCAGGCGCCAAGGACGCCGTGGCCGAATTGCGCCGTCGTGGTATCCGCACGGCGTTGGTGACGGGCGATAACGCAGGCGCCGCCCAGAGCGTGGCGCAAGCCCTTGGCATCGACGAGGTGGCCGCGCAGGTGTTGCCGCAAGACAAGGCCGCACGCGTGTCGGCGTGGCAGCAGGGCGGGCATGTGGTGGCGATGGTCGGGGATGGCATCAATGATGCGCCCGCGCTGGCTGCCGCCGATGTCGGCATCGCCATGGCAACGGGCACCGACGTCGCCATGCAGGCCGCTGGCATCACGCTGATGCGCGGTGAGCCTCGCCTGGTGAGCGACGCGCTGGATCTGTCGCGCCGCACCGTCGCCAAGATCCGCCAGAACCTGTTCTGGGCGTTTATCTACAACGTGGTGGGCATTCCGCTGGCGGCATTCGGTCTGCTCAGCCCCACCTTTGCCGGCGCGGCGATGGCGTTCTCGAGCGTGAGCGTCGTCACCAATGCGCTGATGCTGCGCCGCTGGCACGCGACTGGAGAGCAAGCATGACGCAAGGCCCGGTCAACATCGGTGAGGCAGCGAAGGCCAGTGGTGTCTCGGCCAAGATGATCCGCTATTACGAAAGCATTGGCCTGCTGCCGCCCAGCCCGCGTACCGAGGGCAACTACCGCATGTATGACGCGCGCGCGGTGCACGTGCTGCGGTTTATCCACAGGTCGCGCTCGCTGGGGTTCGCGCTGGAGGAGATTCGTACGCTGCTCTCGCTCTGGCATGACCGCGAACGCGCCAGCGCCGACGTGAAGGCCATCACGCTGCGCCACGTGGCGGATCTCGACGCGCGCATCCGCGAGCTGCAAGGCATGCGCGACACACTCATGACGCTCGCCAACGCTTGCCATGGGGACGACCGCCCCGACTGCCCCATCCTCGAAGGCGTGGCCGGTGAGGGCAGTGACAAGGGCGCCTGCTGTCACTGACGGGACACGCGATTGCCCTGACTTACGGCAGGCGGCGTCTATGCCACAATCTGTGGCAATTCAAGGAGGAGACGCCGATGACGCAAGCCCCCGCCCAGGCCGTACCCGTTCAAGCACTGGAAACCCGCCAGCGCATGAAGGACGGCACGGAATTGCTGGTCCGCACCTGGTTGCCCGCGCTCGATGCCGGCGAGCCACGCGGCAGCGTCATCCTCGTGCATGGCATGGCCGAGCACAGCGGGCGTTACGAGCACGTCGCCAAGGTGCTCACCGAGCTGGGCTTGCGCGTACGCGCCTTCGACCTGCGCGGCCACGGTAAGAGCGGTGGCCCCCGCATGGCGCTCGATGCGCCGGACAACTACCTTACCGATCTCGCAGAAATCGTCGACGCCGTGGTCGCGGAATGGCATGAGATGCCGTTCGTGCTGGGGCACAGCATGGGCGGGCTGATCGTCGCGCGCTTTACCACCGCGCGTATCCGGCCGGTGCGCGGCGTGATGCTGTCATCGCCCGCGCTGCGTGTGAAGCTGCCGCCGGGGGCGGGCATTGTGCGCGGTGTTCTCTCGGCCATTGCGCCGCGTTTGCCAGTGCCCAATCCTGTTGATCCTTCCAAGCTGTCGCATGACGCGAGCGTTGCTGCTGCGTATCGCGCGGACCCGCTGGTGCAGAGCACGATCAGTGCTTCAGTGCTGGAATTCATGCTCAACGCGATCACGCAGACCCAGCAGGATGCGCCGCGCCTTGAGGCGCCGATGTTGCTGATGGCAGGGGGGGCCGATTCGATTGTGGATCCCTCGGGGAGTCGGGATTTTTATGCGAATGCGCCGGAGGATTTGCGCACGCTGGCCTGGTTTGATTCTGGGTATCACGAGATCTTCAATGAGGCGGAGCCGTTGCGTAGTGAGGTGTTTGGGAAGATGACGGCGTGGTTGGGTTCTCGGATTTGATTTGAGGGGTGGGTCTTGGTGGTTGGCCTCTGTTTCGTCCCCTGCCGGGGCCGACTCACTTTCTTTGTCTTGCCAAAGAAAGTAAGCAAAGAAAGGCGCGCCCGAGATGGCGACCTATCCCTTGAATTTCCGTAACCGGGCGGAGACGGGAAAAACTCGCTTCGCTCAGACAGTTTCCCGTCTTTTTTCCGCCCGCTTACGAAAATTCAAGGCGCCATCAAGGGCAGGAACGTCAAAGGCCAAACTGGCGAGGAGCAGAGGCGAACGCCAAGAGCTGCTCTGCTCCGCAGTCCTTTGAATGCCAAACGAAGTTGTGCACATGCAAGAGATGGTTTGCTTTGCCCCTGCCCTATGCGGCGCCTTGAATTTCTGTTGCAAGGAGGAAAAAGAGTGCAGGCCTGTTTGAGCGTAGCGAGTTGCCTGCACTCCCTCCTTGCGACATAAATTCAAGGAGTCTTTCGCCGCATCGGGCGCGCCTTTCTTTGCTTACTTTCTTTGGCAAGACAAAGAAAGTGAGTCAGCCCCGGCAGGGGATGAAACAAGGGATGCACCACCAACACAAAAACAAAAACCACCAAAGAGAAAAGCACGGAGACATGGACACCTACGACTACATCATCATCGGCGCAGGCTCCGCAGGCTGCGTCCTCGCCAACCGTTTGACGCAAGACCCCGACGTCTCCGTGCTGCTGTTGGAGGCGGGTGGCAAGGACGACTACCACTGGATCCACATCCCCGTCGGCTATCTGTATTGCATCGGCAACCCGCGCACCGACTGGCTCTACCGTACGCGCGAAGAGCCGGGCCTGAACGGTCGCTCCCTCGGCTATCCACGTGGGCGTGTGCTGGGCGGCTGTTCGTCGATCAACGGCATGATCTACATGCGCGGCCAGCGCGAAGACTACGACGGCTGGGCCGCCATCACCGGTGATGATTCGTGGAAATGGGATGCCGTGCTGCCGCTCTTCAAGGCCAGCGAAAACCACCACGGTGGTGCAAACGCATGGCACGGCGCAAACGGCGAATGGCGTGTCGAGCCACAACGCCTGCACTGGCAGGTGCTGGAAACCTTCATCGAAGCCGCGGTGCAAGCAGGCATTCCGCGCACGAGCGATTTCAACCGTGGCGACAACTTCGGCGTCGGCTACTTCGAGGTCAACCAGAAACGCGGCATCCGCTGGAACACGGCCAAGGGTTTTCTGCGCCCGGCATCGCAGCGGCCGAATCTGACCATCATCACCGGTGCGCAAGTGCGGGCGCTGACGTTTGACGGCAAGCGCTGCACAGGCGTGACGTATCGCGGAGGTGGTCAGGACCACACCGTGGCTGCGCGTGAGGAGGTGATCCTCTCTGCGGGTGCCATCAACTCGCCCCAGTTGCTGGAGCTGGCGGGCATCGGCCAGCCGGAGCGGCTGCAGGCATTGGGCATTCCCGTACGTCAGGCGTTGCCGGGCGTCGGCGAGAACCTGCAGGACCATCTGCAGCTGCGCAGCGTCGTCAAAGTGAATGGTGTGCCAACGCTCAATACGCGCGCCGCCAACTGGTGGGGCAAGGCGTTGATCGGCATGCAGTACGCGTTCAACCAGAGCGGGCCGATGAGCATGGCGCCGTCGCAACTCGGCGTGTTCGCGCGTTCGAACCCGCACGTGACGCGGCCCGATGTGGAGTACCACGTGCAGCCGCTGTCGCTCGACAAGTTTGGCGATCCGCTGCACGCATTCAATGCGTTCACGGCCAGCGTGTGCAACCTGCGGCCGACCTCGCGCGGCACGGTACACGTCACGTCTGCGGACCCGTTTGCCGCACCGACCATTGCGCCGAATTACTTGTCCACAGACGAAGACCGCAAGGTCGCGGCCGATTCACTGCGCCTGACGCGCCGCATCGTCGCGCAACCCGCGTTGGCCAAGTACAAGCCCGAGGAATATTTGCCCGGCGCGGCCTTCCAGACCGACGAAGACCTTGCTCGAGCTGCAGGCGAAATCGGCACGACCATCTTCCACCCCGTCGGCACGTGCCGCATGGGGCGCGCGGACGATGACAACGCGGTGGTCGATGCGCAACTGCGCGTGCGTGGCATCCAGGGCCTGCGCGTAGTCGATGCGTCTGTCATGCCGACCATCACCTCGGGCAATACCAACTCGCCGACGATCATGATTGCGGAGAAGGCGGGGGAGATGATTCGGGCGGCACGCAAGGCGCGTGCGTGACGCGCCGCGCCTTGGGGGCTGCCCTCCTCAGTGATTTGACGGGCCGGTCAGGGTGATGAGCGCGGTTCATCAGGAGATCCGACACTCTCCTCCTTAATCCACTTTCGCACAACTTGGCCATTGCTTTTAAAATAATCTACTTCAAACCACCCAGCTTTAGATCGGTCTACCACTGTAACTAAATCTCCTCTGATTAGATACATTTTTGTTCTTGCTTTCTGGCTGGGGGCGTCGTAAAGCCATGCTCGATTTTGGTTAACCTTAAGTCGTATGCTGCCCGGACCAGATTCTTCTATGTGTGTGGAAAATTTGGATTTGATGTATGCAGCCTCCGAAACCATTTTCTCATCTTCAAGCTGCCTTGCAATCGCCAGGTAACTCTGACGATTGGTATCGTTGGGGGGGTCGCATGCCACCACATTAGATATCCCCATGTTGCTAATAATGATGTTTCGGAGGTTCAGGCGGACCGTAGAATTGGAAAAATCCCTCCACAGCTCATTCGCACTCAGAGTGGTTTTTTCTGTCATTTCATTTGTGCGATCGGTATTTCCAACCAGCCATTTGTCTACTTTGGGTGACCATTCTCCACCGCATATTTCTCCTGTCGGCATGGAGAGAATGCACCCTGTTGTCGTTTCGATCGTTGGGCAATACTCCCTTCCCTCAATGCGTGTTTTTTCTCCTGCGATTTCCAGTGTTCCTTGCCGGACTAGTGGTAAAACAACATAGTGCCCACTGGCGGACACGCCTCTTTGGTCGAAGCTTTCGAATACGATCCCACCGTTCTTCGTCAATTTTTCATCGGAAAACAACCGAAATCGATTGCCATTCTTGGCTACAAAAAAGGCGCTAGACCAGCCATTTCCAAATCGGGATTTCATATCACCGGTTAAAGGATCATTCAGTTCGATTGATTGGCCGCCGGGAAGGACTGTTTGCGATCCTAGGGCTGTGTCGGGGGCGCTTGAGAAAAAAAGGCATAACGACGCAAATATAATGGCGAGCTTTCTTGTTCCGAATAAGCTGACGGTTTTCATGGCAATTGATTTCTTAAGTGCACGAATCTAGGGTGACGGTCGTTCATGCTTCTGTTTTCACCGTAGAAGGCAAGTATCTCTGACTCGTATGCTGCATGAGATGCTCCCCACATTGAGGGGTTTCTTGGCACAGATGGATGAGTGTGAAAGAAATTGTCCAAGGCTCTCCCTACGTCTCTCACGACATTGTTGGGGCGATTGACGTGCTGATCGAGTGCAGTCGCATGGCCAAGATCGCTTAAAAAGTAGTCTGCTATTGAATGGGTATAGCCAACAGGGATGAGCGTGCGTACCAGCCGCAGACGAACCACAAAGTCCTTCACCTGCTTTTCCTGAAATGCATCATCTGCTATTGCGTGTGCAATAACGGCCAGCGGCTTTTGTCTAATTTTTTGACCAAATGTCGCCGCATTGCAACCTTCCCGCAATTTCGCATGTAGCTGGCTACCAGTTATTTTCTCCCCAGAAGTGATTTCCGTATCTTGGTAGTACATTTTTGTACTTCCGTTCGTTTCGACTGTCCAACCACATCGTGCAAAGAGGCGTTGGTATGCTTCCTCGTTGTCCGCTCTGAACTGAGCAACTTGAATTGGAAATTCACCCGAACCTGTCGGGCTAACGGTCTTTTGGCAGGCTCCTGCGGTAAAGATCTCACTGTCGTACGCTTGGACATCATCAATATTCCCCTCGTTTTGTGACATAGCGGAAAGTATGCGATGTTCCCGGCCTGTCATTCGGCCGCTATCAAGGAACCGTTGCATCGCGGGCGAGTTTTTCAATGACAAACCACCTCTATAGCGAGGGCCATAGTGAACTACCTGCCCATTCCAGCGCGTCACCTCGAACTTATTTTCTAAGCAGCACCCGCAGTCGCAAGTATCCGTGCTACCCGGATTTTGAAAATTCCCCACTAATGCAATCGGATGAATATGAAAGACCTCCGGGCTGCTGGGAAACGGCTGCCCCACCTTCCCGGTCACCTCTTTCCACCACACAAGCTGTTTCACCCGCTCGATTTCCGCTTCGTGATATGGCTCTTCGTCGATGCGCTTCAGCACCGACTCGAAGAAGTTCTCGTACTCACTCTGACTAGCCCATTCGCTACGGTGTTTCAGCATGAGTCGCGATGCGCGAAAGCGTAGCCACTTGTTGTCCTTGAGCGCACGCAATTCATCGGCGGCCCGCGCTTCGTTGCGCAGGGGCGAAAGGGCGCGGTAGAAGTTGCAGGCCAGCGGCTTGAGCTGGTTGATATCACCCGTCGCGGGCTTGTCCTCGTCCAGCACGTAGTCCAGATAACCATCCACGGTGCGGCACATGGTCGGGTTGCCACCATCGTCACCGGTGATGGTTTCAAAGTCGCTCCAAGCGTGCGGCGATTCGCGCGTGACACCACCGTTAGGCGGCATCTGGCGATTGCGTACCCAACCGGTGATGTCATTACGGCGGCTGTCAGCGCTGGTGATGAGCCACCACGGCTGACCGCTGTCATTAGGTGCGTCTTTGGGGCCTTTGTTGTCGGCAGGGGGCGCGTCAAGCGCACCTTGGTTGTAGATTTGGACGATGGCGGTTTGTGGTGCGTCGGCACCTTCCTCGTAAACCGGTTGCCCTTGAGCATTGGTCTTCTTGACCTGAAACAGCTTGACGCCCTTGTCAATGCGTAGCAGGGAGAGCTTGTTGAAGTCGACGATGTCCCTTGCTGCTGTGCGTGTCGTTGTCAGGAAGGCTGGCAGATCACTTCCGCAGAAGACTTCGATGTGCACCATCCGGTGCTCTTGCTCCGGGTTGTCCGGCAACCAGTATTGGCCCAGATGCCCGATCAGGTCCCCCGCGTTGATGCGGATAGGCGTCGCGGGCACGATGACCTGATCGCTTTGTATTTGCGAGATGATGGGCTTGAGCAGCAACTTTCCGTATTCCTTGCCCAGGAATACCCATCCTTTGTCAGCACCTTCGCCGACATAGCTTGCCACTTCGGGTGGCAGGATATCGCCGGATTCGATGGCCTCGATTTTTCCCCAGAGCCCCTTCTTGCGTTTCTCTCCAATGCGTATTTGGGCACCACGGGGCAGGATGCCGAGCATCGTGCTGCTTCCCGGTTCGGTATGGATGTTTAGGCCGATATGCTCGGCCGGGGTGGGGATGTTCGCGTTGGCTTTCGGTTTGTCTGCAGCATGCTCGGTCACTTCATAGGCGCGTGCCCAATAGGCTGGAGGCTCCATGCTCTTCTGCTCACACTCGGCGACGCTTTGCAGGTGCATGTACAGGCTGAAGAAGGTCAGCCGGTTGTTCGCCGGGTATTCGAGTGTGTGCCGTACCAAGGTAAAGGAGGAACTGTAGTGGCCCGTTTGCGCGGGCTTGTCGCCTTCGGGCGCAATCTGGCTATCGAGCGCCACGCGATTCACGCGATACGCGATGACTTCGCCTGCTGCGATGCTCCGCACGCCGTGCGCCAGATCCAAGTGTCGTCCCGCACCCTCCGCCGAGACATGAATGCCGCCATGCCACATGCCCGAACTGCTGACGGCAAAGTTGCCAGTGTTTTCGTCGGCAAGCCATTCGTAGAAGGTGTGTTCGTCGACGAGGGCTTTGCCGTCTTTGGCGCGGAATGGGAACGCGACGTTTAGACGTGGGGGTTCGGGCGTTGCTGGTGGACTGGACGGGTTCGGCATGAAAGCGCTGTCTGAATACTGCGAGTTGAACAACTTCATTCAGTTAAACGGCGCTTTAAATCATTACCGGAACCCGGTGCAGCATGCTGTCAAATTATGTCGACCTGCTTTGCAAGCCGTGGCCTGTTCTCAGCGCGCTGGATGGCAAGGGGCTTGGGTGGTTCCCCCGGTGGAAGATGTCCAGCAAGCAGCGTGGGATCGCGGGAAGTCCAATGACACGGGCCTGACACACCGCCCGTGTCATATCGATACGCAATCCGCATCACCCCCATACGTAACTCTACGTAACCCCCTCTTGGTGAGCTGAAAAACCAATACCGGTGCGGGTTTTCGGGCCGTAAGGAGGGCGTCATCCTCTCGGTAAAAACCCCGATGTTTTGCAACGCAACAGCCGTTGACAATCATCCGCACCATAAAAAGGGCGGGAGACCAGAGGGAATCATGGCGCAGGACATCATTCTCGAAACGCGCGGACTGACCAAGGCCTTCAAGGGCTTTACCGCCGTGTCCGACGTCAACCTGCGTGTGCAGCGCGGGTCGATCCATGCGCTCATCGGCCCGAACGGCGCCGGCAAGACGACCTGCTTCAACCTGCTGACCAAATTCCTGGTGCCCACGCGCGGCACCATTTTGTTCAACGGCCTCGATATCACGTCGGAAAAGCCGGCGCAGATTGCACGCCGTGGCGTGATCCGCTCGTTTCAGATTTCCGCCGTGTTTCCGCATCTGAGCGTGATGGAAAACGTTCGCGTTGGCCTGCAGCGGCAACTGGGGTCGGCGTATGCGTTCTGGCAAAGCGAGCAATCGCTCAATGTCTTGAATGATCGCGCGATGGAGTTGCTCGAACAGGTGGGCCTGACGGAGTTCGCGCACACCGTGACGGTGGAACTGCCCTACGGCCGCAAGCGCGCGCTGGAGATTGCCACCACGCTGGCGATGGAGCCCGAGCTGATGCTGCTCGACGAGCCCACGCAAGGCATGGGCCACGAAGACGTGGACCGCGTGACGGAGCTGATCAAGCGCGTGGCCGAGGGTCGCACGATCCTGATGGTCGAACACAACATGAACGTGGTCTCGTCCATTGCCGACAAGATCACGGTGCTGCAGCGCGGCCAGATCCTGGCCGAAGGCCCGTACGAAGACGTCTCGAAGAATCCGCAGGTGATGGAAGCCTACATGGGCACCGCCGATGCGGCGCTGGAAGGCCATTGAAGCTGTTGGATTGGCGCTGACCAATCTGTCGATGCCGCCATGCGCGGCATCACCGAACGCTTGACCCGAACACACGAGAACACTGCATGAGCACGCCCGCGCTCCAGATCAAGGACTTGCACGCCTGGTACGGTGAATCGCACATCCTGCATGGTGTCGACTTGACCGTGAACCGCGGCGAGGTCGTCACGCTGCTCGGCCGCAACGGCGCGGGCCGCACCACCACGCTACGCGCCATCATGGGCCTCGTGGGCTCGCGCAAGGGCTCCATCGTCGTGCACGACGCGGGTGGCCAGGCGGTGGAGACGATCGACCTGCCCACGCACAAGATTGCCCACTGCGGCATCGGCTACTGCCCGGAAGAGCGCGGCATCTTCTCCAGTCTGTCGTGCGAAGAGAACCTGATGCTGCCGCCGGTGCTGAAAGGGCAGGTGGCCAAGTCCGGCAATACCGGCATGAGCATCGACGAGATCTATGAGATGTTCCCCAACCTGAAGGAGCGCCGCCAGAGCCAGGGCACGCGCCTGTCGGGCGGCGAGCAGCAGATGCTGGCGGTCGGGCGCATCCTGCGCACGGGAGCGAACCTGCTGCTGCTCGATGAGATTTCCGAAGGGCTGGCCCCGGTGATCGTGCAGGCGCTGGCCCGCATGATCCTGATGCTCAAGAAGCGTGGCTACACGGTGGTGATGGTGGAGCAGAACTTCCGCTTTGCCGCGCCGCTGGCCGACCGCTTCTATGTGATGGAACACGGCCGCATCGTCGAGCGTTTCGAGGCGGCGCAGTTGCAGGACAAGATGCCGGTGCTGCACGAACTGCTCGGCGTTTGATTTGGTGGACCTTTGCGCCAGCGTGATCCGCGGCGCGTATGACACAGGAGACAAGACCATGACACTCAAGAAGCTGGCAGGTGCACTAATGGCGGTAGGGCTGGGCGCAGTCGCATTCGGCGCGCACGCCCAGGTAAGCGGCGATAAGGTGAAGATCGGCTACATCACCGATCTCTCCGGTCTGTATGCCGACATCGACGGGCAGGGGGGCGTCGAGGCGGTGAAGATGGCCATCGAGGATGCGGGCGGCAAGGTGCTCGGCAAGCCGATCGAGCTGGTCACGGCGGACCACCAGAACAAGGCCGATATCGCCGCTTCCAAGGCACGCGAATGGATGGACCAGCAGGGCATCGACATGCTGCTGGGCGGCACCAACTCCGCCACGTCGCTGGCAATGAGTAAGGTGGCGGCCGAGAAGAAGAAGGTGTTCATCGGCATTGGCGCCGGCACGGCTCGTCTGACGAACGAGGAGTGCACGCCGTACACGATCCACTATGCGTATGACACGGTGGCGCTGGCCAAGGGCACCGGCAGCGCGGTGGTCAAGCAGGGCGGCAAGTCGTGGTTCTTCCTGACCGCCGACTACGCCTTCGGCCACTCGCTGGAGAACGACACCGCTGCTGTGGTCAAGGCCAACGGCGGCACGGTGGTGGGTTCGGTCAAGCACCCGCTGTCGGCATCGGACTTCTCGTCGTACCTGCTGCAGGCGCAGTCGTCCAAGGCGCAGATCCTGGGCCTGGCGAATGCCGGTGGCGACACGATCAACTCGATCAAGGCGGCCAAGGAGTTCGGCATCACCAAGTCGATGAAGATCGCCGGCCTGCTGATGTTCATCAACGATGTGCACAGCCTGGGCCTGCAAACGGCCGAAGGCCTGTTGATGACCGACAGCTGGTATTGGGACAAGGACGACGCCAGCCGCAAGTTCGCCAACCGCTATTTCGGCAAGATGAAGAAGATGCCGAGCAGCTTGCAGGCTGCGGACTACTCGGCCGTGTCGAACTACATCAAGGCCGTGGCCGCTGCCGGTACGGATGACCCGGACAAGGTGATCGCGCAGCTCAAGAAGGCGAAGATCGACGACTTCTACACCAAGGGCTACATCCGCCAGGACGGCCGTGGCATCCACGACATGTACCTGCTGCAGGTGAAGACCCCGGCCGAATCGAAGAAGCCGTGGGATTACCTGAAGGTGGTGGCGACGATTCCGGGCGAGCAGGCCTTTACCACGCAGGCGGAATCGAAGTGCGCGCTGTGGAAGAAGTAAGCAGGTAAGCACCGGCGCTGCTGCCCGCGTGGGCGGCGGCGCCGTCACTGTTGTTGGTGTGGTGTTCTCTTTCTGACCGCGATGGAAATCTTCGGCGTTCCGCTACCGGCCATGCTCAGCCAGTTGCTGCTGGGCCTGGTCAACGGTTCCTTCTATGCGATGTTGAGCCTGGGCCTTGCGGTCATCTTCGGGCTGCTCAACGTCATCAATTTCGCGCACGGGGCGCTGTTCATGCTGGGCGCGGTGCTCACGTGGATGGGCTTCTCGTACCTGGGCGTGCCGTACTGGGCGATGCTGGTGCTCTCGCCGCTGGTGATTGGCCTGCTGGGCGTGGTGATCGAGCGCACGCTGCTGCGCTTCATCTACAAGCTCGATCACCTCTACGGCCTGCTGCTCACGCTGGGCGTGACGCTCGTCATCGAGGGCGTGTTCCGCGCCATCTACGGCGTGTCGGGTCTGCCGTATGACACGCCCCAGTTGCTGCAGGGCGCCACCGACCTCGGCTTCATGATGCTGCCCAACTACCGTGCATGGGTGGTGGTGGCTTCGCTGGCGGTGTGCTTCGCCACGTGGTTCATGATCGAGAAGACCAAGCTGGGCGCCTACCTGCGCGCCGGCACGGAGAATCCGAAGCTGGTCGAGGCCTTCGGCGTGAACGTGCCGCTCATGGTCACGCTCACCTACGGCTTTGGCGTGGCGCTGGCGGCGTTTGCGGGCGTGCTGGCCGCGCCGGTCATCCAGATCTCGCCGCTGATGGGGCAGAGCATGATCATCACCGTGTTTGCGGTGGTGGTGATCGGCGGCATGGGGTCGATTCTCGGGTCGATCGTCACCGGCCTGGGCCTGGGCGTGATCGAGGGGCTGACCAAGGTGTTTTATCCACAGGCGTCATCCACAGTGGTGTTCGTGATCATGGTGCTGGTGCTGCTGGTGCGTCCGGCGGGCCTGTTCGGTAAAGAGAAATAAACGAAGCGGCACTATGCAAAACACCTCTTCCTCTTCCCTCAAGTACGCCCTGTACGGCCTGCTGCTGGTGGCGCTCGTTGCCGCGCCGCTGGCGGGCGCGTACCCGGTGTTCGTCGCCAAGCTGCTGTGCTTCGCGCTGTTCGCGTCGGCGTTCAACCTGCTGCTCGGCTATACGGGGCTGCTGTCGTTCGGGCACGCCGCGTTCTTTGGCGGCGCGGGTTACGTGGCGGGTTACATGATGCGCGACCTGCATGTCACACCGGAGCTGGGCCTGCTGGCCGGCACGGCAGCGGGCGCCTTCATCGGCCTGGTCGTCGGGCTGTTGGCCATCCGCCGCCAGGGCATCTACTTCGCGATGATCACGCTGGCGCTGGCGCAGATGCTGTACTTCTTCTGCCTACAAGCGCCGTTCACCGGCGGTGAAGATGGCCTGCAAGGCGTGCCGCGCGGCAAGCTGTTCGGCGTGCTGGACCTGTCGTCCGATCTGACGCTGTACTACGTGGTGCTCGCCATCGTGGCGCTGGCCTTCCTGCTGATCGTGCGGACCATCCACTCGCCGTTCGGGCAGATCCTCAAGGCCATCAAGGAGAACGAGCCGCGCGCCATCTCCCTGGGCTACGACACCGACCGCTTCAAGCTGCTGGCCTTCGTGCTGTCGGCGGCGCTCACCGGCCTGGCCGGCTCGCTCAAGACGCTGGTGCTCGGCTTCGAAACGCTGACGGACGTGCACTGGTCGATGTCCGGCTCGGTCATCCTGATGACGCTGGTGGGCGGTTTGGGCATTCTGTCGGGCCCGCTGCTGGGCGCGGCGCTGGTGATTGCGCTGGAAAACAAGCTGGGCGATATCGGCAGCTTCCTGGCGGGCACCACCGGCATCGACGGCTTTAACGTGCTGGGTGAGTCGGTGACGACGGTCACGGGCGCGATCTTCGTGATCTGCGTGCTGACTTTCCGCCGCGGCATCATGGGCGAGATCGCGGCACGGGTGCCGTGGCTGCGGCGTTGACGGCACAATGCGCGAAGTTGCCGGCAAGTTTCGGCCGAACGGCTGATCTTGGTGCTTAATGCACCGTAAGGGTTTGCTCTAGTTGCTGCATTGCGGTGCATCTTTTACAGTCTCGTTACGGTTTTCGCACGAGATAAATGAGGCGGGAGCGAGGAGACGACAGCACACACCGCACGAAACGGTGGAGATGCTAAATAGAACAGAGGCCCTGCCGGGTGATCCCCGGCAGGGCCTTTTAGTTTGTGGCGCTCGCCAGGAGGGCTCGGCCCCGGGCGCTGAGTGTCACCCACTGCCTGCCGGGCAAGCAGTCCACCAGCCCATCGATGCATGCATCTTCCCAGATCGACAAGCGCGGACAGGACGTCCGCCACGTCTCCAAGACCTCCGCATATGGCCTGGGCCGCTCGGCCAGTGACTGCAGCAATTGCAGGGTGAGGGCGCGGTTGGGGTCGGGCATGGCGGGCTCCGCTTTTCGAGTTATCCACATATCCACATATTCACAGTCTCGTCGCCGCACGTTCAGAAGAGAAATGCATTCGGAGTCGACGCCTATGCGCGGGCTGCATGACAATGGCGCCTTCGCTTCGAGCCGCCCATGACTCTGTCCACCCGCCTTGCCACGCCGGATGACCGGCCGCGCCTGTTGGCCGCCATCGCATCGAGCGCCTCACCGCTGCAATTGGCGCATGCCGTCGATACGCTGCTGGCTCACCCGAGCGTGCATCCGTGCTTCCTTGTTGAGGAGGACGGGGCATTGCTTGGCGTCACGCCGATCACGCTGGTCCCGCACTTGGCGCTCGGTGGGTTGGTGGCGTGGCTGCCCGTCGGCGTGATGCTGTTTTCCGATGACGTGGCCACGCGTGATGCCGCCTTGGCCGCCGTCCATGAGTACGCTCGCGCACATGGCATACTCCACGTCCTGCTGCCGCCCGCGGCGCTCGCCGCGTATGACGCCACCGCGCTTGGCTTTGCGCCGGATGCGTCCGGTTGCTGGCGCCGCAGCGCGCGTCCGTCGCCCAAATCCCTGGGCTGATCCTTCCCTGTTTCTGTTTCCCTGATGGAATTCGCTTTGCTCGCCGTGGCTGGCTTTCTGGCCGGCCTGATCGATGCCGTGGCTGGTGGCGGCGGCCTGGTGCAGATTCCTGCACTGTTCTCGGGGTACCCGAACGTTGCGCCCGCCACACTGATCGGCACCAACAAGGTCGCGTCGATGTCGGGCACGGCCACAGCGGCGGTGCGTTATGGCCGCACGGTGCGCATCTACTGGGGCGCGACGGCGCCGGCGGTGATCACGGCGTTTGCGTTTTCACTGCTGGGCGCGTGGGCGCTCGTGCATATCCCGGCCGAACCGCTGCGCCGTGCGCTGCCGTTTGTGCTGGCTGTGCTGCTGGTCTACACGGTGGTCAAGAAGAACCTTGGCGCGGAACATGCCCCCAGCCTCAAGGGCTGGCGCGAGCGCGCGGCGGCACTGCTGGCAGGGGCGGCCATCGGTTTCTACGACGGCGTATTTGGCCCGGGCACCGGCAGCTTTCTGATGATCGTGTTCGTGCGCGTGTTCGGGTACGACTTCCTGCACGCATCGGCGTCCACCAAGATCGTCAACCTGGCGACCAACGTGGCGGCCTTGCTACTGCTGGCCGCCAAGGGCCACGTGTGGTGGCAGCTTGGCTTGGTGATGGCGGTGGCCAATGTGGCCGGCAATCAGGTCGGCAGTCACCTTGCGCTGCGGCACGGCAGCCGCTTCGTGCGCAAGGTGTTCATCGTGGTGGTGTTGGCGCTGATTTTGAAGACGGCTTACGACGCCTTCATCCGTTGAGCTGAGTCTCGAGCGCCACGGTGCGCTCGGTGATGACGTCGCCGGTGTGCTGCGTGGTCACGGTTTCGATCAGCATGATTCCGCATTCCTCGTCGGCAACGGGGAAGTGGCGCACGCCGCGCGGCACCACGCAGAACTCGCCGGGACCGAGATGCACGTCGGCGCGGTCTTCAAAGGCGATCTTCAGACGGCCGTAGACGACGAAGAACAGCTCATCCTCGTTCGGGTGGTCGTGCCAGACGAATTCGCCCTTGAGCTTGGCGACCTTGATGTACTGGTCGTTGACCTGGCCGACGATGCGCGGCGACCAGTAGTCCGTCACCCGTTCCAGTGCATGCGTAACCTGTACGGCGTGTCCTGCGAGCATGATGCACTCCGGTGTGTGGGGAGGCCCTGAAGATAAGGGCGTGCGCCGCGCATTCCCAACCAAACTTTCTAATCGGGCAGATCACGCGTGCTAATGCGCGCCGCGTTGTCACTGGTTTGACGTACTGCAGGGCTACGCTGCAAGGTTCCGCGTTCCCTTTTTGCCCAGCCCATGGCGCTCAGCCTCGCCGACATCCGCACGCTATTCGAGCGCCACGGCGACATCGCCTACAGCGGCGAGCCCGTCACCCAACTTGAGCATGCGCTGCAGACAGCGGCGCTGGCGGAAGCGGCCGGGGCATCGGATGCGCTCGTCACCGCGGCGCTGCTGCACGATCTTGGCCATCTGCTGAACCTGCAGGGCGACACACCAACCGCCCACGGCATCGACGATCAACACCAGTACTTCGCACTGCCATTCCTGCGCGCGGTGTTTCCTGATGCGGTGCTGGAGCCGATCCGCCTGCATGTGGATGCCAAGCGCTGCCTGTGCGCGATGGACGCGCATTACTACGCGCGCTTGTCCGCCGATTCCGTGCGCAGCTTGGCGCTGCAGGGCGGTGTGTTTTCGGCGGAGGAGGCGGAGGCCTTCATGCAACGTCCCTATGCCGTGGACGCACTGCAACTCCGCCGCTGGGATGACCTCGCCAAAGTCGCTGGCCAGTCGACGCCCGAGCTTGCGCACTTCCTCGCCACGGCCGCGCGAGTATCAGTGGCAGCCTAGGCTACGCAGCGTCGCACCCACGGCTTCGTCCCACGGGGTGTGCGGTTCGGCGCCCAGCGTCTGCACGAGCTTGGCGTTGTCCATGCGCACGGGGTGCTGCCACAGATAACGCATCTCGCGCATTTCGCGCAGCATCTCGGAGAACGGCGACAGCAGCGGCAGCACCCACCACGGGAACGGGCGCGTCTTGACCGGGCGGCCGACCGCACGGCTGATCGAGGCGGCCATCTGCGTGCCGTCGGCGTCCCAATGGCCGCGCATGTGATAGACGGCAAAGTCGGGCAGGCGGTCGCCCAGTTCGATCAGGCGCAGCATCGTTTCGGCCACGTCCGGCAGGTACGCCCACTGGTGCCCCACGCCGCGCTCGCCCGGGTAGTTGAGGGTGCCCACTGCCTTGCCGGGCCGCACCAACGCGCCGCCAAACCAGGTGTTGCCTGCATGCGATCCGCCGAAGAAATCGCCCGCGCGCACGATCAGGCTGCGCACCCCGTCGGCGCTGGTGGCCTGCATGCGGCGCTCCAGTTCCACGCGGATCTTGCCCTTGCGCGTGAGCGGCGCCTGCGTCGTGCTTTCACGCAGCACCGGGAACGTCTCCGGCGCGAAGTTGTACACCGTGCCCGGCAGTACGATGCGGGCGCCAGACGCCCGGGCTGCCGCGATGGTGTTGTCGATCATCGGCAGCACCTGGCCGGCCCAGTTCTTGTAGCCCGGTGGGTTGACGGCGTGGACGATCAGCTCCGCGCCCTGTGCGGCGCTGACGACGTCTTCGCGCACCATCGCATCACCGCGAATCCATTCGAATGCCGTGTTGCGGCCGGTGAGGGCGTCGGGGTTGCGCTGGAGAGCCCGCACATGCCAGCCGCGGGCGACCAGTCGACGTGCCACCTCGCCACCGATGCCGCCGGTGGCGCCCAGTACCAATGCGATGCGTTTTGCCTGTTCCATGACCGTGCTCCTAGGTGTATGTGAGCGTTGCGATGGAAGGCATTCTGGCGGCGACTGTGCTTCAATGGAATTGTTGATGGTGAGCGTGCAGCTATACGAATTTGTATGACCGTGAAATCAGAACCGGGCTGGGAGCTGTATCGGACCTTTCTTGCCGTCGTGCGAGAGGGCTCGCTGTCGGGTGCGGCGCGTGCATTGGGGTTGACGCAGCCTACGGTGGGGCGCCATGTCGATGCGCTGGAGCAGACGCTGGGCATGTCGCTGTTCATCCGTACGCAGCAGGGCTTGAGCCCGACCGAGGCTGCGTTGTCGCTGCAGCCGTTTGCGGAATCACTTGAAGCCACCACTGCCGCCTTGCTGCGCGCCGCCTCCAGCCAGGGCGAGGGCGTGCGCGGCACCGTGCGCATCACTGCCAGCGAGGTGGTGGCGGTGGAGGTGCTGCCGCCCATCCTCGCCGATCTGCACGCCGCCTATCCGGAGCTGACGCTCGAGCTGGTGCCCTCCAACCGCATGGAAGATTTGCTGCGCCGCGAGGCTGATATTGCCGTGCGCATGCAGCCGCCGAGCCAGGGCGTGCTGGTTGCGCGCCACCTTGGCGGCATCGAGCTGGGTGTGTTTGCGCACAAGCGGTATCTGGCGCAACGCGGCATGCCTTCCACGCTGGAAGATCTCGCCGCCCACACGCTGATCGGCTACGACAAAGAGAACGCCTTCCTGCGCGGCGTGCGCGCGCAGTTGCCGTGGGTCCAGCGCAGCCGCTTCGCGCTGCGCACAGACAGTGATCTGGCCGCGATTGCCGCGCTGCGGGCGGGCTTTGGCGTGGGCTTCTGCCAGGTCGGCCTGGCGCGGCACAACCCCGATCTCGTGCGCCTGTTTGCCGATCAGGTGTCACTCACGCTCGACACGTGGCTCGCCATGCATGAAGACCTGCGCGACAGTCCGCGTTGCCGCGTTGTGTTTGATGCGTTGGCGGTGGGGTTGCAGCGCTACATCAACGGCGCATGACCGATCGGCCTGGGCTGGCGTCCCATGTCATCCGCTGCATGGTCGGCGCCGTGGCGGGTTGGGATAGTGGTTGCACATCGGCAGATGCCGGTGCATCCCGTTTCAGGAGAACGCATCATGACCCGAACCCAACCCGCCGTGCTGCATGCCCAACAGCCACTGAGCGACATCTGCTGGGCAACCTGCGTGAAGATGGTGCTCGAAGTGCGACGCGGCAAGGTGAACCCGGATATCACCGCCGACAGCATCAGCCGCCGCGTGCTGTACGCCCCGAAGGGTGGAGAAAACACGGCGCTGCCCGATCACGTGATCAAAGCCGCGCTCGAAGCCTATGGGTGCCCGTACACGCTGCTCAATCGCCAGCTCACCTGGGATGAAGTGACGGCCCAGATCGGCAAGAACCACCCCGTCGTGCTCGGTATCGGCTGGCGTGGCACGAAGAGCGGGCACGCCATTGTGGTGGGCGGCTATGACGTGGATGCAGCCAACAAGCGCTGGCTGCTGATCAACGACCCGGGTCTGGCGGCGGAAAGCCGCGTGGCCTTCGATGACGTGGTGGCAGGTCGATACGGTGCGCATGCCAATGGGGAGTGGCAAACCTCGTTGATCGAACCCTGATCGACGTACCGCATGCCGGAGGCACGTGCTACGCGTCCGGCGTGTCAGCCCTTGCGCAGCGGGTCGAGCAGGCCCTTCAGGCCGTTGTGGTCCAGCTCCTGCATCAACGCCAGCAGGCGGCCGATCTGCCCCGGCGGAAAGCCCTCGCGTGCGAACCAGTTCAGGTAGTGGCCTGGCAGGTCGGCGATGAGCCGCCCCTTGTATTTGCCGAAGGGCATTTGCGTGGTGACGAGGCGTTGGAGGTCTTCGGGGTTCATGGGCGCTATTGTGCCGTGTCAGCGCGGGGCAGCGGCCGCGACAATGCATCCCGCCAATGCCACACACAGCGGCGAATACACCCACGTGTCCCGCTGCGCAAACACACTGCCGCGCACCCGCTTGAAGAAGCCGACATAGCGGAAATCCCCCACCGCACGCAGCGCAAAGATGACGGCAAGCAAAAAGGCGCCAATGCGCAGCACGCCGGGCGGAACCGGCGTTGCCAGATTGCCGGATGCAGCCGCCACCCAGGCCGCCATGGCGAGCAGGATCACCGCGACCAACGCCGTGCCAATCGCGCTCGGCCGGAACACCGGCGCGCCGCCTACCGATGGCAGCGCGGCCAGTTTGCCGGCGGTGCCACCCACCGCCCAGTACAGATGCGTCGAGCCTAGGAAGGTAAGCACTGCACAAGCGATACGACCTGCAACGAGGGCGAGGAGCATGATGATGGCTCAGGGAAAGGTGGCCCGAGTGTAGTCGGCCATGTTGCTTGTTGCGATGGCCACGGTGTCGCACCTAAGCCGGCACATGCGCACCGACATGCTCCAGCAAATGCGCTACGAAGCTGGAAAGCTTCGGCAACGGCCGCCGATCCTGCCGGTACACGATGTGGATCGGCCGGGGCTCTGGTGCATAGGCTTGCAGCACGCGCACGAGCCGGCCGTTGGCCAGGTCTTCGGCCACGAGCACTTCCGGCTGCAGCAATAGCCCAGCGCCGGCAATCGCCGCCATGCGCAGGCCGTGGCCATCGTTGCACGTGAAGGCCGGGTCGTCGCGCCAGGGAGTGCCGCCATCCCAACCCGCAAGCTGCCACGCATTGCGGTTGTTCCACACCATGTGCGAGAGACAGCGATGCTGCGACAGGTCTGCCGGCGTCTGCGGGCGTCTGTGCCGCGCGAGGTAATCCGGCGATGCGCAGATGACCATGCGATACACGCACAGCGGCTTGGCCACCAGGTCCGCATCGCCCAATGGCCCGATGCGGATGGCGAGGTCGAACCCTTCGTCGACGAGGTCGACCATGCTGTTGCTGAGGTTCAATTCCACGCGCACCTGGGGATGCGCCTGCTGAAACGTCGCTGCCAGCGGCGCGACGACGCACGCGCCGAAGGTCGTCGGCGCGCTGACCTTCAGCGTGCCGGAGGGCGACGCGCGTAACCGCTCGACCGAGGTCTCCGCCCAGCGCACTTGTTCGAGCACGCGCTTGGCGTCTTCGTAGAACACGCGGCCCGCATCGGTGAGGCTCTGGCGGCGCGTGCTGCGCTGGAGCAGGCGTGCGCCCAGCTGCACCTCCAGCGCGTTCACGTACTTGCCGACCATCACCGCCGACATTTCCAGCCGCGCCGCCGCCTCGGTGAAGTTGCCGCCTTCCACCACGGCGACGAAGGTTTCCATGCTGCGCAGCTTGTCCATATTCCGAACCCATGATTAGGAATGGGCGAATCTACCACGGCTTTATCGCATGGCGAGTTCGGCGAAGAATGCACCCCATTCCAACCGAATCAATAGAGGAGTTCATCATGAAGATCGTTGTGATTGGTGCCAGCGGCACGCTTGGCCGCGCCGTGGTGGCGGAACTGGAGCAGGGCGGGGCGCACGAAATCATTCGCGTGGGTCGCACGCAGGGTCAGCATCAGGTCGACATCACCAACGCCGACAGCGTGGCCGCGCTGTTCGACAAGGTGGGCCGCGTGGACGCCATCGTCTCCACCACGGGCAGTCTGTTCTTCGGCAAGCTGACCGAGATGACCGCCGCAGACTTCAACATCGGTCTGCAAGACAAGCTGCTGGGCCAGGTGCGCCTGGCGCTGGTCGGCCAACACTATCTGAACGATGGCGGCTCGATCACGCTCACCACCGGTATCGTCGGCCAGGAGCCGATTGCGCAGGGCGCCAACGCCACGGCGGTGAACGCCGGGGTGGAGGGCTTCGTACGGGCCGCCGCATGCGAGCTGCCGCGCGGCATCCGCATCAACGCCGTGAGCCCGACGGTGCTGACCGAATCGATGGATGTATTCGGGCCGTTCTTCCCCGGCTTCGAGCCTGTGCCGGCGGCGCGAGCGGCGCTGGCGTATCGACGCAGCGTGGACGGGGTGCAGAGCGGCCGGGTGTATCGCGTCGGCTAACCCAGGCGGAGATGCTGCGCAGGGGAAGGTTCGGGGAATCTCCCCCTTGCTCGCGCCGCGTGACTCCTTCTAGACTCCTTCATCCCCGACCCCGCGGTCGGTCAATCTCAGACGCAGGGCGGGCGCAGACCCGTCGCACACTCCAGGAGACGGCATGAAGGTTTCGCGCGCTACCCCGATCGCAAAAGCGGCACTCGCCGCGACGGCGCTGTTGGCCGGCACAGCATTCGCCCAGGTCAAGGTCGGTATCACCGTGTCGGCCACGGGGCCTGCAGCATCGCTGGGGATTCCAGAAAAGAACACCGTGGCGCTGCTGCCCAAGGAAATCGCGGGCAAGAAGATCGAGTACATCGTGCTCGACGATGCGACCGACTCCACCACCGCGGTCAAGAACACGCGCAAGCTCATCACCGAAGACAAGGTCGACCTCGTGATCGGTTCCACCGTCACGCCCAATTCGCTGGCGATGGTGGATGTGGCGGCCGAAAATGAGACGCCGATGATTGCGCTGGCCGCCTCCGCGCGCATTGTCGAGCCGATGGACGCCAAGCGCGCGTGGATCTTCAAGACGCCGCAGAACGATTCGCACATGGCCACCGCCATTGCCGAGCACATGGCCAACCACGGCGTGAAGACCGTCGCGCTGATCGGCTTTGCCGATGCCTACGGCGAATCGTGGTCGCAGGAGTTCGACAAGGTGGCGACGCTGCGCAAGCTGAAGATCGTCGCCAATGAGCGCTTTGCACGCACCGATACCTCGGTGACGGGGCAGGTGCTGAAGATCATGTCGGCCAATCCGGATGCGGTGTTGATCGCGGGTTCGGGTACGCCCGCCGCGCTGCCGGAGCGGGCGCTCAAAGAGCGCGGCTACAAGGGCAAGCTGTACCAGACGCACGGCGTTGCCAACGCTGATTTCCTGCGCGTGTGCGGCAAGGACTGCGAAGGCACGTTCCTGCCTGCGGGGCCGATCCTCGTGGCCGAGCAGCTGCCCGACAGCAATCCGGTGAAGAAGCCAGCGCTGGCCTACAAGACGGCGTATGAGAAGGCCTATGGCGGACAGGTCTCGACCTTCGGCGGGCACATGTGGGATGCCGGCTTGCTGCTCGCCAATGCGATGCCCGCCGCGCTCAAGAAGGGGCAACCCGGCACGCCGGCCTTCCGCAAGGGGCTGCGCGATGCGTTGGAGGCGACGACCAACTTGGCGGTCTCGCACGGGGTGATGAACATGAATCCGAAGGATCACCTGGGCTTGGACCAGCGCTCGCGCGTCATGGTCGAGATCAAGGACGGCAAGTGGAAGCTACAGAACTGACGTAGCCGCATCTTCCGCTTCATACAAAACGCACGGTTCGCGCCGTGCGTTTTGCTTTTGGGGCTCAGGCATTGACCAAGCTTTGCGGCACTGGCGATGCCGTGGTCTCGGGCAGAGCGGCCTGGATCTCGGCGAGGTCCACGTCGGTCAATTTCAGGTCGGCGGCTCCCAATAGACCGTCGAGCTGCTCCGGCCGCCGTACACCGACGATGGCCCCGGTGACCACCGGATTGCGCAGCGTCCAGGCGATGGCGACTTCCGCCGGCGTCTTGCCATGCCGTGCACCTACGTTCCGCAGCACCTCTACCAACGCCAGGTTGCGCGTCAAGTTCGGCTCCTGGAATTCCGGGCTGCGCTGCGCACGCCAGTCGTTGGCCGGCAGCGCCGCGATGCGCTCGCGCGTCATGCGCCCGGACAGCAGCCCCGATTGCAGCGGCGAATACACGATGTTGCCGATGCCATGCGCCGCCGTGTACGGCAGGATCGAGTCCTCGATGCCGCGCATCAGTAGCGAGTAGGGCGGCTGCAGTGAGGCAATCGGCGCAACGGATTGCGCACGCGCCATCTGCGCCGCATCGAAGTTAGAGACGCCGATGTGGCGGATTTTGCCGGCCAACCGCGCCTTGTCGAGCGCCGCCACGGCTGCTTCGATCGACTGCTCGGGCGCGCCCGGCGGAAAGGCCGGCCAGTGGAGTTGGTACAGATCGATTGCTTCTACCTTCAACCGGTGCAGGCTGTCGTCGATTTCACGTGAAAGCGATACCGGATCGAGCGAATGCGAAATCCGACCCTGCGCGTCCCACACCAGCGAGCCTTTGGTGAACACATACGGCCGCCGGCTGGCGGGCAGTTCGCGCAGTGCGCGGCCGACCACGGTTTCCGCATGGCCCAGCCCGTAGGCAGCGGCCGTGTCGATCCAGTTGATACCGGCGTCGACTGCCGCGGCAATGGCTGCGATGGTGTCGCGGTCATCCTGCGCACCCCAGCCGTATTCCCAGTTGCCGCCACCCGAAGCCCAGGTGCCGAAGCCGAGTGGGGAGATCAACAGGTTCGATTGTCCAAGTTGCTGCGTCTTCATTTGGCGATGTCCTTGTCAGAGGAGAAGAGGAGTCGCCAGTCTAGGCAGCCTGATCCTGCGGATTAAGTGGATAGAATCGGATGCACTATGAAGACGGAATTCACAATCGATCCGGACCTGCTCCCCGCGCTCGACGCACTGCGGCGCGTGGCCGAGGCTGGGAGCTTCACGCACGCAGCGGCGGCGCTGGATGTCTCCACGTCGGCGTTGTCGCAGACGATTCGGCGGCTGGAATCGGCGCTGGGCGTGCAATTGCTCGCGCGCACCACGCGGCAGGTCAGTGCCACGGAGGCGGGTGAAGCGCTGCTTGCGGTGGTGCGGCCGAGCCTTGATGCGTTGTATGGTGCGATGGCCGAGGTGGGCGAGCGTGCTACCGAGCCGCGCGGCACGTTGCGCGTGACGACCTCGCGCGTGGCGTACCAAGCCGTGCTCGAACCCGCGTTGGCCGATTTCCTCTCGCGCTATCCGCGCATTGAGCTGGAGCTGTCTGTCGACGACGGTCTGTCTGCCATCGTGGCGGATCGCTTCGACGTCGGCATCCGCTTTGGCGAGCGCGTTGAGCGGGATATGGTGAGCGTGCCGGTCGGGCCGGCGCGGCGGGTTGCGGTGGTAGGCAGTCCGGCGTATCTCGCCGCACACGGCACGCCCGAGTCGCCGGACGCGCTGCGCGAGCATCGCTGCATTCGCTACCGCTTTCCAAGCAGCGGCGGCTTATACGCCTGGGAATTTGCCGAGCCCGGGCAGGGTGGGGCGCTCCAGGCCGTTGATGTGGCCGGCGGGCTGATCGCCAATGATGTGCTCGCGATGGTCGGTGCGGCACGGCAGGGTATCGGCCTCGCGCATGTGCTTGAAGATTTGGTTGCCGAGGACTTGGCAGCCGGGCGGCTGGTTCGGGTGCTCGAAGCGTGGTGCCCGCCGATGTATCGCTTCCATCTCTATTTCCCGCGCACGCCTCAGATGCCGGGCAAGCTGCGCGCGTTCATCGACTTCCTGCGCTTGCGCTCCGAGGACACGCCGACTGTCTGACGTGTTTCACGTGAAACACAACGGCTGCGAAACAAGCGGTGCATGTTTCACGTGAAACACGAAATGCGGCTGAATTTCATCTCGATTGCCGCACGGTCGAACTGCGGGGTAGCTGCGCGACTTATAATTCCGCTTCTCCAAATTTCCTGATGCCTCCACGCGAGGAGGAAGCCATGCTGTATCCAATTGAATTCGATGTGATCGTGGTGGGCGGCGGACACGCCGGCACCGAGGCCGCCCTGGCGGCGGCGCGCATGGGTTGCCAGACCCTGCTGCTGACGCACAACATCGAGACGCTGGGGCAGATGAGCTGCAACCCATCCATCGGGGGCATCGGCAAGGGCCATCTGGTCAAGGAAGTGGACGCGCTGGGCGGTGCCATGGCTATCGCCACGGATGAGGGCGGCATCCAGTTCCGCATCCTCAATTCCAGCAAAGGCCCGGCCGTGCGTGCCACCCGCGCCCAGGCGGACCGCGTGTTGTACAAGGCGGCGATCCGCCATCGCCTGGAAAACCAGCCGAACCTGATGCTGTTCCAGCAAGCCGTCGAAGACCTGCTGGTCGAAGGCGATAGCGTGGTCGGTGCGGTGACGCAGGTGGGCGTGCAGTTCCGTGCACGTGCCGTGGTACTGACGGCGGGGACATTCCTCGACGGCAAGATCCACGTGGGTCTGAATAACTACACCGGCGGCCGTGCGGGCGACCCGGCGGCGGTGTCGCTGTCGGCGCGTCTGAAGGAATTGAAGCTGCCGCAAGGGCGCCTCAAGACCGGTACACCGCCGCGCATTGACGGCCGGACCATCGATTTTTCGGTGTTGGAAGAGCAGCCCGGCGACCTCGACCCAGTGCCGGTGTTCTCGTTCATGGGCCGTGCGGACATGCATCCGCGCCAAGTGCCATGCTGGGTTACGCACACCAACGAGCGCACGCACGACATCATCCGCGCCGGGCTGGACCGCTCGCCGATGTACACCGGCGTGATCGAAGGGGTAGGGCCGCGCTACTGCCCGAGCATCGAGGACAAGATCCACCGCTTCGCCAGCAAGGACAGCCACCAGATCTTCCTGGAGCCGGAAGGCCTGACCACCAATGAGTTTTACCCGAATGGCGTGTCCACCAGCCTGCCGTTCGATGTGCAGTTGGACCTGATTCACTCAATGCGCGGGCTGGAGAGTGCGCACATCCTGCGCCCCGGTTATGCCATCGAATACGACTACTTTGACCCGCGCGCGCTGAAGGCGTCGCTGGAATCCAAGGCGATTTCCGGCTTGTTCTTCGCCGGCCAGATCAACGGGACGACCGGTTACGAAGAGGCGGCCGCCCAAGGGCTGCTCGCCGGCATCAACGCCGGTCTGCAAGTGCAGGGCAAGGACGCCTGGACGCCGCGCCGTGACCAGGCCTACCTGGGCGTGCTCGTCGACGACCTCATCACTCGTGGCGTGACCGAGCCGTACCGCATGTTCACCAGCCGTGCTGAATTTCGTCTGAGCCTGCGCGAAGACAACGCTGACATGCGCCTGACCGAAGTCGGTCGCACGCTGGGCGTGGTGAACGATGCCCGCTGGGACGCGTTCAACCGCAAGCGCGACGCTGTTTCACGTGAAACAGAGCGCCTGAAATCGACCTGGGTGAACCCGGCGATCCTTCCGCTGGAAGATGCCGAGCCGGTGTTGGGGAAGGGGATCGAGCGAGAATATTCGCTGGCGGATTTGCTGCGCCGGCCGAATGTGACGTACGCATCCCTGATGGGCATGCAGGGCGGCAAGTACGCGCCCGAAGGCGTGCTGGCGGAAGATCCGCTGGAAGCCGAGTTGATCCGCGAGCAGATCGAAATCGGCATCAAATACCACGGCTACATTGCCCGTCAGGCCGATGAAGTGGAGCGCCTCGGCGCAAATGAGAACACCCGCTTGCCAGCAGATTTCGATTATTCGCAAGTGCGTGGCCTGTCGATCGAGGTGCAGCAGAAGCTGGCGAAGCATAAGCCCGAGACCATCGGGCAGGCCTCGCGTATCTCCGGCATCACGCCGGCAGCGGTGTCGCTGCTGCTGGTGCATCTGAAGAAGGGCGTGCTGCGCGGCCAAGTCGGCCCGCGTCCGGCAGCGGAAGGCGAGGCGGCTTGATGGCGAATGCACTGACTGATGCCCGCTCGGAACTGGAAGCGGGCGCCCGCGCGCTGGGCCTGTCGCTGGATGATGCGCAGTTGGATCGCCTGCTGGCGTACCAAGGGCTGCTTGCCAAGTGGAACCGCGTCTACAACCTGACCGCCATCCGCGATGCGGGCGACATGCTCACGCATCACTTACTGGATTCGCTGTCGGCTGTGTCGCGCATTGCTGAGCTGGCGCGCCGCGCGCAGCCTGACGCACCGCGCGTGCTGGACGTTGGGTCGGGCGGTGGCTTGCCCGGCATTCCGCTGGCCATCGCGTACCCGGACGTCAGCGTCACGATGGTCGACATCGTGCAGAAGAAGACCGCCTTCCTGACGCAGTGCCGCGCGGAGCTTGCTCTGACCAACGCGCAATCGCATTGGGGCCATGTGGAAAAGCTGGCCGATGCGACTGGCTACGGTGTGATCACGTCGCGCGCATTTGCTGAGCTAGTGGATTTCGTCAATCTGGCCGGCCACCTGCTGGCGCCGGGCGGTCGCATGGTCGCCATGAAGGGCGTGCGCCCGGACGCCGAAATCGAACGCTTGCCCGCCGGCTGGACCGTCGAAGCCATCGAACGCCTGACCGTGCCGGGGCTGCCGGCCGAGCGTCACCTGGTCATCCTTGCGCCGTCGGCGTGAGTCATTCACCGCAGAGGAGTCATGTCGAATATTTTCGTGATCGCCAACCAGAAGGGCGGGGTCGGCAAGACCACCACCACGGTGAACCTCGCCGCAGGCCTGGCCGCGCAAGGCCAGCGTGTGCTGCTGGTCGACCTGGACCCACAGGGCAACGCTTCGATGGGCTCGGGCATCGACAAGCACACGCTGGAATCGAGCGTGTACCAAGTGCTGGTGGGTCTGGCAACGGTGGCCGAGGCGCGACAGCGCTCTGAGTCCGGTCGTTACGATGTGCTGCCCGCCAATCGTGACTTGGCCGGCGCCGAAGTCGAGCTGGTCGACCTCGAGGATCGCGAGAATCGCCTCAAGCTCGCGCTGGCCGAGGTGGATGCCGAATACGACTTCGTCCTCATCGATTGCCCGCCGTCGCTGTCGCTGCTCACGCTCAACGGCTTGTGCGCCGCGCACGGCGTGGTCGTGCCGATGCAGTGCGAGTACTTTGCGCTCGAGGGGCTGTCGGACCTCGTCAACACCATCAAGCAGGTGCACGCCAACCTGAACCGCGATCTCAAGGTCATCGGCCTGCTGCGCGTGATGTTCGACCCACGCGTGACGCTGCAGCAGCAGGTGTCGGCGCAGTTGGAGTCGCATTTTGGCGACAAGGTTTTCAAGACGCTGATCCCGCGCAACGTGCGCCTTGCCGAGGCGCCGTCCTACGGCATGCCCGGTGTGGCGTTCGATCCGTCGTCGAAGGGCGCCAAGGCTTACCTGGACTTCGGCGCCGAGATGATCGCCCGCGTGCGGCACATGGCCGAACTGCCGGCCTGAGCGCAAGAGGAACAACATGAGCACGATGAAGAAAAAGGGATTGGGCCGCGGCCTCGAAGCGCTGCTGGGCAGTCCCGCCGAGATTGTCGAAACCGCCAAGCAAGAGGGCACGCCAACCGTACTGAAGCTCGAGCAGATGCAGCCGGGCAAGTACCAGCCGCGCACCCGCATGGACGAGGGCGCATTGCAGGAGCTGGCCGCAAGCATTCGTGCGCAAGGTCTCATGCAGCCGATCTTGGTGCGCAAGGTTGAGTCCGGCGGTCCAAAGCCGAAGTACGAAATCATCGCCGGCGAACGCCGATTCCGCGCTTCGCGCCTGGCTGGCCTGACTGAAGTGCCGGTGCTGGTGAAGGATGTGCCGGACGAGTCCGCCGCGGCCATGGCGCTGATCGAAAACATCCAGCGCGAAGACCTCAATCCGCTGGAAGAGGCGCAGGGCATTGCGCGCCTGGTACGCGAGTTCCAGTTCACGCATGAGCAGGCCGCCGAATCGGTCGGGCGTTCGCGCAGCGCGGTGTCGAACCTGCTGCGTCTGCTGAATCTCGCCCAGCCCGTGCAGACCATGCTGATGGCCGGTGACATCGACATGGGGCATGCCCGCGCACTGCTGGCGGTCGATAGTGCCACGCAGATTCTGTTGGCCAACCAGATCGTCAACAAGCGCCTGTCGGTGCGCGAGACAGAAAAGCTGGTCGCCCTGACGCTCAAACCGTTCGAGTTGAAGTCGCTCAAGCAGAAGGGCGGTCATCAGGCTGGCCGAGATGTCGCCCGCTTGGAAGAAGAGTTGGCAGACACGCTGGGCTTGGGCGTGCAGATCAAGTTGGCGGCCAAGGGGCGCGGCCAATTGACGGTGCAGTTTGCCAGCCTCGATGAGTTCGACGGCCTGCTCGCGCGTTTGCGCCCGGACGGCGACGACGAAGCGGCCGCTTGACCGCGCGCGTAACTGCGACAGTTTGCCGCAGGCGCTAAACCTGCGTCGCTGCGCCATTCCCAAACGCTGGTCCGCACCGAATCGGTGCAATTACCTTCCACGTCATCGACGCTGCGCCCAGCCACCGCCATCATGGAATCGGTGGGGCACCGCACAGACAGGCAGATTCGGTGCCTCGCCCGCAGCACGTCATTGCAATGGGCGCGCGGAACGCAACCACTGAAAGTGCTGTCGAAGGCGCCCGCACGACCGTTCGCTTGCGCGTTGACTGGCGAACACCATGTCCCGTAAAATCGTGCGGTTTTAAATCCGCCTGACCCAAAGCGGTGCGGCATGATGAAAGACCATTCTTCCATGCAGCCAGCCCAGCAGTCAGCCAACCGTCGACGGTCCGATTCCTACGCTTCGTTAGAAGCCGCCCGATCTCAGTCGGCGCAGGCTCCGAGGCCTGCTGATTGGGACGACGACGCAGAGAAGGCGGAATCGCCGGTGCATGTGCTTTCGCATGACGAAGCGGTGGCCATGTTCGGCGAACAGGCACTGCGGGCTTCGCGTATCACGCCGCTTTCCATCGTGCTCGGCCAGGTGGCCATCACACTGCTGTGTGCGCTCGGTTGGTATGTCGGCAGTTGGTTCGCAGGCACGGGCGCTGCGTCAGCCGGCGAGGCGGCGCTCTCTGCCCTGTTGGGCGGCGGCGTGTGCGTGGTGCCTTCGGCCTGGTTCGCGATGCGGTTGTCGACAGCCAAGGGGTTCGAGTCCATCGCCCGCTTGGTGGTGGGCGAAGCGATCAAGGTGCTGGGCACCGTCGCGTTGCTGGTGATTGTGGTGGTGATGTTCAAGGGGCTGCACTGGCCACCCTTGCTGATCACCCTGATCCTGGCACTGAAGATGTACTGGGTCGGTCTGGCATTGCGATGACGGGCCCCAGCCTGCGGCCATGCGGCAGGCGCACGGAAGGTGTTGGAACACGGCAAGCGTGCGAGGCAGGAGAAGCCCGCATTCATTGCGCTGACACTCCGAACGAATAAGGTGGCACGCTCCAGTCGCGTGCAGTCCGCGATCTCCGGGGAAACCCGGTTGAATCGGACGCGAGCTGGAACGGATCACGAAGAATGTTTCGCAATATTGGACTGAATCATCATGGCAACTGAAGTCGCAGAAGCCGCCGGCCACGCCGCCGAGCACGCTCTCACGCCTTCCGCGTATATCGCGGAGCATTTGC
>JBCNQE010000005.1:0-287123 GCA_039592975.1 Ralstonia sp. | reverse complement strand
GTCACCTGTGGGAAGATGAGCCATCATTGGTCACGGACACGTCATGGCAGAAGAACACGCAGATTTGGTGCGGTCGGTAATTCTCCGCGTAGGTCGCAACATCCTGATGTTCCAGCAGGTTGAGTCCACACTGAAATTCCTGCTGCCTTTCATGCATCCGAACGGAAGTGCACGCGGTGATGATGCATTCGCCAGCTTCCGGCAGAAGGTTAAGGGGCAAACGCTGGGCAAGCTGGCCGAAGCTTTCCTTGAATCAGTAAGGGCAGACACGGATACGCTTGAGCAAGACGTCAAGCGGATGGTCGAACAACGCAATCGGCTCGTTCACCATTTCAATGAGATGCCTGGAGTCTCGCTGCTCACGGAGGCCGGGTGTCGGACGGCGATAAAGGTTCTCGATGACCAGCATGAAGAGACCGCCCCTCTTCAAACCATGGTCCAGGGCCTGGCTGCGACTGCGCTCAGTATCCTTGCGAAGGAGCATTTCGCCGAGGACGCTGACCTGGCGACCCTCATTGCAACACTGAAAGAGCACATACCCGTCAATTTCGAATACATCGACCTGGACGACCCCAGGGAGACGGATTGGGCGAGCACACGTATCGTTGAAGCGCTCCGGTTGGCTGAGGTGCACACTGAGCCAGTGAACGGTATGACGTCATTGGCCAGCGCAGGCCGATATATTCGCTCACTGGAAGCGGACCTTGTTCCCCAAACCTATGGGGTCCGCAGGCTCAAGCAAATCCTGCAGCTGTCGGGAGCGTTCGAGGTGGTCGACCACCGCCCTCATGAGGCTGCCGAGCCGGTCACACTCTATCGAAGCAAGCCACGGAGCGACCCCAACGGTCCGTAAACTTGCACCAAGCTCAGGCTCATTTTTGCCGCGTAGAAATTTTTCGAGCGCCGGTGCATTTCCGGCCCGGCATCCACGTTGATTCGCTCTATACCGAGACGCACTTGTTACTGCGCAAGACGCCGACAGGTGCTCCGGAGTGCCCCAACCGGTCAGATATCGACCTGCATGCGGGCGCGGTTCAGTGAATCAACTATCAATAAAAGCTATGGGTTTTTACTTTGTCGGATGCAAGGGCTTGAAGAAGCAGGGTGACGCGGGCGAACGCATGTTTCCGTTGCCCGGCAAGGGACTGCGGGACGGCGGGTCCTTACTGATTGAGGTCGTCAACCCGGACTGCCCGCAGAACGCGGCAGGATTGGAAGTGGGGGCGGCCTACGAGTTCGAGCAAGAAGATGGGTTCAGTGTCTGCAACAACTTGCGCGAGTATTCGGGATGGCTGGAAGAGCTCATTGATTTGGTCGGCTTCGAAGAAGCGCCCGATGAGGACGAGCCTGGTCCGTTTCAGGAACTTATCCTCTACGGCGGCCTGGGCGAAATCATCGGGCCGGTGGCGTCGGCAAAGCTCGCCGCCGACTTCATCGAGTGGGACGAACGAGCCCGGTCAATCGGCGACGACGCGTTTTACGAATGGTATGCCCGCATGCGGAAGGTGTTCGAATATGCTGGTGAAGCTGGGGCGGTTTGGTCCGAGGGTGAGGCCTATCGATAGCCTGCCGATGGAGAGCTAGTATGACTCCAGCCCGTTCCGGTCAGGAACGGGCGTTCCCGCGTGCGCTTCGACTAGACGACCACGCCGCATTGCGGCTGGTCGAGGGAAATGGTTGCGATGATGGATTCGAACTCCACCATCAAATCTGGATGGCGCTGCGCAACGTACTGCCGTGCAGGTTCGTTTTCGAGGAGCTTGGCGAGGTACCCTTTCGCAAGCACCAGGTTGAGCACGTCCTGACCGTAAGTCTGTTCCACGAGCTTGTACTGGCCCTGCAGGTTGCTCATTTCCTGCTCCATCTTTGCCATCTGCTCAGGGCTGACTCCAGTGAGCTTGCGCGGCTTCTTGCCTTCCACAAGACGCGCCGCCGGCGTGGCCACCAACAATGCCTCGGCGTAGGAGACTGAAACGTTGTTCGCGGCCACCATCAGCTCAACGCATTCGACCTGACGTGTGGGCTTCATTTTACGAATGGCGCGGACAAGCTCCGGCGAGAACTGCCGGTCTCCGAGGAGCTCAACCGCTTCCGGGCAAACGCCGTCGAGCAGCGACATCTTCTTGATAATCTGGGACACATCTACGGACAGTGCTTTTGCCAATCGCTCGGGCGAGACGCCTCTATCAATGACGCGCCGTATCATGTAGTGCTCCTGGATGGTCGAGAGCCGATTGACACGGTTGTTGTACGTGTAGCTCTCGTCATCGGTCGCGACAAGGCAGGCAACCTGCTCGTACCCCAAGTCCTGAATGGCAAGTAAGCGTAGATGCCCGTCCAGCAGGACATGCTGCCCGGAAGACTGGTCTGCAGGTGTTACAGATAGTGGTTCGATGAGGCCTACCTCCTCAATGGAGGTTTTTATCTGCTTGAACTTGCGCGATTCCAGTACAGGCGCCGGTACTCTGCGCGATGGCAGGATGCTAGTGACCTGCACGGACAACGGCTCGGGTATGAACCCGAGAGTTACGCCAGTCATGTGCCACTTCCGATGAGCCAAACGCGCTCGGCAAGGTACTTCGGCAGGCTGGCCAAGCCCTCGGCACGCAGCAGGTTGACGAAGTTCTCATCGGCAAACAGTTGTCGCAACGCACCGACCACAAATAGCAACCGCTGTTGCGTGAACTCGGCCTTTCTCACCATGGCCTTCTGACGTTCCACCTCGCGCTCATACGTCCGCACAAGACTGGATGTCGTGACCGCGGCGGACTTGTGCGTCATATTGCGGGCCGCGCTTCGCCCGAGCGCTTTTCGGCGCTCGATGATACGGCGAGCGTTCATCAACTGCTTGCCTCGCAATTTCCCCGACTCATAGGCCTCCTGGAGTGCCGCCTGGATTTCAGCGTCGTCGTTGCCGGCGCCAACAATCGAGAGGGCTGCATTCAAAGGGACGAGCCCTTTCTCCACCGCAACCACAAGTCTCTCTTCTCCCTGGCGCAGCAGGGTGAGGATGCCCTGAACGTAAGTTGGCGTGAGACCCGTCTTTTCGGCGATGACCTTCGGCGTGTATCCCTGGTCCTGCAATTGCCGAATGCCGGCAAGCCGTTCGAGCGGGCGGCACTGTCTGCGTGCGATGTTTTCCGTCAGACTCATGACGAACGCGTCTTCGTCGCTCACGCTTACAACGAGTGCGGGGATAGTTTCTTCGCCGAGCGAGCGGAACGCTTTCAACCGTCCCTCGCCGCACACGAGCAGGTACTTCTCTATGCCACCAGCCGTCGCTCGCGGCGTGACAACGATAGGCTTCTTGAGGCCGATGGTCTTGATGTTGTCGACGATTTCTTTGAAAACTCGACCATTGCGCTCTCGCGGATTGATGACTTCAATCTGCGCGACGGGGACCATTCGGATTTCGCCGAGCTGCTGCGCGTTCATGCCACTCTCCTGAGCCGGGCACGCGCGGCCATGCCATAGAGGTAGTCCAGCGTATCGAAGCGGTAGCTCTCGAACTCGATTGGATTTTGGTCGGCGAGGTGAATGCGGGGTTGTCCAAAATCCAGACGTGGCAGCAGGTAGTAGTCCAGCGCCGAAGCATTTGTGTGGTCGAGCCGCACCGCAACCGTGATGTCAGGCAAGAGGCTCGTATCGAAGCGCACCTTCCAATGATTGCGGCCATTGTCATGTGCCTGGCAGCGCGAGAGCACGATGCAGGCCGTGAACTCGTCATTGACCGTCAGCAGGTCCGTCGCCGGGTCCCGTATCACCGCACCGCCCAGGTCCGCGATTTTCCTCTCCGTCTGCGCGATGATTTCCGGATGCAACTGTCGCAGGAAGCGGTTGGTTTCAATGTATCGATAATCTCGGCCAGGCGTAAAGCCGACGGTTTGGTAGGCGCGAATCAAACTGCCGAATCGGTACACATAGACCGACGTCGAAGGCATGCCATCGGTTTCGTCAATGACGACGCCGGACAGAAACCCGCGACTGCGGTACAGGTTGCGCAATCGCTCGATGAGCTCCTCATTTGAGTAGCGGCGCGCTCTGGCCCTCATGATGCCCTGAGCCGTGTAGAACGTTTCGCTCGGTACTATTCCCTGAAATGCTCCCTCCTTTCGAATCCACATGTCGGGGGTGTTGGCCACCCGCAGCTTTTTCAGTTTGAACGACACCCGGTTGTAGACGTTGTTGCCGATGTACTTTTCATTCGTCAATACCTCCCGCACCGTGGCACGCGTCCATTCCCGATTCAGGTCCGTCCGCACACGCATGCCATTCAGGCGAGCTGCGATTTCATTTTCGTCGAGCGACTCATTGATAAACCAGTCGTAGATTAGGTTGACGATTCGCACCTCGCTGTCCGGTCCAGGCATCAGGACGACTCGGTCGGTTTGAAGGCTTTTGCGTTCACCACGGCACAGCTCTGCCTTCATGAGACCGTGCTCGTCGACCAAAACCCGGCGCAGCCCGTAGCCGGCGGGTCCTCCTTGCCGGAAGCCCATCTCAATTAGGCGGCATTGGCCGGCAAATACCTTCGCGGACAGTTCTCGGCTGTATTCGCCGGCCATCGCCCGCTTTACCCCTTTCACGATGGTCGAAACCGGGGAGCCATCGTTCTCGAACTGCTCGGCGCAGTACGCCACCTGGATGCCAGCGCGGCGGCAAATGTACTCGTAGTACGCGCTCTCGTCGGCATCCTGGAAGCGCCCCCATCGACTCACGTCATAGACCAGGATGACCGAGAAATCGGCCTTGCCATTGGCCACATCGGCGATGAGATTCTGCAGCGCCTGGCGCCCATCGATGCGGAGCCCACTTTTGCCCTCATCGGCATAGGTGCGGACGATTTCGAATCCGCGGCGGGCTGCGTAGTCGCGAATTTTGTCGCGCTGGTTCTCGGTCGAATACTGCTGATGCTCAGTCGACATGCGGACATACTCCGCCGCCCGTCCACCAGAGGAGCCGGCGACAACTGCTGCAGCAGCGGTATTGGATGACATTTTTCACTCCGCAACTCAGGCATAGGCCGCGGCAGGCACCGAGGGTGTGGGGCCTCGTGCTCACGCGCCACGATTTCACATCAGGCGGTGGCGTTCGAAAACGAACTTTGGTGAGGCCAGCGTAGCAGGCACGGCGCCAATGAGAATCACGTCATCTCTTTGCAATCATGCCGGTGGGCCTGTCGGCGCAGACAGCACGGCGATGTGGACGGTCCACGCGTCCATCTTTGCAACGCTGCTTTCATCCGCATGAGACAGCACGTAGAAGCCAGAACCCAGTGGCCAACGGCGCCCGATGACGTCCATCTTTGCAATCGGTCTGCAACTCCGCCGTGCATTGCGCATCCGCTGCATGCTGCGGTTGCGCTCTCGGTACGCCGGATGTGCAGCTCGATACTCGCGCCAATAGCCTGAGTGGCCGGCGCGCCATTTCGCCTGGGCCCGGGCTTGGTTGTCGCGGTAGTCCTGGTCGATGCGGAGCCGGTGGTTCTGCCAGTCGCGCCGGCGGGCGCGCTGGCAAGGCTTCGACGAGCAGTAACGCTGGTGGGGAACATGCGGCAACGGAAGGAACGCGTTGCCACAGGCGAGGCATAGGCGGGTCGATTTCATAAACACCCTCCAGGCCGGGTTGTGATGGGCGGACGGGTAGCGTCTCGACCGGCCACGGAAATCACTGGCCTGAGGCGGGGTAGAGATGGGGGAGACAACTCGGCAGTTGCCTCGCCAAACGACCATCGCAATTTGCTAGAGGCGATAGCGGGCCAGTCGCAGAAACTTAGACATTTCCGGAGCGCCGGCGTGCACCGAAGGAGGGTTCGCTCACGAGTGCGATTTGCTAAAATTGCCTCGTTTCAAGCGCAATTCTTGCGGCGGCCAATACAAACCTTGGTGACAGCTGCTGATGGGATGGCTCCATTCCATCGCGCGCTTCCGCGCGCATCGAAGCTAGTCGGGGAAGGAAGTTCTCGGGTTATGCGTCCACTTTCTCGCCTTTTGCTTCCCCGGTTGGCTTGAACCCCTTGTCCCACAAGGGGCAGTTTCTTGGGTTATGAATCCATCTACAGCCTTAGCCTCATCCATAAAAAACGCCGGGGATTTCTTCCGGCGTTTCTTATTTGTGCATAGTGGGGGCCACGGAGATGCTGTCCCGACAGTCCCCGTGTATCAGTGAAGAACGACGATGGGCATGCCCTCAAGGAGGGAGTCTCTCTTTCCCGCTCGACAGAGGGGATTGGGCAGTGATTCGACGAAGGCGCTGTGCTCAGCTGGAGCTGGATGCAATACATTGCCTTCAACAAGATCGATCTCGATTGAGCCGGCGCAGCAATAGCCTTTTGCCATCCCGGAACTACCCTGTCATGCTCACCCAAGACACGCTCGCGCGCATTCAGAAACAGGCTGCCCGTGCCGGTGAGGAACTGGTCGAGGTGGTTCCGGATGACGTGCTTGGCGGGCTCAAGCAACCCTTCAAGCTGCCCAAGTCCCTCGCGACCAAGCTGATTGGTCAGCAGGTAACGGCAGGGCGCGCCACGTTGGATGCCCTGCTGGATAAAGAAGCGCGCATTGTGCGCGTGATGGCGGTGTTTCAGGTGTGGGCGCTTATCGTGTCGTTGAAGTCGCTCAAGAACGCGCAGGGCTATGAATACGTGGATGCGCTGATGAGCGTGTTCAGCTGCGTGTCAGGCTTGGTGGGCGGAGGGCTGTCTGTCTCAATGACGGTGGTCAAGGCGCGTACCGCGGGTGCCGCGCTGCAGCTCGTGCCACGTGCAGGCGTGAGCCTGTCAGCGTTGCGCCTAGCCAGCGGGCTGACCGCAGCCGCTGGTTCCGCATTCGATGCAGTCGGCGCCTTTGCGAAGTACGCCGCGCGCAAGGACAGCGGCGACGCGCAGGCGGCGAATGAGTATTTCCGGGCGGGGCTGATGTTTGCTGGGTCGGCGGGAGCGTTGGCGTTGGGGGCATCGATTCAGTTTGCAAGGCAACTGGCGGACCATGCAGCTAGTGCTGCAACCCGTGAAGCAGCAAAGGACGTTTTGTTGCGGATTGGCTTGGGTGGCACCGTAGAGTTGGTGGGAGCGTCTCTCACCGGTATTGGGATCATCGTCGGGATCGTCGGCTTCGCGTGGTCGCTCTATGCGCTTTATATGGAGGATGACCTCAATGACACCTTCCTTAAGCGATGCTACTGGGGCATAGGCGATCAGCCGATATCTTCATTTGGTGATCCAAAGGCGATTGGGCAGACGGCATCGAAGATCACTGACTGGGTTCGAAGAGGTCTTGATGAGGAGATGCAGGCGTTTGCAGGCCTTACCTTGGGCATTAAGGTGACCTTGGAGTGGGCGCGGCAGGACGGGGCATCGCTGTCAGAGCTGGTTATTCCAGTTGCCGGCCCCGTAATCGGCGGTTACAAGTACCTTACGCGAGGTCATCTCCTCAAGGCAAAACTTGAGAGCTTGTCTCATGGCGATAGGCGTCTAGTGTCCTGGACGATCTCAGCTAAGGGGCGGTCTGATAAGACATTGGCTACGGCAACCAACAAAGATGTAGCGTTGACACGAGACAAAGATAGTGGTCGTGACACACTCGAGGTCCTCCTGCCGCTCACTACTGAAGTCTATGAGAGTACGGAGCGCGCGGAGTTCACCTATAGGCTCTATGAGGGAAGCGAACGCGTTAGCCTAAGCGGAGATACATTGCAGGTGAAGAAAGAATGAAGAGCACACCTAACCAGGCCGCTGTAACCAGCTACAGCAGGGAACTCAAAAGTCTAAACGACGTAGAAACAATTACGCTTGGAAACGATGGGATTTCCCTGGCGACCTCCACTGAGAAGATTTTCTATAACTACGAATCAATTATCGAGATCTATCTAGTCCCAGGAGTTAGCGGGGGTCAGCCTATGGCTATGACGGTCTTCAATGGTAAGAGGTACGGCATTCGAAAAACACTGACTGCTTGTGGCCCAACACCGCTTGAGTCTTCGGCACAGGCGGACAGCTACAACCACTTCGTAAGGGAGCTACATCGCATCCTCATCGAGCGCAACCTTGCCTCCAGCATCAAGTTCAAGTGCGGGGTCGCTTTGAATATCTGGGGATGGCTGATCTATGGTTATCCGCTCATTCGAGCAACGGCATTGGCCCTGGCACCTGTTGGCGCTGTAGCCGGCTTCGTGATGCAGTCGTTTGGGTTTGTCGTGACCTGCGTCGCTGGTGGCATCGCTATGTTGCTGGCACCGAAGTACACGCCGCCGAATGTCCCCAAGGACCTTCGGCGCATCCGGCAGTATTCCCCTGAGGCGATCCCCGAGGGGTGTTTCGCAAGTACATCCTCACAATGAGGAATGAAGCGCCCTTGCTTAGCACGTCCATCCCAGGGGTAAAGCACGCCCCTGGCTTGATCGCCTCCTATACATGGGTATCGAGAGATGTTGCGCACAGCATTCAATTCACGCTGCGCGCCGATGGGATCGAGATCGACGCACCAAATGGCAAGAGTTTTGAACCCTATACCGCCATTAGAGGGGTCCAACTCACGCCAGCCATGACGAACTTCGGTCCCGTCACTGCTATCTGGCTCAACCGTAAACAACTTGGCGTCGCAGTCACGATCGGTGTTCGGGGCCCTTACCCCTGCGCTGATGCGGAGCAGGTGTCCAGCTACAACAACTGGGTCAAAGCGCTTCACACTACCTTGGTCGGCCGCCAACTGGCTGATGGCATCACGTTCCGCTGTGGAACGCACGTCAACCGATGGGGGTGGATTGCCTCCGCTTATCCGGTACTCCGGGCCGGCGCGTTGGTCTTGATTCCCATTGGGATCGCCACTGCGATCATGACGCGCTCGTGGGCGTTTGCGACGACGTGCGTTGGAGGGGGAGTTTCGATGCTGCTAACGCCAAAGATCACCAAGCCGAATGTCCCCAAAGACCTTCAGCGCATCCGGCAATATTCCCCCGAAGCAATTCCCGAAGGGTGCTTTGCCAACACCTCATCAAAATGAGGCGTATCCCTGGCAGTGACCTCAGCTACGTCAGCACACCGCTGCGAACCCCCATCACATAACGCGCGGTGCGCACCACCGCCGGGTCCGCATCCGCGGCCAACCCCGCCAGCAGGGTCGATGCCGCATCGTCGATCTCCGCCAGCGCCTGACAAATGCGCACACGGGCCTGCACATCGGCATGCCCGTCCGAGATCGCGGCTTCGAAACGCTCCACAATCTGCTTCGCAATCACCGGGTCTTCCGCCAGATCGGCCAGCGCATCGGCGGCCTCAACATCGTGTGCCCCAACCACCACCTGCTCGATCAGCAGGGGAATGGCGTCGCGGATGCCCCATTCGCCGAGCACCCGCGCAGCGCGGTACCGCACGCGCGCCGTGGGGTCGGTCAACGCACCGCGCAGCATCTCCACCGCGTCGGCGCCGCCGAGTTTCGCCAGCGCGAGCACGGCCCGTTCGCGCATGGCCGGATCCGGCTGTTGAAGCGCCGCACCGAGTACGCTGGCGTTGCTGCCTGCGGTTCTTCCCAGTGCCCAGTGCAACGCCCCCGCGACATTCGGCTCTTGCTCCTGCAGCAGTGCGTGGGCGATGAGTTCCGCCAGCGGGGCATCGCTGGATGCGGCGTCAAACGCAGCACGCTGCCGCTCAGGTGCATGCGTGGATTCCAGTCCTTTGAGCAGATGCACGACGTCAAGCACGGCCGGCCAATCCTCGGGGGACGCGGCGGACACGGCATTTAGCCGGGAAAGCAACGCTTGCTCTGCGGCCAACCGCTCGCGGCTGCGTGCCATCAACGCAGTCATGAGTACATCGGGGCGAGGGGCTTGCTGGCTGAGTGCCTGGCGCACCTCGGCAAGGCCGAGGCCCAGCGCACGCAGGCTTTCCACTTGAAACAGGCGCCAGGCATCGGTTTGCGAATACGCGCGGTAGCCCGCTTCTGTGCGCCCGGACGGGCTGACCAGTCCGATCCGGTCGTAGTGCCGCAGCATGCGCGCGCTGACGCCGGAGCGATTGGCCAACTCGCTGATGCGCATCACGTGTCTCCGGTGTCGTTTGGGTGCCGAAAAAATTCTATCAAAGCGGTGGTGGGCAACTTGCCGATGCATCGGCATCTGGTAACGGTGCAACTGCGCGCTCCGCATCGGCCGAATCGAGCACAAACGCTGCCTCCGGGTCGGCGATCAGCCTGAGGCTTGCACAGGCGTGGATGCGAGCCGCTGGGTCCGGATGGTGGGCTGCGACTGCATCGAGCGGGGCCACGGCGTCGTCTCCGAGCATGAGCAACGCTCGGCTCAGACTCCGCTGCAGGTGTTTGTCGCCGCGGCCCAGCTCGCGCAGCAGTTCGCGTGCCAACGCCGTGCGTTGCCCGATCGGCACCAAGCCTGCAGCGGTACGCCACGCGGTGCGCGCGACTTCCGGATCGGGGTCATGCAGATGCGCGTTTGTGATCGCCGGCCACGTTGCCGGGTCGCCAATCTTTGAGAGCGTATGCAGCGCCTGGCTACGCGCTTGCGCCAGCGGTGAGCGCAGCTCGTCGAGCAGCAACGGCACGGTCACGTCCTGCGCATGCCGGGTGAGCGCCCAGGTGAGCATGTCGCGGACGAAGAAATCCGGCTCGGTGCGGCAACGCTCTACCAGCGGCACAACATTGCCCGGGTCGGGCGCCATGCCGGCACCCAGCGCAGCCGTCAGGCGCTGCGAAGCGTCCGGGTGCTCCAGCGCTGTGGTCAGTGTGTGATGGGTCATGAACGCCTCCTCACCCGGCAGTGGACACCTTGTCACCGTGACAAGGTCAACGGTTTTTGGCGAGCACCATGGCTTATGCTGCCGGTGGTCTTTTTCACCTTCGGGCAACGTATGTTCAAACGCTGGGTTCCGCTGCTATTGGTCTATCTCCTGTGCGGGTGCTCCGCACCGGCGCCCATCGCTCGCGTAGTTGGCCCAGACACGCAGCCCTGGGTGACTGCCACGCCCGCAGAAGTCTCGATGGACGGCGCTCTGCTGCAGCAGGCCGTTGCGACCTTGCCGCCGCCCGCCGAGCATGGCTTGCACAGCATGCTTGTCGTGCGACACGGAAAGCTGGTGCAGGAGGTGTACTGGAATGGCTACGACCAGGACGCCCAGCAGGACTTGCGCTCCGCCACGAAGAGCATCACCGCTTTGCTGGTAGGCATCGCCATCGACAAACACATCGTTAAAGCGGTGAACGAGCCGCTGGACTCCTATCTCGAGGCGGCATACCCGCATGCCCCCGCGCTTCGACACGGCATCACGTTGGAGCATCTGCTGACGATGCGTAGCGGCCTGGCGTGTGACGACCGCGACCCCACTTCGCCGGGGCAGGAAGACCGCATGTACCAGGAGCGCGACTGGGTCCGGTACTTTCTGGAGTTGCCCGTAGCCGCCCCAGCCGGAACCGCAGCGCACTATTGCACCGGCGGCGTGGTGGCTCTGGGCAGGGTGGTGGCCGAAGCCAGCAAACGGCCGGTGCCGACCTTTGCCAACGAGGTGTTGTTCGACCCCTTGGGTATATCGAATGCGCGCTGGGCCGACTTTGATGCGCACCGTCAAACGGATACGGGCGGGCACTTGGCCTTGCGCCCGCGCGATCTGGCGAAGATCGGCCAGTTGGTACTCCAAGGGGGCATGTGGAATGGCAAACAGCTCGTGTCTCGCGCATGGATCGAGCAAGCGACCAGCGAGCACACGCGCATCGACAAGAGCCGCAAGTCTTATGGGTACCTGTGGTGGCGCGCATCGGCGCCGTACCAGGGCAGACACGTAGAGATCGTCTATGCCTCAGGCAACGGTGGGCAAGACGTCTTTGTCGTGCCGGAGCTGGATCTGGTGGCCGTCTTTACCGGCGGCAACTACAACTCTCCGAAAGCGGCGCTGCCTTTCCAGCTGATGAGCAAGTTCGTGCTGCCTGCGGCGCTTTGAATGACGGCTCCCCTTGCATGAGGTCAGCCACGGCGCTGATGCTCAAATTTTCTCAGGCACGCGGATCGCACGCGCGCGGATGGTAGTTTCCAGCCTGATACGGCGTGTCAGGCGCAAGCCCTGCACAGCCAACAATAAATAGGCGCAGTGCGCGGGCTGGCATGAACGGGTCATCGCCAGTCCGCCCGATGTGTGAGGAAGTCCCTCGGCACCGCGTCGGCCCTGCACGGTCAGTGGCCTTTGCTTTGTGATGAAGGGGAAGCCGCATGCAGTCTCACACGCCATCTGCGGTGCCGTTGGTGGACAATCGGCGTGGCCGCATTTCGTTGCAGTATCTCGATGAGCGCCAGCAGCACCGAGTGCGAACGAGCATCCGGACGATCGCAGCACGTTCACTCTATCAATGGGATGAAGCCGGGCCGCACCAGGCCGATGTGCTGGTGCTGGAGGGCGAACAAGCCGACGTGCGCGCGGCAGCGCCCTTCAAGCTATGGCTGGGCCAACCGGCGCCCGACGTGTTTGGCGATGACGTGTTCACGCTGCCACGCGCCTTCAGTACCCCCATGCTCTGGGGTGCGCTGGACTTGATTGCGCTGCGGCTGATGGACAGTCGCAGGCAGCCGACCGAGGCCGTCGACGCCTCGTTCATCGATACCGATACCCGGTCCGCCGCGATCGACAAGCCCACTTATCGCTTGCTCAAGCCTGTCACGCTGGACGCGCGCTTCGCGGCGCCGCGCTTTCGGGTGGCGATGGATGACATGACCGCGCGCGCAGTCAGCCTGGACGAGCTGATCCATCACGGTGAACTTGAGCTTGAAGAGGCGCGCTTGCTGTTGCGCACGCTAAAGGCGCGTGGCGCATTGGAGATCTGCATGAGCAACCAAGTCGTTGAGCCTGCGCAGACGCCTCACGCAGAGCCCCAATCCGACGGCTGGTTTTCACGGGCACGCCGCTGGCTGCACGGGCGCGCTGGCCAGTGACGGCAAGCGGGTAGACGCCGGGGCGGATCACATGAACAGCTGGCACGACCTCCTGGCCCTGTTGATCGAGGGTTGGGCGGCGTCGCTCAAGGCCACGCTCGCTCGGTCCGCCTAAGCAGCGATTCGTGGGTTGTGCCACACATGGTGGCACCTTTCGTGGTGTAGGTGATCCTGCCTAGTTCACCAGCGTCGTAATGCTCTTCGCCGGCAGCGTCACGGTGAACGTATTGCCACTCACACCCACCGGCGCCTGCTGCGCGAACGTGGCAGTGGCGGTGGTGAGGTACGGCGTCAGCGTGGTCAAGGCGCGGCCCGCCGGGTTGATCGACGTGGTGAGCGTGACGTCCGTGGCGTTCTCATTGACCAGCACCACCACGGCCTTGCTGTTGCCCGCACCCGCAGGCGTGCCGAACGCAGAAACACGCACGCCCTTTTGCGGCAAGGTCGTGGTGTCGTAGCGCACGTAGCCCGGGCGGATGAAGTACGCAAAGTGCTTCAGGGCGATGCCGAAGTAGGTGGGCTTGTTGTTCGCGTCGATCAGGCCGGTGGGCTGGGCATCGTTGGAGTTGACCAGCCACCAGTACACGTACGCGTTGTACTGCCCCAGCGTAAAGCCGTCGTGGATCTCCTTCGCAAGGGCGATGGCATCGTCGATGCTGGTCTGCCAGGTGGTCTGGCCGCTGGCCTTGTTGACGGAATCCAGGAAGTGTTCGGTCATCCACACATCCTTGCCCAGCCGTCGGGCCGAGGCCGGGTAGGCGGGCACGCCGCCGTACAGGTGGCCGCCAATGATGGAGACGTTGCCGGCCGCATTGGCGTTGGCCAGCAGCGTGTCCGCCGTGGCCTGCGAAAAGTAGAACGATTCCGGCGCCATCAGCTTGGCCGAGGTGCCGGCCACGGCCGCTGCTCCATAGCCGGCGGCCCAGGCCGTCATTTCGTCGGGGCTCCAGAGGCAGGATTCATAAGTCGTCGGGTCAAAGTCCGGCTCGTTCTGCAGTGACACGGCGTACAGGTTCACGTTGCGCGTGGCGGCGTACCGGACATAGCTGTTCAGGTACTTGGCGTAGTCGGCGTACCGCGCCGGGTCAAGGCGCCCGCTATAGAGCGGGTTGCTGCGGTCGGTGTTGACGATCTTCATGCTGGCCGGGGGCGTCCATGGCGTGGCAAAGACCAGCGCCCCGCGTGCCTGGGCGGCCGCGCCGTTCTGCAGCTCTGCGGTCCATTGGCTGGTGTCGGCCGTCTGGGTGGTGGCGTTCCACTCAGCGGGCGCAATGCGCAGCCGCAGGATGGAGAGCCCAAGGCTGTCGGTCAGGCTGGTGCCGAACAACGCGTTCACGCGAGCGTCCGCCATCGGGCTGTAGTACCAAGCCGCCGAGCCGCCGAACCCCTGGATGGTTTGTTTCGCACTGCCAAAGTTGATGGCTGCAGCCGTGGCGGCGGGCTTGATGCTCAGCGCCGTGCTGACCAGGGCCGACCGGTAGTGCGCGCTGTCCCTCGGCACGAACGTGGCCTGCAGGATGACGCTGCCGGCCGTGCTGGTTGTGGCGGCGCTAAGCGGTGCGCCATCCGCAGTGGTGTACGACGCTGGGTCCACCGTGCCCTGGATGCCATACAGCGCATAGGGCGTGGTGCTGACCTGCGCCGGCGTGAGGGCCGAACCCTGCAGCACGGCGGCGGGCGTGTCCCACCGCACCGGTGGCTCGGCCTTGTTGACGGTGAGCGTGCGCATGGTGGTGCTGGGGACGTACTTGGTCGTGTCCTGCGGCGTGAAGGTGGCCGACAGCGTCTGCGTGCCAACCTCCAGCTTGGTCCCAGCCGCGGGCGAATAGACGAAGGTGCCGGGCACATTGGCCGTCGCGTTTAGCTGCGCAGTGCTGAGCGCCGTGCCCCATCCGATCGATGCGGGATTGGGCCAGTTGATGGTTGCGGTGGGCGTGGGGCTCGGCGCCGGGGTGGGCGTCGGCGTTGGAGTCGGCGTGGGGCTCGGCGCCGGGGTGGGCGTCGGCGTTGGAGTCGGCGTGGGGCTCGGCGCCGGGGTGGGCGTCGGCGTTGGAGTCGGCGTGGGGGTTGGCGTCGGAGTCGGCGCAGGCGCGGGCGCAGGGGTCGGCGCAGCGGGGCTTGACGCGGGGGCTGGCGCCGGCGACGGCGGTGGGCGCTCCCCGGGGTTGGACGCAGACACGGGTGCAGTCGTTGCGGCAGTCGATGTGTCGGCAGTCGTGTCGGACGAGCCGCCGCCGCACGCCGCCAGCCACAGGCTCAGCAAACCGATCACCATGCTCCGCCCGAGGGGAGGATGCGGATTGTGCGGCGCGCGCGTGCTTCTCGACGTCAACGACATGGCTTGGCTCTTCTTCTCTGGATGGGTGATGTACGGCAGGACCCCCTACGAAAGTGGGGTGCGCCGTTTGGCACACGCGGTATCCCATGCCGCCTCAGCGCGCGTCAAGGCAAGTGCGGGGTTGGTGAGACTTCTTGAATATTTGCGTGGCGTCGGCGCCGTTGTGTCGATGGCGCGGCCGTCCTAGCAGCTCGCACACAAGCTGCAGCAGACCTCTTTGCTGTTAGGTCATCGGGTCACCGGCCGTGGCGCCCATCCAGTCGATATCCGGGCTGCCAAGTCACCGTTGCCGGTGCCAGCGCCTGCTCGATCGACGCCTTGTGCTTGTCACCCAGGTAGTCGTCCTGGATCAAAAACGCGATGGCCGCCGGAAACAGTTCTCGCAGACGTTGGCACGCGTGCCTTTCCGAGAACCATGCTTCAGCCTCTTCGGCATCGATTTCCAGCTTGATGACGTCGCTCGCGATTGGCGTTGACTGCGCGATGCCATGGTGCGGTTCTGGGCTGTACGGGTAAAAGGTTCGGGTCGCCGCCATGTGCCTCAGTTGTCTATCTCGCCTATCGCGGTCACGTTTGTGGTGAGCAATATAGCGCTGCAGTTCTGCCGCTGGTGCACGGCGAGACAGCAGCGCGCTTCTCCAATCGACCGCATGTTCCAAATCGGTGCGTTGCGCACCAACGCAAGGCGGCGAGCGTCCCATGCCGCATGCACGAGGGTACGGCCCAGGCAATCAATCTGCCGTAGTGCCGCCCCCAGTCACGCTCAATACGCCACGCCTTGCTGCATGGCACAAAACTCGCATTAGCCGTGGGCGACCGGTCAGACCACGACCGAGTCTTTCTCCATTTCGGCCCATGCTCAGCATTCCATCCTCCGTTGCGCAAGCACTCCAGCAAGGCATCCTGCGCGGCGATTACCCCAGTGGCAGCCGCCTGCCGCCGCAGCGTGAGCTGGCGGCCAGCCTGGGCGTGAGCCGCGCGTCGTTGCGCGAGGCGCTGACGGTGCTGGAGACGCTGGGCCTGGTAGACATCCTGCCCAGCCGTGGTGTGGTGGTGCGCGGACCGCAGGCGAGTGCCGAGCGTATGCATCGCCCGTTTGCCACGCCGGCACTGGGCACGCTGTCGCCGCGTCAGTTGATTGAGCTGCGTCTGGTGTTGGAGCCCGGCTGGACGGCGCTGGCCGCTGCGCGCATGCAGGCTGCCGGCCTGCGCCATCTGCAATGGTTGCAGCAGCAGTTGGCGCATGCGCTGGAACGCAATGACTTGCTGAGTGCGGCGGAGGCGGACTTGCACTTCCACCTGCTGCTGGCGCAGCAGTCGGGCAACCCGGGCCTGATGGCGATGGCGGGCCAGTTGGAGCACGCCATCGGCCACAGCCTGCGCCTGCCCTTTGCACGCAACGGCGCAGACGACCACCCCGCGCACGAGCACGACGCCATCGTGCAGGCCATTGCCGCGGGTGATGCCGCCGCCAGCGCAGAGGCCATGCGCGCCCACCTTCTATCGGCCGCGCGTCGCAGCGGGATCGACCTGAGCGCCCCGCCCGCTGCGTCCGAACCCATGCAACCCGAACCGGTTTCCTTTCGCCTCGCCCCTATTTCTGAAGGAGTTCTTGAATGACCCGCATCACTGCTCGCCACGCCGTACGCCACACCCTTAGCAACACCTCGCGCCGTACCTTCCTCTACGCCGTCATGGCGGCCAGTGCAGTTGCTGCGTTGCTGCCGGGCCGCTCGGCCCATGCCGACACGCTGGCCAATATCCAGAAAGCCGGCGTGATCCGCGTGGCGATTCCGAATGACTTTCCGCCGTTCGGCTCGCTGGGGCCAGACCTCAAGCTGCAGGGCTATGACATCGACATGGCCAACCTCGTGGCCAAGGAACTCGGCGTGAAGGCCGAACTGGTGCCCGTGACCAGCACCAACCGCATTCCGTTCCTGACCACGGGCAAGGTGGACATCGTCATCTCCAGCCTGGGTAAGAACGCCGAGCGCGCCAAGGTGATCGACTTTACGCAAGCGTATGCGCCGTTCCCCAAGAGCGTGTACGGCCCGAAGGAGGCGTCGATCAAGAAGCCGGCGGATCTGGCGGGCAAGACGATTGGCGTGACGCGCGGCTCGACGGAAGATCTGGCGCTCTCGGCCGTGGCGCCGGCCTCGGCCACCATCAAGCGCTATGAAGACAACAACGCCACCGCGCTGAGCTATCTGAAGGGGCAGGTGGAGTTGGTGACGGTAGGCAACATCGTGGCCAACGCGGTGAACGAGCGGACGAAGCTGCGCCAGCTCGACCTGAAGTTCCCCGTGGAAGACACGCCCTGCTATGTGGGCGTGGGCAAGGGCGAGCCCGCGCTGCTCGACAAGGTGAACGCCGCCATCACCAAGCTGAAGACGGATGGGCGCCTGAATGATCTGTCGCAGCGCTGGATCAAGATGCCGCTGCCGGCAAAGCTCTAAGCACGCGTACGCCTTCGCAACACAGGCCCGGCGCCCCTTCGGTGTGCCGGGCCACGGATGACCTCCATGGCATATCAATTCGATTTTGGCGCTGTCTTCAGTTACAGCGGCCAGTTGGCGCAGGGCGCGGCGTTTACGCTGGCGCTGACGGCGGCGGGCGCGGTGCTCGGCGGCGCCATCGGCATCGCCGGGGGCGTGTGCCGCGCCTGGCGCATCGCGCCGTTCAACGCGCTGTTCAAGGTGGTTGTGGAAGGCATCCGCAATACGCCGTTCCTCGTGCAGCTGATGTTCGTGTTCTTCGGCTTGCCCTCGCTGGGCGTGCAGATCAACGAATGGCAGGCGGCGTTGCTCACAGCGGTGGTCAACCTGGGCGCGTACATCACGGAGATCGTGCGTGCGGGCATTCAGGAAATACCGCGCGGTCAGCTGGAAGCGGCCAATGCGCTGGCGATGAGCCGCTGGGCGATCTTCCGGCATGTGGTGCTGCGGCCTGCGTTGCAGAAGGTGTGGCCGGCGCTCTCTAGCCAGATCGTGATCGTGATGCTGGGCACGTCGGTGGTCTCGCAGATTGCCGCGCAAGACCTGACCTTTGCGGCCAACTTCATCCAGTCGCGCAACTTCCGCGCGTTTGAAACCTATCTGGTGGTGACGGCGCTGTACTTTGCGCTGGCGCTGCTGCTGCGTCAGTTGCTGGCCTGGATTGGGCAGCGCTTCATTGTCGGCCGTCGTACACCGGCGGCATCGGCGGTGGCACGCACGGTCACCCCTACGCCTGCGGAGACCACAGCATGATCGCCGACATTCCTCTGTTGCCCATTCTCCTCAAGCTGGGGGAGGGGCTGCTTGCCACGCTCATGCTGTCGCTCATGGCCTTTGTGCTGGGCGGCACGGCTGGCCTGGTGGTGCTGTTTGCCCGCGTGGGGCGCAACGCCGGTCTGCAGCGCGTGAGCAAGGCATATATCCAACTCTTTCAGAACACGCCGCTGCTCATGCAGATGTTCATCGTGTTCTTTGGGGCCTCCATGGCGGGGTTTGAGATGTCGCCGTGGACGGCCGCCGCCATCGGCCTGACCCTGTACACGAGTGCCTATCTGGCCGAGGTGTGGCGCGGCTGTGTGGAGGCCATCCCCCGTGGGCAGTGGGAGGCGTCTTCCAGCCTGGCGATGGGCTACTTCCAGCAGATGCGGCACGTGGTGTTGCCGCAGGCGGTTCGCCTGTCGATTGCGCCCACGGTGGGGTTCTCCGTGCAGATCGTCAAGGGCACGGCGGTGGCGTCCATCATCGGGTTTGAAGATCTGTCCAAGCTGGGCTCGGTGCTGGCCAATGCCACGTTCCAGCCGTTCCTCATCTATGGGCTGGTGGCGCTGGCGTATTTCGCGCTGTGCTGGCCCCTGTCTCTCTGTGCCTCTCATCTGGAAAAGAAGCTCTATGCCGCTCGTTGATCTGTGCGCCGTACACAAGCATTACGGCAACAACCACGTGCTCAAGGGCGTGGACCTGCGCGTGGAAAGCGGGCAGGTGGTCGCCATCATCGGGCGCAGCGGCTCGGGCAAGAGCACGCTGCTGCGTTCCATCAACGGTCTGGAGGCCATCGACGACGGCCAGATCGTCGTGGACAACGCGGTGCTCAAGGGCTCGCAGGCCACGCCCGCGCAGTTGCGCGCGCTGCGCCTGAACGTGGGCATGGTGTTCCAGCAGTTCAACCTGTTTCCGCACCTGACGGCGGGCGAGAACGTGGCGCTGTCGCCCGTGGTGGTCAAGGGCATGAAGAAGTCCGAGGCCAATGATCTCGCGCGCCAGATGATGGCCAAGGTGGGCCTGGCCGATAAGTTTGATGCGTATCCGGATCAGCTCAGCGGCGGGCAGCAGCAGCGGGTGGCCATTGCACGCGCGCTGGCCATGCAGCCGAAGGTGCTGCTGTGCGATGAGATCACCTCGGCGCTGGACCCGGAGCTCGTCAACGAGGTGCTGGCGGTGGTGAAGCAGCTCGCCGCCGAAGGCATGACGCTGATCATGGTCACGCACGAGATGCGCTTCGCGCGCGATGTGGGCGATCAGCTTGTGTTCATGCACCAGGGGCTGATTCATGAACGCGGCCCCGCCAAGGAAGTGTTTGCGAGCCCCAAGACGGCGGAGCTCGCCGCGTTCATCGGCGCGGTGCAATGAGTGTGTGGATCGCGTCGCGCTGCGGTGCCTTCAGTGTGGGGTGGTCGGCTTGAGCGTATAGGTCAACGTGCCGTAACCCAACTGGTCGAAGCCGCCGCTGTTCGGGCCGTAATCTCCACCGCCGCCTTCGGGCTGCACCTGCTGTGCAAACGCGGTCACCCCGGGGGCGTGCCGCTTCTTCAGCACCACGTAGTGGTTGTAGAGCAGCGCCCAGATGGGGCGTACATCGCCGCGCCCGCCGGCTGAAATCTCGGGCTGCGACACATCGCTGTTGCGGTACGGCGTGTAAGGCACGTCCTGGCCGAGGTTGTAGCGGGCGGCATATTCGGCGCCTTTGAGCACGCGGTCGTGGTCGTAGCCGAACAGGTCGTCGCCCTGGTTCCACGCCATCTGGCAGAACGCGCCGACCAGGGCGAGGTCGAGCATGGTGTGGCCTTGGTCACGTCCGCTTTCCTGCAACTGCCCGATGCCTTCGGGGTAGAGCTGCCAGACCAGGTGCTCGACGGCGCCGTTGCCTTGACCGTGCTTGAAGTAGTCCACAGCTTCGGCATAGATGTCACGGCGGTCGGTCAGCACACCAATGGCCAGCATGGCGCTCATGTTGGCCAAGTCCCAGTTGGCCCAGTAATGGTCGATCTTGGCGCCGTTGTGCCGCGTCAGAAAGTCGTGGTTCATGGGGTAGAACACGTTGAGCATCATGGCCTGGAAGCGCCGGAAATCTTCGGGCTGCCACTGCGGCGCGGCGCGCAGAATCTCCGCCGCATTCGCCAGTTCATACCCGTAGATGCCCGAGGCGAGGAACTTGTCCGAGCTGCCATCGATGCGCGTGAGGGTGGAAGACCACGCGTTCAGGATGTCGATGGCCTTCTGGGCGTAGGCATCGTCACCCGAGACTTTCCAGCGCAATGCGAGTGCATACGCGGCGGCGGCGTCGTTGTACAACTGGCTGTAGTTCTCGGCGTGCTCGTGGTTGCGCCCGCGATAGATGACAGCCTCCGGGCGCGGCGCCCACTTGAGCGACGCATGCGGATTGGCGATCAGCCGTTGCCAGCCGTCTTGCCACGGTTGCGTGCCGTGTGCGACGGCGTGGCGCATGCGCAAGAAGTCTTGTTCGGTATGCAGCAGGCCAGGGTGCACGAACGGTTGTGTCGCCGCTGCCGCTGTGGCGGTGCCGCCGGCACTGGCCATCAACAGGGCGCAAAGCCAGCGACGGAACAATCGGGGGCGATGAGGGTTCTGCATGAGCAATCCAAGGGGGAAGGTATGGCAATGCCCTTGCGATGTTCCAAGTGCGTGGGAGTGGCGTCAACTCTCAACGGATGTTGAGGGTGTGGGCGGCTGGGCGCGCCTATGCCACCACGTGCAGCCATTTCGGTTTAGACCTTTCCTGATAACCCGTGCCAACGTCGGCACGGTTATTTTGTGGATGCGCTCAACATAATGGTGGTGCGCGAAAAATCGGTAATCTGTTCAGTAAATTTTTTCTCCATCTGCTATTCGTAACTCTCAGCGGCGGCATGAGTTTTATTTGCTTATGCTGGCGAAGCCCTGAACCCGGGGCGTCATAAATGCGGCACCAAAACATGCCGCATTCGCTGAGACTGGAATCACAGAATGATCCAGCTCATTCACTTCATATGGAGATAAAACATGTCGAACGTTCAGACTGCCGCAACTTCGTGGGGCACGGTGCCATCCATCCGCGTCTACACGGCCAACGGCGGCAAGATCACCGAGCGTTGCTGGGACGGGAAGGGTTGGTACACGGGTGCGTTCAACGAGCCGGGTGACAACGTGTCCGTCACCAGCTGGCTGGTCGGCAGCACCATTCACATCCGCGTGTATGCCTCCACCGGCACCAACACCACGGAATGGTGCTGGGACGGCAATGGCTGGGCGAAGGGCGCTTACACCACGGTCTAATCCGGGTTGAGCCATGCGGGGCTTTTCAGGCTCCGCGCATGGATCGGCATAAAACGGTTGCATTCGTTTTATGCCGATCTGTGTTTGTATTTTTGGAAACGGCTTCTCTTTCTTTTTCTATTTGTTTTATTGCGGGTTGGCGGTGTTGATAAACGTGCGATCAATGTGAAGGGGTAATAACGAGCGCTGGCAGAGCGGTCATTGCGTCCGCGTAGGCAGCCGGCACCGTTGGGCATGGGGCCGAGGCGCGGTGGGAGACTCTCCACTCTGGGCGTCTGCGATAATTCCCGCACCCCACCTGCCACGCGCTCGCGTCTGCCCATGGTCGTTCGTCCCCACTTGCACTGGTTCCGCATGCTGCTTGCGTGGCGCGGCTCCGTGTTGCCGCAGTTGCTGCCACGCTTGTTCCTCATCTTCGGTATCTCGATGGTGGCGCTGGCGGTGCATGCGCATTGGCTGCCCATCCGCGTCAACCTCAGCACCACGCCGTTCTCGCTCATCGGCATTGCGCTGGCGGTGTTTCTGGGCTTTCGCAACAACGCCAGTTACGACCGCTACTGGGAGGCGCGCAAGCTCTGGGGCCAGGTGCTCAACGACGCGCGCTCACTCACGCGGCAGGCCACGACGTTGCCGCGTCGCGATGACCAGAACCACGGCCTGGCCGACTCCGACGTGCTCGAGTTCGTGCGCGTGCTGGGCGCGCTGCCGCACGCGCTGCGCCATCAATTACGCCATACCGATCCGCGTGAAGACATGTCGGCCCGTCTGCCGGCGCCGCTGCTCGACCGCGTAATGGCGGCGCGCTACCGACCCGCCATCCTCCTGCAGTGGTTGGGGGAGTGGGTGGGCCAGCGCACGCATGACAAGACGATCGGCGACTGGGCGGCACTGGCGTTTGACCGCAACCTGAACGAGCTCTCCAACGCCATCGGCGGATGCGAGCGCATTGCCAGTACGCCACTGCCCTTTGCGTACTCCGTGATGATCCATCGCACGGTGTACTTCTTCTGCGCGGCGCTGCCGTTCGGGCTGGTGGAAAGCATTGGCAATTTTACGCCGGTGTTCTCGGTGTTTGTGGCGTACACCTTCATGGCGCACGAAGCCATTGCCTCGCAACTGGAAGACCCGTTCGGCACGGAAGACAACGACCTCGCGCTCAATGCGCTGTCCAGCACCATCGAAGATGCCGTGCGCGATATGGTGGGGGAGCCGAGTTTGCCGCCGCCTGCGCATGCGCGCCGGGGTGTGATTCTGGATTGAAGGGACTCGCCGCCCTGCGTTCAATGCGAAAGCCCCTCATGTCGAGGGGCTTTGCACATCTGCGTTGTGGTTTCGCTTGCCTCAAGGCACCGCCACCACCGCCATCCCGCGCGGAATGTTGCCCGTGGCTGCAGTGCCGCTCGGCACGGCGGTCAGTTTGCCCGTGGTGCTGTTGATGCTGTACGCGGTGACGGTGTTGTCGCTGGCCGTGACCACATAGGCAAAGGTGCCCGCAAAGTTGAGCACGACCGTCACGGGGTTGACCCCGGTGGCCGTGGTATCGACCTTCGTGAGTGCGCCGTTGGACGGGTTGATGCTGAAGACGTCCACAGAGTTGCCCAGTATGTTGGCCACGTACAGGAAACCGCCGGACGGTCCGATGGCCATGCCGTATGGGTTGGTGCCTGCGGGCACGGCGGCACCCGCAGCAGTGAGTGCGCCGGTGGTGTTGTTGATGCTGTACACGCCCAGCGTGTTGCCTCCACTGTTGGCCACGTAGGCATAGCTGCCGTTGGGGCTCAGAACAATGAACTGCGGCACGCTGCCGGCGGTGAGCGCACTGCCCACCGGTGTGAGCGCGCCGGTGCTGCTATTGACGGCAAATGCCATGACGGTGCCGGTGGGGTTGGCGGTGTCGGCATTCACGACATAGGCGAAGGTGCCTGCGCTGTTGAACTTGATGTCGTAGGGGTTGTTGCCGGCGGTGATGGCCGAGAGCGCCGTGAGTGCGCCGGTGCCGGTATTCACCGAGAACGCCGATAGCGTGTTGTCACCAAAGTTGGCCGTGTACGCAAACTTGCCGCTGGGCGTGCGCGCGATGCTGTAGGGCTGGATGCCCGTGGCGGTGGGCGTGCCGACCACCGTCAGCAGGCCGGTGTCTGCGTTGATCAACAGCGTGGTGACTGTGCTGTCGGCCGCATTGGCGACGTACACATATTTGCCTGCCGGGTCGATGGTGAGCGACAGCGGCCCTTGCCCCACCTGCACGGGCGTGGCGCCGATGGCAGTCGGCATGCCGGTGGTCAGGTTCAGTGTGTAGGCCGAGACGGTGCCGTCGTTGGAGTTGACGGCATAGGCAAACAGCGGGCGCGGCGCACACGCGACGGCAATGGTAGTGACGTTGGTGGTGGCCACCGTGCCGCTGCCGTTGGTGATGGTGCAGTTCTCGCCCGAAGGCCGTTTGCCTACCGTGGCCGCATAGGGCTTGCCTTGCGCCAGTTTGGTCGGGAAGTGGAAGCTGCCGTTGGCGCTGACCGTGACCGCATCGCCGCCGTTGTCGAGCAGCGTGACGGACGTGCCCGTCGCAAGCCCGCTGACGGTGCCGCCCACGGTGTAGGTGGGCACAGGTGCGGGAGCTGGTGAAGGGGAGGGGGTTGGCGCCGGTGTTGGCGCTGGAGTGACGTTGGTGGTGGGGGGCGTCGTGCTGGTGACGGCATCCTCGCCACCGCCGCACGCGGTGAGCCCCAGCGACAACGCAGCGGCCATCACCAGCGCGGCGCCATGCCGATGCGGAGGAACGGGCGCGGGTGTCGGTTGTGATGGCGTGCAACCCGCACGCCGCGTTTGAGCGATCGACAGCTCGGCCATGGCTTCCCCCGTTCTGGATTGGCGCAAGCGGTGGCTCGCGTTTTCCGGAAGCATAGAAACCCGTACCCACACGCCGACATAGGCCAATTGACGGACAACGCCCTCGGCCTCAAGGATGCAGACATGCAGCCCGCACCGCTTGATACGGCAACCAACGGCGGCCGCCGGTGGCGGCATCGTTCACTGCCGTTGCAACGACATCGTTTGCCTGTGTAAGCCCTGCACCTACGTGCCTAGGCTCATGCCGCCTCGGCGGCCGGCACCTTGAGTGGCACCGGGTTGCGCAGGCTTACGTTCAACAGGTTCCAGCTGTTGATGACGACGATCACGAAGCTCAGTTCGGCGATCTCTTCATCGCTGAAATGCGTGCGCAGTTGCGCGAATTCCTCGTCGCTGGTGTCGCTGTGCGGCGTGTCGGTGACGAGTTCCGCCCAGCGCAGCGCGGCGCGTTCGCGCTCGGTAAAGAACGGCGCCTCGCGCCAGCCGGCCACGGCGTTGAGGTGGCGCGGGTCTTCGCCCATCTTGATGAGGTCGCGCCAGTGCATGTCGATGCAGTACGCGCAGCCGTTGACTTGCGACACGCGCAGCAGGACGAGGTCGACAAGGCGTGCGCCAAGCAAGTCCTTGCGCAAATTGTTCGACAGGTTCAGCAGGCCGTTGAAGGCCTTCGGGGCGAGTTGGTAATAAGCGATGCGAGGGGCGTGCGACATGAGGGGCTCCTTGAGGTGGGTGGGATACCAAGAGCGATCGCGCACGTCGTGTGCAGCGTCGCTCCATACCTTCAAGACGCCTGGGGTGGCCGCGTTGTGACAGCCCGGCCGAAAATTTTTGTTTCTTTATGCGCCGCTGCCGATGTGGGCGAGCTTGTCCGGGTTGCGCACCACGTAGATGGCCACGATGCGCCCGTCTTCGATCACGAACGACTGCGCCGATTCCAGCGTGCCATTCACATAGCGCAGCAGCCCGGGTTCGCCATTGACGCGCGCGTGCTGGTAGCGCACCTCGCCCATGTGCTGGACGAGCTCGCAGTAGATCTTGGTGATCTGCGCGGCGTCTTGAATGATGCGCGTGAAGGAAGGCACCTTGCCGCCGCCATCGCCCACCAGTTGTGCGTCGTCGGCCAGCAGTGCGCGGATGGCGTCGCGCTGGCCGGTGCGCGAGGCTTCCGCAAAGCGCGCGAGCAAATCGCGGTGCGTATCGTGCGACACGTCAAAGCGGGGGCGCTCCTGCTGCACGCGTTCGGCGGCGCGGTGCACCATCTGCCGGCACGCGGCTTCGGTTTTGCCGAGCAGGGCGGCGATGTCTGCGTAGTCCTGGTCGAACACCTGGCGCATCAGGAACGCGGCGCGCTCTTCGGGCGACAGGCGCTCCAGCACCCACAGCAGCGCCATCGACAAGTCGCCCGCCAGTTCCACGGCGGCCTCGGGCGTGGGCGTGTCGGATTCCACTTCCACCAGCGGTTCGGGCAGCCACCAGCCCACATAGGCTTCGCGCTCGGCCTTGGCGGCGCGCAGGCGGTCGATGGACAGGCGCGTGACCACCGTCACGAGCCACGCCTCGGCGGATTGCAGGGTGGCTTGGTCGGCTTGGTGCCAGCGCATCCAGGCGTCTTGCAGCACGTCTTCGGCGTCGGCGCGGGTGCCCAGCATGCGGTAGGCAATCGCAAACAGGCGCGGGCGTGCGGCTGTGAAGGCGGTGTCTTGCGTATCAGTGCGGGGCGTGCTGGCCATGGCGGGCGGTGGTCGTCTAAGGGGCGATCTCTCTAGACGTATCGGGCGTGGGGTTTGTGACAGCGTGCTGCAGTTTATGCCGCGCGCGTCACGCCTGGTGGGCTGGCGTGCAGCCACGGCGCCAGCGCCTGCTGCAGGGCCGGCAGCGCAATCGGCTTGCCCAGCAGGTGCGCGCCGGCAATGGGTTCGCCAATCTCGGCTTGCGCGCCGTAGCCCGACATGAGCAGCACCTGCAGATGCGGTTGCGCACGCAGCAGGGTGCGCGCCAGTTCGGCACCCGACTGGCCGGGCAGCGTGAGGTCGGTCAGCAGCACGTCAAAGCGCTGCGTGCCGGTCAGGGCGAGGGCGTCTTCCGCGTTGGCGGCCGCGGTGCAGTGCAGGCCGAAGGCGGTCAGCATGGCGTGCATGGCTTCGCGCGAGAGGGCGTCGTCTTCCACCAGCAGCAGGGTGGCTGGCGTGGCGGTCTGCGCGGTGGTCTGCGTGGTGGTCGGTGGTAAGGCGGCCTTGCGATGCTGATCCAGCACGCTGCGCACGGTGCGGGCGAGATCATCGCGCCGATAGGGTTTGCCGAGCAGCACGACGCCCGGTGGCACGCCTTCGCCGTGTGTGAGCTCGTCACGGGTGTAGCCGGACACCAGCAGCGCCGGCAGCGGTGGGGTGCGCCGGGCGGCGTGCGTGGCCAGCTCGCCGCCCTTCATGGCGCCGGGCATGATCACGTCAGTGAAGAGCAGGTCGATGGGCGCATCGCTGTTCATCAGCTCCAGCGCGGCGTCGCCGTTGGCGGCGGTGAGTACGCGGTAGCCGAGCTGGGTGAGCATGTCGACGGCAGTCAGGCGGACGTCGGTGTCGTCTTCCACCACCAGGATGGTCTCGCGCCCGCCGAGGGGCGTGGCGGTGGTCTCGCGCAGGTCGGCGGCATCGGCCGGTGCGGCTTCGGTACAGCGCGGAAAGTACAGCTGCACGGTGGTCCCTTGGCCGACCGTGCTGCGGATGCTCACATGCCCGCCACTCTGCTTGACGAAGCCGAACACCATGCTCAGGCCCAGGCCCGTGCCGTGCCCATCGGGCTTGGTGGTGAAGAAGGGCTCGAAGGCGTGTTCGACCACCTCGGGCGGCATGCCCACGCCGGTGTCGGCGACGGAAAAGACCAGGTAATCGCCCGGGGCCAGCGCGTCATGCCCGTGCGCCTGTGCCGTATCCAGCGTGACGTTGTGCGCGGTGATGGTGAGCTGGCCACCGCCGCGCATGGCGTCGCGCGCGTTGATGGCGAGATTGAGCAGCGCATTTTCGAGCTGGTTGCGGTCGGCCAGCACGTTCCACAAGTCGGGGGCGAGGTGGGTTTCCACCTTAATGGTTTCGCCCAGCGCCCGGTGCAGCATTTCGCTCATGCCGGCCACCAGCCGCGCCGGCGCCACCACGGCGGGGGACAACTGCTGCCGCCGCGCAAAGGCCAGCAGCTGCGCAGCCAGTGTGGCGCCGCGCTGTACCGCGCGCGTGGCGGCGGCAATGCGGTGCTCGGCGCGCGCGTTGCCGGGCATTTCTACGGACAACAACTGCAAGTTGCCGGCAATCACCTGCAGCACGTTGTTGAAGTCGTGCGCCACGCCGCCGGTCAGGCTGCCGATGGCTTCCATCTTCTGCGCCTGGCGCAATTGCGCTTCCACCTCGGCGCGGGCGGATAGGGCATCGGCCACGCGCTGTTCGAGCGTTTCCGTCAGTTGGCGCAGCGCCCGCTCGGCGCTCTGGCGCTCGCGCTCGTTCTGCACGCGCTCGGTGGTTTCCACCACGATGGCGAGTACGCCGGCAGGAGTGCCCTCATCGTCGGGCAGGGGGCTGTAATACAAGTCCATCCACACGTCTTCGGGCCGGCCGTTGCGCAACAGCACGAGCCCCTTGTCGCGGTACGACAGCGTGCCGCCGGCCAGGCAGGTGTCCATGACGTGGCGGTTGAAATCCGCCACTTCGGGCCAGCCGAGTTCGACGGGGCAGCCGAGTAGGTACGGGTGCCGCCCACCTGCAAACTCGGCATACGCATCGTTGTAGACCATGTAGCCTTGTTGGCCCCACAGCATGACCAGCGGCACCGGCGAGGCCAACACAGCCTGCACGGCAGCACGCAGGCTGTGCGGCCATGAAGCGATAGGCCCCAGCTCCGTGGCCGACCAATCGAACGCGAGAATGCGCTGCGCCATCTCACCGTTCCAGCCGGAACAGTCGTGGTGATGCGCGAGAAACGGCATGGGATCTCCTGGGTAGCCCGACGTGCTGGTCATTCTAGAAAAGCGCCTGTCTGCCTGCATCACCAGCAAACAAGCCGGTGCACGCAGAAAGCATGCCCAAGGCCGCCTGCACGCTTGGCGCGGGCTGACTATCATGAACGTCCGCGCGCGCCGCCTGGCGCCTCACCTTGCCCCTCACCCAGGAGACCCCATGAAGTTGATCGGCATGCTCGACTCCCCCTATGTGCGCCGTACCGCCATCTCGCTCAAGCTGCTCGGCCTGCCGTTTGAGCATGCGTCGGTGTCGGTCTTCCGGCATTTCGAGCAGTTCCAGACCATCAACCCCGTGGTGAAGGCGCCCACGCTGGTGTGCGACGACGGCACGGTGCTGATGGATTCCACGCTCATCATCGATTACGCCGAGGCCGTGGCCGGCCGCAGCCTGCTGCCCGCGCCGATTGCCGCGCGTCAACGCGAATTGCGCGCGATCGGTCTGGCGCTGGCCGCGTGCGAGAAGGCCGTGCAGATCGTCTACGAGCACAACCTGCGGCCGGCGGAGAAGGTGCATGCGCCGTGGGTCGACCGCGTGCAAGGTCAGTTGCTGGCGGCAGTGGAGGCGCTGGAGACGGAATGGAAAGAGACGCCGCTGCCCATTGAGGCCGGCGCGCTCACGCAGGCGGGCGTGACGGTGGCCGTGGCGTGGAGCTTTATCCAGCTGATGGTGCCGGACCGCGTGCCGGCGGCGGACTATCCGCGCCTGGTGGCCTACGCCATGGCCGCAGAGCAGCTTGAGGTGTTCCGCACGCTGCCGATGGATGCAACCTGATCGGCGCTGATCGACAGACTCAGACCGCTTGCGGTTCGATCGTGGCCTGGCGGTACAGCCCGCCCACCAGGTCGGATTCGGTGATGATGCCGACCAACTGGCCGTTGGCGTCAACCACGGGAATGTGGTGGTGCCCGGCGCTGGCAAACAGCGGCACGAGGTCGGACATGGGCGCAGTAGCGGCTATGGTCTGCACGTGCGTCTTCATGTGGTCGGCCACGCGCGGCGGGGTGAGGGCGCCGATGCTGAACCAGTGGCGCAGCGTCTGGCGTAAGTCACGCGGGTTCAGGCCAAGCAAATCCGCGCGCGTGACGATGCCAATGACGCGCTGCCCGGCATCCACCACCGGCAGCGCCTTGATGCTGTGCTGACGCAGCAGTTGGAGCGCACGCGGGATCGACATGGCGGGCGTGGCCGCAATCACCGGCTGCGACATGATGTCCGCGCAGGTGAGCGCGTGGAAGGTGCGAGTGTAGGCCTGCAGTTGCATTTCGCGCAGCACGGCTTCGATGTCTTCGGGGTCGATGTCGAGCAGCTCGCTCTGGCGGCGCAGTGCGGCGACGATGTCGGCGCGCGTGAAGCCGGCGGTGGTGGGCGGGCGCTCCGCAGCCGGCAGGCGGTGGGCGTGCGGATACCGGTGGCCCGTGGCCGCGTGGTACACCAGCGCGCCCACCAGCAGCAGCGCCGATTGGATCAGGATCGGCTCGAACACGAAGCGATACCCCAGCGCGTGCACAGCGGGGCCGCCGATCACCGCTGTGAGCGCCACGGCGCCCGAAGGCGGATGCACACAACGCAGCGCAAACATGCCGGCAATGGCAATCGACACCGCCAGCGCAGAGGCCACCACCGGGTCTGGCACCAGCAGCGCGCATGTGACGCCCACCGTGGCCGCCATCAGATTGCCCCCGATGATCGACCACGGCTGCGCCAGCGGACTGGCCGGCACTGCAAACAGCAGCACGGCCGACGCGCCCATGGGCGCCACCAACAACGGGATCAGCGTCGACGCGCCTGGCACCAGCTTCATCATCGACCCGGTCAACAGAATGCCGACGAGCGCGCCCACGGCAGAGCGCACGCGCTCGCGCCAGCGAACGGTGACAGGGGCGGGGACAAAGCTGTGGAGCCAGCGGCGCAGGGCGGCGCGTTGGAGCGGTGGGGCGGACATGGTCGACGGACGGCGATGGCCCGCGAACACGGCTGAGGCTTCACCAGAGTCAAAATTTGTGGCGCGAATTCTATCATGCTGTGACATAAATCCGGGGCGCGGCAGTCCCGGCGACACCCCTGCCAGACATGCCCCAATGTGGCGCGCAACCGTTTGCGTTCTGTAACGTAATCGTCACGCGAATGTCATGACGCCGGTCGAGACTGCTGGGCTTTTCCAGCGCCTCTACGGCTTCGGCCCGCCTGTCCATGTCTGCTTTTGCCCGTCCCGTTCTTGCCCGCCCGCGTGTTTGCGCCAGCGTCATCGCCCTATTTGGCGCTCTTGCCTTGACCGCGTGCGGCGGAGGCGATGACACCTCCACCGCGCCCGTTGCCACCACGCAGGCCATTCCGGCGCCGCCGGCTGATCCGGGCTTTGTCGAAACGGCGGCGGTGGCCAGCGGCGTACCGGCGTTCGTCGACAACATCGCCACCAACCAGCGTGGCGATGCGCGTTACGCCACGCTCGGCACCAATGCCGGTGTGCGCCTGTTCACGCGCTTTCTTGACCTCTGGCAGCCGCTGACGGAAATCGTCGATGCGGGTGTGTCTGCGCCGGCCAATGGGTCGTTCCCGGCGGTGGTGGCGTCCACGTGGACGGGCCTGCCCAACGACGGCACGGCGGGCGGCACGCAGCTCAATCTGCCGGTGTTGAACGCCAACATTCAATACGTGGTGAACGCCACCACCAACCGCACGCAGGCTCAGGCCGATGCGGCCTACTTTGACGACCGCCGCGGCAAGGGCTACAGCGTGACCGACGGCATGGGGCCGCTCACCACCGCGTGGCGCACGCTCACCCAGCAAACCACCAGCATCACCACCGTGCCGGCCGATGCCACCACCGTGCTCTACAACGACAGCGGCAACAACACAGGCGTGGGCAGCTCGGGCGGCAACAGCGCCTTCGGCAAGGTGGTCGACCTGATCAACACGATGGGCAACAACGCTTCCACCGAGCCGTCCAAGCGCTTCTACAAATACGCGCGGCCGTACCGTTGGAGCAGCAGTGTGGTGGTCGTGCCGACACTCGTGCCGGCGGAAAGCGCGACCCCCGGCACCGACGGCGGCTTCATCAGCGGCCACTCCGCCGAAGCCATGCGCGATGCGGTGGCGATGGCGTACCTGGTGCCCGAGCGCTTCCAGCAGATGCTCACGCGCGGCACGGAGCTGGGCGAGAACCGCATCCTGGCCGGCATGCATTCACCGCTGGACGTGATGTCCGGACGCATGCTCGGCATTGCCGCCGTGGCCGCCAACTTGAACGACCCAGCCAACGCCACACTCAAGGCCACCGCCTTCACGCAAGCCCATACCGCACTGATGGCGCAGACGGGCACCGACGCCACGAGCTTTCCGGCGCTCGCGCAATCCGGCACGGTCGCGACCGACCGCTTTGCCGACTACGGCACCAACCGGGCCAACTTCATCCGCCGCATGACGTTCGGCTTCACGCAGATCAACAGCGCGGCGCTGGCGCCTGTGGTGCCTAAGGGCGCCGAGGTGCTGCTGGAAACGCGCTTCCCGTATCTGAGCGCCGACCAGCGCCGCGTGGTGCTCAAGACGACGGAGTTGGCTTCCGGCTACCCCGTGCTCGACGATGCCGAAGGCTGGGGCCGCCTGAATCTGTTTGCCGCGGCGGATGGTTACGGCGCCTTCAACGGCAACGTGGTCGTGTCGATGGATGCAAGCCAGGGTGGCTTCAACGCGGCGGACACATGGCGCAATGCCATCTCGGGCGCGGGCAAGCTCACGCTGCAGGGCACTGGCACGCTGCGCCTGGCGGGCGCCAACAGCTACACCGGAGGTACGCAAGTCGCAGGCGGTGTGCTCGAAGCCGATTCGGCCAACGCACTCGGCACGGGCGACGTGTATCTGGGTGCCGGCACGCTGGCCGTCAACGCCCCGACGGCGGTGGCGATTGCCGGCAAGTTCACGCAACTGCAGGGCACCACGCTCAGCCTCGTCATCGGCCCGAACGGCCAGGGCAAGTTGAGCGTGGCTGGCCTCACCACCATTGCCGGCGGTACGCTGCACGTGACGTTCGCGAACGGCTACACGCCGAAGGTGGGCGACACGATTGCCGTGGTGGATGGTGCAGGCAGCAACCGCCAGTTCTCTTCTGTGGTGGTGGATGGCTTCAAGGCCACGGCCATCTATACGGCCACCGGTATCCAGATCCATCTGGACGCCTGAGGCGAACCACTGCTTACTTGAGCGGCAGCAGGATGTCCGTCACGGCCTCGTGCTCCGGCACATCGGGGTAAAAGCGCATGCGCTGGAACAGCAGCGGCGCGTCGCGCAGCGCCTCGCCGCTGGCGGGCAGCCAATCGGCGTAGAGGTGGGCGACGCTCTGGTCCAGCGTGTCGTCCGAGCCGGTGTGGCGCAGCACGGCGTAGCGCCCACCGGCCAGCGTCTTGGCGATGATGCCCGCCTCGTTGGGCGCCACGGGCTCGCGAACGGCGGCGCAAATGTCCATGCGAAAGGCGTCGGGCGGCACATCGTCGGGGTTGTTGTAGACGATGTTGTACGTGGCCGAAACGCTCGGGTGCAGCCGGTGCGCACGGCGCCAAGCGATGAACGTGCGGATGGTCTGGCCGAGGCGGGCCGGGTCGCCACGATGTTCGATGGCGGCAACAGGCACGTCTTCGCGTTCCATGATGTCGACGGATCGGGCTTGCGGTTGTGCGGGCATGTGTTGGCTCCTGAGGGCGCGTAGCGCGTGTAGATCGGCAGCCCAGGTGCCCCATTGCGGCGTGGTCCGGAAATCCGTCGGCGATTGCCCCGCTTGCTTGCGGAACGCACGCGTAAAGGCTCCCGGCGCCTCGTACCCACATGCCAGCGCAATGTCGGTGATGCGCGCATCGTCGCGATACGCCAGCTGATGCGCCGCACGTTTCAGGCGCAGCAACTGCACATAGCGCCCGACATTCATGCCAAACAGCAGCGTGAACTGACGGTGGAAGTGGTACTTCGAGAATGCCGCCACCTCCGCCAACTGTTCCACGTCCAGCGCGTCTTCCAGATGCGCGTCGATGTGCGCAAGCACGGCGCGCATGCGGGCGAGGTAGCGGTCGGTGGCGGTGGTCGTCAATTGGAATGGGCTCCTGGGTGGCGATACGTTACGGGGGCAATGGCATGCGCGCCTGACCGCGATTGCGCGATTGTGATGTTGTAACACCCCACTTCAAAGGGGCGTGGAGCTCACCTCCGCTTTGATAGCATCCCTGAGCCCCACCGGGGCACCGTCTGCGGGGGGCACGGATGCATGTCGATCGCCTACGCGGACGTATCCGAGACCATCTCTCATAAAAAGAATCAGGGTATGCAAAACAACAACAGCAAGTTGGGGGGCGGAGCGTTCATCCGCCGCATCGTCATGGCCACGGCTCTGGTTGGCGCGGCTGCGTTGACCGGTTGCGCAAGCGTCTACGTCGACACCGCCACCAAGGAAGTCCCGGCGTCGGAGATGAAGAAGGTTGCCGATCCGAAGCCGGTGCAATTGGTGTTCGAGTTCCAGACCAAGGGCGCACCCAACCCGCGTGCCACCACGCTTCTGAAGGACACCGTTGCCAAGGAAGTCGCGGATACCGGCCTGTTCTCCAAGGTCGCCAGCGACCCGACGCCGAATATCGGCATGCTCAACGTCACGCTGAACAATGTGCCGCTCACGGATAACGCTGCGGGCAAGGGCTTTGTGACCGGCCTGACGTTCGGCTTGGCGGGCAGCGCCGTCACCGACGGCTACATCTGCACGGTGAGCTACTTGCCGGCGGGCCAGACCACCCCGATCGTCAAGACAGCGCGCCACGCTATCCACACCACGCTGGGCAACGCCAACCCACCGGCCGGCGTGCAAAAGGCCCCGTCCATGCTCGACGCCGTTCAAAAGATGACACGCGATGTGGTGAGCAATGCGCTGAAGGATCTGTCCTATGACGCGGCATTCAACTGATTCCCCTATGGCGCGGGGGCTATGGGCGGGTTTGCTGGTGGCCGCGTCGCTGTTGGCCGGCTGCGCAGAAATGCCGATGAGCCCACCCAAGCCAACGATCGAGAACGCGGCAAAACTGCGCGGCGGCAGCCCAGCCATCGGGTCCGTTGAGGTCGGCAAGTTCACGTTGGATGCGGCGCAGTCGGCCAGCATCGACAAGGGCGTCAGCATCCGCAGCAATATGGTGCGCTCGCCTGTCGATGGCTCGTTCACCCAGTACCTGCGCGAGACCTTGCGGGTCGAGTTGCAATCGGCTGGCTTGCTGGATGCTAAGTCCGACGCGGTGATCACCGGCACGCTGCTCGACAGCACTGTTGAAGCGCCGGTGGGCACGGGCAAAGCGGCGTTGGCTGCGCGGTTCGTCGTCACGCGGGCCGGTACGGTGCGCTACGACCGCGCTCTGCGCAGCGAGGCTTCGTGGGATTCGCCTTTCGTGGGCGTTTCTGCGATCCCGCTTGCGGCGGGTCAGTACGAGGCGCTGTATCGCAAGCTGGTGGGTGCCTTGCTGGACGATGCCGCGTTCCGTGCGGCGGTTGCCAAGCAATAGCAGCAGGCTCGCGACAACAGACAGGGGGCCGCTCTTCGGGGCGGCCTTTCTGCGAATAAAAAAACCGCCCCGAGGGGCGGTTTCGTTTTGCAGCAACGCAGGCTCAGGCGAACGCCTTGGCCGGCTCACCTGCCAGGCCAGCCGCTTCACGCAGCAGCAGGGCCTTGTCGGTGGCTTCCCAGCTGAACTCCGGCTCTTCGCGGCCGAAGTGGCCGTAAGCGGCGGTCTTTTCGTAGACCGGGCGCAGCAGGTCCAGCATCTGCACGATGCCCTTCGGACGCAGGTCGAAGTGCTCGTGCACGAGCTTGGCGATCTGGTCGTCGGGGATCACGCCCGTGCCTTCCGTGTACACGGTGATGTTGATCGGGCGCGCCACGCCAATCGCGTAGCTCACCTGCACCTGGCACTGGCGCGCGAGACCGGCGGCCACCACGTTCTTGGCCACATAGCGCGCGGCGTAGGCAGCCGAGCGGTCCACCTTCGACGGATCCTTGCCCGAGAATGCGCCGCCGCCGTGCGGGGCTGCACCGCCGTATGTGTCAACGATGATCTTGCGACCGGTCAGGCCGCAGTCACCCTGCGGGCCGCCGATGACGAAGCGGCCGGTCGGGTTCACCAGGTACTTGGTGTCGGCCAGCATGTGCGAGGGCAGCACGGGCTTGATGATCTCTTCGATCACGGCTTCGCGGATGGCCTCTTGCGACATCTCCGGCGCGTGCTGGGTGGACAGCACCACGGTGTCCACGCTGTGCGGCTTGCCGTCCACATAACGCACCGTCACCTGCGACTTGGCGTCCGGGCGCAGCCAGGGCAGGCGGCCGTCGCGGCGCAGTTGCGACTGGCGCTCAACCAGGCGGTGTGCGTAGTAGATCGGGAAGGGCATCAGCTCGGGCGTTTCATCGCAGGCGTAGCCGAACATCAGGCCCTGGTCGCCGGCGCCCTGGTTCAGGTAGTCGTCCGATGCGCGGTCGACGCCCTGGGCGATATCCGGCGATTGCTTGTCATACGCGACGAGCACGGCACAGCCCTTGTAGTCGATGCCGTAGTCGGTGTTGTCGTAACCGATGCGCTTGATGGTTTCGCGCGCCACGTGGATGTAATCCACATTGGCCGTCGTGGTGATTTCACCCGCGAGCACCACCAGGCCGGTGTTGCACAGCGTTTCTGCCGCGACGCGCGCGTATTTGTCCTGGGCGAGGATAGCGTCCAGGATGGCGTCGGAAATCTGGTCGGCGACTTTGTCGGGATGGCCCTCGGAGACGGATTCCGAGGTGAAGAGGAAGTCGTTTGACACGGCTGTTGGCTCCAGATTGGCGATTGCTATTGCCGCCAATCCGTTTGGGCCACGGCCGGCGACGCTTTAGCGGTATTTATCGACCTTGCGACCTCGACATTGAGGTCCAGCAAGGATTCGCCCCGCAAGTTGTCAGTTAACTCGGCGAATCGCGCTATTATACGCGGCACTTTTCTGGGCCGCAGCACGGCCTGCCAAGACCCTTCTCCTCTGTCGACTGCGACCAACACATTGCTGCGACCGCACGCATGACCTTCCTGTTCTGGCTGTTTTCACGCTTGCCACTCTCCGCGCTGCAGGCGCTGGGCGGCTGGCTGGGAGCGCTGGCGGCCAAGGTGCCCGGCCGCTATCACGACCGGCTCATCGCCAACTTCCGCCACGCGTATCCCGATGCCACGCCCGCCATGCTTAAAGAAGCGGGCCGCTCCGCCGGCCGCATGGTCTTCGAGATGCCGTATTTCTGGGTGCGCAAGAACGGGGCGGAGATCGCTCCGCATCTGTTCGACGTGTGCCGCACGATCATCGAGCGTGCGCTCGCAGATGGGCGCGGCTTGATCTTCCTGACGCCGCATCTGGGCTGCTTTGAAGTGCTGCCGCAAGCCTATGCGCGTGAGCATCCGGTCACCTCGCTATTTAAACCGCCGCGCAAGGAAAGCCTGCGCGGCTGGATCGAAACCATGCGTGCGGGACCGAACATGTCCATGGCACCGGCCGATCCGCGTGGCGTGCGTATGCTGGTGCGCGCACTCAAGCGCGGCGAGGCCGTCGGCATCCTGCCCGACCAGACCCCCACCGCCGGCGAAGGCGTCTGGGCGCCGTTCTTCGGCAAGCCCGCCTATACGATGACGCTGGTACACCGCTTGCACCGGCTGACGGGTGCGCACGTCGTCGCATTGTTTGCCGAGCGCCTGCCACACGGCGCGGGTTATCGCCTGCATGTGCACGACATCGGGGATTTGCCCGAAGACGCGACGCAAGCCGCCACCCGGATCAATGCCGCCATCGAGCAGTTGATTGCCGTGGCACCGACGCAATATCTGTGGGGCTATAACCGCTACAAGCGCCCCAAGGGCGCGGACGCGCCGCCCGCCGCCTGACACCGCTGCCTTATGGAACGTTTCTCCGCCAAACTCGGCCTCGGCTTTCTGTGGCTGCTGTCTTTCTTCCCGTACGGTTTCGTCGCGCGTTTTGGCGAGGGGCTGGGCGGGCTGCTGTATCGCATTCCCAATGGCCGCCGCCGCGTGGTGCTGGCCAACTTGCGCGCCTGCTTTCCTGAGAAATCCGACGCCGAGCGCGAGGCCATGGCGCACGAGGTGTTCCGCAAGGTCTTCCGCAGTTTTGCTGAGCGCTCGTTTGCGTGGTTTGCGTCGGAAAAGCGCCTGAACCGTGTGGTGAAGATCGATGACCAGGCCAATCTGCCGGCGTTGCATGGCCAGCCGCACATTCTCGTGACGCTGCACTTGTCTGGCGTGGAAATCGGCGCGCTGGCGCTGACCGACTATTTGCGCAAGAACGTCGGTAACGCAGGTTGCTCGCTGTACACCCGCATGGCCAATCCGGTGCTCGATGACGCCATCAAGGCGCTGCGCAGCCGCTTTGGCGCGACGATGGTGTCGCGCAACGAGAACATCCGCCAGATCATGCGCACCATCAAGCGCGGCGAGGCGCTGCAGCTGATTTCCGACATGGATTTCGGCGAGCGCGATTCGGAGTTCGTGCCGTTCTTTGGTGTGCCTGCGCTCACGCTCAACGCCATCCCGCGCATGGCGTCGATGACCGGCGCCAAGGTCGTGCCGATGTACACCGAGATCCTGCCCAATTACCAGGGCTACGCGCTGCGCATCCTGCCCGCATGGGAGAACTATCCCACCGGCGACCTGACTGCCGACACGCGCCGCATGAATGCCTTCTTTGAAGAGGCCATCCGCCCGCGCATTACCGAGTACTACTGGGTACACAAGCGCTTCAAGCACCGGCCCGAGGGCATGCCCGGCATCTACTGAGCTGAGGTTGCCGCCTTCGGCCGTATCCGGCTGGCTCGCTTTAGAATGGGCGTTTTCCGAACGCTCATTGCCGCATCGGCGCGGCTTGCCATGAAACTGCACTTCACCAAGATGCACGGCGCGGGCAACGACTTTGTCGTGCTCGACGGCATCCAGACCCCGATCGACTTCACGCCCGAGCAATGGGCCGCCATTGCCGACCGCCACTTTGGCGTGGGGGCGGATCAGCTCCTGCTGGTCGAGCGCTCGACGCGCCCGGATGTCGACTTCCGCTACCGCATCTTCAACCACGACGGCGGCGAGGTGGAGCACTGCGGCAACGGCGCACGCTGCTTCGTCAAGTTCGTCACCGATCGGGGTTTGACCGATAAGCGCACCGTGCGCGTGGAAGTCATGAACGGCATTGCCACGCTGACGATGCAGGACGATGGCCAGGTCACCGTCGACATGGGGGCACCCGTGTTTGAAGTGGCGCGCCTGCCGTTCCTGCCCGATGGCCTGCCCACGCGCACCGAAGGCGATGACACGCTGCACGCGTTGCAGATCAACGGCCGCACCGAGTGGCTGTCGACCGTGTCGATGGGCAACCCGCACGCGGTGCAGGTGGTGGACGACACCGAGGCCTTCCCGGTGCTGGAAGACGGCCCGCTGATCGAATCGCACGCTGTGTTTCCGCGCCGTGTGAATGCGGGCTTCATGCAGATCGTCGATCGCCATTCCGTACGCCTGCGCGTGTATGAGCGCGGCGCGGGCGAGACGCTGGCCTGCGGCACCGGCGCCTGCGCGGCCGTGGTGGCCGGCATCCGTCGCGGCCTGCTCGATTCGCCTGTGAAGGTCGCCACGCATGGTGGCGATCTGACCATTGCCTGGGCCGGCGACGGCCAGCCGGTGATGATGACCGGCCCTGCCACCACGGTCTTCGAGGGCACGCTCGATCTGGACGCACTGAAGCTGACCGCCGCGCATTGAACGCGGCCGGCCGCCGCATCCCATCCGTTAAAACAACAACCTGGAGATACCGTGGGCTCGAACGGCAAAGCGGTGATTGACGATTATCGTTTCGACGGCAGCAACAAGTTCAAGATCGGCAAGATCGACGCGACCAGCAAGCCGTTCTCCAGTGGCAGCAAAGCAACGGACCAGGAGCGGCTGGCCGAAATCGGCGCGCGGCTCGACACGCTGCAGGACATCCTCTACGCCGAGCATCGTCGCAAGGTGCTGGTGATCCTGCAGGGGATGGACACCTCCGGCAAGGACGGCACCGTGCGCAGCGTGTTTCGCGCGATGGACCCGCTGGGCCTGCGCGTGGTCGGCTTCAAGGCGCCCACGCCGCCTGAGCTGGCGCGGGATTACCTCTGGCGCGTACACGCCCAGACGCCCGCGCGTGGCGAGATCGTCATCTTCAACCGCAGTCACTACGAAGACGTGCTGATCACGCGCGTGCATGGCGACATCGACGCCGCCGAATGCAAACGCCGCTACGGGCATATCAACGCGTTCGAGCAGATGCTGAGCGACACCGGTACCACCATCGTCAAGTGCTTCCTGCATATCTCGAAGGACGAACAGCGCGCGCGGTTACAGGAACGCATCGACGATCCGCACAAGCACTGGAAATTCGACCCCGCCGACATTGAAGAACGCAAGTTCTGGGATGACTACATGGAGGCCTACGAAGCGGCCATCAACGCCACCGCCACGCCTGATGCACCTTGGTATGTGGTGCCAGCGGATTCCAAATCGCATCGGAATCTGATGGTTGCGGAGATTTTGCTGCGGGTGCTGGAGGGGATGAGGCCTGAATATCCGGAGGGGAATCCGGCTTTTGAGGCGTTGAGGATCGAGTAAGGGTTTTGGTATTGCGGGGTTTCGGATCTGGTGGTCCATCCCCGGTATCGTCCCCTGCCGGGACCGACTCACTTTTCTTTGTCTTGCCAAAGAAAAGTAAGCAAAAGAAAGGCGCGCCCGAGATGGCGACCCCCTCCTTGAATTTCCGTAACCGTGCGGAGACGGGAAAAAACTCGCTTCGCTCAGACAGTTTCCCGTCTTTTTTCCGCCCGCTTACGAAAATTCAAGGCGCCATCAAGGGCAGGAACGTCAACTGCCAAACCGTTGGTTTGCGTGCGCCGTCAGGCTTTTGTTTGTTGATGCGTGCTGCTTCGCTTCGTTCGCTATCTACAACCGGTTTTTGCTCGCTTCGCCTTACGTCTTGCCGCGTACCCACTACAGCGTTTGTGCTTCGAAGGTGTGGCCGTACCTTGCCCTAGATGGCGCCTTGGATTTTTGTTGCGGGGAGGATAAAGAGAGCGGGCCTGTCTGAGCGAAGCGAGTTTGCCCGCTCTCCCTCCCCGCGACAAAAATCCAAGGGGAAGTCGCCATCTCGGGCGCGCCTTTCTTTGCTTACTTTCTTTGGCAAGACAAAGAAAGTGAGTCAGCCCCGGCAGGGGATGAAACAAGGGATGCACCAAAAAAAACAAAACCCCGGCGACTACTCAACCGGGGTTCCCAAACAAGCAAAGCAAAAAGCTCAGATAGCGCTAACGCCGTACTTGTCGCGGTAAGTAGCAGCCTTCTCCCGATAGCCAGCCAGCGCAGGATCACCAGCGTTATCCAGATACCCGAGCAAGTCATCCAGGTTGGCAATCGACACCACCGGCATGCCGTATTGCGCCTGCACATCCTGCACAGCCGAGCGCTCGCCGATATCCACCGCGTTACCGCTGCGCTCCATCCGATCCATCAGGATCAGCACGGCCGCCGGCGTCGCACCTGCCGCGCGAATCAATTCCACGGACTCGCGCACCGAGGTGCCCGCCGAGATCACGTCATCCACGATCACCACACGCCCCTGCAGCTTGGTGCCGACCAGAGTGCCGCCTTCGCCGTGGTCCTTCGCTTCCTTGCGGTTGTACGCAAAGCCGACATTGCGACCCATGCCCGCCAGCGCCACAGCCGTGGCCGATGCCAGCGTGATGCCCTTGTACGCCGGCCCGAACAGCATGTCGAACTGCACGCCCGAGTCCAGCAGGGTTTTCGCATAGAATTGCGCGACTTGGCCCAGCAGCGCGCCGTCTGCAAACTTGCCGGCGTTGAAGAAATAGGGCGACGTCCGCCCCGCCTTGGTCACGAATTCCCCGAACGACAGCACGCCGGCTTCTACCGCAAAGCGGATGAAGGATTGGCGCAACTCGCTGTTTTGGCTCATCTTTTTTCTCTGGTCTGCAAAAAAGTCCCGCCATGTTACGCATCATTTCCGCCAACCTCAACGGCGTTCGCTCCGCTGCCAGCAAAGGCTTTTTCGATTGGATGGGCAAGCAGGATGCCGATTTCGTCTGCGTGCAGGAACTCAAGTGTGCGCAAGACGACATGACGCCCGAATTCCTGGCGCCGCACGGTTACCACGGCGTGTTCCAGCACGCGGTCAAGAAGGGCTACAGCGGCGCAGGTATCTACACGCGCCACAAGCCGGACGAGGTCATCATCGGCTTTGATAACGGCGAGTTCGACGCCGAAGGCCGCTATGTCGAGGCCCGCTACGGCAAGTTGTCGATCATCTCGGTCTATGTGCCTTCGGGCTCCAGCGGCGAAGAGCGCCAGCAGGCCAAGTTCCGCTTCATGGACCTCTTCATGGCGCACCTGAAGGACCTGCGCCACGAAAAGGGCCGCGAGGTCGTGCTGTGCGGCGACGTCAACATCGTCCACAAGGAAATCGACATCAAGAACTGGAAGGGCAACCAGAAGAACTCCGGTTGCCTGCCCGAAGAACGTGCGTGGCTGACCAAGCTGTTCGACGAGGTCGGCTATGTGGATGTGTTCCGCACGCTGGACCAGCGCCCCGAGCAGTACACGTGGTGGAGCAACCGCGGCCAGGCGTACGCAAAGAACGTCGGGTGGCGGATCGATTACCAGATCGCCACGCCGGGCATTGCCGCCACTGCGCGCAGTACGTCGGTGTTCAAGGACATCAAGTTCAGCGACCACGCGCCCTTGATCATTGATTACGACACCAAGCCGCACTGGTAAGCGGCACCGGGGTCACATCGGCGTTACGTTGTTGCGCTGCCGCAGAAAATTCTCCGTCAGCCGCTACAATGCAAAACTCACGTGCCGGCGAGTGCCGGCGTTTTTTTCTGCTCCCAGCTTTTTAGCGAGATCGCCATGGCATTCAAGGTTTTCGTCGACGGTCAGGAAGGCACCACCGGCCTTCGCTTGCTCGACTATCTGTCGCAACGCGACGATATCGAGCTTCTGCGTATCGCCGAAGACAAGCGCAAGGATTCGGCCGAGCGCGCCAAATTCCTGAATGCTGCGGATGTCGCATTCCTGTGCCTGCCGGACGTCGCCTCGCGCGAGGCCGTCTCGCTGGTCAACAACCCGAACACTTGCATCATCGACGCCAGCACCGCGTTCCGCACGTCGGACGACTGGGTCTATGGCCTGCCGGAACTGGCCAAGGGCCAGCGCGAGCGCCTGCGCAACACCAAGCGCATCGCCGTGCCTGGCTGCCACGCCAGCGCCTTCGTGCTGCTGATGCGCCCGCTGGTGGAAGCCGGCATCGTGCCCGCCGATTACCCGGTCACCGCGTTCTCGCTCACGGGCTACAGCGGTGGCGGCAAGCAGATGATTGCGGATTACCTGGCCGCTAATAACCCGAAGCTCGACAGCCCGCGCCCGTACGCGCTGGCCCTGGCGCACAAGCACCTGCCGGAGATGCGTGTGCAGAGCAAGCTGTCGCTCGCGCCGATCTTCACGCCGGTGGTCGGCAACTTCCTCAAGGGCCTGGCCGTGACGATCGGTCTGCACCCGCAGCATCTGGCACGCAAGGTGAGCCCGGCGGACATCGCCAAGGTCTTCGCCGATTACTACCAGGGCGAGCAGTTCATTCGCGTGGCCCCGGCCGACAACGTCGCGACGCTCGACAACGGCTTCTTCGACGTGCAGGGCGCCAACGACACCAACCGTGCCGACCTGTTCGTGTTCGGCTCGGACGAGCGCATGGTCGTCACCGCTCGCCTGGACAACCTGGGCAAGGGCGCGGCCGGCGCAGCCGTGCAATGCATGAACGTGCACCTGGGCGTGGATGAGGCGACCAGCCTGCAGGTGGAGGCACAGGTTCCTGCAGCCGGGGCTGATCACGCCGTGCGCGAAGCCGCCCCCGGTTTCGCAAGCTGATCGCCAAGTTTGCTGATACGAAAAACGCGCCTTCGGGCGCGTTTTTCTTTGGCGGCGCGACTTACTTGCCTTGCGTGCCCGCCGGGATGTTGAACAGCATCCCGCCGCCATTGCCACCCGCCATCACACTCGGCGTGACGCCGTTCCACTTCTCGATGGCGGCGCGTTCGAGCTTCAAGCGTTCCCATGCGAGCAGGCGGTCATCCAGCGACGAGGCCAGCGCGCGGTTGGCAGCGGCTTCGCCTTCGGCAATCGCCACTTTCTTCTTGGCCTCGGCCTGGGCGGAGCGCACTTCGTTCTCGGTGCGGATGGCGTCCTGGATGGCCTTGGTCTTGGCGCTCACCGCGTCGAGCAACGCGCGCGGCGGGCGCAATGAACCAACGATGCCGAACTGCTTGATCGACACGCCCAGCGGCGTGAGGCGTGCGTCCAGCTCCTTGGTCAGCCGCGCGACGAACTCTTCCTTCTTGCCGCCGTTCACGTCGTCGAAGTTGTATTCCGAGCCGATGGCGACGATCACGTTGCGCGCGGTGTCGCGCAGGTAGCCGTGCGTGAAGGTCTCGATGCGATCGGCGCGGAAGTTGGTGTAGAACGCGGGCACCTTGTCGCGCTCGAGCTGGTACGAGACGGCCACGTCCACGTTCACGGGCACGGCGTCCTTGGTGTTGAAGGTCAGCTCTTCGTTGAGCGCGTGGCCTTCGTTCAGGTCTTGCGTCCAGATCACGCGCTGCACGTAGGTCGGGTATTGGATGATCGCCGTCTGCACAGGGTTGTAGAACACGAACCCGGTGACGACGTTTTCATGCGTGATGCCGCGATCGACCAGCCGGTTGATCTTGATGCCCGTGTAGCCGGGCGGAATGATCTGCCAGTTCAGCACGAAGGTGCGCGCGATTACCAGCGCCGCAATGGCGCCAAAGACGAACGCGAGCAGTTTGACCGGCAGTTTGCTTGCCGTGACTTGAGGCATGAGGGTTCCCCTTGCTTGTTGGTTTGCTTCTGAGGTGTTGGCTGGCGGGGCGGGGGCTGCATTATTTGCTTTATGCAGCGGCCTGCTTGCTGGCGCAGGAATCGTCAGCGATTCCCGTCAGGGATGGCCGCGCCCAGTGGGCGGGTGGTGGCAAGCGAGCTTGCCAATGGTGATGAGGTAGTGAGCGTCAATACGACCAAGGTGGCGCATTGCGAGACTCGGATGTTGCGATGCACAAAGTATAGGGCGGCGCGCGGTTTTTGCTGCCCCCCGGAAGCACTAGAGCCGGACTTCGAATCGTCGACGGGAAGGCCGCGAGAAGGCTTTACGACTCACCCGGATTCACGCGCGCCGGATTCCAGCCAAACGCGTTGTAGACGTGATACCGCGCAATGCCGATCCACTCGTGCAGCGCGTAGTCGGTCAACGCAAAGTTGTACGCCAGCGGCACAGGCGATGCCGTGGCTTGAAGATCATCGGCGCGCGCGGGCGTCGGCGACATGCCAAAGTGCGCGAAATACAGCAAGCTGCGCCGCAAATGGATGGCCGAAGAGACGAGCACCGTGCGCTCCGGCTTGTAGTCCGCCAGTACCGTGCGGGAGAACTGGGCGTTCTGCCAGGTGTTCATGCTCTTGGGTTCCATCAGCACGTCGGCGCTGTCGATGCCCAGGGCGATGAGCTCGCGGCGGTAGACGGTGGCCTCCGGCTCGCCATGGTGGCGGGCATCGCCGCCGCTCACGAGGATCTTGCAATCGCCGTTGGCTTTTTTGCAGGCCTGGTAGATCTGCGCAGCCTCTACGATGCGCGGGTACGAGAAAACGCCGGGCTCCACTGTCTTGCCAATGCGGAAGGTGCCCGCGCCGAGCAGCACGATGGCATTGCGTGCGCCCCAGGTGAGGGTCGGCTCGTTTTCAAACGGCTTTTCCAGTGAATCGAGCAGCCATGCCGGCACCGGCCCGCAGCCAATCGCCACCACCAGCGCGGCGGACACCACAGCCAGCGAGCGCGCAGCCCGACGCCGACCGTGCGCCGCGCATACGGCCGCCACGATCACCAGTACACATAGCACGGCCAGGCTCACGGCTTTTCCCCCATTCGGCACAACACGGCACGCCCCTCGCATGCATGGGGAGCCATCGTAATGAGGAATGGCTGCGCGCGCGACCCGTCTGCTTGCGGGGGTGTTGGGGTGGAGTTCGTTCTCGTCGGCCGGAGCGGGGCTGTGTGGGCAACGGTGGAAGGAAGAAAGCTGCGGTTGCCAAAGAAAAACGCGCCCGAAGGCGCGTTCTCCCGGTGTGGCATTGCGCTCAAACGAGCGAGTTACTGTCACCTTGCCCGTTGTGAACCGATGCGCCGTCGATCGGAGGTGCCACGTGTGCGTGCTCAGAGACGCTGATCTTGGCGGTTTCGCTGTGGGTATTGAGATTGCCCGGGTTGGCGAGACCGGGCACCAAACCTTGCAGCGAACCTCCGCTCAATCCGATCTCGTTGAGCAGCGAGTCGATCAACGGTGCGTGTGCCCGATAGGACAGGGCCGCCGACATGGCTTGCTCGGCCAGATTGTTGCCGGTGTGTGCTGGCCCCGAGCCATCGACGCCGTTGCCACCAGTGCGGTTGAGCCCGTCGACCTGAATGATCTTGATGCCATCGATGGCCTTCATCGGTTCGACGGTCTGTTGAATCACCGCAGGCAAGGCTTGCAGTAGTGCCAGCTTGAACTTCAGGCTCGTTTGGTCCGAAGACAGGGCGTTGATGGCGTCATTCAGTGCGCGCTGTGCCTCGGCTTCGGCCAGCCCCTTCTTGCGGGCAGCTTCTGCCAATTCAACGATGGCCGTCGCCTGCATCTGTGCAGCTTCGCGTTCAGCACGTGCCTGGGTGGTGATATGCACGGCCTTGGTCTCCGCCTCCTGGGCCGCCTCGATCAGCGCCACCTGCTTCGCTCGGTCGGCTTCTGCGGTGCGGCGAGTGGTCTCGACCAACTGTTCCGACTTGACGGCTTCAGCCAGCGATTCGTTCGCACGCGCCTGTGCCTGCGATTGCGCTTCCGATTTTTCTGCAATGACGATGGCCTTGTCTTGCGTGGCGATCTCCGTCACCTTGGCCTGTTCGATGGCCGCCATCTGCGTGACCTTGGTCTGCTCGATCTCCTTCACGCGGACTTCGCGTTCGGCCTCGACCTTGCGCGTGCGCACGGCCTGCTCGCGCTGGATCTCCGACTCCTGCACCTGGCGCTCGGCTGCGATGCGGCTTTGCTCGGCTTCCTGATGGCGTTCGGCCTCGAACACCGCGATTCGCGCATTCTGTTCCGCCGCACGGGTCTTGACCTGTTGCTCCTGCTCCAGCTTCATGAACGCTTCCTGCTGCTCGATCTCGAGCTTCTTGGAAAGCGCATCGCGGTTCTTCTCTCGCACCGAGACTTCCGTATCCTGCTCCACCTCGTTGCGCTCGCGACGGCGGCGCTCGGTTTCCTGCGTGAGTTTGGTCAGGCCTTCCGCGTCGAACGCGTTGTTCGGATCGAAGAACTCTTTCGACGTCTGATTAAGATTGGTGAGCGAGACGCTTTCCAGTTCCAGGCCGTTCTTCGTCAAGTCTTCGGCAACGGTGTTCTGCACGCCTTGCACGAACTTTTCACGAGCGTCCTGCAGGTCCTGCATGGTCATCTGCGCTGCAGTGGAGCGCAGTGCATCGACAAATTTATCGTCCACCAGGGCGCGCAGGTTTTCCGGCGAGATCGTCCGTTGGCCGAGTGTCTGCGCTGCCGTGGATACGCCTTCCGACGTTGGCTTGACGCGCACGAAGAAGGCGACCACAACGTCAACACGCATCCGGTCTTTGGTGATCAGGCTGTCACGCGAAGCGCGGCTGACTTCGAGCTTGAGCGTGTTCATGTTGATCGGAATGACCTCATGAAATACCGGCAGGACGATGGCGCCGCCACTCATGATGACTTTCTGGCCACCCAGGCCCGTGCGCACGAACGCGCGTTCGGCGGAAGCGCGCACGTAGAGGCGGGCAAAGATCAGGCCGATGACGCATAACGCGATGATGACGGCGAGCCCCAGGGCCCCCCAATAGATGATGGCATCCATATTGATTTTTTGACTCCCTTCAAAAAAGGAACTGCAACTGCTTCGCCATCGAGGCGAGGTCGTGCGGGTTACAACAGATCAGGATGGGGGTTCGCGATGACTCGATAGTGCGAACCCGATACGCGTGAGACCAACAGGACGGTGGTACCGCGTGAAAACGACTGGTCGGGTTCATCGGGTTCAACACGCACATAGTGCGGTTGGCCGAACTCGTCGATCAGCCTGGCTTCAGCCGGTACGCCTTCTGAGGCCGTGCCAGTGACGATTTGCGCCGTCCGGCCGATAAACGCTTCTTCAGAAACTGCCGTGGATTCGTTCTGTGGCAGATAGCGGCAGATCAAGCCGCCCATCTGGCGCACGAACGGCAACGCGCCGGCACACGCCAGGACGGCCGCAAAAGCCGGCGGCGCCATCCAGCCCGTGACGACACGCAGCACCTGCTGGAGTGACAGCCCGACCACTGCAAAACCCAGCAGGAACAGGATCAGCACCATGAGCAGCGGAATGCGGCCGATGTGCAGCCAGCCGAGGAACTGACCGACGGCACCCGGCTCCGCGCCCGCCTCGCCGTGGTCCAAGCCAAAGTGCGTGACCAGCAGGCTTCCAGCGTGTTCGGTCAAGCTCAGCCCGAGTAGTAGCGAGAGGCTTTCGAGCGCGCCAATCACCACCATCAACCCGATGGCAACGACGAAGGGTGCGTTGCCGGGCAGCAGCAGATCACCCATGGCTGTCGATGGCTCCAAGTTGATCCAGTGGCGATGTGTCGATGGCATCGGCGGACCCGGTGCGCGCGGTTTTCAGGCGGGCAAGCCGCTCGTTCACACGCTCCGCCTTGTGAATCGCTTCGAGTCGCTTGAGCAGGAGCGGGTCGGCAGTGGATTTGCCGGTGCCAAGCCCCAGCGTGCCGGTGGCGCTCGCCATGGTGCGGTTGAAGCCGTTCTCCAGTTGCTCGGCGCGCGCGCCGACCGCCGAACCGGCAGCGGACTCTAGCTGTGCCGTGTTCTGGGCAGCGCCGCGTGCCGCGATCATTTCGTTGAGCGCGGTTTCCATTTCAGCGCGCTTGGCTCGCAGGCCAAGCAGGTCCGATTCGGCCGCTTGCGCGCGCTCGTTCGACTCCTGCAGCGTTTGATATAGCGCACCGAACTGGTCTTCCAGATCGATCTGCCGTTCCGCGCCGGCGCGGGCAGCCGCGTCATCGCCCTTGGCCAGCGCGGTGGCCGTCAACTCAGTCAGCCGCTCGATCTCGTTGTTGATGCGCGTGATGGCTTTGCCGGCCTGGTAGCGCGCTGCCTCATGCTTGCCCAGATCGTTGCGGGCCTGTGCGATGACCTCGTCAAATTCGCGCAGGTATTGCTCGGCCACGGCTTGCGGCGCGCGGCTTTCCAATGAACTGACAAGTGCGTGCACGTTGGCGCTCAGTAGCCGCTTGACACGGGTTCCCAGGCGATCGGTTGTCATGGTGCTTGGCTCCTTTCCAGGCAAGAACGACGGGACTGCGGTGCAGAGGTAGCGAGCCTGTGCTCAGGATGGCTCGCGCGCAGGCTGGATGATCTGCGCCAGTTCCTGGACTTCGGCCACGTAAGGGTTGAGTACCGTGCTCTGATAGGCCGGTGGGCGCTGAGTGACGGCCAGGCGCAGCAGGCCCAGCAGGATGCGCATGGCCTTGGCGGTCAGTCGTGCTTCGAGTTCCACTGCCATCTCATGCGTCCGCTGGCCTTCCAGCTTCGATGTGATCAGGGTTGCCATGAGTTCCGGCAACTGCGCTGCGAGCAGCGATACGATCTCCGAGTGGCTGTGGGAGGTGTGCTCATGGGCCTGGACGGCGTCCTGCAGCGGACGAATCTGTTCGCGCAGAAGCGCGACGCAGCTCGCGAAATCGTTCTCCCCACTTGCGCGCCGTTTCGCGTCGGAGAGCAACGCGCGAATCTTGTCGCTCGGACTGGAGGCGCTGGCCAATTGAAGGTTCGACAACCACGCGAGGTCGTCTTCAGGAATGCGTACGGATACGGTTTGCATGGCGGAACCCATCTCAAGTTCGCTTGTAAACCAGCATAGTACAAATGCATGCAAACGTATACGAATGCAATCGACTCTTGGGATACAAAAAAGCGCGTCCTAAGAATGGGCGCGCTTCTTTGATTGCGTTGGCCAATTGGTGTGTCAGTCCGCCCCACCAATCTTCCCCAACAACTCCCGCAATATCGCCCGCTCCGCCTGGCTCAACGCTGCGAGCATCCGCTCTTCTGTCTCCACGTGGGAGGCGACCAGCCCATCGACGAGTGCGAAACCGGCGTCCGTCAGCATGATCTGCAAGCCGCGCCGGTCTTCTGGATCAGTCTTGCGGGCAATCAGGCCGCGCTTTTCCAGCCGATCCAGCCGGTTGGTCATGGCCGAGGTGGACAGCATCATGTCCTTGGCCAGTGCGGAGGGGGACAGCGCCTGGGCGCGGCCGTTGCGGCGCAGCGTGAGCAGGACGTCAAAGCCAGCGAAGTCCAGGTCCGCGCTCGCCACGTTGGCGACCACGCCTTGCCGCAGCCGCTCGCCAGCGCGCCAGATCTCGCCCACGACAGCCATCGGGCTCGGGTCGACGTCCGGCCGCTCGCGCCGCCATTGCGCGAGGATGTTGTCGATGGGTCCCCCTTGGGAGGATGGGGGATTGCCGGGATCGCCTTGACGCATCGAAAACCTCATTCTAGTATTTTGACGTCAAACTACTTGATGTCGAGATGCTTGAAATCGTATCGGGTTTGCCGATGCGGGGCAATTGACGTCGGGCCGCACTGGCACACGGAAGGAACCCATGACCGAACGACTCGCCGATCATCCGATCGATCCCCTGTTCCTGGCGCGCTGGTCGCCGCGCGCCTACGACGGCCAGCCCATGCCCGAGGCCGATCTGCTGCGTATTCTGGAGGCGGCGCGTTGGGCGCCGTCCGCCTACAACTATCAGCCGTGGCGGTTTCTCTACGCCTGCCGCGACGATGCGCACTGGGCGGACTTTTTGAGTTTGCTCGTTCCGTTCAATGGCGACTGGGCGCAGCACGCCTCGGCGTTGATCTTCGTGTTGTCCGATACGCTCGTTCGTCCTGGGGATGCGGCCGACGCCGTGCCTTCGCGCACCCACAGCTTTGATGCGGGCGCCGCGTGGGCGCAACTGGCGCTCCAGGCGGTCAGCCTCGGTTATCACGCGCGCGCCATGGCGGGCGTGGACTACGACCGGGCGCGGGCGGTGCTGCAGGTGCCGGAACGCTTTCACATCGAGATTGCCGTGGCGGTGGGGCGTCGCGGAGCGCTGTCGTCGCTGCCGGGGCCCCTGCAGGAGCACGAGGGGCCGACGCCGCGTCGACCAGTCAACGAACTGGCGTTCAGCGGGCGGTTTCCCGCGTAATTTCGCTTGTCTATTTATTTCGATATCGAAATATTAAAAGGGAGGCACCGTGCCGTCTAATCGCTTGGCTGTCATGTTGGTCACCGCCCTGGCGCCCATTTTGTGGGGCACCACTTACCTGGTTTTCACACAAACGCTGCCGGTCGGGCATCCGCTGCTGGTGGGTGCGCTGCGGGCGTTGCCGGCCGGTGTGCTGCTGATGCTGCTCGGCCCGGGCCTGCCGCCGCGTGACAAGCTGTTGCCGCTGATGTTTCTCGGCCTGGCCAACATTGGCGTGTTTTTCGCGCTGCTGTTCGTGGCGGCGCAGCGCCTGCCGGGCGGCGTGGCCGCGACGATCATGTCGGCGCAGCCGCTGGTGGTGGGGCTGTTGGCGTGGCCACTGCTGCGTCGCCAGCCGCGGCCTGCGCAACTGGCGGCCGCACTGGCGGGCTCGCTGGGCGTGGGTTTGCTGATTCTCGGGCCGGAGGCCAAGCTGGACGCGATCGGGGTGGCTGCTGCACTGGCGGCGGCATTGTCGATGGCGACAGGTACGGTGCTGATCGAGCGCTGGGGCCGCATCGGTACGCCGCTCGCGCTGGCGGCATGGCAGCTCGCGCTGGGCGGCTTGGTGCTGCTGCCGGTGGCGCTGCTTGTGGAAGGTTTGCCGCCTGCGCTGACGGCACGCAATGTCGTCGGCTTCCTGTATCTGGTGCCCATCGGCACCGCGCTCGGTTACTGGCTGTGGGTGCGCGGCATTGGTGTGCTCGGCGCGGACGTGACCTTCCTCTCGTTGCTGAGTCCGCTGACGGCCACGGTGCTTGGCGCGCTCGTGCTGGGTGAATGGTTCACGCCGGTGCAGACGGCGGGCGCCCTGCTGATTCTGGGCGCGACGGTGGCGGGGATGGCGCTCTCTCGGCACGGGCAGCGTGCCCGCCCGGCTCCGGCCGTTCCTCTGCAGCCGCGCGGGCGCTGACAGCGCGCCAGTTACCGTCGCACCATCGGCTGCATTGGCGCCTCGTCGGCATTATCAATCGGCGCCGCGCCCAGATACTGCATGTTCGACCGATACTCCGGCAGCTTTGCCATCGGCATGTGCAGCGCATCGGCAAACAGCGGCAGCGTTTCGGGCAGATGGCGCGAGAGCACCACCATGCGCGTGCGCCCAGACGGGTGCGTCGACAGAAACTGCTTCTGCTCCACCCCGCCGATGGAACCCATCTTCTGCCACAGCGTAAGCGCCGCGCGCGGGTCGTAGCCAGCGCGCGAGGCGATGTCCATGCCGACGAGGTCGGCTTCCGTCTCTTCCGCGCGCGAGAAGGCGAGCAGGTGCATCTTGGCGCCTTCGCCCAGATCCGTATCCCCGCGGTTGCCGAAGCCGAAGAGCTGCGAGATGACGTTGGCGCCCAGGTTGGTGATCTCGCGCTGGCCGGCACGGGCGCGCGCGTGTTCGCGCAATGCGTGGGCGATCTCGTGGCCCAGGGCCATGGCGAGTTCGTCGTCCGTCAGCTTGAACTGTTCGAGCAACCCCGAGAACACGGCCAGCTTGCCGCCGGGCATGCAGAACGCGTTCACCTGGTTGGCGCCGATCAGGTTGACCTCCCACTGCCAGTGCGCGGCGTCGGCGTTCCAGCGCGGCGCCTGCGGAATCAGCTGCTTGCTAATGGCGCGGATGCGGATCAGATCCGGCACGTTGTCGGGGGCGAGTGCGCCTTCTTTCGCGGCGTTGTCGACGACCTGCCTGTACTCCGCCAGCGCGCGCTTTTCGATTTCGTCCGACGGAATGACGAGGCGGATGTTGGGCGACGTGGTGGTCGGCGCTTCCAGCTTCACGCCGTCGGCGGGCACGGGCAGCGGGCCGTCCATGGCGGTGGCCCATGTGGCCAGCACGAGGCCGAAGGCGGTCAAGACGAGGCGTGTTACACGAGACATATGGGTGGTGGGCCGGATCACTGGGACATAATATCGGCCAACGCACCCGGCCACGCTACGTGGCAGCCCGCACCCGCATTCCCCTCCGGCCCGCCGCATGACCTTCCACGATTACCTCGACGTTTTCCGCAACCGCCGCATCGGCGCGATGTTGATGCTGGGCTTTGCCTCCGGCCTGCCGCTGGCGCTCACCTCGGGCACGCTGCAGGCGTGGATGACGGTGGAGGGGTTGGACATCCGCACCATCGGCATGTTCTCGCTGGTCGGGCAGGCGTACATCTTCAAGTTCCTGTGGGCGCCGTTCATGGACCGCTTCACGCCGCCGCTTATGGGCAGGCGCCGGGGCTGGCTGGTGCTCACGCAGGCGGGGCTGGTGCTGTCGATTGCTGCCATGGCCTTTACGCCCCCGCACGCTGCGCTGTGGACGCTGGCCGGGCTGGCGGTGTTGGTAGCGTTTCTGTCGGCCTCGCAAGACATCGTCTTTGATGCCTACAGCACGGATGTGCTGCATACCAGCGAGCGCGGCGTTGGCGCGGCGGTCAAGGTGCTTGGTTACCGGCTCGCGATGCTGGTATCGGGTGGCCTGGCGCTCTATCTGGCCGATCGCGTGATGGGCTGGAGCAACATGTACCTGCTGATGGCCGGGCTGATGGCGCTGGGCATCTTCACGACGCTGTGGTCGCCCGAGCCTGAGGTGTCGGCACGCCCGCCGCGCAGCCTGCAGGAAGCGGTGGTTGGGCCGCTGAAGGATTTCTTCTCGCGCCGCGGTGCATGGGCGCTGCTGGCGCTGATTGTGCTCTACAAGCTGGGCGATGCGTTTGCGGGCAGCCTGTCGACCACGTTCCTCATCCGTGGCGTCGGCTTCTCGGCCGGTGAGGTGGGCATTGTCAACAAGACGCTGGGGCTGGCCGCCACCATCGTCGGCGCGCTGTACGGCGGCACGCTGATGGTGCGCCTGGGGCTGGTGCGTGCGCTGCTGCTCTTCGGCGTGCTGCAGGCGGTGTCGAACCTGGGCTACTGGGTGCTGGCCGTCACGCCGCAGCATCTGTGGACGATGGCGGTGGCCATCGGTATCGAGAACATCTGTGGCGGCATGGGCACGGCGGCGTTCGTGGCGCTCTTGATGGCGCTGTGCAACCGGTCGTTCTCGGCGACGCAGTACGCGTTGCTGTCTGCGCTGGCTTCCATCGGCCGCGTGTACGTGGGGCCAACCTCGGGCTACCTCGTGGAAGCCTACGGCTGGCCCGCGTTCTATCTGATGACCGTGGCGTTTGCCTTCCCTGGTCTGGCGCTGCTTTGGTGGATGCGCGGCACGATCGGCCGCTACGAGGCCGAGCAGACCGAGCGTGCGCTCGAGGCCAAGGCGGCCAAGGCCGCGTCAGCCTGACCGGTCACCCCAAGCGGTTCGAACGGTCGGCATCGGCAAAGCCGACCAGCGGCAGCGCCGCATCGATGCCCTTGCCCAGCGCAATGGCCTTGAACAGCTCGCCCATTTCCGCTTCCGACAGTAGTTTCTGCACCGCGTTGGCGGCCGGTAGAAACTGCATCGGGTCGGATGGGTCGAGCGTCATCAGCAGTTCGCCCACGCCGGCGCTCAACAGGAAGCGCGCCTGGCTCGTGTAGCCGAGCAGTTCCAGCCCAGCCTCCTGCCCCGCCTGGGCAATCCCGGAAAAATCGACGTGCGCGGTGATGTCCTGCAGGCCTGGCAGCCAGAACGGATCATCGTGCGCGTGCTGGCGGTAGTGGCACATCAGCGTGCCATTGGCGCGGTGCGCGTGGTAGTACTCGGCAGCGGGGAAGCCGTAGTCGATCAGCAGCAGCAGGCCGCGCTCCAGCGCCGCGCCCGTGCTGCGGATAAAGCCCTCGGCGGCTTCGTGCGATTCGGTGATGAAGTCATCCGTGCCGGGCAGGGCGGCGAGCTTCGCTGGCACCTCAGCCGCATCGGCCAGGCGGTCTTCCCATTGCAGGCCCTGTTCGGCGTCGAGCTTCACACCGCGCCGGTGCCACACGCCACCACGCCGCGCCCACAGCGACACAGGCATGGCATCCAGCACTTCGTTGCCGACCATTACGCCGGTGAACGGCGCGGGCAGCGTGTCGTGCCACTGCGCGAGGGCCGCCAACTCGGGGCCGAGCGCGGTCAGGCGTTCCTGCTGGCGCTGGCGCAACTCGCCTGACAGTTCGACGATGCCGTAGCTGTCGGGCCGCAAGCCCAGCGCATCGAGTTCGGTGAGGATATCGGCGGCCAGCTTGCCCGTGCCGGCGCCGAATTCCAGCACGTGGCGCTGGCCTTCGGGCAGCGTTTGCAGCACCTGCGCAATCTGGTGCGCGACGGTGCGGCCGAAGAACGGCGTCAGCTCGGGCGCGGTGATGAAGTCGCCGCCGTCTTCCACGCGGCGGCCGAACTTGGCCGCGCCGCCGCTGTAGTAGCCCAGGCCCGGCGCGTAGAGCGCCAGTTCCATGTAGCGGTCAAATGGGAGCCAGCCGCCGGCGGCCGCAATGGCGTCGGCGATCAGGGCGAACAGGTGCGCGGACTGCGCCTGCGCCGCCTCGTTGGGAAGCGGTAAACTCACGGTTTTGCTCATCGCCGGATTGTAAACAATGGCGCAGACGCCGACTCAATCGAATGCCGCATCGACCCCGCCCGCCCGCATTGCGCTGGTGACGGGGGCCGCCCGCCGCGTGGGCCGCGTGATCGCCCTGGCCCTGGCGCGCCATGGCTGGGATGTGGCTGTGCACTGCCACCGCTCGCGCGCCGAGGCTGACGCCGTGGCCGCCGAGATCACCGCCATGGGCCGCCGCGCCGCCGTGCTGCAGGCCGACCTGTCGGACGAAGCCGCCGCCGGCCGCCTCATTGGCGACTGCATCGCTGCACTGGGTACGCCCACCTGCCTGGTCAACAACGCGTCGCTGTTCCAGTACGACGTGGCAACGAGTTTCAGCTACGCGTCGCTCGATACGCACATGCGCACCAACGTGGCAGCACCGCTGCTGTTGTCGCGCGAGCTGCATCGTGCGCTTGTCGCTGCGCAGCCGGACGACAACGCTGTGCGTGGCGTGGTCATCAATCTGCTCGACCAGAAGCTCGACAATCTGAACCCGGATTTCCTGTCGTACACGTTGTCGAAGGCGGCGTTGTCGACGGCCACCATGCAACTGGCGCAAGCCCTGGCGCCTGCGCTGCGCGTGGTGGGTGTCGCGCCGGGCATCACCATGGTGTCGGGCGACCAGTCGCAAGGCGGGTTTGCGCGCGCGCACCAGATGACGCCGCTGGGCCAGTCGTCCACGCCGGAAGACATTGCCGAGGCGGTGTGCTATCTCGCCACCGCGCGCGCCGTCACTGGCACCACGCTGTTCGTCGATGGAGGCCAGCACCTGATGCCGCTGGCCCGCGACGTGATGTTCCTCACTGAATAATCTTTCCCCGGACGTTCCCATGCTTTCCCTGCTATCCCACCCGCGCCTGTCGAACTGCCGCCGCATGTTTTTGCGCAACTACGAGGTGCAGATCAACATCGGCGTGCACGACTTCGAGAAGAAGGGCGAGCAGCGCGTCCTGATCAACATTGAGCTGTATGTGCCGCTGGAGTATTCGTCGCCCACCGAAGACAAGCTGCATGAGGTGGTGGACTACGACTTCATGCGCGAGACGGTGGCGCGGCGCATGGCGCAAGGGCATATCCACTTGCAGGAGACGCTTTGCGATGATGTGCTGACGGCCATGCTCAAGCACCCGCACGTGCTGGCTGCGCGCGTGTCGACGGAAAAGCCGGATGTGTATCCGGATTGTGAGTCGGTGGGGGTGGAGGTGTTTCGCATCAAGGACTGATGCTGTTGGTCCATCCCTGTTTCATCCCCTGCCGGGGCTAACTCACTTTCTTTGTCTTGCCAAAGAAAGTAAGCAAAGAAAGGCGCGCCCGAGATGGCGACCCCCTCCTTGGATTTGTGTCGCGGGGAGGGGAAGGAGCCAGACTCGCTGCGCTCAGACAAGGCTCCTTCCTTTATCCTCCCCGCAACAAAAATCCAAGGTGCCATCTAGGGCCGGAAAGTCAACGGCCAAACCGTCCGGGTGCCCCTGTTGGCGCCAAATTGAGTTTTGGTGCTGGCCGCCGGCTCAAGCCGCAGTCGCATATTCGTGGCGCCGGGCGTGCAACGCCTCTGCAACACTGCGCAGCAGGTCGAGCGCCAAGCGCGCCGTGATTCCGCCTTTGTCATGGCGCGGGTTGTATTCCACCAGTTCGAATGCCGCAAAGCGGGCATCGCGCGCGCAGGCCGCCAACGCCTGTGTCATGTCCTGGCCGGTGAGGCCGCCGGGTTCCGGTGAGCCCACGCCCGGCGCCACGGCGGGGTCGAAGGCATCTAGGTCGAGCGTTACGCCAAAGGCCGTTGTGCCCGTTGTCACCAAGCGGATCGCATCGGCCATCACCGCGCGCAGGCCAACGCGCGCGACTTCGTTGGCGTCGATCACGCGCACGCCAAGTCGATCGAGTAGCGCACGCTCAGCCGGTTCATAGCTGCGCGCACCGATGACGACGACGTGTTGTGGGAGCAGCTTGGGCGCGGTATCGCGTATCTCTGTGAGCGACGGCGCGCCATGGCCAAGCAACGCCGCCAGCGGCATGCCGTGGATGGCGCCGGAATCGCTTGTCTGCGGTGTGTGGCTGTCGAGGTGGGCATCGATCCAGATCAGGCCGAGCGGCCCGCCTTTCCCATCCTGACGCAGCGCGTTGGCCACACCCGACCACGTGCCGATGGCGCACGAGTGGTCGCCGCCGATGACGACCGGCACATGCCCCGCATGCACGCTGTGGGCCGTCGCATCGGCCAGCGCGCGCGAGAACCCGGCGACCCCCGGCAGCGCTGCGAGCCGTGCGGATCGGCTGTGGCCTGCCGACGCCGCCAGTTCGATGTCATGCACGAGCGCGGCCTGCGCGTTGGGTGTCTGTAGACGCGCCAGCGCGCCGGCTTGCAGCAGCGCACGCGGGCCATCCTTGCAGCCGTCGTCTTGCGCACCGCAGCCGATGGCCGCGCCGATCAGGTCGATGTTGGTCATGTCACTCCCCTTGCAAGTCCTGCTCAAGCCGCTTTGCGGCGCGGCCAGTCGGCCAGCGTCGTGCGGATCGCCTCCAGCGCCAGCGCCAGTTCCGCCTCGCCGATCACCAGCGGCGGTGTCAGGCGGACGACGTTGCCGTAGGTGTCCTTCGTCAGCACGCCGCGTTCGGCCAACGCGAAGGCGAAGTCATGTGCGTCGATGTCGGCATCGAGCTGCAGGCCGATCATCAGGCCGCGCCCACGCACTTGCCGTACGCCGTGGCCGATGAGCGTTTTCAGTTCGTCGATGAACGCTGCGCCCACGCGCGCGGCACGCTGTGGCAGTTGTTCTTCGATCAGCAAGGCCAGTGCCGCGCGCCCGATGTGCGCCGCCAGCGGGTTGCCGCCAAACGTGGAGCCATGGTCACCCGGATGGAACACCCCGATCACAGCCTCGCGCCCGGCGATGGCCGACACCGGCACCATGCCGCCACCCAGCGCCTTGCCGAGCACCACCAGATCGGCTTCCACACCTTCATGCCAACTCGCCAGCACATCGCCGGTGCGGCCAAGGCCGGTCTGGACTTCATCGCAGACGAGCAGTGCGTTGTGCTGCGTCGCCAGTTCGCGGGCGAGCTTCAGGTAACCCGGCGGTGGCTCGACGATGCCGCCTTCGCCCTGCACGGGTTCGATCAGGATGGCGCCCGTATTGGGCCCGATGGCGGCACGCAGCGCATCGGCATCGCCAAACGGAATGCGCCGGAAACCCGCTGCGAACGGCCCGAAGCCGTAGCGGTATTGCTCATGCGAAGAGAACCCGACGATGGTCGTCGTGCGGCCGTGGAAGTTGTTTTCAAAGACGATGATCTCCGCCGCTTCGGGCGGTAGTCCCTTCACTTCGCGCGCCCATTTGCGGGCGGCCTTGATGGCGGTCTCGACGGCCTCGGCGCCGGTGTTCATCGGCAGCGCGCGGTCCATGCGCGTGACGCGGCAGACGTCGGCCAGGAAGGGGCCGAGCTCCGTGTTGTGGAACGCGCGCGAGGTGAGTGTCAGGCGCTGCGCCTGCTCCACCAGCGCGGCCACGAGTTTGGGGTGGGAATGTCCAAAGCTGACCGCCGAGTACGCCGACATCATGTCGAGGTAGCGCTGCCCATCGGTATCGAACAGCCAGACGCCCTCGCCGCGTTCCAGCATGACGGGCAGCGGCGCATAGTTGCGCGCGCCATATCGGTCTTCCAATGCGTAGCTCGGATGTTGCGTTGCGGTCGTCATGATGGCCTCCGTCGTGTTCTTGCGGCGGATTGTGCGATCTGACAGACTTGAAATCAAATCGAATGTTTTTCGTTTTTCGATCCAAAAATTTGATGGATTAAGGCGCCACTTTTCCGTTTATGTCGCACTCTCCGTTGCGTTATTTGCATAGCTTTCTGACCGTCGCCAACGAGGGAAGCTTCGTGCGTGCGGCGGATCGCCTTGCCGTGTCGCAGCCCGCGCTCTCGTACCAGATGCGGCAGCTGGAGCAATGGCTGGGCGTACCGCTGTTCGAGCGCTCGGGGCGCAAGTTGGTCCTCACGCGCGCCGGTGCCTCCGTGCGAGCCTGGTGCCGGGATGCGTTTGCCGGCCTGGACGAGCTGCGCGCCGCGCTGCACAGCGGCGAAACGGAACGCGTGTCGCTCAAGCTCGCCAGCGGGTCAAGCTTTGGCCGCTACGTGCTGATGCCGGCGCTGCTGACGCCGTCACCCGAATCCGATGCGCCGCTGCTCGACGATGTCCGCTTGGAGCTTGCCTTTGGCAGCGACGAGGAGGTCTTCGCGCACGTGGAATCCGGCCGGGCAGACCTCGGCTTCGTCTACACGCCACGCACCTCGCGCCTGTTCGAGCACCACGCCGCGTACACAGAAGAATTCGTGCTCGCATGCGGCGCCCGGGCCCTGCGTGATCGTGACGCCCCCCGCACGCTGGCCGATTGCGCCGCACTGCCGCTCGTCACCTATGACGAATCGGATGCCGTGTATGGGCTCTGGTTCAAGGCACTGTTCAGGCGCATGCCGGAAACCACGGTGAGTGCACATCACGTATCCGACCTGGAAGAGGTCAGCACGCTGGTGGAGGCCGGCATGGGATGGTCGGTGCTGCCGCTGCACGCTATTCAAGATGCGGTGGAGCGTGGGCGCCTGCGCGTCGTGCGCCCGATCGCGGCGCGGCGCTGTCTGAACACCGTGTTTGCAGTGCGCCGCACGTCGAGCTTTCCGAGTGAGGCGCAAGACCGGTTGCTGGTGCGCCTCGCGCAACTTGATGCTTCCATGAAGGCTTAGCCGTTCGCACACTGCCAAGCTGTTTTGCGCCAGCGCAAATCGGCTGCCTTGAAATTAATTAATTCGACAATTAATATCTGCGGCATGGCAACCCGCAAACTTCCTCCTCGTGGGCCAGGACGCCCGCGTCGTCAAGATGGTCCCGCGCAAGACGACTTGCGCGACCGGCTGCTCGACATCGCCGTCACGCTGTTCGCGCGGGATGGTGTCGGGCCGACCACACTGGCCGCCATCGCCCGCGAGGCCGGCGTGACCGCGCCGATGGTGCATTACCACTTCAAGACGCGCGATCAATTGCTGGACGCGGTGGTAGAGGCGCGCATCCGACCGTTGGTCGACCAAGTGACGGGGCCGGCGCTGGCGCTGATCGCAAGCGATGTCCACCTGCCGGATCTGGCGCAAACCGTGGCCGGAGTTGCCCAGCGTATGGTGGCGGTGGCATCGGCCACGCCGTGGTTTCCGACGTTATGGATTCGCGAGATCGCCACTGAAGGCGGCCAGTTGCGTGAGCGTGTGATCCAGCGCATTGCGCTGGAGCGCGCCACCTTGCTGGTCGACAGCTTCGCGCGTGCGCAGGCCGCCGGCGTAGTGAATGCGGCGCTGCAGCCGCCGCTGGTAATGGTGTCGGTCATTGGCCTGGCGATGCTGCCGTTGGCCACGCGCACGCTGTGGGGCCGCTTTCCATTGGCCGACAAAGTGAGCGATGAAGCGATCGGCCAGCACGTGGCTGCGCTGCTGCTCCATGGCATTGGCCCTGCCGTCGCGCCGGAGCATGACAGTGACAAGAAGGCCAAGCGCAAAGGGCGCAAGTCGGGCAAATCGAACAAGTCGGTCAATCGGTGATTCGGAGGGCGCATGCGTCCAGTGATGTGGAAGGGTGGGGCCGGATGTCTGGTAGCAGCCGTTGCTGTGCTGGCAGGTTGCACGAAGCAGGACACCCCCACCTACCAAGGCTATGTGGAAGGCGAGTTCGTCTACGTGGCTTCGCCCGTGGGTGGGCGGCTCGAACACCTGGGCGTGCAGCGCGGGCAGAGCGTCAACGCTGGCACACCGTTGTTCGTACTGGAAGCCGTGGACGAAGCGGCTGCGCGTCAACAGGCCGCCGCGCAATTGCAAGCCGCCGAGGCGCAACTCGCCGATCTGAACCTTGGCCGGCGCGTGCCGGAAGTGGATGCCGTGCGCGCACAACTGGCGCAGGCGGTGTCGGCGGACAAGCTCTCGGCCATTCAGTTGTCGCGCGATGAGGCGCAGTTCCGCGCCGGTGGCATCGCCCAGGCGCAATTGGATAGCAGTCGCTCGACCGCGCAGACGAATGCGCAGCGCGTGCGCGAACTGACGAACCAACTGCGGATTGCGCAGTTGCCTGCACGCAATGATCAGATTCGCGCGCAGTCTGCGCAGGTGGAAGCGGCACGTGCTGCCGTGGCGCAAGCGCAATGGCGCTTGGACCAGAAAGCGCAGAAGGCCACGCAGGGCGGCCTGGTGTTCGACACGCTCTATCGCGAAGGCGAGTGGGTCGGCGCCGGAAGCCCCGTGGTGCGCATGCTGCCGCCAGACAACGTGAAGGTGCGCTTCTTCGTGCCGCAGGGCGTGGTGGGCGCGCTCAAGCCTGGGCAGTCCGCGCGCCTGCACTGCGATGGCTGCGCCGCTGATGTGAATGCCACCGTCACCTACATCGCCACGGAAGCGGAATACACGCCGCCTGTCATCTACAGCAACACCACGCGCGACAAGCTCGTCTTCATGGTGGAAGCACGGCCCACGGCAGCCGATGGCCCGAAGCTGCGCCCCGGCCAGCCGGTCGAGGTGACGTTGCCATGAGCGCCGCTGACAACCGCCGTGGTGGTGGCGACTACGCCATCGACGTGCATGGCCTGAACAAGCACTTTGGTGACAAGCACGTCGTCAAAGATCTCTCCATGCAGGTCGCGCGCGGCGAGATCTTCGGCTTTCTCGGCCCCAACGGCAGCGGCAAGACCACGTCGATCCGCATGATGTGCGGGCTGCTTACGCCGGACAGCGGCAGTGGCACGTGCCTCGGTTACGACATCTTGAAGGAATCCGCACACATCAAACGCCGTGTCGGATATATGACGCAGCGGTTCTCCTACTGGGACGATCTCTCCATACGCGAGAACCTCGACTTTGTGGCGCGCCTGTACGAGATGCCCAATCGCCGCGAGGTGGTCGACCACGCGCTGGAAAATCTCGGGCTGGCGTCGCGCGCCAAGCAGTTGGCTGGGGCGCTCTCGGGTGGTTGGAAGCAGCGGCTCGCGCTGGCGGCCTGCATGCTGCACAAGCCGGAGCTGTTGCTGCTGGACGAGCCCACCGCCGGCGTCGACCCGAAAGCGCGCCGTGATTTTTGGGAAGAACTGCATCGGCTTGCCGCGCAGGGCATTTCGGTGCTCGTCAGCACGCACTACATGGATGAGGCCGAGCGTTGCCACAAGCTCGCCTACATCGCCTATGGCGAACTGCTGGCGCAAGGCACGGCTGCCGACGTGATTGCCAGTCAGCACTTGTCGACGTGGTCGGTTTCAGGCGGCAATCTTGTGGACTTGGGGCGAAGGCTCGAAGGTCAGCCGGGAGTGGACCAGACCGTCGCGTTTGGATCCGTGCTGCACGTGACGGGTGCCGATGCGCAAGCGCTGGAGACCACGCTGCGCCATCTCTCCAGCGAAGCAGGCGTGCGCACCGAGCCGATCAGCACCGGCCTGGAAGACGTGTTCATCCACATGATGCGGCGCTCGTCCGACAACTATGGAGCGCGGCCATGAAGCTCAACGGCGAGCGCTTTTCCTTCGTGCGCTGGTGGAGCGTGGTGCTCAAGGAGTTTCTGCAACTGCGGCGGGACCGCGTGACGTTCGCCATGATGATTGGCATTCCTGTCATGCAGCTGTTCCTGTTTGGCTTTGCCATCAACACCGACCCGAAGCACCTGCTGACCGGCGTGATTGCCGCCGACCAGAGCGAGTTCACGCGCAGCTTTCTGGCTGCCATGCGCAACTCCCAATACTTTGACGTCACCACCACGCTGCCCGATGAAACCGCCGGACGCGAGGCGCTGGCGAAGGGGCAGCTTCAGTTTGTCGTAACCATCCCGCCGGATTTCACGCGCAAGCTGGTGCGCGGGGAAAAGCCTTCTCTGCTGGTCGAGGCCGATGCCACGGACCCGGCGGCGACCGGCATGGCACTGGCCTCCGTTTCGCAACTCGTGCAGAGCGTTGTCAGCAAGGACATGAAGGGTGCGCTGTCGCCGTTGGTCGGTGCGAGTGGTGGGAACAGCAGCGGCAGCGCACCGCCGTTCGACGTGCGTCTGCACAAGCTCTACAACCCGGAAGGCATCACGCAATACAACATCATCCCTGGCCTGATCGGCACCATTCTCACCATGACGATGGTGATGATGACGGGCCTGGCCATGACGCGCGAGCGTGAGCGCGGCACGATGGAAAACCTGCTTGCCACGCCGGTGCGCCCGCTGGAGGTGATGACCGGCAAGATCGTGCCGTACATCTTTATCGGGCTGGTGCAGCTGACGATCATTCTGGCGGCGGCGTACTTCGTCTTTCATGTGCCGTTTGTCGGCAGCGTGTGGATGGTCTACGTGGCGGCGCTGCTGTTTATTGTGGCCAGCTTGACGGTGGGGATCACGCTGTCGTCACTTGCGCAGAATCAGCTGCAGGCCACGCAGCTCACGTTCTTCTACTTCTTGCCGAGCATTCTGCTGTCGGGGTTCATGTTTCCGTTTGTGGGGATGCCGAAGTGGGCACAGGTGATTGGCAATGTGTTGCCGATGACGTATTTCCACCGGCTCACACGGGGGATTTTGCTCAAGGGAAATGGGTGGGTTGAGCTGTGGCCGAGTATCTGGCCGTTGATGCTGTTTACGGTCGTGGTGCTGGGGATTGCGCTGCGGTTCTATCGCAAGACGTTGGATTGAGGAGGTGGCCATGCGTACGCTCTTGAGGTTTCGCGGTGATGGCGTGGGTGGTCCATCCCTTGTTTCGTCCCCTGCCGGGGCCGACTTACTTTCTTTGTCTTGCCAAAGAAAGGTAAGCAAAGAAAGGCGCGCCCGAGATGGCGACTTCCCCTTGAATTTGCGTAACCGGGCGGAGGTGGGGAAAACTCGCTTCGCTCAGACAGTTCCCCACCTTTTTTCCGCCCGCTTACGAAAATTCAAGGCGCCATCTAGGGCAGGGTACGGCCACACCGTCTGGACACCCGTGTTGGCGCTTGGGCGATTTGTGGTGGGCCGCGTTCCGGTTTTGGCTGCTGCACTTGTGATGGGCGGTTGTGCTGTCGGACCGGATTTCAAGGCGCCGGCCGCACCTGTTGCCGCCAACTATTCCGCGCAGCAGCTGCCTGCGCAAACCGTGTCGGCTCCGGTGCCGGGCGGCGAAGCGCAGCACCTGGCGGATGCCAACGTGCCGGCGGATTGGTGGCACTTGTTTCAATCGCCGGCGCTGGATGCGCTGGTGGATGAAGCGCTGCGCGGGAGTCCGTCGGTGGCGCAGGCGGAAGCGCGCTTGCGGCAGGCGCAGGCTGAAGCGGACGCGCAGTTCGGTTATGCGATGCCTTCTGTGGATGGCAGCGTGTCTGCGGTGCGCCAGCAGGTCAATCCGGAGGCGTTTGGTTTCAATACCCCCAAGCCGGGGCCGTTCACGCTGTACTCGGCGTCGCTGTCGGTGTCGTACGCGCTGGATATGTTTGGCGGCGTGCGCCGGGCGTTGGAAGCATCGCGCGCGCAGGTGGATACGCAGCGCTACGAGGTGGAGGCGGCGCGCCTGTCGCTGGCGGGCAATGTGGTGACGACGGTGGTGCGGATTGCCGCACTCGATGCGCAGATCACGACCACGCAGCGGCTGGTGGCGGAGCAGCGCCAGCAACGCGACATCACCGAACGCCGACTCAGCGTGGGCGCTGTGGCAAAGGTCGATGCGTTTTCGCAGCGCACGCAGGTCGCGCAGACGGAGGCTACGTTGCCGCCCCTCCTGCAGCAGGCGGCACAGATGCGGCATCGTCTGTCGGTGCTGCTGGGCCGTGAGCCCGGCGCAGAGCTGCCGGCGTTGCCCACGCTCGATGCGCTGCGCTTGCCGGACCCGCTGCCGGTGTCCTTGCCATCCACCCTCGCACAGCGCCGCCCCGACATTCGCGCCGCCGAAGCCATGTGGCACGAGGCGAGCGCCAACGTGGGCGTCGCTACCGCCAACCTGTTCCCGCGCATCACCTTGTCCGCAGGCCTGGGTTCGGAGACGACCAGTTTCCGCAACCTGCTCGGCGCAGGCTCGAGCATCTGGAACCTGGGCGCTGGGCTCACGCAGCCGATCTTCCACGGCGGCACCCTGCGTGCAAAAAAGCGCGAAGCCGAAGCCGCCTACGACGCAGCAAGCGCCGCCTACAAACAGGCGGTGTTGCAGGGCTTGCAAGAAGTCGCCGACGCGCTGCATGCCGTGCACAACGATGCGCAAACACTGCAAGCCCGCGCAATCGCAACCGACCAAGCCCAGCAGACTCTACGCGCCGCAGAGGCCCGCCACGCCAGCGGCGGCATCAGCACGCTAGCGCTGCTAGACACACAGAGGCAGGTCGATCAAGCCACGCTGCAGCAGGTGCAGAGCCGCGCAGATCGCCTGCTCGATTCCGCTGCACTCATGCAAGCCCTGGGCGGCGGTTGGCAGTAAAAACAAACTGAGCGCCAACACTGGCGCCCAGATGGTTTGGCCGTACCCTGCCCTAGATGGCGCCTTGAATTTCTGTCAGCGGGCGGAAAAAAGATGGGGAACTGTCTGAGCGAAGCGAGTTTTCCCCATCTCCGCCCGGTGACATAAATTCAAGGGGAAGCCGCCATCTCGGGCGCGCCTTTCTTTGCTTACTTTCTTTGGCAAGACAAAGAAAGTGAGTCAGCCCCGGCAGGGGCTGAAACAAGGGATGAACCAAACGCGCAAAAACAACTAAGCAACCGCCGGCCGCAGCAGTCTCTGCTGATACGCCTGCAAATGCACAAACGCCACCCGCAACAGCGAAACATCCGTCCCCAGCGCCCGCCCCCGCCGCAACATATCCCCGACGATATGGTCGGCTTCAACACGGCCCCCGTTCTCCAGATCCCGCAGCATCGACGCCGTCAGCGGTGACCCAGCCTGCGTCAGCGTATTCACACCCCGCTCACGCGCCTGCGGCCGAATCCGATACCCCGACGCCGCAGACACCGCCTCGCAACTCGCAAACATCGCCTCGTTCAGCGCCCGGCCTTCATCAGTGGCGACGATCTCGCCCACCGTCGCCCGCATCAGGCACGTCATCGCGGCCAGCGACGTGAGGAAGACGAACTTCTCCCACATATCCTGCATGACGTTCTCCGCCAGCACGGAGTCGAACTGCGCCGTGGCAAACACATCACGGATGGCCTCGGTGCGCTCGCGCGGCGCATGCGGTGTGCGCTCGCCAAAGGTGATCGAGTGCACGGCAGGCCCTTGCCCATTGCTCAGGTGCAGCACAGCGCCATCGGGCGCGGTGGTGGCGCTGATGTGGCACAGCCCGCCCAGTACGCGCGATTCACCAAACGCCGCATCCAGTCGATCCAGATGCGCCAGCCCGTTGAGCACCGGCAGCACCACCGTGCGTTCGCCCACCACCGGGCGAATCGCCGTGATGGCATCTTCCAGGTCATAGGCCTTGCAGCTCAGCAGCACGAGATCGGCATGGCCCCAGGCTGCGGCCTGATCCGCAGTGATGAGCTGCACGGGCAATTGCGCATCGCCGTGCGGGCTGCGGATCACGAGACCCTGCGCGCGCAGCCGCTCTGCACGCGCAGGGCGCACGAGAAAGGTCACGTCCGCACCTGCCTGGGCGAGCCGCCCACCGAAATAGCCGCCGGTACCGCCGGCACCCAGCACCAGAATCCGCATCGTTGTCTCCGTAGAGCTAAGGGAATCAAACGATTCTAGGCTTGTTCGCCCGACCCTGCAGGCGACGCCGCCGGCGCGCTAAAATGCTGATTTTCCTCACGATTTGACGCCCGTCCGGCCATTATTCAGCGCTGGCGGGGTCGATATGCCATGACGTTTTCCAATAATTTCCACCGCCTTGAAACCCGTCTGCAGTCGCAGGTCGGCCGCGCCATCGGCGACTTCAAGATGATCGACGACGGCGACACCATCCTCGTGTGCCTGTCGGGCGGCAAGGATTCGTACACGATGCTGTCGGTGCTGATGGCGCTGCAGAAGCGCGCCCCGGTCAACTTCAAGCTGATCGCCATGAACCTCGATCAGAAGCAGCCGGGCTTTCCGGAAGACGTGCTGCCCAACTATCTGAAGAAAACGGGCGTGGAGTATGTGATCGTCGAGGCGGACACGTACTCGATCGTCAAGGAGAAGGTGCCCGAGGGCAAAACCACGTGCTCGCTGTGCTCGCGCCTGCGCCGTGGCGTGATCTACCGCACGGCCAAGGAGCTGGGCGCCAACAAGATCGCCCTGGGCCACCACCGCGACGACATCGTCAACACGTTCTTCCTGAACATGTTCTTCGGCGGCAAGATGAAGGCGATGCCGCCCAAGCTGGCCACCGACAACGGCGACCACATCGTTATCCGCCCGCTGGCCTACTGCGCGGAGAAGGACATCGCCTCCTACGCCCGCGCGATGGAATTCCCGATCATCCCGTGCAACCTGTGCGGCTCGCAGGAAAACCTGCAGCGCAAGAAGGTCAAGGAGATGCTGCTGGAGTGGGAGCGCCAGACGCCGGGCCGCATCGACAACATCTTTGCGTCGCTGCAGAACGTGGTGCCGTCTCACCTGGCCGATACCGACCTGTTCGACTTCAATGGCCTGACCACGGGCCTGGCCAAGATTGGTGAAGACGCACTCTTCGGCCAGACCGCCTACGACCAGGCGCCGCTGGTGTTTGCCGGCTCGCACGATGACCGTATCGAGTTCGTGCGTTTTGAGCGTAACGCGGAGCGCAAGCCGGCCGACGCACCCGCCGCAAGCTGAGTGCAACCCGCCTGGCGGAGCCGACCGGGTGTCCGCCATCTGCATGACCGGCGCCCAGGCTAACCAGGCCGGTCATGGCGCAATTGCAACAATTCGACCGTTTGGCCGGTTCTGGGGGAGGGTGGGCCCCATGCTAAAATTTTTTACCTGTGCCTTATTCGCCGCAAAGGCGCCTCACAGAAGGGTTTGCGGGCACCTGCGGCCCTCTGATGAGAGGGTTGTGGACACCCGCCGCAGGCCATCGCTTCGCGTCACTTTAGGAATCTCCTTGTGAATATCGTCATCCTGGCCGCAGGCATGGGCAAACGCATGCGCTCCGCCCTGCCGAAAGTGCTGCACCCCCTGGCAGGCATTCCGTTGCTGGCCCACGTGATTGAAACCGCGCGCTCCATGTCGCCAACGCGGCTGGTGGTGGTGGTGGGCCATGGAGGCGATCGGGTGCGCGAGATGGTGGGCGCGCCCGATATCACGTTTGCCACGCAAGAGCAGCAACTGGGTACCGGCCACGCCGTCATGCAGGCCGTGGACCAACTCGACGAAAGCGTGCCCACCCTCGTGCTCTACGGCGATGTGCCGCTAACCCGTGCCGAGACGCTAGGTGCGCTGGTGGGCGCCGCCGGTAATGACCACCTGGGCGTGCTGACCGTGCACCTGGGCGACCCGACCGGCTATGGCCGCATCGTGCGCGACGCCGCCGGCCGCATCACGCGCATCGTCGAGCAGAAAGATGCCAACGAAACGCAGCTGGCCATTCACGAGGTCAACACCGGCATCCTGGTGTGCCCGACGGCCAAGCTCAAGCACTGGCTCGCCACGCTGTCCAACAACAACGCCCAAGGCGAGTACTACCTGACGGACGTGATCGAGCGTGCCGCCACCGAGGGCGTGCCCATCACCTCCGCGCACCCGCTGGCCGAATGGGAGACGCTGGGCGTGAACAGCAAGGTGCAGCTGGCCGAGCTGGAGCGCATTCACCAACGCAACCTCGCGCAGCAACTGCTGGAAGACGGCGTCACGCTCGTCGACCCGGCGCGCATCGACGTGCGCGGCAAGCTCACCTGCGGCCGCGACGTGGTGATCGACGTCAACTGCATCTTTGAAGGCAACGTCACGCTGGGCGATGGCGTGCACATCGGCGCCAACGCGGTCATTCGTGATGCGGCCATCGAGGCAGGCGCGGAGATCCTGCCGTTCTGCCATATCGAACAGGCCAAGGTGGGTGCGGATTCACGCATTGGCCCGTACGCGCGCCTGCGCCCGGGTACCGAACTGGCCGAAGACGTGCACATCGGCAACTTTGTCGAGGTGAAGAACAGCCAGGTCGCCGCGCACAGCAAGGCCAACCACCTTGCCTATGTGGGCGATGCGACGGTGGGCTCGCGCGTGAACATCGGTGCCGGCACCATCACCTGCAACTACGACGGTGCGAACAAATTCCGCACCATCATCGAGGATGACGCCTTCATCGGCTCCGACACGCAGCTCGTGGCGCCGGTGCGCGTGGGCAAGGGCGCCACACTGGGCGCCGGTACCACGCTGACCAAGGATGCGCCGGAGGGCAAGCTGACGGTGTCGCGTGCCCGCCAAGTCACCATCGACAGTTGGCAGCGCCCTGTGAAGCAGAAGAAAGCAGGCTGACAGGTTTTCGCCTGCGCCAAATAGCGGATGCCGCTTCGGCACTCGAGCACCGATACTGAAATACCAAGTGTGGCGCACAGCGCCACGCTCCAACCGGAGAAATCAACATGTGCGGTATCGTTGGCGCGGTTTCCACGCGCAATATCGTTCCCGTCCTGATCGAAGGCCTGCGCCGCCTGGAGTACCGCGGCTATGACTCGTGCGGCGTCGCCGTGCAGCGCGATGGCCAACTCGAGCGCGCGCGCACCGTGTCGCGTGTGGCCGATCTGGATGCCCAGGCACAGACGAGCCACCTGGACGGCGCCATCGGCATCGCCCACACGCGTTGGGCCACGCATGGCAAGCCGGATACTGTCAACGCCCACCCGCACTTTTCGGGCGACACCATCGCCCTGGTGCACAACGGCATCATCGAGAACTACGAAACGCTGCGAGAAGAACTCAAGGCCGTCGGTTACGGCTTTGAATCGCAAACCGACACCGAGGTGATCGCCCACCTAGTCCACCAGGCCTATACGTACCCGAGTAGCGCCACGCGTGGCGATCTGTTCGCCTCGGTGCGTGCCACGGTCAAGCGCTTGCACGGCGCGTATGCGATTGCCGTGTTCGCCCGCGACAACCCCGACGTTGTGGTGGGCGCGCGTGCCGGCTCGCCCCTGGTGGTGGCGATTGGCGAGAACGAAACCTTCCTCGCCTCCGACGCGCTGGCCGTGGCTGGCACCGCCAGCCGCATGGCCTACCTGGAAGAGGGCGACGTGGTGGAGATCACGCGCGAGGGCTTTACCGTGGCCGACGTACACGACCGCATTGTCGAGCGCGAAGTCAAGGAAGTTGGCGGCTACGCTGCGGCCGTGGAACTCGGGCCGTTCCGCCACTTCATGCAGAAGGAAATCTTCGAGCAGCCGCGCGCACTGGGCGACACGATCGACGGTGTGCTGGGCTTTGGCCCCGACCTGTTTGGCCCGAACGCAGCCGAGGTGCTGTCCAAGGTCGACAGCGTGCTGATCCTGGCCTGCGGCACGAGCTACTACTCTGGCTGCACGGCCAAGTACTGGCTGGAATCGATCGCCAAGATCCCCACGCAGGTGGAGGTGGCCAGCGAATATCGCTATCGTGAAACTGTGCCTAACCCGAACGCGCTGGTCGTCGTGATCTCGCAATCGGGTGAAACCGCCGACACGCTGGCCGCGCTGCGCCACGCACGCGAGCTGGGCCACACGCACACGCTGGCTGTGTGCAACGTGGGCACCAGCGCCATGGTGCGCGAGACCGAACTCAAGTTCCTCACGCGCGCCGGCACCGAGATCGGCGTGGCGTCCACCAAGGCGTTCACCACGCAGCTGGCCGCGCTGTACATGCTGGCGCTGACCTTTGCCAAGCTGCGCGGTCATCTGAGCGCCGAGCAGGAAGAGGACGCGCTGCGCCATCTGCGCCATCTGCCTTCCGCACTGAATGCGGTGCTGGCGCTGGAGCCGCAGATCATCGCATGGTCGGAAGAATTTGCCCGCCGCGAGAACGCGCTGTTCCTGGGCCGTGGCCTGCACTACCCGATCGCCCTTGAAGGCGCGCTCAAGCTCAAGGAAATCTCGTACATCCACGCCGAGGCCTACCCGGCGGGTGAACTCAAGCATGGCCCGCTGGCGCTTGTGACCGACCAGATGCCGGTGGTGACGGTGGCACCGAACGATGCGCTGCTGGAGAAGCTCAAGTCCAACATCCAGGAAGTGCGTGCCCGCGGCGGCAAGCTGTATGTGTTTGCCGATGCGGATACGCACATCCAGTCGAGCGACGGGATTCAGGTGATCCGCATGCCGGAGCACTACGGCCAGCTCTCGCCGATCTTGCACGTGGTGCCGCTGCAATTGCTGGCGTATCACACCGCGTTGGCGCGCGGCACCGATGTGGATAAGCCGCGGAACCTCGCAAAATCGGTCACAGTGGAGTGAGCGCGCTGCTGTTTTGAGCTTGCTTGTGAGGTTCGAACAGCAGTGCATCTTTGCTGCTGCCCAGAGCTACGGACTTCAGTGCACATAAAGAAGAGGCCGCAATCTGCGGCCTTTTTTCATAACGAAATTGCGTCCTCTGACCCCCCACATTTTTCGCCTGGCACCCCCTTAGGCTTTGCTCACCGAAAACTGGAACCCGGTGAGCAAATCACTCGACAGGATGACCGCGTCGCTTTCTTCCGGACGCCATAAGACGCCCGGGTGGCTCACGGCACGATCACGATAGGCTCGTCCGGGTGGATCAGCCCGACATTGCGATGCGCGAACTGCGGGTTGATCTGCAGCAACTGCGCCAGGGCTGCCTGGACCTGTTGCTCGTCCGACATGGCCTGGCGCTGCGCATCGGAGACGTGCGCCTCGTGCAACAGCGGAGTGCGATACCGGTCGGCAATGCCATCGAGCGTATCGCCCGGCTGCACCACGTATTCCGAATGGGTGGGCTGCGGAGTCGCCGGTGTGCTGGGGGGCTGGCTGGGCGGTTGGCTGGTTGACGGCGCAGTCGCGCTGGCCGATGGCGAAGGCGAGGTTGGCGGCGAGACCGATGGCGACGGTGACACCGAAGGCGACGCCGATGCACTGGGCGATGCACTAGGCGACTGCGTGACAGCCGGTGTGCCGGGCGGACGCTTGTTCTTGTCGTCCTGCATGAACAGCGGTTTGATCAGGTTGAATGCATACGCCGACAGCGGCAGCAGCGCGATGGCGATCTTGTGCTTGCTGACAAACTCCGACGCATTCGGAAAGTGCGAGCTGAACCGCGAGAGGCCGAGCGCGCCCGACGACAGCAGCATCGGCACGCCCTTGATGTAGTCGCCACCTGCCACCTGTGCCGCGCCGAGCAGCAAGCCGCCGGTAGCGGCGAGCGTGTCCGCCGAGATATCGAGCCCGCGTACTGTGCGGCTGCGCTGTTCAATGTCGATGTTGCGCCCGCGCCCGAGCAGCACGCCGGTGGTGTACGCGATCGACGCCACTGTGCCGCCCGTGGGCAGCACATACCAGATGGCCGAATCGTGCGCCAGCGTCCACGCCTTGGTCGCCATCGCATGCGCATACGAGGCCAGCCCCGCGCTGTAACCGCCGATGGCAATCTGCCGGCCCCAATAACCGAGCTTGGTGCGCGGGTGGCCCAGATGCACCTGCTGCAGCCCGGTGCCGCTGAAGACGGCCTGGATCTGTTTGACCAGATCGGCCGAGACGGCCTGTGTGGCCTCGCTGGCCTGCGTGCGCGTGATTTCTCGATGGCCCAGGCGCTGGTAGATGTTGTGCACGCTCCAGTTGGCTTCGGCAACGAACGTGCGCAGGCGGCCCTCGATCTCTGCCAGGTTGGCCGGCACGGTCTTTTCCGACGTGTGGTCCGGCAGTGCCTTGACCAGCCGGTCGACCATTGTTTGCGTGGCTTCGCTGAAGACGCGTGGGTCGGCCCGTTCGATGGTCGCCATCGTTGCCTGATGCAGCACCTGCGCCGAGCGTCCGACCCGCAGCAGCAGCATGGAGGGGTTGCTGGCCAGCGAAAGGGTATTGGCGCCTGTGCCCGGTATGCCGAATAGCACCGCGCTCGCGCCCCCTGCCACGGAGACCCCCACGGTCGCCACTTCGCGCGCACGGGTGCCAAGCTTGGGCTTGGCGCCCTCCACACCCAGCGCGTTGAGTTCCGCCGATGCCTGTTCCGGTTTGAGCAGCATCTTGCGCGCAGTCTGCGTGGTTTCCACGCGCCCCGCGCTCTGCGGCTCGCCGGACGCATCCACCGACAGGGCGTTCTCGTTTTCCACCATCTCCCTCCAGGTGGGCAGGGGGGCGGCCGGGTTGCTGGCCGACGCCGGCAGCGCCTTGGCGCCCGCGGGGCGCGCAGCCACGCCCATCTCGGTCGTCCAGTCGGCGGCAAACTGCTTGGCGCGTTCTTCTGTCGGGCTCAAGTGCCGCTTGGCTTCCCACAGCGGCTTGGCAAAGGCGATCTCGGTGGCGCGGACACGGTTGACGAGCGCGCTCGTGTTGCCGTTGAAGACGCGGTCGATGATCGCGTTGACCTGGCTGTCCGACAGGTTGTACTTCTGCTTGCCCAGCCGCGCGATCTCGGCCAGCAACACCTGGTTCTGGGCGTCGTACTGGCTCTTGGACGGGCGCTCGAACACCCGCGTGAGGGCATCGTCGCCGTGCAGCCGGCCCTGGGTGGGCGCGCCGTCTTGCTCGAAGCGCAGCACCATGTCGGCAACGGCGGTGTTCAGCCGCTCGTTGGCGATGGCGTCAGAGCCATTGGTGGCGTACGACACGCCCATATGCACCCAGGGCAGTGTGGGGCGCTCCAGCACCTGTTCGACGAGCTTGGCGTTGCCCCCGCCCGGCACCGGCTCGAGCACCGTATCCCAACCGTGGAAGCTGACCATCACATGGGGCTCGGGTGCATCGGGGTGGGTGGCGCCCCACTTCTCCAGCATCGAGAACAGCCGCACGTGGTTGTCGTACGCGTCGTTGGTGCGCGCGGTGAAGTGACCGTTGGTGCCGATCAGTGGCCGCGACGGCGCGAACTCCAGGCGGATGACCACGCCGGTCTGTGCCGAGAGGTCGAGCCATTTGTCGAGATGCGACTGGTGCAGATCGTCGAGGAACAGCTTTTTCTGATCGGCGCCGCTGCCAGATTTGATCTGCGCATTCGCATGGTCGATGGTGGCGTTGTTCACGTCGATCTGCTTGGCCGCCTGCACAAAGCTTGGGTCCTGGCGCTTGCCGACAGCGGCGCGCAGCGAATACGGATCGACCACGAGCGAGATCACCGGCATGGCGCCGCCCGTTTTCTTGATGAACGCGAGCGCCTTGGCGGGGTCGTCGCGCAGGCGGTATGCCCGGCCCATCGGCGCCAGCCGCGCCTGGAGCGGGAATTCCGAACGCAGGAACGTGTTGACCATGTGCCGGTCTGCCGTGGCCGCCGCCGAGAACCGCTGCGCGATGCGCTTGCCCGCGAACGGCACGCGGCGCGACACGGTGTTGGCGGCCACATCGCGGGCCACACGCAGCTTGAGCTTGAGCTTGCGCCAGAGCTGCGCATCGGCGATCACCACCTCGGGCGCGCGGTCCTTAACGGGTTCGAATGCGATATTGCTGGCATAGGGGTCGGTCTTCTTGCCGGCCAACAGTTCGACCGCGTCCAGCGGGCGCGTAAGGTTGCCCAGCTTGGGCGCGTCGGGTGGCAGCGCCGCCGTAGTGGTGCTGGAGAGCACCGGCTGGAACACACCGATCTCCAGGCCAGTGCCGCTGCGCTGCCATGCCTCGAATTGGTCGGGTGGCAAGCGCGTGAGCAGGAAGTGGGTATCCGCGCCAAAGCTGTCGTGTCCGATGGCCAATTCGTTGGCAGGGGTGCCGTTTTGCGATGTGGCTGCCTTGTTCCAGGTGCCATACCACGTGAGGGTGTTTCCGTTGGGCTCCAGGCGGCCGATGGGCGTATGGCCGCCCAGCTTGCCCGCGTTGTCGGCCGTCTCGTACACGTAGATGTAGTGCGTGCCGGCTTCGAGCTGGCCTTGTTTCACCAGGTCGCGCAGGTGGGCGATGTTCGCCCCGCTGTAGTCGAGCGCATGGGCGTCGGACTCGGGCAGCATGCGCGCGTTGGCGTAGCCCAGGGCCGAGGCTTCCAGCGGCGTGCCGGTCGTGATGGGTGTTTCCAGCGTGCGCTGCCGCCATTGCAGAAGCTGCGCCGCGCGCCCCCGCAGGACGCCGCCATTGGCCTGCCGGCTCAGCGTGGTGGCGGCCTGTACGACTTCGCCCGGCTTGAAGGCCGGCATGCCGTATTCGGCCTGCTTCCAGAGCGTGCGCGGTTTCAGGAAACCACCCAGTTCCTTAACCGTCTCGGGCTGCACCGAGCTGACCACGAAGCGCACGCCGCGCGGCGCGCTGCGCAGCGAGCGTGCGCCGTGCGTCTGCTGTTTGGCAAAGGCGGCTTCGAGGCTGCGCTCGGGCACGGTGGCGCCGTCCATGGGCGCGTCCACGTGGTACGTCCAGGTGCCGTCGGTGCCGCGCGTGGCATAGCCTTTTGGCGCACCGCCCTTCTTGTCGATCACGTAGATGATGTTGTCGTTCTGCGCAGCGCTGGTCGCCTCTTCCACGCTCTTGTAGTGCTTGGCCTCGCCGAGGTGCTGGATGTCGGCGACCACCTTGGTGTCGATCTTGTCGGCCGGGGGCGTCAGTACGTGCGAGGTGTCGCCGCTGTTGACGCGCGATGGCCCGCCAAACGCCTGCAACCGTTCATACGACACGGGGCTGATGTAGAAGTCGACGTCCTTGCGGGCCTTGCGCATGGCCGCGTTATCGCCGCGCACGGCTCGCTTGATGAGGGTGTTGACCTTGCCCCCGTCCACGGCCTGGGGTGGTGCGAAGGTGCCGTCGTCACGCAGTTGCGTGGTCGCGACGATGGTGGGCGCGCTGCCTGGCTGACTGCCTTTAAGCGCGATCAACACCGTATTGCTGCCGGCCTTGCCGGCCAGATCGCTCAGCCTGGGGACCTCTGCGCCGGGCACGTGCCGCAGCGTGCGCAAGTCTTTCACGTCGAGCCATTCGGCCGCCTGCGCGGTGGCTTTTGGGGAAGGGGGCGCTGACGCCGACGCCGGAGCCGGCATGTGTGGCGTGCCGGGCGCCGCGCCGTTCCAGTGCGCGGCGTAGTACTGCACGTAGGTCTGGTCCGGCGCGGTGGACGGGCGCATGCTGCCCATGGTCTGCGCCAGGCGCAGGTAGGCCTCGGGGTTGTTGGCATCCCACTGCGCATAGGCCTGTTCGAGGGGCTGCGGCATCTGCGCGCGGGCGCCGATGTCCACACCGGTTGCGGCCAGCACCTCGTCGCGCACGTTGAACGCGTTGCCCTGCGCGCTGGCCTCGCCAGCGAGCAAGGTCTGCACGAAGCTGCCCTCGTTGTGGCCTTGCAGGCCCTGCAGATCAAGTTCGACCTTTACGGCGTGGTCGGCCTCATGGCCTAGCGTGTAGACCAGCGCCCCGGCATCGGGCGCGTTGGCATCGAGCGTGATGGTCTTGCGCTCGGGGTCCACCGCAGAGCCCCGGTTGTGCTGTCCGAGGCGTACCGTCCAGCCGGCGTCGTGCAGCAGGCGCAATTGGCGCGTGAGCGTGTCGGAGGCGCCAATCAGTGCGCGGGCGCTGGGCGGCAGCGGTACGCCGCCAAACGACATCGTCACGCGGTCGGCCGGCGTGGTCTGGTAGGTGCCGTCTTGCGTGCCGGTGCCGCTGTAGTCGGGCGCGCCGGCCGGGCGTGCAACGGGGCCGCCGAGGTTGCGCGCCGGATTGGTGGGGTCGATGCCGATTTCGGCAAAGCGTCGGCTCGTGGCTTTCTGCAGCGCGGCGCTGTAATCGAACGGTACGCCGTATTGCGCGGCGGTCTGCTGTGCCAGCACGGTGTCGTGCTGGGCCAAGGAGATCGCGTAGGCACGGATGCCGCCAAAGCTCTGTTCCGCTTTGGGCGTGCGGCCGATGTCGGTGGCACCAAATTGCGTGTTGCCGGCGGCAAACCTGTCGATGGCGCGCAGCAGCCGGTCGACCATCGCGGGCGTCGGTTCCGCCGCGGTGGACACCCCGCGCAGTTGCGCCTCCGTCATCGACGGCACGGCGTCGTGGAAGTGGTCCGGATGCTGCTGCTGGTAATGCCGCAATGCCTCCACCACCCGGTCCACGGCCGCGCGGTCGGTGGCATACACGACGATGTTGTCGGCACGCGGGCCGGCGGCGTCGGGGCCGGACGCCTTGGCCGCATAGATGCCCGGAAAGCGTCCGGGCTGGTCCACCACGCCGCGCACCAGGAAGTCCAGCACGTCGAGCACATTGGATGTCTTTGCGTTGACATAGACGCGCTCGGTAACGGCGTCCGGGTCGACCAAGCCATCCTCGCGCATGAAGTGATAGAACGTGGTGCGCGCGCGGCCTTCCGTTGGCATGGTGCTGTCGACGAAAGCGCCGTCGGCTTGCGACACGGTGTAGGCCCCTTCGGGGCGCTGCTCTGCCAGTGTGATCAGGCGGGGGAAATAGAAGTCGCCCGGCATGGTGTCTTCCGGGCCCGTGACGCCGCCTGTGCGGGCATACAAGCGGTACACCGCATCGTTGCCTAATGCACCACCTGCACCATCTGCCTGCACCCGGGCAAGCAGCGCTTGCTGCGACTCGAGTGCCGATTCGGCACCACGCGGCCCCAGGTCGGGCACCACGCGCTGTGCCGGCGTGCTGCGCGGGTCGGGCGCCACGCCGGGCATACGGACGCCTGGAGCGGCCAGGTCGGCCACCGCTGCCTCGTAGGCCTGCCGCTGCGATGCGCCATGCTGGCGCGCCACGCCCATGCCGGCACCCATGAGCCCGGCCGAGGTGAAGAACTGCACCCAGTCTTCGCCCGTGGCCTGGCCGTTGGATGTCGCCAGCGATTGCCCCTGATGCAGCATGGCCGCGAGGTTGGCATTGAGCGCGCCTGTGCCCATCAGTCGATAGGCGAGGGCGCCGCCGCCCAGGAACTGCAGCCCCGCCAGCCGGCGCAGGCGTGCGGGCAGCCTGGCGAGCACGTCCACCCGGTTGAGTAGCGGGATGGCCTCATTCAGCCGCTGCAGGCGCAGCGTGCCCTGCGTGAGATCGGCGACGACACCCGGGTTGCGCGTGACGCCGAACACGGCATTCAGCCGTTGCGCCGCGTTGGTGGTTGCCGCAGGAGAGCCATACAGCGCGCGGCCGAGCACGGCGTTGGTCAGGTTGTTCTGGAACGGGCGCAACGCCCAGCGATTGTCATTGAGCAGGCTGATGCGCGCGGCATCTTCCGCGCTGGCGCCGCGTGCAATGCGCACCGCGTTGATCGCCTCCATGAAGTCGGCGTTGTAGGCGCCCACGCGCGCTGCGGCCACAGCCGTGCGGTTGACGAGCCCGCCTACGCCTGCCGCGCCGCCCAGCACGTTGGCACCCAGGCCCACCCAGTTCCATGGGTCGTCGCGACCCTTGGCGGTGGAAAGCGCCTTGATCGACTGCGCCGCACCCGCCACGGCGGTCACCGCAAAATACGCATCGGCCAGGTTCGACAGCACCACGGCCCACAGCGCAGCCGTCTCGGGTTGCACGACGGTGGTGATGATGCCGGCCGCCACCGTCAGGCCGATCTCCAGGTCGGTCTTCAGGTGCTCCCAGTTGTACCAGTGGTCGTCGGGCTTGTAGGTCTTCCAGTAACCGTCGTCGGTCATCAGGTTGCCATTGGCATCGACCACCCAGTGCGGCTGCGCGATCAGCAGGCCGCGATCCAGCCCGCTGTGCGATTCCCAGTCGCCATAGCCGTTGCGCACGGTGGTATCGGCCGGACCCACGTCGATATAGCGCCCGTCGGTGCCGATGCCCTCCATGATGGCCAGGCGCTTGGCGTCGCCCTTGCCCTCGCGGTTGTCCCACCACTGCATCGACAGCGAGGTGAGCGCCACGGGCGTGGTGCCGCTGGGCGTGTTCACGCCTTCGCCGTGCATGAGCTGGCTGGCCACCTGGGCCAGCGTGGTCTTGTGGCCCTTGTGGTCGTAGACGACTTCGTTGCCGTTGTATTCAGCAAACTGTCCGTCGGCCATGGCTTGCTGCTCGCTCAGCGTGCGTGCCGTGTACGTCGGGTCCAGCCCGTATGCCTGGCCCACGGCGTTGTACACCTCGGCCTGGCTGGTGACGGTGTGCATACCGTCCTGCCAGGGCAGCCCGATGGTGTTGCCGCTGGCGGTGACACCGGGGGTGGTGCCAGAGCTCACGCCTGCGGTGTCGGGCGTCCAGTGCAGGTCGTTCTGCAGCCGTGGGCTCGCGTTGGTGGCGTTCGGGGCGGTGCTGACTGGCGCCGGCGGCTTGGGGGAATCTTTGAAGCTGGTCTCGCGCCGGATCTCCTTGCTGACGTCGTCGCCGATGTTGTCGCCGAGGATGTCCTGCGTGAGCTGCATCGGGACGTTGTCGTCCTTCACATCTTTCAGCCCGAAATCCTGCCCGGTGACCACGGCCATGCCATCGCCGCCGACGAAGTACGTCGTGTTCAGCCGCGAATCCACCGAGTCGGTGCCAAGTCCGCCCTTGTCCATGGGCTTGAGCATCAGGCCCTCGATCTGCTTGCGCAGGTCGGTCATGTCCTGGTTGCGTGCGCCGCCCGCGGCCGCATAGATGCGCGACATGGCTTTCAGGTCCGTCACGTCCAGCTTGCCTTGGAACTGGCTGTGGTACAGCGCTGCGGCCAGGTCCGGTGCAACGCCGTTCATCTGATCGGCCGCGGCGTTGGCCTGGTCTCCCTTGTCCTTGCCGAATACCTGGGCGCCGCTCTGCTGAAACAGCGACTGGGTCTGCGGTGCCTTGATCGTGTCGTCCAGCAGTTGCGCGTAGAAGATCGTGCCCTTGTAGACATCGAGCGACGTGCCCATGGCAGCGAGCCGGCCCTGGGGCGAATCGCTGCCGCTGTTGGCGGCGATGCACATCATGGGCGCATGGTCGAGGATGGATTCCAGCGCGCGCTGCTGCAAGCCGGAGATGCTCGCGTCTCCCATGACCTGATCGAACAGCGGGTCACCGGACTGCATGCCGGCGAGCAGGCCCGTGAGCCGTTTGGCCGCCGCCGCGTCGCCCTTGCCCGGGCCGCCGTTGGTTTGCGCGGCATGCGCGGTGATACGCAGCACCTGCTGCGCGCCAAGCCCCATCTGCCATTGCTGGAAGCTCGTCAGCAACTGCTTGAACTCGGGCGAGTCCTTGCCGGTACCGCGCGCTGCGTCCATTTCGGGCGCGATGCCGGCCATGGTGACGGCGTTCTGCGCTTTCCACAGGGTATCGACGTTGTTGGGGTTGAGTTGCCAATCGCCATCGTCGGGCTTGTGGCCGGCGGCGACGTTCAGTGCCTGGTCGAGGTCGTTGTGATACGACTGCAGGGCGCGTGCGGCAGCGGCTTTGAGGTCTGCGTTGTCGGGCGCCTTGTCAGATTTGGCCTTGGCGTCTTGCCACGCCGCGTAGTCGGTGCGGGCCTGCGTGACCGCGCTGTCGAGGGCCTTCTGGTCAGGCTTGATGTCCTGCTTCATGATGCCGGCCGTCACGCGCAGCACGTCTGGGTCCAGCACGTTCAGCTTGGCGAGGTCCTGGGCTCCGGCATCGACCGGGTCCTTGGTCGGGTCTTGGTAGTAGTCCTCCAGATGCTGCTGCGCGGCCACCGTCAGTGCGGATTGCGTCAGCATCGCCTCGTTTTGTTCGTTGCCGCCGAGCCAGGCTCGCGTGGCGGCAATGGCCTCAGGCAGCGTCATGCCGCTGGCCACCAGTTGGCCCAGATGGGCGGTGGTGTCGGGCTGGGCGCCGTCGCGCTGCGTGTCGGGCGTTTTGGCATCCGGCGTGGCGGCCAAAGTGCCCTTGCGCAGGGCGTTCACGCCGTCCTGCAGGTCCTGTTCGGTAAACAGCTGGGCGCCGTCGACATCCTTGGTGGCCTGGTCGATGGGGTCGCTGGGGGGCTGCGGGGCCTTGTCCCCCGTTTTGTCGCCGGTGTTGTCCTGCTGCCGCGCCACGGTCACCGCCTGGGCACGTGCCAGTACGGCTGCCTGGGCCCAGGTCCGGTTGCTGATATCGGCATTGGCCTTGTCACTGCGTGCGGCATCGAGCGCCTTCTGCAGGCCGGCCGCATCGGCCGTGCCCCCGCCCAGTGCCTTGTTCAGCGCCGCCTGGGCCTTGGATAGGTGGGCCGCATCGTCTGGCCCGGCCGGTACCGTGGGCGGCGATGGCTTCAGGCCGGTGTGTTTCTGCAGCGTTTTCGACAGCGCGCCGTTCGGATCGGCATCGATGATGGTCTGGTACGGCGCCATCGATGCATTGTTGGCCTTGGCCAGGCCCAGCGTGTCGAACGGTGTGCTGGGCGGCGTGTACCCGTTTTCCTTGTAGCGGTCCTGATCGGCCTGCGCGTTGTAGAGGAAGGACTTCAGGCTGCCCATGACATGGGCTGCGCCGTCGCTCTTCGGGCCGCCTAGCGCGTTGACGATGCGGCTGATGGGGCCGTAGTAGTCGTCGCGCTTGTCCAGCGTCTGCATGGAGGGGGCGTAGACCTCGGGGTCGCCCGCTTTGATCTTGCTGTCGATTTTGCCCTGCAGGTTTTGCGTGTAGAGCGCCTGCGCCAGTTCTGGCGAGGCACGCTGCACGTCTTCGAGCAGCGCCGCGATGTCACGCAGCTCGCCGGGCGTGCCTACCTTGGTGATGTTGTCGTGCGTGATGCCAGCGTTCAGCACTGAGTTGACGAGGCCCTTGTACAGCACCGTGTCCTTGTAGCGCGATAGCGCGTTGCCTTCGGCCACCAGCGTGTCGTGTGGGTTCTTGCCGCTGGCGTGGGTGATGTCCTGCAATGCACCAGACTGGATGTCCTGTGTGCGTGCATCGTCCATGACGCTCGCGTAGAGCGGGTCGGTGTTGGCCACGCCGTGCAACTGCTGGGTGAGCACCTGCGCCGCCTTGAGGTTGCCGTCGGCGCCGCCCGACGCGCGCGCGGCCTGCGCGGCGTCGACGATCTCGGCAGCGTGCAGGTCGTTCAGCACGGTGGCGGCGGCAGGCGCGCCTTGCGTACCACTGGCGGCGCTGTTGCGTTGCGCGACCAAACGCTCGGCAAGCAGGCGCCGCTCGATCTGGAGCGGATCGGCACGCCACTGGCTGTCGGGCTGGCCGGCAGCGGCGTTCAGTTCATCGGAAAGGGCGGTGTGGTAGGCCTGCTTGTCGCGCGCCAGTGTGGCCGCGTCGGCATTGGCGGCCTTGTCTTTCTGCCAAGTCTCGAAGGCGGTCTGGGTGGCCTTGACGGTGTCGTCCAGGTTGGCGGCCGGTTTGAGCTCGACGCGCAGCGCCTTCAAAGCGTCGTCGATGGCGGGTTTGGAGAAATTGCCCAGCCAGACGTCTTGCTTGGCTGCAATCTGGATGGGGTCGGCATCGGCCGGCACCTTGCCGTCTGCCACGGCTTTTTCGGCGGCGAGGGTCAGGGCGGCTTCGCTCAGCACCGTCTCGTTTTGCTCGCTGCCGCCAAGCTGAGCGCGCGCTGCGTTGATGGCTTCGGCTTCGGTCATGCCGCCGTCGAGCCCTGCCTGAATGGCGGCCCGTGCATCTTGCAGCGTCACGGCTTGTGTGGGCGGGGCCTGGTCGGTTGCCAGCGGTTTGTCAGACAGCGCGTGCGTGGCGCTGTCGAGCGTGGTGTTGTCGAACACGTGCGTGAGGCCGACTTGGCTGGCGGCCTGCTCAAGCGCGTCGACCTTGGGTTGCGCCGTGGTATGCGCCGGGCCGTTGTGCGCGGCCTGCAGCAGAATGGCGGCCCGCGCAAGCGCCTCTCGGCTGATCGCGGGCTGCGTCTGCTGGATTTTCTCCATGGCAGCCTTCAGCGCCGCCGTATCGTCGGGGGCCTTGCCCTGGAGCGCATTCTTCAGCGCCGTCTCGGCATCGGACACATCGCGCGCACTGGGCGCCGGCGGCGGTTGGATGGGCTTGGACGGCATCGGGACGCCGCCACCGCCGTCGATGGCTCTGAGCATTACGGTTCTCCTGGGCAGACTACGAGCGCTCGCCCATGATTGCCGCGCTTGCCAAGCACGCCTATCCGGAAAATTCGTAGAAAAGCCCACAAGACCGGCTGGCACCATGCTGCCGACTACGCGATCCAGTAGCGGTGTTTCCCCTGGAACCGCTTCACGTTCCTTGTGCGCCACCTGAGCGGGGTTCATGCGCTACGCTTCACCCCCGCTCAGGACCGCTTGCTATGGATCGGTTATCGCTAGTTCAGCACGCGCCCGTCTCGCCCAATGATGCCGATATCAACGTAACGCGAGCCTTCGTACTGCGAGGGCCCGAAATGCAGGTCGAAGTCGCCCAGATCGAACGGCCCGTGCGTCTGCAGGGCGGTTCGGATGGCTTCCCCGGTCACTGGGCCGTTGACCTTGCGCAGCGCCTCCACGAACAGCTTGGCCGACGCATAGCCCTCCAGCGCCGTCGACGATTTGGCCAGATCCGGGCGGCCGGCCGCCGTCATGTCGGCGACGAAGGCACGTGCCAGCTTGGTATTGCGCTTGGCCAGCGCCGGCATCACTTCGGCAATGCAGACACCCCGTGCCAGTTCCGCGCTCGATGCACGCACCAGCTCGTCAGCCGATGGGGTGGAATCGGTTGTCACCACCGCGTTGCCGCCGCGCTCGCGGTAGGCCCGCAGGAAGCCGCCGATGTTCACGCTGTCAGAGAACATCAGCACCACGTCGACGTTAGCGCTCAGTACGGTTTCTGCGAGCTTGTTCAGCGTCGCAGCATCCATGGTCTTGGTCGCCAGGGGCACCGTCAGCACCGGCTTGAGCCCCTGGGTTTGCATGGCGGCCGTGCTCTTGTTCAGCCCATCCTCGCCAAAGGCATCCCCCTGGTGCAACACGGCAATACGCTTGCCGCCCAGCAATACGCTTTGCCGCACCATTTGTTCTGCCTCGCTCTTGAGGCCCGCACGTACGTAGAAGACCCACCGGTTGTCTGCGTTCTGGCGCACTTGCGTTGACGACACGATGGCCCCGAGCACCGGTGTCCGGCTGGTATCCAGGACGCCGCTCTTGATGAGCGTGGCGGTGCGGGCAGACCCGTAGTAGTTCAGCAGGGCAGCCGGATGATGCTGCCGTATCACGTCCCCGGTGCGTTGCGCTGCTGTGTCGAGGTTGCTCGAGCCGTTGATGGTCACCACCTTGATGGTGTGCCCATTCACACCGCCTGCCTCGTTGACCTTGCGCAGGTACAACTCCGCCGCATCCGCGGTGGCGCGCGTTGACGGCTCCACGGACCCCTCCAGCGGCAGCACCTGGGCCACCGTGACAACATCGGCGACGGCCTGAGCCGACAGGAATACGGTTGCCACAGCCCCCAGCATGGCAAAGCGCTTCATCTTCATTATTGTTATCACCTCAAAAGAACCGGCTCACGCCGGCAAGTGCGGGAATTCGTGCCGCCGTGTCTCAATTGGCGGTCACGATTTGGACCATGTCGACGACGTCAGCCCAGCCTCGATGATTTCTAGTGTGGCCAGTGCTTTCGTCGGTGTTTGCCAGGCGTTCGTCGCGAACGCGCACCCGTTCGATCCGCCGATGATGGCGACATCGGATGCCTCCGCATCGTGGCGGTCGGCGCGTGCTTGTGCGCACGCCGGCAGACGACAGGGGCGTGGATATTGGAGTGGTTTGCGCCACCAATTCAATGCACCAAATTGTTGATTGGCAGGCGGCGTTCACGTGCTATTGCGCTGCTGTTTCTGGGGCGTGGGGGCAAAACCGAGAGCGCGGTCTACCCCGGCCGTTTGAAGCGGATGCGGCCTGGGTGCTGGCAGGTATGCTTGCGCGCGCATTCTCGATCGACGTTCCTGGAGCCTGTGTCGTGTTCAACTTTCTCAGCAAGATCGTTCTGCTCGCCGTCTATGGCGTGGCACTGGCCAGCTATTTGACAGCGCTGCCACTGTCGCCAAATGCCATCGATTGGGTGCGCATCGTGGCCGGCGTGCTGGTGGCCGTGCATCTGCTGGAAGTGGTTTTCTGCTTCAAGACGGTCGCGCTGTACAAGGGCCCACTGCTGGGCAGCGTGCTGCTGACCCTGCTGTTTGGCTTCCTGCACTGGAAGCCCCTGGCCGATGCGGCGCGTGGGTCCGCGCGCTCCTAGCCGCCGTCGCCGCGGAGTCCTACTCTAGTTCTACCAACGTTGGTGGACGCTTGTGCTGCGGCACAACATAGGTGATGGACAGGGCGGAGAAAACGGCATTCGTTTTTGCCGGCGGTGGCAGCCTGGGCGCCATCGAGGCCGGCATGCTGCGCGAGCTGGTGGCCTCAGGCGTGGTGCCGGATATGGTGATCGGTGCTTCAGCCGGCGCCATCAATGCGGCGTTCTTTGCGTGCAACCCGCACGCGGCCGGCACCGCTCAACTTGAGGCGCTATGGCGCAGCGTCCGGCGCGCCGACGTGATGCCGTGGTCGTGGCGCGCGATGTTCGGCATGCTGGGTGGCAAGCGCGCGCATCTCGTGGATGCCTCCGGCCTGCAGCGCTTGCTCACGCGGCATTTTGCCCAGGCTGTGCTTGAGATGGCTGCGTTGCCGCTGCATGTCATTGCCACCGACATGCGCACCGGCGCCGAAGTGGTGCTGTCTTCCGGCCAGATCGTGCAGGCCGTGCTGGCCAGTGCGGCTATCCCCGGTGTGTTTCCGCCGGTGCGCATTGGCGATCAGTTGCTCATTGATGGCGGTGTGGCCAACAACACGCCCATTTCCGCCGCCATCCGGCTTGGCGCCACGCGTGTCGTCGTGCTGCCAGCAGGGTTTGCCTGCGCAGACCGGCGCGCCCCGCGCAGCGCCATCGAGCATGCGCTCAATGCGCTGTCGCTATTGGTGGCTCGTCAGCTCGTGCAAGACCTGGAGCGCTGGGCCGGACAGGTGCCCATCACCGTGGTGCCGCCGCTGTGCCCGCTCGATATCTCGCCCTATGACTACAGGCGCTGCGGAGAGCTGGTCGACCGCGCTGCCAGCGCTACCGCCGCATGGCTGGCCGCCGGGGGTCTTGCCGGTACGGGCATTCCCGGGGCGCTGCGCGAGCACCACCACGATGCCGCCCATCCCAGCTGCACTGCCGAAGTTTGATCCGATAACCGTGCCAGCCGATGCGCTGTCTGATGACTAGGCGTCCGCCCGCACGCTTGCCCAATCCAGCCCAAAGCGCGCGAGATACTTGCGCAGCCGGTCCGCGTCATTCACCTTCGCTTTCTCCGTGCGCGACACGTCGAAGAGCCGCCGTCCTGCATCCGACAACGATGCCGACTGACGGCATACGGCAACCACGTTTTCCAACTGCATGCGGTCGAACAGGTCGATCGAGGCGATGTCGTCCCCAAGCAAATCGGCGAGGCTGCCCTCCTGGCGTGCCGAATCGGGCTCGGCCCACGTGCGTTGCAGGCGCGCGATCTCGTCCGCCACATCCGCTTCGGTGATGCGCCCGCCTTCGGCCAGCGTCGCCAGACGCGTAACGGAGGCCGACAGCTCGCGGAAGTTGCCCGTCCAGCGTGCCTGCGGCGAGGTGACGAACTTCAGGTAGATGCGTCGCGCCTCGGTGTGGAAGCGCACCTGTTCGCCATGCTCGCGGGCAAAGCGCACCAGCTCGAAGTCGAGGTTCGGTTCCAGGTCTTCCGGGCGATCCGCCAGGCCGGGCAGGTCGAACGTCCACAGGTTGATCCGCGCGTATAAGTCTTCGCGAAAACGGCCCTCGGCCACCCACTGGCGCAAGTCGCGCACGGTGCCGGCGATGAGCTGGAAATCGCTTTCGACCTCGCGGTCGCTGCCGAAGGGCAGGAAGCGCTTTTCTTCGATGGCCTTGAGCAGCATGGCCTGCTCGTCCAGGCCCAGTTCGCCGATCTCGTCGAGAAACAGCAGGCCGCCGTCGGCGCTGCGCAGCAGGCCCGCGCGTTCCGTTTGCGCGCCGGTGAACGCGCCCTTCACGTGCCCGAAGAGCGCGGACATTGCGCTGTCGCCGCGCAGCGTGGCGCAGTTCACTTCGACAAAGCGGCCGGCAAGCTGATGGCGCGCCTTCTTCATCTCGTACACGCGGCGCGCGAGGAATGACTTGCCCGCACCGGTCGGCCCGAACAGCAGCATCGGCGCTTTCGAGCGCGAGGCCACGCGCTCGATCTGCTCGATCATCCGATTGAACGCGGGGTTGCGCGTGGCAATGCCTGACTTCAGCAGCGAAACCGTGTCCTCCCGCTCGCGAGCAAAGCGCGTGGCGATCTTGTCGTAGCGGGAGAGATCCAGATCAATGACGCTGTAGCTGCCCGTTGTGTTGCCGAGTTCCTTCTTGCGCGGCGGTGCGGTCTGGATAAGCTGCGCCGGCAAATAGCGCGCCTCGGCCAGCAGAAACCAGCAGATCTGCGCGACGTGCGTGCCGGTGGTGATGTGGATGAGGTAATCCTCGGCCTCGGTGTCGAAGGCGTAGCCGCGTGTGAAATCGTGCAGCGTGCTGTAGACCTCTTCGAAATCCCACGGGTCGCGCAGCGAGACTTCGACGCTGCGCACCTCGGTTTCGGGCGATACGGCGGCGATGTCATCGCGCAGGCGCTCGAACAGGCTGCGGCTGCGCGCGTCGTGCAGCAGTTCCAGCCGGTGGATGACGAGGTCGTCCTGTTGGCAGAGGCCGACGGTGGGCCGCCAGCGTTCCCAGCGCTGGGCGCCCTTGCCCACGTAGTCCAGCGTGGTGCCGACGAAGCCGATGGCGACGGTTTTGCGCATTCCCGGGTGCTATCCAAAAAGATAAATCAATATATCAATGGATCGGATTTTCAGGAAGTTTTGCGTGCCTACATCTGCGTTGGCTTGCAATAAATCCATTGAAATCAAGGGGATAGTTCGGGCGAATTTCGATGGGAAGCGACCTGGCACACCCATTGCACTAGACAGGTTGTCCAGCCAATCAGGAGCGCACCATGATCAGCGGTAAACAGAAGCGCGCCGCCATCATGGCGCGACGCCAGGAGCGGCGAGAGTTGACAAAGATTGCTCGCCTGCGGCCGCCATCTGTCGTGCCGCCTCTGCCGCGCGGTAGTTTGCCGGTGGATGTTTCGCAACTGGCACCGCACAACAGTTACGGTCCCGGCTTGCCCCGCTTCGCACAACACGGCTACTACGTTGATCAGTGGTACGCCTGCGTCGATTGCGGCAAGCACGAGGTCTGGACCGCCGCGCAGCAGAAATGGTGGTATGAAACCGCCAAGGGCTACATCGATTCGATCGCCATCCGCTGCAAGCCGTGTCGCGTGACACGACGCAGCGGACGCACGATCAGCAAGAAGAACAACGACAACAACAAAGGAATCAACGCATCATGAGTACCTACAACACCCTCCACGTTGAAAACGGCGCCGACATCAAACTCTGGACCAACGGCGTGCCGGTAGAAGACGACGCCCGCAAGCAGCTGATGAACACGGCCAAGATGCCGTTCATCTTCAAGCACCTGGCGGTGATGCCGGATGTGCACCTGGGTAAGGGTTCGACCATCGGCAGCGTGATCCCGACGGAAGGCGCCATCATCCCGGCGGCCGTGGGTGTGGATATCGGTTGTGGAATGATGGCCGCGCGCACGACGCTGACAGCCGCTGACCTGCCGGACAACCTGCACGGCCTGCGTAGCGCGATTGAAGCGGCGGTGCCGCACGGCCGTACGCCGGGCCCGCGCGATAAGGGTGCCTGGAACACGCCGCCGGAAACGGTCGATGCCATGTGGGGTGAGCTGGCCGATGGCTTCAAGCGCATCACTGACAAGTACCCGAAGCTGAACAAGACCAACAATCACAAGCACCTGGGAACGCTCGGTACCGGCAACCACTTCATCGAGGTCTGCCTGGATGAAGAGCAACGCGTCTGGTTCATGCTGCACTCGGGTTCGCGTGGGGTGGGGAATGCCATCGGTAACCTGTTCATCGAACTGGCGCAGGCCGATATGCGACAGCACATCGCCAACCTGCCGGACCGCGACCTGGCGTACTTTGAAGAAGGCAGCCAGCACTTTGACGATTACGTCGAAGCCGTCGGTTGGGCGCAGGACTACGCGCGCCGTAACCGCGCCACGATGATGCAGAACGTGATCGCGGCCGCGCGCAAGGTCATCACCAAGCCGTTCGCGGCCGACGTGGAAGCGGTGAACTGTCACCACAACTACGTGCAGCGCGAAACCCACTTCGGGCGCGATGTGCTGGTGACGCGCAAGGGCGCGGTGTCGGCGCAGAAGGGGCAGCTCGGGATCATTCCGGGTTCGATGGGCGCGAAGAGCTTCATCGTGCGCGGGCTGGGTAACGAAGAGGCCTTCTGCTCGTGCAGCCACGGCGCGGGCCGTACGATGAGCCGCACGCAGGCCAAGAAGCGCTTCACGGTTGATGACCAGATTCGCGCCACGGCCCACGTGGAATGCCGCAAGGATGCTGACGTGATCGACGAGATCCCCATGGCGTACAAGGACATCGACCACGTGATGGCTGCGCAGGCGGACCTGGTGGAGATCGTGCATACGCTGCGGCAGGTGGTGTGTGTGAAGGGTTAAGCTCGCGCTTCGCCTTCGCGCTGTCCGGGCATGGTGCATTTGCGCCGTGCCCGGTGGTGCATCGTCAACAACAAGAACAATCGATCGCCATGACTTTCTTGTACTCGCACCCCGTTTCCGACGCCATCCGCGAACGCGTACTGGCCGAGCTGACCAGCATCGAGCAGCAGCACGACGTGCGCGTGCTCTTCGCCTGCGAATCGGGCAGCCGCGGCTGGGGCTTTGCTTCACCCGACAGTGACTACAACGTGCGCTTTGTCTACGTGCATCAGCCCGAGTGGTACCTGCGCGTCGAACCGCAGCGCGATGTGATCGAACTGCCGATCAGCGATGAGCTGGACATCTCCGGCTGGGAACTGCGCAAGGCGTTGCAGCTCATGCCCCGCTCGAACCCGACGCTGCTGGAGTGGCTCGCTTCGCCCGTGGTGTATCGCCAGGATGCGTCGCTGGCTGCGCGCATGCGTACGCTGGCGCCCACGTTCTTCTCCGAGCGCAAAGGGCGCTGGCATTACGTGTCGATGGCAGCGAAGAATTTTCGCGGCTACCTGCAGGGCGAGACCGTGCGCATGAAGAAGTACCTGTACGTGCTGCGCCCGCTGCTGGCCGCGCAGTGGATCGACGAAGGACGCGGCATCCCGCCGATGCGCTTTGCCGACTTGGCGGATGTGATGGTGAGAGACGCCGCGCTGCGTGACGAGATCAACCAGTTGCTGGCGATCAAGATGGAATCCGGCGAGGCCGAATACGGTGCACGCTTCCCGCGCATCCACGCCTTTATCGAACAGGCACTGGCGCAGGAAGACGTGCCCACAGATTTCCGACAGGCGACAGGCAATCCGGCGGCATTGGATGCGTTCCTGTACGACACCGTGCTGACGCGAACCCCCTGTACAAGCTAACGCGCACCCCAATTGACGGGTGCGCAGACCAACAAGAAGAACAAGCCATGAACACCCTATTACAACAAGAACAACGCGCAGTGCAGCCCGTCGGCTGTATCGAACTGGATGGTGCACAAGGCGAGGGCGGCGGACAGATCCTGCGCACAGCGCTCACGCTGTCCATGCTGACCGGCACGCCGTTCCAGATCGAGCACATTCGCGCCAAACGGTCCAAGCCGGGTTTGCTGCGTCAGCACTTGACCGCTGTGCAGGCGGCGGTGGAGATCAGCGGCGCGACGGTTGAGGGCGCAGAAGCGGGCTCGCAGACGCTGCGCTTTATACCCGGCGCCATCCGTGGCGGGGACTACCGTTTCGCCATCGGCACGGCCGGCAGCTGTACGCTGGTGCTGCAGACGATCTTGCCGGCGCTGTGGTTTGCCGATGCGCCGAGCACTGTGTCGGTGAGCGGCGGTACGCACAACCGCGCAGCGCCGCCGGTCGACTTCCTCATCCGCGCATGGTTGCCGCTGATGACGCGCATGGGCGTGACGCAGACGCTCGCGCTCAAGCGCCACGGCTTCTACCCAGCGGGCGGTGGTGAGGTGGTGGCAACGGTCACGCCGTGTGCGGGTGCGTTGCAGGCGCTGCATCTGACCGAGCGCGGTGCGCAGCAGGCGCTGCGTGCCGAAGGCATAGTCGCCGGCGTGCGTGGCGGCGTGGCGCGGCGGGAGTTGGATACGCTGGGCCGCTTGGTCCCCGGCATCGAAGGCACGGTGCGTGACCTCGGTCACGCAGAAGGCCCCGGCAATGCACTGGTGCTGGACATCGTGCACGAGCACGTCACCGAGGTCTTCACCGGCTTTGGCGAGCGCGGCGTGACGGCTGAAACGATCGGCCAGCAAGTCGCTCACGCGGCGCAGCGCTATCTGCAGAGCACTGCGGCGGTCGATGAGTACCTGGCCGATCAGCTCGTGTTGCCGATGGCGCTGGCGGGTGCCGGCAGCTTGACGGTGGTGACGGCGTCATCGCATCTGCTTACCAACATCGGCGTGATCGAGAAATTTCTGCCGGTGGAGGTGGATGTGCGCCCGCTGGCGTCGGGCGCCGTACACGTCGAGGTGCGTTGAGCCTGTCGCGTTTCCGGTTCACGCCTTGTCCTTGTGCACCGGAAACAGCGCCGACAGCACCTGCCGCGCCGTTCCGCGCAGCACGCCGCTGGCATCCGGGTCGCCATACGCCAGTGCCGTCGCAAAGTTGCGCGCCTGCTGCAGCGTGACGTGCGGCGGCAGCGGGGGCACGTCGGGGTCGGTCTTCACTTCCAGCACCACGGGGCAGTCTGCGCCGAGTGCTTCATCCCACGCGCCCGCCAGTTGTTCCGGCTTGTCGACATACAGCCCCTTCAAGCCGATCAGCTCGGCAAAGCGGTGGTACGGCACGTCGGGGATGTCCTGCGAGGCCGGGAACTTCGGGTCGCCCTCCATCACGCGCTGCTCCCAGGTGACTTCATTCAAGTCCTGGTTGTTGAGCACCATGCAGATCCACTTGGGGGAGGACCAGCGCTTCCAATACTTCGCCACGGTGATCAGCTCGGCCATGTTGTTCATCTGCATGGCGCCGTCGCCGACCAGCGCGATGACGGGGCGATCGGGGTGTGCAAACTTGGCCGCAATCGCATACGGCACCGCCGCGCCCATCGATGCCAACCCGCCCGAGAGCGAGCCCATCATGCCGGGCTTGAATTTGAGATCGCGCGCATACCAGTTGGCGCAAGTGCCGGAGTCGCTGGTCACGATCACGTTGCTCGGCAGCCTGGGGGAAAGCTCCCAGAACACGCGCTGCGGATTGACGGGGTAGGCCGGCTGCAACGCGCGCTGCTCCAGTGTCTTCCACCAATCTGCGTTCCAGCGGGCGATGCGCTCGGGCCAGTACGTATCGGTCTTGCGCTGCAGCAGCGGCAGCAGTGCGCGCAGCGTCTGCGCGCTATCGCCGACAAGGTTGACCTCCATCGGGTAGCGCAGCCCGAGCATGCCGGGGTCCAGATCGATCTGCACGCCGCGCGCCTGGCCTTCCTTGGGTAGAAATTCCGCGTAGGGGAAGCCCGAGCCGACCATCAGCAGCGTGTCGCAGTGGTTCATCAACTCCCAGCTGGGTTCGGTGCCGAGCAGGCCGATCGCGCCTGTCACGTTGGGGGCATCGTCGGGCAGCACGGCCTTGCCGAGCAACGCTTTTGCGACGCCCGCGCCCAGCGTTTCCGCCACGGCCGCCACTTCGGCGCTGGCACCGAGCGCGCCCGCGCCCACCAGCATGGCAACGCGGCGGCCCCGGTTCAGCACGTCGGCTGCACGCTCCAGATCGACAGCCTGCGGCACCACGGTGGGCGCGCTGTAGCCCACACCCGAATGCACGGTGCCATGTGCATGTGGCGGTGCGGCGTAGGGCATTTCCTGCAGATCATTCGGCAGCACGAGGGCGGTCACGCGGCGTTGCCCGATGGCGATGCGTACGGCGCGGTCCAGCAGATGCCGCACCTGCGCCGGCACGCTGGCCTGGTGGACGAACGCGCCCGCTACGTCGCGGAACATCGCCACCAGATCCACCTCCTGCTGGTAGTGCCCGCCGACTGCGGTGCGCGCTTGCTGGCCGGTAATCGCCAGCACGGGCATGTGGTCCAGCCGGGCGTCGTACAGGCCCGTCACGAGGTGCGCCGCGCCCGGCCCCGAGGTGGCCATGCACACCCCCAGTTCGCCCGTGAACTTGGCATGCGCCGAGGCCATGAAGGCGGCCATTTCTTCATGCCGCGCCTGCACGAATTCGATCTTGCCGCCGGCACGTTGCAGTGCACCGAACATGCCGTTGATGCCGTCGCCGGGGTAGCCATAGATGCGACGTACCCCCCATTCGTACAGGCGTGCGACAAGAAAGTCGCTCACTGTGGCTTGCATGATGGGCGTCCTGTCAGGGAGTAGCGTGCTCGGCCAGCAGCGCTTCCTTGCGCGCGGTCATGGGCTCTTGCAGCGGTGCCAGGTCGACGTGCTGGTGGATCAGCTTGGGAAACAGCTCCGTTTCCTCTTCCTCCACGTGGTGCGAGACGTACTCGGCCAGCACGGTGAACTTTGCGGCGAACAAATCGTCCCCGGGCTGCATGCCGGCGAGTTGCTGAATCAACTCCTTGGCCGTGGCGTGCTCGACCACCGCTTCGTCCAGGAGGTCTTTGAATGCTTCGCCGCCGTTGTCACGCACGAACGGGTAAAACAGGTCTTCTTCCAGCTGCGTGTGGACGGTCAACTTTTCACACGCCTCACGCACGATCTGCTCGGACGCGCCCTTGTCTTTCTCTTGCTGGAATGTCTTGAACAGCTTTTTCACCTCGCGATGATCGTCCAGCAGCATCGCCAGCACGGCGCGTTGCGCCACAGGAATTTCGGCTTTGTTCATGGGGCTCTCCGGTGTGGGTGGGTATGGGTCGGTGTGGATCGACGCCGACCCACCGAGCAAGCGCCATGCCGTGCGTGACCGCTGAATGGTCCACCTGCGTGTTCTGGATGCGCTGGCAGGTTTTGTGCTGATGGCAGTGGTTGCTCACGGGCTCGTGCATGACGCGCGAGCGCCGCGCATTGTTCTTCACCTCAACTCATGGGAGGTATTGCTATGGACTACACAACATCCGCAACGGGCCTGGGCGCCGGCACCAGCAGCACGGCGGGCGTACGCATGCGCATCATCGGACGCACCGACCCCACGTCGCCGGGCCCCGGGCCGGAGCTGATGGCGGCCGACACGCTTGAGGGCAACCGCGTCGTCAACTTGACCGGCGACGACCTCGGCAAGATCACCGACGTGATGCTTGACGTGCAGCGAGGACGCATCGCCTATGCGGTGATGTCGGTGGGTGGCTTCCTCGGTATTGGCGACAAGCTCTTTGCCGTGCCGTGGAGCGCCATGTCGCTCGATGTGGACCGCAAGTGCTTTGTGCTCGATGCCGACAAGGACCGTCTGGACGCGGCCCCGGGCTTCGACAAGGACCACTGGCCCACGATGGCCGACCCAACCTGGGCCGAGTCCGTGCACGAGTACTACGGCTCGCGCCCGTACTGGGAGGAGTACTGACGCGCAGGCACGTTGTTCGCGTGCGTGTGGTGAACCCCGCTTGAAACAGGAGGCCGCATGGAAAAGGGCAAGAAAGAGAAGAATCCGCACGCACAGAAGCGTGAGGAGCTGGTGGAAAAGGCAGTGGAAGATACGTTTCCTGCCAGCGATCCGCCCGCCACGGGTGGCATCACCCGCGTGGTCGATAAGGACAAGGACACCGACACCCGCACGCACCACGACAAGCGCACGCACAACGGCAACCGCTAAGCATCACGCCCACATCGCCCGCATCGTCCGAGGGGCATGCGGGCTTTTTTCTGCGCCCACGTTTCATGCGTTCTAGGTGTGTGATGTGTGCGCGAGGATGTTGATCACATTACCGAACGGATCGCGCACGTAAAAACGCCGTACACCCCACGGCTCGTCGACGAGCGGATAGACGATCTCCAGCCCGAGCGATACCGCTCGCGTGTGCACCGCATCCACGTCGTCCACTTCCACCGACAACGCCGGCACGGGCGTGCCTCGCCCGCCCTCGCTGGCGATGCTCACCTGTGGCGTCATCGTGCTGCCTGTGTCGGCAAAGGTGATGAGCCAGCCATGGTCCATCACCGTTTCCAGTCCAAGCAGTTCGGTATAGAACGCGCGGGCGCGTGCCGGGTCGGTGGCATGCAGGTTCGGAACGATGCGTCGGACGGCCATGCGGTGCTCCTCGGGCGGATTCGGTGTCTGGAGTGTAGGCGGCGCAGTGACGACCCGTTCGCATGCGCGCGGGGCGCACATCACGTAAAGTGGCGGGCACTCAAACGACTCCACACACGCACGCCATGGATTTCCTGCAATCGCTGCTGGCCCCGCGCCTGCAAAACGTTGAAACCTCCGCCATCCGCGAACTCTTCAAGGTGCTCGGCAAGCCGGGCCTGATCTCGTTTGCCGGCGGCTTTCCCGATTCCGCCCTGTTTGACGTGGAAGGCCTGAAGGCCGCCGCCGATAGCGCCCTCGCCACCGACGCCGCCCGCGCGCTGCAATACGGCGCCACGGAGGGCTTTGAACCGCTGCGCGAGGCCATCGTCGATTTGATGAAGGTGCGCGGTGCCACCATCGCCAACACCGACATCCTCGTCACCACGGGTTCGCAGCAAGGGCTCGACCTGCTGGGCAAGGTGCTGATCGGCGAAGGCGACACGGTGCTGACGGAAGCGCCCACGTTCCTCGCCGCCATCCAGGCATTCAAGCTGTACGGCGCCAAGGTGGCCGGTGTGCCGACCGACGAAGATGGCCTGGACGTCGACGCGCTGGAAAAGACGCTCGCCACCACGCGCCCCAAGTTCCTCTACGTCATCCCCAACTTCGGCAACCCGAGCGGCGCGCTGATGAGCCTGGAGCGCCGCAAGCGCCTGCTGGACGTGGCGGTGCGCCACAACCTGCTTCTGGTGGAAGACGACCCCTATGGCGAGCTGTACTTCGACGCGCCCCCGCCGCCGTCGCTGTATGCGCTGTCGCAGCAGACCGATGGCGCACAGGGCCGTGTGATCTACCTGGGCAGCCTGTCGAAGGTGATGGCGCCGGGCTTGCGCGTGGGCTGGATGATTGCGGCGCAGCCGGTGCTGGGCAACGCGGTCATGGTCAAGCAATTTGCCGACGCGCACACCTCCACGTTTGCACAGGCGACCGCCGCTGCGTACCTGCGCAGCCAGCGCCTGGAAGCGGTGCTGCCGCGCACGCGTGCGGCCTATGCCGAGCGTGCCCACGCCATGGCCCGCGGCCTGCGTGCGCTGCTGCCCGAGACCGAGCTGACCTTCAACCGCCCGCGCGGTGGCATGTTCCTGTGGGGCGCCTTGCCAGGCCGCAATGCCGCAGATGTCGCCAAGGTTGCCATTGAGCGCGGCGTGGCCTTCGTGCCGGGCGCGGCGTTCTACCCGGTGGATCCGGACCGCTCCACGCTGCGCCTGTCGTACGCCACTTCGTCGCTGGCGCAGGTGGAAGAGGGCGTGCGCAAGCTCGCCGGCGCCATCGGCGAGTGCAAGCGCGGCTGATTGCCGACGCGGGCGGCGGTGACCAAGACACCGGCTGGCGCGCAGCAAGACCCGGCGCTCCTGCGCCGCCTGCTGCGCGCCAAAGACCGCATGGACGCCGCCTCGCATGAGGCGTGGCCCGTCAAGCGGCTGGCCGAGGTGAGCGGCGTATCGGAGGCGCACTTCGCGCGCTCGTTCAAGCAGGCGTTCGGCATTCCGCCGCACCGCTACCTGCTCACGCGCCGCATTGAGCAGGCCGCCGCCCTGCTGCGCGACACTGACCTGCCCATCACCGACATCGCCTTCGCCACCGGCTGGGAGAGCCTGGGCACCTTCGGCCGCATCTTTCGGGACATCACGGGGCAGAGCCCCGGCGCCCTGCGCCGCCAGGCCCAGGCCGATGCCCCGCTGCAGCAGCTCGACCGCGTGCCCGCCTGCGTGCTCAAGGCGGCGCAGCGGCCCGACCTCGTCACAGCAGTTTCGGAGAAGCGCCGCCAGCTCGACGAGGGTACAAATCCGTCACCCACCCACAACCAGGAGCGGTGATGAGCCAAGGAATCAATGTCGTCGGGCTGTACGTGGACGATCAGGACGCGGCACTGGCGTTTTATGTCGACAAGCTGGGCTTTCGCGTGCACACCGATGTGCGCAACGGCCCGTACCGGTGGCTGACGGTGCAGCATCCGGAGCAGCCGTCGTTTCAGCTAGGCCTGTTCCAGCCCGGGCCACCCATCCACGATGAAGCCACCGCGCAGACGCTGCGCGCCATGGTCGCCAAGGGTGCGATGCCGCCGCTGGTGTTGACCGTTGCCGACTGCCGCGCCACCTACGCGCAACTGCGCGAGCGCGGCGTGGAGTTCACGCAGGAACCCATCGACCGCTTCGGCAGTGTCGACGCCGGTTTTCGCGACCCGGCCGGCAACGGCTGGAAGATGATCCAGGAGGGCGCGAAATGAACGGCCGTACCTGGATTCGACAGGCGCACCGCTGGGTATCCATGGCGTTCACGCTTACCGTCATCGCCAACTTTGTCGCCATGACGCGTGGTACGCCGCCGGCGTGGATCACCTATGCGCCGCTACTCCCGCTGGCGCTCTTGCTGATCTCGGGGCTGTACCTCTTTGCGGTGCCGTATGTGGATCGGCGTGCCGGGGGACGCGCTTCTGCTGTCTCCAACAAAACGTCAAACGCGAGCGTCTGAGCCGAAGGCCGAGTTCTGAACGCCGGGTGCCGAGCTTTTTTCTCGACATACCGAGATCGGAACTCGGAGCGCGGGGCCTTTTTCTCGGCACGTCAAGTTCGGAACTCGGAGGCACCGAGCTTTTTTCTCGGCACGTCGAGTTCAGAACCCGGAGCGCCGAGCTTTTTTCTCGACTCGACGAGCGCGGAACTCGGAGTGCCGAGCCTTTTTCTCGGGCATGTGGAGTCCAGAACTCGGGGCGCGAACCTTTTTTCTCGGTTCGTGGAGTTCGGAACGCGAAGCGTCGAGCTTTTTTCTCGACACGTTGAGCCCAGAACTCGGCGTGCCGCAGTCGATGCTCGACGGGTTAATGCGCCGCCGACGTGGCTGGCTGTTCGGTGGCCGGCGCCGGCTCATGGCGAAGGCCGTTGCGCCATAACACCACCGCCACCACATGGCACACCGCTGCCGCCCAGCCCAGCATGCCCGGGCCGCCGTGGGCCAGTGCCAACGCTCCGACCGTCGACCCCAGCGCAATCCCCACATACACCGCCGATGCGTGCAGCGACAGCGTGATCGGCGACACCTCCGGTGCGAGGCGGATCAGCCGCGTGGCCTGCGCGGGCCCGAAGCCCCAGCCCGCCATGCCCCACAGCACGACCGCGCCGATGGCGATGGCACCCGCCGTGGCACCGTGCAGTACCTGCACTGACAGCGAGAGCACCGCAAACGCCAGCACGATCCCCGCGCTGCTGACCGCCAGCACGCGCGCCACGCCGGCGCGGTCGGTCATGTGGCCGCCCAGGCCCGTGCCCAGCGCCGCAAAACTGCCGACCAGGAACAGCACGATGCCCACGTGCTGCGGCGCAAAGCCCAGCCCCTGCACAAAGAACGGTGCGACATACGTGTAGAACGTGAAGCCGCCTGCCGCCCACAGCGCCGACACCGCCAGCGCGCCCAGCATGCCGGGCCGGCGCGCCACGCTCAGGCGCTGCGCCAGCGTGGTGACGCTGTGCGGCAGGGCGCGCGGCAGGCCAAAGGCAAGGCCCGCCGTGGCCAGCGCCGACAACACACCGCATGCGATGAACGTTGCACGCCAGTCGCCCTGCGCGGCAATCCACGCACCTAGCGGTACGCCCAGCGCCACCGCCACCGTGCCGCCGCCCGTGATGATGGCGAGCGCCGTGCCGCTGCGCGCCGCCGGCACCAGCGAGGTCGCCACCGCATTGGCCGTTGGCAGAAACACGCCTGCGGCCAGCGCCAGCAGCACACGCGCCGCCATCAGTTGCCCGAAGCTATGCGCACCCGCCGCCAGCAGGTTGCCCGCCGCAAAGATGGCGAGCGCGCCGATCAACACGCGGCGCCGGTCGACGTTGCCGAGCAGCGTCGCCATCACCGGCGAGCCCACGGCGTACGTCACGGCAAACACGGTGACGAGCTGGCCCGCTGCGGGCACGCTCACGCCCAGGTCTGCGGCCAACACCGGCAGCAAGCCGGCGATCATGAAACCTTCGGTGCCGATGGCGAACGCGCCCAGGCACAACCACCACAGCGATGCCGGCATGGTCGGCTCCTGTCAGAAGAGGAAAGCGAAAAGGGAGTGGGGCGTGGAGGCCCCGCAGGGATCAGCGCGCGGTGGAGTCGGCGGTCTGGCCGAGCAGCACGGCGCGCTCGTCGTCGGAGATGTCTTCTCGGCGGCGGGAGTAGGCGCGTTCTACACCGGCGTATGCGCGCTGGGTGGCCGGGCGTGCGCCCACCGCCTCGAACCAGCGCTGCAGGTGCGGGAAGTCGTTCAGGTCTTGCCCATGCCCGGCGTGCGGCACGATCCACGGATAGGCCGCGATGTCGGCAATCGTGTAGTCGTTGCCGGCGATGTACGGGCGATCGGCCAAGCGGCGGTCGAGCACGCCGTACAGGCGGTTGGTCTCTTTGGTGTAGCGGTCGATGGCGTAGGGCACGCGCTCGGGCGCATACACGTTGAAGTGGCCGATCTGCCCAGCCATGGGGCCCAGGCCACCCACCTGCCAGAACAGCCACTTGAGCACTTCCATGCGGCCATGCAAGTCAGTGGGGATCAGTTGGCCGGTCTTCTCGGCCAGGTAGAGCAGCATGGCGCCCGATTCGAACAGCACCACGGGCTCGGTGCCCTCGGCCGGGTCATGGTCAACCATGGCCGGGATCTTGTTGTTGGGCGAGATGGCCAGGAACTCGGGCTTGAACTGGTCCCCGCGGCTGATATCGACGGGGATGACGCGGTGCGGCAAGCCGGTTTCGGCAAAGAACAGCGCCATCTTCAGGCCGTTGGGCGTGGCGCAGTAGTAGAGGTCGATCATGGCGGGGGCCTCGTGTTCTGTCATGTTGGTTGACAGATTAGGTGTGTAGGTGGCCTTTTGAAATTGCCAAAAATGGGAAAATTCAGGTGACCACCTGGAGGCCCGGGGTGGCCACTCAGTGCCCGTGTACCTGGGCGGGTTCCGGGGTCTCGCACGAGCGCGCGTACCACTCCCAGGCGGCCGTGCCGCACAGCACGCCGGTCGCCAGTGCGGATACCACCAGCGCGGGCAGATTGCCGGCCAGCAGCCACGCACCGCCCAGCACCGCCAGCCCCACCAGGTGCGCTGGGCGAATCCGCCCGAAGATGGCCCACTTGAAGAGCAGGTTGCCGAGCAGATACAGCACGGCGCTGCCCAGCACCGCCACCGTCGTCCCCGCATGGGCGTGGCCCACCGGGTGCGCCAGCACGAACTCATCGGCCACCGCCCCGACGATGATGCCGGCCACCAGCACGACGTGGATGTAGGTGTAAGCCAGACGTGCCAGCCGGCCCGGGTCTGCCGAGTGTGAGATGGTCTGTGCGCCGCGCTCGGCAATGGTGTCGAAATACAGCCACCACATCGCCAGGCTGCCGATGAACGACATCGCCATCGCGGCAATGTTGGCGGCGTTCCATTCGAGCCCGGCAAACGTCGAGCCCGTTACCAGCACCGATTCCCCCAGCGCGATGATGATGAACAGCGAGCAGCGCTCTGCCATATGGCCGCCTTCCACGTTCCAGTCGTCAGTGGTGGAGCGGCCGATGCCCGGCGTGTAGAAGCCCATCGACGGCCCGAGCCATTCGATGGCGAGCGCCGCGACCCAGCACACCCAGCGCACGGGCACGTCGGACATGCCGCCCACCAGCCACAGCACCGCCGAGATGCCGAGCCACGTGGCAATGCGCTGGAAGTTGCGCCGCATGGCCAGCGACTCGCCGCGCACGGCCCACAGGAAGAACACCGTGCGCCCGAATTGCATGAACACGTAGGCCAGCGCAAACGCCAGCCCGCGCGAGCCGAACGCCTGCGGCAGCGATGCCGAGAGCAGCAGCCCCGCCGTCATCAGCACGAGCATCAGCATGCGGATGGCGAGCTTCTCTGGGTCGAGCCAGTTCGTCACCCACGAGGTGAAGATCCACACCCACCACACCGCCAGCATCAGCAGCAGCGTCTGCGCACCGCCTTCGAGCGTGAAGTTGCCGATCAGCAGGTGCGAGAGCTGCGTCACCGCAAACACGAACACCAGATCGAAGAACAGCTCGATGTTGGTGACGCGGTGGTGGGCGTGCGCGCCGGCCGTGGTGGTTGGCGCGGGACGGAGGTAGCTGCGGGGCATTGCCGGGTACGGTGATCAGGCTTGCATGCCCAGCGTGAGCGTGCCGGCGCCCACCATCACCGCGCCGCCGGTGTAGCCAAAGCGGCGCTGCGCGGCCACGCTGGTCAGGCGCTTGGCGAGCAGCTTGGCGGCCAGCGCGTACATCGATGCATTGGCAGCCGCCAGGATCACGAAGGTCGGCAGCAGGATCACGCTCTGCGACAGGAAGGTCTGCTCGGCCGACATGAACTGCGGCACGAAAGCGACAAAGAAGACGATGCTCTTGGGGTTCAGCGCCGTGACCGTCCAGGCGGACAGGAAGCGCCGGCCGGCGGACTTTTGCTGCACGGGGATGGTGGACTCGGGCGCGTCGTCGCGCAGGCGGCGCGCGGAGAGGATGGACTTGATGCCCAGGTAGACGAGGTACGAACCGCCAATGAGCTTGAGTACCGTGAACGCCGTGGCCGATGCCGCGAGCAGTGCGCCCGCACCCGCCAGTGAGACGGCCATTGCCGTGGTGTCGCCTGCGGCCACGCCCGCCACTGTGCTCCACGCCGAACGGCCACGGTTGGCCAGCGAATCACCAATCACCAGCAGGATGGTCGGGCCTGGGATCAGCAGGATGATGATGCTGGCGCCGATGAAGGCCAGCCAGGTTTGGAGGGTCATGGGGGGCTCCTTTTTGGGTAGGGGCTTAGTTATCCATGAAATTTTGGGGGCGTCAAATGGACTGGGCTGAATTTTGGGTTTGGTTTTGATGTTGGGGTCCATCTCTCTTTCACCCCCTGCCGGGGGCGACTCACTTTCTTTGTCTTGCCAAAGAAAGTAAGCAAAGAAAGGCGCGCCCGATGCGGCGACCGCCTCCTTGAATTTATGTCGCAAGGAGGGAGGGGAGGCAAACTCGCTGCGCTCAGACAAGCCTCCCCTCTTTTTCCTCCTTGCAACAGAAATTCAAGGCGCCGCATAGGGCAAGGCAAAGCAAACCATCGATTGCCGGTGCTCCACTTCGTATTCCATCGGAGTGACCGTTTTGAGTCCCCCTTCGCCTTGGCGCCCGCACTGGTGCTCAGTAGGTTTGGCCGTTTCTGCCCTTGATGGCGCCTTGAATTTTTGTAAGCGGGCGGAAAAAAGACGGGGAACTGTCTGAGCGAAGCGAGTTTTCCCCGTCTCCGCCCGGTTACACAAATTCAAGGAGGAGGTCGCCATCTCGGGCGCGCATTTCTTTGCTTACTTTCTTTGGGCAAGACCAAAGAAAGTGAGTCAGCCCCGGCAGGGGATGAAACAAGGGATGAACCACAAACACCAAAACCAAAAATCCCAAACCAAAGCCTACCCATGCCGCCGCGCCGCAAGCCCCACCCCACCGACAAGCAGCAGCGCCGCCAGCAACTCCAACCCATGCGGCCACCGCCCCTCATAAACAAACGCATACAGCAACGCAAACACCGTCTCAAACACAATCAACTGCCCCGACAGCGTCAACGGCAGCTTGCGGCTGGCCGCATTCCACAAGCTGTTGCCCAGCACAGACGCCCCCAGCGCCACGCCTGCATTCACGAGCCAGAACATCAACCAAGCCGATGCGGGCTGCGCTGAAGCGGTCGCCATGCCCGGTACGAAGAACGCCGGCACAGCCAGTGCCAATGACAGCGCCCCTGTGGCAACGCCCGTCAACAGCGACCACTCGCGGCTGGTGAATTGCGGATGTTTGCGCAAATACCGCGCATTGCACACCGCGTAGACCGTCCAACAAAGGAGTCCGCCTGCCGCCATCAGCAAGCCGATGAAGTAAGTGCTGCCGCCCGCATCCGCATGCATGGCCGGCGCATCCAGATAGATGCAAACCACACCCGCAACCGCCATCAGCAGCGGCAAGGCCAATTGCCGTAGGGGCAAGCTTCCACGTTCCGCCGCACCGGCCAGCGTGACCGTCACCGGCAGCAGCCCGACGATAAGCGATGCCGGCGCAACGCCCGCCCGCTGCACGCCCCCCGCCACGCACAAGTAGTAAAGAAGGTTGCCGGGCAGCGACAACAACAGCAGCGCCACCCAATCCCGCCGCGTGGTCTTGCGCCACAGCGTGCGCCACACGGGTAGTGCGAGCGCCACCGACAGCACGCCATACAACACATACCGCGCCGCCGAAAGCGCCAGCGGCGAGAACTGCGGCAGCATCTTCGGCGCGAGAAAAATGATCCCCCATAGCGCGCCAGCCGCGACGCCGCATCCCAGCCCCACGAGCTGGTCACGCCCGTTGTGCTGAGGGTGGTGGAGGTGTGTTGCCGCAGCGTCGCCAACAGCCATGAGAAGTCCGGTTGGGTGGGTCAATCGAACCGGCACTTTGCGCGTGCATGCGCCCGGCGTCTTGGTGAAGACGGCCGCGCTTTGGCAAAAACGGAAACGTGAGGATTAGCTGCGCCGCACGGCCGCTGGCGTGATGCCGTGTGCGGCCTTGAGGTGGCGTGTGAGCGCGCTTTGGTCGTAGTAGCCGGTGCGCGCGGCAATCTCGGCGATGGGCAGGGCGGTGGTTTCGAGCAGTGTCAGCGCGTGGCGCAACCGGACTTCCGCCAAGTGCGCATGCAGCGTAGTGCCATACGCGGCGCGAAAGAGCGTCGCCAAGCGTCGCGCGCTCACGCCCACGTCGGCGGCGAGCGCTTCCACGGTAAGTGGTTCGGCGTAGCGGTGTTCGATGGCATGCCACGCGCGCTCGGCTCGTGCATCGGGGCGTGCGCGCATCTGCGTGGATTGATTGGCCGGATGCGTGGCCAGCGTTGCCAACGCCAGCGACGACCAGGCATTCGCGAGGGCCGCATCGACGATGGGGGTGTCTTGCAGCCACGTGGTCAGCGCACGCAGCCCTGGTGTGAGGGGGAAGAACACGCGATCCGCCAAGCCGCCTAGGCTGGGGGCGTCCACGGCTTGGCCTGGGATGTCGAACACGATGAAGCGGTTGGCGCCCGTGGCTTCAAACGCATGCGTGGCACCAGCGGGGATGAGCGCGGCGTGGTGCGTGTCGACGCGACCGCCGCGGCCGTTCACGTCCATCTCCAGGATGCCGCGCGCGGGCATCACGACCTGCATGTAGTCGTGTGCGTGCGGAGGCGCGGCAAGGCCGTAGGTGCGGAAGTCCAGCATCGGCGCAGGATACACCCGCTGCCGGGCAAAAAAATACCCGGCCACGGGGTCATCCCGCGCCGGGTTTCGAACTTTCACGGAAGAGGCTCCGTGAGAAGAGGAACGCGCGCATCGTGCATCGCGCGCGTGACAACGGCATGTCAGCGACGGGCGCGTTCATGCCTCCTGAATCGTCACTTTGTTCGGATAGAAGGCGAGATAGCTGCCCACCTCGCGCGCAACGGGTTTGGGGCTTTCGTATGTCCAGACGGCGTTCTCGGCGCGCTCGCCATCCGCAACGATCGTGTAGTACGACGCGTCGCCCTTGTACGGGCAATGCGTGTGATGCTGCGTGCGCTCCAGGTGGTTCATCTGGACGTCGTCGCGCGGGATGTACTGCACCGGCGGCAACGATGCCTCACGCAGCGTGCGGGCCATGCGCGTGTCAGCGATGGTGTAGCCGTTGAACGTCACGGTCACGCGGCGCGGGTTCGCTTCGACGGTGATGGGGTGGTTCGGATCGACATCGATATCGGGCATGCGGCACTCCTGCAGTTGGGGGGATAAAGAGCTGCGCGTGTTCACTGTAGCAAGCGCCGCGCGCGCCTTCCGCCGATCCGGCCTGCCTTACCAGTGCGTTTCGGATTCCGGCGTGGACGACACGCGATGGATCGCCAGGTCGGCGCCCATGAATTCGGCCTCGCGGTCCAGCCGCAGGCCCACGCATTTGCGCAACGTGCCGTACACCACCGTGCCGCCAATCAGCGCGATGACGATGCCGCCTGCCGTGCCGACGACTTGCGCCCAGAACGACACGCCGCCCAGCCCGCCCAGCGCTTTCAAACCGAAGATGCCGGCCGCAATGCCGCCCCACGCGCCGCACAGCCCGTGCAGGGGCCATACGCCGAGCACGTCGTCGATGCGCCACACGTTCTGCACGCGCGTGAACATCCACACGAACAGCACTCCAGCCATACCGCCGGTGGCCAGTGCGCCCAGCGGGTGCATCACATCAGAACCAGCGCAAACCGCCACCAAGCCAGCGAGCGGCCCGTTGTACGAGAAGCCCGGGTCGTTCTTGCCCATCCACCATGCGGTGAGCGTGCCGCCCACCATGGCCATCAGCGAGTTGATGGCGACCAGGCCGCTCATCTTGTCCAGCGTCTGCGCGCTCATCACGTTAAAGCCGAACCAGCCCACCGCCAGCACCCAGGCACCGGCGGCCAGGAAGGGGATGTTCGACGGCGGATGCGCGGCGATGCGGCCGTCGTCTTTGTAGCGGCCGTGGCGCGCGCCCAGCAGCAGCACCGCCGGCAGCGCGATCCAGCCGCCCACCGCATGCACCACCACCGAGCCGGCAAAGTCGTGAAACTCCGCACCCGTCACGGCCTGCAGCCAGTGCTGGATGCCGAAGCGTTCGTTCCATGCGATGCCCTCGAAGAACGGGTAGACGAAGCCCACCAGCACGAAGGTCGCTGCCAGCTGCGGCTCAAAGCGCGAGCGCTCGGCAATGCCGCCCGAGATGATGGCCGGAATGGCCGCAGCAAACGTCAGCAGAAAGAAGAACTTCACCAGCTCGTAGCCGTTCTGCTGTGCGAGCACGTCGGCGCCGGTGAAGAAGTTGACGCCATAGGCCACGGCATAGCCGATGAAGAAGTACGCAATGGTCGACACGGCAAAGTCGACCAGAATTTTGACCAGCGCATTGACCTGGTTCTTCTTGCGGACAGTGCCCAATTCAAGGAACGCGAAGCCGGCATGCATGGCCAGCACCATGATCGCGCCCAGCAGGATGAAGAGCGCGTCGCCCCCGGTTTTGATGGTGTTCATTGCGGTTGTCGTGCGGGTGGATGGGCAGCGCCATCCGGGTGCAGTGCGTGCCCACAAATGACGCAAAAAGCGCCGACAGACGCAAAAAGTGTTCCAAGTCTGTGCAAAAGCGTGACGAGGCGCACCGCCGCCGTGCGCGGCCACCCGAGTGGCGAACGCAGCGGCTCGTTCGCCCATGTTTGGGGCGTTTGCGCTTGTGTTTGGTGCGATTGCGCGCCGGAATTGCGCCGAGATGGTGCGTTTAACGCCTACGGCTTGGGCGCCGATACGGCCAGCGAACTGGCGACCGTGTTCCACAAGTTCTCGTAGCGCTGGCGCACGGCGCTGGCCTGCTCGGGCGAGGTGGCGGGCGACTGCATATGCAGCATCACCAGTGCGCCGTCGGTGGGCACGATGATGACGCGGCCCACCAGCGTATTGCCGCCAGCGCGCGCCACCCGCGGGCCGGGCGATTCGCCGATATACGTCGCCCAGATGCCCGGCCGGCCCCCGAACGACTGTGTGCCCCAACTGACGAGCCGACACGGCGTGGCCACCGCCTGGCGGACGGCATCGCGCATCCAGCGGGGTTCACGGTTGTCGGGCACGGTCTCGGGCTCGCCCTCAGTGGGGCGCACGATCAGTTCAATGCGCGAGAGCCCGGAGCCGCCTTGATTGGCCCACGCACCAATCGCCACGCGGGCTGGGTCTGGCTTGCGCGGCGCGGTGGGCGGCACGCGCTCCCACGAGAACGGCAGCCGCAGCGCCAGGTTCGCGCCCCGCGCGTTCGGCCAGTCCGCCAGCATGACGGTTTGCGTAAAGCGGCTGGCCAGTTCATCAGCGGGACGTTCGTCGTACACGACGGCCAGCAGGGCTTGCAGTGTCGGGCGGTCTTGGGCACCTTGGGCGCGCGCAATCACGCGCTCGGCCAGGGCATGCGCGGTCTGCTCCGTTTGCGTGGCGGTCACGACGCTGGGTTGATGGAGGTCGAGGGCGCGCTCGATCAGCAATTGGCGCTCGTCATCCGTCAGCGGAATGCCGGCGATCAGGCGGCGCGTGCGTACCAGCGCCTGCGGGAACGCGTTATCGAACTGGTTGCGGGCGCGGATCAGCTCTTCGCGCTGGGCGGGAAAGCGCTGGATGGCACGGTCAAGCGCCTGTGTCTGCGCGGTCAGGAAGCCAAGCACGCTGATCAGCCCCGGGATGGCGCCAGGCGTGTAGTCCCACGCCAGCGCGTGGCCAGACCACGCCAGCAAGGCGATCAGACACCAGCGCTTCGTGGCGCGGCTTGGCATTGGAATGTCCCCCTCCGGCCGTCCCGTTTCCGGCCAAAGCAAGACTGTAGCGATTTGTATCGATTGTGTGCAAGCCGGGGTTGCACCGAGACGGCGCCCGCGCGCTGGTTGGGCGCGTCTCGGTGTATTCCGCCTTCAAAAAAGAGGCAAGCAGGGCGGATGAGGGCTTACTTGAAGGAGTAGCCCACGGTCACCATGAACCCGCTGGTCCAGAACAGCTGGACCTCGGTCCGGAACTGGCCGGCTTTGTAGCCCAGTGCTGGCAGGATGCCCGGCGAGAAGCCCTTGTAGTTGAGCGGCACCTTGTTCTGGTATTCGCCCTTGTAGCCGTGCAGGATGCCGCCGGTCAGCTTGCCGTAGAAATTGGTATTGCCGAGGTTCCACAGGTAGCCGCCGTACACCAGCTGCGTCGGCTGGCCGAAGGAGTTCTGAAACACCGCGCCGCCCACCAGCCAGCCGTTGTCGCGGCGCCATTCCACGCCCAGCAGCGGCGAGTATTTGATGTAGTGGTCGTCCCGGCTGTAGTGCATGTTGTACACGCTGGCCTGGACGGAGATTTCATCGCCAGGTTCGAAAATGTCGGCCTGCGCCGGAGATGCGCCCGCCAGAAGCGCCGCGCCAATGGCGACGCTGCAAAGTCGTGTGATCAAAGAAGAAGTGTTGGTCATGTGTCATCGGCACGCCCGGGGCCCGATCGCCCATCTGGCCCATGCGCGGGCTGACGTGAATTCGTGTGATTTGTGTGATGGAGATGTTGCGCGAAGTTGCGCGACGTTTCCGTCAGATCGGTCCGAAAAATAAGAATCGGCTTACGCGGAGGCGGTGCGATGTGGGGCAAGTTGACGTTTACGTCAGCCCCGAAAATACTGTCTGTTCGACTTGCTGACCGGCACGCCGCGTCTTGTGCGGCCGACCACACTTCCAGCGCCGGCGCCCACTTAACCAAGGTGGAGACATGACCGATCTTTCCGCCGCTCGCGCGGCTGACCCGACCCCCGCCACCGAGCCCCTAGTGAGAAGCGCGGTGCGCAACAAGGTGCGGTTCGTGACGGCGGCCTCGCTGTTCGACGGGCACGATGCATCGATCAACATCATGCGGCGCATCCTGCAGTCGATGGGCTGCGAGGTGATCCACCTCGGGCACAACCGCTCGGTGGACGAGGTGGTGGGCGCCGCGCTGCAGGAAGACGTGCAAGGCATTGCCGTCTCCAGCTACCAGGGCGGCCACGTCGAGTACTTCAAGTACATGATCGACGCATTGCGCGCCCGCGGCGGCGAGCACATCCAGGTGTTCGGCGGCGGTGGCGGGGTGATTGTCCCGACAGAGATTCGTGAGCTGCAGGATTACGGCGTCGCCCGCATCTACAGCCCTGAAGACGGCCAGCGCATGGGCCTGGCCGGCATGATTGCCGACATGGTGCGGCGTTGCGATATCGATCTCTCCGTCTACGCGCCCGCCACGCTGGAGCCCGTCGCCAACGGTGATCGCCGCGCGCTGGCGCAGTTGATCACCGCGTTGGAATCGCGCCGCATTGATCCGGCCTTGCGCCAGGCCGTGCATGAACGCGCCGCCACGATGCATACGCCGGTACTCGGCATCACGGGCACGGGCGGCGCGGGCAAATCGTCGCTCACGGATGAACTGATCCGCCGCTTCCGGCTCGACCAGCAGGATCGGTTGCGCATCGCCGTCATCTCGATTGACCCATCGCGGCGTAAGTCTGGCGGGGCGCTGCTGGGCGATCGCATCCGCATGAACGCGATCCACCATCCGAACATCTTCGTGCGCTCGCTGGCCACGCGCGAGGCGAGCAGCGAGATTTCCGACGCGCTGCCCGATGCGATTGCAGCGTGCCGCGCGGCGGGCTTCGACCTGATCATTGTGGAGACCTCCGGCATCGGCCAGGGCGATGCGGCCATCGTGCCGCACGTCGATCTGTCGCTGTACGTGATGACGCCCGAGTTTGGCGCCGCCAGCCAGTTGGAGAAGATCGACATGCTCGACTTTGCCGACCTGGTGGCGATCAACAAGTTTGACCGCAAAGGCGCGCAGGACGCGTGGCGCGACGTCGCCAAGCAAGTGCAGCGCAACCGGGAGCAATGGCACGCCCGGCCCGAAGACATGCCCGTGTTCGGCACGCAGGCCTCGCACTTCAACGACGACGGCGTGACGGCGCTGTACCACGCGCTGGCCGATCAGTTGACCGAACGCGGCATGGCGCTGAACGACCGCACATTGCCGCGCCCTGGGGGCAAATGTTCAACCAGCCATGATGCGATCGTGCCGCCTGCGCGCGCGCGCTATCTGGCAGAGCTGGCGGACACGATGCGCAACTACCATCGCCGCGTCGATGCACAAAGCCGCATCGCCCGCGAGCGCCAGCAACTGCAAGCGAGCCACCGCATGCTCGAGCAAGCCGGGGCGACGGTGCAGACGCTCTCCGCGCTCGACAAGCAAGCCGCCGAGCGCGACGCACAACTCGGCGCCACCGAACGCAAGCTGCTCGCCATGTGGCCCGACCTGCGTCGTGCGTATTCCGGCGACGAGTACGTCGTCAAAATCCGCGACAAGGAAATCCGCACGCAGCTCACACACACCACGCTCTCCGGCACCGTTATCCGCAAGGTCGTGCTGCCACCGTATGAAGACGACGGCGAAGTGCTGCGCTGGCTCATGCGCGAGAACGTGCCGGGCAGCTTTCCGTACACCGCGGGCGTATTCGCGTTCAAGCGCGAGAACGAAGACCCCACGCGCATGTTCGCGGGCGAGGGCGATGCCTTCCGTACCAACCGCCGCTTCAAGCTCGTCAGCGAAGGCATGGATGCCAAGCGGCTGTCCACCGCGTTCGACTCCGTCACGCTGTACGGCGAAGACCCCGCCGTGCGCCCCGACATCTACGGCAAGGTCGGCAACTCGGGCGTGTCGATCGCCACGCTCGACGATATGAAGGTGCTGTACGACGGCTTTGATCTGACGAGCCCAAACACATCGGTCTCCATGACGATCAACGGCCCCGCGCCGACCATCCTGGCGATGTTCATGAACACCGCCATCGACCAGAACCTTGCCAAGTTCCGCGCTGACAACCACCGCGAGCCGACGGCCGACGAAGAAGCGAAGATCCGCGCGTGGGTGCTGCAGAACGTGCGCGGCACGGTGCAAGCCGACATCCTCAAGGAGGATCAGGGGCAGAACACCTGCATCTTCTCGACCGAGTTTTCGCTCAAGGTGATGGGCGATATTCAGGAATATTTCGTGCACCACCAGGTGCGCAATTTCTACTCGGTGTCGATCTCGGGGTACCACATTGCCGAGGCGGGCGCGAACCCGATATCGCAGCTTGCTTTCACGCTCGCTAACGGTTTTACGTATGTGGAGGCCTACCTCGCGCGCGGCATGCATATCGATGACTTCGCGCCAAACCTGTCGTTCTTCTTCTCCAATGGCATGGACCCCGAATACAACGTGCTGGGCCGCGTCGCCCGCCGCATCTGGGCGGTGACGATGCGCGACAAGTACGGCGCGAATGAGCGCAGCCAGAAGCTGAAGTACCACGTGCAGACGTCGGGGCGATCCCTGCACGCGCAGGAGATCGCCTTCAACGACATCCGCACGACGCTGCAGGCGCTGATCGCCATCTACGACAACTGCAACAGCCTGCACACGAATGCGTACGACGAGGCCATCACCACGCCCACGACGGAATCGGTGCGGCGTGCGCTGGCCATCCAACTCATCATCAACCGCGAGTGGGGGCTGGCCAAGTGCGAGAACCCGAACCAGGGCAGCTTCATCATCGATGAGTTGACGGACCTAGTGGAAGAAGCCGTGCTGCAGGAGTTCGAGCGCATTGCCGAGCGCGGCGGCGTGCTGGGCGCGATGGAGACCGGCTACCAGCGCGGCAAGATCCAGGAAGAGTCGATGCTGTATGAGCAGCGCAAGCACGATGGCTCGCTGCCGATCATTGGCGTGAATACGTTCCGCAATCCGGAGGCTGAGAACGCCGTGCCGCCACATATCGAGCTGGCGCGCTCAAGCGAGGAAGAGAAGCAGAGCCAGCTCACGCGCCTGCAGGATTTTCATGCGCGGCATGCCCGGGAAGCGCCCGCCATGTTGCAGCGCCTGCAGCGGGCGGTGATCGAAGATCAAAACGTGTTTGCTGTGCTGATGGATGCGGTGCGCGTCTGCTCGCTCGGGCAGATCACGCATGCGTTGTTTGAGGTGGGTGGACAGTACCGGCGGAATATGTAGCGGTTGCAGTGGTGCTTTTGGTTTGTTTTTTTTGTTTGTGGTGCATTCCTTGTTTCATCCCCTGCCGGGGCTGAGTCACTTTCTTTGTCTTGCCAAAGAAAGTAACCAAAGAAAGGCGCGCCCGAGATGGCGACCCCCTCCTTGAATTTTCGTAACCGGGCGGAGACGGGAAAAACTCGCTTCGCTCAGACAGTTCCCCGTCTTTTTTCCGCCCGCTTACGAAAATTCAAGGCGCCATCAAGGGCAGGAACGGCCAAACCGACGAGGCCCGCATGCTGTCGTCCAAACTCGGTTTGGTGCCAGGTAAAGGTCAGACGAAGTAGTGCGCAGGCATGAGAGGGTTTGCTTTTCCCTTGCCCTATGCGGCGCCTTGAATTTCTGTTGCAAGGAGGAAAAAGGGTGCAGGCCTGTCTGAGCGCAGCGAGTTGCCTGCACTCCCTCCTTGCAACAGAAATTCAAGGGGAAGTCGCCGCATCGGGCGCGCCTTTCTTTGCTTACTTTCTTTGGCAAGACAAAGAAAGTGAGTCGGCCCCGGCAGGGGACGAAACCCGGATGGACCACCAGAGCCCGTTCCGGCACGGGACGAAACACGGGATGGACCACCAGATCTCACCCCGGCACGTCAAATACCCCGTCCAACCCATTCCGGCAGTGCACCATGGCCACCGCGCGGCGCGCTCCACACCTGGCGCGCCGCCGCCGTCACGCTATCAATGAGCGGTACGGGAATGTGAGGCTGCAGCTTCTGCGCGAGTCCGGCCAGCCCGGCGCCGCCCAGCACGATGGCGTCCACCGCCTGGCGGCGCAGCACCGCGTTACACGCCCTAATCAGCATCTGCTCTGCCGCGTCGGGCGCAGCATACAGCGCAGCGCCGTCGAGTTCGACCGTATGGATGTCGCGCACGGTATGCCCGTGCTCCAGCGTGGGCAGCAAGCGTTCGAGGATGGGCCCCCACGCGTGTCCGCCCGTCACGACTGCGCAGGTGCCGTGCGTTGCGGCTTCCATCAGGGCGGCTTCCGCCAGACCGGTGACGGGGCACGGTGCCACCTCGCGCAGGGCGAACAACCCCGGGTCGCCAAAGCAACCGATGATGGCCGCGTCCGGTGCGGGTTGCTGCTGCGCCGTCGTCCATGCGTCGAGCGCGGCATGCGTGGCCACGGCGTAACCGACTTCGGTGGCGATATAGGGCGCACCAAAGCGGGCGGTAACGGCTTCCACAACCACGTCGCTGGGCAACGCGCTTTGCACGAAGCGCGTGAGGGTTTGCGTGAGCGCGACGGTGGTGTTCGGGTTGATCAACAGCAGTCGGCGCGGTCCGGCTGAGTCGGGGGCGATTGCCATCGGCGCGGTCTCAGTCACTTCGCCCCGCGCTTTGGCGACGACGCAGGCGCACGATGGTCAGCATGGTCAGCCCCATCACCACGAACGACACCACGGTGGTGAGCGTGCCCAACGCGTAGATGGCCGGCGTGGTGACTGTGGTGGTCAGCCCCTGCAGTTCCAGCGGCAGCGTGTTGACGTCGCCAATGGCTTGCGAGGTGCGTGCGATCTCGTCCCAACTGAGCGTGAAGCCGAACATGCCCACGCCGATGAGCGATGGCGCGATCAACGGCAACACGACATGGCGGAAGGTCTGCCAAGGCGTGGCACCGAGGTCGCGCGCAGCTTCCTCATAGGCGGGGTTGAAGCGGTTGAAGACCGCAAACATGATGAGCAGGCCGAACGGCAGCGTCCACGTCAGGTGTGCGCCGAGTGCGGATGTCCACAGGCCGAGCGATGATCCAAAGCTGTCGGCCTGATCGCCCATGCCCCACGCGATGAGCAGCGCCTTGATGCCCGTGTCGACCAGCCGGAACTGCAGGCCGATGCCGAGCGACACCACGATCGACGGCATGATCAGGCTGGCCACCGTCACGTAGAACAGCGCGCCGCCGCCGCGCAACCGCTTACGAAAGGCGAGCGCTGCCAGCAGCGATAGCCCCATGGTCAGCGCCATCACCACCGCACCGAGTGCGAGCGAGCGCCGGAACGCCGCGCCGATGTCGACCACGCCCAGCCCCTCGGCGAGCTGCCGATACCAGTGCAGCGACAGCCCGTTCATCGGAAACGTCAGCCCGCCTTCCGGCCCCTGGAAGCTGAGCGCGAAGATCGTCAGCATCGGCCCGTAGAGGAACAGCACGAACAGCGCGAAGAGGCAGGCCAGCGGCCAGAAGCCCGGGGCGCGGGGTTCACGAAAACGCGCTTGCATGTCAGAGCTCCTTGCGGATGTCGACCACGCGGGTCAGGCCCCAGATGATCATCAGCACCGTCAGCAGCAACACCACGGCGTTGGCTGCCGCCAGCGGAAACTGCAGGTACGACGTCTGCACCTGGATCATCTTGCCGACGGAGGCGATCTGCTGGCCGCCCATCACCCCTACGGTCACGAAATCGCCCATCACGATGGTCAGGATGAAGATGGAGCCGATCAGGATGCCGCTGCGCGACAGCGGCACGATCACATGCCACAACGCTTGCCAGGCACTGGCGCCTGCGTCGCGTGCGGCTTCGAGCAGCGCGCGGTCAATGCGCATCATCGAATTGAAGATCGGCACGATCATGAACATCGTGTAGAGGTGCACGTACGCCAGCAGCACCGAGAAGTTCGAATACAGCAACCAGTCTTGCGGCTGGTTGATCAGGTGCATCGCCTGCAGGGTCTGGTTGACGAGGCCGTTGCGGCCCAGCAGCGGAATCCACGAAATCATGCGGATCACGTTGGAGGTCCAGAACGGCACCGTGCAGACCACGAACAGCAGCGTCTGCACAGCCGCCGATCGCACGTGGAACGCCAGGAAATACGCCAGTGCAAAACCCAGCACCAGCGTGAGCGCCCACGTGCCCAGCGCAAAGCGCAGCGTCGACAGATACGTCGACGCCGTCACGCACAAGTCGCCGTATTCATTGAGATGGCCGCAGCCTTCCCACAGCTTGGCGTAGTTGCGCAAGGTGAAGGTCGGCAGCAGCGCGTACTCGTTGAAATCCCAGAAGCTGACCATCGCGACCAGCCCCAGCGGGATGAGAAAGAACACGACGAATACCGCCGCAAACGGCAGCGCCTGCAGGCCCGGACGCAGCGTGCCGGCGGCGGGTGCGTTGTTGGTCGATGCTGACGGTGTGGCTTGTGTCATGACGATCTTGGGTACTCAAGCAGCAACGAACTCGTTCCACTTGCGGACCATGTACTCGTTCTCGTCCATGACCGCGTTCCAGCAGGCGATGCCGCCCATGCGTTGTTCGTAACTGCCGCCGTCGCGCACGCTACCGGCCTTGGCGAGCACATCGCCGTGGGGGCTCTTGATGTCTTTCGCGGCGGGTTTGCCTTCCATCCAGTAGGCCCACTCGTACGGTTCCATCTTGGCCTTGGCTGTTTCCAGCACGGCGCTGTAGTAGCCCTGGCGGTTCAGGTACGCACCGGCCCAGCCGTCGAGGAACCAGTTGATGAACTCATACGCGGCGTCGAGCTTCTTGCCCGACACCGTCTTCGGAATGCCAAAGCCCGCTGCCCACGCGCGATAGCCTTCCTTGAGCGGCTGGAACGTGCAGTCGATGCCCTTGCTGCGCACGGCCGTCACCGCCGGGCTCCACATCGACTGGATCACCACCTCGCCCGAAGCCATCAGGTTCACGCTCTCGTTGAAGTCCTTCCACAGCGCGCGGAACTGGCCGGCCTTCTTGGCTTCGATGAGCGTCTTGATGGTCAGGTCGATTTCCGCCTTGGTCATGTTGCCCTTGTCGGCGTACTTGTGCAGGCCCTTGGCCTCGACCACCATCGCCGCATCCATGATGCCGATCGACGGGATGTTCAGGATCGACGCGCGGCCCTTGAACTCCGGGTTCAGCAGCTCGGCCCACGAGCTGATCGGGCGCTTGATGAGGTCAGGGCGGATGCCCAGCGTGTCGGCGTTGTACACGGTCGGGATCAGCGTCATGAACTGCGTGGGCGAGGTCGCAAATGTGGTCGCATTGGCGCCCGGCAGGTACATCACCTTCTTGGGCGCGGTGCCCTGGTCGCCCACCTTCTTGCCGGCCACCTCGCCCTTGGTGAACAGCGACGTGATCTTGTCGGCGTTCTTGATGCGGCGCGCGTCGATGCCCAGCAGGTTGCCGGTCGGCACGATCTTCTTGAGCGAGAAGTACTCGGTGTCGATCAGGTCGAAGCTGCTCGGCGCGGTCACGGCGCGCTTGGTGACTTCATCGGTGGTGACGGCCACGTACTGCAGACGGATGCCGGTGTCGGCTTCGAATTTCTCGGCGATGGCCTTGTCCTGGTTGACCGCGGTGCCAAGGTAGCGCAGCGTCGGTTTTTCCTGCGCGAGGACGACGGGCGCCACGCCGGTGGCCAGAATGGCGGCCATGCCCTTGAGTGCGGTGCGGCGGCCGGCCTTGAAGTCGATGGAATCGTCAGACATGAAGCAACCCCTGATGTGAAGGTGAAGGCATCGCCTGAAGCCGTCAGGCTGCGGATTGGAATGGTTGGCCAGCAGTGTCAGGCCGCTGGTAAGCGATGCGCCTGTTCGGCATCCCACGAGGCCCAGATGGGTTGATGCAGCGCCAGGTGTGCGATGGCGCTGTCGCTTTCAGGCAGGCTCACGGTCAAGCGTTGCGAGGGCGAGGTCTTCACGCCTTCCACGCCCACCAGCACGTGCGTGCCCTGGTATTCGATGTCGCAGATGCGGCCGCGCACACGCGGGCGGTCTCCGATGGCCGTCTCATCGGCGTGCAGCGCCATGCGGTCGATGCGGACGGCAACCGGGCCCTGCGCGTCTTCCAGCAGGTTGTGCCCGCCGATGAAGGTGGCGACAAACGCGCTGGCCGGCTGGTTGTAGACCTCGCGTGGGCTGCCGGCCTGTTCGATGCGGCCTTGGTTCATCACCACCATCTGGTCGGCCAGGGCCATCGCTTCTTCTTGCGAGTGCGTGACATGCACGAAGGTCAGCCCCAGCTCCTGCTGCCAGCGCCGCAGCTCGGCGCGCATCTGCGTGCGCAGGAAGGGGTCGAGCGCTGACAGCGGCTCGTCGAGCAGCAGCACACGGGGTTCCATGATCAGCGCGCGCGCCAATGCCACGCGTTGCTGCTGGCCGCCCGACAGCTCGCCTGGCCGACGCTGCGCGAGGTGCCCCATCGCCACGCGCTCCAGCAGCGCCTGTGCGCGTTTGCGGCGTTCCCCCGCGCTGATGCCGCGCATCTTCAGGCTGAAGGCCACGTTGTCGAGCGCGCTCAGGTGCGGAAACAGCGCATAGCTCTGGAACATCATGGCCGTGCCGCGAGCGGCCGCCGGCAGGTTGGTGATGTTGCGGTGGCCCAGCAGGATGTCGCCATCGCTCACGTGCTCATGGCCGGCAATCATGCGCAGCGTCGACGATTTGCCGCAGCCCGATGGCCCCAGCAGGCAACAGTAGCTGCCGGCCGGCACGCGCAGGTTGATGGCGTCGACGGCCACAGCGTCGTGTGCGTAACGCTTGGTCAGCGCAACGAGTTCGAGGGAGTCGGCGGGGGCGGTGGGTGCGCGGGTCATGTCGGGGCAGTGCAATAGGTATGCCTGTCTACGTGCGGCGATTTCGCTGCGCGTGCGCATGGCATGCGTCGTTCTGGTGCGTGTGGCCGCATCGCTGGGCAGCCACGCCACATGCCTGGGCACGTGGCGTGGTTGCGGGCGCGTGGGTCAGAAGGTGTGGCGCACGCCCAGCGCCACTGAGGTCTGGTTCCCACCCGCCACACCGCCACCGATGGCACCCGACGAGGTGTTGACCAGCGCTTCCGTCGCGCTCGACGAGTTCTTCAGGTACGCCACGTTGGCGACCAGCGTGGTGCGCTTCGACAAGCTGTATAGGCCCAGCAGCCGGTAGACCATCGAGCTGTTCGACAGCGTTGTGTTGCGGCGGTACAGCACGTCCGCCGAGCCGGTAAAGGCCGTGGTGAAGGCATAGTCGACGCCGCCTTCCACGGCGTAGGCCTTGCGTGCCGACATGCTCGGGATCGACTGGAACGCACCCGTGCCGCCCACATCGGCCCGTGCCGCACCAAGGCGCAGCTTGGTCGCACCAAACGTGTAGCTGCCGCCCACGGTGAAGAGCTTGTAGAGCGAGCCTGTGCCGCTGCCATCACGCTCCTGGTCGTAGCTGGCGGCCAGGTACACCGGGCCACCGCTATAGCGCGCCGCCAAGTTGAACAGCGAGCCCTGGGAGATGGAGCCCGCCGTTTCGCCAAAGCCGTACATCGCGCCGAACTGCGCGCCGCCCAGAGTGGGCGATACGTACTTGACCGTGTTGTTGTACAGCTCGCTCACGGCATCGAACTCGCTGAACTTGAAGATCGAACCTGAGTTGTAGCCGCCCTTGAAGACGCTGCCCACCAGCCAGTCGTCGTTGAAGTTCCACTGCTTGCCGGCGGTCAGCGTGCCGGAAGCCGACGTCAGCCCGACATACGAATTGCGCGAGAACAGCGTGCCGTTGGACGACATGCGCCCGTTGCTCGGGTTGAAACCCGCCTGCAGGTTGAACAGCGCGCTTACGCCGCCGCCCAGATCCTCTTTACCGCTCAACCCGAAGTTGGACACGCCCAGGATGCTGTCCGACATGCCGGTCAGGCTTTGCGAGCCGTTGCCGACATGGTTGGTCCAACTGATGCCCGTATCGATGACGCCCGACAGCGTGACGCTCGATTGCGCAGCGGCCACGCCAGACAGCCCGAATGCCAGGGCGGCAGCGCCCAGCTTGATAGTGGTGCTCATGACAGGTGATTCCCCTAAATGAATTGGCGCGACCGCCTTTGCAAGGTCAGTGGCCGCTCCTGGCATTGCGTTTTATGTTGGGTACAAGCTTCGTTTGGATTGTGCACAATCACGCTTGTCACCATGCAGTAACCGTGCCAAGCAAAATGGCGGGATTTCGCTTGTTTCTGGTGCAGAAACGCCAGGAGTGAGGGGAGATTTCTTGAGGATGTCGCACCAACGTCAGCCAGATTGGCATTAGGGTTGTGCACAATCCAAGCGCGGTTTGCTCGATTAGAATGGCGAGATGCCAGAGCCCACGACCTCCCAGCCGCGTCGCAACAACGCCGAAGTCGACGCCCGCATTTCCGATGCGGTGTACGACGCCATCCTCGAACAGAAGCTGCCGCCGGGCACTCGCCTGGTGGAAGCGCAGTTATGCAAGGCCTTCGGTATCACGCGGGGGACATTGCGCCGGGTGCTGCTGAAGCTGGCGCATGAAGGGGTGGTGGAGCTGCAGCCCAACCGCGGCGCGACGATTGCCGTGCACGACGCCACCGAGGCGCGCCAGGTCTTTGGTGCGCGGTTGATTCTTGAAACCGGCTCGGTGCGGGAATTGGCGCAACATGCCACCGCCCAGCAACTCACCGAGTTGCGTGCGCTAGCCGCTGCCGAACATGCCAGCCGCGCATCCGGCAACTGGCGAGACTGGATCCGCCTCTCTGGCGATTTCCACATTCAACTGGCCGAAGCCAACGGCAACCCCATCATCACGTCGATGCTGCGCACGCTGGTGGCGCGCACATCGCTGCTGATTGGTCTCTATGAATCTCCGGCGCGCCCGAGTTGTGGCCACGACGAACACCTGGCCATTCTGGATGCGGTGGAGCGCCGCGACGGCGAGCGCGCCGCCCGGCTGATGGGCGAGCACCTTGGCGAATACATCGCCGCGCTGGAGCTGGAGCCGCGGCAGGTGGAGGCGATCGATTTCTCCAAGCTGTTCCACCGCGTCAAGGTGTGACGGGCGGCCGGGCGAGGGCCTAGTGCACGGCCGCGCCAGGGGCAGCGGGTATGCCAGCCCTCAGCGGATCCAGCCGCGCGCGAGCAGGGGCACATCCCAGGCGGGCTCGTCTGCATGGTGGCTGGCCAGGCAATCGATCAGCGCGCGCACCTTGACGGCTTGCCGCTGCGTTTCCGGATACACCGCAGAGAAGTGCAGCGGCACCAGGTCATAGTCGGCCAGCACCGGCACCAGCCGGCCAGCGAGCAAGTCGTCGCTCACAATGAGTGTGGGCAGGCAGGCAATGCCGGCGCTGGTGAGCGCGTAGTCGCGCAGCAGATGCACGGAGTTGGAGCGCAGTTGCTCCGGCAATTCGAGTTCTGCGCGCACCTCGCCGCCCTGCGAGAACGTCCAGCGCTTGCGCGTCGGATAGCCCGAGTACAGGGCCAGGGCATGCTGTAGCAGATCAGCCGGCTGTTGCGGCAGGCCGTACTCCTCAACGTAAGCGGGTGTCGCGCAGAACAGGCGCCGCAGCACAAACAGCCGTTTCTCGATCAGCGAATCATTGATGGGCGGAAAGATCTGGAACGCCACGTCAAAGCCTTCGGCAATCGGGTCGACCACGCTGTCTTCCACCACCACGTCGAGCTGGATGTCGGGGTATTGCGCGCCAAACCGCGCCAGCGGCTCGGCAAAGTGGTTCAGCGCATAGCCGGGCAGCATGCGAATGCGCAGCTTGCCCACCGGCGTGGCGCGCAGGCCGCGCATCTGGTCGGTCAGGTCGGTGAGCATGCAGACGGCTTCGGCGCATTGCTTGTAGTAGGTCTCGCCCACTTCGGAGAGCCGCACATGCCGCGTGCTGCGGTGGAAGAGCGGTGCCTCGATAAAGCGCTCCAGTTGCTGCACCCGGTTGGTGACCACGGAATTGGTCACACCGAGTTGGCGTGCGGCTTCGGCAAAGCTGCGCGTTTCAGCCACACGCACAAAGGCTTCGATACTGAGAAAACGGTCCATTTGCAGCGTCCTGGCACCTGAGGTCAAAGGGTGGCGCGACGGCAGCCATCATACGGCGTTCAGGTGGAATGTGACGTTACCGCCGGCAAGGCTTTTCCGCCCATCGCCGCGTCGTTTATGCTCTGCAATCTGTTTCATTCCAATCCCCAATCCATACCAAGCGAGGAGCAGTCATGGCAATTCAAGTGGTCGGCATCGTCGGTGCCGGAACAATGGGCAACGGCATTGCACAGGCGTGCGCCGTGGTCGGGCTGGATGTGGTGATGGTGGACATCAGCGATGCCGCCGTGCAGAAAGGTATCGCCACCGTGGCCGGCAGCCTGGACCGCCTCATCAAGAAGGAAAAGCTCACGGAAGCCGACAAGACGGCAGCGCTGGCGCGCATCCAGGGTTCGACCCGCTATGACGACCTCAAGCGCGCCGATCTCGTCATCGAAGCTGCCACCGAGAACTTCGACCTGAAGGTGAAGATCCTCAAGCAGCTCGAAGCCGTAGCCGCGCCGCACGCCATCGTTGCGTCGAACACGTCGTCGATCTCCATCACCAAGCTGGCCGCCGTGCTGCAAGATGCCAGCCGCTTCATCGGCATGCACTTCTTCAACCCGGTGCCGATGATGGCGCTGGTGGAAGTCATCCGCGGCCTGCAGACGAGCGATGCCACGCACGCCGCTGTGGAAGCCTTGGCCAAGCAACTCGGCAAGACGCCGATCACCGTCAAGAACAGCCCGGGCTTTGTGGTCAACCGCATCCTGTGCCCGATGATCAACGAGGCGTTCTGCGTGCTGGGCGAAGGCCTGGCGAGCCCGGAAGAGATCGACGAAGGCATGAAGCTCGGCTGCAACCACCCGATCGGGCCGCTGGCGCTGGCCGACATGATCGGCCTGGACACCATGCTGGCTGTGATGGAGGTGCTGTACACGGAATTCGGCGATCCGAAATACCGCCCGGCCATGCTGATGCGCGAAATGGTGGCGGCGGGCTACCTGGGTCGCAAGACCGGGCGCGGGGTGTACGACTACAGCAAGTAAGCGGCGTACACGGGAGCTGTCCATGTCGATCTATACGTACCAGGTGCTGTGGGCCGATCTGGATGGCAACCAGCATCTCAAGAACACCCGCTATCTGGACTACGCTTCGCACAGCCGATACCGCTTCCTGACTGAGCAGGGGTTTGGGCCGAAGGCCTTTGCGCAGCACAAGCTCGGGCCGGTGGTGTTTGAAGACCGCGTTGCCTATCGCAAGGAGCTGCGGTTGATGGACACCTTTACCGTGAGCGTGGAGACGGCTGGCCGCAACGAGCGCGGCTCGCGTTTCATCATGGTCAACCGCATCTGCGACGAAGCGGGAGAGTTGTGTGCGGAGATCACCAGCATGTGCGCGTGGTTTGACCTTGCCGAACGCAAGGTGGCCGCGCCGCCATCGGCGCTCTTCGCCGTGATGGAGCACACGCCCCAAACGAGCGACTATCGGCTGCTGTAACGGCTGCCGGCCAACTGTCAGGCCGGTTTCGCGCGAACTGTCTGCAACTGTGCATGGAGACGGTGTGGCGGTGCGTTGATGATGACGCATCGCCACACCGTTTTTTCTTCCACACACCGGACGCCACCATGTCGCGCTACGCCTTCCGCCTGCTCAACGTCTTTGCCGAATCCACCTTTGGCGGCAACCAGCTCGCCGTCTTTGAAGACGGGCGCGGCCTGGACGACGCCACCATGCAGGCCATCGGACGCCAGTTCAACCTGTCCGAAATCACCTTCATCTTTCCTGATGACACCGATGGCGCGACGGCACGCTTCCGCATCTTCACGCCCGACTACGAGATGCCGTTTGCGGGCCACCCGTCGCTGGGGACGGCGCAGGTGGTGCGTGAACTGTATGGCCCGGGCAACGAACTGACGCTGCGTTGCAAGTCGGGCATCGTGTCGCTGACGGCAGAGGATGAGGGTTGGTCGCTGGTGCCGCCGCGTTCGGGGGCATTGACTACGCGTGAAGCCGATCCGGCCATCGCCAAGATGTTGGGGTTGGACACGGATGCGCTGGCGGGCCCACCGCTGTGGGTCGACGCCGGTATCGAGCAACTGATGGTGCCCGTCAAGACGCGCGCCGATGTGGAGCGTGCCCGGCCCGACCCGTCCGCATTCGACGCCTGGCCACGTAGCCGCAATGATGGGCGCAATGCGTACGTATTCACCATGCCTGCGCCGGGCAGCAATGATCCGGTGGTGTCGCGCTTCTTCTTTGAATACGGCACCGGCCTGTGGGAGGACCCGGGCACTGGCTCGGCGTGTGCCAACCTGGGCGGCTGGCTGCGCGCGACCGAACACACGCTGCCGGCAAGCTACCGCATCGAGCAAGGCGCTGCGGTGGGGCGGCCGTGCTATCTGACGCTGAAGGTCGATGCCGACGGCACCATCCACGTGGGGGGCCGCGTGATCGAAATCGGCCGCGGCACGCTCAACATCTAAGCGGCGTCGAGCTGCTTGCAGTAGAAGGTCGTTCCGCAGAACGCGCCGTCGGGCATCAGCGCGTAGTTGGGCACGGTGCCCACGCGCTGCCAGCCGGCGCGTGTGTACAGGCGCTCGGCATCGCCGCCGGTGACGGTGTCGAGCAAGAGCACCGTCTTGCCCTCGGCAAGCGCCACGTCTTCAATCGCTGCCATCAGCCGCTGCGCCACGCCTTGCCGGCGCGCGCGGCGGTGCACGAGCATCTTGGCCACATCGGCGCGGTGCGGCTGGTTTTCCGGCTGCGACAGAATCAACTGCACGGTGCCAAGAATGGCGCCGGTGTCGTCCTCCGCAATCAGCAGTGCGCGCTCGCCGCGCGCCACACCTTCGGCCACGTTGCGCCAGAACGCTTGTGCCTTGTCGCGCGACAGCGGCCACATGAAGCTGACCGACGCGCCACCCTCCACACAATCGACCAGCACGTCTGCCAGCGCATCAACGCACGCGCTGGCTTCATTGGCGCCGAGGCGCCGTATGGTCACGGTGTCGATCATGCCGTCCTCCAACTGGCGGTGAGCGCGGGCGGCAAGGTGGTGAGCGCCACCAGATAGCGCGCCGGCCGTTTGGTCGGGTTGTGAAAGACGATGGGGCGGTCGAGTTGCATGGCCAGGCAGTCGCCGGCATCGAGCCGCCAGTGCGTGTCGCCCACGGTCACCTCCATCGTGCCGTCGATCACCCAGAGCTGCTGATGGATTTCGGCGTCGCGCGCGCCGGTGTCGTAGGCCACGCGCTGGCCGGGTGGAAAGTGCACCTCCACGAGCTGGATGGGCGAGCGCGCGGCCGGTGACAGGTTGCGGCGTACATAGCCCGACCCCGGGTCCGTCCATTCCGGTTGCTCAGCAGCGCGCGCCACCGGCGAGGGTTCGGCGACGGGGGATGCGCTGTCTTCGAACAACGAGGCCAGCGTGACGCCGAGTGCGGAGCTGAGCCGGTCGAGCACGGCGGCAGTCGGGCTGCTCTGACCGCGTTCGATGAGGGAGATGGCCGAGCGGCTGACTTGGCTGCGTTCGGCCAGGGCTTCGAGCGAGAAGCCCTGAGCGTCGCGCAACTCGCGTAGGCGGCGGGCAATACGTTGGTGGATGTCCATGCATCCAGTTTAATGGAATTTTGCCTCCAGTAAACTGGATGATGTGGGATGTCAGTTCCGTCGTTGCACGGCGGGCGGTACCCAGGAACCGTCGAGTGCGGCCTCCTTGGGCCAGGTCAGTTGCATGCGCAGTTGGAAGGGCCCTGTGGGCGGCGGCAGCCAGTTCCGACGCTCGCCCTTAGGCGGCAGGCGCTGGATCAGGATGTCGAGCGAGCCATCGGCGTTCAGGCGTGGCCGGTCGGCTTCGCTCAGCATGTTGCGCAGTTCCAGCCGCACCGCTGTGCGCGCGGGCTGCGGCGCCAGGGCGATGGCCGCCACGGCCCAGCCGGCATTTTCGGGCGGCAGTTGGTTGCGATCGAAGTGCAGTACGTAGCGGTGCGCGCTGTCGAGCGCCAGGCCGTTGGCATCCGTCGTGGTGGTGGCGATCAGCATGTCTTGCGGCAGGTCCGCGCCGGCACCGTCCCACGCCACGATGGCCCGCTGCGCGTAGTCCAGCCCATAGGCGCCGACAATGCGGGGGATGAACCAGCCGTTCTGCGTGACGGTCGGCTGTTTGACGGCCAGCCCCAGTGTGCTGCGTGCCGCGTCGACACCGGCGTCCATCACTTTGAGGCTGGAGGCGTTCACCGCCTTGGCATCGAACGGCGCGCCGGGCGTGATGCCCAGATCCCGCAGGGACTGCACCATGGTGGAGTCCGCCGGGTGCGGCGGGTTGTCCTTGAGCAGCTCGGCAAAGCGGGTGAAATAGGCGTTGGCATCGAGCGCGGTGACGCGGCGGCGCGCGGCATCCAGGCTGACGTCAATGTCGGTGGCCTTGTCTGCGTCGGCTTCTGCTTCCGCGTCGCGGGCGGCGGGTTTGCTGAAGGCGTCGAGCGGCGTGATGCGGTAGCGGTCTTGCACGCGGCGCGCGGCGGGCAGATCGCGCTGCCCGGCCGTCTGCGTGCGGGCCACGATCCACACCAGGTTCGTTGGCGCGGCGACCTGTTTGACACTCGACGGTAACGTGCCTTCCCAGCCCGGTGGGGTGATGGCGTAGTGCGCCGCGCGGGCGCCTGTTGTGCGATTGCCGAGCGATTCAAAGATGTCCGTCCACCCGTCATGTAGCGCTACCCAGATGTGGCGGCGGCCGACGTCTGGCAGGCTCAGCACCACCGGGCCGTTGCGCAAATCGACGAAGGCGCTGCTCGTGAGGGCATCCACGCGGGTGCGTGCACCGGCGGGCGTGGCCGCTTCGTCGAGCGTGCGCTGGTGCATGAAGCGGCCGGTGGGCGCCACCGCAGAGGTGGTCTGCAGCAGGGCGTCCGTCATCATCAACGGAAACGCATACACATAGGCGGCCCGCACCTGGGCCTCGCCCGGTTGCGGCAAGCGCAGTTCGGCCCCTGCGGTGGTATCCGGAGTCCGGGTGGCGCAGCCGGTCAGGGCCAGCGCCGCCATGCTCAGCGCCACGGCCGCCAGCTTCGTGAGCCAGCGCGCGGACGCGAGACAGTGCGTCATCGTGTTCTCCTTCTTGTCGGTACGCGGCAACAGGAAACCAGACGCCTGTCGAACATCCCCCCAAGGATGCTTGCGCACACGCTTGCGCGGTCGCCCGGGCTTACCATCCCGCCGCCGCGCTTGTTCTCGAGCATTTTTGAATTTAGAAGTGCAGGCGTTGCAAGTCAATCCAAGTGCGGTGGGGTACGCCTGCCAAGCGTTGCGCTTACAGGCGCAGGTGCAGCGCCAGACGCAATTTGGCGGCGTCATATTCGGCTTTCAGGCGGGCGACGATGTCCCCGGCGGGCGGGACATCCGCAATCTGGCCGACCCCTTGGCCGGCACCCCAGACGTCTTTCCAGGCTTTGGCGCGCGAGGTGCCATCGTTAAAGTTCATCGTCGATTTGTCGGCTTCAGGCAGGGCGGCGGGGTCGAGGCCGGCCAATTCGATGCTTTCCCGGATGTAGTTGCCGTGCACACCCGTGAAGAGGTTCGTGTAGATGATGTCCGACGCCGCCGCGCGCAGGATTGCCTGCTTATAGCTTTCCGCCGCGTGTGCCTCCTGGCTGGCGATGAAGCGCGTGCCGATGTAGGCCAAGTCCGCACCCATGGCCTGTGCAGCCAGGATGGCATCGCCTGTGGCGATGGCGCCAGACAGCGCGATCGGCCCGTCAAAGATGCGCCGCACCTCGCCCACCAGCGCAAACGGCGACAGCGTGCCGGCGTGCCCGCCCGCACCCGCCGCCACCAGGATCAACCCATCGACGCCGGCTTCGAGCGCCTTCTCGGCATGGCGCAGGTTGATGACGTCGTGCAGCACGATGCCGCCGTAGCTGTGCACCGCATCCAGGATCTCCTTGACCGGCGCACGCAGCGAGGTGATGAAGATCGGCACCTTGTGCTTCACGCAGGTGGCTACGTCCTGCTCCAGCCGCGCATTGGAGTGGTGCACGATCTGGTTGACCGCCAGCGGCCCAACCACGTCGTGCGGATGTGCGGCCCGGTGGGCGGCCAGGTCTGCGTTGATCTGCTCGAGCCAGTCGTCCAGCACCTCGGCCGGGCGCGCATTGAGCGCCGGAAACGCGCCGACGATGCCCGCCTTGCACTGCGCCAGCACCAATTCCGGATAACTGACGATGAACATCGGCGAGCCGATCACGGGCAACGTCAGATGTTGCAAGGCGGGCGGCAGATGCTTGGCGGCGGGCATGGCGGCTCCTGGCAGGGCGCGGATCGCGTCATTCGATTATAGGAACGATCCGGCACCCCGCCGGTGGCCGCTAGGCCGGCCAATGTGCCCGGTGTCAGGCATGCGCATGCTGCGCAAGCAATTCGATGAAGGCGCGGTTGAAGGCAGGCAAATCGTCCGGTTTGCGGCTGCTGACCCAGTTGCGGTCGGTTACGACTTCCTGGTCGACCCACATGCCGCCGGCGTTGCGGATGTCGTCTTGCAGCGAGGGCCAGCTCGTGAGCGTGCGCCCGCGCACCAGCCCAGCCGACACCAGCAGCCACGGCCCGTGGCAGATCACGGCGATCGGCTTGTTTGCCTGTTCGAACGCTTTTACAAAGGCTTGCGCGGCGGGCACCATGCGCAGCGCATCGGCATTGAACACGCCACCGGGCAGCACCAGGCCATGGAAGTCTTCCGCGCGGGCGTAGTCCAGCACCAAGTCCACCTTGAACTTGTCGGCCTTGGTGTCGTGATGCAGCCCAGTTACGCTGCCGGCCTTGGGCGCGATGACGGCGGTGGTGGCGCCGGCCTCTTCCAGCGCTTGCTTGGGGCTGGCCAGCTCGGCTTGCTCGAAGAGGTCGTAGACCAGGATGGCGATGCGGGTGTCGGATAGCGTAGTCACGGTGGGCTCCTGTCAGATCAGAGGGTCGGAGCGAACGTGTCCGCAACGTGCATGCCCGCGGTGCGCTAGCATGCGGAGCATCCATCGCACGCATCGCACACAACCACGGAGACCCGCATGACCACGCCGCTATCCATCGATGCCGCCACCGCAGCCGCAGACGCCGCGCTGTTTCCCGGCTTTCGCCCGTTCCGCCAGACCGTCAACGGGGTGGAGATTGCGGGGGTGATCGGCGGGAGTGGTCCGCCCTTGCTGTTGCTGCACGGGCATCCGCAAAGCCATGTGATCTGGCACAAGGTGGCGCACGAGTTGGCGCGTGATTACACCGTCGTCGCCACCGATCTGCGTGGCTATGGCGCTTCCTCCAAACCGGAAGGCAGCGCCCGGCATGTGGAATACAGCAAACGCGTCATGGCGCAGGACCAAGTGGAGGTGATGCGCGCGCTTGGCTTCGGCCGCTTCCGGCTGTGCGCGCATGATCGTGGCGCACGTGTGGCGCATCGCCTGTGCGTCGATCACCCCGCGCACGTGGAGCGCGCCATGCTGCTCGACATCGCCCCCACGCTGGCGATGTACGAGCACACCGACATGGCGTTTGCCTCCGCCTATTGGCACTGGTTCTTCCTGATCCAGCCGCATCCGTTTCCCGAAACGCTGATCAACGCGACGCCCGATTTCTACATCAGCAAGCTCATGGGCCTGCGCCATGCGGGCCTACAGCCGTTCGCCCCCGAAGCCATGGCCACCTACGCCGCAGCCATGCGCGAGCCCGCCTGCGTGCACGCCATGTGCGAGGACTACCGCGCTGCTGCCACCATCGACCTCGAACACGATCGCGCCGATCGCGAGGCCGGCAAGTGTGTGCGTGTGCCCCTGCGTGTGCTGTGGGGCGAGCATGGCGTGATCCAGCGATGCTTCAAGCCGCTCGAACTGTGGCAGGCCGTGGCGGAGAACGTGAGCGGCGGCACGGTGCCTTGCGGGCATTACGTGCCGGAGGAGGCGCCGGAGGCGTTGCTGGGGGAGATGCGGGCGTTTTTTTCGTGACGATGTAGACGGTCAGTCGCCGGGCAGATTCAATCGCGGTTGCGAATCTGTCCGTGCTCGACCGTCGCAGCCCCCGCCCTGACCAGCGCGGTGATGGCCGCATCAAGCATCTCAACCAATGTCGCGTTGGGAAAGAAGCGCGCCTGCAACCGCGGCATCAACGTCGTCTGTGTGAACCACGCGGCGAGCGCCTCGTGCGTGAGGGCTTGCTGCTCCAGCAGCTTGAACTTCACTAGCACGCGGATGGCGTGCAGCGCATTGCGCTCCGCATCTACACGCAGATAGGCCAGCCGACTGAGCGACGCATCAATGGCGGCGTCGACTTCGGTGAACGGCCGACCATGTCCCGGGATGACCAAGCGTGCATCGAGTTGCGCGATGCGCTCGAGTATGGCCTGCTGCTCGGCAAAGCCGCTCTCACCCTCCAACTCCGGAAAGATCACGCCAAAGCCGCGCTCCCACAGCGCATCGGCGGAAATGAGCACACGCGTATCGGGGCTGTAGAGGATGACGGCGTGCGGGTCGTGCCCCGGCGCGCTGATGACCTGCCAGTCGAAGCCGCCCAGGCGCAAGGTCATGCCGTCGACGAGGCCGGCGTCGGCATCCGTTTCGGGCAGCGTGAAGCGCGCGCACTGCTGGCCGGTGGGGGCGTAGCTGAGGGCGTCCGCATCCCAGCGGCGCACGTCGTCGACTTGCGCGGCGGGCACGCGGGTGTGGCAACCATAGAGTGCCTGCAGCGCTGCGTTGCCGCCGCAGTGGTCGGAATGCAGGTGTGTGTTAAGCAGACGGCGCAGCGGCTTGCCTTGCAGCGCGTGCTGTACGAGCGCGACAGTCTGCGGCGCGTGTGTGAGATAGCCGGTGTCGACCAGGGCGCAGCCCCCGTGGGCTTCGTCATCGAAGAAGAGGATGTTGTTGGATGACAGCCAGCCGCGCTCGAACACGCGCATCGAATCTGGGAGGGTGACGATGTCGTGTTCGGCCATGTTGACGGGCGGTTAGGCGCAGGGCGTGTCGTTGAGCCAGGCGCAGGCGCGCTCGGGCAAGGTTCTCCACACGGCCAGGCGAGCCGCGTCGGTCATGGTGGACCAGGCGGCAATCTCGTCGATCGTGCGCATGCAGCCGACGCACAGGCCACGTGCGTCGTTCATCTTGCACACGCTGATGCAGGGCGACGCCACCGGCTGTGCGCGCTCGGCTTGCTGGCGGCTGTTGCGCAGCTTGCCGAGTGCGAGCTTGAGTTGAGCGCGAGTGCAGGCGTCCATGGGCGGGCGATCAGTCACGCAGCGCGATGTCGGCCACCGGCGCGCCGGTCATCGCTTCGAGCTCGGCGGGCGTGAGGTTGAACACCGCATGCGGGTGGCCGGCGGCGGCCCACACGCTGTCGTACTGGAACAGGTCCTTGTCGAGCAGCATGACAGGCTTCACTGCATGGCCCACCGGGCACACGCCGCCGATGGCGTAGCCAGTCTTCTCGCGGACGAACTTGGCATCGGCCTTGGCCAGTGCGCCCACGTGCGCGGAAACCTTTGCCTCATCGACGCGATTGGTGCCGCTGGCGATGACTAGCACCGGCGCGTCGTCTGTGGCACGGCGGAAGATGATCGACTTGGCGATCTCCGCCACCGAGCAGCCCAGGCCGGCAGCGGCTTCGGCGGAGGTCTTGCCGGTGGCCGGCAGCATCACGATGGCTTTTTCGTAGCCGAGCGTGCGCAGGTGGTCGGCCACGCGTTGGGCAGATTCAGGCAGAGGGGCGTTTGTATCGGTGGCGGTCATCGTCGTTGTTCTTGGTGAAAGTTCAGATGCAGGCCTGGGCGATCTGGTCCTGCAGCTTGAGCAGCAGGGCGCGGCCCGCGCGCGAGGCAGTCGGGCGGCCGATGGCTTGCGAGATGAAGTCGGCCGCCAGCACCACCTTGTCCAGGTCGATGCCGGTGCGGATGCCCAGACCGTGCAGCAGGTACAGCACGTCTTCGGTGGCGACGTTGCCGGTCGCGCCCTTGGCATACGGGCAACCGCCCAGCCCCGCCACCGACGCGTGGAAGATATTGATGCCGACTTCCAGGCTGGCGAGGATGTTGGCCAGCGCCTGCCCATACGTGTCGTGGAAGTGGCCGGACAGGCGATCAATCGGGAACGTCGCCGCAGCGGCTTCCATCACGGTCTTCACGCGCCCGGCGGTGCCCACGCCGATGGTGTCGGCAATGTCGATCTCATCGCAGCCCAGATCGGCCATGCGCTTGATCACGTCGACCACGGCTGACACCGGCACCTCGCCCTGATACGGGCAGCCCAGCGAGCACGAGATCGACCCACGCACGCGAATGCCCGTATCCTTCGCGGCCTTGGCCACCGGCACGAAGCGCTCGATCGATTCGGCAATCGAGCAGTTGATGTTCTTCTGCGCAAAGGCCTCGCTGGCTGCGCTGAAGATCACGATCTCATCCGCACCCGCTGCAGCGGCGCCCTCGAAGCCCTTCATGTTGGGCGTAAGCACCGAATACAGCGTGCCCGGCCGGCGCTGGATGCGCGCCATCACGTCAGCGCCGTCGGCCATTGCCGGCACCCACTTGGGCGACACGAATGACGCGGCTTCCACGTTGACGAAGCCAGCGTCGGACAGGCGGTTCACCAGCTCGACCTTGGTATCGGTCGAGACCGGCGCCTTCTCGTTCTGCAGACCGTCGCGCGGGCCGACTTCGACCACCTTCACGAAATGCGGATAGCTCATCTCAGTAACCTCGTTGCAGATCGACGATGCCGACAATCGGCTCGCCAGCTTCCAGCGCACGGATCTTGCGCGCGATCTGGGCAATGCTCACCTCGCGCAGTGTCAGCGCCGAAATGTGCGGCGTGATGTGGATGCGCGGTTCGGTCCAGAAAGGGTGGTCGGCGGGCAGCGGCTCGGTGCGGAACACGTCGAGCGCAGCGCCGGCAATGTGCCCGCTGCGCACGGCGGCGAGCAGGTCGTCTTCCACCACATGCTTGCCACGCGCCACGTTGACGAGGAACGCACCCGGTGTGAGTTGTGCGAGCAGCTTGGCGTCGATCACGTTTTCCGTATCGGCGGTGAGCGGCAGCACGTTCACCAGCACGCGCGTGCCGGAGAGGAAATCGGGTAGTGCATCGGTGCCGGCGCGGCAGTCGATGCCGTCGATGGCCTTGGCCGAGCGGCTCCACCCGCGCACCGGAAAACCAAAGCCTGCCAGCGTCTTGGCGATGTGGGTGCCGAGCACGCCCAGCCCCAACACGCCCACGACGAACTCATCGCGGTTGAACGGCTTGAGGAAGCGCCACATCTTGGCTTGCTGCTGGCGCTCGTATTCGTCGAGCCGGCGGAAGAACCGCAGCACGGCGTGCGTGACGTACTCACCCATTTGCGCGGCCATGCCGGCGTCGTCCAGGCGCACGATCGGCAGACCATCAGGGATGGCATCGGGCGATTGCGCACGCAGGCCGAGAATGGCATCGACGCCCGCGCCCAGGTTGAACACCGCGCGCAAATCCTTGCGCCCGCGCAGCATGTCCGCGGGTGGCTGCCAGACCACGGCGTAGTCGGCGTCCTGCGCTGCGCCTTGCTCCCACACCGACAGTCGCGCCTCAGGCAGCGCCTGCGCAAAACCATCGAGCCAGGGTTGAGGTTTGCCGTCGGGCGTGTAGATCTGGATGTGCATGTGATGCGACTTCTGGTTCTTGGTTGACGTATACGTCAAGCAGTGTAGCAGGGGCTGCCGAGGCGCGTGGCGGCGCCGCTCACTCCAATGGAGACCGCGCTTTCACTTGTGTACGCGACGCATTCGATTCGTCACGACAACAAGCAGGCATAGCGCAAAAATCCACAGTGGAAAACGCGTTAGCCCGAACACGGCCACCTTGTAGGAGGGGAGCGAGGCATACCATTCAGCGCCTTGCGTGGACTCATCGAATGCGATGAAGCTCCCTAAATGAACGGCAAGGCCTATGAGCCACGCCCCAAAGACCAGCCATCGGGCAGGCGTCACTCAGGCTCCTTCCGCCGGCTTGAACGCCAGCAACTGCACACCTTCCGTCACCTGATCGCCCACGCCATACAGCACGGATTCGACCACCCCGTCCGCCGGGGCGGTGAGCGTGTGTTCCATCTTCATGGCTTCCATGACGACCAGGGGCGCGCCCTTGGTGACGGTCTGCCCCGGCGCGGCGAGCACGGCGATAACCTTGCCGGGCATCGGCGCGGTCAGCTTGCCGCCTTCGTCGTCGGTCTCACCTGCATGGGCGAGCGGGTCGTGGCGCTCGAGCGTCCAGTGCGCGCCGCCGGTGAAGACGTGGAAGGCGTCGCCATCGGCGTGCACCTGCCCGGTGGCCTTGTGCGAGCCGAGGGCGATTGTGAAGGTCTCGCCGTGGCGCTGGGTGGTGAAGGGGGCTTCGCTGCCGTTGGTTTTCAGGCGCGAGCCGTCACGGCCGTAGACGAGCGTGGCGTCGATGGATTGATCGCCGTGTGTGAAATGCAGCGTGCGTTCCGCCGCGCCGTTCAGGCGCCAACCGCTGCCGCGTGCCCATGGCGAATGCGGATCGCGTGTGTCGGTGCGCAGGCTGCGTGCCTCGCGTGCCAGCAGCGCGGCCACGGCCAGGGCGATGGCGTCTTGCGGCACTTCCGGCGCAGCGGGGAACAGCGTGTCGTGATTGCGGGCTATCAGACCCGTATCCAGATCGGCCGTCGCAAACGGCTTCGATGCCACCAGGCGACGCAGGAATGCCACGTTGGACGACAGCCCCACCAGGTGGAAGCTACCCAGCGCCTGCAGCATGCGTGCGAGCGCTTCTTCGCGGTCGCGGCCCCAGACGATCAGCTTGGCGATCATCGGGTCGTAATAGGGGCTGATGGCATCGCCCTCGCGCACACCGGCGTCGATGCGAATGGCTGCCGGTTCGCCATTGGCTTGCGCGCCGACGATGAACTCCACCGCAGCCGGCGTGCGCAGCACCTTCAGCGTGCCGATGGAGGGCAGGAAATCACGGTCAGGGTTCTCTGCGTAGATCCGCGCTTCCAGCGCATGACCGTGGATGTGCAGCTCATCCTGCGAGCGCGGCAGCGGTTCGCCGGAGGCCACGCGCAATTGCCATTCGACGAGGTCTTCGCCCGTGATCATTTCGGTGACGGGGTGCTCGACCTGCAGGCGCGTGTTCATCTCCATGAAGTAGAACGTGCCGTCTTCATCGACGATGAATTCCACCGTGCCGGCGCCCACGTAGCCGACGGCGCGTGCGGCGGCCACGGCGGCTTCGCCCATCGCGCGGCGGCGGTCCAGCGTCATGCCGGGGGCGGGGGCTTCTTCCAGCACCTTCTGGTGGCGGCGCTGCACGGAGCAGTCGCGCTCAAACAGGTAGACGGCGTCGCCAAAGCTGTCGGCGAAGACCTGGATTTCGATATGGCGCGGGCGCGTGAGGTACTTCTCGATCAGCACGCGGTCGTCGCCGAAGCTGGACGAGGCTTCACGTTTGACGGAGGCGAGCGACGCTTCGAACGCATCGCCCGATTCCACCACGCGCATGCCCTTGCCGCCGCCGCCGGCGCTGGCCTTGATGAGCACGGGGTAGCCGATGCGATCGGCCTGCGTGCGCAGGAAGGCGGCGTCCTGGTTGTCGCCGTGGTAGCCCGGGACGAGGGGTACGCCGGCTTTTTCCATCAACGCTTTTGCGGCGCTCTTGCTGCCCATGGCTTCGATGGCGGAGGCCGGTGGGCCGACGAAGATGATGCCGGCTTCTGCGCAGGCCTTGGCGAAGGTTTCGTTTTCCGAGAGGAAGCCGTAGCCGGGGTGGACGGCTTGCGCGCCGGTGGCGCGCGCGGCTTCGAGGATGCGGTCGGCGCGGAGGTAGCTGTCACGGGCGGCGGGCTCGCCGATGTGGATGGCTTCGTCGCAGGCGGCGACGTGGCGGGCGTTGGCATCGGCATCCGAGTAAACGGCGACCGTGCGGATGCCCAGCTTGCGGCAGGTGGCGGCGACTCGGCAGGCGATTTCGCCTCGGTTGGCGATGAGGAGTTTGGTGATCATTTGGTGTTTTGTCTCCGGTGTTCTCTGCATCTTCTGCACTTGTGGTGCATCTCTTGTTTCATCCCCTGCCGGGGCTGAGTCACTTTCTTTGTCTTGCCAAAGAAAGTAAGCAAAGAAAGGCGCGCCCGAGATGGCGACCCCTTCCTTGAATTTTCGTAACCGGGCGGAGATGGGGAAAACTCGCTTCGCTCAAACAGTTCCCCATCTTTTTTCCGCCCGGTTACGAAAATTCAAGGCGCCATCAAGGGCAGGAACGTCAACGGCCAAACCGTTGGTGTGCATGCGCTGTCAGGCTCTTGGTTGTTGCTGTGTGCTGCTTTGCTTCGCTCGCAATGCCCATTGGTTTTGCTCGCTTTGCTTTGCGTCTTGCCGCGTACTTACTACTGCATGTGTGCTTCGATGGTTTGGCCGTTGATGCCCTTGATGGCGCCTTGAATTTCTGTTGCAAGGAGGAAAAAGGAAGGGGAACTGTTTGAGCGAAGCGAGTTTTCCCCTTCCCCTCCTTGCGACATAAATTCAAGGGGAAGTCGCCATCTCGGGCGCGCCTTTCTTTGCTTACTTTCTTTGGCAAGACAAAGAAAGTGAGTCAGCCCCGGCAGGGGATGAAACAAGGGATGGACCACCAACAAAAAACCAAAACCCATCCCCAAACCAACCGCATCAGTTAGCAGGCGTAATGTCGATATGGCAATGCGAAGAGTGCGAATCAGCATGCGCGTCATGGTGCATGTGATCCTGCACCTCAACCCGCATCCCCAACCGCGCCAGCAGCTTCCGATCCGCATCCGCCTCCGGGTTATCCGTCGTCAGCAGCTTCTCGCCATAAAAGATCGAGTTGGCGCCAGCCATAAAGCAGAGCGCCTGCAGCGCATCATCCATCGCCTCGCGGCCAGCGGAGAGCCGCACCATCGCCTTGGGCATCGTGATCCGCGCCACGGCAATCGTGCGCACAAAATCAAACGGATCCAGTTCCTCGTTGCCCGCCAGCGGCGTGCCTTCCACCTTCACCAGATTGTTGATCGGCACTGAATCCGGATACGGCTCCATGTTCGCCAGCTCGGCAATCAGGCCCGCACGCTCGTGCACCGACTCCCCCAGCCCAACGATGCCGCCGCAGCACACATTGATGCCCGACGCGCGTACGTGTTCCAGCGTGTCGAGCCGATCCTGATACGTACGCGTGGTGATGATCTCGCCGTAGAACTCGGGCGCGGTGTCGAGGTTGTGGTTGTAGTAGTCCAGCCCCGCATCCTTCAACTGCGCAGCCTGCTCCTGCTTGAGCATGCCGAGCGTGACGCACGTCTCCAGCCCCATCGCCTTCACGCCACGCACCATGTCGGCCACGGCATCGAGCTGATGCGGCTTCGGGTTGCGCCATGCGGCGCCCATGCAGAAGCGGCTCGCACCGTTCTGCTTGGCACGCGATGCGGCTTCCAGCACTTCGTCAATCGGCATCAGCTTTTCAGCTTCGACACCGGTGTCGTAGCGCGCCGATTGCGGGCAGTACGAACAATCTTCCGGGCAGCCGCCCGTCTTGATGGACAGCAGTGTGGAGAGCTGCACCGCATTCGCATCAAAGTTGGCGCGGTGCACTTGCTGCGCCTGGAACAGCAGGTCGTTAAACGGCAGCGCGAACAGCGCTTCGATGGCTTCGCGGCTCCAGCGCGCATTGGGCGCCTGGCCGGGCGTGACAGGCGCCTTGGCGGCGTTCGGCACGAAGTTGAGCGGAGTGGATTGCATGAGGACTTCCTTCAATCGATGTTGATGCGTGGTTTCGTAGTTATACGGGTCAGGCCGGCAGCAGCCAGTTCGGCTTGCGCTTGCCCAGAAAACTTTGCACGCCTTCGCGGCCTTCATCGGAGGCGCGGATGGCGGCGATGCGTTCAGCGGTATCCGTCAGCAGTGCGTCGTTGACCGGCGCGCCGCTGATCTCGCGCACGAGGCGTTTGCTCTCGCGCACGGCGTTCGGGCTGTTGGCGACGAGCGCGGCGGTGATCTCGTTCACCTTGGCGTCGAGCGTGTCTGCGCTCACCAGTTCATGCACCAAGCCCAAGCGATGCGCTTCGGCGGCGGAGAACCGTTCAGCGGTGATGAAGTAGCGGCGCGACGCCTGCTCGCCCAGCGCGCGGATCACATACGGGCTGATGGTGGCCGGAATGAGCCCGAGCTTGGCTTCCGACAGGCAGAAGTTGGCAGTCTCGACGGCGACGACGATGTCGCACGCAGCGACCAGGCCAACGCCGCCGGCATACGTGTCGCCCTGCACACGCGCGATCACGGGCTTCGGGCAGGTGTAGATGGCGCGCAGCATCTCGGCCAGGCGCAGGGCGTCGGCGCGGTTCTCGTCGTCGGAGTAGCCGGCCATCGTCTTCATCCAGTTCAGGTCCGCGCCGGCGCAGAAGGCAGGGCCGGTGCCGGCTAGGACGATGGCGCGCACGCTGGGTTCATCCGCCAATGCGCGGAACGCACCGGTCAGCTCGGCGATGACGGTCTCGTTGAAGGCGTTGCGCACATCGGGCCGGTTGAGCGTGAGCGTGGCGACGGCGCCATGCTGGCTGAAGGCGAGGGTTTCGAAGGCGTTCATTGCGTGTCCTTGTTGGGGCCGGCTTGGGTGCTCGCGTTGGCGGGCTCGGGGCCTGTTGGTCCGGAAGGCAAACCGAGTTCGCGCAGGAAGGCGTCCACCTTGGGCAGCCAGATGTTCAGGCCCGCGCGGCTGGCGAACATGCCGTGCGAATCGCTCTGGAAGTTGCCGTAATCGACCAGGCGCGCTTTGCCGCCTGCGTTGGTGTAGGCCGCAAACATCTTTTCGGGCAGCGGCTTGGGCCAGTAGCTGTCGTTGTCGCCGTAGAACCAGAGGGATGGGTAATGCGATTGACGGCCGTAGTTTTCGAAGGCGCGCACGAGGTTGTCTTCCCAGGCGACACAGGTGTCGTTGCGCAGGCCGCCGGCAAAGTTCACGAGCCCCCGCACGCCGGGGTAGCTGATGGTGCCGAAGGCCATCGTCGTCAGCCCGCCGTGCGACTGGCCCATGATGACGATGCGGTCCCGATCGACATACGGCTGCTTGGTCATGTAGTCGAGCGCAGCGACCACGTCTTCGGTCTGCACGATGCCGTTGCCCTCGACATTGCAGCCGCTGCCGATGTACGCGCCGCCCGATTTGGAAAAGCCCTGGCGCATCGGCAACACGACCACGTAACCGCGCGCCACCAGTGCGGCGGCCTGGGCGCTGTAGCGGGCGCGACTCTGGAACGCGGGGTTGCCGTGCGCCTTGCCGTGGTTGAGCACGATGAGCGGAAACGGCCCGTCACCTGCGGGCTTGTAGATCGTCGTTTCCAGCTTGACGGTGAAGATGCCCGCAGACTTGGGCACCTCCACCACGGTTTCGCTGATGCCGGATGGGTTCGAGCTCTGCGGCTTGTCCTGCGCATGCGCGGCAGCCAGCAGCAGCGTGCAGCTGAGGGTGACACACCCTGCTGCCCAGGCGCTGCGCCACGTTCGCGCGGTGTTGCTGTTCACTGCCAATTCCTCGTTCGATGGCGGCCCGCTTACATGCGGAACACGCCGAAGTTCATGTCGCCAATCGGCGCGTTCAGGCTCGCCGACAGGCCCAGGCCCAGCACGCTGCGCGTATCGGCCGGGTCAATCACGCCGTCGTCCCACAGGCGTGCGCTGGCGTAGTACGGGTGGCCCTGGCGTTCGTATTGGTCGCGGATCGGCGCCTTGAAGGCCGCTTCCTCATCCGCGCTCCATTGGCCGCCCTTGGCTTCGATGCCGTCGCGGCGCACGGTGGCGAGCACGCTGGCGGCTTGCTCGCCGCCCATCACCGAGATGCGCGCGTTCGGCCACATCCACAGGAAGCGCGGCGAATACGCGCGCCCGCACATGCCGTAGTTGCCCGCACCAAACGAGCCGCCGATGATGACCGTGAACTTGGGCACCTGCGCCGTCGCCACCGCCGTCACCATCTTCGCGCCGTTCTTGGCGATGCCTTCGTTCTCGTACTTGCGGCCGACCATGAAGCCGGTGATGTTCTGCAGGAACACCAGCGGAATCTTGCGCTGACAGCACAGCTCGATGAAGTGCGCGCCCTTGAGCGCCGCCTCTGAAAACAAAATGCCGTTGTTGGCGATGATGCCCACCGGGTAACCCCAGATGCGCGCAAAGCCGCAGACCAGCGTGGTGCCGTAGCGCGCCTTGAATTCGTCAAAGGCGGAATCATCGACGATGCGGGCGATGACCTCGCGCACGTCGAACGGCTTGCGCGTGTCGGTCGGGATCACGCCGTAGAGTTCTTCGGCCGGATAGCGCGGCTCGACCGGCGCATGAATCTGCACCTGCTCCGGCTTACGGCGGTTCAGGTGCGCGACGATGCTGCGGGCCTGCGCCAGCGCGTGGGAGTCGTTGTTGGCGAAGTAATCCGCCACGCCCGACAGGCGCGTGTGCACATCGGCACCGCCTAGGTCTTCGGCGCTCACCACTTCTCCGGTGGCGGCCTTCACCAGCGGCGGGCCCGCCAGGAAGATCGTGCCCTGTTCCTTGACGATGATCGACTCGTCGCTCATGGCCGGCACATACGCACCGCCCGCCGTGCACGAGCCCATCACCACCGCGATCTGCGGAATGCCCTTCGACGACAGGTTGGCCTGGTTGTAGAAGATGCGGCCGAAGTGATCGCGGTCGGGGAACACATCATCCTGGTTCGGCAAGTTGGCGCCGCCCGAGTCGACCAGGTACACGCACGGAAGGTGGTTCTGCTCGGCAATCTCCTGCGCGCGCAGGTGCTTCTTCACCGTCATCGGGTAATACGTGCCGCCCTTGACGGTGGCGTCGTTGCAGACGATCACGCACTCCTGCCCCGAGATGCGGCCGATGCCGGTGATGATGCCGGCGCCCGGTGCCGCGTCGTCGTACATGCCGTACGCCGCCAGTTGCGAGAACTCCAGGAACGGCGTGCCGGGGTCGAGCAGTTGCTGCACGCGGTCACGCGGCAGCAGCTTGCCGCGTGCAAGGTGCTTGGCGCGGGCGTCGTCACCGCCGCCCTGGGCGATACGGGCCACCTTGTCGCGCAAATCGGCGACGAGGGTGCGCATGGCATCGGCGTTGGCCTTGAAGTCTTCGGCACGGGGATTCAGCTTGGTGTCTAGCGTCGGCATGGCAGAAGTGCAGGGTGCAGTGCGGTTCAGTCAGGGAAGGTGCCGTCGACATACAGCCAACGGCCTTCGGCGGATTCAGCGCCGCTGGCGTCCAGGCGGACGAAGCGGCTGGTTTCATGCAGGCGATGCGCGCGGCCGCCCACCTTGTAGCGCGCGACGAATTCCACCGTCGCGTGCGTGGCGTCCTGCGGCACGTGCTTCTTCACATCCAGGCCGAGCCAGCGTGTGGCGGCAGCATCCGCTTCGCTCGTTTCCAGATCGGCGGGGCAGGTGGACGGATGCCACGTGCGGCGCAAATACGCGGTGTCGCCCAGCACGTAGGCGCTGTAGCGCGAGCGCATGAGTTGCTCGGCCGTGGCCGGCACCGCGTCGCCCGCGTGGAACGGGCCGCAGCAGCGTGCATACGCGCCGCCGCCGCAAGGGCAGGCGTCGGCCGGGCCGATGGACTTGGCTTGGGCGTGCGTCATCAGGCCAGCAGATCCGGCAGTTCGCGCATGTCGGTAAACGTGCGTGTGGCACCGGCGGCAATCAGCGGGCCCGGTGCGTTGCGGCCGGCGTAGGCCAGCACGGTCATGCCGGCAGCGTGCCCGGCGGTCACGCCTGTGGGGCTGTCTTCGATCACCAGGCAACGCGACGGCGAGACTCCGAGGCTGCTGGCAGCCAGCAAATACACGTCGGGGGCGGGCTTGCTGCGCGCGACTTCGGTAGCCGAAAAGATGCGCACGTCCGTCGGCTGGAAGTGCTCAATCAAACCGGTGCGGTTGAGTTGCAGTTCCACCTTCGTGCGATCGGCGCCGGAAGCCACGGCCATCGGCAGGCCCAGCTTGGAGAGCACGTCAATGGCGTGCGCAATGTGCGGCACGGCTTCCACTTCGGCTTCGAGCAGCGCATTGCGGCGCGCGTGGAAGGTGGACAACCAGTTCGGCGGCAGCGGCGCACCGCGCATTTCGGCAATCGCATCCAGCTCTTCGCGGATGGCCTTGCCGAGGAAGCGCTTGATCGAGTCTTCCGGGCTGATGTTGATGCCAAGCTCGGTCAGCATCTGCCAGATCAGTCGGTTGACGAGGGGTTCGCTGTCGACCAGCACGCCGTCGCAATCGAAGAGGATGGCGTCAAAGCGTGGGTGGATGGGGGCGGTTTGAGAGACTGCAGTCATGCTTTCTTCGTTGATTTTTCGTAAGCGGCAACCGGGGCGCCGGCTGCCTTCCAGGCGGTAAAACCGCCCTCGATATGGGCGATGCGCTCCAGCCCCATGTCCTGCACGGTCTTGGCGGCCAGCGCACTGCGCCAGCCGGCCGCGCAGAAGAAGACGAAGGTCTTGTCTGCCGCAAAGGCCGGCTTGTGATACGGCGATTCCGGGTCGACCCAGAACTCCAGCATGCCGCGTGGGGCGTGCAGCGCGTGCGGAATTACGCCCTCGCGTTCCAGCTCACGGATGTCGCGCACGTCGACGAACTGTACGGCGGGGTCGTCGAACAAGGCGCGCGCCTCGTCCACCGACAGGGTGCGCACCTCGGCCATGGCTTGGTCGACCAGTGCGCGGAATCCTTTCTTCATGGGCATGGCAGTGCGCTCCTTGCTGGCCTACGCGAGTGCGCGGGCGATCAGGATTTTCTGGATATCGCTCGTGCCTTCGTAGATCTGGCACACGCGCACGTCGCGGTAGATGCGCTCGACCGGAAAGTCGCTCACGTAGCCGTACCCGCCGAAGACCTGGATGGCGTCCGAACACACGCGCTCGGCCATCTCGCTGGCGTTGAGCTTGGCCATGGCGGCTTCTTTCAGGCATGGCAGGCCGGCATCTTTGAGGCTGGCGGCATGCCAGACCATCTGCCGCGCTACATCGACGCGCGTGGCCATCTCGGCCAGGCGGAACTGCACGGCCTGGTGCGCAAACAGCGGCTGGCCGAAGCTCTCGCGCTCCTTGGCATACGCCAGTGCGGCCTCAAATGCTGCGCGCGCCATGCCCACGCTCTGCGCGGCAATGCCGATGCGCCCGCCTTCCAACCCCGACAACGCCATCTTGTAGCCCGCGCCTTCTTCACCCAGCAGGCAATCGGCGGGGATGCGGCAGTCTTCAAACACGATCTGCGCCGTGTCGGAGGAGTGCTGGCCGAGCTTGTCTTCCAGCCGCGCGACGATATAGCCCGGCGTTTTAGTCGGCACCAGAAACGCGCTGATGCCGCGTTTGCCTGCGGCCTTGTCCGTCACAGCCATGACGATCGCCACGTCGGCGTGCTTGCCGCTGGTGATGAACTGCTTCACGCCGTTGAGCACCCAGTGGTCGCCATCGCGCACGGCGGTGGTGCGCAGGGCCGAGGCGTCCGATCCGACGTGCGGCTCGGTCAGGCAGAACGCGCCGAGCATCTCGCCGCGCGCCAGCGGTACGAGCCACTGCTGCTTCTGCGCGTCATTCGCAAACGCCATCAGCATGCTGCACACCGGGCAGTTGTTCACGCTGATGACGGTGGAGGTGCCGCCATCGCCGGCGGCAATCTCTTCCAGGATCAGCGCGAGCGACAGGTAGTCGAGCCCCGCACCACCGAGTTCCTCCGGCACGGCCACGCCATATGCGCCCAGCTCGCCGAGCTGGCGATGTACGTCTTTGGGGAACGTGCCATCGCGGTCCCACGCAGCGGCGTGCGGGGTAATCGCCTCGCGCACGAAGGTGCGGATGGCGTCGCGGATCATCTCTTGTTCTTGGGTCAGCAGCATCGTTCCGGCCTCACCACTCAATGACGCTGCCGTCGTAGTTGCGGAAGCCGCCGTTGTCGGCGCGCGTGGCGCTGGCGATGACGCGGCGGATGCCCGCCACGCTTTCCTGCGGCGTGATGGCCGCACCGGCCCCGCCCATGTCGGTCTGCACCCAGCCGGGATGGAAGGTCAGGCAGGTGGCGTCCTTGGCGTCGAACGACAGCGCATGCAGCACGGCATTCACTGCTGCCTTGCTGGCGCGATACAGCCAGCCGCCGTTGCCTGCCATGTCCCCGATGCTGCCCATGCGGCTGGAGATGACGGCCAGCACGCCGCCGGGTGCGTCCGCGCCGTTGCGGCCGGCTTCTACCATCGGCAGCACGGCGGGCAGCACGCCCATCGGCGCCCACACGTTGGTGTGCATCACCGCATCAAAATCAGCCTGGCTGACGGGCGTGGCGTTCTGCGTGCGCGGGCCGTAGATGCCCGCCACGTAGATCGCCACGTCCAGCGCCTCGCCGTCGAGCTTCCACACCAGGCCTGCGACGGCGTTGGCATCGGTCAGGTCCAGCACGTGGGTTTCCGCGCCCAGGGCTTGCAATGCTTGCGCGGCCTCCTGCGTGCGCACGGTGGCGATCACGCGCCAGCCATCCGCCCGGTATTGCTTGACGGTTTCCAGGCCGATGCCGCGCGATGCGCCCAGGATGAGCGCGGTGCGCGTACGGCGGGATGTTGTGTTCGCCATCGTGCGTGCTTTCGGGTCAGTAGAGTTCGATGCCCACGGCGGTCGCTTCACCGCCGCCGATGCACAGGCTCGCTACGCCGCGCTTGCCGCCATGGTGGCGCAGCGCGCCCAGCAGCGTCGCAATCACGCGTGCACCCGACGCGCCGATGGGGTGGCCCAGCGCACATGCGCCGCCATTCACGTTCACCTTCTCATGCGGGATGTGCAGATCGTGCATGGCCGCCATCGGCACCACGGCAAACGCCTCGTTGATCTCGAACAGATCAACGTTGTTGCTGTTCCAGTCGAGCTTCTTGAACAGCTTGTCGATAGCCGTGACTGGCGCGGTGGTGAACCAGCCCGGCGCCTGCGCATGCGTGGTGTGACCGAGCATCACCGCCAGCGGCGTGATACCGAGCTGCTTGGCGGTCGACTCGCGCATCATCACCAGTGCAGCGGCGCCGTCGTTGATCGACGAAGACGATGCGGCCGTCACCGTGCCGTCTTTCTTGAACGCGGGCTTGAGCGAGGGGATCTTGTCGACCTTGATGCGGCGCGGGCCTTCATCCGTGTCGATGACGGTGTCACCGGCTTTGCTCGATACGGTGACGGGGGTGATTTCCCAACGGAACGCACCCGATTCGGTGGCCTCCTGCGCGCGGCGCACGGACGTCATCGCGAAGTGGTCTTGTGCTTCGCGCGTGAAGCCGTATTTCTCGGCGCAGTCTTCGCCGAAGGTGCCCATGGCGCGGCCTTTGTCATACGCGTCTTCCAGGCCGTCGAGCATCATGTGGTCGTAGATCATGCCGTGGCCGATGCGGTAACCGCCGCGGCCTTTCGGGATCAGGTATGGGGCGTTCGTCATGCTTTCCATGCCGCCTGCGACCACCACGTCCAGCGATCCTGCGAGCAGGGCGTCGTAGGCATACATGGCGGCGCGCATGCCCGAACCGCACATCTTGTTGACCGTGGTGCAGCCGACCGACAGCGGCAGGCCGGCGCCCAATGCGGCCTGGCGAGCCGGTGCTTGCCCTTGGCCGGCGGGCAGTACGCAGCCCATGATGACTTCTTCGACTTGCTCGGGCTTCAGGCCGGCGCGTTCGACTGCCGCGCGGATGGCGGCGGCGCCGAGTTGCGGCGCGGTCAGGCTGGCAAGTTCGCCCTGGAAGGCGCCCATCGGCGTGCGGGCGGCGGAGGCGATGATGATGCGGTCGGACATGGTTGCAATCTCCTGGTGTGCTGTCGACATGGTCTGCACTTGTGGTGCAGGGTCTGTGTGTCTCTTGCTTTTGGGGCTTGTGCTTTGTGGTCCATCCCCTGTTTCACCCCCTGCCGGGGGCGACTCACTTTCTTTGTCTTGCCAAAGAAAGTAAGCAAAGAAAGGCGCGCCCGAGATGGCGACCCCCTCCTTGAATTTTCGTAACCGGGCGGAGATGGGGAAAACTCGCTGCGCTCAGACAGTTCCCCATCTTGTTTCCGCCCGCTTACGAAAATTCAAGGCGCCATCAAGGGCAGGAACGTCAACGGCCAAACCGTTGGTGTGCGTGCCCCGTCAGGCTCTTGTTTGTTGCTGTGTGCTGCTTCGCTTCGCTCGCAATGCCCATTGGTTTTGCTCGCTTCGCCTCGCGTCTTGCCGCGTACTCACTACTGCGTTTGTGCTTCGATGGTGTGGCCGTACCTTGCCCTAGATGGCGCCTTGAATTTCTGTTGCAGGGAGGAAAAAGGAAGGGGAACTGTCTGAGCGAAGCGAGTTTTCCCCTTCCCCTCCTTGCGACATAAATTCAAGGGGAAGTCGCCATCTCGGGCGCGCCTTTCTTTGCTTACTTTCTTTGGCAAGACAAAGAAAGTGAGTCAGCCCCGGCAGGGGATGAAACGAGGGATGGACCACCAACAAAAACCCACCCCAAACCAGCAACATCAATACGCAGTCGGCGTAGGCGTACTCCCCTTCTTCCCATAGTTCAGCCAGGCATTGCCAAGCTGCGCATGCAGTTCCTCATTGGAGCTGGCCGCCATGCCCAGATTGCGCAACATCCCATCCTTCACGCCATAAATCCAACCGTGCACCGTCAGCGGCTGCCCGCGCTCCCAAGCGTCTTGCACGACTGTCGTCAGGCACACGTTGTTCACCTGGTGGATCACATTCAACTCACACAACCGGTCATGCCGATCGTTCTCACGCACCACCGTGCCGAGGTAGGTGTCATGCTGTTCAGCTACATCACGCACGTGACGAATCCAGTTATCCGCCAGCCCAAACCGCTGCTTGGTCAACGCAGCCTTCACCCCCGAGCAGCCGTAGTGGCCAACCACCGTGATGTGCCGAATCTTCAGCACTTCCACTGCAAACTGCAGTACCGACAGGCAGTTCAAATCCGAGTGCACCACCACGTTGGCGATGTTGCGGTGGACGAACACTTCACCCGGCGGCAACCCGATGATCTGGTTCGCAGGCACGCGCGAATCCGAGCAGCCGATCCACAGGTATTCGGGGTTCTGCTGATTGGCGAGCGCGGAGAAGAACGTCGGGTCTTCCGCGTTGACGCGCTCGACCCACTTGCGGTTGTTTTCGAAGAGTTCTTTGATGCGATTTGGCATGTGTTCCCGTCGTGTTGAGAGAGTTAGGCGGCGACGCGTCGCAATGCAGACGTGGTGTGTTCCGTCGTCTGTTCGGCTGCGGTCCCCTGTGCATCGGCGCCGTATCGGTTGACGAAGCGTTCGCTTGCGTCATATGCGTAGAAATCGTGTGTTTGCCCGGAAAGCAGGCGGTCTTTGTAGGCCTGCCACATGTCCGGCTCGAAAAAATCTGCGTGGTGCTTGAGAAAGGCCTCGCGCACGCGCAGGTCCCCCAGCAGGAACGTGCGGTACGTCTCCGGAAAAATGTCGTGCGGGCCCACGCTGTACCAGACCTCGCCCGACATCTCTTCCTCTTCGTTGCGCGGCTCCGGCACTTTGCGCACGTTGCAGTCGGTGAGGTACTCGATCTCGTCGTAGTCGTAGAAGACCACGCGGCCGTGGCGCGTTACGCCAAAGTTCTTGTACAGCATGTCGCCCGGGAAGATGTTCGCGGCGATGAGTTCCTTGATGGCGTTGCCGTATTCGATGATGCCGTGCTCGACCTGCGCATCGGTGCCTTCTTGCAGCCAGATGTTCAGCGGCGTCATGCGGCGCTCGATGTAGAGGTGGCGGATGACGATCTCTTCGCTGCCGTCTTCGGCGCGCTGGTATTCGACCATCGACGGCGCGTGTTTCTCCAGCTCCTTGATCAGCGCTTCATCAAAGCGCGAGAGCGGGAAGGCCACGTCGGAGTACTCCAGCGTATCGGCCATGCGGCCCACGCGGTCGTGGCGCTTGACGAGCTGGTACTTGCTCTTGATCAGCTCGCGCGTGGTTTCCTTCGGCGGCGGGAAATAGTCCTTGATGACCTTGAAGACGTACGGGTACGACGGCAGCGTGAACACCAGCATCACCAGCCCCTTGATCCCGGGCGCGATGATGAACTTGTCCGACGAGTGCTGCAGGTGGTGGAGGAAATCGCGGTAGAACAGGTTCTTGCCCTGTTTCTGCAAACCGAGCGAGGTGTAGATCTCGGCGCGCGGCTTGCGCGGCATCAGGTCGCGCAGGAAGGTCACGTAGGCGGACGGAATCTCCATGTCCACCATGAAATACGAGTGCGTGAACGAGAACAGGATCAGCAACTGTTCTGGGCGCAGCAGCACGGTGTCGAGCCGCAATTCGCCGTTGGCGTTGCGCATGATGGGCACGGCCAGCGGATACGTCTTGTCGCCGTTGATCACGCGCCCAATGATGTACGCCGCCGTATTACGGAAGAACAGCGACGACAGCACGTGGATCTGGAAATTCGGCGCGATGCGGTAATCGCCAAAGTGCTCTTCCACCGCGCGGATCAGGTAGCCGATGTCGCGGCGCAGGTCTTCAAACGGGGCTTCGAGCTGGAAGTTGTGCACGATGCGCTCGAAGCAATCGCCCAGGCCTTCGCGCGAGCCGGGGTAGTAGGCGCGGTACGTCGGCTTGGTGGGCGACTCTTCGTTCTCGATGTATTCCGTCGAGATGGCGGGGCGCACGAAAATGAAATCGTTGCTGAAGTACGAGCGGTGCAGGATGCGCGTGCACACCGAGTTGAAAAACGTCTCGGCCAGCTCCGGCTGGTGATGGTTGGTCAACAGGCCGATGTAGTGCAGCTTGATCTGGCGCCAGATCTCGTCGTCGATGTTCTCGGCGTCGTATTCATCTTCGAGGATGACCGAGGCTTCACGTACGCGCTCGTCGTAATACGCAATCCGGTCGCGCTGCAGTTGCTGCATTTGCGCCCAGTCCCCGCGCTCGAAGGCCGCCTTGGCCTGCACGCACACCTCGCGGAACAAGCGGTAGTGCTTGTCGAAGCCGTCGAGCATCGTACGGGCGACGTCAAAGGCGATCTGCGAAGAAAGGAGCTTGGGGAAATGAGACATGGCGTGTGCGCGGGGGGAGGGGGGCGACAAAACCAGCAAACCACGGAAGACCTAGATTGTATGGCCTCCGCTGCTGTGTTCATGCCCTGAAACCGTTGCGCCTCCTTATCCGTTTGGCCGATGGCCCCGTGCCACCGGCCAGCCTGCAACCGCCTTACATCGTTTCTGCGTACAGCTCCCGGCCGATCAGCATGCGGCGGATTTCCGACGTGCCGGCGCCGATCTCGTACAACTTGGCGTCGCGCCACAGGCGGCCGACCGGGAATTCGTTGATGTAGCCGTTGCCGCCCAGGATCTGGATCGCTTCGCCCGCCATCCACGTGGCCTTTTCGGCGGTATAGAGGATCACGCCCGCGCAGTCCTTGCGCACCTGGCGCACGTGGTCGCGGCCCAGCGAATCGAGGTTCTTGCCGACCGTGTACAGGTACGCGCGGCAGGCTTGCAGCGTGGTGTACATGTCGGCCATCTTGCCCTGGATGAGCTGGAATTCACCGATGCTCTGGCCGAACTGCTTGCGGTCGTGGATGTACGGGGTGACCACGTCCATGCAGGCCTGCATGATGCCGATCGGGCCACCGGAGAGCACGGCGCGCTCGTAATCCAGCCCGCTCATCAGCACCTTTGTGCCGCCGTTTTCCTGGCCGAGGATGTTCTCCACCGGCACTTCCACGTTCTCGAACACCAACTCGCCAGTGTGCGAGCCGCGCATGCCGAGCTTGTCCAGCTTCTGCGCCACCGAAAAGCCCTTCATGCCCTTTTCGACGATGAACGCCGTCATGCCGCGCGCGCCCAGCTCGGGCTCGGTCTTGGCGTAGACGACCAGCACGTCGCAGTCCGGGCCGTTGGTGATCCACATCTTGGTGCCGTTGAGCACGTAGCGGTCGCCCTTGAGTTCGGCGCGCAGCTTCATGCTGACGACATCCGACCCGGCATTCGGCTCGCTCATCGCCAGCGCGCCCACCCATTCACCCGACACCAGCTTGGGCAAGTACTTGGCCTTCTGGGCTGCCGTGCCGTTGCGGTGGATCTGGTTCACGCACAGGTTCGAGTGCGCGCCATACGACAGGCCGACGGAGGCGGATGCGCGGCTGATTTCTTCCATGGCGATCATGTGCGCCAAGTAGCCCATGTTGGCGCCGCCGTATTCCTCGGCCACCGTGATGCCGAGCACGCCCAGTTCACCCATCTTGCGCCACGCATCCATCGGGAACTGGTCGGTGCGGTCGATTTCGCCTGCACGCGGTGCCAGTTCGCCCTGCGCCCAGTCGCGCACGGCCGAACGCAGCATCTCGATGTCTTCGCCCAAGTCGAATTTCAGGCCGGGCAGATCAATCATGGTGGGTCTCCTTGGGCGCGTGCATGTGAGGGCCGCGCGTGTCTCTAGGTAAGTGGTCTGGCGTTGTGAGGTGCGCGCCGCTTGTGGCGGGCGCCCCGGTGCCGGAAGGGTGCTGCGTATTGTATTGACGTTTACGTAAACGTCAATAATCGTCAATTACGTAAGGGTGCGGAATCAGGCGGTCTTGCGTCGCTTGGGTGGCTTGGTGGTGCCGGCCTGCGCGTCTTCCAGCAAGCGGCGGCACTGGCGCTCGTGCTGGTCGATCTCGGCCAACTGGGCGTTCAGGTCTTCCAGCTGCTGGGTAAGCACCGCGCGGTGCTGCGACAGCGAGGCCAGGAAACGCTCCAACTGGGGTACCGTATCGCGCGGCGATTCGTACAGATCCAGGATCTCCTTGATCTCGCCCAGCGACAGCCCGAGCCGCTTGCCACGCAAGGTCAGCTTCAGGCGCGTGCGCTCGCCGGCGGAATACACGCGGCGGCGTCCACCCGGGCCCTGACGGTCTGGAGCCAGCAGGCCCTGGTCCTCGTAGAACCGGATGGCGCGCGGCGTGATGTCGAATTCACGTGCGAGGTCGGTGATGGTGTAGCTGGCGTCTGCTGATTCGCAGGCGTCGCCCGATTCAAGATCAGCGGCGAGCGCAGCAGTGGCAGACGGAGTGGAAGCAGACATACGGCAAAGGTGGTGTGATGGCGGGTGCTCGCGGCTGCCGCGTTAAGTTTTCGCTTAAGATGGAAGGCCGGCGGCAAATTGACGTTTACGTTAGCGTCAATTGCCCCAAATCGCAATCGCGACAGACCGCTTGATGGTAGACACCAAGGCGGCGACCGAGACCACATCCTCATGAACGCGCTCGAACACCAACTCGACTATCCCTTTGGCGACACGCTGCCCGAAGGCGGCACGCGGTTTGAAGTCGCGCCCGGCATCTACTGGATGCGCATGCCGCTGCCGTTCGCGCTGGACCACATCAACCTCTGGCTGCTGCGCGATCAGCAGGACGGGCAGGAAGGTTGGACGATCATCGACTGCGGCATCAACCACGAAGCCATTCGCGGCTATTGGGAAACCATCTTCGCGAACCACCTCGATGGTCTGCCCGTGTTGCGCGTGCTGGTTACGCATTGCCATCCGGATCACGTCGGCCTCTCCAGCTGGCTATGCGAGGGCGGCGATGCCAAACGCTGGAACGTGCGCCTGTGGATGAGCCTGGGCGACTACGCCTTCGCGCGCATGCTGGTCGGCGGTACGGGCGCGTCGAACGCCGGCGGCGAATTTGCCGCGCGCCACTTCGCCCGCCATGGCTTGGTGGACGAAGACGCCATCGAGCGCATCCGCAATCGCAAGGATTACTACAGCACGTTGGTGCCGGGCGTGCCGGGTCAATATCGCCGCCTGATGGACGGCGATGTGGTGACCATCGGCCAGCATAACTGGCGCGTCATCACCGGCTTTGGGCACGCGCCCGAGCACGTCGCGCTCTACAGTGAAGACGCCAACGTACTCGTCTCCGGCGACATGGTTCTGCCGCGCATCTCCACCAACGTGAGCGTGTTTGATCTGGAGCCCGAGGCCGATCCGCTCGCGCTGTATCTCGAATCGCTCGGCAAGTACGCACCGCTGCCGGCCGACGTGCTGATCCTGCCGTCGCACGGGCGGCCGTTCCGGGGGCTGCATACACGCATCCAGCAACTGCGTGACCACCACGCCGATCGCCTGGCCGACACGCTGGCCGCATGCAAGGCGGCGCCGCAATCCGCGCGCGACATCGTCAACGTCATCTTCAAACGCCAGTTTGACGTGCACCAGATGACGTTCGCGATGGGCGAGGCGCTGGCGCACTTGCACGCCCTGTGGCACCGTGGAGAACTGGTGCGCGACACGGGCGCTGACGGTATCGTCCGTTTTCGCGCCGCTGCTTAACTGCTTTTCACGGACTCCGCCATGGCCGACCAGCACGACGTTCTCGACGACAGCGCCGCCGTTCTGCCGTTTCCCGCGCAGACGCCCCCGGCGCCGTATTACGCGGTGATCTTCTCCTCCACACGCACCGAGGGCGACAACGGCTACGGTGCGATGGCTGATCGCATGGTCGAACTGGCGCGCGAGATGCCGGGCTTCCTCGGCATTGAATCCGTGCGCGATGAGCTGGCGGGCGGTCAGGGGCGGCCAGCGATCACGGTGTCGTACTGGTCGTCGCTGGAGGCCATTCGCGAGTGGAAGAACCAGGTCGAACACTTGGCCGCGCAGAAGATGGGGCGCGAGCAGTGGTATGCGTCGTACCACCTGCGGATTGCCAAGGTGGAGTACGACTACGGATTTGAGCGATAGCGCATTGCGCAGGCCAACAAAAAACCCGCCAACCGGCGGGTTTTTCTTTGACGGGTGCAGCGTCGCCTAGCGCAGCGTCTTCGCAAACTGGCCGAGGTATCGCACGCCCTCGATGGCGCGGCTGCCGTACCACGACACCATCTCGCCATCCACCAGATAGACCGGCTTGCCGATCTGCTTTTCCAGCGCGTCGACGTGCTCTTCGGTAAAGCTGTAGGGCTCGGTGGAGAGCAGCACGCAGTCGATGCTGCGGACCACGTCGCTGCTCCAGCGGAAGGTGGGGTAGCGCGTGTCGGGCCGGTTGGGGCGCGCGCAATCGCCGCTCTTCTCTGTACCGCATTGCACGGGCGCGGGATCGTCCGGCCACGTGTGGAAATTGACGAGCTTGAGCATGCGCGAGATGTACGTGTCGCGCGACACCGTCATCCATGGGTCTTGCCAGATGGCATAGAGCACGCGACGCGGTAGGAAGTGGCGGCCGCGCAGGGCGTCCAGCTCTTGCGTGAGCGCGTCGGCCAGCGTTTGCGCCTGCGTCTCGCGGCGGAAGATGCCGCCCAGCAGTTGGTACAGCGCCAGGTTGTCTTCCGGCGCGCACGGGTGCGTGACGATGACGTTGGGGATGAACTCGCGCAGCTTGTCGACGGTCGGCCGCGTGTTCTCGTCGATGTTGACGATGACGTGCGTGGGCGCGAGTTCGCGCAGCTTGTCCAGCTTCACGGTCTTGGTGCCGCCCACCTTGGGCACGTTGCGCACGGCTTCGCGCGGGTGGATGCAGAAGCCGGTGCGGGCGACGATCTGCTCGCCCAGGTCAAGCGAGAACAGCAGATCGGTAATCGAAGGCACCAGGCTCGCGATGCGCGGTGTGGTGTCGACGGGGGCGTGCGCGTTGCCGAGCGCGTCGGTAAATATCATTGCGAATTCTCAGGCTTACGGGGTTTGCGCGGCGCGCGTGCAAAAGCGAAGTCATACAGCCAGCGCGGCAGTACGTGCAGCAGCTTGGCGACGATGCCCATCTGCCACGGCAGCACGGTAAAGCGCACACCTCGGTGGATGGCGTGGGCGGCCTTCTGTGCGAATACGTCCACGGGCATCAGGAAGGGCATGGGATACGGATTGTGGTCCGTCATCGGCGTGCGGATGTAGCCGGGGGCGATGGTGACCACACGCAGCCCACGCGGGCCGAACTCCACGCGCAGGCTCTCCATCAGCTTGATCACCGCGGATTTCGAGGCGCTATAGGCCGCCGCGCCCGGCAGCCCGCGTACGCCCGCCACGCTGGCAATACCGACCAGCGTGCCGCCGGGCTGGCCGGGCTTGGCGCGCGCCAGCATGGGTGCGACGAAGGGCTGGAAGGTGTTGAGCGTGCCCATCCAGTTGGTATCCATGACGCGGGCAAAGGCTGCCAGATCACCGGGCTCGCGCAGGTCGGTGCCCTCTGAAATGCCGGCATTGGCGATCACCACATCGGGCACGCCAGCCGTGGCGATGAAGGTGTTGGCCGCCTCGCGCATCGACTCCGCGTTGCACACGTTGGCGGCGTAGCAATGGCAGCGGCCCTGGATGCCAGCCGGCAGCGTCTGCACGAAATCGTGCAGCACCTCTACCCGCCGCGCGACCAGCCCGAGCGTGGCGCCCTGCGCCGCATATTGCCGCGCCAGTGCCTGGCCGATGCCGCTGGAGGCGCCGGTGATGAAAACGATTTGGCTCATAGGGTGTCGGGTGTGGGGTTTGTCTGGCGTGGAGCAATGGGCAACGCATCACGCATGCCGCATATAAAAACGCCCGCACGATGGCGGGCGTTGGCAAGGCGGTAACGCGGGGCAGAACCGCCGCGCGGCCGGCCTTCCTTACATCTTGCCGGCTCGGACTTGTTGGACCAGGTAGTCGAGCGTTTTCACCGTCTTCACGTAACCGCCGGCTTCGTCGGGCGAAATCACGTACTTGCCTTGCACCACCACGGTCGGCACGCCGTCAATGCGGTATTGCTCCGTCAGTTGGTTGGCGCGCATCACGTTGGAGTTCACAGCGAACGAGTTGTAGGTGTCCATGAACGCCTTGCGGTCCAGGCCTTCCTTGGCCACAAAGTCGCCAATGATCTGTTCCTGCTGAGCCTTGTCGCGGCCGACGTTCAGGCGGTCTGGGCCGTGGATGGCGTCGAAGATGCGGGCGTGCATCGAGATGCCCTTGCTGCTCTTGGCGTTGAGCTTGCCCAGGGCTTCGAGCGTGTAGTAGATGCGCGAATACGGCACCAGGCGGGCGTCGTTCTGGAAGGCCACTGGCACGTGCTTGATGACCACGTCCTTGCCTTGCTTGGCGCCCCAGGTTTCCCACGTGTTCTCGAAGTGGTTGCAGTGCGGGCACCAGTAGCCGAAGAACTCCGTGACCTCGATCTTGCCGGCCGGCACGGGTTGTGCGGATTGCAGCACTTTGTAGTCGGTGCCGGCCACGGGGGCGGTCTGGGCCTGGACCGGCGCGGTCATCAGCAGGCCGGCGCCGGTGGCGAGAGCAATCAGGAGGGCAGCGAGTTTTTTCATGGTGAGATGGAAGTGGAGCGAAGGACGATCGGCAACCCGATCCTCAGGCTTCTGACCGGCGCCAGCCCTGTGGGTTCTGGCGCCGACGGTTTTTCACGTCACTGGCGGGCAAAGCGGATGACCGACGATTCCACCCCCGAAGACTGCAGGCGGCTGCGCGCGGCGGTCATGTCGTCCAGCGAGTTGTACGGCCCCAGGCGCACGCGATACATGGTGACGCCGTTGACTTCACGCTGCGTGACCTTGGCTTCAAAGCCTTGCATGGCGAGGTTGCCCTTCTGGCGCTCGGCGTCTTCCGCCGATTTGTAAGCGCCCACTTGCAGGAAATAGCCCGTCTTGGACGCATCCTGGCGGGCGATCTCGGCGATCGGGTCGGTGACCGGCTTTTCGGCCGGCGGCGTAGCCGGCGTGGTGGGCTTGGCCGGCTTTGCGGCCGGCGCGCTGGCTGCCTGCGGTGCGGAGCCCGGCTGCGCGGGGTGGATGGTGATGCCCGGCGGCGGGTTGTTGGCATCCGGCTGATCGACCGGCTTGGGCGGTACGCGGCTCCATAGCGGCGCGTTCGGGTCTGCCGCCTGCGGGGCGCTGGCTTGCGGAGCGGTTTGCGCCGGCGTCGGCAGCGTGTTGACCACGTTGCCGGCTTCCGTCGGCTTGGGCTGGGCACCGTTGCGCGACACGAACGGCACGGGCGCCTTGGTGATGTACACCGCCACCACCACGGCGATCGCCAAGCCGACGATCAGCCCCAGCACCAGACCCAGAAACGTGCCGCCCCATTGCGAGCGGACACGGGAAGATTGCGTATTGCGTGCCATGTCGATCCTTCTAGAAGCGCCCGATTATAAGAGCGCCGTGTGATGCCAAATCGTGCGCATTTACATCTTTTGCGGAGCCGACACGCCGATCACCGCCAGCCCGTTGCGTAGCACCTGGCGCGTGGCGGCCAGCAGTGCCAGGCGGGCACGCTTGACGGCCTCGTCGTCCACCAGCACGCGATCGGCGTTGTAGAACGCGTGGAAATCGCCCGCGAGGTCGCGCAGGTAGAAGGCCACGGCGTGCGGGGCCAGTTCGCGCGCGGCGTCGGCCAGCATGTCGGGGAAGGCGGCCAGGCGCTGCACGAGCGCGGTTGCCTGCGGGCTGACGTCGGGGCCGGTCACCGCAGCCAGATCCGCCGTGGTGAGCGAGGCCGCATCGACGCCCGCACGCTCGAACACCGAGCAGATGCGCGCGTGGGCGTACTGCACGTAGTACACCGGGTTCTCGTCGCTCTGCTTGAGCGCCAGATCCACGTCGAAGACGAACTCCGTATCAGCCTTGCGCGACAGCAGGAAGAAGCGCACGGCATCGCGGCCTCGCGTGAAGCGCTCGGGCCAGTTCGGCTCGCCGGCTTCCACGCAGGCGCGGATGGTGTCGACGCCGGCTTCCGAGGCGGCATCGCCGTTGGACCATTCGATCAGGTCGCGCACCGTCACGTAGGAGCCCGCGCGCTTGGAGATTTTCACCTCGGCGCCGTCCTTCATCACCGTGACCATCTTGTGCAGGACGTAGTCGGGGTAGCCCTTGGGGATGCCGATGTTCAGGCCCTGCAGGCCGGCGCGCACGCGGGCGATGGTGCCGTGGTGGTCGCTGCCCTGCACGTTGATGACTTGCGTGAAACCACGGCCCCACTTGGTGGTGTGGTACGCCACGTCGGGCACGAAGTAGGTGTAGGCGCCGTCGGACTTGCGCATGACGCGGTCCTTGTCGTCGCCGTCGTCGGTCGTGCGCAGCCACAGTGCGCCTTCCTGCTCGTACGTCTTGCCGGCGGCGATGAGCGCGTCCACCGTCTGCTGCACCTTGCCCTCGGTGTAGAGGGACGACTCCAGGTAGTAGCGGTCGAACTTCACGCCAAAGGCTTGCAGGTCGATGTCCTGCTCGTTGCGCAAATACGTGACGGCGAAGCGGCGGATGGCCTCGATGTCTTCCACGTCCCGGGCGCCCGTCACGGGCTCCCCATCGGAGGCGCGGACGGTCTTGCCGGCGAGGTAATCGGCGGCGATATCGGCGATGTAGTCGCCGTTGTAGGCGGCTTCGGGCCAATTAGCGTCGCCGGGCTTGAAGCCGCGCGCGCGGGCCTGCACGGAGACGGCCAGGTTGTGGATCTGCACGCCGGCGTCGTTGTAATAGAACTCGCGGTGGACTTTGTGGCCCTGCCAGTCGAGCAGGCTGGCCAGCGCATCGCCCAGCGCGGCCTGGCGGCCGTGGCCGACGTGCAGCGGGCCGGTCGGGTTGGCGGAGACGAATTCCACCAGCACCGGCGCGCCGTCATGGGTGTTGGCGGCGCCAAACCGGTCGCCCTCGGCAAACACGGCGGCAATCACGTCAGCACGTGCAGCCGCCGACAGACGCAGGTTGATGAAGCCCGGCCCGGCGATTTCCACGGCGGCAACCAGGCGCTGGCCACGCGCATCGGCGCGGATGGCATCGGCAATGCTGCCGGCGAGTTCGCGCGGGTTCTTGCCCAGCGGCTTGGCGAGCTGCAGTGCCACGTTACAGGCGATGTCGCCGTGCGCGGCTTGCTTGGGGCGCTCCAGGACGATCTCCGGTCGGGCTTGGCCCTCGGGCAGCAGGGTGCCGACGGCGTCGGACAACAATTGGGCGATCGTCTGTTTGTGGGAGGGCAGCATAAGAAACCATGACGCCGGCAGTGCTGAAACCGGTTGAAATCCAGTTCCGGCGCGGCCAGTTGCGTTGTTCGGGGAAAAGTACGAAATTTTATCAGGTGAGCCACGGTCTTAGACGGTTCAAGCGCCCGCCGTGGCAATCTGCGGCCCACACCCAACCAGGGAACCAAGAATCATGATTACCTTTACTTCGCACGAGTCGCAAAGTTTCTCCATGCAGAAAGATCTCGCCATGGTGCTGCTAGGCGTGATCGGCAAGACGCTGGGCGAGCGTGGCGTCATCACGCCGGAAGAGATGCCGCACGCCATCGACCGCCTCAAGCGGGCCATCAAGGACGATACCCACCAAGCCCACATCAAGGTGGCCGAACTGACCGCCCGGGACGACGATGAAGGCGGGGAAGAACCGCCGCACCTCGGCCAGCGCGCTTATCTGCTGCTGCACATGCTGGAAGAATCGCTGCCGAAGAACGCCACCGTGATGTGGGGCGTTTGAGCGTTCCGCAAAAAAATGCCCGGCCGCCGCAAGGGTGGTCCGGGCATCCGGCCACTAGGGCCGGGAGCGGGGGAGGGGGCTGGCGCTGACGTGGGTACGCCGTGCCGGTATCTGTTCCTGCTGTATTTACGTTATTGGTCGTGCAGCATGTCGGACAACTCGTCCGCGTGTTCTTCTTCCACCGCCAGAATCTCTTCCAGCACACGCCGCGTGGTGGGGTCTCGATCCCCGATATAGCGAATCATCTCCAGGTAGCTGTCGATGGCGATGCGTTCGGCCACCAGGTTCTCCTTGATCATGTCGATCAGGCCGTCGGCTTCCACATATTCCGAATGACTGCGTGTCGATAAGCCTTCTGGGTTGAAGTTGGGCGCGCCGCCCAGTTGCACGATGCGCGCGGCGATCTTGTCGGCGTGCTGCTGCTCTTCGGTGGCGTGCACCATGAATTCTTCGGCAATCGGGTCAGCATTGATGCCCTTGGCCATGAAGTGGTGGCGCCGGTAGCGCAGCACGCAGATCAACTCCGTCGCCAGGGCCTCGTTCAACAGCCGCAGCACGGTGTCGCGATCGGCCTGGTAGTCGTCGGTCACCGCGCCTTCCTCGATGTGCTTGCGGGCGCGTTCACGCAGCGTCTTGATGTCGGTGAGGAAGCGGCTTTCCGGGGCGGCGTTGGTCTGGGTCATGCAGGGCTCCTTGCAGGTGAGGTTGACGTGGCGCCGGGCTACTCGCGCTCGCCGCGCCGGCCGCTACCTGCAAGCGCGACCGCCAAGCCGATCGCCGCCCCGATCGCCACCGCCACGCCTACCGATTTGAATGGCGCACCCGTAATGGTTTCTTCGGTGCGATCGAGCGCCCAGTCCACGCGTTCCTTCGCTTGGTGGGCACGGTCGTTGGCGGCGCGGCGCAGTTGTTCTGCGCGGGCACGTAGCGCGTGGCGAGCGCGGCTAGCTTCGTTGCTGCCTTCGTCGGTCAGGGTATGGATGGCGTTTTCGAGCGAGCGCAGCAGGCTTTGCACGTCTTCCACGGCGGGGCGTGCGGCGTAGCGGGCATGGTCCACGGCATCGCTGGCGCTGTTCATGGCGCGGTGCGCGCGGTCGTTGATGTCATCGACGCGACTGCGGACACGTTGGCTGGCAAAGAGAGACATGGCGGGTTCCTCATCGTGGCGCTGCGGGAAGCACTCACGGCAGCGCGGGTGGTGGGTTGCGGGTCCGGCCCACACAAAAAGGGTGAGCCGTCTGCCCAAGAGATTTAGCAAGACACGGACCCGACAGGGCTCAGGGGATGGCGCTAATCCACCGCCTTGAAAACGGTGACGCCAAGAATGAGAAACAGCACGAACAGCACTACGAAGATGAAGAACAGGATCTTGGCGATGCTCGCTGCGCCTGTAGCAATGCCGGTAAAGCCCAGCACGCCCGCCACCAGGGAAATGATGGCGAAGATCAGTGCCCATTTCAGCATGTTGTTGCCTCCGGTTCGGGATGGTAGGGAGGCCGGGTTGTTGCGCCGCATCGCATCGGCGCCGTTGCCCTGCCGGCGTACTCTGACGCACGTAGCGTGCCCGCCCGGGTGCGCCCGAGGTGTCGTCTGGGGCGGCCACGGAGTATCATGCCGACTACCAAAAACACACACGCAACGCGCGCCGCGTCGGGCGGTTTGACGCGTTCCACCCGGGTCTGCATGCCATGCGGTCATCCTTGCGCTCCACCCTGCTGCTCGCCGTCGGCATTTTGCTGACGCTCGGGGTGCTGATTGCTTCGGAGACGGGCAACGTCCGCCTGAGTCAGGGCTATCGGCAGGTGATTCAATCGCAGCAGGCCGAAACCGCCATCAACGAACTGCTCGCTGAACTCGTCAACGCCGAGGCCGGCCAGCGCGGTTTCCTGCTCACCGGCAAGGACGAATACCTCGACCCCTACAACAAGGCCATCCCGCACATCCACGCGCTGATGGCGGAGATCCGCGACCACTACGCCAACGATCCGGATGCGCTCAAGCTGTTTTCGGAGACCGCGCTGCAGGTCAGTCGCAAGCTCACCGAGATGGAACTCACGCTTATCTACGGCAAGCGCGATCTGGAAGTGGCGCTGGACCTCGTGCGTACCGATTTCGGCAAGGCCTCGATGGAGGCGGTGCGGCAAGGGCTGGACCGTCTGCGCCAGCGCGAGATTGCCACCGTGGCGCGCAGCCTCGAACACGCCGAGCGCGATCTGGCGCTCTCGCGCTATGGCATTGCGCTGATCACGGCGGTCAACATCATCTTGCTGGTCGTCCTCGGCATGCAGCACGCCAAGCGCCTTGCGGTGACGGAGCAGGCGCGCGACAAGGCGGAGGAAGAAAGCCTGAAGCTTGATCGCATGGTGCGCGAACGTACGCGGCAGCTGTCTGACCTAGCGGCCCACTTGCAACGCGTGACCGAAGACGAAAAGACGCGCCTCGCGCGCGAGCTGCACGACGAACTGGGCGCCATCCTCACCGCCACCAAGATGGACTTGCACTGGCTGCGCTCGCGCATGCAAGCCAACGAGCCCGCCGTGAGCGAAAAGATTACGCGCGTGATGGCCCACGTCGATCAGGGCATCCAGATCAAACGCCGCCTGATTGAAGACCTGCGCCCCACCATCCTGCTCAACCTGGGGCTGGTGGAGGCGCTCTCGCAACTGACCGAAGACGTGGGCGTGCGTAACGGCTGGCACACCGAGGTCAGCCTGCCCGACGACATGCCCAAGCTGACCGATGATGCGGCCATCGCGCTGTATCGCATCGTGCAGGAATCGCTGACGAACGCATCGAAGTACGCGCATGCAACGTCGGTATCGGTGGCATTGGACGTGAACGAAGACGAGGGCGTGCGCCTGCGCGTGCGCGACAACGGCCGGGGCTTTCCCGCCGATATTGAGCGCCGCCGCATGGTCGGCCATCACGGGCTGTTGGGAATGGAGCAGCGTGCCATTGCGCTGGGCGGCACGCTCACGATCGACTCGATGCCTGGCGGCGGCGTGACCATCATCGTCGAGCTGCCGCCGACGGATGCGGTGTTCGTGCGGGCAGATCACGCGGAGCACGTTGCACCGCAGACGGCTTTGCCGGGTGGTGCGGCGGCGGTCTGAGTGCCGCGACGAATGCGCGCCGCACACCAAAAGCAAAAAGCCCCATGCGGGGCTTTTTTTTCGTTGCGCGCTTGCCGGCTTACATCTTCTGCTTGGTGTTGTCGGCAGCGTTTTCGAGCTTCTGGCCTCCAGTCTGGATGTCCTTGCCGGCACCGGCCATGGTGTTGCAGCCAGCCAGGAAAACACACATCAACGCGAGGGCGGCACACAGGGTCTTCATCGAATGCTCCTTGGGTCAGAAACAGGATGGGGCGACCAGCAGACCCGCAGACGCTTCAGGCGTGCGGGTGGTGGGCGGTCTGCGGGCGCGGGCGCGACATGCCGGCGCGTTCTTCGATCACCTCGAACACCTTGTCGAGTTCGAGCGATTTATCGAAGAAGTAGTTGGCGCCAGCCTCAAAGCAGCGTTGCCGATAGGTCGGCACCTGGGCGTGATTGGTATAGACGATGCGCACACTGGGCGATGCTTGATCGCGCAAGGTTTGCAGCACCTTGAAGCCATTCCCCTGGCGCAATTGCAAATCCACGATGACCACATCGTAGTGGTTGTGCGCCAACTGGCTCAGGGCCAGGTCTTCTGTGTCGGCCCACTCGACCGTCGCCACGAAGGCGGAGGCCTTGAGGTATTCCAGCACCATGCCGCGAAGCACGGGGGAGTCCTCGATCAGGAGAACGCGCAGGCCACGGGTGGAGAGGGTGACGGCTTGATCCAGCATGCGTTGATGGTAGCCACCGGCTTGCCTAGGTGGTATCAGGCGTTGTCCTACATGCCAACAGGGGTAAGGGCGGCTAGGCGTTTTGCGGTGGGGTTTGCGCCGGGGGTGGCGTCACTCCACCAGGCCGTTTTTGATGGCGTAGTACGTCAGATCGGCATTGGATTTCATGCCCATCTTTTCCAGAATCCGAGTGCGGTAGGTGCTGACCGTCTTGACGCTCAGGAACAACTCTTCGGCGATGATCGACACCGACTGCCCGCGCGCGAGCTTGCAGAAAATCTGGAATTCACGTTTGGACAGCGTCTGGTGCAGCGGCTGATCGGTCGGCTTTTCCAGGCCGCCAATCAGCAATTCAGCCACCGTCGGGCTGACATAGCGCCGGCCCTGCGACACGGTGCGGATGGCTTTCACCAGCTCGTCCGGCGCGCTTTCCTTGGTCAGGTAGCCCGAGGCACCCGCGCGGATCAGGTTGATCGCGTATTGGTCTTCCGGAAAGGTGGACAGGATCAGCACCGGCAGATCCGGATGGCGCTGGCGGGCGAGCTTGAGGGTGTCGATGCCGTTGCGGTCGGGCATGGAGATGTCGAGCACGACCACATCAAAGGCGTTGGTGCGTAGCTGCTCCATCACCTCTTCCCCGCTTGCCGCTTCCCCCGCGACTTCGATGTCCCGCTCTTCGGACAGAAACTGCCGAAGGCCGGCGCGGACGATCTCGTGGTCGTCCGCAATCAGGACGCGAATCATGCTGCTCCTTATGGGCGCGCTGGGCGGGTTGACTCCACCTGCGCGCTGCGCTTGTTGGTTCGATACGACAGCAATTGTATCGGACTGTAGCGTGAAACCGGGGCCGCTTGAAACGGTGGGGTCCGGAGTGGTGGGGTGGGTTTCCATGTGCGCCCTCGGAAGTGCCTGCATCGCAACATGCTTGCGCGTGTAGATGGAGCAATCCGTGTGCCTGCGCGCCCAAAAAAAGAAAACGGGGCGGTGGGTATCCGCCCCGTCATGGCCACAGGTGCCGGGCAGTGCCCGGTCAGGCAGGCTTACTTCTGGGTCGTGGTGCTGGCGTTCACGCTGGCGTCCGCGCCGGTGGTGCCGATGGTGGTACCAGTCACGCCGGCGACATCTGCCTTGGCAGCCTTGGTGGTCTTGCCTACCGACTTCTCAGTCTTGCTGACCGACTTGCCGGCCTTTTCGGCTTTCTCGGCCGTCTTGTCCACGCCGGCTTCCGCCTTGGCTTTGTGCTCGTGGGCTGCCTTGGCGCCGTGCTGGGCCTTGGTGTTCAGTTCGCTCTTGGCGGACTCGGTGTCCAGCTTGGCGCCGCCATCCGACTTGGCATCAGCCTTCAGACCGGTGCCGACGTTGGCCGTGTTGGCCGGTGCGGGTGCGACGGCTGCCGTGCCGTTGGCTTGCACGCCGGCATTCACCGACGGGGTTTGCGCGTTGGCGTAAGCCGAAGCAGCAGCGATGGCGATGGCGGACAGGGAGATCAGCAGCTTGTTCATGGAAGAGACTCCTTTGATTCTGAACGGCCACGCGAGGGATTCGTCGCGGCATCGCTCTGTGTGTTGAGCGAATGAGTGCAGTCTAGGGAGCCCTTCCGGTTACGACTGTTAGGGGGTGTAAGCCTTTGTAATGAAAGCGTCACCCCTCTTGAAATGCCGCCCAAGCCAATGCTGACAAGGGTTTGCCGGCGTAAGACACAGTGTGGCACACACTATGTCTTAAACGTCTTGTCACAGAAATCAAAGATTCGGCGCGAGGGCGCGCTCCACAAAGGCGCGATCTTCCCCGCTGCGGGCGGCCATATCGTCCACTTGGTCCTGGCCGATCTTGCCGAGCGTGAAGTACGTGCTCTCCGGGTGCGACAAATAGAAGCCCGACACGGAGGCGGCCGGCGTCATGGCCAGTGCTTCGGTCAGGTCCATGCCGATCTCCTTGGCGTCGAGCACGCGGAACATGTCGCGCTTGACGGTGTGCTCCGGGCAGGCCGGATAACCGGGCGCGGGGCGGATGCCCTTGTATTCCTCGCGGATGAGTGCGTCGTTGTCGAGCGTTTCGTCCGGCGCGTAGCCCCACAGGTCACGTCGCACGCGGGCGTGCAGGCATTCGGCAAACGCTTCGGCAAAGCGGTCGGCCAGGGCCTTGAGCATGATCGCGCTGTAGTCGTCGTTGTCGGCTTCAAAAGCGGCTTCACGCTTTTGCACCCCGATCCCGCCGGTCACGGCAAACAGGCCGATGTAGTCGGCAATGCCGGTGCTCTTGGGGGCGATGAAATCCGCCAGGCAGCGGTTCGGGCGCATCACGCCGTCGATGATCGGGCGCTCGCTCTGCTGGCGGATGTTGCGCCAGGTGAGGGCGACTTCCGAGCGGGTCTCGTCCGTATAGATCTCGATGTCGTCGTCATTAATGGTGTTGGCGGGCAGCAGCGCGATCACGCCGTTGGCCGTGAGCCAGCGCCCGGCGATCAGTCGCGCGAGCATGCTCTTGCCGTCGGAGAACACCTTGCGGGCCGATTCGCCGACGATCTCGTCGTTGAGGATGTCGGGGAATTTGCCGGCCAGGTCCCACGTCTGGAAGAATGGGCCCCAGTCGATGTACTGCGAAAGCTCGTTCAGGTCGTAGTTGCGGAACACGCGGCGGCCGATGAACTTGGGCTTGGGCGGCGTGTAGTTGGACCAGTCGATCTTCGTCTTGTTGGCGCGCGCGGCGGCCAGCGACACCATCGGCGTGGCCTTTTTGTTGGCGTGCTGGGTGCGGATGCGGTCGTAATCGGCGTGCAGTTCTTCGACGTAACGTGCGGCGCCTTCGTCCGACAGCAGGCTGGAGGCCACGCTCACCGAGCGAGAAGCGTCCGGCACGTAAACCACCGGGCCTTCGTAGTTGGGCGCGATCTTCACGGCGGTGTGCACGCGGCTCGTCGTGGCGCCGCCGATCAGCAGCGGGATCTTCTTCACGCGGAAGTAGTCATCGCGCTGCATTTCCGAGGCCACGTAGGCCATCTCTTCGAGCGACGGCGTGATCAGGCCCGACAGGCCGATGATGTCCGCGCCCTCGACCTTGGCCTTCGCCAAAATCTCGTTGCACGGGACCATCACGCCCATGTTCACGACTTCAAAGTTGTTGCACTGGAGCACGACGGTGACGATGTTCTTGCCGATGTCGTGCACGTCGCCCTTGACCGTGGCGATGACGATCTTGCCGCGCGAGCGCACGTCGCCGCCGGCGGCTGCAATCTGGCGCTTCTCTTCTTCGATGAATGGAATCAGGTGGGCCACGGCCTGCTTCATCACGCGGGCGGATTTCACCACCTGTGGCAGGAACATCTTCCCGGCGCCGAAGAGGTCGCCCACGATGTTCATGCCGTCCATCAGCGGGCCTTCGATCACCTGGATCGGGCGGCCGCCTGCGGCAAAGATCTTCTGGCGGACTTCTTCCGTGTCTTCGACCACGAAGTCGGTGATGCCGTGCACGAGTGCGTGGGCTAGGCGTTTTTCCACTGGCTCCTGGCGCCACGCGAGGTTCTCTTCGCGCTTGGTGCCACCGCCCTTGTAGCGGTCGGCGATTTCCAGCAGGCGGTCGGTGGCATCCGGGCGGCGGTTGAGCACCACGTCTTCCACGCGATCGCGCAGTTCGGGGTCGAGGTTCTCGTACACGCCCAACTGGCCCGCGTTGACGATGCCCATGTCCATGCCCGCTTGGATCGCGTAGTACAGGAACACGGTGTGGATCGCCTCGCGCACCACGTCGTTGCCGCGGAACGAGAACGACACGTTCGACACGCCGCCGCTCACCTTCGCGTACGGCAGGTTCTGCTTGATCCAGCGCGTGGCTTCGATGAAGTCCACCGCGTAGTTGTTGTGCTCTTCGATGCCGGTGGCGACCGCAAAGATGTTCGGGTCGAAGATGATGTCTTCCGGCGCAAAGCCGACCTGGTTGACCAGGAAGTCGTAGCTGCGCTTGCAGATTTCCGTCTTGCGCTGGAACGTGTCGGCCTGGCCCTGCTCGTCGAAGGCCATCACCACGGCCGCCGCGCCGTAGCGCTTGATGAGCTTGGCGTGGTGCGCGAACTGTTCCTCGCCTTCCTTGAGCGAGATCGAGTTCACGATCGCCTTGCCCTGCACGCATTTCAGCCCGGCTTCGATCACATCCCACTTGGACGAGTCGATCATGATCGGCACGCGTGCGATGTCGGGCTCGGAGGCGATCAGATTCAGGAAGCGCACCATCGCCGCCTTCGAATCGAGCATCGCCTCGTCCATGTTGATGTCGATGACCTGCGCGCCGTTCTCGACCTGCTGGCGCGCCACGGCCAGCGCCTCGTCGAACTGGCTGTTCAGGATCATGCGCGCGAACGCCTTGGACCCGGTGACGTTGGTGCGCTCGCCGACGTTGACGAACAGTGTGTCCTCGCCGATGTTGAACGGTTCGAGGCCAGAAAGGCGCATAGGGTGGTCGGTCATGATCTTCTGAAGCAAATGGGGGACGGCAGTGTGCGGGCGTTGTGTCGGGGCTCAGGCGGCGTCTTTGTACTGGCCGGGCCAGCCGCGCGGCTTGCGGTTGGCCACGCGATCAGCAATCGCCTTGATGTGCTCGGGCGTGGTGCCGCAGCAGCCGCCCACCAGGTTCACTAGGCCCGCCGCAGCAAATTCGTCGACCAAACTGGAGGTGACGTCCGGCGTTTCGTCGAACCCCGTGTCGCTCATCGGGTTGGGCAGGCCGGCGTTGGGGTAGCACGAGACGGCGGTGTCGCAAATCTTCGCCAGCTCCGCGATGTACGGGCGCATCAGCGCGGCGCCCAGCGCGCAGTTCAGGCCGAAGGTGATCGGCTTGGCGTGGCGCAGGCTGTTCCAGAAGGCCTCAACGGTCTGGCCCGAGAGGATGCGGCCAGACGCGTCGGTCACAGTGCCGGAGATCATCACGGGCACGCGCTCGCCGGTGTCTTCAAACAGCTGGTCGATGGCGAACAGCGCCGCCTTGGCGTTGAGCGTGTCGAAGATGGTTTCGACCAGGAACACGTCTGCGCCGCCTTCGAGTAGCGCCTTGCCTTGTTCGTAGTACGCATCGCGCAGCGCGTCGAAATTGACGTTGCGCGCGCCCGGATCATTCACGTCAGGCGAGATGCTGGCGGTCTTGGGCGTGGGTCCGAAGGCGCCGGCCACGAAGCGGGGCTTGTCGGGCGTGCTGTACTTGTCGCAAGCCTCGCGCGCGATGCGGGCGGCCACCACGTTCATCTCGTAGGCCAGGTCCGCCATTTTGTAGTCTTCCTGCGCGATGGTCGTGGCGCCAAAGGTGTTGGTTTCGATCAGGTCCGCACCGGCAGCCAAGTACTGCTCATGAATCTCGCGGATGACCTCCGGGCGCGTGAGCAGCAGCAACTCGTTGTTGCCCTTCACGTCGATCGGGTGATTGGCGAACCGCTCGCCACGGTATTGCGCCTCGGTCAGCTTGTAGCGCTGGATCATGGTGCCCATCGCGCCGTCCAGGACGAGGATGCGCTCGCGCAGCAGCGCGGGCAGGTTGGCGGCACGGGTGTAGGGCAGGGGCGCGGTCATGAAGGACTCCGAGGTGCTGCGGCCGGTCAGATCGGAAAAATTGCGGCCAAAGCGCAATTTTACCAGTCGCATCAAGGACTTGCCGTTGTTGTGGGCAATCACGCTCCTATAATCCCCATCACGCCATTTGCCTGCTTCGATTGCCACCATGCAACTACTCGACCCGACTGATGCCCACGCCTTCCTGCAACGCACGCCTGCGGCGCTGTTCATCGATTGCCGCAGTGAAATGGAGCACTTGTTTGTTGGCCACCCGGCTGGCGCGCACCACGTCTCATGGAACGACGGCCCGCACTGGGAGGTGAACCCGGAGTTCGTGCCCGCCGTGCACAAGCTGACCGGCCACGGCTTCGAGCGGCCGATCGTGCTGATCTGCCGCAGCGGCAATCGCTCCGCGGCCGCAGCCCATGCATTGGAAGAAGCCGGTTTTCGTGACGTCAACGTCGTCCGCCACGGCTTTGAGGGCGATCTGGATGGCACGCGCCACCGCAACACGCTCAACGGCTGGCGCCACGCCGGCCTGCCCTGGGAGCAGTGCTAGGCAGAAGCTATCGACGCGATAGTCGATTCGCACATGAAAAAACGCCCGGAAGCGCCAAGCTCCGGGCGTTTTTGTTGATCCGTCTGGCGGGCAGCTTGCCCGCGCCACTTCAGTGCATCGTGACGGGCTGCGTCATCACCGTATCGAACTTGCCGAGGAAGTCGTCGACTTCTTCGACCGTAGGTTCGCTGGCGATCAGCTTTTTGACGTCCTCGCGGAAGTGCTCGGCCAACTCGCCACCGAGGAAGATCTCGCGCTTGAGGTTTTTATCGACGATCTCGTAGCCGCCTGCGGCAAGCATGGCGTGCTGGCCGTCGACACCGAACTCGACAACGCAGTAGTTGTCGCTGTTGTAGATCATTTGCATGGTGCACCTCCGAGGCGTCAATCGTCTTGCTGTTGTGGGGACTGCTCTACTGCTGCACCGGGTAGATGGGGCCCACGATCATGACTTCAAGGGCCGATCAATTCCCGCTGTACGACCGTTCTGCCCCATCTGTTCCTTGGGCTTAATCATTGACCACAAAGTTCGCAAATGCGAGGTCAAATGTGTGACGGGCGTTGTGGCCGGGTAACAAGACCTTTCCGTGTCTGCATCAAAAGGTGCAAACGGCTGTCCCCCATTCGATGGGTAGACGACGGGCCGTGTGCACGGCGCCTGCAACTATCGGCGAGGCAGCGACGCTTCAAGGCGTGTCGCATTGGCTCCCGCATCCTGCGTGCCCGAGAAATTCATCCAGATCGCGGAGGAAGGCGTCGTCCTGTTCGATAGGGGCGAGGTGGGCTGCGCGCGGCATCACTTTCAAGCGCGCGTTGGGAATGCGCGAGGCGATCTCGCGCGCCACTTCCACGGGCGCGCCGGTGTCCTCTTCGCCTGTCATGACGAGTGTGGGGCAGGTGATGCGCGTAAGCGCGCTGCGCGTGTCGAGCGCCTTGATGGCAAGGCATGCGCCGACATAGCCATGCGGTGGCGTGGCGCGCAACAGGTTGCGGATGCGGTCAGCCGCTTCGGGGTGGGCTTCGCGAAATGGGGTGGTCAGCCAGCGCTGCAGCGTGGGTTCGATGATGCCGCTCATGCCATGCGCTTCCACCTGGCCGATCCGTTCGTCCCACATGGCGTGCGCGGTTACGGGTGTGTAGCAGACGGTGTCACACAGTGTGAGCGAGAGCAGCCGCTGGGCGTGACGCACACCCAGGATTTGTCCCACCATCCCGCCCATCGACAGGCCGACAAAGTGCACCTGTTCGATCGACAGCGCATCCAGCAGGCCCGCCACATCGTCGGCCAACTGGAACAGCGTGTAGGCCCCGTGCGGGGCGCTGGTCTTGCCGTGGCCGCGGGCGTCATAACGCAGCACTCGATGGTGGGTGGCGAGGCGCGAGGCGATGCCGTCCCACAGTTGATGGTCTACGCCTAGCGCGTGGGCGAGCACCACCCAGGCACCGTCCGCGCCGTCGATGCGGTAATGGATGTCGATGCCGTTGGCGTGCACCGTGCCGGACTGGGAACGGGCGTTGGCGTTGGGGTTCACGGTCAGCCTCCTTCCTGGGACTGGTAGACCAGATCGAACTGCATGCCGTTGGGCTCGGTCTGGCGCAGGCGCACCGGCAGCCAGCCGCGCTCGGCGGACAGCCAGATCTCGACGCGCCGTTTGTCGTCCGCGCGGCGCGGCAGCCGTATGAAGTGCTGCGCACGAATCGTGCCGCCTGGGGTATCGATGGTCTCTTCTCCGATGTGCTGTACGCGGGCGATTTCCACGCTGTCGGTGTCGGCGATAGGCATTTCCAGCGTGAGCCCCGGGCTGGCGATGCGCTCGGGCTTGCCACGCGCCAATCCCGTCAATTGCAGGAACACGCTGAAGCGGTCTTGCGTGCCTTCGGGCAGTGGCAGCACCGCCGGTGTGCGCGTGAAAGTGACGGTGGGTGCGCTCTGCGTGCCGGAGGCCGACGTGGCGTCGGCTGTGTAGTGGAAGGTGGTGACGTCGGGCTGTCGGCGGCCGCGCACTTCTTCATAACGGGCGGGCGCCAAGCCATATGCGCCCACGCTGCCCGCGCTGCGGAACGCCAGCGAGCCGAAGAACAGCGGTAGCGGAATTTCGACGGCCAGCGTGTAAGTTTTGCCATCGGTGGTCCAGCGGATCACACCGTCTTCGTTGCGCACGCCGTTGACATAGGTGGCGTAGTGCAGCGTGGCCGATGGTGGCAGCGAAAAGCCTGCGCCAGCGTCTGCGCTCGGGCCCTGGGCGCTCGGGTCGGAGACCACGCCAGCATTGCCCGAGGCTTGGGCGCCGGCGCTGCTGAAGTCCTCTGGGTCCATGTCGGCGATGTCTGGCGTCGCCGGTGCCGGTGCTGGCGCAGGCGTCGGCGCGGCCTGCGTATGTGGTGCGGCGGGGCGGGGCTTGGTCATGGGTGCCACCTTTGGAGCGGGCGGCGCCGGCGGCTGCACAGGCTCCGGGCGCAGCAGTAGCGCCGGGATGATCTGCTCCGGCTCGGGTGGCCACATGACCTGATGATTGCGCGCGATCCAGACGACGGCGATGACGTGCAACAGGAGTACGGCCAACACGATCAGCCCGGCGCGGCGCAGGCGGCCAAAGCGGCGCCCGCGGCCGGGGCTCACATCGTCAGGGTTGCGGGGCGGTGGGTGCAACGTATCCAAGATCGGCGGAAAGCTGTTGTGCGGCCTGCCGCAAGCGCCGCTCCAGCGGGCCGCTCCAGGTGGTGTCGAAGGTGCTTTGCGCACCCAGGGCGATCAGTACGAGGCATAGCTGCCCGTTGGCGTCGAACACCGGTAGCGACATGGCATTGATGCCGGGCAGTACGCCACCGTGGATGCGCGCGGCGCCGTGCGCCCGCACGTCGGCGCAAATGGCGTCATAGGCTTCGAGCGTTCGGGGCAGTTCGGTGTCGTCTTCGTTGCGCGTGGCAGACCGGTCGAGCTCGCGCTGGATGAACGACAGCGTCTGCGCGCGCGGCAAGTAGGCACCGAAGACGCGGCCAGTCGCCGAGTTCAGCATCGGCATCACATCACCCAGGCGCAGGCTGACGGTCACGGGGTGGCTGGCCTCTTCCCAGTGGACGATGGCGGGCCCCTGATTGCCCCACACGGCCAGGCCGATGGTGTGGTCGATCTCGTCGCGCAGGGCGGCGGCGGCGGGGCGGGCGCGGCGCATCGGGTCTTGCCGGTTCAGGCTCACCAGGCCCATTTCCAGCGCGAAGGGGCCGAGGTCGTAACGGCCTTCGGGCGTTTGCGTGACGAGGCCGAGGCGCGCAAAGCTCACCAGATAGCGGTGTGCCTTGGCTGGGTTCATCGGCGCGGCGCGCGCCAAGTCGCGCAGCATCATCGGGCCGTTGGTGTGTGTGAGCACCTCCAGCAGCCGGAAGCCGACCTCGATGGATTGGATGCCCGAGCGCGTGGGGGCATCCAACTCGCCGTCAGCATCGGGCTCCAGGTCGAGATCGGTGTCAGCGGGCAGCGTGGACATGGTGGGGAGGGAGAAACAGGCGGAAACAGGGTTCGGGCCAGTTTAGCCGATGCAAGGTGTACCATCCGCGCAGCTTTTTTCCGGACGACACCCATGAAACTCGCCACCCTCAAGGATGGCTCGCGCGACGGCCAGCTGGCCGTGGTGTCGCGCGACCTGAAGACCGCCCACTTCGCCACGCACATCGCCGGGACGCTGCAGCGCGCGCTGGACGACTGGGCCTTCCACGCGCCGCAACTGCAGGAGTTGTACGAGCAGCTCAACGCGGGCCGCGCACGTCATCCGTTTGCATTTGATGCGGCCAATTGCATGGCACCGCTGCCGCGCGCATACCAGTGGGCTGACGGCTCGGCCTACGTGAACCACGTCGAACTGGTGCGCAAGGCGCGTGGCGCGGAGATGCCCCCCGAGTTCTGGACCGACCCGCTGATGTACCAGGGCGGCTCCGATGACCTGGCTGGCGCGCACGACCCCATCGTCTGCCGCAGTGAGGCGTTCGGCATCGACTTCGAGGCCGAGGTGGCCGTCATCACCGGCGACGTGCCGATGGGCACCGAGGCCGCTGCTGCCGCCGAAGGTATCCGCCTGATCCTGCTGGCCAACGATGTGTCGCTGCGCAACCTGATTCCGGCGGAGCTGGCCAAGGGCTTCGGCTTCTTCCAGAGCAAGCCGGCGACGGCGTTTTCGCCCGTGGCCGTCACGCCCGACGAACTGGGCGACGCCTGGCGCGACCGCAAGGTGCATCTGCCGATGACGGTGCGCTGGAACAACAAGAAGGTCGGCCAGCCTGAGTGCGGCACCGACATGGTGTTCGACTTCGGCCAGTTGATCGCGCACATCTGCAAGACGCGCAACGTGCGCGCGGGCAGCATCGTCGGCTCGGGCACGATTTCCAACGTCGACCGCAGCAAGGGGTACGCGTGCATCGCCGAGAAACGCATGCTGGAAACCATCGAATCTGGCGCGCCCGTGACCGAGTTCATGCGCTACGGCGACACGGTGAAGATCGAGATGTTCGATGCCAATGGCGTGTCGATTTTCGGGGCGATTGATCAGGAAGTGGTCGCGCCGGGGACGCAGGCATAAGGCTTACGCCGATTCTTTACGCCGATTCGGGTGCAGCCTTCGGGCGGCGCCCGCGTTTGATCGGCGCCGCTCCCGCGGTCAGCGCCTGGCCGTGATACCCCAAGCGCAGCGACAACGACCGCCCCGCCTCGCGCAGCGTCTGCGAGACTGGCCCCTCCAGGCTGGAGTCGAACGCGTTGGACAACCCCAGCGCCGTAATTGCCCCGGCCAACTTGCCCTGTGCATCGAGCACTGGCACGGCCACCGAATCAATGCCGTGCACCAGCGAGCCTTCGATGCGCGCCACGCCCTCGTGCCGCACGATCTGCCAGCGCGCCCGGCAGTTCAGCCAATCGGTCAGGCCAGCCTTGCCAGCGCCGGGGCCGCGCAGTTCCCGGTCGATCAGCGGCACGATCTGGATTTCGGGCATCCACGCCGCACACGCTTGGCCCGTGGCCGAGTTCAACAGCGGCATGACCGAACCCACGCGCACGTTGACCGCCACCGGGCGGCCACCGTCTTCCCATCGCACGATGACGGGGCCACGGTTGCTCCACACCGACAGGAACACGCTCTCGTTCAGCCGCTCAGCCAGCTTGGGCAGCATGTTGGTGCCTTCGCGCACGAAATCCACATCTGACAGCGCCGACAGCCCGACCTGCAACGCCTGCGTGCCGAGCCGGTATCGCGCCGAGGCCGGGTCCTGCTCGACAAAGCCCATGCGCTCCAGCGAGACGAGATAGCGATGCACCTTGGCGCGCGGCATGCCGAGCTGCCGGCCCAGTTCAGAGACGGCGTGCGCGCCGCCCGTGCGCGCCATCGCCGACAGCACCGTCAGCGCAATCTCGGCGGACTGGATGCCGGCGCTGGTGCGCTCGGCGGGGGCATCTTCCACGGGCGGTTCGTTGGGCGGCAGGAGGTCGTCAATGGGCATCTTGAAGTCTCGAGTGTCGCTTTATAAGATACGCGTTACGCAAAAAGATACAACCGGCACGGCGGCCCTGCGTGCTGGAAAAGACTCCAAACGACATCAAAACGCGGGAGACGCCATGAAGCTGTCGATCTTTTCCGTGCAGGACCACTATCCCGACCGGGCCCGCAGTCTGCCGCAACTCTACGCAGACGTCATCGCCCAGGCCTGTCACGCCGAGGCGCTGGGCTACGACACCTTCTGGGTCGCCGAGCACCATTTTCACGAGTACGGCGCCGTACCCAACCCTGCGGTTTTTCTCTCGCAGCTGGCCGCGCAGACCCACCGATTGCGGCTGGGTACAGCCATCTCGATCCTCACGTTCCACCACCCGGCCACGGTGGCCGAGAACTACGCGATGGTGGATGTGCTCTCGGGCGGGCGGCTGTCGCTGGGCGTGGGCTCGGGGTATCTCAAGCACGAGTTTGAAGGGTACGACGTCGACCCCACCATCAAGCGCGAGCGCTTTGACGAGGCGCTGATGCTGGTCGAACGCTTGCTGGCCGGTGAACGTGTGCACCACGCAGGCCAGTTCCATACGTTGCGCGACGTGCGGCTCAACGTGCTGCCGGTGCAGGCCCGGGTGCCGATTCACGTGGCGATCCTGCGGCGCGAGGCGGCGTACCACATTGGCCGACAGGGGCGGCGCATGCTGTTCGTGCCGTACGCGTCGGTGGACAGCTTCAATGACATCCGCACGCTGATGGACGACTACCGTCGCGGCCTGGCCGAAGCGGGCATCACCGACACGCGTGGCATGGCAGCCGTTGCGTTGCACACGCATGTGGGGCCAACCGAAGCCGCCGTGCGCGCCACGGCTGCCGCGCCGTTCGATCTGTACGTCGCCACGCGGCTCTATGCGCGCCGCCAAACGTACGACGACGTGCTGGCCAGCGGGCTGTCGCTGTTCGGCACGCCCGAGGCGGTGGCTGAGAAGCTCGTGCGGCTGTCCGACATGGGCGTCGATCACGTGATGGCGTTGCACAACTTTGGGCTGATGCCGCAGGCGGCGGTACTCGAATCGATGCGGGCGCTGGTGGAGGATGCACTGCCGCTGGCAGGTATCACGGCGTTGGCAGCCTAGATTCGCATTCGACACGCGTGGCTCTAGAATCACGGCCGACCTCAACTTAGGACGGGCCATGGAGCTACGTTTTCGCATCAGCGCCGAGCAATGCCAGTCTTTGGCCGACCGCATCACCGCCAAGCGCATCGCCCGAACCGCAGACAGGCAGGCTGCCATGCAGGCACGCATGGAGTCCGTCATGCAGCGCTGGCTGTCGCCGATCTTTCTGATCGTTCCGCTGCTGAGTGTCGGCCTGATCTGGCTGGATGGCGCCACGCATCGTAGCGCGATCGAAACAGTGCTGCCTTTCGTGCTGGCCGCGCTGATCTACGGTGGGCTCTGGTGGCGTTTCCACAAACCGGCGATCGCCCACGTCTTGCGGGCGCGCCGATGGTTCACGGCAACGATTGAGCGGCAGACCCGGCCCTTCATCGCGGCGATAACGGAGCGTTCCGTCCGGCGCAGCATGGCGCGCTTGGAGGGTCTGCATGCGTGGACGCTGTCGCCCACCGCGCTGTCGGTGCAGGGGCCCTCTGGCAAGGCCGCCGTCATTCCGTGGCGGAAAATCGTACGTCTGCACGATCTGGGCGATTTCTATCAAGTCTTCACCGGCACCTCGTCGCGGCTGTGGCTGGCCTATTACCTGGCCAAGTCGACTTCGGAAATGGACAGCGATGCCTACGCCGAAGCGCTGCGCCAGTTGGGCGAGCGCGTGCCGGAGCGCCCGGAAGCTGTTTGAACCGGCACCGGATGCCCGGGCTCGCCCGCATCGCCAAACCGCCGCAAAACCGCTACGCTCTTCGCCAAACCACGGGAGGAGACACCCATGCAGCGACCGAATTGGCGACGTGCTGGCGTACTGATGGGTTTGGCTTTGCTGTCTTCCGCTGCGCTGGCGGACATCCGCATTGGTGTCACGGTGTCTGCCACGGGGCCGCAGGCGTCATTGGGCTTTCCAGAGAAGAACGCCACCACGCTGTGGCCGCGTGAGATTGCCGGTGAGAAGGTCGACGTCATCGTCCTGGACGACGCTTCCGACACCACGCGCGCCGTCACCAATACGCGCAAGCTGATGAGCGAGTCGAACGTCGACCTGATCGTTGGCTCGTCGACCACGCCGAATACGCTGGCGATGATCGACGTGGCGGCCGAGGGCAAGACGCCGGTGATCTCGCTGGCCTCCTCCGCCCGGCTGATCGAACCGATGGACGCGCGCCGCCGCTGGATCTTCAAGACGCCGCACTCGGATTCACACATGGCATCGCTCATTGCCGAGCACGCCGCCGCGCATGGCGTGAAGACGATCGCCTACATCGGCTTTGCCAACGCGCTGGGCGAGGCCTTCCTGACCGAGGTGCAGCGCTTTGCCGATCTCAAGCACATCCGCATCACCGATACCGAGCGCTTTTCGCCGACCGACAACAGCGTGACGGCGCAGGTGCTGCATCTGCTGGCCAACAAGCCGGATGCGGTGGTGGTAGGCGGCTCGGGCACGCCCGCTGCGCTGCCGGCGCGCGCCCTGGCCGAGCGTGGCTACACGGGCAAGATCTACTTCAACCACGGCGTCTCGAACAACGAATTCCTGAAGCTGTGCGGCAAGGATTGCGAAGGCGCCTATGTGCCGACCGGCCCCGTGATGGTGGCTTCCGAATTGCCTGATACCCACCCCGCCAAGGCGCAGGCGCTCGAGTTGACGCGCCGCTACGAAGCCGCGTTCGGCAAGCGCACCGTTTCGATTTTCGCCGCCTACACCGGCGACATCGGCTTGCTGCTCCAGCGCGCCGTGCCCGTCGCACTCAAGCGTGCCAAGCCCGGCACGCCGGCCTTTCGGGAGGCGCTGCGCGACGCGCTGGAGCAAGTGCGTGATCTACCCACCAGCACTGGCGTGGTCAACATGAGCGCGCAAGACCACGTCGGCCTGGACCAGCGCGCCCGCGTGATGGCGCAGATCCGCCGGGGCCAATGGCACTTGGCCGACGCCGCCAAGTGACGCGCGACGCGTGACGATACGCACATCCCGCATTGCGTGCGCGGCACCATCCGCTATGCTTGATTCACATTCCGACCAATCATGACTTCGCTCGCTCCCCGCTTTGCCCGCTATCAGGCGCTGACGCTCGTCCAGCACGGCCCCATCCTCGAGATCGTGATGGGTGCGGCGCAGTCGGCCAACCGCAAGCTGTCCACTGCGGATGCCGGTCTGCACCGCGAGTTGGCCGAAATCTGGCGCGATGTGTCCGCAGAGCCCTCGGTGCGCGTGGCGCTCATCCGTGGCGAGGGGTTGGGCTTCTCGGCCGGCGGCGATCTGCACCTCGTCGAGCAGATGGCCGAAGACTTTGACGTGCGCACGCGTGTCTGGCACGAGGCGCGTGACCTCGTCTACAACCTCATCAACTGCGACAAGCCCATCGTCAGCGCCATGCATGGCCCGGCCGTGGGTGCTGGCCTGGTCGCCGGTTTGCTGGCCGATATCTCCATCGCCGCCAAGGACGCACGCATTGTCGATGGGCATACGCGCCTGGGCGTGGCGGCGGGTGACCATGCCGCCATCGTCTGGCCGTTGCTGTGCGGCATGGCCAAGGCCAAGTACTACCTGCTGCTGTGCGAATCCGTGACTGGTGACGAAGCCGAACGCATCGGGCTGGTGTCGCTGGCCGTGCCGGAGTCGGACCTCGTCAATCGCGCTTTCGAGGTGGCCGAACGCTTGGCGGCGGGTTCGCAGACGGCCATCCGCTGGACCAAGTACGCGCTGAATAACTGGCTGCGCCTGGCAGGCCCGAATTTTGATACCTCGCTGGCGCTGGAATTCATGGGGTTTGCCGGCCCCGACGTGCGCGAGGGCATTGCCAGCTTGCGCCAGAAGCGCCCGCCCACCTTCGACGGCACCTGAACCGCCGTCGACCCAAGACCGATTTCCAGGAGACACCATGTTCACCCAGATGCCCAATTTCGCTGAAGGCGGCTTCGAGTTCCTGCGCAAGCTGTGGGGCGGGGGCTTTGCCGGTATGGCCGGCGGCATGCCCAACATGGCCAGCTTTGCTGCGCCACCGATGGACCTCGAAGAACTCGACAAACGCATCCACGACCTGCGCGCGGTGGAAAGCTGGCTGCAACTGAACGCGAGCCTGTTGCGTACAGCCATCCAGGGGCTGGAGGTACAGCGCGCCACGCTGGTGGCACTGCAGACGTTTGGCTCGGCGCTGTCACCCGAGGCGATGAAGTCTGCGTTCGATGGCTTTGCCGGCAAGGGCGAGGCCGACGACGAGGCTTCTGACAGCAAGCCTGCCTGGCCGCACACATCGACCGCCCAGTCCGCCAAGACGGAAGCGCCGCCAGAAGAGGCAGAGGAAGTCGCGGCGGAAGATACCGATGACGACGAGGCCGAAGCCCGTGCGGAAGCAGCCCAAGCGGCTCAGGCCCAGGCTCAGGCCGCTGCCGCGCGTGCTGCTGCAGCCGCGCTGGACCCGTCGCCGTGGTGGAACATGCTGCAGCAGCAGTTCAACCAGATCGCCAGTTCGGCCGCCGCTGCCATGCCGATGCCGCAGAACCTGATGCCGGGCTTCCCGGGGTTTGGTGGCGTTGCGGGGGGCATGGGCGCACCGGGGGCGGAGGGCCTCGATACCGCGCCGGAAGATATCGAAGAGAAAACCGCGCCGGCCAAGCCCAAGCGTGCTGCCGCCAAGTCGGCACCAAAGTCGGCCGCCAAGGCGCCTGCAGGCAAGGCAGCCAAGCCGGCCACCAAGACCGCAGCCAAGAAGGCGCCCGCCAAGGCGGCGCCGCCTAAACCGGCCAACGACGACACGCCCTGATCGATGTCGACCGACTGCACCGCGCTCTTGATGATGGGCGGTGGCGCACGCGCCGCCTATCAGGTCGGCGTGCTGCGTGGCATCGCGCGGCTCGCGCGCGACACGGTGCCCAGCGTGGCGCGCACGCCGTTCGATGTCATTTGCGGCACGTCAGCCGGGGCCATCAACAGCCTCGGCCTCGCGCGCGGCGCGCAGGACTTCACGCAAGCCACTGAGGCACTCACGCAACTCTGGGGCAGCCTGCACGCGGACCGCGTCTATCGCACCGATGTGGGCCGTGTGGGTGCCAGCGGCGCGCGCTGGCTGACCGCGTTGGCGTTCGGTTGGATGACGGGCCGCACGCCGCGCGCCCTGTTCGACAACACCCCGCTGCGCGAGATGCTGCAGGCCCACCACGATGGTCGCCAGGTCCAGGCCGCCTTTGAGGCCGGTGCATTGCGCGCGCTGGCCATCACGGCGCTGTCCTACACCACCGGGCGCCACGTCACGTTCTACCAATCCCCGCATGTGGTTCTGCCCTGGCGGCGTTCGCAGCGGATTGCCGTGGCGGATGAGATTGGCGTGTCGCACCTGCTGGCGTCTTCCAGCATCCCGTTCGTGTTTCCAGCCGAGCCGGTGCCGCTAGAGGGCAATGACGAGTGGTTTGGCGATGGCACGATGCGGCAGATGTCGCCGCTGAGCCCGGCCATTCATCTGGGAGCGACTCGCATTCTGGTAGTGGGCGCGGCTTCGCGCTCGCAGCCGGGGTGGTATGACACGGTGCCGGCGTCGGGCTATCCGTCCTTGGCCCAGGTGGCCGGGCAGGCGCTGGCCAGCATCTTCCTCGATGGCTTGTCGGCCGACATCGAACGGTTGCAGCACATCAACGCGATGGTCGCCCGCACCCCGGAGATTGCCGATGCGCGCGACGGCTGGCGCAAGATCGAAGTGATGGTGGTAGCGCCGTCCGAGCGCATTGAGCTGATTGCCTCGCGCCACGTCCAGCGTTTGCCGAGCACGGTGCGCGCACTGCTCAAACCGCTGGGCGGCACCGAGGCACGCGGCGCCGCATTCGCCAGCTATCTGTTGTTCGAGCCCGAGTTCACGCAGGAACTGATCGACCTGGGCGAGCGCGATGTGCAGGCCCGGCGCGATGAACTGGCGGCGTTCCTGTACGGCGTGGTGCCAGACACCATGCGCGCGGCCTGATCGGGAAGGGGGAGTCAGCGCGGTGCCGGCTCTGCCAGCAACGCATCAATGCGCTTGGCCAGTGCTGGGTCGCCCGGCTCGACTTTGCTTGGATACACCGCCACCACGCGGCCGCTGCGATCCAGCAGGTATTTGTGGAAATTCCACTTCGGCGGTTGCCCGGTCTGCGCGGCGAGCCATGCGTACAGCGGCGACGCACCCGGGCCCACCACCGCCGTCTTCGAGAACATCGGGAATTTCACGCCATACGTGTTGTAGCAAAACGCGGCGATCTGCTTGCTGTTGCCTGGTTCCTGCTCGAAATCGTTGGAGGGAAAGCCGAGCACCGTCAGCCCCTTGTCGCGGTACTTTGCGTAGAGCGCTTCCAGGCCCTCGTACTGATACGTGTAGCCGCAATAGCTGGCCGTGTTGACCACCAGCACCACGTGGCCGGCGTACTGGCAGAGATCTTGCGGCGCATCGTCTTGCAGACGTTTGACGCGGAAATTCAGACTGGCCGGGCACGTGCCACTGGCGGCCGGCGCCACGGTGGGCGCTGCGGGCGCAGCGGCGTGCCCCGTCCGCGGCAGCAGCAGGGCGATGACGGCAATGGCAATCGCAATGGCAATCACCAGCAGATGGTGCCGGCGCAGCACGCCCGACGTATGCCGTGGCAAGGGTCGGCGGCGCGCAGGCACGGTGGTGGAAAACAACATGTCAGGTCTCCGAAAGCTGGCAGTCTGTCGGTTCCTTTCAGTCTAGGGTATAACGCCGCGGGGCCTTGGCTTGCGACACGAGAAGTGCTTTGGGCGCAGCACGCCAGACACCGCTTGCACGTGCCACGCTGCCTATACTGAAAGGCTCGCAGGGCCCCGAGGGGCCGGCCCCACACGAGACGGCGGGCAACCGTCGATCACATCGCGGACCACCGCGGGACGACGCGCCAGCGCCCGGCGCACCAAGGGGGTCGCCCAAGCCGCGTGGCATGCGCGGTACCGGCAGGCCTGTTGTGATGAGGAAACGGGCAGACACCATTCTTTGCTCCGGCAAGCACGAAAATCCAAGGCCGGTCAAGCATGTCTGCTAGAATCCGCCTGCAAATTCAAAGGCTTACCATGCTCTATCCCGAATTGTTCAAGTCGTTGGAAGCGGTCCGTTGGAATATGGAAAAGGATATTCCGTGGGACACGTTCGATGCGTCGCTGCTGACCGACGCGCAAGCGCAGACCATCAAGATGAATGCCATCACCGAGTGGTCCGCACTGCCCGCCACCGAGATGTTCCTGCGCGACAACCGTCACGACTCCGATTTCTCGGCGTTCATGAGCGTGTGGTTCTTTGAAGAGCAGAAGCACTCGCTGGTGCTGATGGAATACCTGCGCCGCTTCCGCCCGGACCTCGTGCCGACCGAAGAAGAGCTGCACAACGTGCGCTTCGAGTTCGATCCGGCCCCGCCGCTGGAAACGCTGATGCTGCACTTCTGCGGCGAGATCCGCCTGAACCACTGGTACCGCCGTGCCTCCGAATGGCACACCGAGCCGGTCATCAAGTCGATCTACAAGCATCTGTCGCAGGACGAAGCCCGCCACGGCGGCGCCTACCTGCGCTACATGAAGAAGTACCTCGGCCAGTTTGGCGACAACGCCCGTAGCGCGTTCGCCAAGATCGGCGTGCTGATGGCCTCGGCCCGCCGCACCGAAAAGCCGCTGCACCCGACCAACCTGCACGTGAACAAGGCGCTGTTCCCGCAAGACACGGTGCAGTCGCGCCTGCCGAACCCGGATTGGCTGGAGCACTGGCTGGACGAGCAGATCAAGTTCGACGCCGGCTGGGAAAAGAAGGTCATCGAGCGCATCCTGCACAACATGGGTCTGCTGTTCGAGCGCACCTTCGAGACCGTGCAAGACCTGAACCGCTACCGCAAGGAACTCAACGCACGTCTGCTCGGCTCGGCCGGCGCTGAACAAGCGGCCTGATCCTTGCCACTGGCCTGTGCCAACTGCGGCGGCCCATCGATTCGATGGGCCGTTTTGTTTTCCACTCCGATTTCGCTTTCGCCATGACCGCTCGCCAGCCCGCACCCGCCTTTGAACAGAAGATCTGCGACTCCGCCGATGTGGAGGCCCGCGTGCGTGCGTTGCCGCGCCCGATCGTCTTCACCAACGGCGTGTTCGACATCCTGCATCGCGGGCATGCGACGTATCTGGCGCAGGCGCGCGCGCTGGGCGCTTCGCTGGTGGTGGGCGTGAACACCGATGCGTCCGTGCGCATGCTGGGCAAGGGGGACGATCGCCCGCTCAACACGCAGGACGATCGCCTGGCCGTGCTGGCGGCGCTGGAATCGGTGAGCCTAGTGGTGCTGTTTGCCGAGCGCACGCCGGTTGAACTCATCCAGCGCGTACGCCCCGACATCTACGTGAAGGGCGGCGATTACGACATCGACGCGCTGGAAGAAACGCGCGTGGTGCGTGGCTGGGGTGGCACGGCGCTGGCAATTCCGTTCGAGCACGATCGCTCGACCACGGCGCTGCTCAAGCGCGTGCGCGCAAGCTCCTGAACTCGTTAGCAGCTAACGCGAGGCGGTGACGGCGGCGCAGGCGCGCAAGTCGTCGGCGCCCAGGCTCTTCTTGAGCGAGACCAACTGGGTTGCGACGGCGGAGGCCGCGTTGGCGCTGGCGGTGACGCGCAGCCAAGTGCGTGCGGCGCTGCGGCGGGTTTCGGTCAGCACGGCGGTGCGCACGTCCTTGGCGCGCAGATCGTCGAGCCGTTGCTGCGCGCGCTCCTTGTCGCGGAACAAGCCGAGTGACACCACGAACCCATTCCCTTCCTGCACGATGGCCGAGTCGCTCACGTTGCGGCGCTTGAGTTCGCCGACCTTGCGCTCGGCGTCTTCGCGCGTATCGCGGGCCGGCATGTGGACCCACCAGCGGCTGTCTTCCTGGCGCGTGATGCGCTCCACTTCAACCCCGGCGAGTTGTTTGAGCTGATCGAGGCCGCGGGTGGCCTGGGCATCGGTCAGGCCACCGAGTTCGGTACACGCCCCGACACTGTCGGCAGTGGAGAGTGCGGTGCGCTCGATGGAAGCCTGCGCGGCGGAAGCTGCCGGCGTGGAAGCCGGTGCAGTCGCAGGTGCTGAGGCGCCAGAAGCTCCAGAAGCCGGGGCGGGCTCCAGAATGCGAATGTCTTCGGTGCGAATCTGGCGGCGCATGCGCTCGGGTTCGCGCTCGCTTTCAAACCAGGCGCTGGGCACATCGGGGCCGAACACGCCCACGTTGGCCGCCAGCAGAACGCCGTTGACGAGCAGCAGAAGCAGCAGGGCGAGGCGAAGCGTCATGGTGCGAACGGGCGTGGATTCAGACGGTGATTCGGAATGCAGGAACACGGCGACAGCAACAACAGCAACAACGGGAATACGAGAACGGCGATGGTCTTCAGACCGGCGGCGCAGCGTCTTCACGGCCCGCGCGCGCCAGCACCTGCAGGCCCAGCAGCACGAGATTATCGTGCATCTGGAACGGCATGCGCAGATGCGGGGCCAGCGCAGTTCGCGCGCCGCCGCTCAGCACGCAGCGTGCGGGGCCCGGGTATTGCGCCTGCAGCGTCTGCCACGTCTGCGCAATGGCGCCCGCTTGCGCGGTGATGCAGCCGAGCGCGATGGCATCTTGCGTGTTGTCGGCCCATGGCGGAGCGACCACGTCGCGTGTGCTGAGGTAGGCGATGTCCACCTCCGGCAATTGCGCGGTGTTGCGCGAGAGCGCGCGCATCATCAGCGTGATGCCCGGGAGGATCAGACCGCCGGCAAACAGGCCATCGGGTGTGATGACGTCGAGCGTGGTCGCGGTGCCGGCTGTGACGAGCAGCAGCGCCGTGTCGGGCCACACATGTCGCGCCCCGACCGCACCGACCCATCGGTCCGTGCCCAGTTGGCCGGGGTCGCGATAGCCGTTGCGCAGCCCGGCGGTGGCGGCTTCCGACGCAGCAATGCGCACGCGCGCACCGTCGAACACGCGGGCAATGCGCGCCGTTAGCGCATCGCGCAGCGCGGGGCCCGCCACGGCGCTGATCCACACCTCAGGTGGGGCGACGCCGGCGACATGGCAGTCGCGCCAGTCTTCCACCAACTCGGCGAGTTGGTCGTGTGTGCGTGCGCCGGCGTGTTGCCAGGGCGTGGCATCGGGCTCTTCCGGCAGCGCATCGACATCGCTGGCGATCCACGCCCACTTGATGCGCGTGTTGCCGGCGTCGATCAGCAGCAGCGGGCGAGCGGGCGCGGGCGGGGCCTTGAGGCGCGTCATGGCTGCTCCGCGTCTGCGCTGCGCAGCGACACCTCGCCGCTGTGGACCCACTGCACGCGCCCACCCGTTTCGATGGCCAACCGGCCATGCGCATCAATGCCGTGCGCCACGCCTTCGAGCACCACGGTGCCGTCCTGCCACAGGCGCACGCGCTCGCCGGCAAAGGCATCGCGCGCGGCAAACGGCGCGACGAACGGCGCCAAGCCGCGCTCACCAAAGCGCTGCAGGTGCTCGCCCAGCGACGTGAGCAGCGTCGAGAACACCGCGTTCGGCTCCGGCGTGCCCACCAATTCTTCGACGCCCGACAGCTCGCGCCCCAGCGCCTCTTCCAGCATGCGGGGGCGCTCCAGATTCACGCCGATGCCGATGACGGCCCAGGTTTGCCCGGGCGCGGCACGCACGGTTTCGACCAGGATGCCGGCGAGCTTGCGTCCGGCGATCTGCACGTCATTCGGCCACTTGAGCGACAGGGCCTGTGCGCTGCCGCCGTGGCTTTCCGCATAGGCCGCCACGGCATCAGCCACGGCCACGCCCACGGCGAGGCTCAGGCCGGCGAGTTGTGCGGGCTCGCCGGCAAAGGCGCAGGCGATGGAAAAGGTCAGACCGTGGTCGCCGCTCCATGGACGGCCTTGGCGGCCGCGCCCCGCAGTCTGGCGCTGCGTAGCGAGCACGCGGGCGGCGAGCAAGGGCGCTTGGCCGGCGCCGGCCGCGTGAGTTGGCCAGGTGGCCTCCCGGACGGCGGCCATCAGATCGGCGTTGGTGGAGCCGGTGGTTTCCACCACGGCAACCGGCCAGCCGGCCGCGGGGCCACTGGGTTGGATGCGTTCGCGCGACAGGCGCCAGCGGGCGGAGGGTTCTGCGAGAGACATAAAAGCGGGCGATCAGGATTCGCGCAACAGATGGGCGCATTGTACGAGCGCAGCCTCCAAACCGAGGCATGATGCTTGCGGCAGGCGGTGTCTTAGGGTCAACAGACCCTTAGCCCCACAGTGTGACAGCGTCGGGCAGCGCCTTGGCTACAATTCGACCGATATCCGGCATCACCGACCACGGAGCACCGTTTGATCACCTGCCGTACGCCACAACTTGAAGTCCGCCTTGTCGACGGGCGGTCCGTCGCGTTTCTCTCTGGCGACTGGACCACGCTTGCGCTGGCCGAGCGGGCGGGCGTGCGCGGCGCGCGGGCGCAGATCCGCGCGGGGCTGGACAACGCCAACGCGTGGTGCCTGACCGAGGTTGGCCGTATCGACCACTTTGGGGCGCAACTGCTCTGGCGCGCCTGGGGCAACAAGTGGCCCGAACACCTCGATGCCCGGCCAGACCAGCGCCGCATGATCGACCGCGTAGCCAAGCTCGACCCCGGCGGCTGGAAGCAGCGTCTGGCGCCGCGCATCAACCCCGTGGCGATCCTGGGCGGGGGCATGCTCGACTTCTTCGATCATGCGCGCGATGGCATCGCCATGATCGGGCAGTTGATGTTCGACTTCGGCCGGTTCCTGCGCGCGCCGCATCGCGGGCCGTGGCGCGAGATCTCCGCCAACATCTACAGCACGGGCTACAAGGCGCTGGGTATCACGGCGCTGGTGGGCTTTCTGATCGGCATCGTGCTGAGCTATCTGTCGGCCAACCAGCTGCGCGTGTTCGGGGCCAGCATCTTCATCGTCAACATTTTGGGGATGGCCATCATCCGCGAGCTGGGGCCGGTGCTGGCAGCCATCCTGGTGGCGGGCCGTTCGGGCTCGGCCATCACCGCGCAGATTGGCGTGATGCGCGTGACCGAAGAATTGGACGCGATGCGTGTGATGGGCATCTCGCACGGATTCCGGCTGATCCTGCCCAAGGTGATTGCGCTGGCGATTGCCATGCCGTTGCTGGTGGCGTGGACGGATTTGCTTGCGCTCGGCGGCGGCATCTTGGCGGCCAAGTTCCAGCTCGATATCAGCCCGACGTACTTCATCACCTCGCTGCCCGATGCGGTGCCGGTGGCCAACCTGTGGCTCGGTATCGGCAAGGGTGTGGTATTCGGCATGCTGATCGCGCTGGTGGCCTGCCACTTTGGCCTGCGCATTCAGCCCAATACGCAGAGCCTGGGCGAGGGCACGACCACGTCGGTGGTGGTGTCCATCACCATCGTGATCCTGGCGGATGCGGTGTTTGCCATCCTCTTCAAGGACGTCGGCATATGACGCGACCCCGCCATCCGCACGTCGAGCACGCGCAAGCCGCCCCGGCCGCATCGATCATTACGCCTGCCCGCGAGCGCGTGATCGAGGTACGCAACGTCACCAAGCGCTACGACAAGGTGACGGTGCTCGACAACATCAACCTGGACGTGTTCCGCGGCGAGGTGCTCTCCATCGTGGGCGGCTCGGGCAGCGGCAAGACCACGCTGCTGCGCCAGGTGGTCGGGCTGGAAAAACCCACCTCGGGCACGATCCATATCTTTGGCGAAGAGCTGACTTGCCAGGTCGGCAATGACCTGCAGTCGATGCGCAACCGCTGGGGCATGCAGTTCCAGCATGGCGCGCTGTTCTCGGCGTTGTCCGTGATCGACAACGTAGCGCTGCCCATGCGCGAGTTGCGCACGCTGCCCGATGCGTTCATCCAGCGTGTGGCGATGCTCAAGCTGCAGATGGTGGGGCTCAAGTCCACCGACGCGGACAAGATGCCGTCGGACCTGTCGGGCGGCATGATCAAGCGCGTGGCGCTGGCGCGGGCGTTGTCGCTGGAGCCTGAGCTGGTGTTCCTCGACGAGCCGACTGCCGGGCTGGACCCACGCGCGTCGGACGACTACGTTGCGCTCATCCGTGAGTTGCGCCAGGAGCTGGGCTTGACGGTGGTGATGGTCACGCACGATCTGGACACGCTGGTGGCGCTGTCCGACCGCATTGCCGTACTGGCGGATCGCAAGGTGCTGGCCGCCGCGCCGATCGACCAGATCATTCAGATCGACCATCCGTTCATCAAGGAATACTTCCTGGGCGAGCGGGGGCAGCGGGCCCTGATGGCATTGGGCCCGCAGATAACGGAAGTGGTGGCGGCCGCCACGCTTGCAGTGCAGGAGGATTGATGGAAAACAAAGCCCACGCATTTCTGGCCGGGCTGTTCACGATCGGGCTGGCGATCTTTGTGGCGCTGGCGGTGATGTGGTTCAACCGCGACCAGACCGTGCGCGTGCCGTACGAGGTGGTCACGCGTTCGACCGTCAACGGGCTGAACCCGCAGGCCGCCGTGAAGTATCGCGGCCTGGATGTCGGCAAGGTCGACAGCATCCGTTTTGACGACAAGGTGCCGGGGCAGATCGTGGTGCGCGTGCTGGTCGACAAGGATGCGCCCATCACCACCACCACTTACGGCCGGCTGGCGTATCAGGGCGTGACGGGCCTGGCCTACGTGCAGTTCGACGATCGCGGCTTCGACGCAGGTAACGATGGTGGCCGGCGCGCACCGAACCCCACGCGCCTTGCCACGTCTGAGCGGAACCCGGCGCGCATCCGCATGGAAGCCGGTTTCCTGGATGAACTCGACAAGCGTGGCGATCAGATGCTGTCCAAGCTGGATCAGACGCTGAGCTCGCTGTCGACCATGTTCGACGACGCGCATCGCCAGCAGATCTCCGATTCGCTGCAGTCCTTCAGGCAGACGATGGATACCTACAACGCGCTCGCCCAGCATGCGGAGCCGACGCTGCGCAAACTGCCGCAGATTGCCGACAACCTCGACGCGACGCTGGTGTCCACCCGCAAGCTGACGCAGTCGCTGTCTGACCCGAAGGGGCCGCTGATGTCGACGCTTTCGGGCGCGGGTACGGATCTGACGACTGCGACGCAGTCGATGCAATCCGCCGCCAATGTGTTGACCTACGAGACGCTGCCGCAGCTCAACGGCTTTGCGCGCGAGGCCCGCCAGGCCGTGCGCGGCTTTGACCATGCGGTGACCGATTTCAATGCGCGGCCGCAGAGCGTGCTGTTCGGCCCCGCGCCTGGTGTGCCGGGCCCGGGGGAGACCGGCTTTACCGCGCCTGCCGCACGGGCTTCGGCCCAGCCCTGAGGAGATTCCATGCTGATGTTGTCTGCTGTCCTGCGTCACACAGTCCGCCGTGTGCTCGCGCTGTCTGGCGTGTCCGCGCTGATTGCGCTGGCTGCGTGCTCCAGCGCGCCGGTCGCCCCGGCCGCGCTGTACGACTTTGGCCTTGCGTCTGCCGCCAGCAGCGGTGCACGTCTGCCCACTGCCTTGCGTGTGACCGAGGTAGCCGGCCCGGGCTGGATGGATGGCAACGCCATCTTCTACCGGCTGGCCTATGCGCAAAGCCAACGTACCGATGCGTACGCCAACAGCCGCTGGGTGGAGTCGCCCGTGAACCTGTTCGATGCACGCCTGCGCAATGCGGCGGCCGCGCGCGGGCAGGTGGTCAGCTATGCCACGCCGGACGTGCCGTCCCTGCGGGTCGAACTGGTCGAGTTTTCCCAAGTGTTTGACCGGCCAGATGCGAGCCGGGGTGTGGTGCGCCTGCGGGCAACGGTCGTCCAATCGCACGGCGTGATTGACCAACGCGTGGTGCAGGCCGATGCGCCTGCGCTCAGCGCGGATGCTGCCGGCGGTGTGGCCGCGCTCACGCAGGCGTCCGACAAGGCCATCGGCGAGGTGCTCGACTGGGTGGCGGGCTTGCCGCTGACGGCGACGGCGCAATCCGGCGCCCGTCGGCGCTAACGCTCTCCGCTGGATGGGGGAACCAACCGTGATGTGCGGCATCGGACGCTATCATGGGCGCGCTTCTTCTGAACCCGTCCGTTCCTTCCTCCAGACGACTCGCAGCGCCCTCCGGTGACGGACCTCCACTCGCAACCCGCCGTACCAGCCCCGCATCGCCACTCGCCGCTTGCTCGCGTCGGGCTGGGGTGCTTTGTGCTGCTGGTCGTCTACGCCAGCCTGTATCCGTTTGCGGGGTGGACGGACACGGGGGTGTCGCCGTTTGCCTTCCTGACGGCACCGCTGCCCCGCTACAACACGGGTTTCGATTTGATGACCAACGTGTGGGGCTACATGCCGCTGGGTATGCTGACGGTGCTGTCGCTGCATCCGCGCATCACGGGCTGGCGTGCGGTGCTGCTGGCGCTGCTTGCCGGGTTGCTGCTCTCCGGCACCATGGAGGCGATCCAGACCTACCTGCCCACGCGCATTTCTTCCAATGTCGATCTCGCCACCAACACCCTGGGTGCGCTGCTGGGCGGAATCGTCATGGCGCCGTTTGCGGCGCGGCTGATTGATCGCGGTGGCCTGCGGGGTGTGCGCAAGCACTGGTTCGAGCCGCATGCCACGTTTGCGATTCTGTTGCTGCTGCTGTGGCCGTTCGCGCAGACGTTTCCGCAGGAGTTCCTCTTCAGCATGGGCGGGGTGGTCCGCAGCATGCTGTTGGATCCGTCGCCGGATGCGTTCCTGACCAGCGTGATCCAAAACTGGTTTCCCGATCTGTTCGACTGGCACGACCAGTTGCAAGCACACCCCGAGGCGCTGCAGCGGCAGGAGTTGCTGGAAGCGCTCATCACCGCTTGCAGCTGGGTCGGCACGGCGCTGCTGGCCACGGTGACCATGCGCCGTGGGGCGCCCATGCTGCCGCTGCTGGCCGCGCTATTGACCAGCACGCTGCTGCTGAAGGCCGGCGCGACGTTGCTGCAGTTTCCGTTGGCCGGAGCGTGGGATTGGCTCTCGTCCGGCGGGCGTTTCGGGCTCGTGGTCGGTTCGCTCGTGCTGGTGCTGCTGGTGCGCCTGCCGCGCTGGCTGCGGGGCGGGCTGGCGATGGCGCTGCTGATCGCGCTCATCGTGCTCTCCAACGTGCTCCCGCCGAGCCCGTATTCGTGGGTGTCGGCGCAAGCCTGGCGGCTGGGGCGCTTCGTGCATTTCAACAGCCTGTCGCAGTGGATCGGCTGGCTGTGGCCGTTCCTGGGCCTGGGCTACCTCATCTGGCGCGCCGAGCAGACGCATCTGCAACGGCGCGCCGGGCGTCAGGCGCGCTGAGCCTGCTCCACCGCCACGGCCACCACTGCCGCGCGCGGTGATGCCGCGCGGCGCACGATCAGCAGCGCAGCCAACGCCGCAACGTACATCGCGGCCATGGCGATAAAGCCCGAGCGCCAGCCGAACAGTCCCGTCGACACTGCCGCCACGCCCAGACCAATGAGCGCGCCGCCCTTGGCTGCGCTGCTGCACAGCCCCAGGGCAAAACCTTGTCGCTCTGGTGGACTGGTCTCGGCGACCAGGCTGTTCATGACCGGCAGCAGACCGCCCAGACAGAGGCCCCAAGCCAGGCGTGCCGCAATGAAGCCGACCTCGCCCTGTGCAAAGCCCTGCCAGAGCGCGGTCACCCCGCACACGGCCGTTAGCATGCCCACACGGCCAAGCGTTGCGTGCACCGGCAGCCCCGCGAGGCGCTTTGCCCACCAGCGTGCCGACAACGCTAGCGTTGCTGCCGTGGCGCTATAGGCGAGACCCGCCAGCATCACCGAGCCATGAAGCGTCTCGGTGATGTACGGCGCGAGAAAGCTCTGCGGCATGATGCGTGCCGCCTGCACGGCCACCGTGCCGAGCAGCAGGCCAATGACGAGCCCGCCCAGCGGCGCGTGTTGCGTGGCGGATGCGTTCGCCTTGGGGTTGGACGTCTCTCGCACGCGGGGCGACACCGAAGGCAAACACACCATCGCCAGCGGAATGCACGCCAGGATGACGGCGGCACCCGCCGTGTTGGCCATCCGAAAGCCCATCCACGCAACGAGCCACGCGCCGACCGGCGGTGCCATGAAGCTGCCGCAGGCGGTGACGGTTTGCAGGTCGGCGAACACGCGGCGGCGCATGTCGGCGGGCGCCACGCGCATGGCGTAGATCTGCGCGGCGGCCAGAAAGCCCGCCAGCCCGCCTTGCACCGTGCGCGCCAGCAGCACGCTGGCCGCGGAGTCCGCATAGACCGACCACAACTGGGACACCGCCAGCGCCACCAGCGCCCGCAGGATCATCGGCTTGGCGCCCACGCGATCAGCCAGTCGGCCCCACAGGGGCGCCGTGAGGAGCGTGGCGGCCATCGGCGCAAAGTAGGCCGCGCTGGCCACCCACGCGAATGGCACGTGCGGCACCGGCGTCAACTCGCGCAGGAAGAGCGGCCAGAACGGGCCGGTCATCTCCATCGCGCCCATCGACAGCGCCTGAATGATGAGCAGCCACCGGATGGCGCCGCGCCACGTGTCGGCGCGTGTGGCCGAACTCATGCCGTGGCCACCGCAGCCAACGGATTCGGCAACGCGGCATGCATGTCGTCGGACTGGTCGCGCAGGCGCATGCGCACGAAGGTCTTGAAGGTCCACGGTGCTTCGAGCAGTGCGTGGCGCTCGTGCGCCCAGGTGTCGGCATCCATGACGGCGCGGCTGGCGTCGAACGCGGCCTGCATGGCGTCGTGCCACTGGCGCAGGCCCGCCGTGCTGCCGTGGTCGGGGAACAGGGCCAACGCCAGCTCACCGATGTGGCACAGCAGGAACGCGTGGATCAGCTTCTTGCGCGGGATGTCGCGGTCGGGGTACGTCGTGTGTCCGGCGCGGAACGGGTCGATGGAGAAGGCCTGCGCTTGCAACGCCGGCAACGCGATCTTCACGTCGCCAAAGTCGCGCACCACCAACCGCACCGGCATGCCGGCTTCATCGATGACGACGAAGGTGTTCTGCTGATGCGCCTCCAGCGCAATCCCGTAGCGCAGATACAGCCCGACGACGGCCGGAATGGCAGCGCGCAGGTACGCCGCAAAGAAGCGCGTGGCCCGTTCTGCACGCGTGCCGCCAGCCTGTCGCGCAAGCACGGTATCGAGCAGCATGGGTGCAGCCGGTTGCGTCATGTCGGCGGTGAAATCCGGCGTGAACAGCGCCCCCACCGGTAGCAGCCGCTGATTGCCGGCGATGCGGGTGGTGGGGTTGTCGCGCACGATCATCGACAGGTGGCGCGCGCGCTCGTCTTCCGTGCCGGCCAGGTGGATGCCGTGGCGCTCCGGCACGATCGACAGCACCCCTGCCAGTGCAGTGTCGGCCGTGAGGATGCTTTCCAGTAGCAGGCTCACGCGCGGGCCCATCACGGCAGACTTGGGCGACACGGTGCGCTCTACGCTGGTGAGCCGCATGCTCACGGGCAACTTCAGCATCGGGCCACCCGGCGCGTCGGTCGCCGCCACGGTGCGGAACGACATGGTCGGCCGTGCGGGGAGGCTGATCTCGGGCAGCAGGATCAGTTCGCCTGCCTCCAATTCATCGGCGAAGGTCTCGCCGAGTGTCGTGTCGCGCTGCCACGGGTGGACGGGCAGCGGCAACCAAGCCTCCGGCGCCAGTTGACGCGCCAGCAAGGCCTTGCGGAAGGCGCGCATGGCTTCCGGGAAGGTGGACGCAAACCAGGCAGCGTAGGGTTGCGTGCCCGCCATTGTGGTCACCTGCAGTCGATGCGCGGCCACGGCCACCAGCCCAATCGGCACCTGCGCCTCGAACTCGGGCGACAGCGCGATCACCTGCTCGGGTGCCAGCCCCATCCGCGTCTTGTAGGCCGGGTGCCAGGGGTGTCCGCCGGTGCCCCATTGCTCGGTGCGGGCCAGGGCGTGCGGTGTGCCATCACCGGTGAGCAAGGCCAAGGCATCTTGCGCCACCGACGCGCCGTGTTCGGCGGCCAACTGCTCGCCCCAGGCGAGTCGATAGGCTTGGCATAGCGTGTCGTTGTCCTGGCTGTTGTCCAGCTCGGCCGACAGTCGCGCAATGGCGGTCAGGCGCGAGACGTCTGTTGCGTCCCCCGTCTCCAGCATTGGCGACAGCCAATGGAGCAGCGTGGAAGGCCGATCGATGGGCACCGGCGGGCGATCGTGCGCGAGCACGGCCACGTCCCCGGTCAGCGTCCAACTGCCGAGCGCACCGGCGCGCAAGCCCGTAAAGCGCAAGAGCACGCGCTGCTGCCAGATGGGCAGCAGGGTCACATCGGCGCGGGTATCGGCGATCAGCTGGCTGGGGTTGAGCAGCGCTTCACGAAACAGGGCCTGCAGCAGGCGCGATAGCACGCGGCGCCGTGCCAATTGCTGCGCGGCAGACCAGTGCGTGGCGCGTACACCGGCGTTCTGCAGGGCCGGAATCGATTCAAAAGCGAGGTTGCCGGCCGCAGCGGCAATGGGCGGACGAGCGGCGTGATCAGCTTGATGTTGCACGAGAGGGCTCCTACGGGGATCAGCATGGGCAGGCGAGCGGGGGCTCGGTCCTGCGGCACAGGGATCTGATGTAGGGGCCGCTCGACAGGCTGTCGGGCGAGGCGCGTACTAAGCGCGCATGCGGTGCAGGGCGCCGTGGCGGCGGCCTTCCGCAATTCGTTGCGCTGCAGTGTAAATGAGAATTCCTCTCATTTGCAACACAAATCCATCAAAGGGCAGGGGGTACGGGACACAGCCGACGGGTGCCGTCTTCACGCAACCGACACGAATCCTTTCTACCTTAGCGCCTGACCCCACCCCCCAAAACACTCCAACAGGTAGAGAAGATGACCTCCAAGAGCCGCCGTGGTTTTCTCCGTTCCGCCGCCCAGCTGGCTGCTGCATCCGCAGCCATGGGCGCGGTGCCCGAAGGCATTCGCCAGGCGTTGGCGATTCCCGCCCACAACGCGCACCGCAGTATCGAAGACGTGCAGCACATCGTGATCCTCATGCAGGAGAACCGCTCGTTCGACCACTACTTCGGCACGCTCAAGGGCGTGCGCGGGTATGGCGATACGCGCACCATCACGCTGCCCACGGGCAAGAGCGTGTGGCACCAGCCGGTGGCCGGCGGTGTGGGTGAAGTCCTGCCGTTCCGCCCGAGCGCGCCGGACCTCGGCCTGCAGTTCCTGCAAGACCTGCCGCATGGCTGGAACGACACGCACCTCGCCGTCAACGGTGGCCGCTACGACGGCTGGGTCCCGCACAAGGGCACCACGACGATGGCCTACCTGACGCGCCAGGACATTCCATTCCACTACGCGCTGGCCGACGCCTTCACCATCTGCGACGCCTACCACTGCTCGACGCCCACCTCCACCGACCCGAACCGTTATTACATGTGGACGGGCTACGTCGGCAACGACAACGTCGGCGGCGGCCCCGTGATCGACAACGCCGAAGCCGGCTACGGCTGGTCGACGTATCCGGAGGTGCTCGAAGCCGCCGGCATCTCGTGGAAGATCTACCAGGACATCGGCACGGGCCTGGATGCCAAGGGCTCCTGGGGCTGGACGAGCGACGCCTACATCGGCAACTACGGCGACAACGCGCTGCTGTACTTCAAGCAGTACCAGAACGCGCAGCCCGGCAGCCCGCTGTACGAGAAGGCACGCACCGGCACCAACGCCGCAGCCGGCGACGGCTACTTCGACATCCTCAAGCGCGACGTGCAGAACGGCACGCTGCCGCAGGTGTCGTGGATCGCCGCGCCGGAAGCGTTTTCCGAGCACCCGAACTGGCCCGCCAACTACGGCGCCTGGTACATCGACCAGGTCCTGCAGATCCTCACTTCCAACCCCGAGGTGTGGAGCAAGACCGCCGTGTTCATCACCTATGACGAGAACGACGGCTTCTTTGACCACCTCGTGCCGCCGTTTGCAGCGTCGGGCAGCAATGGTTTGTCGACCGTCGATACCACCGGCGAGTATTTCCCCGGCAACAGCAAGTACGGCGCCGGCAGCTACGGGCTCGGCCAGCGTGTGCCGATGCTGGTGGTGTCGCCGTGGTCCAAGGGCGGCTTCGTCTGCTCGGAGACGTTCGACCACACGTCGATCATCCGCTTCATCGAACAGCGGTTTAAGCGTACGCACAACGTTAAGTCGCCGAACATCTCGAAGTGGCGCCGTGCGGTGTGCGGCGACCTGACGTCTGCGTTCAACTTCGCCACGCCCAACGAGGTGGTGCCCACGCTGCCAAGCACTGCCGCCTATGTGCCGAAAGACAAGCTGCGCCACGCCGACTACGTGCCGCTGCCGCCGCTGGTGCAGGCCGTGCCGAAGCAAGAGGCCGGCGTGCGCCCGGCTCGCGCGCTGCCGTACGAACTGTTCGTGCGTGGCCGCCAGGACGAAGCCGCAGGCAAGTTCCAGCTGGAGTTCGTGAACACTGGCGATGTAGGCGCGGCCTTCCTCGTCTACACCGCCGGCAGCGCGGAGGCGCCGCGTACCTACACGGTGGAAGCGGGTAAGCGCCTGTCCGACAAACTGGCGGTGAACGCCGGTGGCACATACGACTTCACCGTGCACGGCCCGAACGGCTTCCTGCGCCGCTTTGTCGGCAAGCTCTCGCTGTCTGGCTTGCTGCGTCCGCATGGCCGGGCGCTGGAGGTGAAAGAGGGCTACGACGTGGCCAACGGTAACCTGCAGCTGCGCCTGATCAACCACGGCCGCACGCCCACCGTCTTCACGATCAAGAGCGCCTACACGGGCGAGACCGTGCAGCGCGAAGTGCGCGGCGGCGACGATGCCTCGGTGTACCTCGACCTGCGCCGTCAGCACGCCTGGTACGACGTCACCGTCACGGCCAGCACCGATGCCGGCTTTGAGCGTCGCCTGGCGGGCCACGTGGAGACCGATCGCCCGAGTGCATCGGATCCGGCGCTCGGCGCATAAGTGGCACCACCAAGCAAAAACGGCCCGCTGGCAGCTAACGCCAGCGGGCCGTTTTCTTTTGCGAGCGCAGCGTCAGAGTTGCTGCGAATACGTGCGCGCCTGATACAGCGCCAGCGCGCTCAACCCGACGATCATCACGATCGCCAGCACATCGGCGTACGGGTAGCCCCAATAGCTCGTCATTGCGTGGTCTCCTTCGGTGCGAGGTCGATCAGCCCGGTGTCGGCCATGCGTTGGCGGCCGAACTCGGTAATGGCATAGCGGAAGTGCATCTTGCCGGCAGCTTCGTCGAACGTGTCTTCGGGCGTCTGCACGAGGCCGCCCGAATACAGATCCGCCATGATGGCGCGGATGCTGCCCGTCCAGTATTCGTCTTCGGGTTTGCCGTATTCCTGACAAGTGTGATGGACGATCTCGCCGTCCCACATGGTTTCGCCGTTGGCGAGCAATTGCAGGATGTAGCCTTTCATGTGCAGCTTCATGCGTGGGTCTCCGCTGGGGTTGTGGGGGCGGTGCCGCGAATGACTTCGAGGTTTTCCGAGCTTTCCGACACCATCACAAAGCTGCCCAGAATCACCAGCGCCAGCCCGATCAGGAAGTACCACTGCGGAAACTGCAGCGTGAAGATGGCGGTGAAGATGGTGGCGAACATCGCATAGAGCGCGGCCATCGCCTGGCCCCGGCCCACGCCAATCAGCGGAATCGACTTGTACCAGGCCACCGCGCAGAACGCGAAGGTGAGCCCGCCCGCCGCCAGCCACAGCAGCGCCTTGCTGTGCACGATGCCCGAGACGATGTCCGTTACCGGTACTGGCACGTGCGCGAACAGGGCGATAGCTGGCAGCACAAAGGCGATCCAGTAGATGGCCTCGGCTGTGTAGCGGATGGAGACGCCGCAGTCCGGGTCGCTCACATCCATGGCGCGCGCGCCGATGGCGCCTTCCAGCCCCCAGCCGATGGCCGCCATGGCACCGCCCAGATAGCCGATCCACACGTTGCCGCCGCTGTGGTTTTCAGCGATGAGTGCGGGCGCGTAGATCGCCACGCCGCCGCCGATGATGATGGCGATGCCCAGCGCCGCCCGCGTACTGATGCGCTCGCGGTACCAGAACCGCGCCACCGTGGCGCCCACCACCGGATACATCAGGCCAGCCACCGCTGCGAACACCGCGCCCACGTAGCCCATCGCCAGATACGAGCCGAAGTTGGCCATCAGCCCGCCCGCAATGGCCGCCAGAAAGTACCAGGACGAGATCTTGCGAAACTGCACCAGGGTGCGGAAGTAATCGCCCAACTTGCCGAGCGTGCCGAGCCACACCCACTGGAACACCACCACCATGCAGCAGTGGAACGCCGTGATGACGGCCGCGCAGGTCAGGAAGACGCGCGGGTCGGCGAGGTCGAGCGTGGCAAACGGCGATTCATGCCAGACGGCGGTGCCCGGGATATACCAGGCACCCCAGAGGATGGCGGCCCATAACGCCCAGCGGTAGCCCCACTGCAGCGTGCGTCGATGATAGGCCGCGCGGGCGGCGGAAGAAGAAGCCAAAGCCGGTCTCCTTGTTCTGGGCGTCAGAGCAAAACGTTGCAGGTGACGCGTAAGTGACTGTGGGTTAATAAATTAACTGATGGTTTTTCGGAGTCTATGCCGGCCCTCCAGCCGTGCCGGAAAAAGTCGCAACGATTGACGGGATTGTCAGAAGTTGACGTCTGAGACGTCGGTTGATGACGGCCTGCTAGGACGCGCCGGCCTCGGGCACCGTATCGACCACGGTAATCAGATGCAGCGGCGCCCCGGTGGTCGGATCGCGCGCCAATGACGTGGTCACGCGCACCGGCACGGCCGAGCCATCGCCGCGTACCAGTTGCAGCGAGAGCGCGTACGCGGGCACCGTGCCGGCCAGCAGTTCGCCGTATTGGCGCAGATGGCGCGCAAGGTCGTCGCGATGTGTCAGGTCGAGCAGCGTGCGCTGTTGCAGCGCCGCCTCAGGCTGGCCCAGCAGCTTGCACAGCCACGGGTTGGCGTGCAGGCAGCGGCCTTCCAGACTTACTTGCGCTATGCCGACAGGCGCCTGCTCGAACAGCGTGCGCAGCTTGGCTTCGCTGTCGCGGAAGGCCAACTGCGCCTCGACCTCGGCGGTTACATCCTGCGCCGCGCCGATCATGGTGGGCGTGGCGGCGGCCGGGTCCTGTACCTCGCCTTCCTCTCGGATATGGCGGTGGGTGCCGTCGGGGAGGGTGATGGTGTATTCCACGCGATACGGCTGTCGGCTGGCGACCGCCTCGTCCAGCACCGCCTGCACGCGGGCGCGATCGGCGGGGACGATGGCCTCCAGATACCGCTCCATCGAGACCGGCGAGGCCTGCGGCGTCCAGCCGAAGATGCGGTAGGCCTCGTCCGTCCAGCGGCAGGCGTCGCTGCCGGGTTCCCAGATCCAGCCGCCCAGGTGGGCGATCTTTTGCGCCTCGGCCAGCAGCGCCTCGGAATCGCGCAATGCGGCTTCCGCCGTGCGGCGCTCGGTGATGTCCAGGCTCAGACCGATCATCTTGATGGGCCTGTCCTGCGCATCCCGCACGAGCGTCGCGCGCGAGACGATCCAGCGCACCGTGCCAGGCGCGGGCGCAATGCGGAACTCATGCTCATAGACGCCGCCTTCGGAGAGGTTCCGTGCCACAGCCGCCTTCACGCCCGGCACGTCTTCCGGCACCACGCACGGCCAGAAGTCGTCCAGTGTGCGGATTGGTCGGCCAAACAGCCGCACGGCGTTCGGGGAGTACGCCACCGCGTCCGTCAGCAGGTTCCACTCCCACGTGACCACGCCGGAAATCTCCTGCGCGAAGGTCATGCGCGCCTCGCTTTCCATGATGGCGGCCAGGTGTTTCTGGCGCCCCTCGCGGGCACGGGCATCGGTGTTCAGGTTGGCTTCCAGGTCGGCCAAGGCGCGGTCACCGTAGCGCAGCCACAGCCAGTTCACGTTCAGAAAACGGGCCAGCGCCAGCAGGTTGGCGTATTCGATCTCCCCGCCGCGCGTCCACTTGTGGACCGCCGAGGGCGATACCCCCAGTGCCGCGGCTACCTGCTTGAGCTGGATGCGCTCGCGCGTAAGCACGCCTTTGAGGCGGCCGGCAAAGCTGTCGTCATCGAGCGAGCCGTCAGCGGCAAGCGAAGCAGCGGTCATGAACGGAAATTCACTGGAAGTTGTTTGCAACAGTATAGCGCCTAGAAAATAGCCAAAATCTATCGAATTTTATGGAAATTAGGTCTTAACGATTGGTCGTAGGCAACCATTTTTTCCTAGACTAGTCCATGATTCTCTAAAGGTAAATAAAAACACTGACAGTGAATTTTTGAGCCGCCGTGCCGAAATGCGTCGATCGCGACGCTACGGTGTCGGCATTTCCGGCGCCGACTTCTTTGTGCGCCAGCCCGGGTCTTCCACCCGCTTAACAGGTCCAGGATATGACGCAAGCTTCTCTTTCCACCGATCTCCGTTCTACTACGCTCGCTCCCCGTCTTGATCTGTACATCGACGGTCAGTGGGTGCAGCCCGAAGGCGGCGTGTACCGCGACATCGTCGATCCCGCCACCGAAGACGTGCTGACCCAGGCGGCCGATGCCCCCGTGGCCGATGCACAGCGCGCCATTGCCGCTGCCCGCCGTGCGTTTGACGAGGGCCCGTGGCGCAACACTGGCACGCGTGAGCGCGCCCGCCTGCTCAACCGCATTGCCGACGCCATCGACGCGGATGCGGAAAACCTCGCCACGCTCGAATCGCTCAACACGGGTAAGACGATCATCGAAAGCCGTTGGGACATGGATGGCATTGCCGCGACGTTCCGCTACTTCGCCGGGTTGGTTGCCACCGAATCGGGTCTCGTCAACGAGGCGCCGTCGCACGTCATCAGCCGCACGCTGCGCGAGCCGGTGGGTGTGTGCGGGCTGATCACGCCGTGGAACTACCCGCTGCTGCAGGCCGCATGGAAGATCGCACCGGCGCTGGGGGCGGGCAACACCATCGTCATCAAGCCGAGCAACCTGACGCCGCTGACCACGCACCGCTTTACCGAGCTGCTGATCGAGGTGGGCGTGCCGGCCGGCGTGTTCAACCTGATTACCGGCGCTGGCGAGGCGGGTGCCGAGCTGTCGCGCAATTTGGATGTGGACTTGGTGTCTTTCACGGGCGGTGCTGTGGCGGGCGCGGCGGTCATGAACGCCGCCATCGGCAACTTCAAGAAGATCGGCCTGGAGTTGGGCGGCAAGAACCCGAACATCATCTTTGACGACGCCGACTTCGATGCCGCTGTGGATCACGCCGTCAACGCTGCGTTTTTCCACGCTGGCCAAGTGTGTTCGGCGGGTTCGCGCCTGATGTTGCAAGACGGTATCCACGACCGCTTTGTCGAAGCCCTGGTCGAGCGCGTCAAGAAGATCCGTATCGGCAACGGCTTTGCTGAGGGCACGCAGATGGGCCCAGTGCAGTCGGCGTTCCAGCGCCAGAAGATCATCAACATGATCCAGGCTGGCGTGGCGGAAGGCGCGGTACTGCGTTGTGGCGGCAAGGCGCCCGAAGGCAAGCAATTTGAGCGCGGCTTCTGGCTGGAGCCCACGGTGCTGGCCAACGTGCGCGATGACATGAAGATCGCTACCGAAGAGATCTTCGGCCCGGCACTCACCATCGAGCGCTTCACTACGGAAGAAGAAGCCGTGCGCCGTGCCAACAACACGCCATACGGTCTGGCCGGCGCCGTGTGGACGGCCGATCTGAACCGCGCCAACCGCGTCACCCGCGCGCTGCGCTTTGGCACCGTGTGGGCCAACGACTACCACCCGTACTTCCCGGAAGCACCGTGGGGCGGCTACAAGGCCAGCGGCATCGGTCGCGAACTCGGCCGCGGTGGCCTGGACGAGTACACCGAACTCAAGCACAGCTACATCAACCTCGCGCCGCAGCCGATGGGCTGGTTCGGCACGGACGCTGAGTAATCAGGGAGGAGACGCTTTGACGACGAACGTACAGGAATACGACTACATCATCGTGGGCGCGGGCTCGGCTGGTTGCGTGCTGGCCGCGCGCCTGACCGAAGACCCGGACGTGACCGTGCTGCTGCTCGAAGCGGGCGGCCCTGATCATCGCTGGGACTTCCGCACGCAGATGCCGGCCGCGCTGGCGTATCCGCTGCAGGGCACCACGTACAACTGGGCCTACGAGACCGAGCCCGAGCCGCACATGAACAACCGCCGCATGTCGCAAGGCCGCGGCAAGGGGCTGGGCGGTTCGTCGCTCATCAACGGGATGTGCTTCATCCGCGGCAACGCGATGGACTACGAGCGCTGGGCGAGCGATTTCAAGCTGGATGACTGGACGTATGCCGACTGCCTGCCGTACTTCCGCAAATCCGAAACGTACGACAAGGGCGCCAACGACTGGCACGGCGATTCCGGCCCGCTGCAGGTCACGACACCCAAGCGCGACAACAGCCTGCTGTTCCACGCCTTCATCGAGGCCGGTGAGCAGGCCGGCATTCCCGCCACGGAGGACCTGAACGGCTATCGCCAGGAAGGCCTGGGCCCGATGGACCGCACCGTCACCGCCAAGGGCCGCCGCGCCAGCACCTCGCTGTGCTATCTGGACACCGCGCGTCAACGCCCCGCGCTCACGGTGCTGCCGCGCGTGCTGGCTGATCGCGTGATCTTCGAGGGCACGCGTGCCGTTGGCGTGGAAGCGCTGATGGATGGCAAGCGTGAAACCTGGCGCGCGCGCCGCGAGGTGATCGTCACCAGCGGCGCTATTGCTTCGCCGCAACTGCTGATGCGCTCTGGCGTGGGCAATGCGGACGAACTGCGCGCCATGGGCATCCACTCGGTCGCGCACCTGCCCGGCGTGGGCGAGAACCTGCAGGACCACCTGGAGATGTACATCCAGTACGAATGCCTGCGCCCGGTGTCGATCTACGAAAACACGCTCTGGTACAACAAGCCGAAGGTCGGCCTGGAGTGGTACATGAACGGCACAGGCCCCGGCGCCAGCAACCACTTCGAGGCGGGCGGCTTTATCCGCAGCGATGACAGCTTTGAGTGGCCGAACATCCAGTACCACTTCCTGCCGCTGGCGGTGAACTACGACGGCAGCAACCCGGTGAAGATGCACGGCTTCCAGTGCCATGTCGGGTCGATGCGCTCGCCGTCTACGGGCTACGTGAAGCTCGCCTCGCGTGACCCGCGTGACAAGCCGCGCATCCTGTTCAACTACATGGCGCACGACGTGGATTGGCGCGAGTTCCGCGCTGGCGTGCGCATCACGCGCGACATCATCGCGCAGCGTGCGTTCGACCAGTATCGCGGCCGCGAGATCAGCCCCGGCCCCGGCGTGCAGACCGACGCAGAGATCGACGCCTTCGTGCGCAGCCATGCCGAGACCGCACTGCACCCGTCCTGCACCTGCAAGATGGGCACGGCCGATGACCCAATGGCCGTGGTCGACAACGAAGGCCGCGTGCATGGGCTCGAAGGCCTGCGCGTGGTCGATGCGTCGATCATGCCGCGCATCATCACCGGCAACCTGAACGCGCCGACCATCATGATCGCCGAGAAGATCGCCGACCGTATTCGCGGTGTGGCGCCGCTCGAGCGTTCGACCGCCGCGTTCTACGTGCACGGCAAGTCGCCGCTGCACGCACCGGCCAAGGCGCTGGTGGCGGACGAACTGGTGACGGCCTGAGATGCGCGTGCGCAAGCTCGTGACGACGCTGAGTGGGGCGGCGGCTTGCGCTGCCGCCCTGCCTGCCTTCGCTGAAGCGGCCCCGGCCAGCGACGAGAAACGTTGGTCGGCCCACGCCTCCGTGGTCTCGCAGTACGTGTCGCGCGGCCTGCGCCAGACGTGGGGAAAACCTGCGCTGCAAGCGGGCCTCGACTACACCGCACCCAGTGGCTTCTATGCCGGGGTGTGGGGCTCGCAGGTCAGCGACCACGTCATCGCCGGCGGCCATGCGGAGATCGACACCTACCTTGGCTACGCCACCAAGACGGCGCACGACATCGAGCTGACCACCGGGCTCTACCGCTACTGGTATCCCGGTGCGCGCTATGACAAGGCCATCGCCGGCGGTCCAGCCACCGGCTACGGCTATACCGAATGGATGGTCGGCGCAGGGTGGCGCGGCGTGTCGGTCAAGCTGTGGGCATCGCTGTCGAACTACTTCGGCTTCGATGGCAACTCGCTGGCCGATGGCATCGACAAAGGCAGCCGGGGCTCGACCTACGCCGAGGCCAACTGGGACGTGCCGCTGCCGAACGACTTCACCCTGGGCCTGCATGTCGGCCACGAGCACGTACGGCATCACAGCGCGTTTGGCTTTACTGACTACCGCATCGAACTGTCGCGGCCCATCAACAAGTTCTTGACGCTGTCCGCCGCTTTCACGGGAGCGGACGCACCTGCTTACGCAAACCTGCCGTCGGTGCGCAACGGCGCCGATCACATGACGTTGGGCCGGCGCACCATCGCGCTCAAGCTGACGGCGACGTATTAAGCCGCGACCGACCAGCGACGCGAACCTTCAACACCTTTTCACCAACCTCAGCTGTAACCGCACCACATCATGGCCTCCCTGGGTTTTACCGACGTTGTCGGTCTTGTCGGCGTTGCCGCGTATGTCTCTGCACACTTTGGCGTGCAGGTTCTGCACAAGTCGCCGACCGGGCCGTTCGCCGTCCGCCTCAACATGATCGGACCGATCTGCATCCTGATTTCGCTGATGGGCTCGTTCAACCTGGCGTCGTTTCTCACGCAGTTCTTCTGGCTTGCGCTGACGGCGATGGGCTGGTGGCGCACCAAGCAGGCAGGTCGGCCCGTGGCGGAACCCGCAAGCGCGCCGCGGCCAGGGCAACCGGCCCAGCCGTAACCATCCCAACCCCGTCGCCTTTACCCTCTCGCTTCAACACCAACACACACCATGGCTTCCCTGGGGTTTACCGACGTTGTCGGTCTGGTCGGCGTGGCCGCTTATGTGATCGCGCACTTTGGCGTGCAGGTGCTACATAAGTCTCCAACCGGCGCGTTCACCGTTCGCCTGAATCTGATTGGCCCCGCTTGTCTGCTGATTTCGCTGATGGGCTCGTTCAATCTGGCGTCGTTTCTCTCGCAGTTCTTCTGGCTTGTGCTGACCCTGATGGGGTGGTGGCGCAGCAAGCAGGCCGGGCGTCCGGTGACGCAGCCGCCCAGTGCGCCGCGCCCGGGGCAGCCAGCGCAGCCCTGAGTTCAAAGCCTGCCGCCCACTCAAAACCGCGCCGACGAGCGCGGTTTCTTTTTTGCACGGTGCGGTAACCCAATCGGAAGTGGGCCAAGCCCGGCGCGACCGCGTGACGTTAGGGCGACCACACCAATGTTCGACACGGTGTTCTATTGTTGATTTATGGGGAACAGTATTTTCGCTGAACTCACATTTATTCATTCGAGGCAACGATCTATTCTGACCTCAAGCGCAACGAACTGAGCGCAACCCAACATCCAGACAGATCAGGAGCCCATCATGAACACCCGTCTCGCTACCGTTTTCTCCCGTAATACCTTGCTGGCCCTGGTGGCCGCTGTGTCCGCCTCGGCCGCACTGTTGTCGGCCCAGCCGGCCGCCGCAGCCGTGCAAGGCAATGCCGATCCGTACACCCAGGGCGCCGTTGCCAAGGCTGACCCGTACACCCAAGGCGCAGCCGCCAAGTACGACGTCTATACGCAAGGAGCCGACCGCCAAGCTGATACCCATGGCTACCTGTCGTGGAAGGGCGACCGCTTCGACCCGTACACCCAAGGCGCTGACCGCCAGGCCGACACCTACGGCTATCTGTCTTGGAACGGCGATGCCTCCTATCCGAAGGACGCAGCTTCGCGTGCCTGATCCCGTCACTCCAAAGCAAAAGGGCCTTGGGTTTCACCCCAAGGCCCTTTTTGTTTCTGCAGCGTTGCTGTCTGGCGATCAGACCACGCCAGCTTCGTGCGCCTGCTGATCCGCGTGGTACGAACTGCGTACCATGGCGCCCACGGCGGCGTGTGTGAAGCCCATTTCGTAGGCCTTCTCTTCAAACATCTTGAAGGTGTCCGGGTGCACGTAGCGCAGCACCGGCAGGTGGTGGCCCGACGGCGCGAGGTACTGGCCGATGGTCAGCATGTCGATGTCGTGCTCGCGCATGTCGCGCATGACTTCCAGGATTTCCTCATCCGTCTCGCCCAGGCCGACCATTAGGCCGGACTTGGTCGGCACGTTCGGGTTGCGGGCCTTGAAGTCCTTCAGGAGCTTGAGCGAGTGCGCGTAGTCGGCGCCCGGGCGGGCTTGCTTGTACAGGCGTGGCACGGTTTCGAGGTTGTGGTTCATCACGTCCGGCGGGCATTCCTGGAGGATGTCCAGCGCCTTCTCCAGGCGGCCGCGGAAGTCCGGTACCAGCACTTCGATGCGCGTGGCCGGCGACAGCGCGCGCGTGCGCGAGATGCAATCGACGTAATGCTGGGCGCCGCCGTCACGCAGGTCGTCGCGATCGACGCTGGTGATAACGACGTAGTTGAGCTTGAGTTCGGCGATGGTCTTGGCCAGGTTTTCCGGCTCGTTCACGTCGAGCGGGTCCGGGCGGCCGTGGCCGACGTCGCAGAACGGGCAGCGGCGCGTGCACTTGTCGCCCATGATCATGAACGTGGCCGTACCCTTGCCGAAGCACTCGCCGATGTTCGGGCAGCTTGCCTCTTCGCACACCGTCACGAGGTTGTTGGCGCGCAGGATGTCCTTGATCTCGTAGAAGCGCGAGTTGCCGGTGGCGGCGCGCACGCGAATCCAGTCCGGCTTCTTCAGCTTTTCAGCCGGCACGATCTTGATGGGGATGCGCGCGGTCTTGTCGAGCGACTTCTGCTTGCGGGTGGCGTCGTACGGTTCGTTCGACGGCGTGACGGTTACGGAATCGGTCATCGTGTTCTCCGCACGGCTTGTGGCGCGTGCATTTCGGGCTCGCTAGGCAGTCGCGGCCTCGGCGGGTTGCGCTTGCGCGCGTTGCTGCAATTGGGCGACCAGCGCATTGGCCAGTTCGCGGGAAACGGTGTGCCAGTCGGTTGCATCGACGGCGCGCCCGGACGCATCACGGGCGCCGGCGGTCACCATATCGACGGTTTCCAGGCCGGCATAGCCACACGGGTTGATCTGCGTGAAGGGCGACAGGTCCATCGCCAGGTTCAGGCTCACGCCGTGGTAGCTGCAGCCGTTGCGGATCTTCAGCCCCAGCGCGGCGATCTTGGCGCCTTGATGCGGCCCGCTCGACAGGTAGATGCCGGGGGCGCCAGCCTTGCGTTCGGAGGCGACATTATACGTGGCGAGCGTCTCGATGACGGCCGCCTCGATGGCATCGACCAGGGCTTTTACGAACAGCCCGCGGCGCCGCAAATCGAGCAAAAGGTAGGCGACGACTTGGCCGGGGCCGTGGTAGGTGATCTGTCCGCCACGGTCGACTTTGACCAGCGGGATGTTGCCCGGGGCCAACAGATGCGCCGGATCGCCGGCCAGCCCGAGCGTGAACACCGGCGGGTGTTCAACCAGCCAGATCGTGTCGGGGGTATCGGGGCCACGCTGGGTGGTGAAGGTCTGCATGGCGTCGAAGCAGGCGGCGTAGTCCTGCATGCCGCGTTCGACGATGTCAATCGGAATCATGCCCGCGAGTGTAGCGCAGGGCTGCCTAAATCGCCCCGATGCCTTTGCCCGCTTCGCTTGAAGGGTTGCGCAAAAAAAACGATGCCGGCGCGATGGGAGGCATCGCACCGGCATCGGGCTTTTGCAGGCGCCACAAAGCAGCGCCGCAAAAGGATGCTGAAACAGGTTGGGCGCTTAGGCGGCCAATTCAGGCGGCCACGATGGGTGTGTCGGCGTGCTCGTTCCAGCCGAGCGCGGCGAGCGTATGGCGCCAGCCGTCGGTGACATGCCACGGCTTGCGCGGCATGTGGCCGTCGGTCGCCTCCACGGCCAGGGATACCGGGCCGATGGCTTTCGGGTCGACCGAGACGACGATTTCCTCGCCGCGCTTCACGGCAACGCTGCCGCCCGCGTGCAGCCATTCATCGCCGGCTGCGTTCTCGTGGGTGACCCATACGTCGCGCCCATGAGCTTCTTCGACGCGCAGATTCTGGTTGGCCGGCATACGCAATGCCACCACTTCGCCGGGCTGCAGAGTGAATACAATTTTTGTTAGTACAGCTTTCATGATCGGCTCCTTCACGGCATTGGGATGGGGCCTTGCCGTTGAAGGAAGTCTAGGCGCTTGGTTGCCTAGTACCAAACGATATATATTGGTGTTCTTGATAGCGCTGCTCACATAAGGCGCTACGAAAATCCGGAGGGAAACATGACGGAAATCCGCGAACCGATGCGCCTGCCTTCACTCGGCGCGCTGCGGGTATTCGAGGCGGCAGCCCGCTATGAGAGTTTTTCACGCGCGGCGACGGAGTTGTTCGTCACGCACGGTGCGGTCAGCCATCAGATGCGCACGTTGGAAGAAGAGTTGGGCGTGCCGCTGTTCGAGCGGCGTGGCAAGCGCGTTGTGCTCACGCACGCGGGGCGCACCTATGCCGAGCGCGTGCGTGAGGCGCTGGACCAGATCGCCCAGGCCACGCACCACCTGCGCGCCGGCAATCGCGATAACCGCCTGGCCATCAGCACGATGCCGTCGTTTGCGGCGCGCTGGCTCACGCCGCACATTGGCACGTTCATCGAGAAGCATCCGGAGCTGGAGGTGGAGCTGTTCTCCAGCCCTGCGCTGGTCGACTTCGCACGTGAAGAGATGGACGTGGCGTTGCGCATGGGCTCGGGCAACTATCCGGGCCTGTACGTGGAAAAGTTGCTCGACGACGTGTTCTTTCCGATTTGCAGCCCTTCGTTCAACGGCGGCCGCCTGCCACGCACAGTGGCCGAGATGGCGACCATGACCCTGCTGCGCAGCGAGGGCGAGGATTGGGTGCCCTGGTTTGAAGCAGCCGGCATGCCGGGCTTTGTGGAGCCGCGCGGCGGGCTGATGTTCCAGGATTCGTCGCTGCTGCTGCAGGCGGCGGCGGCCGGGCAGGGCATTGCGCTGATCCGCCCGACATTGGCCTTCAACGATCTGATGACTGGCCGGGTGGTGCGCCTGTTCGAGACGACGATCCCCTGCCCGTGGAATTACTATTTCGTCTGCCCACACAGCGCGCTGCAGACGCCCAAGATGCAGGCGTTCCGCGCGTGGCTGCTGCCGGAGATCGCGGCGTTCAAGCTGAAGCTGGAGCGCTTGATGCGCGACAACACGGTCTGCCTGGGGCACGTGGCCAAGGGTTGATGCCGTCTCCGCGCGCCAAAGAAAACGCCCCGGATATACCGGGGCGTTTTGCGTTGCGTGCGCGATGCGTTACAGCACGATCTTGACCATCGGGTGACTCGTCAGCGCTTGGTACAGCGCGTCGAGCTGCGCCCGGCTGGTCGCACGGACGATCACCGTCAGGCCCAGGTAGTTGCCGCTGGAAGACGGGCGCTTTTCCAGGCGTCCCTCGTGGAATTCGGGGTCGTGCTGGCGGACCACCTCAATGATGGTCGCGGCAAAGTCGTCGTGCATCGGCCCCATCACCTTGATGGGGAAATCGCTCGGATATTCGATGAGCGACTGTTCGGGCGGGATGTGGCCCGGCGGAGGTGTGTGAGAGGAGGTCATGTCGAAGTAAATGGGGACGATTACTTCTTTTTAAACCACAGCTTGACGGCGTCAATGGTACGGCCGATGAAGCCGGCCTCGGGCACGCCTTCCAGCGCCACCACTGGGAATTCCGACACCACGGTCGCGCCGTCCATCACCTTGACCGTGCCCAGCTGCTGGCCTTGCGCGATCGGGGCGAGCAGCGGGTCCTTGCGCTCCAGCACCGGCTTCAGGCGGGCGCCCGCACCCTTGGGCACGGTGATCCACTTGTCTTCAAGCACGCCGAGCTTCACGCTCTTGGCCTGGCCCTTGTACACGTCGGGCGTCTGCAGCGCTTCCTTGGCTTGGTACAGGCGCACCGTGTCGAAGAACTGGTAACCGTAGTTCAGGACCTTCAGGCTTTCCTGGGTGCGGACCTGGTCGCTCTTGGTGCCGATGATGACCGACAGCAGGCGGCGGCTCGCGCCCGGCACATCCGGCAGCGGGCGGTTGGCCGACGTGACGAGGCAGTAACCGGCCGACTTGGTGTGGCCCGTCTTGCCGCCATCCACGGTCGGGTCGAGCCACAGCAGGCGGTTGCGGTTCGGCTGCTTGATGTTGTTATAGGTGAATTCTTTCTGCGAATAGAACTTGTAGTCCTGCGGGAAGTTCTTGATCAGCGCAGACGTCAGGATCGAGAGATCACGTGCCGTGCTGTAGTGGTTCGGGTCAGGCAGACCGGCGGCATTGGCGAAATGCGTGTTCTTCATGCCCAGGCGCTCGGCTTCGCGGTTCATCAGCATCACGAAGTTGGTCTCCGTGCCGCCCACGGCCTCGGCCAGCACGAGCGCTGCGTCGTTGCCCGACTGGATGATCAGGCCCTGCGTCAGCTCACGTACCGAGGCGGGTTTGCCCGGCTGCAGGAACATGCGCGATTCGTCTGTTTTGACGGTGCGCACGGTCTCGGTGGGCGTGACCATCTGGTCGTACTTGAGCTTGCCGTCGCGCACGGCTTCGAACACGAGGTACGCCGTCATCAGCTTGGTGAGCGAGGCGGGCTCGATGCGCTCGTCCATGTTTGTGCCGCCGAGCACCTGACCGCTGGTGACGTCGGTCAGCATCCACGAGCGGGCCGCGACTTGCGGGGCAGGCACGGGCTGCGCGGCAGCAGGCAGTGCGGCAGCCAGCACGGCAGCGGCCACAGCGGTCGCGGCGGCGGAATGGAAAGCGGAAGGCGTGAAGTGGGCAAAGCGGGTCTGCATGTCGGGTCCTGCGGTCTGCTTGGAGTTCAATGACGCCGTGCACCGGGGGGAAGGCGCGGCGTACGGGAAATCAACGGGCGAAAGTTACGGACGTGGCGCCCAGGCGCCGGTAATGAGCTGCCGGATCAGGTGCAGCTTGCGATGGAAGAAATGATCGGCGCCGGGGATGACGATGACCGGCAATTCCTGCGGTCGCGCCCAATTGAGCACGTCGATGAGCGGTACGGTCTCGTCCTGCTCGCCGTGGATGATGATGGTGTCGGCCGGCACCGGCGCGACATCCCAGCGCGAAGTGGCGGTGCCAACCAGCGCCAGCCGCTCTGCCGGCGTGCCGGCTTCAGCTAAGCGGCGCGCCACCTGCGAGACGACAAAGCTGCCGAACGAGAAACCGCCAAGTGCCAGCGGCAGCGTGGCCACGTCGGCTGACCATTCGGTTTGCGTGCGCATCCAGTCGAGCACCGCCAGCATGTCGTCCTGCTCGCCAATGCCGTTGTCGTGCGTGCCTTCGGTCTTGCCCACGCCGCGGAAGTTCAGGCGCACCGTGACGTAGCCGAGGCCGACGAAGGTGCGTGCCAAGGTCTGCGCGACCTTGTTGTCTTTGGTGCCGCCAAACAGCGGATGCGGATGGCCGATCAGCGCCAAGCCGCGCGGTGCGCCATCCGGTTGGTCGATGGACAGATCAATCTGCCCGACCGGTCCAGGGATCAGGCGTTCTTGCGTATGCACGTTCATGGAAAAGCGAGTCGGGAAAAGCTCAAGCAGGCTCAGGCGGGTCGATCGACCATCAGCCGTTCGACCGGTTTGCCCTCAATCAGATGGCTCTGGATGATTTCGTCGATGTCTTCCTTGTCGACGAAGGTGTACCAGACGGCCTCGGGGTAGACCACCAGCACCGGACCGAGTTCGCAGCGGTCCAGGCAGCCGGCCTTGTTGATGCGCACGCGCCCTTCACCGTTGATGCCGAGTTCCTTGCAGCGCTTCTTGGCGTATTCCTGCATGGCCTTGGCACCAAAGTCGGCACAGCAGCGCGAGCCGTCTTCGCGTTCGTTCAGGCAGAAGAAAACGTGGTGCTGGTAGTGGCTGCTCATGGGCGGACCGAGAGAAAACTGGGAGGGCGAGAGCGGCGCGCGGTGCAGGACGTGAATGGCTTCCTGGCGCCGCACGCACATGTGGATTTGCGTAACGAGCCGGCATTATACGGCCCTAAAGGTAGGCACTCGCCGCGACCAAGCCGCGCGCTGCTGCGCTGCAACACGTTTTCCGGATGTCCGGACGGCGCTAGTGAGCGGATTCCGGGATTGACGACGGGTGGGGCGAGTGCCATCGTAGTCACACCAAGCTGGCACAAGGGCTGGCGGGGCGCTGACACGGAAATTTCACATTGGCACAGCCCTTGCAATAAAGGGCGACCTGCTGCGGGAAACGCTGGAAGAGTCGGTACAAGCCGGCGTATCGAGGCAGGAGAGAGACCACACCAGGGCGGGTCGGACCGGGCGAGCAATCGAGCGCACGGCCGGTCTGTGACACTCGAGGAAGACATGAAAAAACCGTTCTACAAAATCCTGTACGTACAGGTGCTGGCGGCCATCGTCATCGGCGTTCTGCTGGGCCATTACTCGCCCGAACTCGCTGTCAAGATGAAGCCGCTGGGCGATGGGTTCATTCAACTCATCAAAATGGTGATCGGGCCGATCATCTTCTGTACCGTCGTTTCCGGTATTGCCGGCATGCGCGACATGAAGAAGGTGGGCCGCGTGGGTGGCAAGGCGCTGCTCTACTTCGAGGTCGTCTCCACCTTCGCGCTGGTGATCGGTCTGGCCGCTGGCCACATCTTCAACCCGGGCGCGGGCTTCAACGTCGATGTACACACCATCGACGCCAAGGCCGTGGCGCAGTACGCCGCCAAGGCCCAGTCGGCCAGCACGGTCGACTTCCTGCTCAACATCATCCCGAGCACGGTGGTGGATGCGTTTGCCAAGGGCGACATTCTGCAGATCCTGCTGATCGCGCTGCTGTTTGGCGGCGCGCTCTCGGCGATCGGTGACCGCGCTCAGATCGTGACGGATTTCATCGACCAGATCTCGCACGTGTTCTTCCGCATCGTGCACGTCATCACGCGCGTGGCCCCGATCGGCGCGTTTGGCGCGATGGCCTTCACCATCGGCAAATACGGCGTGATCTCGCTGGTGCCGCTGCTCAAGCTGGTCGGTACGTTCTACCTGACGGCCATCATCTTCGTGGTGGTGGTGCTGGGCATCATCGCGCGTCTGGTGGGTTTCAACATCTTCCGCTTTGTCGCGTACATCAAGGAAGAGCTGCTGATCGTGCTGGGCACGAGTTCGTCGGAATCGGCGCTGCCGCACCTGATGGAGAAGATGGAAAAGCTGGGCTGCTCGAAGTCGGTGGTGGGCCTCGTGGTTCCGACCGGTTATTCGTTCAACCTGGACGGCACCAATATCTACATGACGATGGCGGTGATCTTCATCTCGCAGGCGCTGAACATCGAGCTGACCTGGACGCAGCAACTGACCATCCTAGCCGTTGCCATGCTGACGTCGAAGGGCGCCTCGGGCATCACCGGCGCGGGCTTCATCACGCTGGCGGCCACGCTGGCTGTGGTGCCGACGATTCCGGTGGCGGGCATGGTGCTGATCCTGGGTATCGACCGCTTCATGAGCGAGTGCCGTGCGCTGACTAACATCACCGGCAACGGTGTGGCGTGCGTGGTGATCTCGGCGTGGGAGCGCGAGCTGGATCGCGCCAAGCTGGCCCGCGTGCTGTCGGGCAACCGCAGCGACGAAGGCGTGCCGGCTACCCCGGCAGCTTGATCCACCAGCCTAGGCAGGCGCCTGCGGGCGCCATCGGTTGAAAGCGTATGATTGCGGGGCCTGTCCTTCCAGACGGCCCCGCTTAGAACCTGCTCACGATCCTACTGCGCGGCCCGATCTTGGCCCTGCGATGCTCACCGTACATGAGTACGGTTGCGCTTCTCGGACCAACCTCGGGCCGCGCAGTAGGATCGTGAACAGGTTCTTCTTCGGGAATCCCCTCTCGTGAAGCGTCTCGGCTCAAACGTGCCGACAGCCAGCACGGACCAGGAAGGCACGGCAAACTTCGCCGCCGCCGATCTCCCACCGATGTCCGACCCTGATTTTTCCTTCACCAGTGCTTCCGGCTCGCGGCGCGGGTTCTGGTGGCTGGTCGCGGCGGGGCTCGTGGCGCTGATGACGCTGGTGTGCACCGCGACCTTCGTGGTGACGTGGAACCGCGGCTTGGCGCAGGCGCAGCAGGCCGCCGGTGGCCGTGTCGACCGCTACGCCGCCAACCTCAAGAGCACGCTCGACCGTTACGAATACCTGCCGGCGCTAGTGGCGCTGCATCCGTTCATCCACGATCTGCTGGCCAACCCGACGCCCGCCAACGTCGAGCGCGCCAACCGCTACCTGCGTGAGGTCAACGACCGCGCGCACGCCACCGCTACCTACGTGATCGCCCCGAGCGGCCTGGCGCTGGCGGCGTCCAACTACAACCAGCCCGATAGCTTTGTCGGTGCGGAATACCGGTTTCGGCCCTATTTCCAGCAGGCGGCCGAGGGCCATGTTGGGCGTTTCTATGGCATCGGCATTACGCGTGAAGAGCCCGGCTACTACATCTCGCAGCCGGTCATGCAGGATGGCCGCGTGATCGGCGTGACGGTGGTCAAGCTCAACCTCGAATGGTTCGGCCGCGCGAGCCACGATGCTTCCGAGCCGGTGATGGTGGCCGATGAGAACGGCGTGATCTTCCTGTCGTCGGTGCCGGCGTGGCAGTACCACACCGTTGAGCCGCTCACGCCCAAGCTGCAGGCGCAACTTGAAGCCACGCGGCAGTACTACCGCAAAGAGATCAAGCCGCTGCCGTTGCAGCCCGAAGCGCCGGGTTTTCTGCGCTTGACGGGGCGCTTGCCGGAGGGCGCGGAACTCATCCGCATTGGCGAGCGGGCGAGTGCCACGCGTTACCTGCAGGTCTCGCGTGACCTGGTCGAGCCCAACTGGACGCTGATGTACCTCACGCCCGTGGACCCGGTGATGGGCGCGGCGCGCAGTGCAACCGTGGCCGCCGCCTTTGCCTTTGCCTTTGCGTGCCTGCTGCTCTTCTACTGGCGCCAGCGCCGCCTGCGCATGATGGAAATGCTGCGCAGCAGACGCCTGCTCGAAGCCGCCTATGACCAGCTTGAACGCCGCGTCGAAGACCGCACTGCGGACCTGATGGCGACGAACGAGCAGTTGCAGCACGAGATCGTCGACCGCACCCGCGCCGAAGCGGAATTGCGCGCCACGCAGGACGAACTCGTGCAGGCCAGCAAGCTTGCCGCGCTGGGCCAGATGGCCGCCGGTATCACCCACGAGTTGAACCAGCCGCTGGCAGCGTTGCGGACGTTCTCCGACAACACGCGCATCCTGCTGGAGCGCGGGCAGCACGGCGCCGCCACCGACAACCTGCAGGCCATTGCCGACCTGACCGAGCGCATGGGCAAGATCACCGCGCAGCTCAAGCTGTTCGCGGGCCGCTCGCGCCGCAAGCACAGCAACGTGCAGGTGCGCGTGGCGCTCGATCACACGCTGGCGCTGCTACGCCCGAGGCTGGGCGATGTGCAACTCGAGTTGCATTGGCGCATCCCGGAAGCGGAGGCCGTCGTTCGTGCCGATGAGCTGAAGCTGGAGCAGGTGCTGATCAACCTCGTCGGCAATGCACTCGATGCGCTCAACGCCAACGACAACGCGCGCGCCGGCCGTATCGACATCGACATTGGTCCGGCAGAAGGCTCTGCATCCCAGATGAACATTACGGTGCGCGACAACGGCCCCGGCGTTCCGCCCGACGCCATGCCGCACCTGTTCGAGCCGTTCTTCACCACCAAGGAGATCGGCCAGGGGCTGGGCCTTGGGCTGGCGATTTCCACCAGCATCGCGCGCGATTTTGGCGGTTCGCTGTCGGCCGCGAACGTGCCGGGCGGCGGGGCGCAATTTACGCTGACACTGGTACGCGCTGAAGTCACCTCCGCGGCATCCACCTGATTCATTTTTTACGAAGACCACCCATGTCCGAAGGCTTGACCGTTCTCTTCATCGAAGACGACCCGCCTGTGCGCCAGGCCACCGCGCAGAGCCTGGAACTGGCCGGCTTCAACGTGCAGGCGTTTGGCAGCGCGGAGGAGGCCGTCGGCAAGATCGACGCGAACTTCCCTGGCGTGGTGGTGAGCGATCTGCGGCTGCCGGGTGCGAGCGGCCTGGATGTGCTCACGCATTGCCAGTCGTTCGCCACGGGGATTCCCGTGGTGCTCGTCACCGGCCACGGCGACATCACCATGGCTGTGCAGGCGATGCGCGAAGGCGCGTTCGACTTCATTGAGAAGCCATTCCCTGCCGAGCGCCTGACCGAAACCGTGCGCCGCGCCATGGAGCGCCGTGCGCTGGAGCTGGAGAACCGCGCGCTACGCCGTGAGCTGGCGGGCCCAGCGGCGGGCACGCGCATCATCGGGCGCTCGCCGGCCATGGGCGCGGTGCGGGCGCTGATCGAGAACGTGGCCACCACCGATGCACCGGTGCTCATCAACGGTGAGACGGGCACGGGCAAGGAGCTGGTCGCGCGCAGCCTGCATATGCTGTCGCCGCGTCACGACAAGCCGTTTATCGCACTGAATTGCGGCGCAGTGCCCGAGGCGATTTTCGAGAGCGAGATGTTCGGCCACGAAGCCGGCGCCTTCACCGGCGCGGGCAAGCGGCGCATCGGCAAGCTGGAGCACGCCTCGGGCGGCACGCTGTTCCTTGACGAGATCGAGAGCATGCCGATTGCGCTGCAGGTGAAGCTGCTGCGCGTGTTGCAGGAGGGCGCACTGGAGCGCCTGGGCTCCAACGAGTCGGTCCGCATCGACGTACGCATCGTGGCCGCCGCCAAGGGCGACATGGAAGCGCTGATCGATGCAGGCGGGTTCCGGCGCGATTTGTACTACCGCCTGAACGTGGTCGCCATCGACCTGCCACCGCTGCGCGAGCGCCGTGAAGACATCATCCCGCTGTTCGAGCACTTCCTGCTCGAAGCCGCTGTGCGCTACCAGCGCCCGCTGCCGATGCTGGCGGAGCGCCAGCGCCACGAACTGATGCAATCAAATTGGCCCGGCAACGTGCGCGAGCTGCGCAATGCGGCCGATCGCCTGGTACTCGGCGTTGGCCGCACGCCGGTCGTGCCGGATGCGTCGGAAGACGGTATGCCGCTCAAGGAGCGCGTCGAGCGCTACGAGCGCACGGTGATTGCCGAGACGCTGGCACGCACGGGCGGATCGGTGCACCAGGCGGCGGATATCCTGCAAGTCGGTCGCGCGACGCTGTACGACAAGATCAAGCGCTACGGGCTCTGACGCATCGCCCTTGCACACAAGAACGCCCGGCATCGACCGGGCGTTTTTCGTGGATGCTCAACCCAGGATCGGATGCGCCCCCGCGACCGGATAGCCACGGTCATCCGTTGGAATCCGCTGTGTCTGAAATGCGATCAGCAGCGCCTGGAACTTGCCATCGATTTCTACGATGACAGCACCGTCCTGCTGCACGCCGTTCTCGCGGGAGTGGTCCTTCCCGTGGGCGTGCAGCACCGGGTTGCCCTGGTTCATGTGCGTTTCATGCAGGCCGTTCTGCTGGGGTTCGAACAGAAAGCCGAAGCCGTAGACGGTGACGTCGGTACGTGGCGGCCAGCCTTTGCGGTCGTCGTCGCCGGAGCTGCCGTGGTAGACGTAGTCGATCGGCGTGGCGGTGCGATCCAGCGTCAGCATGTCGTCGACGAGCGCGTTGATGTCGTTGTGCTCGGTCTCGGTGTCGAGCGCAATTGGTTGCATGTTCGGGAAGTCGACCAGCCCGGCGTCGCGTACATAGTCCAGGCGCGGAAAGCCCTCCTGATACAGGCCCGAATCCAGTTCCGCAAGGTCGGCCGTTATCGGCAACTGGAAATCCGTCGTCCACTGATACAGCACGTGGTAACCGGCCTCGCCCGCGCCAGGCATCGTCGAATCGGATTTCACGTTGGCCAGCACCACGAACTCCGAACCATCCGGCGCTTCCGCCACGATTGCGTAATGCGGGTTGCCGTTGTAGCCCTCAAGGTAGGGCACGCCGAATTTCAGCTTGCCCTTGAACATGCAGTAGGTATTGGCCATGTGCGCGCTCCATCGGTTCACGGATTGACGGGCCACCGTTGCAGCAGGCCCGCGTGAATCTAGTGTGGAACGCGCATCGTCCGGACACAAAAATGCCCGGCATCGACCGGGCATGTTGCGTGGAGAGGAGCGGAAGGCTCAGGCTTGCTTGGCCAGCGTCTGTTTGAGGAGTGCATCGAACGACGACCACTCCGGCTCGCCGACGTAGCGCTTGAGGATGCGTCCGTCGCGGTCGACCAGGAAGGTGGTGGGCGTGAGTTGCACGTCGCCGAACGCCTTGGCGGCGGAGCCGTCGGCGTCCATTGCGACCTTGAAGGGCAACTGGCGCGTCTGGCTGAAGTTCATCACGTACATCGGCGCGTCGTAGCTCATCGCCACGGCCACGTACTCCAGGCCCTCGCCCTTGTACTTGTTGTACGTCTGGACCATGTTGGGCATTTCTTTGATGCAGGTGGTGCAGCTCGTCGCCCAGAAGTTGACGAGGTAGACCTTGCCCTTCAGGTCTTGTGTGGACAGCTTCTGTCCATCGAGCAGCGTGAAGGTGGCCGCAGGCACCTGCTGCGCGGGCGAGAACGCGCGCCAGCCGAACCATCCGGCCACAGCCAGCGCCAGCGCGATCACGGGCAACAGCCAGCGGCGGCCGCTGGATTTGGTGGGCGTGGCGGCGGCAGAAGGGGTCAGGGTCGAGGCCATGGCGGCAACGGTCTGGAAGGGTAAAGAAACGTCTATTGTAGGCCCGCCCGGGCGTGCTGGCCGGTCGACTGCGACATTCTGTCTATTGCGATGTATGCGTCACTTGGCACCGGCTAGCGCGGCTTCGTACAGCGCGAGGTCGGTGGAGGAAAAGCAGCAGAAGGTGATCTCGTCGAAGCCCACGCCGTGCTCGCGGACGGTGCGCAGCGCGATCGGCGTGGCCAGCTGCGCCGGAAAACCATAGACGCCGGTGCTGATGCACGGAAAGGCGATGGTGCGCAGGTCGTGCTGCCGGGCGAGTTCCAGGCTGTTGCGATAGCAGGCGGCCAGCAAGGTCGCTTCATCTTGCCGGCCTCCGCGCCAGATCGGGCCGACGGTGTGAATGACGTAGCGTGCCGGCAGCCGGAAGCCCGGCGTGAGCTTGGCCTCGCCGGTGCGGCAGCCGTTGAGGGCGCGGCAGGCTTCCAACAGCGCGGGCCCTGCGGCGCGGTGGATGGCGCCGTCCACGCCACCCCCGCCCAGCAGTGAGCTGTTAGCGGCATTGACGATCGCGTCGCAGTCCAGCGTGGTGATGTCGGCGCGCAGGGCACGCAGGAGGAGGCTCGGGCTCGGCATGGCGTAGTCCTAGGGTCTCGCGGATGTCTCTGTCCGATAATAGGCGGCGCAAAAACCGGCAGAAACAATCGAGGAGACGACGTGGCACGCATGGCAAAAGCAGGTGGCTGGCAGTGGGGCGTGGGCGCGGCGGTATGTGCGCTGCTGATGGCCTGTTCGCCCAAGTACGATTGGCGCACCGTCCAGTCCAACGAAGGCGCGTACGTCGTGGACTACCCCGCCAAGCCCACCGCCGATGCTCGCCCCATCACCATCAATGGCCAGCGCCTGCCGATGACCATGCAGGCCGCGAGCATTGACGGCACGCTGTTCGCCATCGGCGTGGTGACATTGCCGGCCGACGACCCGGTCTGGCGACAGCAAGCCGTGGCGGCGTTGCGTACGGGCTTGTCGGCCAACCTGAAAGGGCAGGTGCTCGCCAAGGACATCGCTGTGAAGACCGCCGCGCAGCCGCCGCTCTCTTTACCCGCTGTGGAGTTGATCGCGCAGGGCGCGGGCGGCAATGACCCCGCGCCGCGCCGCCTGACCGCCCGCGTCGTCGCCACGGGCAAACACGCCTATCAGGCCGTCGTGCTCGAATCGGGCGATGCCGCGCGCGATGGGCGCCAGCAAGAGCAGGTCGACCAGTTCCTCACCAGCTTCCACCCGTATTAGGCGGGAGCGTGCCTCTGGCAACGCGTGCACAATAGCCGTCTTCCGCTTGTCGTCAACACATCACGGGGAACCATCATGACGTTGCAAGTCTGGCTGGCCTTCTTTCTGGCCGCTTGGGTGATCGCCATCTCGCCGGGGTCGGGTGCGATCCTCTGCATGAGCCATGGGCTGACGCATGGCGTGCGTCGCACCTCCGTCACGATCGCCGGGCTGGAGCTGGGCATTGTGGTGGTCCTGTTTATTGCCGGTGCCGGGCTGGGCGCGCTGCTGATTGCGTCTGAGCATGCCTTTACCGCCATCAAGATCGTCGGCGCGCTGTACCTGATTTACCTCGGCATCATGCAGTGGCGCACGCCGATTCAGATCAGCAAGCCGACGGAGGGTGACGCAGTCAAGGTGTCGGGCGGCGGTGCGCGCCGTCGCTTCCTGGTCGGGCTGCTAACCAATCTGACGAACCCGAAGGGCATCCTCTTCATGGTGGCTGTGCTGCCGCAGTTCATCGATCCGGCCAAGCCGCTGCTTTCCCAGTTGGCCATCCTGGCGGTGACGATGGTGTTCGTCGACCTGATCGTGATGCACGGTTATGCGCTGCTCGCCTCGCGCGCGCAGCGCCTGTTCCGCAATCCGCGCGCACTGCGCTGGCAGAGCCGGTTTTTCGGCGGCATGCTGATGAGCATCGGTGCGGCGCTGTTCTTCGTGAAGCGGCAGACGGCCTGACGGTCTAATCCGCCTTCACCCCACGCCGATACTGAATCGCCTCGCCCACATGCGCCGCGTCGATCTGTGCATCGCCGGCCAAATCCGCGATCGTGCGGGCGAGTTTGAGCACGCGCGCATAAGCCCGGGCCGACCATGAAAAGCGCGTCATCGCGTGGCGCAGCAGACCATCGGCCGCATCGGTGCGGGCGCAGTACAGGTCGATCTCGTGGCCGGCCAGCAGCGCGTTGCGTTTGCCTTGGCGCGCGAGTTGCCGCTCATGTGCGGCGGATACCCGCTCGGCCACGTTGAGCGTCGGTTCACCCGGCGGGCCGTCGAGCAGTTCTTCCTGCGATGGCGTCGGCACCTCGATCTGCACATCAATCCGATCAAGCAGCGGGCCGGAAATGCGCGACTGGTAGCGCTCCACCTGATCCGGCGTGCAGCGGCACGCGCGCAACGGATGGCCCCGATAGCCGCACGGGCACGGGTTCATCGCCGCGATGAGCTGGAAACTGGCAGGGAAATCCGTCTGATGTGCGGCGCGCGAAATGGTGATGTGGCCCGTCTCCAGCGGCTCGCGCAGGACTTCGAGCACGCGGCGCTCGAACTCGGGGAGCTCGTCGAGGAACAAGACCCCTTGGTGCGCGAGCGAAATCTCACCCGGCCGCGGCGTGTTGCCGCCACCCACCATCGCCACGGCAGATGCGGTGTGGTGCGGGGCGCGAAACGGCCGGACTTTCCAGCGCTTCGCATCGAAGCCGCGCGTTGTCAGACTCATGACGGCCGCGGCGGAAAGCGCTTCGTCGTCGCTCATCTCCGGCAGCAGGCCGGGAAAGCGCTGGGCGAGCATCGATTTGCCGGTGCCGGGGGGGCCGATCATCAACATGGAATGGCCCCCGGCGGCCGCCACTTCCAACGCGCGCCGCGCCTGCGGTTGCCCCCGTACGTCGGCCAGGTCCGGATAGCGGATCTCGGTATCGACCGGCGCTGGCCGCACGGGCGATAGTTTGCGGTCCGGCGCACTCAGGTGGTCGCACACCTCGACGAGCGTGCGTGCAGGCAGAACCTTGGTACCGCTGACCAGCGCCGCTTCAGCGGCATTCTCGGCGGGCAGCACGAAGGCGCGGGCGAGCGGCGCTTCGCCATCCGCAGGCGCGGGGTGACGCGACAACGCATACGCCATTGCCAGCGCGCCGCGGATCGGCCGCAAGTCGCCCGACAACGAGAGCTCGCCCGCAAACTCGTGCGCATCCAGGTGCGTGTGCGGGATCTGCCGGCTGGCGGCGAGAATGCCCAGCGCAATCGCCAAATCGAAGCGGCCAGACTCCTTGGGCAGATCGGCCGGTGCCAGGTTGACGGTGATGCGCCGCGCGGGAAACTCGAAGTGACTGTTCTGGATGGCCGCACGCACGCGGTCCTTGCTTTCCTTCACCTCTGTGTCGGGCAAGCCGACGATGGTGAACGACGGCAAGCCATTCGCCAGATGCACCTCCACCGACACGGCTGGCGCATCGATGCCCGACAGCGCGCGTGAACGCAGAACTGCTAGGCTCATCGCGCGGCCCTCCGATTGATATGACGGGCAGGGAAGCGGGCGAGACAGGGCGGCATGGCGGATCAGTGCGAAACGAATGAGGAACCCGCCACTGTGCCAGCCATGCCAGGTTGCCCACCCGGCTTGCATTCAAATTTGACGCGCTGTCTGAGTACAAAAAAAAACCGGAGCGCGCGGCTCCGGTTGCGTTGTCGGCAGATCGATCAGGGGAATGCGGGCATCGCCGTATCTTCGCCGCTGAAGCGGCCCTCGGGATGCGTCTTCTGCAGCAGTGCACGCACTTCAGCGATGCGCGAGCGCGGCACGTCCACCATCAGCAGGATCTGCCCATCCTCCACCGCTTGCTTGAAGGGTTTGAGGCGGCTGTTCGGCACGGAACTGCCGATCATGCTTGAAGCCCACGCGCCAAACAGAGCGCCAACGACAGTCGTGATGCCGACCATGCCCCACTGCGGCCCTTCGCCGATGATCGGGAACAGCGCCGCCACCACGCCCGCCAACACGCCCGCGCCACCGCCGATCACCAACCCGTTCTGGGTGGCATGGACGATGTCGGAGGTTTGCAGCAGGTTGGCCTCGTGCAGGCCGGTGAGATCGGCGCCTTCGCGGGCGACGAAGTGGATGTGGCGCTCGGTGATGCGCGCCAGCAGCAGGTCATTCATCACGCGCCGGGCGCTGGCCACGTCCGGCAATAGAAAGTAGAGGCGATGCTGCATGATCTCTCTCCTCAAGCGTGCGCCTTATCGGTCAACAGGCCATAAGGGAGTTCTAGATCAGTTCGCCAACAGCAACAAGGCGGCGAATTGATCTTTTCGCTGTGCACCGCAGCAGGGGTGCAGCGGCCAGCACAGCAGCAGGGCTGGATGCGCGCCCGGCACAACACCGGGCGGCAAGATTACTGGTCGGCCGGGGCGGCGGACTTGAGTTGGGCTTCCAGCGCGGCCACGCGCGTTTCCAGTTCCTCCAGGCGTGCGCGCGTGCGGGCCAGGACTTGCGACTGCACGTCGAATTCCTCACGCGTGACCAGGTCCAGCTTGGAAAAGCCCTGCGTCATCATCGCGCGGACGTTCTTTTCGATATCGGCAGCGGGGGAATTGCGCAGTGCTTCGGACACGCGGTTCTGAAAGTCGGAAAAGAGGTCAGTGGGTTTCATGAGAGTGCTCCGTGGGTCGTGCGGGGTGCGCCAAGCCGGTGCATGCACCGATTCTGTGCGCAAAATCTGCTGTGCCGTGGTGCGCGGCACGGCGCCGGGCGGGTCGTTTCGGTGCCGCCGGGCTGGATGGTACCGGCTGAGCGCTTGCAACGGCACAAAATGCGCCGATTCTCGCTGCGATGCGGCATCGCCGTCGTCAATCAAACGGGGACAGATCAAGTGCTGGCGCGGCGAACCGGCCGTCCACGCGCGGCGGCACGGCGCTGAATTCACTCTATCACATGGTTTTTATCGCGCGAGGGCGGCGCGCCTTCACGGTCGCTGCCCCCGCCTGTTGCAACCCATTGCGGGTGGACGAGGCGGCGTCACCGGTTCCGTCCCCAATTTCCTGATGGATGCGCCACCACGCAATCGTGGCCCGCAAGCCGAAGAAGCCCTCCAATCCTATCGTCGCGACATGGCATGACAGTTGCAGAACTGGTGCGACTTTTTTCTCACGTTCTGCATGTCTTCTAAAGGGGGGAGCCGTTATGAAGAAGTTTGCGTACGCAGCCACGGTGGTGCTGCTGACCGGTGCTGCTGCCGGTGTGTGCCAATCCGCTATCGCCCAGACCGCGCCTGCTGCCGATGCACCGGCCGCTGCGCCCGCTCCGGCGCCGGCGCTCACAGCCAACGTCACGCTGGCCAGCCAGTACCGTTATCGCGGCCTCATGCAGACGAACAACAAGCCGGCCATCCAGGGCGGGTTTGACTACGCCATTCCGGGCGGCGTGCTGCCCGAGGGCTTCTACATCGGCAACTGGAACTCGTCGATCAGCTGGCTGAGCGATTCCAACTCGAACGTCTCCGCGCCGATCGAGATGGACTTCTACGGCGGCTACAAGACCGAGATCATCAAGGACGTGCCCATCGACGTGGGCGTGCTGCAGTACTACTACCCGGGCAGCTATCCGAGCGACTTCACGCGTCCGCACACTACCGAAGGTTACGCACAAATCGGCTACGGCCCGGTCACGTTCAAGTATTCGCACGCGTTCTCGAACCTGTTCGGCACGCCGGATTCGCACCACAGCCAGTACTTTGATCTGTCGGGCAACTTCGACACCGGCTACTGGGGCCTGACGCTGAACCTGCACCTCGGCTATCAACAGATTCCGCACCAATCGCCGCGCGCCTCCTACGCGGATTGGAAGGTGGGCGTGACGAAGGACTTCGGCAGCGGCTGGACGGCATCGCTGGCGTACATCGACACCAACGCTGCGCGCGCGTTCTACACCAATACGCGCGGCAACTACATGGGCAAGGCGACGGCGCTGCTGTCGGTCACCAAGACTTTCTAACAAACGAGGCGAGGCGGCGCCCCCCGGCGCCGCGAATCGAGGAGGAATTCAGCATGAAACTCATCATGGCTGTCATCAAGCCGTTCAAGCTCGACGAGGTCCGCGAGGCGTTGTCGGAAGTGGGCGTGTCGGGCATTACCGTGACCGAGGTCAAGGGCTTTGGTCGCCAGAAGGGCCATACCGAGCTGTATCGCGGCGCCGAGTACATCGTCGACTTCCTGCCTAAAGTGAAGATCGAAGTGGCTGTGCCAGACGACGTGCTCGAGCGCGCTGTCGAGGCCATCGAAAAGTCTGCGCGCACCGGCAAGATCGGCGACGGCAAGATCTTCGTGGCCGACATTGAACAAGTCATCCGCATCCGCACCGGCGAGACCGGCGGCGACGCCCTATAAGCCCCAATCTGCCAAGGAAGAGGTCAAAACATGAAAACCTGGTTCACACGATTCCTGACCGCAGGGGCCGTTGTTGCGGTGCTTGCTGGCGCTGTGATGTCGGCTCCCGCCGTCGCACAGGACAAGCCAGCCGCTGAGGCTTCGGCGCCGGCTGCCGCCCCCGCTGCGGCCGCTCCGGCATCGGAAGCCGCGGCTGCACCGGCCGCGGCTGCTGCTGCCGCGCCCGCCGCTGCGTCGGCACCGGCTGCCGCGGCGCCCGTGCCCAACAAGGGCGACACGGCCTGGCTGCTGGTCTCCACCGCCTTCGTCATCTTGATGACGCTGCCGGGCCTGGCGCTGTTCTACGGCGGCCTGGTGCGCAAGAAGAACATGCTGTCGGTGCTGATGCAATGTACCGGCATCTTCTCGCTCATCATCATCCTGTGGGCCATCTACGGCTACAGCTTCGCCTTTACCGAGGGCAACGCGTTCTTCGGCGGGCTCGATCGCCTGTTCCTGAAGGGCCTGACGCCGGATTCGGTGGCCGCTACCTTCAGCAAGGGCGTGGTGGTGCCGGAATACGCGTACTTCGCGTTCCAGGGCGCATTTGCCGCGATCACCTGCGCGCTGATCATCGGTGCGTTTGCTGAGCGTGCGAAGTTCTCGGCCGTGCTGCTGTTCGTGGTGCTGTGGTTCACCTTCAGCTACCTGCCGATTGCCCACATGGTCTGGTTCTGGCCGGGTCCGGATGGCTTCACCGATGCCAAGGCGGCGGAAGTGATGACGGCCAAGTCCGGCTGGCTGTTCCAGAAGGGCGCGCTGGACTTCGCCGGTGGTACCGTGGTGCACATCAATGCCGCCGTTGCCGGTCTGGTGGGGGCCTTCCTGTTCGGCAAGCGCATCGGCTTTGGCCGTGAAGCGCTCAAGCCGCACAGCCTGACACTGACCATGGTCGGTGCCTCGCTGCTGTGGTTCGGCTGGTTCGGCTTCAACGCCGGTTCGGCCCTGGAAGCCAACGGTTCTGCCGCGCTGGCCTTCGTCAACACGCTGCTGGCCACCGCCGCTGCCGTGCTGTCGTGGAGCTTCGGTGAGTGGATCGGCAAGAGCAAGCCGTCGATGCTGGGTGCCGCATCGGGTGCAGTGGCCGGTCTGGTGGCCATCACCCCGGCAGCTGGCTTTGTCGGCCCGATGGGCTCGATCGCCTTGGGTATCCTCGCCGGCCTGCTGTGCCTGTGGGGCGTGAACGGCCTCAAGCGCATGCTGGGCATGGACGACACGCTCGACGTGTTCGGTGTGCACGGCGTGGGCGGTATCCTCGGCGCGCTGCTGACCGGCGTGTTCGCCTCGCCGAGCCTGGGCGGCACGGGCATCTACGACTACGTTGCCAACAAGGTGGCCGACGGCTACTCGATCGGCGGCCAGCTGTGGATCCAGCTCCAAGGCGTGCTGACCACGATCATCTGGTCGGCTGTGGTGGCCTTTATCTCGTACAAGATCGTCGACGCGATCGTCGGCCTGCGCGTGCCGGAAGAAGAGGAGCGCGAAGGTCTGGACATCACGTCCCACGGCGAAACTGCCTACGAAGACTGATCGTCTGCCTGAGCAAACAAAAGACCCGGCCGCGTGCCGGGTTTTTTGTTGGCGCGGCGCTTGCGCCACCGCGCCTTAACTCCGATGTAAAAAACCTTCAATTGCCTCTCGTTATGCGGACGCTTACATTGCAGACGTGGTTTCCTCCACCTGCAGAACGCTCCCCGTATCTGTCAGGCTATTCCCCAAGCGCGGCAGCCCCGCGCTTTTTTTTGTCCGCCTTTTTTGTGTGGCTTGCTGCACCGCCGCACTTCGCCTCTTGCGAATCCTCTTTCCTGACCGCATATCGATAGCCCGCTGTCGTCTGCAAGCTATTGCCTGTTCCTCTACAATCGGAGCGGGCGATAAATAACATCAATAGGAAGGGTATGGTTCCGCACTTGATCACCGCGCTGAACGGGCCGCTGCTCGAGCTCGAGCAGAAGATTCTTGACGCCACGCCCGCCATCGAACGCTGGTTCCGCCTGGAGTGGCAGGAACATACGCCGCCGTTCTACTGTTCCGTCGATTTGCGCAACGCCGGCTTCAAGCTGGCGCCGGTTGACACCAACCTCTTCCCAGGCGGCTTCAACAACCTGGCGCCCGAGATGCTGCCGCTGGCCGTACAGGCCGCCATGGCCGCCATCGAAAAGATCTGCCCGGACGCCAAGAACCTCCTGCTGATCCCCGAGCGCCATACGCGCAACATGTTCTATCTGCAGAACGTCGCGCGCCTGTCACAGATCATGCGCCAGGCCGGTCTGAATGTGCGCCTTGGATCGCTTTCTGAGGACATCACCGAGCCGACGCCGATTGATCTGCCTGATGGCCAGCGTCTCGTCGTCGAGCCCATCAAGCGTATCGGCACCAAGGGCCGCCGCCTGGGCATGGAAGATTTCGATCCGTGCTCGATCCTGCTGAACAATGACCTGTCAGCCGGCGTGCCGCCCATCCTAGAGAACATCAACGAGCAATACCTGCTGCCGCCGCTGCACGCGGGCTGGTCGCAGCGTCGCAAGACGAACCACTTTGCCGCGTACGACGAGGTGGCCAAGAAGTTCGCCAAGCTGATCGACATTGACCCGTGGATGGTCAACCCGTACTTCACCAAGTGCAGCGGGCTGGACTTCCACGAGCGCGCGGGCGAGGAAGAACTCGCCCACGCAGTGGAAACGGTGCTCAAGAAGACCGCCAAGAAGTACAAGGAATACGGCGTGACCGAGACCCCATACGTGGTGGTCAAGGCCGACGCCGGCACCTACGGCATGGGCGTGATGACCGTGCGCGATCCGTCCGAGGTCAAGGGCCTGAACCGGAAAGAACGCAACAAGATGAGCGTGGTGAAGGAGGGCCTGGAGGTCTCCGAAGTGATCGTGCAGGAAGGCGTGCACACCTTCGAGAAGATCAACGAGGCCGTGGCCGAGCCCGTCGTCTATATGATCGACCGCTATGTGGTTGGCGGTTTCTACCGGGTTCACACGGGCCGCGGCGTAGATGAGAATCTGAATGCGCCGGGCATGCATTTCGTGCCGCTGCCGTTTGCTTCCAACTCGCTGCCCGACAGCCACACCAAGCCGGGCGCCGGGGAGCCGAACCGCTTCTATATGTACGGCGTGGTGGCGCGCCTGGCCCTGCTGGCCGCGTCGCTGGAGCTTGAGAAGACCGATCCGAACCCGCTGATCTGATCAGCCGTACCACGCTGCAGAAGGTAGAAGGAACCGCCATGCGCATCCTGTTCATCGTCGATCCGCTGTCGACGTTCAAGATCTACAAGGATTCCACCTTCGCGATGATGCGCGAGGCGGCAGCGCGGGGTTACGCCATCTATACGTGCCTGCAATCGCAGCTCACGCTGGCGGGCAACGTGGTGGAAACGGTCGCTACGCCCATCGCCCTGACCGGCGAGGAAGATGAGTGGTATCGCGCCGGCGACGCCCGCCTGCTGCCGCTCACCGGCTTTGATGCCGTGCTGATGCGCAAGGACCCGCCGTTCGACATGGAGTACGTCACCAGCACGTGGCTGCTGGAGGTTGCCGAACGGCAGGGCGCGCGCATCTTCAACAAGCCGCAGGCGATTCGTGATCACTCCGAGAAGCTGGCGATTGCGCAGTTTCGCGAGTTCACCGTGCCGACCATCGTGTCGCGCGACGCCAAGCGCCTGCGCGATTTCCACGCCGAGCAGGGCGACGTCATCTTCAAGCCGCTCGACGGCATGGGCGGCACCGGCATCTTCCGCGTCGGGCCGGACGGCATGAACCTCGGCGCCGTCATCGAGACGCTCACCGACAACGGCGCGCGCACGATCATGGCCCAGCAGTACATCCCCGCCATCCGCGAGGGCGACAAGCGCATCCTGCTGATTGGCGGCTCGCCGGTGCCGCATTCCCTGGCGCGCGTGCCGATGGCCGGCGAGGTGCGCGGCAATCTGGCGGCTGGCGGCACGGGCCGCGCGCAGCCGCTGTCGGAGCGTGATCAGGTGATTGCGCATGCACTTGCGCCGGTGCTGTGGCAGCGCGGCTTGTTGCTCGTTGGCCTGGACGTCATCGGCGATTACCTGACCGAGGTGAACGTCACCAGCCCGACCTGCTTCCAGGAAATCACGCAGCAGACCGGCTTTAACGTCGCAGGGATGTTCATTGATGCGCTGGAGCGCGCGGTCGGCAAATCGAGTGTGCTGGGTCGCAAGCCTGCGTAGAAGCCTGACTGGGCCCCTCCCGGCGGGGGTCCTCCGCTCGGGGGAGTTTGGCCACATCGGCGCATGGTTGCGGCAAATGGCCCTGATACAATCGGATTCACACCGATTCGCTTTTCGACCATGGCAGGGATTCTGATCATCGCTCATGCGCCGCTGGCCAGCGCATTGCGCGATTGCGCTGCACACGTGTATTGCGGCCAGCCTGAACGGCTGGGTGCGATCGACGTCCTGCCCGATGCCGAGCCGGCTGCCGTGCTGGCCCAGGCGCGCGCCAAGCTTGCTGAACTCATCGAGGGCAATGGCGCGCTGGTGCTCACCGACATCTTCGGTGCCACGCCCGCCAACATCGCTTCGCGCCTGGCTGACCCCGGCCGCGTGCGTGTGCTGGCCGGCGTGAACCTGCCGATGCTGGTGCGCGCCATCTGCTATCGCGCCGAAAAGCTGGATCAGCTTGCCGCGAAGGCTTTGGCTGGCGGCTCGCAAGGGGTACTGCAGGTCGGCTCGACAGCCGTTCAGAACCAGGTTGCCAACCATCCAGACAAATATGCTGCAGAGGGATATCACCATCATCAATAAGCTCGGCCTGCATGCCCGTGCTTCCGCCAAACTTACGCAGCTCGCCAGCAAGTTCGACAGTCAGATCAAGATGTCGCGCAACGGCCGCCAGGTCGACGCCAAGAGCATCATGGGCGTGATGATGCTGGCCGCCGGCATCGGTACCACGGTGTCGCTGGAGATCGAGGGCCCCGACGAGCAAGACGCCATGGACGGCCTGGTCGCGCTCATCAACGACCGCTTCGGCGAGGGTGAGTAAACCCAGCGAATAACGCCCAGTCCAACCGCCGTTCTCAGCCAGCGCTTTCTATGCCCTTCACCCTGCACGGCATTCCGGTTTCGCGCGGCATTGCTATTGGCCGCGCCCACATGCTGGCGCGTGCGGCACTCGATGTGTCGCACTACCTCGTCGACGAAGACAAGCTCGATGCTGAAGTCGAACGCTTGCGCAGCGCCCGGGCCGCCGTGCGCGCCGAGCTGATCGCGCTCAAGGGCGACCTGCCTGCTGATGCGCCCGAAGAGATGGGCGCCTTCCTCGACGTGCACGCGATGATCGTCGATGACGCGCTGCTCTCGCAGGTGCCAGAGACGCTCATTCGCACGCGCCGCTACAACGCCGAGTGGGCGCTCACCACGCAGCTTGAAGAGTTGATCCGTCAATTCGGCGAAATCGAAGACGAGTACCTGCGTGAGCGCAAGGCGGATATCGAGCAGGTGGTCGAGCGTATCCTGAAGGTGCTGGCCGGTGCGCCGACGCTGGCACCCGCGCCGGTGGCGGTCGGCGGGGACCCAGATGCCGGCATGATCGTCGTGGCGCACGACATTGCGCCAGCCGACATGCTGCAGTTCCGCGGCCAGACCTTCGCCGGGTTTGTCACCGATCTGGGCGGGCGCACGTCGCACACCGCCATCGTGGCGCGCAGTCTCGATATTCCGGCGGCCGTGGGTGTGCACAACGCGAGCACGCTGATCCGCCAGGACGACGTCGTCATCATTGATGGCGACAACGGCATCGTGATCGTTGATCCGAACACCGCCATACTCGAGGAATACCGCCACCGGCGCAGCGAAAGCGAGCTGCAGAAGAAGCGCCTCGAACGCCTGCGCCACACACCCACCGTCACGCTCGACGGCACGCAGATCGATCTGCTCGCCAACATCGAGATGCCCGAAGATTCGGCCACGGCCGTCAAGGCGGGCGCTGTTGGCGTGGGCCTGTTCCGTTCCGAGTTCCTGTTCATGGGCCGGCGCGGCGCGTTGCCCGATGAAGAAGAGCAGTTCTGCGCGTATCGCATGGCGATCGAGTCGATGAAGGGCCTGCCGGTCACCATCCGCACGATCGACATCGGCGCCGACAAGCCGCTCGACATTCGCGACGATGTGTTCGAGACGGCGCCCAACCCTGCGCTGGGCCTGCGCGCGATTCGCTGGTCGCTGTCGGAGCCGGCGATGTTCCTCACGCAATTGCGCGCGCTGCTGCGGGCCTCGGCGTTCGGGCCGGTGAAGATTCTCGTGCCGATGCTTGCGCATGCCCGCGAGATCGATCAGACGCTGGAACTGCTGGAACGCGCCAAGGCGTCGCTCGATGAGGAGGGCGTGGCCTACGACCCGACCATCAAGGTCGGCGCGATGATCGAGATCCCTGCTGCGGTGCTGATCCTGCCGGTGTTCCTCAAGCGCATGGACTTTCTGTCCATCGGCACGAACGACCTGATCCAGTACACGCTGGCCATCGACCGCGCCGACAATGCGGTGGCGCATCTGTACGACCCGCTGCACCCGGCGGTGCTGCAATTGATCGCGCGCACCATCCGCGAGGGGCACCAGGCAGGCAAGCCGGTGTCGGTGTGCGGCGAAATGGCGGGGGATGCCACCATGACGCGCTTGCTGCTCGGTATGGGGCTGACCGAGTTTTCGATGCATCCGTCGCAACTGCTGCGAGTCAAGCAGGAGATCCTGCGCTCGGATCGCCCGCGCCTGATGCGCGAGGTCGATCGCCTGCTGCAAAGCTGCGAACCCACCGAAATCCAGGACGCCCTCGGCGCACTGGCTCGCGCCTGATCTGCTCATCTTTTAAGCGCCGGCCGTTGCGCCGGCGCGTCGCCTTTTCGGCGCCAAATCCCCCGCTAAGTGATTGAAATTGCACGTCTTTCCGTGAAATGACGGTTCGCGCGCACGCGCATGTCCCTGTCCGTGAAATGGGGTCGAACAAGAATTGTTCTCATTACCATTCTCTGTTATTCTGGTCTGGCAGCGCGTTCTGAGCGTTGCTGGAGGAACCCCGTGTACGTCTGCATCTGCAACCAAGTGACCGACCGCGAAATCCATGGCGCCGCCCGTCTGGGCGTGTCGACAATGGACGAACTCGCCGAAACGCTCGGCGTGGGTACGTGCTGTGGGCAATGCCGGGACTGCGCCAAGCAGGTGCTCGCCGAAGCCGTGAGCTGCATCCCCGTCGCCCAAGTGTTGGGCCGCGCAAGTACGCATGCCATAATCGAGCGTCGCGACGAGCCCGTCGCCAACGACCAAGCCGTCTCGGCCAGCGCGTTGGCTGCCTGACTCCCCGTTTTCCCCCTTGTCTGTTTTCGCCGCGATCTGCCGCCCGGGCGTTTAGCCTCGGCGGCATGTGCTGTTTGTTGGGTCAGGCTTTGGGCTCGCCTTGAACGGACGCGTGCGTGCGTCCATCACCGCAGTTGCACTTTGCTGGAGCCCCAAAGAATGAAAGGCGATAAGAAGGTCATCCAATATCTGAACGCCCAGCTCAAGAACGAGCTGACCGCCATCAACCAGTATTTCCTCCACGCGCGCATGTATGGCCACTGGGGGCTCAAGCGCATTGGGGACCACGAATACAAGGAGTCGATCGGCGAGATGAAGCACGCCGATCGCCTGATCGAGCGCATCCTGATGCTCGACGGCCTGCCCAATCTGCAGGACCTCGGCAAGCTGATGATCGGCGAGAACACGCAAGAAATCCTGGCGTGCGACCTGAAGCTGGAGAAGGCGGCGCACACCACGGTGGTGGAAGCTATCGCCTACTGCGAGTCGGTCAAGGACTACGTTAGCCGCGAGCTGTTCGTCGACATCCTGGACGACACCGAAGAGCACATCGACTGGCTGGAAACGCAGCTGGAGTTGATCGACAAGATTGGCATCCAGAACTACCTGCAATCGCAGATGGAGCCGGAGGGCGAGTAAGCCTCGTCAGTCCAGTCGGAAAGAAAGAAGGAGGCCTCGGCCTCCTTTTTGTTTGTGCGTCAGTGCTTTGCGCCGCAGACGGGGCAGGTCGGCTGACGTGACACCCGCATGGTCGTCCATTCCATCGAGAGGCCGTCGAGCATGAGCAGTCGCCCCGCCAACGAATGACCGATGCCGGCGATCAGCTTGAGCGCCTCAGCCGCCTGCACCGTACCCACCATGCCGACCAGCGGTGAGAACACGCCCATCGTCGCGCAGGCGGCCTCGGGCGCGGGCTCGTCGGGCGGGAACAGGCAGGCATAGCAAGGGCCGCCGGCACGGCTGTCGAACACGCTGATCTGCCCATCGAAGCGGATTGCGGCGCCCGACACAAGTGGTACGCCCGCGCGCACGCACGCCAGGTTGGCGGCTTGGCGCGTGGCGAAATTGTCCGAGCAATCCAGCACCACGCTCACGCCCGGATTGGCCCCGTCAAGCAACGCGCCGATGGCGTCGGCGTCGAGTCGGCGCTGCAGGGCATGCACACGTACGTCCGGGTTCAGCCGCGCGATGGCCGCCCGCGCCGATTCGACTTTCGGTTGCCCGACCGACTCGGTGGTGTGGAGGATTTGGCGCTGCAGGTTAGTTAGGTCCACTGTATCGTCGTCGACGATGGTTAGCGTGCCGACGCCTGCGGCCGCCAGGTAGGGCAGGGCGGCTGCGCCGAGCCCGCCTGCGCCGATCACCAACGCATGCGCTTCCAGCAGGCGCGTCTGACCTTCGATACCGATTTCGTCGAGCAGGATGTGCCGCGAGTACCGCAGCAGTTGATCGTCGTTCATGGCAGTGCAATGAAAAAGGCCGTGCAGTGCACGGCCTTGCAAGTTTGCCAGCGTTTGCCGGCGGGTGTCTTAACGGGCGCCGGTCGGCTCCGGAGCGGGCTGCACGCCGCTGGCCGGACCGTTGGGCTTCGGCGCAGCCGGCTCGGACGCCGGTGCAGCCTTGCCCTTGGGCAGCTTGGCCGGGTTGCTCGACTCCTTGGCCGCCGGCGACTTCACCGCCTTGTCCGGTACCGCCGCCGCAGCGGTTTCCAGCACCGACTTCGAACGCTTGACCGGCTGGCCCTTCAGGTCGGCAATCGCCTGTTGCAGCATGAAGTCGTCGGCCGAACCAAACTCGATCGGCTTCTTGTTGCGGTCCTTTTCGCGCTGCTCGGGCGTCTTCTTGGCGTTTTCTTCTTCCAAGCGACGCAGCTCTTCCACACGGCGCTTTTCGCGCTCGGTCATCTCAGCTTCTTCCGATTCCTGCTTGTTGTGCAGGTGGCGCTCGGTGTCGATCTCGCGGGTGATCAGCGCGTCGTCCGGGTCGCCGTCCGGGTTCTGGTCAACCGGAATATCCGGGCGGATGCCCTTGGCCTGGATCGACTTGCCCGACGGCGTGTAGTAGTACGCGATGGTCAGTTTGATGCCGGTGTCGTTCGACAGCGGACGCACCGTCTGCACCGAGCCTTTGCCGAAGGTCGTCTTGCCCATCGTCTTGGCGCGGTGGTGATCCTGCAGCGCGCCGGCCACGATTTCCGAGGCGGAAGCCGTGTAGGCGTTGGTCAGCACGATGATCGGCACCGTCTTGAACTCGGGGTCCAGACCAACCAGCGGGTCGGAATCGAGGTTGCTCAAACGGTAGTTGGCGAAGCTTGCCTTGTACGTGCGCTTGGCGTCCGGCACCTGACCGTTGGTCGAGACCACCGTCACGTCCGGCGGCAGGAACGCGGCCGATACGCCCACTGCAGCTTGCAGCACGCCGCCGCCGTTGTTGCGCAGATCCAGGATCAGGCCCTTGAGGTGGCCGTCCTGCTTTGCCAGGTCGTTGAGCTTCTTCGCCAGGTCCGGCACGGTGCGTTCCTGGAAGCTGGTGATGCGTACCCAGGCGATGCCGTTGTCCAGCATCTTCGCCTTGACCGACTGCACTTGAATTTCAGCGCGGGTGATCGTCAGCGGGAAGGTGCGCTCTTCCTTTTTGCGGTAGATCGTGAGCGTGACCTTGGTGCCCGGCGCGCCGCGCATGCGCTTCACAGCCTGCTCCAGCGGCATGCCGCGCACGGGTTTGTCATCGATACGGGTGATCAGGTCGCCCGGCTGTACGCCGGCGCGGAAGGCGGGGGTGTCTTCGATCGGGTTGATGACCTTGACCAGGCCTTCTTCCTGGGAAATCTCGATGCCCAAGCCGGCGAAGCGGCCCTGGGTGCCTTCCTGCAGTTCCTGGAAGTCCTTCTTGTCCAGGTAGGCCGAATGCGGATCGAGGCTGGCGACCATGCCCTTGATGGCTTCGGTCAGCAGCTTGTCGTCGTCCACGGGCTCGACGTATTCACGCTTGATCTGGCCGAAGATGTCAGACATCAGGCGGAGCTTTTCCAGCGGAAGCGGACCGACCGTCGCGTTTTGCGCGGTGGCGGAGAGCTGGAGCGTCGCCAGCACCCCGGTGACGAGGCCGATGGCGATCAAGCTGATGTTCTTGAGCGAAGTTCGCATGTGTCGAGCGTGGACGTGGGAACAGTAGATAAACATGGCCCGGGGTGGCGAATGCGCATCCCGGGCTACAGGCTTCGACAGTATAAAGGCGTTGAGGTGCCCCGCGCCTTGTTACGCCTTATTTCGACTTGCCTTGGCTGGCCACTGCAGCGAGCGACGCGGCAATCGCTTCCTGGTCGCCCAGGTAGTAGTGGCGGATCGGCTGGAGGTTGGCGTCCAGCTCATACACAAGCGGCGTGCCATTGGGGATGTTCAGGCCGACGATGTCAGCGTCGGAGATGTTGTCGAGATACTTCACCAGCGCGCGGATGCTGTTGCCATGCGCGGCAATGACGACGCGCTTGCCGCTCTGGATGGCCGGGGCGATGGATTCTTCCCACAGCGGCGTCACGCGGGCCACGGTGTCCTTCAGGCATTCGGTCAGGGGTACCTGCTCGCGCGTGAGGCCGGCGTAGCGCGGGTTGCCGAAGGCGTCGTTCTCGGCGCCGGGCTCCAGGGCGGGCGGCGGCGTGTCGTAGCTGCGGCGCCAGACCAGGACTTGCTCGTCACCATACTGCGCGGCGGTCTCAGCCTTGTTCAGACCCGACAGTGCGCCGTAGTGGCGCTCGTTCAGGCGCCATTCGTTGCGGGTCGGGATCCACATCAGGTCCATTTCGTCCTGCACGTGCCACAGCGTGCGGATCGCGCGCTTGAGCACCGAGGTGTAGGCCAGATCGAAGGTGAAGCCGGCTTCGCGCAGCAATTTGCCGCCTTGGCGGGCCTGGGCGACGCCCGTGTTGGTCAGGTCGACGTCGACCCAGCCGGTGAAGCGGTTCTCCAGATTCCACGTCGATTCGCCGTGGCGGATGAGGACGAGCTTATGCATGACTGCCATGATGAGAAGTGAGAAAACCTGCACGCGGCTGCACATGGATATGACATCGTACGGCCGCCGAAACCGGCTATTTTATAATGCCGCCGGCGTTGCCCCTCCGAACCGTTCGGATGAGGCCCAGCCGACCCATCCAGGAAACCGATACCGTGAAGTTCTTCGCCGATTACAACAACCTCGCATTGCTCGCCGTCGCCATCGTTTCGGGCGGTCTGCTGGTCTGGTCGTCCATCCAGCGCCGCATTGCCGGCGGGGGCGGTGCCAAGGTGAGTGCCTCCGTCGCAACCCAGCTCATCAACCGTCGCAATGCCGTGGTGGTGGATGTGCGTGAAAGCGGTGAATACGCGACCGGCCATTTGCCGCAAGCCAAGCATGCGCCGCTTGGCGAGCTGGAAGGCAAGGCGGCTGGCCTTGCAAAGAACAAAGAGACCCCCATCATCCTCGTATGCCAGACCGGCCAGCGCGCCGGGCGGGCGCAAGCAGTGTTGAAGCAGGCCGGTTACAGTGAGGTCTATTCGCTCGAGGGCGGATTGGCCGCCTGGCAGCAGGCAGGCCTTCCGGTCGTCAAATAAAGAAACGAGGTTTGAAGTTATGGCGCACGTGGTCATGTACAGCACCACCGTCTGCCCGTATTGCGTGGCAGCGGAACGACTCCTGAAGCAGCGCGGCGTCGAGCAGATCGAGAAGATCCTGATCGACCGCGAACCCGGCAGGCGCGAAGAGATGATGACGCGCACGAACCGCCGCACCGTGCCGCAGATTTACATCGACGATCGCCACATCGGCGGCTTCGATGATCTGTCTGCACTGGACCGCGAAGGTGGCCTCGTGCCGCTGCTCGCTGCCTGATCCGGCGACCTGCGCGCCACACGAAAACGCCCGGCTTTGACCGGGCGTTGCACTTTTAGGCCAGCTCTCATGGCCGGGCCCTTTGCGTCATGTACCATACGCGTCTTGCGCGCGAGGCCAGCCTCGCCGCGCACTGACCACACATCTATTTGAAGGCGAGTCATGAGCGACCAGCAACAACAGCAACCGGGCCAGGACGGCCAGCCGTTCTTCAACATCCAGCGCGTGTACCTGAAGGACCTGTCGCTGGAACAGCCGAATTCGCCGCACATCTTCCTCGAGCAAGAACAACCGACGGTGGAAGTGCAGGTGGACGTGTCGGCTTCGCAACTGGCCGAGGGCGTGTTTGAAGTGGTCGTCATCGGCACGGTCACGACCAAGGTCAAGGAAAAGGTCGCCTTCCTGGTGGAAGCCAAGCAAGCCGGCATCTTCGACATCCGCAACGTGCCGGCCGAGCAGATGGACCCGCTGCTGGGCATCGCCTGCCCGACCATCGTGTACCCGTACCTGCGCTCGAACATTGCCGACACCATCGGCCGCGCCGGTTTCCAGCCGATCCACCTGGCCGAGATCAACTTCCAGGCGCTGTACGAGCAACGTCTGGCTGCCGCCATGGAAGAAGCGCAAGCCGCTGGCGGCAACGCTGGTCTGGTGATGCCGGACGGCTCGAAGGCTACGCACTAAATACGAGGCGCACCGCGCCAGAAGCCCGCGCTGGCCACATGCTCGCGCGGGCTTTTTTTGTCTGACCGATTGAGACTGAAGCGCATGCGAATTTCCGTTCTGGGTGCCGGCGCCTGGGGCACTGCCCTGGCCAGCCATGCCGCCCAATCGCACGACGTCGTGCTGTGGGGGCGTGATGCCAGCCTTGTCGCGCAGATGGCCGCCACGCACATCAACGCAGCCTACCTGCCGGGCATCGCGCTGCAGCCATCGCTGCAATTTGCTGCGGATCTGCAAGCCGCACTCGACCACGCAGCGGGGGACGATGCGCTGGCTGTCATTGCATCCCCGGTTGCCGGGCTGGCAGACCTGACCCGCGCGATTGCAGCGCACGGCGGTGTGCGCAACGTGATCTGGCTGTGCAAGGGCTTTGACCCGCAGACCAGCGCACTGCCGCACGCCATCGTCGCCGATGTGCTTCAACAGACGGGCCGCACGGATCTGGCGGTGGGTGTGCTGTCCGGCCCAAGTTTCGCCAAGGAAGTGGCCCAGGGTTTGCCGTGCGCAATGACGGTTGCATCGACCAGCGAGGCGCTGTGCAAGCTCACGCAGCAGGGCTTTCATCATCACGCGATGCGTGTGTATGGGAGCGATGACCTCGTTGGCGTGGAGGTAGGTGGCGCGGTCAAGAACGTGCTGGCCATTGCCACAGGGGCTGCGGACGGCCTGGGTCTTGGCTTGAACGCCCGCGCCGCGCTGGTGACGCGCGGGTTGGCCGAGATGACCCGCCTGGGCTTGGCGCTCGGCGGCCGGCCGGAAACCTTCATGGGCCTCACCGGCATGGGCGATCTGCTGCTGACCGCCACCGGTGATCTGTCACGCAATCGCACCGTTGGCATGCAGCTCGCGCAGGGCCGCACGCTGGATGACATCCTGCATAGCCTTGGCCACGTTGCTGAAGGCGTGCGCTGCGCGCGAGCGGTGGCTGCACTGGCACGCGCCAAGGGCGTGGATATGCCGATCACCTTTACGGTGTGCGAAGTCCTGTTTGATGGGCTTGCGCCGGCTCGCGCGGTAGAGCGACTGTTGCAGCGCGACGCCAAGTCGGAATCCGCGCGTTAAATCGATCGGAAGTCGGGGTGGTGTGCTCAGGCACCCCCCGCGAACCCGTTCTGCCGCCACGCTTCAAATACGACCACCGCCACGGTGTTCGACAGGTTCAAGCTGCGGTTATTGGGCCGCATCGGCAGGCGAATCCGCTGTGAGGAGGGGAACCACTCGCGGCGCGCTTCCGATAAGCCCCGCGTCTCCGAGCCAAACACAAACCAATCGCCCGGCTGGAACGCCATGCTCGCAAACGGCGTGGAGCCGCGTGTGGTGAGCGCGAACATGCGCGCAGGGTCGGGCTGCGCATCACGCAGGAAGGCGTCCCAATCCGCATGCACGCGCATCGTCGCGTATTCGTGATAGTCCAGACCCGCGCGGCGCATGCGGGCGTCTTCCAGCGGAAAGCCCAGCGGTTCGATCAGGTGCAACTGCGCGCCCGTGTTGGCGCACAGGCGGATCACATTGCCGGTGTTGGGCGGGATTTCGGGCTCGACGAGGACGACGTTGAACATGGCGGCGGCAAAAGAATATCGGCGGCGAGCTTATCCACATTGCGCAGGGTTGTCATCCCGCCACAGCCGTCTGCCGGCGGTGCGGCGGAATGTCGCATAAGCACGCGATCAAGGCGTGCGCAAGGCGACCACGTTAGTGATGCGCACCGCGCCCGCGCGCTTGAGTTGCGTGGCAACTTCGCCGAGGGTGGTGCCAGTGGTCATCACATCGTCGACCAGACCGATGTGGCGCCCCGCGATGCTGGCTGCGTTCGCTACCGCAAAGGCGCCGTGTAGGTTGGCGAGGCGTTCGGCGCGGTCCAGCGTTGCCTGGGCGGAGTTGTCGCGCACGCGACGCAGCTCGTCGGCCAGGGCGGGAATGCCGAGCTGTTTGCCCAATCGACGGGCAATCTCCCACGCTTGGTTGTAGCCGCGTGAACGCAGGCGGGCGGCAGAGAGCGGCACGGGCAGCAGTACGTCTGGCATTCCGCTGGGCGCGGCGCGTAGTGCGTCCCCCAAGCGCTCGGCCAGCCAAGCCGCCAGGGGCAATTGGCCTCGGAACTTCAAGCCCGTGACGATGTGGTCCAGCGGCCAGACGTAGTCAGCAATGACCACGGTGGCGTCGTAGTCGGGCGGTCCGGCCAGGCAAGCGGTGCAATGCCGGGCGCGATGGTGCGGCTTCAGCAGGATGGCGCATTGGACGCAGCGTCGCTGATGCAGCATCGGGGTGAGATCGCCCATGCAGCCCGCGCACACCAGATCCCGTTGTACAGCGCCGCAGATGGCGCAGGCACACGGCAGCAACTGCCGCAGGCCGGCGCGAAACCACGTGGACAGGCGGTGTCGGTGCATGGAAAAAGCCGCTATCCAAGCCGATTTCCGGCCTGAACGCCATCGGACAACGCCCTGAACAGCCCGCCGGTATACTTGTCGACCGCTGTTCCAGCCCTGTCTTGTTGATGTCCGATCCCATCCTTGCCCGTCCTGCCGCTTTGCGGCGCGCCTTCGACCGCCGCGCCGCGCGCTTTGCCGACGCGGATTTTCTGCTGCGCGAAGTCGGGGCCCGGATGCAGGACCGGCTCGCCTACATCAAGCTGGCGCCTACGCGCGCGGCGGACCTCGGGTGCGGCCTCGGGCAAGGCCTGGCGGTGCTGCGCGCCCAATATCCTGACGCGCAGATCTGCGGCGTGGACTGGTCGGCCGCCATGCTGGCGCGGGCGCAGCAGCTCGACCCGCAGCGCACCGACGCCGGTTGGCTCGGCCGCTTGCTCAGGAAGCGCCCGGTCTTCGATTTTGCGCAGGCGGATTTCCGCGCGCTGCCGTTTGCCAATGGCACGTTTGACCTGCTGTGGTCGAACCTGGCGCTGCATTGGGACCCTTCTCCGCACGCCATCTTCCCGGAGTGGCACCGCATTACCGCCGAGGGTGGCTTGCTGATGTTCAGCCTGTTCGGCCCGGACACCCTGCGCGAACTGCGCAGCGCCCTGGCCGGCATCGACACTGGCGTCCATACCCTGCGCTTTGTCGACATGCACGACATCGGAGACATGCTCGTGCATAGCCGCTGGTCTACGCCCGTGATGGACATGGAGCAGCTCACCATCACTTACGAGACGCCACAGGCGCTGCTGGCCGATGTGCATCTGCTGGGCGGCATGGCCGGCCTCACGGATGGCGAAGGCCGCAGCTTGGCTGGGCCCGGCCTGCATACGCCACGCTGGCGCCAGCACCTGATCGACGCGCTCGACGCGCAGCGCAATGCGGACGGCCTGATTCCGCTCACGTTCGAGGTCGTCTACGGTCACGCCTGGAAGCTCGCGCCCACCTCGCGACAGGCACTCGACGAGCAAGGTCGGGCGATGATTCCGGTGGACCAGATCGGCCGCAAACCGCGCGCCTGAGACCCATTCCGGTGCATCAACGGTATTGACCCGCACCTTGTCAAGCCGGGACTTGCATAAAGGCGCTTTGCCTTGTTTGGGGTCAAATGCGGCCATATACTGTGCCGGTTTGTCGCAGCAGTCCCCAAAGGCCTATCCCGTTATTGTCGCGGGCGAACCGATCGGGTATGCATCCGAGGCAGGAGTGGTTCAATGCATGACATCGCGAATGTATGCGTTGGTACTGCGCTCCAGCCAGCGTGCGGCGCCTCCACCATCCCGGAATCGCCGCGGAAGAACTGGCTGATGAAGCGAAACTGCTCGCTTTCACCTCGCCAGCTTGGCTGGTTCACCTTCTCGATTGCCATTCCCCCGTTCGTGATCGCTTCGTTCTTTGCGTGGCAAGGGGCGTGGTTTGTGCTGCCGTTCTCCGGTCTGGAGGTCGCGGCCCTGGCGTGGGCGTTGCTGTACCATGCCCGGCACGCTGCCGATTACGAGCACATCTGGCTGGACGCGGATGCGCTGGTGGTCGAGCAGGTCTGTGCCGGCCGGCAGGTACGCCACGTGTTCAACCCGCGTTGGGTACGTGTGGAGCTGGAGGGGCCGCTGCGAGAGCAGGTCGCGCTGTGTTCGAGCGGGCGCGTTGTGCGAGTGGGCAGATTTCTTGACCCGGCTGGCCGGCGGCGTTTCGCGAGCGAGCTTTCCCGGTGTTTGGAGCTTGGGTCGCCACCCCAGGCTCCGTGAGCCTCGCACCGGGGCAGAGTGGAATCTGTAAATTGTGGGACAACCAAAAATGAAAATGTTGAATAAGACATTGGCAGGTTTGCTGGCGGCAGGTTCTCTCCTCGCCCTCAGTCAAACGGCCCAGGCAGTGGAAGACATGCCGGGCGGCCCCGCAGTACGCCAACTGAATCTCGCGCCTCCGGTCACCAAGATCGCCGCCGAGATCCACTGGCTGCACTGGATGATGCTGGTCATCTGTATCGTGATCTTCATCGGCGTGTTCGGGGTGATGTTCTACTCCATTTTCAAGCACCGTAAATCGCTCGGCCACAAGCCGGCGACGTTCCACGAAAGCACCACGGTTGAAATCATCTGGACCATCGTGCCGTTCCTGATCGTGATCGGGATGGCGCTGCCGGCCACCAAGGCCGTGGTCGCCATGAAGGACACCACCAACTCTGACCTCACCATCAAGGCCACCGGTTACCAGTGGAAGTGGGGTTACGACTACCTGAAGGGCGAAGGCGAGGGCATCTCGTTCCTCTCCACGCTCACCACCCCGCGTGACCAGATCAACAACCAGGCGCCCAAGAGCGAGACGTACCTGATCGAGGTCGACAACGAACTCGTGGTGCCGGTCAATCGCAAGGTGCGCATCGTCACCACGGCCAATGACGTGATCCACTCGTGGATGATCCCGGCGTTCGGCGTGAAGCAGGACGCGATTCCGGGCTTCGTGCGTGACACGTGGTTCAAGGCCGAGAAGGTCGGTGTGTACCGCGGCCAGTGCGCTGAGCTGTGCGGCAAGGAACACGCCTTCATGCCGATCGTCGTGCGCGTGGTTTCGCAGGACGACTACACCAAGTGGGCCGACGGCAAGAAGAAGGAGATGGCCGCCAAGGCGGATGACCCGAACAAGACCTACACGCTGGAAGAACTCAAGGCGCGCGGCGAGAAGGTCTACACCGCCAACTGCGCGGTCTGCCACCAGCCGAACGGCAAGGGCGGCGGTCCGTTCCCGGCGCTCGATGGCTCGAAGATCGCCAACGGCCCGCTGGCTGACCACGTTGGCATCGTGCTGCACGGCAAGGCCGCGATGCCGCCCTGGGCTTCGGCGCTGAACGATGTGGAGATCGCTGCCGTCGTCACCTATGAGCGGAACAACTGGGGCAACCACACCGGTGATCTGCTGCAACCGTCGCAAGTGAAGGACGCGCGCGGCGGCAAGATGCCTGAAGGCGGCGGCGCCAAGACTGCCGCCACGCAAGCCCCCGGCAACGCTGGCTGATTGATCGTCTGCGTGACGAAAAAAATCCAAGGAGTTCGTTGATGAGCACCGCTGTTACGCACCCGCAAGATCACGCGCACGGTCATGGAGACGACCACGCGCACGACCATCCGCACGGCTGGCGCCGTTGGCTGTTTGCGACCAACCATAAGGACATCGGTACGCTGTACCTGTTGTTCTCGTTCATGATGCTGCTCTCTGGCGGCACGCTGGCACTGCTGATCCGCCTGGAGCTGTTCCAGCCGGGCCTGCAGTTCTTCCATCCGGAGCTGTTCAACCAGTTCACCACGCTGCATGGCCTGATCATGGTGTTCGGCGCGATCATGCCGGCGTTCGTGGGCTTCGCAAACTGGATGATCCCGCTGCAAGTGGGTGCCTCCGACATGGCCTTCGCGCGGATGAACAACTTCAGCTTCTGGCTGCTTCCGCCGGCCGCGATCCTGCTGGTAGGTTCGTTCTTCGCGCCGGGCGGTGCCACGGCTGCCGGCTGGACGCTCTATGCGCCGCTGTCGGTGCAGATGGGTCCGGGCATGGACATGGCGATCTTCGCGGTGCACATCATGGGCGCTTCGTCGATCATGGGCGCGATCAACATCATCGTGACCATCCTGAACATGCGCGCGCCCGGCATGACGCTGATGAAGATGCCGATGTTCTGCTGGACGTGGCTGATCACCGCCTACCTGCTGATCGCCGTGATGCCGGTGCTGGCAGGCGCGATCACCATGGTGCTGACCGATCGCCACTTCGGCACGAGCTTCTTCTCGGCCGCCGGTGGTGGTGACCCGGTGATGTACCAGCACATCTTCTGGTTCTTCGGGCACCCCGAGGTGTACATCATGATCTTGCCGGCGTTCGGTATCGTCAGCCAGATCGTGCCGGCCTTCGCGCGCAAGCCGCTGTTCGGCTACAGCTCGATGGTGTACGCCACGGCGTCGATCGCCATTCTGTCGTTCATCGTGTGGGCGCACCACATGTTCACGACCGGCATGCCCGTGACTGGCCAGCTGTTCTTCATGTACGCGACGATGCTGATCGCGGTGCCGACCGGCGTGAAGATCTTCAACTGGGTGGCCACGATGTGGCGCGGCTCGATGACGTTCGAGACGCCGATGCTGTTTGCGATCGGCTTCATCTTCGTGTTCACGGTGGGGGGCTTCACGGGCCTGATCCTGGCCGTGGCCCCGATCGACATCCAGCTGCAGGACACCTACTACGTGGTGGCGCACTTCCACTACGTGCTGGTGGCTGGCTCGCTGTTCGCGCTGTTTGCGGGCTTCTACTACTGGGGTCCGAAGTGGTCGGGCTACATGTACAGCGAGACGCGCGGCAAGATCCACTTCTGGGGTTCGATGATCACCTTCAACCTCACGTTCTTCCCGATGCACTTCCTGGGCCTGGCCGGCATGCCGCGCCGCTATGCGGACTACCCGCAGCAGTTCGCCGACTTCAACGCCATCGCGTCGATCGGTGCACTGGGCTTTGGCTTGATGCAGGTGTATTTCTTCTTCTTCGTGGTGCTGCCGTCGTACCGCGGTGGCCAGAAGGCTGCCGACAAGCCGTGGGATGGCGCTGAAGGCCTGGAGTGGACCGTGCCGTCGCCGGCGCCGTTCCACACCTTTGAAGAACCGCCGCACGTGAAGTAATGCAGGTGTCGCGGGGCCGGTTGATGCCGGCTCCCGACCCTGTGATCCTCCGGACAACGATGTCGAATCCAGAAAAAAGCCCAACGCCCGAGCAACGCGCCAACAACCGGCGCCTGGCGTTCATTCTTGGCACCATCGCGTTGGTTTTCTTTCTGGGTGTGATCTTCAAGCGCGTGGTGTTCGGCGGCTAGCCGGGCACGTGGCCGCTGAACCGAGACTGCAATGAGCCAAGCACCGAACCCCGACGACAAGGCCATCGAACGCGGCTTGAACCGCGCCATGCTCGGCAAGCTGGCGGTGGTGGTCGTGATGATGTTCGGCTTCGGTTATGCGCTGGTGCCGCTGTACAAGAAGATTTGCGAGGTCACCAACATCAACGTGCTGAACACGCGCGATGAAGATGGTGGCGCGCTGCGCAATTCGCAGGTCGACAAGACGCGCACGATCACGGTGGAATTCGATTCGAACAGCCAGGGGCCGTTCCGCTTCCGCCCGGTCAAGAACAGCATGGATGTGCACCCCGGCGAGATCAGCCAGATCGTCTACGAGGTGGTGAACAAGGAGGGGCGCACGGTGGAGGCGCAAGCCATTCCCAGTTACGCGCCCAAGCAGGCAACCGAGTTCTTCAAGAAGATCGAGTGCTTCTGTTTTAAGCAGCAGACGCTGACGGCCAATGAATCCCGCGAGATGCCGGTGGTGTTTGTGATTGATCCGGATCTTCCCAAGGACGTGAAAACGATCACGCTGTCCTACACTTTCTTTGAGATTCACGCACCGGCGGCCATCAAGCCGGCGATGCCAACCAAAGGAACGTAAGGGAACGTGAGGACATGGACGAACTGAAGGAAGCGACCAAGCGACGCGCATCATTCGCGCAGACGATGAAGGCGGTGTTCTGGTCCTTCTTCGGGGTGCGCAAGGGCCGCGATCATGACCAGGACATGGCGCAGTTGAATCCTGTGCACGTGATCATCGCGGGTGTGCTGGCGGCGGTGCTGTTTGTCGTTACGCTATTGCTGATCGTGCGCGCGGTGGTGGGTTGAGCAGTGGATTGAGGAGACGGCCTACGCAGTCGGCAGGGCGGGCCGGGCAGCATCGAGTGAATTCTTAAAAAAACAGAGCTGGAGAAAAACAGATGAGTGCGAATCGAGCGAACGCTCCGTACTACTTCGTGCCCGGGCCGTCGCGGCATCCGATTTCGGCGAGCATCGGTCTGCTGATCGTGCTGCTGAGTTCAGCGGCGTGGGTGAACGCGCAGCCATGGGCGCCGTGGACGTTCCTGGTCGGCCTAGTGTGGTTCCTCTTTGTGCTGCGTGCGTGGTTTGCTGATGCCATCTCCGAATCCGAAGGCGGCAAGTACGGCGACCGTGTCGACGCCTCGTTCCGCTGGTCGATGAGCTGGTTCATCTTCTCGGAGGTGATGTTCTTCGCTGCGTTCTTCGGTGCGCTGTTCTATGCCCGCACGATTGCCATGCCGTGGCTGGGCGATCTGAACAACAAGCTGCTGTGGCCCGACTTCAACGCGCTGTGGCCGAATGCCGGCCCGGCCGGCACGGTCGCCCCGTTCACGACGATGGGCCCGTGGCCGATTCCGACCATCAACACGGCGCTGCTGCTCACTTCCGGTGTGACGCTCACGTGGGCCCACCATGCGCTGCGTGAGGGCAAGCGTGCGCAGGTCATCCAGGGTCTGCTGCTGACGATCATCCTGGGGTTCACATTCATGGGCTTCCAGGCGTTCGAATACATCCACGCGTATCACGAGCTGAACCTGAAGCTGACGTCCGGCATCTATGGTTCGACATTCTTCCTGCTGACGGGCTTCCACGGCTTCCACGTGACGATGGGCGCGATCATGCTGTCGGTGGTGCTGGGCCGCGTGATCAAGGGGCACTTCACGCCGGAGCACCACTTCGCGTTCGAAGGCGCCGCGTGGTACTGGCACTTTGTGGATGTGGTCTGGCTGGGCCTGTACGTAGTGGTGTACTGGCTTTAAAACCGGCCCACGATCCTACTGCGCGACCGGATCTTGGTCCTGTGATGCTCGCCGTACACGTGTACGGCTGTGCTTCTCGAACCAACCTCGGGCCGCTCGCTACGGACCGTGAACCGGTTTTTCGGGGGAAGGATCATGAATGCCGCAGACGGGACACCGCTGCGGCGTTTTCGTTTTAGCGGGGCTGATTAGGGCGCTTATTGGCCCATGGGGATACCGGTGCTGTGGATCCACCCCAGCCGGTTCGCCACCAGGATGAAGATGAACAGCGCAATCGAAAAGCCGACGCGGAACATCAGCGAGCGGACGGTGCGGTTGCTGTGGCCCTTGTCGCGCATCAGGAAGAACAGCGCGGAAGCAAGGCTGCCGAGGATCAGCAGAAACGCAATGGCAACGACGATGCGCATGGAGCTAGAAGGGTCGGAAATGGGTGTCGACGATTATCGCACCGGGTTGCCGTGTGGATGGGTGCAATGACCGCGCGTGTGCCGATGCGCCAGTGGTTTGCGCCCGTGCCGATGCTGGTGGGTGTGGCGCTGATTGCGCTCACCTGTGCGCTGGGCCGCTGGCAGCTGTCACGCGCGCAGGAGCGCATGGACCGGCAGGCACGCATCGAAGCGCTGCAGAATGCGCCCGCCCAACGCATCACCGCGCAGCCCGTGGCGGCCGATGCGGTGCTGTATCGGCCAGTGTTGTTGCGCGGCACGTTTGACGTGGCGCACACGGTGTTGCTCGAAAATCGCCCGCACATGAAGCATGGTGTGTCCCAGCCGGGGTTCGAAGTGCTGATTCCACTGATGTTGGAGGACGCGGGCGGGCCGGTAGGGCCACATGCGGTTTTGGTCAACCGGGGTTGGCTGCCGCGCGACCCGATGGACCGCACACGCATCGCGCCGTACACCACGCCGGCGGGCGAAGTGCAGGTCGAAGGGATGGCGGTGCCACATGCGAGCCGCGTCTTCAGCCTGGGCTCGAAGAACGGCGCAGATGAAGTCGGCCAGCGACTTAGGCAGAATATCGACCTCGACGCGTTCTCGCGCGAAATCGGTGTGCCGCTCCAACCCTTCGTGGTCGAGCAGGAATCCGATGTACAAGACGGTCTGATGCGCGATTGGCCGCGCGCAGACTTGGGCGCCGACCGGAATTACGGCTACGCATTCCAGTGGTTTGCGATGGCGGCAGCGGTGCTGGGACTGATGGTCTTCTACAGTGTGCGACGTTACCGTCGCTTGGCGGCTGCCCCGGGGCCCGTCTGAAAACGAACTCACGTTGCGGCTTAGTGCCGCAGCGACATGCATTAAGGATCACATGGTGACTCAGGAGTCCACACCCGGCGCGCCTGGCGCGATCGGGGCGTCTGAAGACCCGCGCATCGACGCGCGTACGCGCCGCGGCCGCTTGATGATGCTGTTCCTGCTGCTGGTGTGCGCGTCGCCGGTGATCGCGTCATACCTTGCCTATTACGTCTTCACGCCCGCTGGCGGCAAGGCGGCGTACGGTGCGTTGATCGAGCCGCAGCGGCCCATTCCCACTGGCCTGATGGTGCAGGACGAACATGGCGCTGAAGTGCCGCTTGCCAGCCTGAAGGGCAAATGGCTGATGGTCTCGGTGGATGGCAGCGCCTGTGACGACAACTGCGCGCGCAAGCTCTTCACCATGCGCCAATTGCGCGTCGGCCAGGGCCCGGACCGTGATCGCATCGTGCCCGTGTGGCTGGTCACCGATCAGGGTGAGATCGACCCGCGCCTGGCGAAGGCCTACAACGACGACTACGCCGCCGCGCGCTTCCTGCGTGCGCCTGAACTGCCGAAGGACTGGCTGGCCGACGGCAAGACGCCAGTCACTGACCACATCTTCCTGATCGACCCGCTTGGCAACCTGATGATGCAGTTCCCGAAAGACCCGGACCCGAAGAAGGTGCGTGGGGACCTGACGCGGCTGCTCAAGTATTCGCGTATCGGATAAGCCATGCTGCTGCAACTTGCTTCCATTGGCATCCTGATCGCGCTGATCCCGCTGGGCTACGTGCTGGTCAAAGGGGATCGCAACAAGTACCGCAAGCTGGTGTGGATCACGGCGTTTCTGACGCTGGACCTCATCATGTTCGGCAGCTTTACGCGCCTGACCGATTCGGGCCTCGGCTGCCCGGACTGGCCCGGCTGCTACGGCACGTCCAACCCGTTCCATGCGGCGGATGATATCCACGCCGCGCAGGCCGCCATGCCCTCCGGCCCCGTCACATGGATGAAGGCGTGGATCGAGATGACGCACCGCTACTTCGCCATGGCGGTGGGCGTGCTGATCATCACGCTGGTGGTGGTGGCGTGGGTCAAGCGCCGCGAACTCAAGCAATCACCGTGGTACGCCACCGCCGTGTTGGCGCTGGTGTGCGTGCAGGGCGCCTTCGGTAAATGGACCGTCACGCTCAAGCTGCAGCCATCGATTGTGGTGACGCACCTGCTGCTCGGCATGTCGCTGCTGGCCGCACTGATCTGGTTGGGCAGCAAGAACGATGCGCCGCGCTTTGTCGATGGCCGTGGTGCTTCGCTGCGCGTGCCTGCCGCGATCGGGCTGGTCTTGCTGGTGGCGCAGATTGCGCTGGGCGGCTGGGTTAGCACCAACTACGCCGTGCTGGCTTGCACCGACTTCCCGCTGTGCAACGGCCAGTGGGTGCCGCCGATGGATTTCACCCACGGCTTCACCTTCTGGCGCCAACTCGGCCGCACCGCTGGCGGGGATTTCATCTCGCATGACGCACTGGTCGCCATCCACTGGACGCACCGCATGTTCGCTGTCGTCGTGCTGAGCTACTTGGCTTGGCTCGGCGTGCGCACACGTCGCATTGACGGCATTGGCCGCGTGGCCACTGCGCTGCTGATTGCGCTGGCCGTGCAGCTTGCGACCGGCTTGTCGAATATCGTGCTTGGCTGGCCGTTGCTGGCCGCCGTGGCGCACAACGGCGGGGCAGCGGTGCTGCTATTACTAATGGTGCGTCTGCATTACCTGATCGGGCTCGCGCAGGCACGCGCACCGATCTCTGCGGCTGTGGCCGCTGTCTGACTGATTTCTATGAATACCGTGGCAACCCCAACAACCTCCACTCAACTTCCCGGCTGGCGACACACCGCGTCCCAATACGCGGCGCTGACCAAGCCGCGCGTCACGCAGCTCGCCGTGTTCTGCGCCGTGATCGGCATGTTCCTGGCCACGCCGGGCATGGTGCCGTGGTCGGTGCTGATCGGCGGCGCGGTCGGCATCTGGCTGTTTGCCGGCGCGGCGTTTGCCATCAACTGCCTGGTCGAGCGCAAGATCGATGCGATGATGCGCCGCACGGCTTGGCGCCCCTCGGCCAGCGGTGAGCTGGGCACGCGCCAGATCCTGCTGTTCTCGCTCGTGCTGGGCGGCGCAGGTATGTGGACGCTGCACACCTTCGCCAATGACCTGACGATGTGGCTGACCTTCGCCACCTTCATCGGCTACGCCATCATCTACACGCTGCTGCTCAAGCCGGCCACGCCGCAGAACATCGTGATTGGCGGCCTGTCGGGCGCGATGCCGCCGGCGTTGGGCTGGGCCGCCGTCGCCAACAGTGTGCCGGCCGAGGCGTGGATTCTGGTGCTGATCATCTTCACCTGGACGCCGCCACACTTCTGGGCCCTCGCGCTGTACCGCCGTGCCGATTACGCCAAGTCCGGCCTGCCCATGCTGCCGATCACGCACGGCGAGAAATACACGCTGCTGCACATCCTGCTGTACACACTCATCATGATCGCCGCGACCATCCTGCCGTTCGTGTACGGCATGAGCGGCTACATCTACCTGGCGACGGCGCTGGTGCTCGGCTTCGGCTTCCTCGCGTATGCGTGGCGCATGTACCGCAAGTATTCCGACGCGCTGGCGCAGAAGACCTTCCGCTACTCGATCGTCTATCTGTCGATCCTGTTTGCCGCGCTGCTGGTGGACCACTACTTCAAGTTCGGCCCCTCGCTGACCCAAACCGTGGCGCTCTGACGCGGTGCGGCGCGCACCGTTGGCGTTACCCTAGGCGGTCTGCTCTTAACACGATGACCATGCTCTCCTTCCGACACCTCCGCGCCGTACTGTTTGCCGCGCTGGCCGCCACCGCGCTGGCGCTCGCGGCATGCAGCGACAAGCCCGCGTTCAAGAACCTCGACATCACCGGCTCCAAGAGCTTCGGCACAGACTTTTCGCTCACCGACCACACCGGCAAGCGCAGCACGCTCGAAGATTTTCGCGGCAAGGTCGTCGTGATGTTCTTCGGCTACACACATTGCCCCGACGTGTGCCCGACCACGCTGGCCGAGTTGCGCGGCGTGATGGACACCCTCGGCAAGGACGCCGACCGCGTGCAGGTGCTGTTCGTCACGGTCGACCCCGAGCGCGATACGCAAGACCTGCTGGCCAAGTACGTGCCGGCGTTCGACCCGCGCTTCATCGGCCTGCGCCCGGCCAACGAGACCGAGCTGAAGAAGGTCGCGTCCGACTTCAAGGTGTTCTATAGCAAGGTGCCGGGCAGCTCGCCCGACAACTACACGATGGACCACACCGCCGGCAGCTACATGTTCGACCCCAAGGGCAACCTGCGCTTGTTCATCAAGCATGGCCAGGGTCCGGAGCCGATCGCGCACGACATCAAGCTGCTGCTCAACTGACCCGCGCAGCAAGCGCCCAAAGAAAAAGCCCGCCAACTTGGCGGGCTTCTCTTTTGCAGCGAGAGCAGCTTAGGCAAACGCCTGCAGCGCACCCTTCATCTTCTTCATCGCGGCCGATTCGATCTGGCGGATGCGCTCTGCCGACACGCCAAACTCGTCAGCCAGCTCGTGCAGCGTGGCGCCACCCGATCCATCGTCGTTCACGTTCAGCCAGCGGGCTTCGATGATGCGGCGGCTGCGGTCGTCCAGCTTGGCCAGCGCCGTTTCGATGCCTTCGCTTTGCATGCGGTCCAGGCTGCGCGACTCGATCACGCGGGTCGGCTCGTTGTGCGTGTCGGCCAGGTAGGCGATCGGGGCATACGACTCTTCGCCGTCGTCCATCTGGCCTTCCAGCGCGATGTCGCCGCCCGAGAGGCGCGTTTCCATCTCGCGCACTTCGGCGCCCTTGACGTTGAGTTCAGCAGCGACTGCGCTGATCTCGTCCGGCGAGAAGGTCGCCTGTGCGTCCTGCTTGTGGCTGCGCAGGTTGAAGAACAGCTTGCGCTGGGCCTTGGTGGTCGCCACCTTGACCATGCGCCAGTTCTTCAGGATGTACTCGTGCATCTCGGCCTTGATCCAGTGCATCGCGTACGAGACGAGACGCACACCCTGATCCGGGTCGAAGCGCTTCACCGCCTTCATCAGGCCGATGTTGCCTTCTTGGATCAGGTCGGCATGCGGCAGGCCGTAGCCCAGGTAGCCGCGCGCGATCGACACGACCAGGCGCAGGTGCGAAAGCACCAGGCGGCGGGCCGAATCGATGTTGCCGGTGTCCCGGTAGTCACGGGCGAGGTGCTGCTCTTCCTCGGCCGACAGCATCGGCACCCGGTTGACGCTCTGGATATAGGCGTCGATGTTGCCCAGGTTGCCAGGGAACGCCAGCGCCCATCCATTACCGGCGTTGCCGGACGGCTGGGTGGCGATTGCGGAAACGGTATTCACGGGAATGACTGCGTTCACTCAGGACTCCTGTCGAAATCCAGTGGAGGTTTGGAAAGGCATCTTAGCACTCCAACTGAATGAGTGCTAATAGGACCTTCTTGTCGGGTTGATAGTTCCCGTAAATCAAGGGTTTTGTCTCAATAGTGTGATGTTTGCGGCGCAACAAACCAAGCCGCCCACCCCGTCATAGACCGCCGGAGGCGTCGCCGGTTCGCCGTCAGGCCGCCGTGTTACGGCCGCGAGACTTGGCCCAATAGAGTGCGCGATCCGCCTCTCGCAAAGCGACGTCGGCGTCATGAACCTCGGGGCCAGGGCATGCCACGCCAATGCTGGCCGTCACATGCAGCACCACGTCGCCGGGCAGGGCCATCGGCGGCCGGATGGCGCTCACGACCTTCTGTGCTGTGTGCAGCGCATCATCGGGGGCGTCGATCGGGTCGAGCAGGATGACGAATTCGTCACCCGCAAGCCGGGCGACAGTGTCTGTGCGGCGTACGGCGAGTTGCAGGCGGTGGGCGACTTCCACCAGCACGGAGTCGCCCGTGGCGTGGCCGTAGGTGTCATTGATGTGTTTGAAGTGATCCACGTCGAGGTACAGCACGGCCATCAGAGCGGGCTGGCGCCGGCGGCGTTCCAGGGCGCCACGCAGGCGCTCGTAGAGTTCGTAGCGGTTGGGCAGGCCCGTCAGCGCGTCAAAGCGGGCCATGCGCGAGAGCTCCATCTCGCTGCGCTTGGCTTCGGTCACGTCTTGCACGAAGGCGTAGACGCCGCAACGTCCGGCGTCGGAATCCGACTCTGCCGCATCGGGAACGAGGTGGCCGCGCAGATACCGCGTGCGATGCCGGGGGCCACTCATGTGCGGCTTTTCGTACCAGGGTGCGTTGATTTCGAATTCGACCCGTTCACCCTGTACGGCACGCGACAGATACGGCGCCAACTGCGCATAGGTGGCGGCGGTGAAGACGTGCTCGGCATGCTGGCCGCACACTTCGTCGGGCGTGCGCTGCAGCCAGCGCGCGTGGGTGGCGTTGCAGAAGGTGAAGATGCCGTCGGGGCTGATGTGCGAGACCAGCAAGGGCGCATTGTCGAGCACCAGCTTGAGCGCACGTTCGCTGCGCCCGAGGGCGAGTTCGGCGCTGGTGCGCGCGGTGAGGTCTTGCAGCACCGAGAAGTAGCCGCGCAGCGTGCCGCGGTCATCGTAGTCGGGGAAGTAGTGGCCGCTGAGATAACGCGGCGTGCCGGTGCGCATGGAGGTGATCTCGAACTGCACGGGATAGCCGGCCAGCACTTCGGTCATGTAGGGCAGCAGCGTGCGGTAGTCCTCGGGGCTGTAGATGTCGCGCACGGGATGGTCGAGCATTTCGTCTTCGGTGCGGCCGAAGGCTTCCAGCAGGGTGCGGCTGGCAAAGCGGATGATGCCGTCCGGGTCGACATAGCTGAGCTGCGCGGGCACGTTGTCGGCCACCAGCCGCAGTTGCTCGCGGCTGGCGCGCAGGGCGTCACGCCGACGCTCCAGGCTCTCATTGGCGGTGCGCAGCGCGCGTTCGGAGGCGGCCAGCCGGTTGGCGAACGGCCGCACCGTGAGCCGGATCGCCAGCACGCTGCCCACCATCAGGCACAGCATGAGCGCTGCGAGCCGCTCGAACTGCGCGCGCATGGGGGCATACAGCTCGGCGCTGGCGATCTTGCTGATCAGCGCCAGGCCGGTGTGGCCGATGGGCGTGTAGCCGAATGAAGTCGGCATGCCGTGGATGTCCTCCCACTGGCCAAAGCCGGCTTGTCCGGCCAGCGCCAGGCGTGACGGCAGCGGCTGGTGGCCCGCCATCAGCGGGGGAAGCTCAAAGACGTACGCATCAAAGCGCTGCGGAAACGACATGGCGCGCCCGCGTGCATCAAAGCCGGACATGGCCAGCGTTTCTGTCAGGCCTTCGCCATGCACGTTGACGTAGCGGGCTGTCATGTGGGCAAGCGGTTGTTCGGTGACGAGCCAACCTACCTGCACGCCATCGGCCAGCACCGGGGTTTCGGTGCGCATGGCAAAGCCGTGTACCCATTGCAGCGTGATGCGCTCGGGCGCCAGGCCGGCGTGCAGTGCGATGGACAGTTCGGGGCGCGCCGCCTGGGTGCCGAGGCTGATCACGCTTGTGCCGTCCAGCGTGCGCAGTTGCAGATACGAATAGCCCTGTTCGCGAAACGCCTCCAGGGCACTGGCGCCGCGCAGCCGCGCGCCGTTGTCGGCGGGGTGGCGCAGCGCATCTTGTATGCGGAGGACGGCGGCGATCATGCGCGGGTTTTCCGCGCGCATGGCCAGCACCTGGTCGAACTCTTCTGCGTAGCTCGACAGCGCGCGTGCCCGCGTGGAGCCGAACGTCATGCTGGCGCTGTCCACCTGGATGATGAACGCGGTGACAGTGGCACTCACCCCGGCCAGTACCACGCAGCCGCTGCTGATCCACACGATGGTGTCTTCTGGCGACAGCCGGATGCGCAACAGGCCCGGGTGCCGGGCTACGGCCGCACAGACCACGCCCACCAGCACCAGTAACGTGCAGATGGCGGCCACGTCGGACGCCCGCCACTTCAACCAGGCGGGGTACAGGTATTCGAGCGCCATGGCGCGACCGAGCAGATCGCCCACGCACAGCAGCAGTGCCGTCCCCAGCAGGGCCCACAGCCACTGCGCACGCCGGGGGTGGTTCAGTGTGGGCACGAGGGACAGCGCCCCGCCCGCCGCCGCTAGGGCCAGCGCGTGGCTCGGGTGCATGGCCCCAATCCAGCCGGTTCGCCACGTGTGCTCCAGCCACAGGTGCACATTGGGAAAGTCCAGCGCGACGGGCCAACCGGTCGCCGCTTCTACCAGGCGCAGCCCGCACAGCACTGCCACCATGCCACCTGCCACGCGTGCCAGGTGATCCGCCCAGCGTGCCTCTCGCAGCGTGCCGACCATCAACGCGAGCAGCCCCATGCCCAGCAACGTCAGTTGCAGCCCCGTGGCGAACACGATCACCAGCCGATCGCCGCCAAACATCACCGCCCAGGGCCAATGCTGCAGCCAGCCGACCATGACCGTCAGCCCGAAGAGCGTGAGAAGCGAGCCGATGCCACCAGCAACGGCGGCAAGCGGGCGGCGAGAAACCATGTAGTGAATGTGTCTGTGGGGCCGTCCGGGACGAACGTGTCCCACCCGGAAGATCGGCGAAAAACCGCGCTGCTTGAGCCTTTTGCGGGAAAGCCGCAAGGTGCGGGCCCATGTCTGCAATGTGGTGTGATCAATGCGCCTGGCAAAGCGACGTACGATGCACCCGCCGTGTCGTCACGCAAGTTGGCTACACTGCCCGGACATCGCAAAAACTGTTGAGGAGCCGTCATGACCATCGTCGTCAGCAAGGACACCGAGGGGCTGTTTCGCCACAAAGTCACGTTTCCTGAAGGTGTGACGTACGCCGACGTGCCCAAGCCGATGGGCGAGGGCAGCGCGCCCGACCCGCATGCCTACTTCGATGCGGCCCTGGCAAGTTGCAAGGCGCTGACCGTCACGCTTTACGCGCGCCAGCGCAAATACCCGCTCGACTCCATCGACGTGGCCGTGGAGCACGACGGGAGCCAGGAGCGCCAGGGCCGCTACAAGCTGCGCACGGTGCTCACCCTGCACGGTGACCTGACCGACGACCAGCGCGCCGACCTGCTGCGCGTCGCCGGCAAGTGCCCCATCCACAAGCTGATGACCGAAGTGGAAATCAGCGTCGACACCGAACTCGCTGAACGCGCCTGAGGACGTCTCTGCCATGACCAGCATCCAGCACATCATCGGCCCGCACGTGCGCGACCTGGGCGGCTTCTCCGTCAAGCGCGTGCTGCCCTCGGCCGCGCGGCAGACCGTCGGCCCGTTCATCTTCTTCGATCACATGGGCCCGGTGGACTTCCCGCCCGGCGAGGGCATCGACGTGCGCCCGCACCCGCACATCGGGCTGGCCACCGTCACCTACCTGTTTGACGGCAGCATGGTCCACCGCGACAGCCTCGGCAGCGTGCAGACCATCGTCCCCGGCGACGTGAACTGGATGACGGCCGGCAACGGCATCGCCCATTCCGAACGCTCGACCCCCGAGGCGCGCGAGAAGGGCGCTCGCCTGCATGGCATTCAGACGTGGGTGGCGCTGCCGAAAGAGCAGGAGAAAGTCGAGCCGAGCTTTGCGCACCACGCCGCCAGCACGCTGCCCAAGCTCGAATGCCCCGGTGTGCAGGGCGTGGTCATCGCGGGAGATGCATTCGGGCTGACGTCGCCCGTGAAGGTGAACTCGCGCACGTTGTACGTGGCGCTGGAACTCGCGGCCGGCGCGTCGCTGGTGATTCCGCCCGAGCATGAAGACCGCGGTGTGTATCTCGTCGACGGCGCTGTCACCATCGATGGCGAAGCGCTCGATCCACAGCATCTGGCAGTGCTTGAGCCGGGCGGCGAGGTGACGCTCACCGCGCAGGTGTCGTCACGTGTGATGCTGCTGGGCGGCGAGCCGACCGACGGCCACCGCCATATCTACTGGAACTTCGTCGCCAGCGATCAAGCCGACATCGAAGACGCCAAGCAACGCTGGCAGAACGACGCCTTCGCCCACGTGCCCGGCGAGACGGAGCGCATTCCGCTGCCGTCTCGGTAACACCCACCGTCAGGCAGCCTGCGCCGGTCGTGCACAGCGCACGATCGCGCGGACCTGCTTGGCGATCGGCTCCGGCACCGGCTGCTTGCCGTCGAGCACCGCTGTAATCCAGCGCGCCGTTGCGGCCACATCGGTGCCTGCCGGCAACTCGGGCGGCGCCTCGCTCGACCCTTCCACCGCTTCGATCACCGTTTCGTGCATGCCGTCGTGCAGCCACTCCACTGCGCTGCCGCGCCGTGCATCGGCCACCGCTTCGCCTTCGGTGCCGCGTGCCAGCAGCACGTTGGCGGGGTGGCGCAGGAAGTAATCGGTGAGCGTGTCGCGGTATTCCGGGTGTGTGTAGCTCACAAGCCGCAGCGCCTCGTGCGGTGCGTGCCCGCCGATGGGCTGCAGCATCTTCACCACCGTGTGCGATGAATTGCGCAGGCCGACGATCTCGCGCTTGTCGAGCAGCGATGTCAGCTCGGGCGAGAGCACGTCGATCGGCACATAGGCGAGCCGATCGTTTTCCAGCCGCTCGCGCGCTTCGTCCATGTGTTCGCAGATGGGCCAACCGAGCGCATCGAACAGTGCGGCCGTAGTGACGCGGCCGTCGAAGCGACGGATGCCGTGCACCAGCACCGGCACGCCTTCACGTGCGAGCAGCTTGGCCAGCAGCGGCACCAGGTTCGGTTGGCGGCGCGCGCCGTTGTAGCTGGGGATGACGACTGGCAGCGCGTGTTCCGGGGTGTCGGGTGCTGGCAGCGGGCGGCAGTGCGCGTGCGTGGCTTCCAGCATGCCGTCCAGCTCTTCCGGGGTTTCACCCTTGATGCGGTAGGCCATCAGGATGGCGCCCAACTGCACGTCGGCGATGCGGCCTTCCAGCATGGCGGTGAAGAGGGCGCGGGCGTCGTGCTTGACCAGCGCGCGGGCGCCGTCTGCGCCGCGGCCGATTTCTTTGATGAAGCGGGCGGCGGGGAAGGGGCCGGTGGTGAGCGCTTCCTCAGCGGCGTTGTCGGGGAGGATGGGGGGAGCGGGCATTGTTGCTGGTGTGGGTGATTGGCGTGGGGTTGATCATAGCGCTGTGGGTTGTGCGCTGGCGCCATGTCACGGTGTTTTTTGCCCTGGTGGTGCATCCCCTGTTTCATCCCCTGCCGGGGCTGACCTACTTTCTTTGTCTTGCCAAAGAAAGTAGGCAAAGAAAGGCGCGCCCGAGATGGCGACTTCCCCTTGAATTTATGTCACCGGGCGGAGATGGGGAAAACTCGCTTCGCTCAGACAGTTCCCCATCTTTTTTCCGCCCGCTGACAGAAATTCAAGGCGCCATCTAGGGCAGGAACGTCAAAGGCCAAACCGGCGGTGACTAGGGCGTGGCGCTGTGTTTGTTGGTGGCCTGCGCTCCGGTGCTCGGGTGTTACGAGCTCATGGCTGCAGGGTCCATCCACACGGCTTCCCAGATGTGATCGTCCAGGTCGGCTAGGGCGCGGTTGTACATGAATCCCAGGTCTTGCTTCGGGTTGATGTCGGCGGTGCCGCCGAACTTGGCTGCCGCGTCGTTCATCCGATCGACTGCGTCTTTGCTGTCGCATGTCAGGGCTAGCATCACTTCGCTGGTGCCCTTTACCGGGAGCGGGCGGGTGGTGAAGGTTTGCCACTTCGCGTGCGTGAGGAGCATCACGAAGATGGTGTCGCTCCACACCATGCAGGCGGCGGTCTCGTCGGTGAATTGCGGATTGTTCTTGAAGCCCAGGGCCTCGTAGAACGCTTTGGATTTCGGTAGGTCTGCGACGGGCAGGTTCACAAAGATCGACGTGCTCACGAAAAGTCTCCTCAGGTGGTGGCGGGCACCGCGCTCGCCTAACTGAACGATACGGTCGTGGCGTGCGTCGGCGCATTGATTATTGGTAAGACGCAGCCCGGCTCACCCCACACCCAAGGCAATGGCTTTTCGGAGACGGCTCAGGCTTTCCGGGGTAATGCCGAGCCACGCGGCGATGTGGTGCTGTTTCAGGCGCTTGTGCAGATCCGGTTCTCTGCTGATGAAGTCTCGGTAGCGCTGCATCGCGGCGTCGCGGCGAAAGCCGATCTCGATCGGTTCCTTTTCGATGATCCAGTGGCGCTCCATGTAGCGCATGTAGAAGGCTGCGATGTCGGGGAAGCGGCTCGTCAGCGATCGGAACGCAGCGAAGTCGTACTCCAAGACGCTCGAGTCTTCGATGGCAGTGATCGTGGATGGGCTGGGTTTGCCCTGCAGCGTCGCACTGACCGACGCAGCAATCCGCCCCTCCGGAAAAAAGTACTTGATGACCATGTCACCTTCCGGGCCCACACAGTGCTGGAAAAACAAGCCCTCAAGGACAAAGGCAAACCGGGTCGGCACCTCCCCCGCAACGATCAGCGATTCGTCCTTGCGGTACTGCCGAGGTTGCAGCAAAGCAGCCCAAGCCCGCTCCGCCTCTTCCGAGATATCTGCATAGGTCCGGACCTTGTTGAAAAACGCATCGGTATTCACGCCATCCCTCTCCATGTGCAAAGTGAACCACCCGAGCTTCGAAGAAGCAGGAGAACCGGTTCGCCCAGCATTTGTAGCAGATGGGACCGACGGCGTCGCGACACCGCCAAAACCGCGACGGTTTGGCCGTTGCCGTTCCTGCCCTAGATGGCGCCTTGAATTTCTGTTGCAGGGAGGAAAAAGGAAGGGAAACTGTTTGAGCGAAGCGAGTTTTTCCCTTCCCCTCCCTGCGACAGAAATTCAAGGAGGGGGTCGCCATCTCGGGCGCGCCTTTCTTTGCTTACTTTCTTTGGCAAGACAAAGAAAGTGAGTCAGCCCCGGCAGGGGATGAAACAGGGGATGGACCACCAAGGTCAAAAAGAAAAGACCACCCCAAACATCAAGCCGCTTCCGCAACAGGATGCCGCTGCTTCCGATACAAGAAATCCAACACAGCCGTCCGACAGGCGTGATAAGTCGAATCCTCCGCCAGCGCCATCCGATCCCGCGGCCGCGGCAAGTCCACCGTCAGCACCTCGCCAATCGTCGCCGCCGGCCCATTGGTCATCATGACGATGCGATCCGCCAGCAGCACGGCCTCGTCCACATCGTGAGTGACCATCACCACCGTGCTGCCGGTGGCGGCAACGATCTTTAGCAACTCATCCTGCAGATGCGCCCGCGTAAGCGCATCCAACGCCCCAAACGGCTCATCCATCAACAGCACCTTCGGCTCCATGGAGAGTGCCCGCGCAATCCCCACGCGCTGCTTCATCCCCCCAGAAATCTCATGCGGATGTTTCTGCTCGGCATGGGTCAGCCCGACCAATGCGAGTGCGGCATGCGTGCGCTCACGCAACTGCGCGCGCGTCTCCGTCTTGCCAAACACCCGCTCCACCGCCAGGTACACGTTGTCAAAGCACGTGAGCCACGGCAGCAGCGAATGGTTCTGAAACACCACCGCCCGATCCGGCCCCGGCCCGGCAATCTCGCGCTCGGCAAGAATCAACGCACCACTCGTCGGCCGCGTCAGCCCGGCAATCAAGTTCAGCAACGTCGACTTGCCACACCCCGAGTGCCCAATCAACGCAATGCACTCACCGCGCGCCACCGTCAGGTCGATATCGCGCAACGCGACGAACGCGCCCTTCTTGGTCTTGAACGTCTGCCCGACGTTTTCAATGCGCAGGAACTTCTCTGTCATGGTCATCCCCTCAGGCCAATCAAACCGCGTCGTACGAGAACCGCCGCGCAATCGCCAGCAGCGCGTGCTCCAGCAGCAAGCCCACCACGCCAATCACAAAGATGGCGATGACGATGTGCTCGACCTTCAGGTTGTTCCACTCATCCCACAGCCAGAAGCCGATGCCGACCCCGCCGGTGAGCATCTCCGCCGCCACGATCACCAGCCACGCGGTGCCGATGGACAGCCGCACGCCCGTCAGCATGTATGGCAGCACGGCCGGAAACAGCACGCGCGTGAACACCTTCCACTCCGACAGGTTCAGCACACGCGCCACGTTCAGATAATCCTGCGGCACGCGCGTCACGCCCACGGCGGTGTTGATCACCATCGGCCAGATCGAGCAGATGAAGATTGCCCAGATCGCCGCCGGGTTGGCGGACTTGAACAGCAGCAGCCCAATCGGTAGCCACGCCAGCGGCGACACCGGCCGCAGCAGGCTGATGATGGGCGAGGCCATCGCATTGAGAAACGCAAAGCGCCCGATCAGGAAGCCCGCCGGAATGCCGATCACCGCCGCCATGCCAAAGCCCGCACCAACACGTGCAAGCGAGGCCAGCACGTTCCACCCCACACCCTGGTCATTCGGGCCATTGCGGTAGAACGGATCGGCGAAGAGGGCGACGGCGGCTTTCCACGTCACCGCCGGGGTCGGCAGCGCCGGGATGGCCGTGGCAATGCCCTGCCACGCCAGCACGAAGATCACCAGACCCAGCACGGGCGGAAAGCCGCGCACCACGGCTGCGACAAACCAGTCGCGCAAGACGATGCGGCGCGCAGGGACAGCGGCGTCGGACTGCACGCCGGACAACGTTTTGACGAGCGTGTTCATGTCGGGCTCCATCGACGGGAAGGACCGCAATCAGAGAGAAGGTGGAAGCGTCAGGCTTTGATCTTGAAACCGTCCGCGTAGGCAGCGGGATTCTTCGCATCCCACACCACACCATCGATCAGCTTGGCGGTGCGCATGTCGCTCTTCGGCAAGGGCGTGCCGGTGGCGGCTGCGGCCTGCTTGAAGATGTCGATGCGGTTGACTTGCTTGGCGACCGCCGCGTAATCCGGATGCGCCTTCAACAACCCCCAGCGCTTGTGCTGCGTGAGGAACCACATGCCGTCCGACAGGTACGGAAAGTTGACCGCGCCGTCGTGATAGAAGCGCATCGGGTCCGGGTCGTCCCAGGTCTTGCCGATGCCGTTCGTGTAACGGCCCAGCATGCGGTCCAGGATGATGTCCATGTCGGTGTTGACGTAGGACTTGGCCGCGATGGTCTCGGCCGTCTTGCGGCGGTTCGACGCCGAGGCATCGATGAACTTGCCTGCCTCCAGCACCGCCGCCGTCAGCGCACGTGCCGTGTTCGGATACTTCTGCACGAACTCCGCCGTGGTGCCGAGCACCTTCTCGGGGTGGTCTTTCCAGATGGCCTGCGTCGTCTCGGCGGTAAAGCCGATGTTGTCGGCAATCGCGCGGGCGCCCCACGGCTCGCCCACGCAGTAGCCATCCATATTGCCGACGCGCATGTTGGCCACCATCTGCGGCGGCGGCACGGTGATGGCCTTCGCGTCCTGCAGCGGGTGGATGCCGTGCGCGGCCAGCCAGTAGTACAGCCACATCGCGTGCGTGCCTGTCGGGAAGGTCTGCGCGAACACGTACTCGCGCTTGTCCTTGGCCATCACGGCCTTGAGGGTGGCACCGTCTTTGACGCCGGCTTCCTTGAGCTTGCTCGACAGCGTGATCGCCTGGCCGTTGTTGTTGAGCGTCATCAGCACGGCCATGTCTTTCTTCGGGCCGCCGATGCCGAGCTGCACGCCGTAGATCAACCCATACAGCACGTGCGCCGCATCCAGGTCGCCTGAGACCAGCTTGTCGCGCACACCCGCCCACGAGGCTTCCTTGGACGGCGTGATCTTGATGCCGTACTTCTTGTCGATGCCCAGCGTGGAGGCCATCACCACCGAAGCGCAGTCCGTGAGCGGGATGAAGCCGACCTTCAGCTCGGTCTTCTCGGGGGCATCGGAGCCGGCGGCCCAGGCACCGGCACGCACCAGCGGATCGATCAATGCCACGGCACTCCCTCCTGCAATGGTTGCCGCGGCCTTGATGACGCTGCGGCGCTTCGGGTTGAGCGGTTTGACGACGATGTCGGTCTTGTCTGGCGCGGCCATCCATGGCTCCAAGGAAAAGAAAAAGGCGCCCCGACGCGCGGCCACACCCCTCCATGATAGGGAGCGCGGTTGCCGTGCATCGAGACGCCGTTGTCTCGTGCCGATACCCACGTTGGCATCGGCTTCGCGGCGACACTTGCAAGGGGTATGCCAACGTTGTTGGTGCATCCCTTGTTTCGTCCCCTGCCGGGGCCGACTTACTTTCTTTGTCTTGCCAAAGAAAGGTAAGCAAAGAAAGGCGCGCCCGAGATGGCGAAAGCCTCCTTGAATTTCCGTAACCGGGCGGAGGCGGGGAAAACTCGCTTCGCTCAGACAGTTCCCCGCCTTTTTTTCCGCCCGCTTACGAAAATTCAAGGCGCCATCAAGGGCAGGAACGGCCAAACCGTCTCGGAATTTGTGTGAGCGCCACGGTGGAAGTGGCGCCCGGCTGGTGCGTTTCTGGCGCTGGACTTGTGCGACGCACCAAAACTGGGCGGCGGTCGGCTGTCTCAGCCGGCCATCACGTCAATCACGCGCTGGGCGGCTTCGACGAGCTTGATGTTGCGGTCCATCGCCATCTTGCGCAGGCGCTTGAAGGCCTCGTCTTCCGACAGGCTCATCTGCTTCATCAGCAGGCCCTTGGCACGCTCCAGCACCTTGCGCTCGGCCAGCTGGGTCTTGGCGGTGTCCAGTTCGGCCCGCAGCTCGCGCTCGTGTTCGAAGCGGGCGTAAGCCACGTCCAGCACGGCCTTGACGCGCGTGGGCTTGATCCCGTCGACGATGTAGGCGGTGATGCCCGCGGCGAATGCCGATTTGATGCGTGCAGCATCGTCGTTGTCGGTGAACAGCACGATCGGGCGCGGCGCGTGCTGAGTGGCCACGCAGACGTGCTCGATGGTGTCACGCGCGGCGGATTCGGACGCGACGATCACCATGTCCGGTTGTGCCTGCGCAATGCGGTCGGGCAGGGTGAGGTCGGCGTCGGCCAGGCCCACGTCGATGAAGCCGGCTTCGGCCAGGCCCGCACGGATCAGCTCCAGGTTGATCTGCTCGGCGTCGAGCGGATCACGCACCAGCAGCACGCGCATCGGCCCGGCCGGGTGAGCGGCGGCGGGCGAGGCGGAGGGGGCGGGCGGTTTCGTTTGCATGGTGCAAAGTGGGGCGTTGTGCACGGCGCTCATGCAAGAACCGCGCCGGGGCGGTGCGGGTGTATGCTCGCAGCTCGGTCGCCGGGGGGCGGTGGCCGTGTCCCCATGTGTTTTATTCAAGTGCATTCCCAGGAGACCCGCATGACCGAATTTGTCGTCACCCCGCCCACCGTCAATGGCATTCCCGTGCGTGGCGGGCAAGGCCAGTTTCCGGTGCGCCGCGTGTACTGCGTCGGCCGCAACTACGCCGCCCATGCCCGCGAGATGGGTTCCGACCCCGACCGCGAACCGCCGTTCTTCTTCTGCAAGCCGGCCGATGCCGTGCGCTACATCGCCGACGGCGAGACCGGCCAGTTCGTCTACCCCACCGAGACGAAGGACTGCCACTACGAAATCGAACTCGTGGTCGCCATCGGCACGGGCGGGCGTGACATCGCCGTGGAATCTGCGGCCAAGCACATCTACGGCTACGCCATCGGCTTGGACATGACACGCCGCGACCTGCAGAACGCTGCCAAGAAGGGCGGCCGCCCGTGGGAAACCGGCAAGGCGTTCGATGGCTCGGCCCCCATCGGCCCGATCGTTCCCGTGAAGGATGTCGGCCACCCGAGCGAGGGCGCGATCACGCTGTCGGTCAATGGCAAGGAACATCAGCGCGGCGATCTGTCGGACCTGATCTGGTCGGTGCCGGAAACCATTGCGTACCTGTCGCGCCTGTTCGAGCTGCGCCCCGGCGATCTGATCTACACCGGCACGCCCGAAGGCGTCGGCCCGGTGGTGGTGGGTGACCTGATGGTCGGCAAGATCGACGGTGTGGGCGAACTGCACGTGAAGGTCATCTAAGCAGAGAGCCGCCAGCCATGTCGATCAAGCTCTACAACTACTTCCGCAGTTCGGCGTCGTTTCGCGTGCGTATCGCGCTGGAGATTAAGGGCCTGCCGTATGACTACGCGCCGGTCCACCTGCTCAAGGGCGAGCAACTCGCGCCCGACTTCGTCAAGCTCAACCCCGATGCGCTCGTGCCCGTGCTGTGCGACGGCACCGACGTGCTGAACCAGTCGCTGGCGATTGTCGAATACCTGGAAGAGACACACCCCGAGCCCACGCTGTTGCCAGGGTCGCCCAGCAACCGTGCGCACATTCGCGCGATTGCACTGGCGATTGCGTGCGAGATCCATCCGCTCAACAACCCGCGCGTGCTGAAGTACCTCAAGAACACGTTCAACGTGGAAGAGGAAGCGCGTAACGAGTGGTATCGCCACTGGGTGAAGCTGGGGTTTGCGGCGCTGGAGACGCGGCTGTCACAGTCGCCGCTCACGGGTGCGTACTGCGTGGGCGATACGCCGACCCTGGCCGATGTGTGCCTCGTGCCGCAGGTGTTCAACGGCAAGCGGTTTGATGTGGCGGTGGAGGATTACCCGACGCTGGCACGCATCTTCGAGCACTGTATGGCGCAGGAGGCGTTTCAGAGAGCGGCGCCTGCGGCGCAGCCGGATGCGGCTTGATGCTTCGGTGATGGCTTAGTCCACCGTTCGTCATTGCAAGAATGAAAACGCCCGGCAAGTGCCGGGCGATGAGCGCGATTGCTTCGGGCGTTGGCGGTCAGCGCGAGGTATTCAGCGCATCGACGATGTCTGGCAACGGGTGAAATAGGAAGACATCAGGTGCCGCCCAGCGTTTGCTCTGCCGTCATGGTAGGGCGAGCATCGATCAGTCTAGTGCGCAGCCATTGATGGATTGGCGCTTCAATCAGTCGGTAGCACAGATAACCGACAATCACCGAGCTTGCTACAAACAGCACCCACAGCACGTCGCCCACTATTTTGTGATTTGGGTCTAGTTTCATGGCTAACGTGATCACTATGTGCTGCAAGATCGCATGGCTCAGGTATAGCGAGTAGGAGCTGTCGCCCAGCATTTTAAGAGGGGCAATTCTCTGCCATCTGTCGGCGCGTTCCAAGAATATTGCGCCGGAAACAATCAGTGCGGATGGTATTCCCCAATAGATGAAGCGGTTTGTGTCTGTGATGCTGATGTTAAGAGTGAAAAGCAGGAGGCATAGTCCGATCGATGGCATCAAAAAAGCAAGCGTGCTATGCAGTTTTACGCCGCTTTGATACGCTAGGCCAATCACGCAGCCAAATACAAACTCCATCAATAGTGGGCTGGTGTATGTCCCAATAATCGGTGCATCTCCAACGATCAAGTTCAGCAGTGAACTCGCAATAAAGAACGTGGCGACGATAGGCACGCGCCATTTTCTTGGTGAGAGCATGGACAGCGAAAAAATCACGTAGAACCACAGTTCATATTCCAGCGTCCAACCGGGTGCCAGAACAGGAAGATTTGATCCGCTATAGCGGTTGATGGATGGGAAAAACAGGTAAGAGGCTAGAGCATGCGCGTAGTCGAAATTTTCGCCTCGATGCCTTGCTGCGTAAACCTGCATAACAAGCTCGGCAGAAGTCAAAATCCAGTAAAGAGGAACGATTCTCGCTAGCCGGGTCGCCATAAACAACGCCGCACTTTGCCGCCCCGCTGGGCGATCATTGGTTGTGATGACCATGATCGCGCCAGAAATTACGAAGAAAATATCCACGCCTAGCCTTGCCCAGTCGAGCAGCAGTTGGCTATATATCTGAGACCATCCGTGAGATTGAATCGTATATGCCGCGTGAAAACCAACCACCAGTAAGGCAGCAATTCCTCTCAAATGCTGAATGGAATCTAATCTATTTTTCATGGTCGTCTCAGCTTGCGTCTCCCGCAGCTCCTGCAACACCGTTTTGCTTGCAGACCTCTCTGCCTCAAAGCTCGTTGGATTATTCAAGCCTGACTCAATGTCGGTTGAAAGCCCGCTTTCGCGAGGTGAGTCCTGAGACTTTGAGGTGTTACTGATGCGTGTCGTTTGTGCTCGGGGGCTGCAAGAAGGCGTCTGAGCGAGCAGTCACGGCATCGTGCTGCTCGCCGCGGATGGAAAGGGTTTTACCCCAGCAGCGCATCAGCAAATTCCCGCGCAGAGAACGGCTGCAAATCCTCTACCTGCTCACCCACGCCGATGAAGTACACCGGCACCGGCCGTTGCCGCGCAATGGCAGCCAGGATCCCGCCCTTGGCGGTGCCATCCAGCTTGGTGACGATCAGGCCGGTGAGGCCGAGCGCTTCATCAAACGCCTTCACTTGCGCAAGCGCGTTCTGCCCGGTGTTGCCGTCGATCACCAGCAGCGTTTCGTGCGGCGCCGTGGCCATCGCCTTGGCGGTCACGCGGCGCACCTTCTTCAACTCTTCCATCAGGTGCAGTTGCGTCGGCAGGCGGCCAGCGGTGTCGGCCATGACGATGTCGATGCCGCGTGCGCGCGCTGCGTTCACGGCGTCGAAGATCACGGCGGCCGGGTCGCCCGATTCCTGCGCCACCACCGTCACGTTGTTGCGCTGGCCCCAGATCACCAGCTGCTCGCGCGCGGCGGCGCGGAAGGTATCGCCCGCGGCCAGCAGCACGGATTGCCCGTACGTCTGGAAGTGCTTGCACAGCTTGCCGATGCTGGTCGTCTTACCGGCGCCGTTGACGCCCGCAATCATGATCACCATCGGTTGCTCGCGGCCGAGCACCATGGTTTTTTCCAGCGGGTGCAGTAGCTCGATCAGCAGGTCGCGCAGGGCGGTCTTCACGCCTTCTGCGGTTTCGATGCGCTCGGCCTTGATTCGGCGGCGCAGTTCGCCCAGCAGGTATTCGGTGGCGTCGACGCCGGCGTCAGCCATCAGCAGCGCGGTTTCGAGTTCTTCGAACAGCGCTTCGTCTACCTTCACGCCAACGAAGAGCGTGGTGAGGTTCTTGCTCGTCTTCGACAAGCCTGAGCGCAGACGCGACATCCAACCCTTGCGGGCCTGCTCGATAACGGGCGGCGTCGGCACGGTTTCGATGTCGCCGGCCTGCATGTCGATCGATGTGGCTTCGACAGGGGCGTCTGGCACGGCAACCGACGTAGGCGGTGCGATGGCGGGTGCAGGTGCAGGAACCGGCGCCTCAGCTTGCACGGGAGCAATCGCAGCGGGTTCAGGCGCGGGGCTGGGTGCTGGCGTCGGCTGGGCGGCAGTTGGCTCGGGCGTAGCGCTTGCGCCAAAGCCCAGGCGCGACAACCAGCCTGGGCGGGCATCTTCGGCCGCAGGGGAGGGGGACGGGGTGGCGCTAGCGTCTGGTGTGGGGGTTGCGCTTGGAGCGTCGGGTGTGACCGCAGGGTCAGGCACGGGCGCGGGTATGGGCGCCTGCGCGGCTTCGGGTGCCGCTGCGGGCGTGGGTTCGGCGGCCGGTTGCGGCTCTGCCTTGCGCTTCTTCCAGAAACTAAACATCGTAAAAGGCAGTCTATTTCGCCGTTAGAATCAAGCGTCGAATTTTATCAGACGGCCCTTATGCGCTCTTCCATGCGAATCGTTTCAAAACGGGCTCGGTCGCGAGTCTTGCCTTACGCCCGACCCCTGGCCGTGATGGCCGTGGCAGCAGGCCTGCTGGCCGGTCAGGTGGGTGCACAGGAATTGTCCTCCTCCGCTGGCCGTGCAACGGCCACCGCCGCCCAAGCCAAGGTCGGTGCCAGCCAGTCCGACACGCACGAATACACGCTACCCAACGGCCTGCGCCTGATCGTCAAGGAAGACCACCGCGCGCCCACCGTGGCCCACATGGTGTGGTACCGCGCCGGCAGCATCGACGAGCACAACGGCACCACGGGTGTCGCCCACATGCTCGAGCACATGATGTTCAAGGGCACCAAGGCGGTCGGCCCCGGTGAGTTTTCCCGCCGCGTGGCGGCCCTGGGTGGTCGCGAGAACGCCATGACCACGCGTGATTTCACGATGTACTTCCAGCAGATCGAGAAGTCGCACCTGGCTGACGTGATGGGCCTCGAAGCCGATCGCATGGCCAATCTCCAGCTGACCGACAAGGAGTTCAAGCCGGAGATGAACGTGGTGAAGGAAGAGCGCCGCATGCGCATCGACGACTCTGCCCGTTCGACCGTCTACGAGCAGATGCTCGCCACGCTGTTCAACGCCGCGCCGTACCGCAACCCGACCATCGGCTGGCCGGGCGATCTCGACACGATGACGGTGCAGGACGCGCAGAACTGGTACCACGCCTGGTACACACCCAACAACGTCACCGTGATCGTCGCGGGCGATGTGAACCCCGACGAGGTCTTCCGCCTCGCGCAGCGCACGTACGGCAAGCTCAAGCCGCACGATCTACCGCGCCGCTATGCGCAGGAAGAGCCCAAACAGATCGGCGTGAAGCGTATTTGGGTCAAGGCGCCCGCAGAGAATCCGTACGTGGTGCTGGCGTACAAGACGCCGCCGCTGCGCGATGTGGAGAAGGACGTCGACCCGTACGCGCTGGAAGTCCTGTCCGCCGTGCTCGACGGTTACGACAATGCCCGCTTGCCGAACCTGCTCGTCAAGGGCGAGAAGCGCATTGCAGATGACGTCAACGCCGGCTACGACGGCCTGAACCGCGGCCCGTCGATCTTCCTGATGGACGGCACGCCCACCGATGGTCACACCACCGCCGAGATCGAACAGGCCCTGCGCGCGCAGATCGAACGCATCGCCAAGGAAGGCGTGACCGATGCCGAGTTGAAGCGCGTCAAGGCGCAGGTGGTGGCCGCGCAGATCTACAAGCGCGACTCGGTGTTCGGCCAGGGCATGGAGATCGGCATGAACGAGATGAGCGGCCTGTCGTGGCGCTCCATCGACCGTCAGCTTGAGAAGATCAAGGCCGTCACCTCGGCGCAGATTCAGCACGTTGCACAGACGTACTTCAGCGAAGACAACCTCGTCGTGGCCACGCTGCTGCCGCAACCGATCGACCCCAACAAACCGGCACGCAAGCCTGTTCCCGGCATGCGCGATGAAGGAGGGCTGCGTTGATGCGCGCCATGTCTCTGACTCTCAAGACGGCGCTGGTCGCCATCATTGCAGCCGCGGCGCAAGGGGCGCTGGCTGCATTGCCCATCGAACACTGGACGGCCCCGACCGGTGCGCGCGTGTACTTCGTGCCGAGCCCGTCGATTCCGATGCTCGACATCAACCTCGACGTGGATGCAGGCTCGCGCTATGAGCCGGCGGCCAAGGTCGGCCTCGCATCGCTCACCGCCGGCATGCTCGACAAGGGTGTCGCTGCGCAGGGCAACGCGCCCGCGCGCAATGAAGCCGCCATTGCCGACGCGTTTGCCGACGTGGGCGCGAGCTTTGGCGGCGGCGCAGGTGGGGACCGCACGAGCCTGCGCCTGCGTACGCTGTCCGACCCGACCGAGCGCACGCCCGCCATCGCATTGATGACGCAGATCGTGTCCGCACCGGCCTTCCCCGATGCTGTGCTCGCGCGCGACAAGCAGCGCTTGGTGGCGGCCATCCGCGAATCGTTGACCAAGCCGGGCGTGCTGGCCGAACGTGCATTCGGCCAAGCCATCTATGGCACGCATCCGTATGGGCAGACAGCGTCGCCGGAAACGGTGGAGAGCATCACGCGCGACGACATCATGCGCTACTACCAGGCCAACTACACCGCCAAGCGCGCGGTGGTGACGCTCATTGGCGCCATCACCCGCCAGGAAGCCGAAGCCATCGCCGAGCAGATCACACGCGGCCTGCCCGCAGACGGCGCGACGCCTCCGGCATTGCCTGACGTGAAGATGCCGCTGGCCAAGGCGGAGACGATCCGCATTCCGCACCCGGCACAGCAGGCCAGCATCATCATCGGCCAGCCCGGCATTGCGCGCGGCGACAAGGATTACTTCGCGCTGCTGGTCGGCAACTACGTGTTGGGCGGCGGTGGCTTCAGCGCGCGTCTGACCAACGAGGTGCGCGAAAAGCGCGGCCTGACCTACAGCATCGGTAGCTACTTTGCGCCCGCTGCGCAGCCCGGTCCCTTCGAGCTGGCGCTGCAGACGCGCAAAGACCAGACCGAGCAAGCGCTCACCGTGGTGCGTGACACCGTCGCCAAGTTTGTCGCCGATGGCCCGACCGATGTGGAACTGAAGGCCGCCAAGGACAACCTCGTCAACGGCTTCCCGCTGCGCCTGGACAGCAACCGCAAGCTGCTGGACAACGTCGCCAACATCGGCTGGTACAACTTGCCGCTCGACTATCTGGATACGTGGACGCAGCGCATCGCCGCCGTGACGCGCGACCAAGTGCGCACGGCATTCCAGCGCGTGCTGCAGCCGCAGACCATGGCGACGATCGTGGTGGGCGGGCCGGAGAAGCAAGCAGCAAACTGATGCACAGCCTGCGTCATCCGAAAAACCGGCGGCATCCCCGCCGGTTTTTGTTTGCGGTGGCACTACAATCGCGCCCATGGCACCTCGTACCCCCAGTTCCAAAGGCCCCAAGGCCAAAACCGCCACGTCGCATGCGCGCGCACCGCAGCAGGTGCGCATCATCGGCGGGCTATACAAGCGCACGCCGCTACCGGTGGTCGACGCCGACGGCCTGCGCCCGACCAGCGACCGCGTCCGCGAAACCGTCTTCAACTGGCTCGGCCAAGACCTGACCGGCTGGCGCTGCGCCGACCTCTTTGCCGGCACCGGCGCGCTCGGCTTTGAAGCCGCATCGCGCGGCGCTTCGCATGTGACGCTCATCGAGAACCACGCCCCAGCGGTGCGTGCGCTGCACACGGTGCGCGACAAGCTCGGCGCGAGCATGGTCGACATCGTTTCCGGTGACGCCTTTAAGTGGCTGGCCCGCCAGCCCGATGCGGCGCTCGATGCGGTGTTCATCGACCCGCCGTTTTCGCAGGATTGGACCTTGCGCGCGTTGGACGCCGCCACGCGTGTGGTCAAGCCGGGCGGGGTGATCTACCTTGAAGCGGCGCAGCCGTTGATCGATGTGAGTGCTGATTCACGTGGCGACGCGCCCGTCGACGGGATCGCGCTGCCCACCGATTTGGTGCTGCACAAGCATCTGCGCGCCGGTGCGGTGCACGCACATTTGCTGCTGCGCAAAAACGGTTAAACTACGCCGCTCGCAACCGGTGCATGGGCATCGGGCGACACCTGCAGGCGGCAGGCTCGGGACCAGCCGCGCTCGACAACGCAACGGTGTCCGAACGCAAAATGGCGCGGCCATGTCCCACGCCGCGCACGACGGACGCTCTTTTCCCCTTGGTGGAGGAACCATGGTGATCGCGGTTTATCCCGGCACTTTCGATCCATTCACGCGCGGCCACGAAGACCTCGTGCGGCGCGCGTCCAACATCTTCGACGAGCTGATCGTCGGGGTGGCGCAGAGCCCCAACAAGCGGCCGTTCTTCGCATTGGAAGAGCGCATCGAGATCGCCCGTGAAGTGCTGGGCCACTATCCCAATGTGCGGGTCGAAGGGTTTTCTGGCCTGCTGAAGGATTTTGTGCGCAAGAACGGTGCGCGCGTCATCGTGCGTGGCCTGCGTGCCGTGTCGGACTTCGAATACGAATTCCAGATGGCCGGCATGAACCGCTACCTGCTGCCGGACGTGGAAACCATGTTCCTCACGCCGTCTGACCAGTATCAGTTCATCTCGGGCACGTTCGTGCGCGAGATCGCCATCCTGGGTGGCGACGTGAGCAAGTTCGTGTTCCCCTCGGTCGAAAAGTGGCTCAAGGAAAAGACCGGCAAGGCGGAAGGGTCGGGCAAATCGGAATAAAATGACCTTTTGGCGGGCATTGGCTCGCCGGTCATTTCAAGGAAGGCATCATGGCGCTCATCATCACCGATGAGTGCATCAACTGCGACGTGTGCGAGCCGGAGTGCCCGAACAACGCGATTTCGATGGGCCCGGAGATCTACGTGATCGACCCGGGCAAATGTACTGAATGCGTTGGCCACTTTGATGAGCCTCAGTGCCAGCAGGTCTGTCCGGTGGAGTGCATCCCCAAGGACCCGGCCCACGAGGAAACGCACGAACAGTTGATGCAGAAGTACATCAAGCTCACTTCGCCGCCACGTGCGGCGTGAGCCAAAAAAAAAGAGACGGTCCAGGCCGTCTCTTTTTTTATTGGGACGTGCTGTTCCGTCTACTGGACTGGCAGCAGATCTTCCGGGCCCTCATACACATAGCCGGGTTCACAGACGATGCGGTAGTGCGGGTAATGCGGATGCGGTGGGCGGGGCACGATCGGCGTGGGCGCAGCCGGTGCCTGCGCGAATGGCTTCGGGCCGTTGCTCGGCTGACGCAGCGCGCCGACAGGCGGGGCGGGCGGCTGGGTGATCACCGGCATCGGCGTCGGATAAGGCATCGGGTAGGGCGCCGGGCCGATATATACGCGATGGCAGTAACGCACGCCTTCCTGCGCGACCACCACCTTCCGCTGCGGCTGCTGGCGGCGTGCCTGCTCGGCGGCTTGCGCGGCAAGCTGCGCCTGGCGCGCGTCTTCTGCGGCCTGGGCCTTGCGACGCGTGGTTTCCATCTCGCGGACTTCCGCCGCCTCGCTGCTAGCGCGCTCAAGGGCAGCTTTCTGATCGGCAGCGGTCGGGGTGTTGTCGATCAGGGGCACCGCCACAGAACGCGAGCCGCAAGGGTGGTCCGAGTACACCGTCCGCCCACCTTCTGTGCAGCGGTAGACCTGGGCTTGGGCCGGCAGGCTGGCAGCCAGACCGACCACCAGACCCGCCAGCGCGGTGGCGCGAAAGGTGAGGGCGGTGAACGGCGTCATGACGATGTCCTTGCTGTGTGGGCGGATCAGCGGGCGGCGGTATGGAGCCGCATCATGGCTTTCTCAGCGTTGCCGGCAATCAGCTCGGGCAGCGCGTCGAGGCTGTGATCGATTGCGCGGTCGATGAGTTCTTGTTCTTCCTTGCGGGGGGCTTTGAGCACGAAGTTGGCGACATCGTGCTGGCCGGATGGTGCGGTGCCCGGCGGCAACAGATTGCGCGGGTGGCCGATGCCCAGCCGCAGGCGCCAGAACTGCTGCGTGGTCAGATGCGCCGCAATGTCCTTCAGGCCGTTGTGGCCGCCCGAACCACCCCCGAGCTTGAGTTTGACTGCGCCCGGGGGCAGGTCCAATTCGTCGTGCACGACCAGGATCTCATCCGGCATCACCTTGTAGAAGCGCGCCAGCGCCACGGTGGCCAGGCCGGAACGGTTCATGAACGTCTGCGGCTGCAGCAGCCACACTTCATTGCCCCACAGGCTGGCGCGCGCGGCGTAGCCGTGGAAGCGCGTTTCGTTGCGTAGGGTCACGTTACCGATGCGGGCAAGTTGGTCGACCAACCAGAAGCCGGCGTTATGCCGGGTGGCAGCATATTCGGCGCCCGGATTGCCGAGCCCGACGATGAGTTTGATCATGCGATGAAATACCAGGATGGGTGCAGGAAGCGCCCCTTAATCCTACAAGCATAGCCGCTTTCCTCAAGGTGTAGACAGGCGGCCCCGATGGAAAGCGCAGACAGAAAAAAAGCCCGGCGAGACCAGCTCGGCGGGCTTTCTTGTGTCGCACCCGAAGGTGCGACGGTGCGGCAACTTAGGCAGCCGGCTTGTCTTCGCCAGCGGCAGCAGCGCCTTCTTCAGCAGCAGCGGACTTCTCGCCAGCCGGCACGCTGATGTTGGCCACGGCCGGGTTCTCATCGCCACCGTGGGTGAGGATGGTCACGCCCTTCGGCAGCTTCAGGTCGGAGATGTGCAGGGTCTGGCCGATTTCCAGGTTGCCCAGGTCCACTTCGATGAACTCCGGCAGGTCGGCCGGCAGGCACGACACTTCCACGTCGTTCAGGATGTGGTTCACGATGCCGTGGCCCAGCTTCACGCCCGGTGCGGTTTCCTGGTTCAGGAAGTGCAGCGGCACCTTGACGTGGATCTTTTCCTTGGCCGACACGCGTTGGAAATCAACGTGCAGAACCAGCTGCTTGAACGGGTGCAGTTGGAAATCGCGCAGCAGCGCCTTTTCCACCTTGCCAGCCACTTCGATGTCGAGGATCGACGAGTGGAAGGCTTCCTTCTTCAGCGCGTGGTACAGCGCGTTGTGATCGAGTTCGATCAGCTTCGGCTCAGCACCGCCACCGTAAATGATGGCCGGGGTCTTGCCGGCAGTGCGCAGGCGGCGGCTCGCACCAGTGCCCTGAACGCTACGCTCGAAAGCGACAACTTTCATGATTGCTCCAAACGAAAAAGACGACTCGCGACCAAGCCGTCTGGTGAATGGGGCGCAACATTGCGCCCCACAAACACCGCAGAAGTGCCGTCGGATCGACGTTTTCTGCAGTAAAGCCTTGAATTATAACAGAGCTCGGACGGCTGCTGAATTATTCAGCAAACAGCGACATGATGGAGTCGCCACGCACGATGCGGGTGAAGGTCTCGGCCAGCAGCGGCGCCGTCGAGAGCTGGCGAATTTTGCCGCACTTGATGGCGTCTTCGCGCAGCGGGATGGTGTCGGTCACGACCACTTCGTCCAGAGCCGAATCGGCAATGCGGGCGGCCGCGCCACCCGACAGCACCGGGTGCGTGCAATACGAGAACACTTGCTTGGCGCCGCGCTCCTTGAGCACCTGGGCCGCCTTGCACAGCGTGCCACCGGTGTCGATCATGTCGTCCATGATCACGCAGTTGCGGCCTTCCACTTCACCAATGATGTTCATCACCTCGGCCACGTTGGCCTTCGGGCGGCGCTTATCGATGATGGCGAGGTCGGTATTGAGTTGCTTGGCGAGCGCACGGGCACGCACCACGCCGCCGACGTCCGGCGACACGACCAGCAGGTCGCTGTAGTTCTTCTTGCGCAGGTCTTCGAGCAGCACCGGCGACGCGTAGATGTTGTCGACCGGGATATCGAAGAAGCCTTGGATTTGGTCAGCGTGGAGGTCCATCGTCAGCACGCGCTCGACGCCGGCGACTTCCAGCATGTTGGCCACGACCTTGGCCGTGATGGCCACGCGCGCCGAACGCGGGCGGCGATCCTGGCGGGCATAACCGAAGTAGGGGATGGCAGCCGTGATGCGGCGGGCGGATGCACGCTTGAGCGCATCGACCATCACCATCAGTTCCATCAGGTTGTCGTTGGTCGGGGCGCAGGTCGATTGCAGGATGAACACGTGCTTGCCGCGCACGTTTTCCTGAATCTCGACTTGGACTTCACCATCGGAGAAGCGGCCGACGAGGGCCTTGCCCAGCGGAATGCCTAGGTGCTTGACGACAGCTTCTGCGAGTTTCGGGTTGGCGTTGCCGGTAAAAACCATCAAGCCTTCGCTGCTCATCGGGGCACCTGTTTTGACTTCAGACGCGCCGGTTGGCGATACGACCAACCGGGCTATTGCTGGGAACATGAGGAAGAAAATGGCAGGGGCGGAAGGATTCGAACCTACGCATGCCGGAATCAAAATCCGGTGCCTTAACCAGCTTGGCGACGCCCCTACACAACCGATTGGTTACTGCCTCCATTGCAGAAGCAATAACTGCAAACCTTACACAGCAAAACTCGCGAGCGGGTGATGCGTCAGACCTGCCGCACACCGACCTTCCCATTCGGAAGGCACCTGATCCGCTACTGCTTGTGCATGCTCAACGTTATCGAACGGAGCGAACACGCAGGCACCGGACCCGGTCATTCTTGCCAGAGGGCTGAACTGACGCAGCCAGACAAGAGCTCGGGCGATTTCGCCGTATTTCCTTTCCGCCACCGCTTGCAGATCGTTGCGACCGTAAGCGAAGACAATTTGTTGGTCAGGAAAGTCCGTAATTATGGTGAGTGGCGTATCGCGTGTCAACCCTTCATCGCAAAAAATTTCGGGGGTGGGCACATGCACGCGAGGATGGATCACCACGAACGCAGCCGGCGGCACCGTGACCGGTGTGAGTTGCTCGCCGATACCTTCGGCGAATGCGTTCTGGCCGAAGATGAAGAAGGGCACGTCGGCACCGAGTTTGAGGCCGAGCGCCATCAACCTCGTGCGCGGCAGATCGAGGCCCCACAGGCGGTTGAGCGCGAGCAGCGTGGTGGCCGCGTCCGATGAGCCGCCGCCGATGCCGCCACCCATCGGCAGGCGTTTCTCGATGGCGATGTCGGCGCCGTAGGCGCAGCCGGTCTCGGCTTGCAGCAGGCGTGCGGCGCGGATGATGAGGTCGTCCTCCGCTGGCACGCCAGGGATGTCGGTGGTGCGCACGAGGCGGCCGTCAGTGCGGCGCGTGAAATGGAGCGTGTCGCACCAGTCGATCAACTGGAAGACGGTTTGCAGCAGGTGGTAGCCGTCGGGGCGGCGGCCGACCACATGCAGAAAGAGGTTGAGCTTGGCGGGCGCGGGGCAATCGCGCAACTCGGTCGGTGCGGAAGTCATGATGAAACGATGACGCTGTTACTGGTCCAGCACGAGCCGCACCGAGAGCGGCCCGTTCGCGCCTTGCGGGCGATCCAGGTCGAGCCGGCGGATGTGCGCGTCGGTGGTGGCATCGTCTGTCCACGCGACGTAGTGCACGGTCCAGCCGTTCTGCTCGATGGTTTCGGGGCGCGATTGCGCGTCGCGCGCTACGTGGGCAGGCGTGCCGGCGGCGGGGCGGGCGCGTAGCCAATCGCGCAGGCCGGAAACCGGCAGCGAGAAACCGAGCGCGTCCTGCATCAGCGTGTCGACTTCGGGCGCGCGCCGTGGCGGCTGATTGGGCAGTTCGAGCGTGGCGCCTTGCTGGTTCTGGCTGACCACTGCCATGGTCTGGCCCAGTGGCGACATCAATTCCAGCTGTACATCGGTGCCGCGCTCGCGCCAAAGGAAACTGCCCACCACGCTTTGCTCGGCGTTGCCTTGTGTGTAGCGGGCGGAGAAACGGCCCTGATAGCGCGTGACGGTGGTGTCGCCATCTTGCACACCGGCAAAGAGGTCATTGGCGGGCCGCACGCTCGCGCAGCCGGCAAACAACATGCAACTCGCGCCCAGCATTACCGCGCCAAGCGCGTTGGAGAACCGCACGCCCATCAGTTCGCGCTCGCAGGGGCGTTGGGGATCGGCTGGCCGAAGCGGCGCAGCGTGTCACGCAGAGTGTTGTCGTTGACGTCGAGCTTGACGGCTTCCGTCCAGATCTTGCGTGCATCGTCCTGCTTGCCCGATTGCCACAGGACTTCGCCCAGGTGCGCGCCGATCTCGGCTTGCGGGGCGGCGGTCCACGCTTTGCGCAGGACGTCGGTAGCGCCCGGCAGATCGCCACGGCGGTACTTCACCCAGCCCAGGCTGTCGGCGATGTAGGGGTCTTCCGGTGCCAGCGAGACAGCCTTTTCCAGCAGCTCCTGCGCTTCCTGCAGACGCACATTGCGATCGGCCAGCGAGTAGCCGAGCGCGTTGTAGCCGATGGCCTGGCCGGGGCGCAGGTCGATCACCTTGCGCAGCAGCGTTTCCATGTTGTCGTAGTGGCCGTCGTGCTCTTCGAGCATGGCCAGCTGGTACGAGTATTCGACGTTGTCCGGGTCGCTCTGCAGGAGCTCGTTGACGCGGGCGCGGGCGCGGCCGTAGGCCTTGGCGTCCATCAACATGCCGATCTCGGCCTGGCGGATGCCGTCCATCAAGGCTTGGCGGCGCGGGCCATCGGGAATGTCTTCCGAATCGGCGACGAGTTCGTCGAAGGTCTGCTGAGCTTCGTCGATGCGGCGCAGCTTGCCGAGCAATTGTGCGCGCTTGATACCGGCGGCGAGTGCGGTCTGGCCATCGCCGTCGCCGTTGGCCGACCCGGTGATCTTGTCGACCCAGGCGAGTGCACCGGCGTAGTCGCGTTTCTCTTCGGCCAATTGGGCGAGGCCCTGATAGCCCGGCTCGGGGCTCAGCGTAGGCGATTTGGCCGTGGCGGCCACGTATTCCTTCAGGTAGCGCTCGGCGGTGTCGTACTGGCGCTGCTGCAGGTTCAGCAGGCCCAACGCCAGCGTAATGCGTGCGTCGTTGGGCGCGATTTTCTTGAGCGCTTCGAACTCGGCGCGCGCCTTGTCCTGTTGATCGCGGACGAGGTACATGCGGGCCAGCGCGAGGTGGCCGTCGATGGAGGCCGGCGCGGCCTTCAAGAACGTGCGCAGGCCGGTGATGGCGCCTTCGGGGTCGCTGTCCGCGCGCAGTTCGGCGGCGAGGATGGCCGCGTCTTCATAGCCGGGACGCAGCTTGAGGGCGGTGTCCAACTCCGTCAGTGCACCCGGGACGTCCTTGGCGACGACTTTGGCGCGTGCCAACGCCAGATGCGTCTCGGGGCGTTGCATGTCGTGTGCGGCGATGTGCTGCAACGCAGTCACCGCGCCGGCGGGGTCGCTGCTCTTGGACATCTGCTGCTGCAACTGCAGGATGGCGTCTGCGCGCTGGCCGGGCGAGACCTTGTTCAACTGCGCTTGCAGCATCGGCTCGACTTCCGACCATTTGCCTGTGGCCACCAGCAGGAGCTGCTGCACTTGGCGCGCGGGCATGGACGTCGGCGACAACTCCACCCACAGCCGCGAAGCCGTCAAGGCTTGCGAGGGGGAGCGGGTCAGGAAGGCGATTTCGGTGGCGCGCTGGGCGAAGCGTGGGTCGCGGGTGTCTTGCGCCAGGTCGAGATACGTCCGATAGGCCGGCTCGACCATGCCACGCTGCAGCGACACTTCCGACGCCAGCACGCGATACATGATGTCCGCATCGAGCGGGACATGCGGGAGGTCCGTGCGCTCGGAATTCAGCAGCCCGGTGCGCGGCCGCGAACGTTCCAACTGGATGGCAGCGCGGTTGCCGCCTTCCTGCGTCGCCTGGGCGATGAGTGGGGCGATTGCGCTATGGGCGAACTGCGTGGCCGACTGCGCTGCCCATGCTGGCACGCTGGCCAAGCCTCCCGCAACCAGCGAGGCGAGCAGAATCGCTCGGCTGCGTGGAACTCGCCGCGGGCGTTGCGTCGCGGGCGAACGGGAGAAGGCGTGAGGCATGGTTGCGAAGCTCCGGATGAGGGTTCGGGGCATTGTAGCTGACCGCTACAATCGGCCGCATTGGTCAAAAAGATTGGAGCATCACATGCGACGGAGGTTCGATGCCTGAGTTGCCGGAGGTGGAAGTCACCCGTCTGGGGCTGCTACCGCATATTGCCGGGCGACGTATCGTGCGCGCCGTGGTACGCCATCATGGCTTGCGGTGGCCGATTGATCCGGCATTGCCAGACTTGCTCGCTGGCCTGACCGTCACGCGCTTGCTGCGCCGGGGCAAATATCTGCTGATCGAATGCATGCCGGATGGAGACGGGGCCGGGGTGACGGGCGGCTGGCTGCTGATCCACCTCGGCATGACAGGCACCCTGCGTGTGCTGGAAACCCCCGTGACGCCGGGGCCGCATGACCACGTCGACATCGAACTGGCCGACGCAACCGGTGTGCCGATTACGCTGCGGTATCGCGATCCACGCCGCTTCGGGGCCGTGCTCTGGCACCCCGGCGACGAAGCTGGCCTGGCGGAACATCCGCTGCTGCGCAATCTCGGCATTGAGCCGTTTGACGCGCGTTTCGATGGCCACTGGATGTTTGCCAGAACCCGGGGGCGCCGCGTGGCGATCAAATCGGCGTTATTGGCCGGCGACATCGTGGTCGGCGTGGGCAATATCTATTGCTCGGAGAGCTTGTTTCGCGCCGGGATTCGTCCGACTACGGCGGCAGGCCGCATTAGCCGGCCGCGCTACGCGGCGCTGGCCGAAGCCATCCGTGCCACGCTGGCCGATGCCATTGCCCGGGGCGGCAGCACGCTGCGCGACTTTGTCGGCTCGGACGGCCAGAGTGGTTACTTCCAGCTCGAAGCGTTCGTGTACGACCGTGCCGGTCTGCCATGCCGCGTGTGCGGCACGCCGATTCGCCAGATCGTACAAGGGCAGCGCTCGACCTTCTACTGCCCGACCTGTCAGCGCTGAGGCGCCTACCCGAGCACCCGCCCCGGCGCCTGCTGGAGCGATTTGTCCGTCATTTCGCAAGATTTTCGAAGGGGGGTGTCCGGCCGCCGATGGCATCCCGCAACACTTGCCGGGCCGCCCCTCGCGCGCCAGCGGAAAGTTCCACCGAATCCGGGCGGTTCCCTGTATCGTTCCATCTAAATTTGTGCCTTTCTGTGCCGTAATGGGGCGTATGCCCACGGCTGTGGTGATGGCGGGAGGGTGCGCGGTTGCATTTCGGGTGCGCGCACACAATAAGACAGAACGATGAACAACACACTGAGCACACAGTTCGAGCAGTACAGCGCCTGGCGCGCTTCGGTACTGCAGTCGGTGGGGGAATTCCAGGACTGGCTGCAGGCGCAGGAGCTATACGACGCCCAGGCAGACATGCGCGCACAGCGCATTCGCGGGGTTCTGCGTAGCGACAAGCTGAAGGTCGCCTTCATTGCCGAGTTTTCACGCGGCAAGAGCGAACTGATCAACGCCATCTTCTTTGCGGACTTTGGCCGCCGCATCCTGCCGTCGTCGGCGGGCCGGACCACGATGTGTCCGACCGAGCTGATGTACGACGAAAGCTATCCGCCGTCGATCCGCCTGCTGCCGATCGAGACGCGCCTGCACGATGCGTCGACGGCCGACTTCCGCGATGCCGGTAGCCACTGGCTGTCGGTGCCGCTCGATCCGTCGTCGCCCGAGGGCATGCTCGAAGCGTTCCGCCACGTGGTGGAAACCGTGCGCGTGCCCAAGGAAGAAGCCGAGCAGCTTGGCCTCTACAATGACGCTGATCCGGATGCCGCATTCTCGGTGGATGCCGCCGGCACGGTGGAAGTGTCGAAGTGGCGCCACGCGATCATCAATTTCCCGCATCCGATGCTCAAGCAGGGTCTGGTGATCCTGGATACGCCGGGCCTGAACGCCATCGGTACCGAGCCGGAACTGACGCTGCGTTTGATTCCGGATGCGCACGTCGTCGTGTTCGTGCTGGCGGCGGACGCCGGCGTGACCAAGAGCGACCTGGAACTGTGGCGCTCGCACGTGGGCGGTGGCCAGCGCAAGGGCTGCATCGCCGTGCTCAACAAGGTCGACGGCCTGTGGGACCCGCTCAAGACCGAGCAGGAAATCGAGAACGAAGTCGGCCGCCAGATCATGACGACGGCGCAGGTGCTCGATATCGACGTCGAGCGCGTGTACCCGGTGTCGGCGCAGAAGGGTCTGCTGGCCAAGGTCAGCCAGGATCATGAGCTGCTGGCCAAGAGCCGCTTGCCGGAACTGGAGTCGGTGCTGTCGGATCAGCTGATCCCGCAGCGTCGCGAGATCGTCACCGAGCAAGTGCAACTGGCGGTGAAGGACATGGCCGCCGGCGCGCAGCAACTGTTGCAGATGCGCCGCCGCGACATCGTCGAGCAGCTGTTTGAACTGCGCGGCCTGCGCGGCAAGAACCACACGATGGTCAAGCACATGCTGATGCGCGTGCAGGGCGAGAAGGAAGAGTTCGAGCAGAGCATCGCCAAGTTCCAGGCGCTACGCACGGTGTTCGGCCGCCACAGCGCGGAGATCATCAAGAGCGTGCAACTCAAGCAGATCCGCTCGACCATGCGCGAAGCGCGCGAGAAGATGAAAGAGCGCGTGTTCTCGCGTGGCCTGCGCGACGACATGGACAAGCTGTTCGGCCACCTGACCGGCCTGGTGCGCGATGCGGCCAACCGCATTGACCAACTGCACCAGATGGTCGACGGCATGTACAAGAAGTTCAACGCCGAGCACGGTTTCACGCTGTCGCCGCCGCTGCGCTTCCTGGGCACGCGTTATGACGCCGATCTGAAGGAAACGCTGATGCTGGCGCACAACCACTTTGGCGCGTTCAGCTTCCTGACCCGTCCGAAGCCGCAGCTCGTGCACGGTGCGTTCTCGACGGTGGCCAGCCGCGTGCTCGACACCTTCCAGGACATGAACCGTGATATCGAGATCTGGCTGAAGTCGGTCATGACGCCGCTGGAAGCGCAGGTGCGCGATCACCAGAAGCAACTGCGCAAGCGTGTCGATTCGATCGAGCGTATCCACGAAGCTACCGATACGCTGGAAGCCCGCATCACCGAACTCGAAGCGCTGCTCAACACGCTGGATGAGCGCAGTGGCGTGATCGCTCAATACACCGATCGCATCCTCGCGGCAGGGACGATTCTGGAGCAGCAGTCCGTTGCGGCCTGACGCACATCGTCATGTATGGGAAAGGCGCCTGCGGGCGCCTTTTTTGTTCTGGTAGGATCGCCGCCAGCGTGCATTCTCCGTGCGCTGCTTCTTCATCACACGCATGACTGCCATACCACGCCGCACGCGCCGCGCCGCCGCTCAACCCGCACCCGTTTTGCCTTCGCTTCCTGACGATTTCGCCGTACGCGTCGTCGCTTGGCAGCAGCGCCATGGCCGTCACCACCTGCCTTGGCAGAACACCGGCGATGCGTATCGCACGTGGCTCTCCGAGATCATGCTGCAGCAGACGCAGGTGACGGCGGTGCTGGGGTACTACGCGCGCTTCATCGAACGTTTTCCGACGGTGCAAGCGCTTGCCGCGGCGCCCGCCGATGATGTGATGGCCGCATGGGCGGGCCTCGGCTACTACACGCGCGCACGCAATCTGCATCGCTGCGCGCAGATCGTGGTGGCTGAGCACGGCGGCGTCTTTCCGCGCGATCCTGAAGTCTTGGCCTCGTTGCCGGGCATCGGCCGCTCGACTGCCGCGGCCATCGCCGCGTTTTCCTATGGCGTGCGTGCGGCCATCCTCGATGGCAACGTCAAGCGCGTATTTGCGCGTGCATTCGGCGTCGATGGCTTTCCCGGAGACAAGCGCGTCGAAGACACGATGTGGCGCATCGCCGAAGCCGTGCTACCGCCTGCCGAAAGCATTCAGCCCTACACGCAGGGTTTGATGGATCTGGGCGCCACGGTCTGCACACGCGGCAAGCCCGCATGCCTGACGGGCGAACGTGACTGTCCGCTCGAATCGCTCTGCGAAGCGCGCCGTACGGAGCGCGTGATGGAGCTGCCCGTGCCGCGCCCGCGCAAGGCCATCCCCGAGCGCGCTGCCACACTCGTGATCGCACTGCACGACGATGCGGTGCTGCTGCAGCGCCGTCCGCAGCGAGGCATCTGGGGGGGCTTGTGGTCGCTGCCGCTGGTGGGCGAAATGGACGATGCAATTGACGCGCACCCATTGGACGTCGATACCGTGCGCCGGGCGGCGCGGGCGTACGGCACGGTCTCTGCGGTGGAAATGGCAGGCGCGCTGACGCACACGTTCACGCACTTCCGCCTGCACATGCACTTGCTGCGCGCGGACATCGCCAAGCCCGCCGCGCTGGGCGACGATTGGCGCTGGCTGCCGCTCGCGCAGCTCAATTCAGTGGGATTGCCCGCGCCGGTGAAGTTGGCGCTGGAGACGCTGGTGCAGCCGAGCCTGATCTAGCTCGGCCTAATTTGGCCGATAGCGCATCACAGAATGTGATGCTGCTTCATGTACCGATGGACGATCTCGATACGCATGCCCGCGTCCATCAGTTCCATCAGTTTCTGTTTGGCCTTGAGCGGCACCGGCAGCAGTTCGCACAGCCGGTTGGCGACCCAGCTCGGGCTGTTCCAGTCATACGGCTCGGCCATCGGCACGTTGCCGTCTTCGCGCGCGCCGAGTGTGGCCACGATGCGGCGCAGGGCGTTGACGCAATCGTCGAAGAGTTCACCCTTGCAGTCTTCCACATCGACGCCGATGGGTTCCACCGTGGCACGCATCAGGCCGTTGGGCGTGCTCTCGAACGACAGCACCTTGAAGCGCTGTGTGCCGCGCACCTTGATCATCAGCAGGCCAAGTTGCTCCATGTCGCATTCGACGATGTGGGCAATGCAGCCAACATCGACGGGCACAGTCGCGGCTTCGGCCGTAGCCACCTCATTGCCGCGTTCGATCAGGCAGACGCCAAACGGAGTCTTGTCACGCAGGCAGGTGCGGACCATGTCCATGTAGCGGGCTTCGAAAATGCGCAGCGGGAGCAGTCCACCTGGAAAGAGCACCGTGTGCAGCGGAAACAGCGGCAGCTCGGTGGGCAGCGGCGGCAGCGGTGAAAAAGGCGAGAGAGCGATGTCTTCTTGCATGGACGGGCTTCAGCGGACGGCGGCAAGACCTTCGCGTGACGCCGCGCGGCTCAGCCGTCTACGGCCAATTCGCGGTGGCGGACTAACACATTACCATGCGCGCGGAAGTACGTGGCAAGCCGTTCCGCGATGTACACCGAACGATGCTGCCCCCCCGTGCAGCCGATCGCGACGGTCAGGTAACTGCGGTTGTCGGCGATGAAACTCGGCAGCCACTTTTCCACGTAGGCGCGGATGTCCTCGGCCATCGCCAGCACCATGGGCTGGCTTTGCAGAAAGTCGACGACAGGTTGGTCACGGCCGGTGAGCGGGCGCAGTTGCGTGTCGTAGTACGGGTTCGGCAGCGAGCGGACGTCGAAGACGAGATCGGCGTCCGTCGGCACCCCATGCTTGAAGCCGAACGATTCGAACATCAACGTGATGTCGTGCGGCTCGTCGCTGATGAATTCTTTGATGTATGCGCGCAGGGCGTTGGTGCGCAGCGTGCTGGTGTCGATGCGGTGCGCTGGGTCCGCCAGCGGGCTGAGCAGCTCGCGCTCCATCTCGATGGCTTCGATGAGCGAGGTGTCGGCGTCTTTGGCGCTCGCGGACGAGCCTGCCACATCAGGCCGGCCATTGCGGATGGAGAGCGGGTGACGGCGGCGCGTTTCGGAATAGCGCTGCACCAGGGCGCTGGTGCTCGCCGTCAGGAACAGCATGCGCACGTCGTGTTCCTTGCGCAGCGTGGTGATGGTCTCGGGCACCTTGCGCAGCGACTCTCGGCTGCGGATATCGGTGGCGACACCCAGGTGGGTATAGCCCTGGTCCGCCAGATAGCGCGCCAGTTCGGGGATGAACTGCGCAGGCAGGTTGTCCACGCAGTAGTAGCCTGCGTCTTCGAGTACGTTCAGGGCGACTGACTTCCCCGAACCCGACATGCCGGTGATGAGAGTAATGCGCATGACGCGAGGATAGCATCCCTCTGTGGCAAACCAGCGACCAACAAAAAAGGCGGCCGGTGTGGCCGCCTTTGTGCGTCAAGCCAGGCGCGTGCTCAGCCCTTCGAGAGGCACGCTTTCTGGGCGTTCTTGTACTCGTCACCCTTCTTGCCCTTGTTGGCCTTGGAGCAGGCGGCCATCTTTTCCTGCTGGGTCATCGGCTTGGCGGCGGCCGCCGGCTTGTCCGACAGGCAGCCCTTCATGAACGCCTTGCGCTCGTCGCCCTTCTTGCCGGCGGCGTCCATGTTGCATTGCTTCATCTTGTCTTGCTGCGAATTCTTGGCGGCGGGCGCAGCTGCCGGTGCTGCCGGAGCGGCGGCCGGTGCGCTGCTCTGGGCGAAAGCCTGGCCGGCGAGGAACGGGAGCGCCAGGGCGCAAGCGGCAATCAGTTGTTTCATCGTGGTTTCTCCTTGGGTACCGACAGAAGAGCGGGCGAATGTGTCACCGCGCTCGCGATGAACGGCGCCGTGTGCGTGCCCGGCGCATTCCCCTCCACAACGGTGATGCCGCATGCCGGGTTGACGTTTTGCCACGAAAACTAGGGTAAAACCGGGCAAATTGCTGGACTTTGTAACGGCTTTGTTAAAGCAGGCGGCCCTGGGGCGAGTGCGATGCCGCCTCTGCCAGCATGGCCGCGCGCTGGCGGTCCATGAAATCACGCAGGGTGTCGATGCCGCGCAGGCGCAGGATGGTGTTGCGCACGGCGGCTTCCACCAGCACGGCCAGATTGCGACCGGCCGCCACCTGAATCTTCACCATGTGGATCGGCAAGCCGAGCACATCGAGGTATTGCGAATCGAGCGGCAGGCGCTCGAACTCCCCGTCGTTGCGGCGCACGAGCTGCACGATCAGCTTGATCTTCATCTTCCGACGCACGGCCGTTTCACCGAAGATCGTCTTGATGTCGAGCAGGCCCAGGCCGCGCACTTCCAGCAGGTTCTGCAGCAACGGCGGGCAACGGCCTTCGATGAAATCTGGCCCCAGGCGCACGAAGTCGACCGCATCGTCGGCGACCAAGCCGTGGCCGCGCGAGATCAGTTCCAGCCCCAGTTCGCTCTTGCCTAAGCCCGAGTCACCCATGATCAGCACGCCCATGCCGAGGATATCGAGAAACACCCCGTGCATCGTCACGCGCGGCGCGGAGATGCGCGACAGATACAGCCGCAGGTGGTCAATCACCGCCGCCGAGGAAATCGGCGACGTGAACAGCGGCGTGGACGAACGCGTGCAGCGCAGTTCCAAGTCGGGCGGCGGGTCGACGCCGTCAGCCACCACCAGAAACGGCGGCTCGAGCAGGATCAGTTCGCCCATCTGGCGCTTGCGGTTTTCTTCCGACAGGCGCTGGTAGTAGGTGATCTCGGGTTTGCCGAGCACCTGGATGCGGTTCGGGTGGATGAGGTTCAAGTGCCCGACCAAGTCCGCCGCGGACGTCGCTTCCTTGGCGAAATCCACGTCAAATGCGCGGTCCGCGCCCTCCAGGCCGGCGACCCACGACAGCTTCAGATCGGCTGCGTTGTCGTCAAAAATCGATTGGGCGGTAACGCCGGTCAGTTCCATAGCAGGGCACGGTGCGCCGTTGGGGCGATGAGCGTTCGCAATCGGTTGCGCGCGGCCCCGATTGCGCTGCGCTTACGGCCGCCAGTCGGTCAGTAGCTGGTGAATCGCCTCGGGCGATGGCAGGGTAGCAAGGCCTTCCCGCATCTCGCGGTCAGACAATAGCTGGGCGATTTCAGAGAGGATTTCCAGATGCTGCTGGGTGGCCTGTTCCGGCACCAGCAGGAAGATCAGCAGCGAGACCGGCTTGCCGTCGGGCGACTCGAACGGCACCGGCTCAGACAGGCGCATGAACGCGGCCAGCGGTTGCTTCAGACCTTTGATGCGACCATGCGGGATGGCTACGCCGGCGCCCAGGCCGGTAGAGCCCAGCGATTCGCGTGCGAACAGGTTGTCGGTGACAACGGCGCGCGACACGCCATGGTTGTTCTCGAACAGCAGGCCTGCCTGTTCAAATACCCGCTTCTTGCTGGTTACGCTGACGTCGAGGGTGATGTTCCCGGGCGGCAGCAGTTTGGCCAAGCGATTCATGTGTAATGCGTGAAATGAGCGGCGTCCTTCTGCACCAAGTTGGCGCGCGGACAATCGGGTCATTATAGACCACGCGTCGCGCGGCTTTGTGCGGCGCACCAGTGGCGTGCCGCGCAGGGCAGAGAGGCGAATCCCCCAGGGCTGCAAATGGCCGGTGCCGGCGGGTTACGCCCGCGCATCGACCCTGTTTTTGCCGGCATCACGCCAAGATCCGCGCTACGCCAGCATTCGTACTTTCGTCAGATTTTAGCCCGACTTAATTCCGATGCAATCGGAATCGTCAGGAATGCACCACGGCATAAAAAAACCGCGCCATCCGAGGGCGCGGTTTTTTCTGGTGCCGTTGACTATTGCTGCATCTGCACGGCTTGGAAGGCCTGGTGCTTCATGCTGTCGCGATCGTGTCCTTGCACGCGGTCCTTGTACTTGATCACTTGCCTGTCCAGCTTATCGACGAGTAGGTCGATGGCCGCATAAAGATCTTCATGGTGTGATTCAACGAAGACGTCCTTCCCCTTGAGGTGCAGGTTGATTTCCGCGTACTGACGCCGATCCTTCTCCTTGTGGTTATCGACCGATAGCAACACGCTGACGCCAATCACCTGATCGAAGTGCCTGATCACACGCTCCAGTTTCGTTTCCA
>JBCNQE010000044.1:0-2527 GCA_039592975.1 Ralstonia sp. | reverse complement strand
GCATAGAGCTGCTTGAAGCGGCGGGCCGTGTCGAGCTGCTCGCGCGGCACGATGGCCGACATCACACGGCTGATCGACTGTTCGATATCGATGGCCGGGTAGTGACCCTGCTCGGCCAGCTTGCGCGAAAGCACGAAGTGACCGTCCAGAATGGCGCGCGCCGCATCGGCAATCGGATCCTGCTGGTCATCGCCTTCGGCCAGCACGGTGTAAAACGCGGTGATGGAGCCGCCGCGCCCATTGGCATCCACCATGCCGTTCCCGGCACGCTCGACCAGCGCGGGCAGCTTGGCAAATGCCGAGGGCGGATAGCCCTTGGTGGCCGGCGGCTCGCCGATGGCCAGGGCGATCTCGCGCTGCGCCATCGCATAGCGCGTGAGCGAATCAACGATCAGCAGCACGTTGCAGCCGCGGTCGCGGAAGTACTCGGCAATCGTGTGGGCGTAAGCGGCGCCCTGCAGGCGCATCAACGGCGAGGTGTCTGCCGGTGCGGCCACCACGGCCGAGCGGGCCATGCCTTCGTCGCCAAGAATCTCGTCGATGAATTCCTTGACTTCGCGGCCGCGCTCGCCGATCAGTCCCACCACCACCACGTCGGCTTCGGTGTAGCGGGCCATCATGCCCAGCAGCACGCTCTTACCCACGCCGGAGCCGGCGAACAGACCCAGACGCTGGCCCTGGCCGACGGTCAGCAGACCGTTGATGGCGCGCACGCCCACGTCGAGCACATGCTCGATCGGCTTGCGCTTGAGCGGGTTCAGCGGCGCCGGGTTCAATGTGCCCCAGGCCAGGTCTTCATGCGCGCCCAGCGGCCCCTTGCCGTCGAGCGGCTCGCCGTTGGCGTCCACCACACGGCCCAGCAGGCGCGGCCCCACGGGCAGGTATTTGCTGTGTGAAATCGTTGGGTCGGCGCCGTCTTCGCTCGACACCGCCAGACGTTGCGGCTCCAGCGGGAACACGCGCGCACCGGGCACCACGCCCATCAGATCCGTTTGCGGCATCAGGAAAGCGCGCTCTTCGGCAAAGCCCACCACTTCGGCCAGCACGTGCCGGCCGTGCGGCAGTTCCACGCGGCAGGCACTCCCCACTGGCAGCTTCAGGCCAACGGCTTCCATGACCAGGCCAGCCACACGCGTAAGCTTGCCGCACGTCACCACCGGGCGCGCCAGACGCGCACGCTGCGCGGTCTGCTGCAAGTGGGTTTGCCACATGCGCACGTTGGGATTGTTGACGGCGCTCTGCGCTGCCGGCTGCATGGTCTCAGGCGACATGGAGTGCCCCTCCTGCCACGCGTTCGGCTTCCGAGCGCTCGCTGGCAAGCCATGCGGTATCGCGGCCCAGCGCACGGGTCAGTTCGGCCCAGCGGGTTTGCAGCGTGGCATCGGTTTCGCCAAAGCGGGTCTGCACGCGGCAGCCACCGCGCTCGATGGCGGCATCGACGATGAGCGTCCAGCCGGCGGCGGCCAGCTCGGTGCCCAGCGTCTGGCGGATCAGCTCTGCATCATCGGCATGCACGCGCAGCATGGCGGGCGCCGGTGCGGTGGGCGCATCGCCCAGCACTTCGCGAATCAGCGGCAGGATGCGCTCAGGCTGCGCATGCAGCGCGCCATGCAGAAACTGCTGCGCGAGTTGCAACGCCAGATCGACCAGCTCTTCGGCAACGCTGCCGTTCAATTGGTCGATCGCGTCGCGCACGGATTGCATCAGCGCGGCGATGTGTTTGGAATCTTCCTCGCCCTGGCGACGGCCTTGTTCAAAGCCATCCTGAAAGCCTTGCGCGAAACCATCGCGGCGGCCTTCGTCACGGGCGGTGGCAAGCTCGGCGTCCAGCGCGGCCTGCCATTCCTCTTCGGAAATCGGCGGTTCTTCAGGCTCGGGCGGCGGAGGCGGCGGCGCGGCGGCAGCAACAGCCTCTGCGGCCTGCCGACGGAAGTCGGTCGGCTCCCACGCCTGGTATTCGACCAGCGTGTCGCGCGGGATGATCGGCGGACGCGGCATCTCAGCGCCCCATCACAGCAAAGCGGCCAGCACGGTCAGACATAAGCGTCCTCCGCCTTGCGGCCGATGGTGATTTCGCCTTCGTCGGCCAGGCGGCGCGCAACCACCAGGATTTCCTTCTGCTGCGCTTCGACTTCCGACACCTTGACCGGGCCCAGCACTTCCAGCTCTTCCTTGAGCATCGTGCCGGCGCGCTGCGACATGTTGGCGAACACCTTGTCGCGGAACTCCTGCTTGGCGCCCTTGAGGGCCACCACCAGAACGTCCTGGCTGATCTCGCGCAGCAGCGTCTGCAGCGCACGACCGTCCAGATCGATCAGGTTGTCGAACACGAACATCTTTTCGACGATGGCATCGGCCAGTTCCGGATCGCGCGAGCGCACGCCTTCGATGACGGAGCTTTCTACGGCGCTCGGCACCAGGTTGAGGATTTCCGCTGCCGTGAGCACGCCGCCCATCGCGTTCTTCTTGCGATGGTCGTTGCCTTGCAGCAGCTTGGTCAGCACGTCGTTCAGCTCGCGCAACCCGC
>JBCNQE010000043.1:0-2673 GCA_039592975.1 Ralstonia sp. | reverse complement strand
GCTCGCCACGCTCGGCGCGCCCGCCGCATTTGCCAACAGCGATGCGCCGCCCCCGACCGCTGCCAAGCAACTGCGCATCGGCTATCAGAAATACGGCACGCTGACGGTGCTCAAGGCACGCGGCACGCTGGAAAAGCGCCTTGCCGCGCAGGGCATCGAAGTGAAGTGGACGGAGTTTCCGGCGGGCCCGCAGCTGCTGGAAGGCCTGAACGTGGGCGCCATCGATTTCGGCACCACGGGTGAAGCGCCGCCGATCTTCGCGCTGGCTGCTGGCGCGCACCTCGTCTATGTCGGCAACCAGCCGCCCGCGCCGGGCGGCGAGGCGATCATCGTGCCGAAAACTTCGCCGCTCAAGAGCGTGGCCGATCTCAAAGGCAAGCGCGTCGCCTTCAACAAGGGTTCGAACGTGCATTACCTGCTGGTGAAGTTGCTGGAGAAAGCCAACGTGCCTTACAGCGACATCCAGCCCGTGTACCTCACACCCGCCGACGCACGTGCCGCCTTCGAGCGCGGCGCCATTGACGCCTGGGTGATCTGGGATCCGTTCTTTGCCGCAGCCGAACAACAACTGGGCGCGCGCGTGCTGGCCGACGGCACCGGCGTGGTCAATAACTCGCAGTACTTCCTGGCATCGAAGGGCTATGCGGGCGCGCGGCCCGATGTGCTGAACATCGTGCTGGATGAACTGAAGAAGACCGACACCTGGGCCGCGGCCAACCCGAAGGACGTGACGAACATCCTGGGCCCGCAGCTCGGCCTGGAGCCGGCGGTGGTGGCGCGTTCGGTGTCGCGCATTGCTTACGGCATCCAGCCAGTCGGGGCCGAGGCGCTGGCGGACCAGCAGCGCATTGCCGACACCTTCCACGCACTGAAGCTGATTCCGCGTCCGGTGAAGGTGGCCGACTCCGCGTGGCAGCCGACGACGCAACAAGCTGCGCGCTGATTGCCATGACCATCGACATCCAACGCCGCCGCCTGCTGAGTGCCACCGTGGCAGGGGCATCGCTTGCCACGCTTGGGCCCATCGCGCATGCCGCCAATGCCGCAACTGCAACAGCGGCGTCTGCCGGCCTGCCCAAGGTGACGCCGCCCGCGCAACTGCGCATCGGCTTCCAGAAGAGCGCGGTCAACCTCGTCATCGTGAAAGAGAACCGGGCGCTGGAGCAGCGCTTTCCGGGCACCAAGATCAGCTGGCTGGAGTTTCCGGCCGGGCCGCAGCAGCTCGAAGCGCTGTCTGCGGGCAGTCTCGACCTCGCCATCACGGGCGATACGCCGCCGGTATTCGCGCAGGCGGCGGGCAAGGACTTGCGCTACGTGGGCGTGGAGCCACCCAAACCGGACAGTTCCGCCATCCTTGTGCAGCAGGATTCGACGCTCAAGACGCTGGCTGACCTGAAGGGCAAGCGCGTGGCGCTGCAGAAGGGTTCGAGCGCGCACTTCCTGATCGTGCGGGGCCTGCAGAAGGGCGGCTTGAGCTTTGCCGATATCCAGCCCGTGTACCTGACGCCGGCCGACGCGCGCGCCGCTTTCGAGCGCGGCAGCGTCGACGCCTGGGGCATCTGGGATCCGTACTACGCCGCCACGGAACTCGCGATCAAGCCGCGCGTGCTGGCCACCGGGCGCACGCTGTCGTCCAACAACTCGTTCTATTTCGCGCCGACGGCCTTTACGGAAAAGCACGGCGACACCATTGCCGCCATCTTTGCAGAGCTGTCGCGCGCCGATCGCCTCGTGCAGGAGAACCGCAAGGAAGCCGCGCAGCGCATTGCAGATTTCTCCGGGCTGTCGCTGGCGACGGTGCATCTGTTCCTGTCGCGCCGGCCGCCTTCGTCCGTGCGGCCGGTCACGCCCGAAGCGGTGGCCGAGCAGCAGCGCGTGGCCGATGCCTTCCACGGGCTGGGGCTGATTCCGCGCCCTGTCAAGCCGATCGAACTGGTCTGGCACCCGACCCCGGCGCAACTGGCCATTGCCCGCGCTTGAGTTGTTGCGTTGATCTGAGAACAACACAGTCCAAGGAGCTGTCATGCAAGTTTTCTGGTTCATCCCGACGCACGGCGACAGCCGTTATCTCGGCACCGCCGAGGGCGCCCGCCAAGTCGATCACACCTATCTGCAGCAGGTGGCCGTAGCCGCCGATACGCTCGGCTACGAGGGCGTGCTGATTCCCACCGGCCGCTCGTGCGAAGACCCGTGGATCGTGGCCGCGAGCCTGATTCCGGTGACGAAGCGTCTGCGTTTTCTGGTCGCGGTGCGCCCGGGGCTGATGGCGCCCACGCTGGCCGCGCGCATGGCTGCCACGTACGACCGTCTCTCGAATGGCCGTTTGCTGGTAAACCTCGTCACGGGTGGCGACCCGTCGGAGCTGGCAGGCGATGGTCTGTTCCTGGACCACGCACAACGCTACGAAGCCTCGGAAGAATTCATCCGCATCTGGCGTGAAACGCTGGCCGCGAGCCATGAAGGCGCTGCGCTGGATTACACCGGCAAGCATCTCAGCGTGAAGGGCGCGAAGGTGCTGTATCCGCCCGTGCAGCGGCCGCATCCGTCGGTGTATTTCGGTGGGTCGTCGGAAGCGGCGCACGAACTGGCAGCGGAGCAGGTCGACACGTATCTCACCTGGGGCGAACCGCCTGCCGCCGTGGCCGAAAAGCTGGCCGACGTGCGGGCGCGCGC
>JBCNQE010000042.1:0-2921 GCA_039592975.1 Ralstonia sp. | reverse complement strand
GGCTCGTGGATATGCGGCATGAAATCCCGCGTGATGGCGATGCGGCCCGCCCAGCGGTATTCATACTCAAGCGGGCCGAGTTGTGGAAAGAGCAGCTCCAGCGAGCGTTCAAGGTGTGCAAAATCCTCTGCGTCGCGCGGCTCTGCAAAGAAGCCGCGTCCACCCATCAGCAGGCGCCCGGCTGCGTCTTTGCGGAAATACAGCAGCAGCCGTTGCGATGTGGAAGCCGTTTCGCCGCGCGCCAGGATGCGCTCGGCTTCAGCCGTCTTGAGCGGCTTGGTGGCGACGATGAAGCTGTTGGCTGAGAGCACCGTTTGCGCCAACCCGGGCCACAGCGGGCCGGTGTAGCCATTGGTGGCGATCACCACGCGCTGCGCACGCACCTTTGCGCCCGTGCTGGTGGTGGCGATCCAGTGCGTGCCCTGTCGCTCTAGGGCGGTGACCGCGGTGCGGCCATGCACGGCGGCACCGGCATTCTGCGCGGCACGCACCAGCCCGCGTGCATACGCCATCGGCTGGATGGCGCCCGCGCGGCCATCGAGCCATGCGCCGGCAAACGCCTCGGTGCCGACACGTTGCGCGACGGCGGCGCGGTCCAGCATTTCCACCGGCACGCCGCGCTTTTCCCACTGCCGGGCGCGCGCATGCAGCGCCGGCACGGCCTTGTCCGAATAGGAAAGCTGCAGCCACCCGGCGCGCACGGGCTGGCAGTCGATGCGGTGCCGGTCGATCAGATCGAACACCAGATCGGCGGAGCGCGAAACAGCATCGATCAACGGTTCGGCACGCGCGGCGCCCAGCAGGCTCACCAGTTCATCGGGGTCGTGCTTGAGCGTCGGGTTGACTTGTCCGCCGTTGCGCCCGGAAGCGCCCCAGCCCGGATCGTTGGCTTCGAGCACGGTGACCTGCGTGCCGCGTTCAGCCAGATGCAGCGCGGTGGACAGCCCCGTGTAACCCCCGCCGATGACGAGCACGTCGGTGGTGACCGATTCCATCAACGCAGGCGTGGGCGGCGCGGCCGGTGCGGTGGCAGCCCACAACGATGGCGGTAGCGGCTCGCCGCCGGATGTGCCGGGGGCGATATCGAGGTGCGGCTGCGTCATGGCGCGAGTTCTCCGGCCGGAGCATCGGCGGGTTTGTGCAGCACGCGGCGCAGAAAGTCCTGCGTACGCGGTTGACGCGGGGCACCCAGGACCTGCGCGGCTGGGCCTTCTTCGACGATGGTGCCGCTGTGCAGAAAGCACACGCGGTCCGCCACTTCGCGCGCAAAACCCATCTCGTGCGTGACGACGATCATCGTCATGCCTTCGCGGGCGAGTGCGCGCATCACCTCCAGCACATCGCCGACGAGTTCGGGGTCGAGTGCAGACGTGGGCTCGTCGAACAGCATCGCCTCGGGCTCCATCGCCAGTGCACGGGCAATCGCCACACGCTGCTGCTGGCCGCCGGAGAGCTGCGCCGGGTAAGCCTCTGCTTTGGCGGCCAGGCCCACTTTGTCCAGCAGCGCCATCGCCTTGGCACGCGCCGCTTCGGGGCGTTCGCCCTTCACATAGACCGGACCTTCCATCACGTTTTCCAGCACGCTGCGATGCGGAAACAGGTTGAAGCGTTGGAACACCATGCCCATGCGGCTGCGCAGCGTGTGGATGGCTTTGCTGTGTTGATCGACGCGTTCGCCAAAGGCGCGGATCTCGCCGCCGTCGTACGACTCCAGCCCGTTGATGCAGCGCAGGACGGTCGACTTGCCCGAGCCCGACGGGCCGATCAGGCAGACGACCTCGCCCTTGTTCACGTGCAAGCTCACGCCGCGCAGCACGTGATGGTCGCCAAAGTGTTTCTGCAGATCACGGATCTCGATCATGCTCATCGTTTGGCCCTCCCTGCGCCCAAGCGGTGTTCCAGCTTGCGCAGGCCGAACACCAGCGGCAGGCTCATCACCAGATACAGCAGCGCCACCAGCGTGTAGACCGTCATGTTCTGAAACGTGGACGAAGCGATAAGCTGCCCCGCACGCGTCATTTCTGCCACCGTGATGGTGGACACCAGCGACGAATCCTTGAGCATCATCACCAGCGTGTTGCCGTACGGCGGCAGCGCAATGCGAAACGCCTGCGGCAGGATCACGCGCCGCATGATGAGCGCGCCGCGCATGCCCATCGCCTGCGCGGCTTCACGTTGCCCGGGGTCCACGGCCTCGATGCCGGCGCGGAAGTTCTCGGCCTGGTATGCGGAATACGCAATGCCCAGCCCGATCACGCCCGCCTGGAACGCCGTGAGTTGAATGCCGATGTCCGGCAGCACGAAGTAGATGTAGAAGAGCTGCACGATGATCGGCAGCCCCCGAATGATGTTGACGATCGTCGCCCCCGCCGCGGACACGGCCTTGATGGGCGACAGGCGCATCAGCGCGAGCCCCAGGCCGATCACGCTGCTGAGCAGGAACGACAGCACGGTCACCTCCACCGTGACAACCGCCCCCTTCAGCAAGATCGGCAGGAAGTCCTGCGCGTTCTCAAGAAACGTTGCAACACTCATGGCGCATCACCGATCCGAAAATCAGATGCCCCACTTCTTCACGATGGCATCGAGCGTGCCGTCTGCCTTGATCTTGGCGATGGCCTTGTTGAGGCGGTTGAGGGTTTCCGTATCGCCCTTGCGCACCACCAGGCACACGTCGCCCACGTTGGCGGGTTTGTAGTGGGGCGCGAGCTTCACGCCCTGGAAGGCGTTCTGTCGAATCTGGTACGCGATGATCGGCTGGTCGCCCAGCCCGGCCTTGATACGGCCCAGCGCCAGGTCGCGCGTCATGTCGGCCACCGAGTCGTAGCTGCGCACTTCCTTGAAGATGCCCTTCTTGTTGAGCATGTCGAGGAACACCGTGCCGACCTGCGCGCCCACCACCTCGCCTTTCAGATCATCGA
>JBCNQE010000041.1:0-3124 GCA_039592975.1 Ralstonia sp. | reverse complement strand
GTGCTGTCGCGAGGAGAACTTCTAGGCCTTTGGCGAGCCGGGTTGCACTCTTTAGCGCAGATTGCCGGCACGCCTACTGAGGACTTGGAACGAATCATTGGGAGAGGCGCTCGTGGGCTATCTGCGGCAGTGCGGGAGCACATTGGCCAATAGGCAGCGACGGCTCCGACTCCGCATTGTACAAATTGGCGCGCTTGACAAAGAGAGCGTCTATGCATACGTGGTCCGCTCCGTTCGACCAAGGGAAGGTCAGTATCTTCAAACTGGCAGCGCGCCAAATTTCGACGGCGGTCTCATCACCCTTTATAAGTGCAAACACAGCATGCGCGCCTCGCTGACGCCTGAGCAGTGGATGAAGGGTAAGGTCTGGGAAGCAGCGGCGATGCCTGCTTCCGCTTAACCGACACCTATTCGAAAGAAAACACTGGTCCCCCGCTTAATCGGAGGACCAGTGTCTATACGTCTCAACAGCGGACTTGGTACAGACTTTTTTGTCTAGGTACAAACTTTTTTGTCTTGGTACAGACTTTTTTGTCCACGTACAGACTTTTTTGTCTCCCGTTAGGCACCAAAAACGGCTAATCCGGCACCACCGCCGTCACCTCAATTTCCACCTTCGCCCGGTCTTCCACCAGCGCGGCCACTTCCACTGCCGTCATCGCAATGCTGAAGCTGCCGATCAGTTCGCGGAACGCCTTGCCGATCTCGGGGTAGGCCGCCACGTAGGCCTTCTTGTCGGTCACGTACCACGTCATGCGCACGATGTGCTCGGGCTTGGCGTCGCCAGCGGCGAGGACTTCGACGATGTTCTGCAGCGCCTGGCGGACCTGACCGGCCAGGTCATCCGTGTGGAACACGCCCTGCGCATCCCAGCCGATCATGCCGGCCACGAACACCATGCGCCCGCGCGCGGACACACCGTTGGCATAGCCCTTCGGACGCGGCCAGTTGGGAGGGAGGAGTACTTCCATGATGCAATTCCTTCTAGTTCGATTGCGACTGTTGAACGCTCGCCTCGATCGCCTGCCGCACATCGGGCGGCATCGGCATCGCGCGATGCGTATTGAGATCGGTAAACACCAGCACCTGCTGCGAGCGCACGCGCTGTTCGTCGCCGGCCCAGCAATCCAGGTCTAAGGTGAGCGACGCATTGCCCAGCCGCTCCAGTTTCAACTTGAACTGCACATCGTCGCCCATGCGGCTGATGGCGCTGAACTCGCAGTGCAGCTTGACGATGGGCAGGCCGATGCGGCGCGGGCCCAGCATCTGCGCATACGAAACGCCCAAGCCATCGGTAAACCAGTCTTCGACCAGGCCGTTGAACAGCACGAGGTACTGCGGAAAGTAGACGATGCCGGCCGGGTCGCAGTGTGCAAAGCGGATGCGGGCGGCACGCTCGAAGTGGTAGTCACTCATGATTTGTCGTGTTCGCGCAGGCGGTAGCGCAGCAGTTTGCCGACTTCACTGCGCGGCAGGCTCGTACGGAACTCGATGGCGCGCGGATACTTGTACGGGGCCACGGTCTGCTTCACGAAGTCCTGCAGCGTCTTGACCATCTCCGGCCCCGCCGCGTGGCCGGGGTGCAATACAACGAAGGCCTTGACGATCTGCCCGCGCTCTTCATCGGGCTCGCCGATCACGCCGCACTCGGCCACCGCCGGATGCTGCATCAGCGCGTCTTCCACCTCGGGCGCGGCGATGTTGTAGCCGGACGAAATGATCATGTCATCGGTGCGCGAGTGGTAGTGGAAGTAGCCTTCCTCGTCCATCACATAGGCATCGCCCGTAAGGTTCCAGCCGTTGCGCACGTAGGCGCGCTGACGGTCATCGGCCAGGTAGCGGCAGCCGGTCGGGCCTTGCACCGCCAGGCGGCCCACCGCGCCCGGCGGCACAGGGTTGCCTCCGTCATCCACGACTTGTGCGACATAGCCGGGGACGGCCTTGCCGGTGGCGCCGGGGCGCACGTCGGCATCGGCGGCTGAGATGAAGATATGCAGCATCTCGGTCGCGCCAATGCCGTCAATCAGCTCGATGCCGGTGGCGTTCTTCCACAGCGTGCGCGTGGCCACCGGCAGTGCCTCGCCTGCCGACACACAGCGGCGCAGCGGCGTGGCACGAAGCTCATCTCCGCGCGCCGCGATGTTGCGGTACGTGGTCGGGGCGGTAAACAAAACCGTCGCGCCAAACGTGCGGACGCCATCGACCAGATCGTTCGGCGATGCCTTTTCCAGCAGCACCGTCGAAGCACCTACGCTCATCGGAAACAGCAGCAGACCGCCGAGCCCGAACGTGAACGCCATCGGCGGGCTGCCGATGAAGATGTCGTCCGCGCGCGGCTGCAGCACATGCGGCGGCCAGCACGCGCAAATAGCGAGGATGTCACGATGAAAATGCATCGTCGCTTTCGGCACGCCCGTCGTACCCGACGTGAAGGCGAGCAGGCACGTGTCGTCCGCCGCAGTATCGACGTTGGTGAAGGTGGCCGGCTGGCGCGCCATGGCCGCCTCCAGCCCTTCCGGCGTGTCATCGTGAAAGCACAGCAGTTGCACGGGCGTGACCGCTTGCGCCACGGCATCGCGCAGCTCGTCGACGAGCCGCGCATCGCACAGCGCGAATCCGATCTCAGCCTTGCCCAGGATCTGCCCAAGCTCTTTGGCGCGCAGCAGCGGCATGGTGGTCACCGCAATCGCACCCACTTTCATCACGGCAAACCAGCAGGCGGCGAGCATCGGGCTGTTGGGCGAGCGCAGCAGCACGCGGTTGCCCGGCACGACGCCCATCTCATTGACCAGCACGTTGGCGATGCGGTTGGCGTGCCCCTGCAGATCGGCGTATGTCCAACGGACGCCGGGCGCCTGGATGCAAAGGCGGCCGCCCTCGCCTGCGGCAACACGGCGGTCGAGCAGTTCGGTGGCGCAGTTGAGCTGCAGCGGAAACTGCAGCGCTGGCAGGTCGAAGCGATACACCGGTTGCAGCTCCGCCGGCGGCAGCCGGTCACGGGCGAAGGTGTCGATATGGGCGCTGGGCATGGAGGACTCTCCGTCTCTGGCGTGGACGTGGCGTATTCAGGACTTGGCGGGCGCCGCCGCACGCAGCAGTTCGCGCGCGATGATGAGTTGCTGCA
>JBCNQE010000040.1:0-3326 GCA_039592975.1 Ralstonia sp. | reverse complement strand
CGGAGCCGTCGCCGCGGATGTTTCCGGAATACAGCTCGCGCCCGCCCAGGTCGGCCAGCGGGCGCTGCGCGAAGATGCTCTTCACGGCGCGGAAGCCGGCGAGCATGCCGGCCATGTCGTCGGGGTCGGAGAGGAACTTCGGGTCGATCAGCGGTGCCTCGCGCGTGTCGGCGGAGGCCAGACGCACTTCGCCGCGGCTCTTCGGGCGCAGCACGCACACGTGGCACGAATACCCGTGGCCGTAGTTGAACGTGCGGTTGTGGTTGTCGGCCATGGCCACCACGAAGTGCAGTTGCAAATCGGGATCGGCCAGTTCGGGCCGGCTCTTGATGAAGCCGCCGGCTTCGGCAAAGTTTGTGGCCAGCATGCCGCGACGCTCGCGCCGGTAGCGCAGGATCTCGCCCAGCATGTGGGCGCTGCCGCGCGCGGAATAGCCGATCAAATCCAGGTTGAAGACTTTCTTGTGCAGGATGATGTCGAGGTGATCCTGCAGGTTCTGGCCGACGCCGGGCAGGTCGTGCACGACGGGAATGCCGAGCGAGCGCAGATGCTCCGCGGGGCCCACACCCGAAGCCATCAGCAACTGCGGCGAGCCAAACGCGCCCGATGAAACGATCACCTCGCGACGTGCGCGCAGCGTTTCAGTGCGACCACCGCGCTCGACCGTCACGCCTGCCGCGCGCTTGCCTTCAAAGACGATGCGCAGCGCCTGCGTGTCGGGCATCACCGTCAGCTGGCGGCGGTTGCGGCTGAGCGTGGCGTCGGCCTTGTCGCCGCCATGCAGGTAGGCGCGCGCGGCGTTCCAGCGCTCGCCGTTGTATTGCGTGACCTGGTATGGGCCGACGCCTTCCTGGTCGGGGCCATTGAAATCGCTGTTGCGGCGGTAGCCTGCGGCCACGCCGGCATCGACAAAGCGTTGTGCGATGGGGTTGCCGGTGCGCAGGTCGCTCACGTGCAGCGGGCCGGTGCCGCCGTGCAGCGCGTCATCATCGCGGCCGGCAAAGCGTTCGTTGCCTTCGGAGCGCTTGAAGTAGGGCAGCACGTCGTTCCAGCTCCAGCCTGTACAGCCGAGCGCCGCCCAGTGGTTGTAGTCGCTCGGCGTGCCGCGGATGTAGATCATCGCGTTGAGCGACGAGCTGCCGCCCAACCCGCGCCCGCGCGGCTGATAACCCTGGCGGCCGCCCAGCCCCGCTTGCGGCACGGTTTGAAACCCATAGTTGCGCTTGTTCTTGAACGGCAGCGACGCCGCGCATCCGGCCGGCACCCAGACGGAAAGATGATGATCGTGCGGCCCAGCCTCCAGCAGCGCGACGGTCACGTCCGGGTCTTCGGTCAGCCGGCTGGCAAGCGCGCAACCGGCTGAGCCTGCGCCGACGATGACGTAGTCAAAAGTGAGCGCGGATGTCTGCGATTCGGTGGCCATGGGTGTCTCCGGATGGTTTTCTAATGGGCGAGCGACGCCGCCGGCTTATTGCCGGTCTCGAGTTCACATCCTAGGCGCGCCGGGTTGTTTCAAACGACCGGGCTTACCCGCATTAGAGGCATCGTTCGATGGCATGCAACAAAGCGGCGGAAGGCGGCGCCCAAACCCTTGAGCTGACGCCAATGGCGGGATATTGCATCGCAGCAATTAGTTGCTGGCACACGGTTGCGCGCGCGCACGCGCGCCGGGCATACCGCACACGGTTCGGCCGTATCAGGCCGTCGCAAAGGCGTCTGGCGGCCATACTGCTTTGCAATTGCGCCGATCCGCCAACCTTGCCAGGAGCGCCCCATGCAACCTGCCGATCTGCCAGCCCCGCACATGCTGCGCATGCAGCAGACCTTCGAGACCATGCGCGCTGCCCACCAGGCCGACATGCTGCCCGCCTGGCCTGTGCGCCGCGACCGCCTGATGCGTCTCAAGCGCCTCGTCATGGACAACCGCGACGCCATCGCCCAGGCCGTCAGCGCAGATTTCGGCAACCGCTCGCGGCAAGAGACCGAGTTGCTGGAGATCTTCCCGAGCGTGGACGGCATCAAGCATGCGCTGTCGCACGGCAAGCGTTGGATGCGCGTGCAGCGCCGGGGCGTGAGCCTGTGGTTCCGGCCCGCCAGCACGCGGCTGATTCCGCAGCCGCTGGGCGTGGCGGGCATCGTCGTACCGTGGAATTACCCGATCTATCTGACCATTGGGCCGCTGGTTTCCGCGCTGGCAGCGGGCAACCGCGCGATGGTCAAGCTCTCGGAATACACGCCGCGCTTTTCCGCCCTGTTTGCCGACCTGATCGAGCGCAGCTTTGCCGCCGATGAGGTGCGCGTCATCAATGGCGATGCCGCCGTCGCCGAGGCCTTCTCGCGGCTGCCGTTCGACCACCTGCTGTTTACCGGTTCGACCAACGTGGGCCATCACGTCATGCGCGCGGCCGCCGACAACCTCACGCCCGTCACGCTGGAGCTGGGCGGCAAATCGCCCACGCTGATCGGGCCGGATGCGGACTTCGACCGCGCGGTGGAACGCACGCTGGTCGGCAAGCTGCTCAACGCCGGGCAGACCTGCGTGGCGCCCGACTACGTGCTGCTGCCTGCCGGCACCGAACAGCGCTTCATCGATGCGGCGCGCAAGCTGGTCGGCAAGATGTACCCCGACATGGCGCGCAACCGCGATTACACGACGCTCATCAGCCCGCGCCACTTCCAGCGCATGGCCACCTTGGCCGACGAGGCACGCGAGCAGGGCGCGCAGGTGCTGCCGCTTGCCAACGCCGCGCCCGACGACGCCACGCGCCTGTTCCCGCCCGCGCTCATCACCGGCGGCACCGACGACATGCGCGTCATGCAGGAAGAGATCTTCGGCCCGCTGCTGCCGCTGGTGCCCTACCGCACGCTGGACGAGGCGATCGACTACATCAACGCGCGCCCGCGCCCGCTGGCGCTGTACGTGTTCGAGCGCAGCAACAGCACCATCGACCGCGTGATGCGCAGCACCATTGCCGGCGGCGTCTGCATCAACGAAACCCTGCTGCACGTGGCGCAGGACGACCTGCCCTTCGGCGGCGTAGGCCCCAGCGGCATGGGCGCGTACCACGGCATCCATGGGTTCGAGCGGTTCTCGAAGATGAAGCCGGTGTTCAGGCAGGCCCGGCTGAACGGGCTGGGCCTGTTCCGCGCGCCCTACGGCAAGACGTTCGAGACGATGATGAAGCTGCTCGTGCGCTGACAAGCCATTAGCAACGATGCGGTTTTTGCGCCAATGCATTAGCTCCTAGAATGCAGCGATGGCCAAGAACCTCGACATCACCCTCGTCCGCACCTTCATTGCCGTGGCCGAAAACGCCAGCATGACG